>NZ_BMGR01000040.1 GCF_014640295.1 Paenibacillus abyssi | reverse complement strand
GGACCGTGTCAGGCGGGCAGTTTGACTGGGGCGGTCGCCTCCTAAAGTGTAACGGAGGCGCCCCAAGGTTCCCTCAGAATGGTTGGAAATCATTCGGAGAGTGCAAAGGCATAAGGGAGCTTGACTGCGAGACCTACAAGTCGAGCAGGGACGAAAGTCGGGCTTAGTGATCCGGTGGTACCGCATGGAAGGGCCATCGCTCAACGGATAAAAGCTACCCTGGGGATAACAGGCTTATCTCCCCCAAGAGTCCACATCGACGGGGAGGTTTGGCACCTCGATGTCGGCTCATCGCATCCTGGGGCTGAAGTAGGTCCCAAGGGTTGGGCTGTTCGCCCATTAAAGCGGTACGCGAGCTGGGTTCAGAACGTCGTGAGACAGTTCGGTCCCTATCTGTCGTGGGCGCAGGAAATTTGAGAGGAGCTGTCCTTAGTACGAGAGGACCGGGATGGACGTACCGCTGGTGTACCAGTTGTTCCGCCAGGAGCACCGCTGGGTAGCTATGTACGG
>NZ_BMGR01000039.1 GCF_014640295.1 Paenibacillus abyssi | reverse complement strand
TGAGGTAACGGCTCACCAAGGCGACGATGCGTAGCCGACCTGAGAGGGTGATCGGCCACACTGGGACTGAGACACGGCCCAGACTCCTACGGGAGGCAGCAGTAGGGAATCTTCCGCAATGGACGAAAGTCTGACGGAGCAACGCCGCGTGAGTGAGGAAGGCCTTCGGGTCGTAAAGCTCTGTTGCCAGGGAAGAACGCTTGGGAGAGTAACTGCTCCTGAGGTGACGGTACCTGAGAAGAAAGCCCCGGCTAACTACGTGCCAGCAGCCGCGGTAATACGTAGGGGGCAAGCGTTGTCCGGAATTATTGGGCGTAAAGCGCGCGCAGGCGGCTTTGTAAGTCTGGTGTTTAATACACGAGCTCAACTCGTGTTCGCATCGGAAACTGCAAGGCTTGAGTACAGAAGAGGAAAGTGGAATTCCACGTGTAGCGGTGAAATGCGTAGAGATGTGGAGGAACACCAGTGGCGAAGGCGACTTTCTGGGCTGTAACTGACGCTGAGGCGCGAAAGCGTGGGGAGCAAA
>NZ_BMGR01000038.1 GCF_014640295.1 Paenibacillus abyssi | reverse complement strand
CCAGCGCCGATGGTACTTGGACCGCAGGGTCCTGGGAGAGTAGGACGTCGCCAAGCGGGTGCTTTTGCATCTCGTTAAGTTAGGTAAGATCAAGGGCCTTTAGCTCAGCTGGTTAGAGCGCACCCCTGATAAGGGTGAGGTCGGTGGTTCGAGTCCACTAAGGCCCACCACTTAACTCTTTACATGTTAATTTAATATGGGGCCATAGCTCAGCTGGGAGAGCGCCTGCCTTGCAAGCAGGAGGTCAGGAGTTCGATCCTCCTTGGCTCCACCAAAAGAATCATCTTTTGTTGTGTGAAATTGCTCGCTAAGTGAATCGCACAAACCTGCGATTAACACTTACGAACTTTGGTTGCCAACTGAATTGCACATAAGCGCAATTAACAGTTGCAACACATCCCTCGCTAAGTGAATCGCACAAACCTGCGATTAGCACTTACGAGATTGCACCTTGAAAACTGGATAGCGAAAGATAATGAAACATCCTTTAGCTGAGTTTTAAACGATCGCTGAATGCTGCATTCGAAACACTGGTTTCGAATGCAAACCAATCAGCTAGGTTAAGCTAGTAAGAGCGCACGGAGGATGCCTAGGCACTAGGAGC
>NZ_BMGR01000037.1 GCF_014640295.1 Paenibacillus abyssi | reverse complement strand
GAAGGTGCGGCTGGATCACCTCCTTTCTAAGGAATTACCCGGTCACGATGATGACCGGACAAGCAGGAAACGACTGCAGCCATCTTTGATGATGCAGCGCCGTTTCGCGTTGAAATATCAGCTTGTATGAAGTGAAACTCATATCTCTGATATTTTAAACAAAGGCAGTATTGCTCGCTCGTTGTCAGTTTTGAAAGAGCAAGTCTTCTCGAACCCCAAAAAGTGAAGAACAGCGTTGCAGCTGATTCCGATTACTTTTCGGGGGCCCCGAAGAGCGTTCTTTCAATAACATACATCCGTTTGGTGGCGATGGCGGAGGGGAACCACGCGTACCCATCCCGAACACGACCGTTAAGCCCTCCAGCGCCGATGGTACTTGGACCGCAGGGTCCTGGGAGAGTAGGACGTCGCCAAGCGGGTGCGAAAGCATCTATTATTACAGATGGATCATTTTCCAACATTTGATTGTTGGAGAACTGAAAAGTATGTGATAAGATATTCTTCCTGCCGTTAGCACGGCCAGGGTTGCACCTTGAAAACTGGATAGCGAAAGATAATGAAACATCCTTTAGCTGAGGAAATAAACGCGAGCCGAGCAGCAATGCAGAGCAAGCATACTAGGTTAAGCTAGTAAGAGCGCATGGAGGATGCCTAGGCACTAGGAGCCGAAGAAGGACGCGGCGAACAGCGAAATGCCTCGGGGA
>NZ_BMGR01000036.1 GCF_014640295.1 Paenibacillus abyssi | reverse complement strand
AAATGCGAATCAGCGACCGGCGAATCTTGAAGCTGGTGAGGAAGTGGTTAGGTGCGGGAGTTATGGAGGAAGGAAACGTAAGACGCTCGGACTTAGGTACACCGCAAGGTGGGGTCATCTCCCCGTTGCTTGCGAACATCTACCTAAATTACTTCGACCTCCTGTGGGAGCGACATGGCAACAAGGTTGGGGAACTGACTCGTTACGCAGATGACTTTGTGGTGATCTGCAAAACGAAGAAGGATGCGGATCGGGCATATGAGCTCATTAGAGTAATTATGGAACGCCTAGAGTTAACGCTGCATCCCACCAAAACGCGCATCGTCGGGTTATGGACAGGAGAAGAAGGCTTCGATTTTCTGGGCATGCATCATCGAAAGACGAAAGCTGAGACATCCAAAGGCAAGGTATACTACACGACCCAGCAGTGGTTGTGCCACAAGGCTGAGGAGCGGATCAGAGAGGTCGTGAAAGAACGACTAGCACCGCCGAGAATGCGTCACAAATCATTCCACGAACATGTGGAGTACTTGAACCCTAAGATACAGGGTTGGCGCAATTATTACTATACCGCCTACAGCCAAAAGATGATGGCCAAGCTGGACTGGTACATTCTCCAGCGACTCACAAGATGGTATGCCAAGAAACGTCAACGCTCTCGATGGATGGGATCGTTCCGCGAAGTGAAAGCATTGTCCCTTCAATGTGGACTTAAAACGCTATTGTAATCTGCATGCACATGAATGACGAACATCGGAAAGCCGTATGAG
>NZ_BMGR01000035.1 GCF_014640295.1 Paenibacillus abyssi | reverse complement strand
GGAAGGTGCGGCTGGATCACCTCCTTTCTAAGGAATTACCCGGTCACGATGATGACCGGATACAAAGTTGTCGATGACGCGAATCTATTTGTTCGGTTTTGATGGAATTTGCCTGGGGCCATAGCTCAGCTGGGAGAGCGCCTGCCTTGCAAGCAGGAGGTCAGGAGTTCGATCCTCCTTGGCTCCACCAAAAAAAACCATCTTTTTGTTATGCGAATTGCTCGCTAAGTGAATCGCACAAACATGCGATTAACACTTACGAACTTTGGTTGCCAACTGAATTGCACATAAGCGCAATTAACAGTTGCAACACATCCCTCGCTAAGTGAATCGCACAAACCTGCGATTAGCACTTACGAGATTGCACCTTGAAAACTGGATAGCGAAAGATAATGAAACATCCTTTAGCTGAGTTTTAACAACGATCGCTGAATGCTGCATTCGAAACGCTGGTTTCGAACGCAAGCCAATCAGCTAGGTTAAGCTAGTAAGAGCGCACGGAGGATGCCTAGGCACTAGGAGCCGAAGAAGGACGCGGCGAACAGCGAAATGCCTCGGGGAGCCGTAAGCAGGCTTTGATCCGGGGATGTCCGAATGGGGAAACCCAGCTGTCGTAATGGACAGTTACCCGTCACTGAATACATAGGTGATGAGGAGGCATACCAGGGGAACTGAAACATCTAAGTACCCTGAGGAAGAGAAAACAATAGTGATTCCGTCAGTAGCGGCGAGCGAACGCGGATTAGCCCAAACCAGGGGGCTTGCCTCCTGGGGTTGTGGGACGTCTCACATGGAGTTACAAAGGTGTTGGTTAGGCGAAGCGGTCTGG
>NZ_BMGR01000034.1 GCF_014640295.1 Paenibacillus abyssi | reverse complement strand
CGAATGTTATCCCGGTCTTGCAGGCAGGTTGCCTACGTGTTACTCACCCGTCCGCCGCTAACTATCAGAGAAGCAAGCTTCTCATCAAGTCCGCTCGACTTGCATGTATTAGGCACGCCGCCAGCGTTCGTCCTGAGCCAGGATCAAACTCTCCATAAAAGGCGTCTTTATCTCTCGGCTGAAAGCCGATGGATAAGAGCACCGAATGTGAGCTGATTGCTCATTACGTTTATTGCTTTTCTATAGCTCAGTGAGCTACAGGGCATTTCGCTCGTTGTTCAGTTTTCAAAGAACAAATTCATTTCTTTTGTCGACCACCATCTCAGCGGCGACTTTTATAATATATCACATTCGCCTGCTTTAATGCAAGTACTTTTTTTAATTTTTTTTATTTCTTTCATTCATTAAGTACTTGCCATTTGCCTTTCTTCAAAAGCGGCGAGATTTAATTTACCACAGACCAACAAGATAAGTCAAGGCTCATTTGATATTTTTTTTAGCATATCGATGAGCCCCGACATTTTGCTTTTAACGCCTGCGATGTATACGTACTATTTCAAATGTACTGCCTATTATCTGAATAGGCACATCTACCGTTTTTACCGTTCCATTTTTATACTCAACAGTAAAACGGATCATGTGCATACCTTTGGGGAGCCCCTCAGTTAAAGAAGCCCACCGTTCATCGTGAAATTCCGAATAATAACGATTTGCTTCCGAGGCTAGTAATGGAGTAGAAGTGGAAAGCTTCCTTCCATTCAGCCCGGTTGTATCCAGTATTGCAGTAACCCTCTGAACAGGCGCACTTGAAGTGAGAGCTGTCAGAACAAAAACTTCTCCAGCATAAAAGTCTTTAGGCGCGTTAACCGTTTCATGCCCCGCATCTTCATGAATAGATAACCATTGCGACGTATGATTCACCTGCGCTTCCAACGTTAACGGTAGAACAGTGATGTCCTTGGCAATCGAATCGGTCTCTTTACCGTCTGAGACAGATAACTGAACCTTATACACCCCGGGACTGACTTTGTTTAAAACCGGTTGGTAAAGTGTCGATGCAGTCACTTGTGAGTTAGGTGCCGTTATAGACCATAGATACGTTAAGGCATCGCCATCCGGATCCTGTGCTTTATTAATGAATTGAAGTCCATCGCCTTCATAGACCGTTTGAGGTGCCCAGTTAAAATCCGCGATCGGCGGTCGATTCGTCTCTATATAGAAGAACTTCGCTGCGCTCCAATCTCCCCACTCAAACCC
>NZ_BMGR01000033.1 GCF_014640295.1 Paenibacillus abyssi | reverse complement strand
GGGAAAACCTCACGTACGGTTTGATGAGGAGGGGCTGGGCTTCGCCCAGCCTTTCACTCTAGCAGCCGATTCGGGCTGTGTTTGTTACTGGCGAACATCTGTACGGCTATGATATGATGATCGTAAACATGTTATATCGTAAACGTTATATAGAGGTATCAACAATGGAAGGTTGATTGAACAATGGACTTATTCAATTATCGTGAATCGGAGCAGCCGCGCGCTCGTTTGTTAGCCGACCGGATGCGGCCCGAAACGTTGGATGATTATATTGGACAAGCGCATATCGTAGGGCCAGGCAAGCTGCTTCGCCGTGCCATTGAGGGGGACCAGGTTTCTTCGATTTTACTTTATGGCCCTCCAGGCTGTGGGAAAACGACGTTGGCCCATATTATATCGAAACGGACCGAAGGTGAGTTCGTTAAGTTGAATGCCGTCGATGCCTCGGTCAAAGACGTTAGAGAAACGATCGACCAAGCCCGCTTGAACAAATCGATGTACGGCCGCAAAACGATTCTCTTCCTGGACGAGGTACATCGGTTTAACACAGCGCGCCAAGACGCGCTGCTGCCGGCCGTAGAGCAAGGGATCATTATCTTCATTGGAGCGACCACCGAAAATCCGTTTCATCATGTTAACGGAGCCTTGCTGTCGCGTTCTACTTTATTTCAGCTGGAGCCGTTAACCAAGGCGCATTCGCTGCTTGCGATGCAGCGGGCGCTTAGTGACCGGGAGCGCGGCTTGGGCTTTATGGACCTGCGGGTGGATGAGGATGCGCTCGAGCATCTGTCATCGATGGCAAACGGCGACATCAGGCGAGCGCTTAACGCGCTGGAGCTCGCTGCGGTGACAACGCCTTCGCAGCCGGATGGCTCCGTGCGCATTACGTTGGAAGTGGCGGAGGAATCCATTCGCCAGCCAACCGTAAGGGCCGATGAGTCGACGCAATATGATGTGTTGTCTGCGTTTCACAAGAGCGTGAGGGGATCGAGCGATGCCGCTTTGTTCTGGTTCTTTTACGCTGTGGAGAAGCTCGGGATGGATCCGATGACGTTCCTCCGTCGGCTTATTGTCGCCTGCAGTGAAGATATCGGACTGGCCAATCCTCAAGCGATGGTGCAGGCTGTCACGGCAATGGACGCTTATCACAAGATCGGCTGGCCGGAGGCGAAGTACAATATTACACAGGCGATCCTGTTTGCTGTGGAGAGCCCCAAATCCAATGCGGCAGCAATCGCAATAAGCAATGTCATGAATGCAATCGAATCGGCAGGCTCTGCGGAGGTGCCGCTGCACCTCCGAGATACCCATTACCGCGGCGCGGAAAAGCTTGGCCATCAAGGGTATCGTTATCCTCATGATTTTCCCGGTCATTATGTGGAACAGCATTATTTACCTGAAGGGCAGCGCAGCCGGTCATTTTATATGGCAACTGAACAGGGGATGGAAGAGAAAATACGGATCAACCAACAGCGCAGAAAGAAACCCCCTTTATGATTCAGAATCGCCAGTGAAAGGTTAAAATCAACGATATAAACACATAATGGGCAACCATACCCGAATAAACTCCAATATGGTATTTAATCAGACGTTTGACGTCAAGGTTTTCATCATCTAAGTGTCGTTGTTCTGTGATAATGTCACCCCATAACTGTTCTGAGATAATGTCACCATGGGACA
>NZ_BMGR01000032.1 GCF_014640295.1 Paenibacillus abyssi | reverse complement strand
CGAATGTTATCCCGGTCTTGCAGGCAGGTTGCCTACGTGTTACTCACCCGTCCGCCGCTAACTATCAGGAGTGCAAGCACTCCATCAAGTCCGCTCGACTTGCATGTATTAGGCACGCCGCCAGCGTTCGTCCTGAGCCAGGATCAAACTCTCCATAAAAGGCGTCTTTATCTTTCGGCTGAAAGCCGATGGATAAGAGCACCGAATGTGAGCTGATTGCTCATTACGTTTATTGCTTTTCTATAGCTCAGTGAGCTATAGGGCATTTCGCTCGTTGTTCAGTTTTCAAAGAACAAATTCATTTCTTTTCTTTCGTTTGTCCCAGCCGTTTCGCGACCGGAATTAGAATATACCATGATCAACTATATCTAGTCAACACTTTATTTATCTTTTTTAATATTTTTCGATCGAAGATGAAAAACGATGGATTGCATAAGGTTTACTGAAAGTCTAATTACACTGAAATCTATGAATCTATAATCGAATAACAAGCAGTATATGCTGGACTAACTCTGTAGTGAACTTCTACAGTGAAGCGGATCTTTTTTTATCTGTCATATAATTGACGAACCAAATGATAAATGCCAACAGGGACATGCTGCCCCCTACTACACATACACCGCCCCATCCCCACAAGCTCCAAGCGTAACTTCCCAAGGAAGATCCGATCGCTCCTCCTGTAAAATAAGTGACCATATATACCGTATTCAATCGGCTCCGAGCTTCCGGCAGGATGCTGTAGATTCGGGCTTGATTGGAAACCTGTCCGCCTTGAACCCCCAAATCAAGTATAATAACGCCGATAATGAGCCCCCAGATCGTCATCCCTAACAACCCGAAGATAAGATACGATATACATACCGTAATGAGCGCACAGCCCACTAATCTTGCGGGACTTACTTTGTCTGAAAGACGACCGCTATAGGCAGCGGCAATTACGCCAACGACGCCCACCAAACCGAATAAACCAGCCACTTCGCTGCCATAATTATAATGTGGTCCTTCCAAATAGAATGTTAATGCCGTCCAAAATACGCTAAAAGCGCCGAACGACAACGCTCCAATGAGGGAAGCTTCGCGCAGGGTGCGCTGCTGGGCAATAAGACTTACCAGCGACCGCATTAACTGTCCGTAAGACAGAGCCGTTGCCGGGTATGTTCTGGGCAGCTGGCGCCACAAAACATAGGCCAAAACAAACATCATTGCAGCAGCTATAGCGTACATCGCTCTCCACCCGAACATTGCCCCGACAAAGCCGGATACCGTACGGGCAAGCAAAATGCCGATAAATAAGCCGCTCATCACATTGCCGATTACCTTGCCGCGCACTTCCGGCAGAGCAAGCTGAGCGGCAAGCGGCACAATCATCTGAGGCGTTATTGTCGTTATGCCTACTGCAAAGCTAGCTATATACATCCAAAGTAAATTTTGAGCGCTCGCAACGCCGATAAGAGAAATCCCGACTACAACCAACAGAACAGCGATCATATTGCGTCGTTCTTTAATATCTCCCAACGGAATAAATAAAAGCATGCCGATTGCATATCCAATGTGGGTAAGCATGGAGACAAATCCTATTTTTTCGGCAGATGCATGAAAGGTCCGTCCGATATCGCCCAACAACGGCTGGATGTAAAATAAGTTGGCTACAGCTAAGCCGCAAGAAACTGCCATTAATAAGACAAGCCCTTGACTCAACGGCTTGGTACGCGTTATATGCTGAGCTTGAACGGATTGCAGCTCTGCCATCATGTTAGATCCCCCTATTTCCAGAACAAAATGTAAGGACAAACATACTAGAGTGAAAGGCTGGGCGAAGCCCAGCCCCTCCTCATCAAACCGTACGTGAGGTTTT
>NZ_BMGR01000031.1 GCF_014640295.1 Paenibacillus abyssi | reverse complement strand
TCGTCTTTTTTGTTCAATCGCTTTTTCATACTTCAAAAATCGGAAGTTATTCAGTGGCCTCAGTTGGCTCCGGCGGGGGTTATTTATGCCATTATTGCTTTGTTGCAGGCTCGCCTTCCGATGCCGGCTCCTGTTTGTCCTTGAGAACAACCAGCTCGCCATCCTTCTCATCAATGGTAAGCGAATCGCCTTTTGAGATGTTACCCTTCAACAGCTCTTCCGATAAGCGGTCCTCGATATGCTTCTGAATCGCACGGCGCAATGGACGTGCACCATATTGCGGGTCAAAGCCTTCTTTGGACAAGAATGCTTTGGCCTCATCCGTCAATACAAAATCAACTTCCTGCTCACGCAGACGTTTGCGAAGCTCTTCGGACATGAGCGTAACGATCTGCGAGATATGCTCCTGCTCCAGCGAATGGAACACGATTGTTTCATCAATCCGGTTGAGGAACTCCGGACGGAAGCTTTTCTTCAGCTCAGCCATTACTTTATCTTTCATTTGGTTGAACTCACGGCCTGCATCCTGGACAGCAGTAAATCCAAGCGTCGAGTTTCGTTTAATCTGATCCGCACCGACATTGGATGTCATGATGATCAATGTGTTGCGGAAATCGACTACACGGCCTTTGGAATCCGTCAAGCGGCCATCTTCGAGTACCTGAAGCAAAATATTAAATACTTCAGGGTGGGCCTTCTCGATCTCATCGAGCAGCACGACCGAATATGGCTTACGGCGTACCTTCTCGGTTAATTGTCCGCCCTCTTCATAACCAACATATCCTGGAGGGGCGCCGACCAGTCGGGAGGTCGAGTGCTTCTCCATGTACTCGGACATATCAATGCGGATTACCGCATTCTCATCGCCGAACATGGCTTCTGCCAGTGCGCGCGCGAGCTCGGTTTTACCTACTCCTGTCGGGCCAAGGAAAATGAACGAGCCCATTGGGCGCTTCGGATCTTTTAATCCTGCACGAGCACGGCGGATTGCTCTGGACACCGCTTTGACCGCATCGCTCTGGCCAATCACGCGATCATGCAAAATTTCTTCCATCTTCAGCAGACGCTCGGTTTCTTCTTCAGCCAGCTTGCTGACCGGTATTCCCGTCCAACTTGCCACAACTTGAGCGATATCCTCTGTCGTTACTTCCGAATCCGTACGACCTTGCTTTTCTTTCCATTGATTCTTCGTTACATCCAGCTCATCACGGATTTTTTGCTCCGTATCGCGGAGCGCTGCCGCCTTCTCGAACTCTTGGCTCTGAACCGCTGCATCCTTCTCCTTACGGATATCATCCAGGCGGTTTTCGAGCTGCTTCAAATTAGGCGGTACTGTGTAAGAGCGAAGCCTTACTTTAGAGCTTGCTTCGTCAATCAGGTCAATTGCTTTATCCGGCAGGAAACGGTCGGGAATATAACGGTCCGACAGCTTCACCGCTTGTTCGATCGCCTCATCGGTAATTTTCACGCGATGATGTGCTTCATAACGGTCGCGCAGACCGTGCAGGATCTGGATCGCTTCCTCTGGCGACGGCTGATCCACTGTGATCGGTTGGAACCGGCGCTCGAGTGCGGCATCCTTCTCAATATATTTGCGATATTCATCCAACGTTGTTGCACCGATGCATTGAAGCTCTCCGCGGGCCAAAGCCGGCTTCAAAATATTCGAAGCGTCAATTGCGCCCTCTGCGCCGCCTGCGCCGATTAAGGTATGCAGCTCATCGATAAACAGGATGATATTTCCTGCCTGGCGGATTTCATCCATGATCTTCTTCAAACGATCTTCGAATTCACCGCGGTATTTCGTACCGGCCACGACTGAGCCCATATCAAGCGTCATTACGCGTTTGTCACGCAGCGTTTCCGGAATCTCATTGGCGATGATCTTCTGTGCCAAGCCTTCGGCTATCGCTGTTTTACCAACACCGGGCTCACCGATCAATACAGGATTATTCTTCGTCCGGCGGCTGAGCACTTGGATTACACGCTCGATCTCTTTACTTCGTCCAATAACCGGATCAAGGTTGCCGTCGCGGGCAATCGCAGTCAAATCACGAGCCAGTCCATCAAGCGTCGGCGTGCTTACATTAGCGCTCTGGCCATGGCTGCTCGATACCGCCTCACTGCTGCCAAGCAGCTGCAATACTTGCTGGCGGGCTTTATTCAAGCTAATGCCCAGATTGTTAAGTACACGTGCCGCTACCCCTTCACCTTCACGAATCAGGCCCAGCAAAATGTGCTCCGTGCCGACATAGGTATGTCCCAGCTTACGCGCTTCATCCATCGACAGCTCAATGACTTTTTTCGCCCGGGGCGTATAAGCAATATTCGTCGGCTGCTCCTGTCCGCGACCGATTAAAGCTTCCACTTCATCTTGAATTTTCTCAAGACCCAGACCAAGCCCGATCAGGGCTTTTGCCGCAATGCCTTCTCCTTCACGAATAAGGCCCAGCAAAATATGCTCTGTGCCGATATTATTGTGTCCGAGACGTACCGCCTCTTCCTGGGCCAAGGCCAAAACTTTCTGCGCGCGTTCCGTAAATCTTCCAAACATCATGGTCATACACCTCCGTGCTTAAGTTTGTGGTGCTAAATAACGGCGGATTAATTCAGCGCGCCGGATATCCCGTTCCTCTGCATTTAATTTTTCATCAAATACTTGCTGGAGAAATCCCGGCTGCGTTAGTACCATTAATTCATTCATTACCTGCGGAGAGACACTTTGAATCAACCCCAGGTCAATTCCCAGCCTTACATCGGATAATCGCTGCGCCGCTTCCTTTGAATCCATAATCGAAGCGTAGGACAAAATGCCGTAAGAACGTCGTATCCGATCCTCGATTCGAATCTTCGATTCTGCGATTATCCTCTCGCGAGCAGCTTTCTCGTGCTCAATGATCTGCCTTGCAACGCTGTAGAGATTATCAATAATTTCATCTTCGGATTGGCCCAACGTAATTTGGTTGGAAATTTGAAATAAATTGCCTACCGCCTCACTGCCTTCTCCATACAACCCGCGAACCGCAAGACCAACCTGAGTGATCGCTGATAGGATTCGATTGATCTGCTGTGTCAGCACCAATGCTGGTAAATGCATCATAACCGATGCACGTATCCCGGTGCCAACGTTCGTCGGACAGCTGGTTAGATAACCTCTTCGTTCATCAAAAGCATAATCGACTTCATGTTCAAATATATCATCAATGCGGCTGGCCAACTCCCAAGCTTCCTTGATCTGAAACCCCGGATATAAGCATTGGATGCGCAGATGGTCTTCTTCGTTAATCATAATGCTTACTGATTCCGAATCGCTCAGTATCAATGCGCCGCCGCGCGATTCATTTGCCAGATTAGGACTAATCAAATGCTTCTCGACAAGCACGCGTTTCTCAAGCTCATTCAGATCCGATAATACAAAGGTATCGAAGTTTCCAAGCTCATTGAGCTCATCGGAATTGGCTACGGAAGTGAGCTGCTCCATCACCTCGCGGGACTGCTGGTTGGTGGCGAGCATCGGAAACGGTTGATTCCGAATATTGCGGGCGATGCGAATTCGGCTGCTGATGACGATTTCGGAATCCGGACCGTCATTTTTCATCCAATCGCTTAACGCATCCTGCGCAAAACGTCGTTTTCCCACTGCAAACCCTCCTTGAACCGTTACATCTCCGTGATTTTACGTTCCAGTTCGCGAATCCGGTCCCTAAGCTCCGCCGCACTCTCGAACTCCTCTTGTTCAATCTTCTGATGGAGTTCCAGCTTAAGCTGCTCGATCTCACGTTTGAACTGAATTTGTCCTCCGGAACGCTTTGGAATTTTCCCCACATGCGATGTACTGCCGTGCACTCTTTTGAACAGCGGGTCGAGCCGGTCTGTAAAGTGCTTATAACAAGAACTGCACCCAAACCTGCCGATCTTGCTGAACTGGCTGTACGTCAAGCCGCACTCATCACACCGAATCGTTTGCGGTTTCGGTCCGAGGCCCGTCTGATTCGTCTTCTCGAAATCCAACAATCCTGACAGCAAGCTGTGGATTGAAAATCCTCCCGGCGTACCAGGCAAGCTTTCGCCCTTCTCCCTGGCACATGATTCACAAATGTGAAATTCGGTCTTCTCGCCATTCACAATTTTCGTGAAATGCAGCGTGGCCGGCTTTTGACCGCATTCCTGGCAATGCATCGTTTAGTCCCTCCTTCCAAAACAGCGCAGACAGCGCTATTTAACAAGCAGTGAAATGAGCATCGATTTTAATATTCTGGCGCGAAGCTCATCTCTGAGCGGCAGCTTCACGGCAATCACATCCCTGTTGATCGCGGCACGCAGCAGATTGGCTTCCCTTGCGGAGATCATTGTCGCTTCTTCAAGCTGATAGATCAGCCCTTCCGCAGAGCTTTGATCGACCTGATTCCCGATTGTCTGATGGATGTGCCCTTCAATCGCTTTAAGCATTGGCAGCTCAACACGTTGAATCCGAATGTAACCTCCGCCGCCGCGCTTGCTCTCCACCAAGTAACCTTTTTCCAGCGTAAACCTTGTACTAATGACATAATTAATCTGTGAAGGTACACAAGAGAACCGGTCAGCCAAATCATTGCGTTGAATCTCGATTGCGCCATCGGGACTTTCCTGCAGCAGCTGCTTAAGAAATTGTTCGAGAGCATCCGAAATGTTACGCATATCACCAACCTCCCAGAAAATACATCACAACCTATAGTCGGTTTGGCGCAAAAGCCTTTAAAAATCAAATCCCCAATTCTGATGCGATAACTGACTTTGACTTTCTTTGACTTTAAATTTATTATACGCAAAATTACAAAAAAATCAAGAGCATTCACCATGCAATTATATGATGTCTGCTCTTAGCTTGGGTCAGTATGTGGACAAATATACAGGAATCCGGGACGAAGTCATTACTTCCCGAAGTTAATTTCATACAAAATCAGAAAAAATCCATTAAATAAGTTGCTTTATGAGGAATTGCTCTTTCCAGCAGAGCAACCACCTGCTCATTGGCATGCAAGCGCTGTAAAGCCTGAAGTGTGGAAGGCCGCTTATAGCCGAGCAGCATGGCGGTCAGCGTCTGGATATCACAGGTTGCATCGGCACGAAGACGTTGAGCATCAGCAATTTTTTCAACCTTTTGCCGGCCCGTTTCATCAACCATTAACGCAAATTGCGCTTCATTCCAGCCTGCTGCAGCATCATTAACCTCGAGAACAAGCTTCTCGCCTTCCAGCGCTACAAACGGATACTGTTGTATAAAACCTTCGACATCTACGATACGCGCCATAAAATAAGGCGTAATCTCTTGTATTATTCGCGGATCCGGAAGCATGAACGGGAGTAAATCATCTGAAGGAACGGCGGTCAATGTCACTTGATCAACCATGGAGTCATGATCGGCGAAGAAGCGCCATAACCCTTGTCTCGCTTCCTCATCGGGAGCAACCATTTCATGTATGGTCAGCATTCGCTGTTTCACTTCATAAATGGCATATCCCGTCGGTGTATTGCTTGCATTATAATACAATGCCACATTACCTTTCTTGTTGCGCGCTACGGATGTCTGCCACCACTCCTTTGTACGCAGCAATGTTCCATTATAGCGCCGTGCATATGGCTCATAAATTTCATTTAGCAGTTTGATCAGCGCTTCATCTCGCTCCGTTCTTCTCATGACAGATCCTTCAGCTCGGGCGCGGGGAGGCATTTGATTCGTATTCAACTTATAATTTTTATATTCGGTGTAGGTTTCCCAACCATACTTGTGATAAAACGCGAATGAAAACGGATGCAGGAAGGAAAGCGTCTGCCCCTTGTCCTTCATGTCCTTTAGGGCGTTAATGATCAGCTGTTTAACAGTGCCTTTCCTTCTTTGCTCCGGCCAGGTTGCAACTCCGGCGATTCCACCCATTTCAAATGGTTTGCCTTGTATGTATGTGCGCAGCGGCAGAACGGTCAACTTTGCGCATAATTGTTGATGCTCATCAAATGCGCCCCAGGTTTCCTCAGGTTTAAATTGAAGCTGCTGTTCCTTAAGCTGTTCATCCGATAATTCAAATTGAAAGGCATACATGGACAATTTCATGCTCTCCATAAATTCATTCCGATTTAATGTTCGAATTTCCATCGACAATGCCACCTTTCTTCATTTTGTCCCTTAATTATGGCATACCACCATGGATGAAACAATCTTTTCCTATTTAAAGGGATTAACAATGAATCGGATAAAACAACAAAAAACCCACTGAGAAAACTCAGTGGGTTCATCGTGCTTGGCAACGTCCTACTCTTCCAGGACCCTGCGGTCCAAGTACCATCGGCGCTGGAGGACTTAACGGTCGTGTTCGGGATGGGTACGCGTGGTTCCCCTCCGCCATCGTCACCAAACTGCATTTTTGCGAACGCGGATCTTCTTCGAGTGGCCTCAGCAAAAGATGCGTCCGGTAAAATACGAGCATACAATGCTTGCACGCTGAAAACTGGATGCGAAAGTGATGAATTACCTTAGCTGTCTTGCTGTTGTTTAGGATAAGCCCTCGACCG
>NZ_BMGR01000030.1 GCF_014640295.1 Paenibacillus abyssi | reverse complement strand
TAAGGCGTGGCATCGATTTGCCACAGCATCCCCGCCTGTGCTTTGCGGCTTCGGGGCTGGTGTGCTTTGATGCGTCGACGCTGTTTCGCCTGTTTGATGCCTTTTCCCAGTAAGATCCGCCGTACACTGGACGCACTCAACCGGATCGCTTCATGCTCCTCCAGCAGTTCCGCGAAGTGGCAGTTGTTGCTGCCATGGTAGATCTGTGTATAACGTTCGGCAACGCGTTCCTTTATTTCATCCTTTAACGAGTGTGCCGGCTTTCGGCCTCTGTTCTTGTGGATAAGCGCTCTGGCCCCACCTTGATTGTATTTCTGTTTCAGACGGATGATCTGCCTCTTCGTCAATCCTAACGCTGCCGCCCCTTCATCGTTTGTCATGTGTCCACCGATAATTTTCTCCACCACGACTACCTTCTTCATCTCTGCTCTGGTCAATGTAATTGTCTCCTGTCCCATGGTGACATTATCTCAGAACAGTTATGGGGTGACATTATCACAGAACAACGACACGCTTCCTCCGTATCCTCTTGACAATTACCCCTTATATCCTATAATATTTATTGTTGAATAAAGGGCGTACGGTTTTGTGTCACCCTCATGGGTGCTCTCGCTGATAAGCCAGCGGCTGAAAAGCTTATCAGGACTAATGCGGCTATCCCGTTAGTCACTGAGAGGATCCGGCGAAACAACAATCCCCTTTTCAAACATTCCATTTGAAGAAGGAGTTTTGACACGCATGGCACGTTATACAGGACCTAAATTTAAATTAAGCCGTCGTCTCGGCATTTCTCTGAGCGGCAGCGGCAAAGAATTGAAACGCCCATTCCCACCAGGACAACATGGCCCAGGCCAACGCAAAAAACTGAGTGGATATGGCGTTCAATTGCAAGAAAAACAAAAGCTTCGCCATATGTACGGTTTGAACGAAAAGCAATTCCGCAATTTGTTTGACAAAGCAAACAAATTGAAAGGTATTGCCGGTGAGAACTTCATGTTCTTGCTGGAAAGCCGCCTTGACAACCTCGTGTACCGTCTTGGACTTTCCAATTCCCGTGCAGGTGCCCGCCAATTGGTAGCACACGGACATATCACTGTAAACGGCAAGAAAGTGGACATCCCTTCCTACACCGTTTCCATCGGCGATGTAATCGGACTGCGCGAGCGCAGCCGCAGCCTCAAAGCGATCAAAGAAGCGCTTGAAGGCCGTCACCACATTCCAAACTACTTGGAATTCAACGACAACGCATTGGAAGGCAAATATATCCGTTTGCCAGAGCGTGCTGAGCTTTCCCAAGAAATTGACGAGAAACAAATCGTCGAGTTCTACAGCCGTTAATAAGAAAATCCCCGGACATCCGGGGATTTTTTTTATGGATTCTATCAGATATTGCCTGGGTTGTTTATCATCTCTTCTGCCGAGGGAATAGCTTTGAAGGCAGCAGGCGGATTCGGTTTGACCGCTGTCGGCACTGCCCTTGACGTGAACCCTTTTACTAAGCTTTCAAGATCAATTCCGGATACACTCTTTAACATTTCAGGTGCAGTCGCCATCAGCGAGGTAACATAGTTGCTTACCCTTGCCGCTCCTTCTCCATTTCCTGTGTCCACCACAGTGAGCTTGTCAATGCCCTTAATCGGCTCTGCAACCTTACCAGCCAATTCAGGAAGCATCTTGACGATAATATCCAATACGGCGGCTTCGCCGAATTTCTCGAACGCTTCAGCAAGCTTCTCTTTGGCTTCCGCTTCAGCAAGGCCGCGAAGACGGATCACTTCCGCTTCAGCTGTACCCTTGGCCCGCTCGGCATCCGCTACGGCAAGACCGTCCAGACGCTTCTGCTCGGCCATCGCTTTGGCCTCGGCTTCAATTCTGTACTGCAGCGCGTCTGCCTCGCGGTAACGCTTGGCCTTGTCAGCCTCTGCAGCCTGCTCTACCGCATACCGGTCCGCGTCCGCTTTTTTCTTCACTTCGGCATCGTACTGTTTCTCACGGCGAAGGATTTCTTTGGCCTCCAGATCAATTTCTCTTTCCTTGCGCACCAATTCAACCTTCATCTGTTCTTCTACGACGCTCTGCTTGGCCCGGGCTTCTTGAATCGAGTACGCTTGATCCGCTTCCGCTTTGGCCATATCCTGATCTTTCTTGAATTCCGCAACCTTTAATTCCTTCTCCTTGGCGGCCTCGGCGATGTTCGTATCACGCAGCAGCTCTGCCTTCTGCCCTTCCTCTTCCGCTCTTGCCTTCTGAATCCTTGAATCTCTGATCGCATCCGCTTCCGCGATGTCCGCGTCTCTCTTCACGATCGCGATTCTCGGTTTACCGAGTGCGTCCAGGTAGCCGTTGTTATCGCGAAGATCTTTGATTGTAAAGGAGACAATTTGCAGCCCCATCTTCTTCAGATCTTTCGCTGCAACGCCTTGTACCTCTTGGGCAAACTTATCACGGTTGCGGTATACCTCTTCGACTGTCATCGAACCGAGGATTGCCCGCAGATGTCCTTCCAGCACCTCCTGCGCCTCACTCTTTAAAGCGTCGGTCGGTTTTCCCATGTATTGCTCTGCTGCCGTAGAGACATCTTCAATAGAACCGCCAATTTTGATGATCGCTACGCCATCCGCCATAACCGGAACGCCCTGTTCCGTATAAACCTCAGGTGTTGAAACATCAAGCTTGTGGGACAACAGGGATAAAAACTCCGCTTTCTGAAATACGGGAAGAATAAATGCGCCGCCCCCGCGGACAATTTTGATTCGGCGTCCGGTATCGTCCGCCAATGTGTTTCTTGTTCCGAGAAAAGAACCGGTAACAACCATCGCCCGATCCGGGCTGACCGTTTTGAACCGTGCCCAAAAAGCCAATCCAAGTACAACAATGACACCAACTACGATTGCCGGAACCACCAAATACTCAGGCATGCCATTTCTCCTTTCAAGATGAGCTTCTGTAAGTTACAGATCCAACTTGGACACATACAGCGTAGCATCGCGAACTTCAACGACGACGACTTTGGAACCGGAAGGAATGGGCTCACCATCATGGCTCGCAGCGATTTGATTTGTAATTCCTGCTGCCCCCACCTTGACAATCACTTCCCCATAACCTGAAGAGGGGATCGGAACAAGCACCTCTGCGATTCTTCCCGACATTTCACCGAGCGAATAACTGGTTGAGTTCTCGCTCTGCTGCATTGGCTTGACATACAGAAAGTAAACGCCCGTTCCGATGATGATCGCTGAAAGCACCGCGAATCCGATAACACCTGCCGCTGCCAGAGACGTGTAACGGTCAAGCATAATTCCGGCACCGCCAAATACAGTGATGCCGCCAACCAAGGTCATCGGCTGCAACCAGGGGATGCCGTCCATCGACAGAAAATCCAGCATGCCATCTAACGCCTCGCTGAGGATATCGCCGAATATGACACTGACGATCGCGTACAGGATGCCGCCGGTCAAGCATGCCCAGAATAAGGTTTCCATTGTTCCTCACCCCCAAATTCCAAATCCTGTTATCTGTTCCGATATTTATTACGCCGATTCTGTGAACAAAGTTTCACTTTTTACAAAAACCATGGAGATGCCGCCGATTATTTGGTAATCTCCTCAAATTTATTGAAGCTTGATTTTAACGAATTTACGCTTGCCTACTTGAATGACATCGCCATCCTTAGGCTCGACTTCCGCAGCCGGATCCGATATTTTATCTTCATTGATCCGCACGGCCCCTTGCTGTACGCTGCGTTTGGCCTCACTGCCTGAAGCTTGGAGCCCGAGCGTGACAAGCAGCTTCACGATGCGGATCTTGCCTTCCTCCAGCTCTGCTGTCGATAAGACGGCTTCTTCAATTTCATCCGGCAAAGCACGCTGTTGAAACACCGTCACGAAATGCTGCTGTGCCGCTTGTGCAGATTCTTCGTCATGGTACATGCGCACAAAGGTGCGGGCAAGCTGCATCTTCGCGTCACGCGGATGAACAGAACCGTCCTGCAACCCCTGTTTTAGTGCTGCAAGCTCTTCATTGCTCATATCTGTAGCCAGCTCATAGTATTTCGCCATCAATTCATCCGGAATCGACATGGCTTTGCCGTAAATTTGATTCGGCTCTTCATCAATACCGATATAGTTGCCCAAGCTTTTGCTCATCTTTTGAACGCCGTCCAGCCCTTCCAGCAGCGGGGTCATGATGGCCGCTTGGGTCGATTTGCCGTATTCCTTCTGAAGCGTCCGTCCCATTAACAAGTTGAACTTCTGGTCGGTGCCTCCCAGCTCGACATCACTTTCAAGTGCTACAGAGTCGTATCCTTGCATCAACGGGTAGAAAAATTCATGGATGCTGATTGGCTGTCCGGATTGATAACGCTTTGTAAAATCATCCCTCTCCAGCATGCGGGCTACCGTCACCTTCGCGGATAATCCCACGACATCGGCAAACGTCATCGGCCCTAACCACTCCGAGTTAAAGTAGATTGTCGTATGCTGAGGATCGAGAATTTTGAAGATCTGTTTGCGGTACGTTTCCGCATTGCGCTTCACATCTTCCTCGGTCAATTGTTTGCGGGTTTCAGATTTTCCTGTCGGATCGCCGATTCGTCCTGTAAAATCGCCGATAATTAACTGCACCTCATGACCAAGCAATTGAAACTGGCGCAGCTTGTGGAGCACAACTGTATGGCCGATATGGATATCCGGCGCGGACGGGTCCAGCCCCAGCTTCACTTTTAACGGTTTGCCTTGGACGACTGAGCGAATCACCTTTGCTTTGAGTTCCTCTTCCGGCACGATCTCAACGACCCCGCGGCGGATGACCTCCATTTGTCTTTCTACTTCCACCTGCTGTTCCTTTGTTAACTCTTCCCATTTCATACGTCTAACCATCCTCCTTATCATTGTAAAAAACACAAAAAATC
Organism: Paenibacillus abyssi; assembly: GCF_014640295.1. Taxonomy (GTDB): domain Bacteria; phylum Bacillota; class Bacilli; order Paenibacillales; family Paenibacillaceae; genus Paenibacillus_D; species Paenibacillus_D abyssi. The sequence continues at coordinate 3,877 of NZ_BMGR01000030.1, read as the reverse complement.
CTTCTCGCCTCAAGGGACGAGAAGGATTTGCTCGCGGTACCACCCTCGTTAAAGCGATTCGCACAGCCATTCATGGCTGGATGCAAATCAGCTTTCACTTTGTCAAGGATAACGGATTGTAGATCCGGAAGCAGGCTACTTGCCGGCGCATTGTTATGCCGGGTGTTCCCCTGATCAGCTCGAGGCGGTAATTCAATCAGCGGCACGCTCCGGTTCGCACCTTCCACCGGCTCTCTGGTTCCGTTTCTCCGCGATCTACTGCTTGCCTGTCATTGCTTGTTGAATATATAGCGATCAGATTCACCTTATCGAGAAAACTCACCGCAAATAGATTATAGATTTTATACCATAGCAGCTTGCAGAAGTCAACGAGACTAACCGTATTTTCTTTATCATTTATAAAAGTTCACATGAATCATAAGGATTAATTCGTTCGCGGTTCGTGCCTTGAATTGGCGGTTTATGTTATAATAGAGAAGTAATTTGGAGGAGGAGTACATAGAATGGAAGAAGACCGTCAGAAACCAACACCCAAACGCAGCAAGTGGCGAACCTTGGGACTTGTTGCCTGGATAACGGTAAAATGGCTATTTATATTCGGCCTTATTATCGGTTTATTTGCTGGAGGAGCTGTTACAGGGTATGTCGCTTCACTCGTCCAGGATGATCCCGTCCGTTCCAGAGCGACAATTGAAGAACAAATTAATGAGAACGCCATCACAGGATTCGTATACTTTAACGATGGCCAGCCAATCGGACAACTTAGAACCGAGGAAGACCGGCGCATTGTTGAGTCAAACGACATTCCTCAACAGATGATAGATGCACTGCTTGCGGTAGAGGATAACAATTTTTATCAGCATCTTGGTGTTGATATTAATGGTTTGGGACGGGCAGTTAAACAAAAGCTGCTGAACGAGGATACCCAGACCGGCGGAAGTACGTTGACCCAGCAGCTTGCACGGCGCGTATTTTTAAGCTTGGATGTTACAGATGCGCGGAAGCTCAAGGAAATTTTCCTGTCTTTACGGATGGAGCGTTATTTAACGAAAGACGAAATATTAACGGCCTATTTAAATAAAATGCCATTTGGAAATGGCTCAAACGGCTATAATGTATTCGGTATAAGAGCAGCAGCCAAAGGTATATTTAATATTACCGACCTGAGTCAACTTAATATTGCCCAGTCCGCTTATCTGGCAGGACTTCCACAGCTGCCTTCCGTATATTCCGCTTTCAACGGCAAAGGCGAATACAATGAAAAAGGGATTGAGCGTGCCTTGGAGCGGCAGCGCCGCGTACTGGAACGGATGCTCGAGACGGGGCGAATTACCAATGCGCAGTACCAAGAAGCGCTGCAATTCGATACTCGGGCTTCATTGGCTAAACCAGCCAAGAAAGCATACTCCACCTTTCCGTACTTAATGATGGAAGCAGAACGGCAGGCAGCAGAGCTTTTACTGCTGCAACAGGACCAGAATTATACGCTTGAAGACCTTCGCAAGCCCGAGAATGCTGCAGCCGTTGAACAATCGCGGCAGAATCTGCTTCGCGGCGGATATCGGGTGCATACAACAATTGACAAGAAAATTTACAATTTGATGCGGGGAATTGGTTCCAACAAGGAAAACTTCTCCCCCGATGATAATAAAAAAGGCGTCGAGCAAATTGCAGCAATGATGATTGATCATAAAACAGGCGCAATTATCGGCATGCTCGAGGGGCGCGACTTTTATCTGGAGCAAATGAATTACGCCACCCAGATGAAAAGGCAGCCCGGTTCAGCCATGAAGACGATCGCAGCATACTTGCCTGCGATCGAGTCCGGGCTGATTCAACCGGCCGGTGTACTTGATGATGCACCGATCGTGTTGAAGGATGGACAAAAAGGATTCCATATTCCGAAAAACTCAAATAACCGGTATGACGGTCTCGTAACCGCGCGCGATGCGCTCAACCGTTCGTTAAACCTCCCGGCATTGAAGCTGTTTCTGGAGGATGTAACTATTCCAAAGGCTTGGGAATTTACACGCAAGCTGGGTATCACTACGCTGCAGCCGGAGGATGATTATGCTCAAACCGGCGTTATTGGCGGCTTAAGCGTAGGCATATCGGTCGAAGAGATGACGAATGCATATGGCGCCATTCCGAATCACGGCATTTTCAACGACGCTTACATGATTCAGAAAATTACGGATGCTTCCGGCAAAGTGATCTATGAACACAAACCGGACCCGCAGCGCGTGTTCTCCGAGCAAACCGCATTTCTGGCTACAGATATGCTAAGTACTGTTATTTCTGCGCCTGGAGGTACAGCCCATACATTGACATCGTGGTTTAACAAATACGGTGAAATTCCGATTGCGGGGAAAACAGGTACGACCCAAAGCTACGGCGATGTATGGTTTATGGGCTTCACCCCTGATGTGACGCTTGGCGTGTGGGCAGGATACAAGGAGCAGGTCAATTCGTTGTCTGATGAAGGTCGTTCAAGAGCCCGCAAAATTTGGGCAGAGATCTTAAATCAAGCCACCGATGCAAAGCCTGAATTGTTTGAGACAAAAGAGTTCGTACAACCAGAAGGTATCATTAGGGCAACTGTCTCCAGCGTAACCGGCAAGTGGCCGACAGATCTGACAAAACAAATGGGCAAACTTGTCACTGACTATTTCAATGAGAAATATCTGCCCAAGGAAAATGATGACGGACTTGTCAAGAGAGCGTTTATCTCCTATAACGGCGTCAATTATCTGGCTCAAGAATTAACACCTTCAGACTTTGTGCAGGAGCGGACACTTTTTGTCCGGAAAAAACCAATAGATGAGTTGATGGATGAAATCAGAGCCGCGCAAGAGCAGCTCCCTGCCAGCGACCGTAGACCGCTTAGCTATTTTTTGCCAAGGGACGCTAGCAACGATGCTCCGGCTAAGGTCGACCCACGCGTCGATGATGGGGCCGCACCGTCGCCGCCATCCAACGTTCGCTTATCTTATGGCAGCGGCAGTACAGTGAGCATCACCTTTAATCGTAATAATGAGCAAGATGTCGTCGGATATCGGCTATATCGCTCCATCAACCAAGGGCCTTTTCAAAAAAACGGAAATTCCATCGTCACAGGGCAGGCCTACAGTTTCTCAACCCAAATCTCATCTTCAAATCAGTACTCCTTCTACGTCACCGCTGTTGACGTAGCGGGCAAGGAGTCGGCACCGAGCTTAATGGCCTCAATGAGTCGAACGGCTTCCGAATCGCCTGGTTCTAATTCCGATTCAGTTCAGAGTCCTGGCAGCAGCAGAGACAATTCACAGCCGGCTGACTCTGGCAACAGCGGCAACCAGCCGCAGACAGGTTCCGGGAACAACGGCAATCAACCGCAGACAGGTTCCGGGAACAGCGGCAATCAACCGCCGGATGATTCAAGCAACGACGGCAATCAATCGCCGGCTACCCCGGGGAACGGCGGTAATCAACCGCCGGATGATTCAAGCAACGGCGGCAGCTCAGAAGCAAGCAATCCGCCGAATGCACCAACAGGGACCGGTGCCGTAAAGACAGACAATGGCATCCGTGTAACATGGGCACAAAATCCATCTTCCGATCAAGTTACGCAGTACAACGTATTTTACAGCGAGGATGGGCAAAGCAGATTTACGAAGATCGGTTCTACAAGCAGAAACAGCTTTGATTATCCCTCAACTCTGACAAGCGGTTGGTTCCGCGTGACTGCCGTCAATAAGAATGGCGAATCGGGTCCCTCAGGAGCTGCTCAGCTAAATGAATAGAACCTAATACGGCAAAGCCCCCTGGATGAATCTAGAGGCCACTGAATAACTTCCGATTTTTGAAGTATGAAAAAGCGATTGAACAAAAAAGACGA
>NZ_BMGR01000029.1 GCF_014640295.1 Paenibacillus abyssi | reverse complement strand
TCGTCTTTTTTGTTCAATCGCTTTTTCATACTTCAAAAATCGGAAGTTATTCAGTGGCCTCGTAAGAATGAGAAGGGTGTATCTTTTTTCTAGACATTATAGAATTTATAAATTTGAACTGTGACCCTTAAGATGGTCACTTTTTTTCAAAGAGTCCATTTTACGGGTCACAGTTCACATATCCGGCGGCCTTTTGTTATTTGCATGCGTTATTTTCTAACTTAACCTCGTTCAAGAAGCTCTCCCAAGCGGACCCGCGTTTGCGTTGTGCCCTCCAGTATGCCCATATCCAAGACGTTATGACATTGTAACTCCTCCTCAAGAATTGGTTATGGCTTTCCTTGTTCTACAATTCCAGCAAGTAGTCCTCCAGATTGTCGAATTCCAATTTTTTCTATTTATGACGTCATATGAGTTTAACAGGGGTTGAAGCGATTTCCAACGCCATTTCGAACTTTCAGGAGCCCGCGCCTAATAATTCGGCAAAACATTAATGGCGATGGGAGCCTTGCCGCCAATACAGGATATTCGGCGTTTCCTTCGCTTGCCGTTAATCTTGCAAAGGATAAATTCATCCCGAGAATGTTCACCATAAGGGGAGATCGGCTGGGATACTCAAATGGCATCATCATTCTTTTGTCACAACGGTGCCCTATCACTTAAAGAAATAAGAAATTATCATCTCCGCGCTGACAGGTATTTCCTCAAACAACTCGAATAGAATAATTTGGTTCAAAAATAGATACCTCGTCGGATGTGGCGGTGCACGAGAAAGCGAATATGCTGAATTCAGAATTTTTAGTCCAATAATAAACCTCTTCCATATAAAATTAGCGTAAAATAGAGCCTAAAGGATAGCGGAGGACGCCACTGTTCGCTCCATTAGGTAAACGCTTTCAATCAGAAAAGAAGCGAGGTATTAATTTTGCTCTTCTTAAAGGACTATTGGAATAGGAGCACCTTGAAACGAAAATTGATCATCACCTTCTTGCCGCTGACGCTCATTCCCATCGTGTCGCTTACACTGCTGTCCAGTTGGATATACAGCAACCAGATGAAGCAAACAATTGATAACAACGTCATTAATACGGTGAATTTGATCAATAATCACTTGGAGACCTATTTGAGCGAGCTTACCCGATTATCGGTACTGCCGTATTACAATGAACAGATCCTAAGCATTATGCAGGAAGAGGGAAGCATCAGCTTCTCCGATGTAACGCAGATTAAGAGGCTGCTGTCACAGGCCATGCGAAATCCAAGGGAAGATTTGCAAAGCGTATTGATCTATCGTAGAGACGGGCAGATTTTCGCCAGTTCGTTATATAACACCGATATTAATTATAATTATCCGTTTCAAGAATCTGCGTTGTATCGGAAGGCGATGGAGGCCAATGGAAGAGTCGTGTTTACGGGCAAAGGGAACGATTCGAGAATCATCAATCGTCCGGAGCCTATCTTTTCCGTCGCCAGAGCGATCAAAATCTATAACGGGCCGTTGCTGGGCGTCATCGTCATTGACGTGAATTTTACGGGGCTCGAGAGCATCTTCTCGAGTGTCAGCTTGGGTGAAGGATCGAATATCGTCGTACTGGATGAAGACAATGAAATTGTGTACAGCAAAAACCGGATGTACCTGGAGGATTTGCCCAAAATCGATACATCACTTAATGCCAGACAACTAATTGAGACAGAAAGCGACAATCTTATCGTGCATCTGATCGATTCGAAGCAGACCGGGTGGACAATTCTAGGCATCGTCTCTGAATCGGAGATCAACCATGAGAAAAATATCGTCTACCAAACGATTCTGATGGTATCGGCCGTTCTCATCGCAGCGATCGTGGCGGTCTCTATCCTGCTGTCGTCGACGATCACAAAGCCGTTGACAAGGCTTCGACAGCTCATGCGGAAAGTCGAGAACGGCGATTTCAATGTATCCTATCAGTCTCTTAGAGGAAATGTGGAAATCAGCCTTGTCGGCAGGGCTTTCAATAAAATGAACAAAAAAATCGATGAATTGATTCATCAGGTGCTTGAAATTCGCCTAAAACAAAAAGAGGCGGAAATCAACAACCTGAAGCTTCAAATCCGGCCCCATTTCTTATTCAACAACCTGGAAGCCATTCGTGCCCTTGCCGAGATTGGTGACAGGAAGGGTATCGTCGAGATTACTTCGGCGCTTGGAGGACTGCTGCGCTACAGCTTGAACAAGCAGAATTCGACGGTCAAAATCGGGGATGAAATCAACCAGATTAAAAACTACCTCAAGATTGAGCAAATCCGTTCCGGTAACCAGCTCCAGGTTGACTATGATTTAGAAGACAGTTTGTTAGATTGCTATACAATACCAATCCTGCTTCAACCCGTCGTTGAAAATTGTATTCTTCACGGCTTCGATCAAATCTCGGGTGCGAAATCGATCCGGATTGCGGTTAGATCGAGCGGGGAGGACATCCTCCTTGAGGTTGCAGATAACGGTGCCGGTATGTTTGAGGAAGCTCTAACAAACTTAAAAGCTTATTTAGAGGATGAAGTGAGCGAGCTCGAATGCCGAAACTTTGGGATCGGGCTCAAGAACCTGCACTCGCGGATCCAATTGGAATACGGGACGAAATACGGACTGACGATAGCTAGCGAGCACGGTAAAGGGATGTCGGTTCAGATCCTGATCCCTAAAGGAAGAGGAAAGGAGTCATCGTAGCATGGCCCATTTACTAGTGGTCGATGATGAATGGCTGATTCGTAAAGGAATCGTCCAGATGGTTGCACGCTTACAACCCGACTGGTCGATCGAAGAAGCGGGCAACGGAAAAGAGGCCATTGAGCGCATCCGTTCGTCTACTTTCGATTTGGTGATCAGCGACATCAAAATGCCCGAAATCGATGGAATCGATATGCTAGAGAGGTTGAACAAAGAAGCCGTTCGCACACCCGTTGTATTTCTTACCGGATACGATGAGTTTCAGCTGATGCGCAACGCCATCCAGTTAAGGGCTTACGATTATTTGCTAAAGCCGGTTCACGACGATGAAATGATCGCGGTGCTTGCGAAGTTCCAGCAAGATTTTATGCACATGAAAGTTCTGACCAACAAACAGCATACGATGCTTGAAAATTTTGAATTCAAGCTTTTGAATGCATTGAACGCTTTCGACGTTGAAGAGGTTTCGTCAATGCTGGAAGAAGGGCTGACGACGCTGAGCGATTGTATAACGATGAAAGAGTATGTAGACGAGATTATTCGGATTACGAACCGCTTTTTCACCAAAAACAGAATCCACGGGTTTGATAAGGAAGTTGCAATGTCTTCGAACGAGATAAGCAACTTGGCTAATCTGCAGCATGCCATTCAAATCCGGCTTGCTTATCTGCGGGACGAGATCCATGCGGGGAACGACAAAATCATTGCCATGGCCAAAGAATATATCGACCGGCACCTGGAGAGGCATGCGCTGTCGCTTACGGAAGTAGCCAATCACGTTCATTTCAACCCTACCTACTTCAGTGAATATTTTAAAGTGCGATGCGGGGAGACATTCAGCCAATACGTCATGCGCAGAAAAATCGAAAAGGCGAAAGCAATGCTGGAGGATCCCGCGAACCGGATTATCGATATTTCCGATACCTTGGGGTATAAGGATCCCAGATCCTTTACAAAGATGTTTAAGCTGATTCTGGGCATGACCCCGAAGGAATACCGGAATCATTTAACGTGAATCAATCGCAGCAAATGATCCGAAAAATTGTCCCTTTTTCCGAAGATGGATGCGTTTTCATTGTGCGCGAATACATGTAAAGTAAAGGCAGATGGTCGCGACATCGACGGATAAGAAAACGAACAATTGGGGGATTAATGCATGAATCGAATGAAAGTTTGGTTAATGGTCGTTCTCACGGTAAGCATTGCTCTATTCACCGCATGTTCATCAAATAATTCCGGCCAGAAGTCATCCGGTAATGACGCCGGATCTTCCAATTCCGAGGAGACAGTGACGATCAACTTTTTCGACTGGACAGACGAGCAGCCATATATGAATCAAGTTGTAAGCGCATTCGAAGAGAAGCACCCCAATATTAAAGTTAATCAAAACTACGTGCCTACCAGTGATTATATTCAAAAAATTCTCGTGAATCTTTCCACCGGCGGCGGGGATATGGACGTATTCGCTACGCAGTCCACGTCGAATCTAGCTGAATACATTTCGAAGGATGTCCTTGAGCCGCTCGACGACATTGCGGGTTCCGAAGCGCTCGCAGGTAATAAAGATACGATCGAGCAGCTCCGGTTCAATGACCATATCTACGGTTTTCCGTACCGCACGAGCAAGTGGGTGCTGTATTACAATAAAGATTTATTCGATCAAGCGGGCATCCCTTATCCGGACAACTCTTGGACATGGGACCGGTACGCGGAAGTAGCGCAGCAGCTTTCGAGCGGAAGCGGCCAAGACCGGATGTACGGTTCGATGAGCTACCAGTCTAACAATACGTGGTGGCGGGTGCTCGCAAATATCCAAGGCGTGAATAATCCGCTCGTTCCGGAAGAACTGGAAACGTTCAAGAAAGCCGCAGAATACTACTACAACCTCACCTATACGCATGGGGCGCAGCAGCCTTTCGGCGAACTGGTCGGGGATGCGGGCAGCGACTTTTCCAGCCGATTCCTGCAAGGCAAAACGGCCATGATGTGGAATGGCGACTGGGCGGTTCAAATGCTCAATGACGAAATCCAGAATAACGGCGTGGAGTTGAACTATGATATCGCTCCGCTGCCGAAATGGGAGGGCTCAGAAACGACGACGACTGGCTCGTTCGCCGTCATCATGGTCAATAAGCAATCGAAGCAGATGGATGCGGCCAAGAAGTTCGCGGAATTTGTGGCATCCGAGGAGGCGGCGAAAATCTTCGTAAGAAACGGCCTGCTGTCGCCTTGGGGCACAGAGGAAGTGAAGGAAGCGTTTCTTGACAGCGTCACAACACCCGAAAGTGTCGGCGTCTTCTCCGATCCGTACGTTGTCATGAGTCAAGTGCCAATGGATCCGCTGTACAACCAGGGCATTAAGATCGTAGAGGAAGAGACTTCGCTGTACTTCCTGCAGGAGCAATCACTCGATGAAGCGTTCCAAAAGATCAAGGATCGCATTGCGAAAGAAGTGAAATAAGAAATGAAATAAAAGGAAAGCCGTGTCGGATAAAACTGCTTGCTGCTTGACAGGCAAGAAGCTTTATCCGCACGGGCTCCTTCCGGTAAAGAGGTGACAACAACCAAATGGCAAAATGGAAATCGTACGGTATCGCTTATTTGTTTCTAGCGCCCAGTTTGATCGGATTGGCGGTCTTCGTGCTGTATCCGATCCTTTATTCTTTCTATTTGAGCTTTATGAAATGGGATGGATTAACGCCGATGTCGTTTATAGGCTTATCCAATTACAAGGATTTATGGACGGACGAAACGTTCAAAATTTCGCTGACCAATAACTTGTACTACACGCTTGTAACCGTTCCGATCACGATCGTACTGTCCATATTATTGGCGCTGCTTATGAATTATAAGGTTCGCGGCATCCAGACCTTCCGTGTGTTGTACTTCTTTCCGAACATTACGGCCTCACTGGCAATCGGCATCATTTGGGCCGCTATGTTCACGCAGTACGGTCCGTTAAACACGATTCTGCGCTTTTTCGGCTATGCCGATCCACCGGCATGGCTAGCATCAACGACTATGGCGCTGCCGGCCATCATGCTGGTCAGCATTTGGAAAGGTGTCGGCTATAATGCCGTCATTTTGTTTGCCGGGCTGCAAGGGGTCCCACGCCACTTGTACGAAGCGGCGGAGCTGGACGGTGCCAACCGGTTCAAGCAATTTATCTACGTGACGCTGCCGGGGCTGTCGCCGGTCATTTTCTTCTGTGTAGTAATGGGCGTGATCGGATCGTTCCAGGTCTTCGATACGGTTATGGCGATGACGCAGGGCGGTCCGGGAAGATCGACGAACGTACTCGTCTTCCACATTTATAATACGGCGTTCCAAAATTACAATTTCGGCTATGCATCGGCCATGTCTTACATTTTGTTTGTCATTATCCTGGTCATTACGTTCATTCAATTGAAAATGCAAAAGCGTTGGGTCACCTATTAAGCGAAAGAGAGGGGCGGTTCCAGTGGAAATGGCAGCTGAGAAGAGCGCCGGAATAACCGGCTATTCCATCAAACGTATCCTTCGAACATTCTTGGTCTATGTTCTGCTTCTGGCTGTGGTCGTCCTGACCGTGTTACCTTTCGTTTGGATGGTGTCGGGCTCCTTAAAAAATCAGGCGACGATCTTTCAAAATACAATGAACCTTATCCCTTCCGAGCCGCTGTGGTCGAATTACAGCGAAGTGTGGAACCGGGTACCGTTTGGGCAATTTTATTGGAATACGATTAAGGTGTCCGTCTTATCGACGGCCGGTTCGCTGATTGCCGCATCGCTGGCCGCATATGCGTTCGCGAAGCTGAGCTTTCCGGGTAGAGATAAATTGTTCCTGCTGTTCCTCGCGACGATGATGATTCCGGGACAGGCGATCATGATACCCCAGTTTACAATTCTGAACGGCATGAATCTCGTCAATACGCATTGGGCGCTTATCCTCCTGAATCTGTTCAACCCGTACGGCGTGTTTTTGCTGCGGCAATTTTTAATTCAGCTGCCGAACGATCTGAACGAATCGGCCCGCATCGACGGCTGCTCTGAATTCGGGATCTTCATGCGGATTGTAATGCCGCTGGCAAAGCCGGCGATCGTCACGCTGGGCGTTTTCAGCTTGTTGTGGTCCTGGAACGACTTTCTGCAGCCGCTTATTTATTTGAGCCAGGAGAGGCTGTTTACGATTCAGCTGGGCATCCGTTATTTTCAGCAGCTGAACGGCGCAAACTACCCGCTCATTATGGCTGCGACCACGATGTCACTGATACCGATCATTGTCATCTATTTATTCGCTCAGCGTTATTTCATCGAAGGAATTGCAATTACGGGAACCAAGGGATAGTTAAAAAGGAGCGTGGAGAAGATGCCTGAATCAAACAGTAAATTACGCGTGCGCGAGGTGATCTCGTTTGACAAAAATTGGAGGTTTAGTAAGGACGACCCGGAGGGTGCCGAAACCGGCGGATTCGACGACAGCGATTGGCGGACGTTAAACGTTCCGCATGACTGGAGTATTGAAGAACCGTTCGATCCCGATATGGAAAGCGGCGGGACGCAAGGTTACTTGCCGCGCCGAGCCGTCGCCTGGTACAGGAAAAGGTTTACGCTGCCTTCCGGGCAGCGGGCCAAGCGGATCGCGGTCCGCTTCGACGGCGTACATAACCACAGCCAGGTTTGGGTTAACGGCGTTTGCGTGGGCTACAGACCGTACGGGTATGTGAGCTATCAATATGACATTACCCCTTATTTAGTGGAAGATGGGGAAAATGTGATCGCCGTGAAAGTGGATAATACGAGCCCGCTGACGGATCGCTGGTACTCAGGATCGGGCATCTACAGGCATGTTTGGCTGGTCGTCACGGAGCCGCTTCATGTTGTCCCGTGGGGGACATATGTGACAGCCTCGGGGATTTCCGCGGAAGCGGCGACACTTCATGTTCAAACGGAATTTGTCAATCACTTCGACCGCCGCTCCGAGTGCGAGGTACTCACACAGGTGAGAGATGAGGCGGGACATATCATTGCCGAGCAAAAAAAGCCGCATGTCCTTGAGCCGGGTGAGCGCGGAACGGTACATCAATCGCTGCAGCTCGAGAGTCCGAAGCTGTGGTCTCCGGACACGCCGGATCTTTATGAGGTCTATTCATCGATCATTATGAACGGCGAGGCCGTGGACGATGAGGTTACTGCGATCGGCATCCGGGAGGCCGTGTTCGATAACGGCCGCGGGTTCCTGCTGAACGGCAAGCCTTTGAAGCTGAAGGGCGTGTGCCTCCACCATGACCTCGGGAGCTTAGGGGCGGCCTTCCATGAGCGGGCGATGGAGCGCAGGCACCGCGTCTTGAAAGAAATGGGCTGCAATGCGATCCGCTTCGCGCATAACCCGATGGCGCCGGAGCTGCTGGATATATGCGACCGCATGGGATTCCTGGTCATCGATGAAGCGTTCGACAAGTGGAAATCGCTCTCATACGAGCCGATCTTCGATCAGTGGTGGAAGCTGGACCTGGAGGCAATGATTCGCAGCGACCGAAACCATGCCTGCGTCATTCTGTGGAGTGTCGGCAATGAGGTGGAGAGGCAAGGCTCACCGGAGATGATCGATATCCTGGCGAGGCTGGCGGCGTATTGCCGCGAGCTGGATCCGTCCAGACCGGTGACCTGCGCGTTTGAGCCGCATAACTGGCCGAGAACGCTGTTCCACGGTCCGATTGAGGAAAAGGTCAAGGTGATGAAGACACTGGCGGAGCATGTGGACATTCTCGCCTTGAACTACCAGGAGCAGTGGTATGAGCATTACCGGGAAGCGATCCCGGATAAATTGATCTTAGGCGCGGAGTCGTTCCCCTACTTCCGGGGGAATGGAAACGTGCTGAAGTCGTTCGTTCCGATGAATCCCTGGTTTGATGTCACAAATCATGATTACGTCGTCGGGCAGTTTGTCTGGCCGGGGATCGACTATTTGGGGGAAACCAGCTTTCCGTACAAAGGCTGGAATGCCGGCTTGATCGATACGTGCGGCTTCCGCAAGCCGATCTCCTACCTGCATGAAAGCTTGTGGTCCGATCGGCCGATGGTTCGTATCGCCGTATTGGACGACTCCCTGCCTGTCAGAAACCCGGCGCGTTGGACGGCCCATTGGCATGCGCCCAAGATGATCTCGGGCTGGACGTATCCGGGGCACGAAAACCAGCTCCTTCAGCTTGCTACGTTCACGAACTGCGAGAGCGTCGAGCTGGTGTTGAACGGCGAGTCGCTCGGCGTGAAGAATCTGGAGGATTTTCCGAACCATATCATGACGTGGTTCGTCCCTTACGCGCAAGGCACCCTGGAGGCGATCGGAAGGACGAACGGCGAACTTTGCGCGACGCATCAGCTGAGGACGGCAGGTGCCGCCCACCGCGTGGCGCTTCGGCCGGAACGGGAAGAATTGACGGCGGACGGGATCGATCTTGTCCATGTGGAAGTGAATATCGTCGACGCGGATGGTATTCTTGTGCCGAACGCGGAAGTGAAGGTCGAGTTTGAATTGGCCGGCGAAGGCCGCATCGTCGGAATCGACAGCGGGAATTTGGCGAGTGACGAACCGTATCAGGGAATGGCCCGAACGACCTTTTTCGGAAAATGCCTGGTGATTATCCAGAGCTCGGAGATGCCTGGAACGATAGAGCTGCGCGCCCGTGCCGACGGATTATTCGCAGATACCGCCATCATCGCAACTTATAACGTCCATTAAATTCTCGAAGGAGTTTGACGTCGATGAACACCACCATCCAGAACGTCATTAATTGGCTCAGTTTTTTAGATTGATCAAATCGGTCGAATTCTCCTAATTCCGATAAAATTGTTGCAGCAATTTTATGGCTAATGCCGGGAATCGACTGGATTAAATCATATGCTTGAATTTCTTCAGCTAATGCATCTATGTTTTCTTCCAACCCAGTTAGATGCTCCTGGTACTGAAGAATGAGTGCAATCAAAATTCTGAATCCTTAATTTTAGATTTAAGCGTCTCTTCGTCCGTTTGGAGTACCATATATGGGGTAGGGAACTTATTTAAGAATCGAAGTGAGATGCTTGAATACATAGCCCCAAAGACACCTTTGTACGCAGGAAAAACTTGATCCAGAACAGCTTGGAACTGCAATAGGAAATAATGATAATTTCACGTCGCAAATAAATTATGGGGCTTGAGTAAATCAAGCCTCTTTCTTATGACACCTCATTATTGAGCTAACTGGACAGTGATGTGTAATGCCTTAGATATTGGACTTCCTTTGTCTATAAATCCTTGGTATTATAAGTATACTTATTAAACATATTTAATAAGTGTATGGATTAGAGGTGATGTCTTTGTGAGCGAAAGGTTTTCGATGCCGAAAGAAATGAAAAAGGTGATTCTGCAAGGTATTCGTAAAACGCTGTTAGCGGACGGAAGTACAACGAAAGTGGAGTTAAGCTATAAGCTGGGAATCAGTTTTCCAACAGTCAGCAAGTTAGTGGCACAAATGGAGAAGAAAGGAGAATTGATGTCCGTCGGTCTCGACGACTCGAGTGGCGGTAGAAGGGCTCGGCGTTACGCTTATAACCCAGATTATCAGCTGATTGCTATTCTCTTTCTTGAGCAAACAGAAACGCAATACATGATTTATAACGTATCGGGAGAAGTGAAAGAACGAGGAAGCTGTTCTGGTTTTCTTCAGGACGGTATCGAGGCGCTGACCGATCAAATCGAGTCTCTGATCGACCGACACCCAGGGATTCGTTCGCTGGCTTTCGGCGTACCGGGCTCGGTCAACAATGGGCGAATTATCTATATCCCGGGGTACGAGAAGTTTCATTATTTTGATTTGAAAAGTGCAATCGAAGCAAGGTTTGGTCTACCTGTCGTCGTCGAGAACGATATGAATGCTGCCGTCTTGGGCTATTACAAAAAGATGGAATTCAGGAATGACGAATCCTTGATTTACCTGTACTTTGGACAAAACGGTCCGGGTGCAGGCATCCTGGTGAACGGGAACGTCGTTCGAGGAAGTACATCATTTTCGGGAGAAGTGTCCTTCGTTCCCCTATACGATAACCGAAGTTTTCAAGAAGCGATTATAAACGCAGAAGGAACGGTCACTGTCATGCGAGAGGGCATCGGGGCGGATGCCGTAAGCCGTTTGGTTGCGGCTTTTACGGCGATTCTGAACCCCAATGCGGTGATTTTTGTTCGCGACGAGGTGAACACGGAACTTCTAAAATCAATCGAATTAAGGAGCGCTTCCTACATTGCTAAGGAGCATCTCCCTAAGCTCATTGTGAGCGACTGGAAAGAAGATTACTTGAACGGATTGAAAAGGCTGGGGCTGGATCTCATGATTCGCACAAACGACGATTGAATTTTATATGGAGGCGCAAAGAATGGGTACGTTTTTGTTATTGATTATTTATTTGGCGTTTATCAGCCTTGGTTTGCCCGATTCTTTGCTCGGTGCATCATGGCCAGTAATGCGGCAAGAGCTAGCTGTGCAGATGGGAATGGCAGGATTGTTGTCGATGACGATTACTGTCGGCACAATAGTTTCAAGCTTGGTAAGCGGAGCCCTCGTGAGCCGATTTGGCACGGGCCTTGTTACGTTGGCGAGTTGTATCTTGACAGCCGGCGCGTTATTAGGATTTTCATATGCGCCTTCGATTGTTTGGCTGATTGCCTGCGCGATCCCGCTTGGTCTTGGAGGAGGCGCCGTTGATGCCGCACTCAATCACTACGTGGCGGCGCGTTATAAAGCTCATCATATGAGCTGGCTGCATTGCTTTTGGGGTGTCGGGGCGACGGCAGGGCCGGTGATTATGGCCGCCTTTTTATCCGGAAATTCTTCTTGGAGAGAGGGATATCTTGCCGTAGGCGGTTTACAGTTCGCTTTGGTCGTCCTGCTTTTCGTTACGCTGCCATTGTGGGGATACCTGGCCAAGAAGCAAGAAGTTGTTCAGGGAGTGCAGCAAACGGAAGCGGAAGCGTCACTCGATGACACTGTGACGCAAAAATCACAGCGGGCGAAGGGCGTTAAGTATGCTTTAGCAACGTTTTTATTCTACTGCGGGGTCGAGGCTACGGTCGGCCTTTGGGGCAGTAGTTATTTAGTAAGAATGAGAGGATTGTCTGTCGAGGATGCTGCGTTGTGGGTTTCAATGTATTATGCCGGCATCACAATCGGAAGGCTCATCACCGGTTTTATCACCTTTAAGGTAAGCAGTCAACTGCTCATCCGAACGGGACAGATCACAGCCCTTGCAGGTGGACTACTTCTGTTGCTCCCGCTTCCAGCCGGTTTCGCGCTTGGCGGATTACTCATTACGGGACTGGGACTTGCACCGATATTCCCGTGTATGTTGCATGAGACCCCAACCCGATTCGGCGAGGTGCATGCCGGGAGGGTCATGGGTTACCAGATGGCTCTCGCCTACACAGGAACCACATTGTTGCCTCCTCTTCTCGGACTCCTTGCCGGGTTTTCGACGATCGGAATTTTCCCGCTTTATATCGTCGTTATGGCGGCTGCCATGTTGTTATTCTCGGAGCGATTAAACAAGCTGCTAAGACGGAACGAACCCATTGATACCGGTTCGCTGAACTAAACATTCCTGTTGGGCCTAAGAAATGGGCTTTGTAAAAAAGGGAGCGCCTCGGTATGATGGGTTTGTCGACAACACATCAAGGAGGCGCTCTTACTATGAAGTTTAAGCAATCTGACGCACAAGATCACGAATTGAACGAATAACCACCTCGCATCTAGTCGTTGGGATCGACATGGCAAAAGAAACGCATGTCGCAAAAGCTACGAACTTCCGTGGTATCGTGGTTTCGAAACGACATCTCTCATTTTCCAATAGTATTGAAGGGTTTTCGAAATTGAGCCGTTGGATGGCCGAATTGCAACAGAAACATCGGTTAAAGATGCTTATCATTGGCATGGAGCCGACCGGCCATTACTGGTTTAACCTGGCCAATTGGCTATCAGATAAAGGATTACACGTAGTCATGGTTAACGCTGCCACGACGAAGAGAAACAAAGAAAACCGGGATAACAGCCCCTCAAAGAATGACCCTAAAGATGCTCTTGTCATCGCAGATTAAGTCAGTCGTGGCTTCTACTATGGGTAACGTCAGGAAAACGAAAGGGATGAATTGTTCTTTCGAAACGAGGAGACTCAGCCTTGCGAAAATATCTTTATCTCGCGACGGTTCAGCTCGTGTGGAACAACCCAGTTTTCCGCCATCTGCATATAACTCAACTGATGGTTGAATTATATAAAAACTCAATTTAGAAGTTATTGTTGATTCCAAGCGACGACAATACAATTGGAATTACAAGGAGCGTGAAAAATCATGAAAGAACAATTAGCAAGAAACATAAGCAGATATCGAAAGGAACGGGGATTTACACAAGAAGAACTTGCCCAGAGACTAGGGCTTAGCTTTCAAAGCTATTTCTAAGAATACAAAACACAGGAATATTATTGGGGCATTGAGCCTAATTCGGCATGCTATCAAACCATTCAGTTAATGCCGCCTACAAAGCATTTAAAGCTTTTGGACATAGGTTGTGGTGAAGGGAAAGATGCTGTATTTTTTGCAAGGAATGGTTATGATGTTACCGCATTCGATATATCGGATGCTGGGGTAGAAAAGACAAAGAGACTGGCTGACAAAATAGGTGTGCATGTTAATGTATTTAAAGCGGATATTTTGGATTTCCGTTTGGATTCTTATTTCGATGTAATTTATTCAAGCGGTGTTCTAAACTATATAAAGCCTGAGTATCGTGACGAAATATTTAGAAATTATAAACAGTATACTAACCCATATGGAGTCCATGTCCTAAATGTATTTGTAAATAAGCCTTTTATCGCACCTCCACCTGAAAAGGAATCAAATTCATTTATGTGGCGTTCAGGCGAACTACTTACGCATTATCAGGACTGGTTTATAAAGGATAGCTCGGAAATTGTGTTTGATTGCAATTCATCAGGGATTCCTCACAAACATGCAATGACTAAACTTATTGCACAAAAAATTATCAAGTTAGATTGAACTCCTAACGGGGAACTTTAGATAAATGATCCAGGGAACAGATTGGCGCCTCGGCAGCTACTTTTCTGTCTTAAGTTAAAGGGCAGCATTCTTCAACAGTTAATTGCTCCAATGTAGTAAAATATGTACCTACATTCTAAGGGATAAGGTGAATAGAATGAATCCTGACCTAATGATAAGACTAGCAAACGAAACCGATGCAGAAGAACTTTCGAGGCTTAATCAAGAGTTTAACGGTGGTGAAAAAAGACCTCCAGAGCGGATAATTGAACGCATAAGAATAAATCATAGCGAGATAATTGCCGTAGCAGAAATACGTGGTAAAATCGTTGGTTTTGGCTGTGCTCAGAGCTTTTATTCATTTTGTTATGAATTTCCATACGGAGAAATCACCGAACTTTATGTAGAAGAAGCCGCTCGCAGAAAGGGTATTGGAATTGCTATAATTTCTTTTCTGGAAGTAAACCTGAGAGAACGTGGGGTTAAAAGTATGAAGGTGCTGACAGGAAGAAGGAATAACGCAGCAATTAAAACGTACGAACGTTGTGATTATGTTAAAGATGATGAACAATTATTGAAGAAGAGGTTTGCGGATTAAGCTAACGGCGGGTGGCCGAAGCGATCGGCTGCCTTCTCCACGCGAACGGGTAGGATAACTCAATAATTTCTATTGTATATTAATGCGTGTATATGTATAATAATACAAATTTTAAGTGGTAAGGGGTGGAAAAGTGAAATATAAAATATTTGTGGATGGTCAAGAAGGTACAACAGGTCCAAAAATACACGATTACTTATCTAAGATTGCTGACATAGAAGTAATGAAAATTGAATCGGAAAAACGTAAAGATTATAAAGCGCGCAGAGCTTTAATAAATGAAGCTGATGTCGTATTCCTATGCCTTCCGGATGATGCTTCTAAGGATGCTGTATCTATGGTAAGTAATAATAAGACCAAACTTATTGATGCCAGTACGGCGTTTAGGACCGACCAGGATTGGACGTATGGATTACCAGAATTACATAAAAATCAAAGAAGTAAAATCCAAAGTTCATCTCGGGTAGCTGTCCCAGGATGTCATGCGACGGGGTTTATTTTAGCTATAAACCCTTTGGTAGGAGAAGGAATTATCCCGAGGGATTACCCTATGTCTTGTTATGCGCTTACAGGATATAGTGGTGGAGGTAAGAAGCTTATATCCCAATATCAGAACTCAAATAAAGAACAGCTTTTCGCACCAAGACAATATGCACTTAACCTGAACCATAAGCATCTCCCAGAAATGCGGCTTTTTTCTGGGTTAAACTCAGCACCACTTTTCACTCCAATAGTCGGAAACTATTATCAGGGCGATGCAGTTAGTATCCCTCTCTTACCAAGGATGTTTATAAAAAAAATGACGGCAAGAGATGTTCAAGAACTACTTGCTTCTTATTATAAAGATGAACGTTTTGTTCGAGTTGCCCCATTTGACTCTGAGGCATATCTTGAAGAAGGTTTTTTTAATCTCATGAAATGCAACAATACAAATTATTTGGATATATTTGTTTTTGGTCATGATGATCAAATTTTACTTGTTTCAAGATTTGATAATTTAGGAAAAGGCGCCTCGGGTGCAGCTATTCAGAATATGAACATAATGCTTGGGTTTGATGAGGGTGTGGGACTAGAATAGTGGAATAATTCCTTCGTTAAACAAACGGGAAACGATAGTTAAATAAAGGAAACTGACGGGGCTGCCACGAATATGTTTGGCAGCATCGTTAAGCTATTGATCTAAAGGCCGTGAACCTATCGTTATATACAAAAAAGATTACAGTTATCGATAAATCGGCTTCATGCAAATGTTATCCGCTCCATTTGAAACAGTGATCCATGAAGTAATTTCGAGTTCTAAACATATTATTTTAGGGACAATTTGTGTGGACAGTCATCCGAGCATTGACAAGATAAAGGAACTATCTGGGATAAGACTTTATCATCTGAGTGAAAAGAATCGTGAGGTGATAACAGAACGAATAACAAATGATATCCATAAATTCTTGTAAGAGGATGGAGGACGAGGAGATGGTTCCAAAACATATCGTTTCTGCGGCAACGATTGTGCTTAATGAAAGTAACGAAATATTATTAATTAAAGGACCAAGACGAGGCTGGGAAATGCCAGGTGGGCAGGTTGAAGAAGGCGAATCGTTGAAAGATGCAGCGATCAGGGAAACAAAGGAAGAGAGTGGCTTAGATATACAAGTAACAAAGTTTTGCGGTGTTTTTCAAAATGTAAGCGGGTGCATTTGTAACACTCTTTTTTTAGGTAGACCAATCGGAGGAGATTTAACAACGACACCTGAGGCTTTGGAAGTAGGATTTTTCCCAATCGAAACTGCTCTAGAGATGGTGACTTGGAAAAATTTCAGGCAGAGAATAGAATTTTGTTTAAATGAAGAACTTCATCCATTTTATGTTGAATTTTGACGATTCCTAACGTAGAACGATAGCTCAACAAATAACGGCAGTCTAGGACGGTGTTATCCCGGCATTATACCGTTGTGAGTTGTAATTCAGCTTGGATTCGGAACGTAATTTTTGCACAACAATGTCAGTCCTGATGATCAAGACACCTTGATAGATCAAAACTCGAATAAGTCTAACAAATCGTCTTGCATTGGAGAATATAGGATGCGACTGTTAGCTGAACCTTCGAATAATGCGTTTAGTGAGCTAAATGACTATACGCCATTTGCTAACACATACTCACGGTCTCCACGGTAGTGATTATCCGAAAAAAATTTTTTCCCCCAGGAACTGACTGGAAGTATAACAATGCAGGTGTTAGTTTGCTCATTAAAATTGTTCAAAAGGTAATCTCTTTGTTAGTACAAGGGAATTAGCCTATTGGGGTTATATTCACTTAACAAAAGGAAAAGTTAATGGAACGCAATTTATTCGACATTACCACGCAATGGATTTTTTTGGTGGATCCAGGATGAGCCCCGACCTTTTTCGGAATCAGGACACCAGCTCTCCAAAAATGCTTATCAGTCACTTGGTTTATATGGAAATACCGTAATCACGCATAAATATCAACAAATCGATGGAGGTGCATAACAGATATGAGTAATCAATCATCCACCGGCAAGCTGCAGCACCAATTTGAATTTGGCCTATACACCTTCGGGGAGCTGTTGCCCGATCCGCAAACAGGTAAGACGATCAGTGCGAGGCAGCGTCTCGCTGAGATCATCGAAGCGGCGAAGCTGGCGGACGAGGCGGGCCTGGATGTGTTCGGTCTAGGGGAGCATCACCGTTTGGACTTCGCGGTGTCGGCCCCGCCGGTCGTCATGGCGGCAATCGCCCAGGTGACAAAACGCATCCGCCTGACGACGGCGACAACAGTATTAAGCACGGTAGATCCGGTGAGGTTATTCGAGGACTTCGCAACGCTGGATCTGCTCTCGGATGGTCGGGCGGAGATTACGGCTGGTCGCGGCGCGTTCGTGGAGTCGTTCCCGCTGTTCGGTTACGATCTCAATGACTACGAAGAATTGTTCGCCGAGAAAATCGAATTGCTTCTCCAGCTCGCTGCGGAGGATCGGGTTACATGGAACGGCCGGTTCCGACCTCCGCTACAGAAGGCGGAGATCGCGCCACGTCCTCTGCAGCACCCGCTGCCAGTCTGGATCGGAGTCGGGGGCACCATGGAGAGCGCGGCGAGGGCCGGCCGCCTAGGATTGCCGATGGCGATGGCGATGCTGAGCGGTGATCCATCCTTCTTTAAGGCGCGGGTGGACCTCTACAAGCAGTCGTTTCGCGATGCAGGGCACGATCCAACGCAGATGCGCATTTCCGTTAACAGTCATGGCTATCTTGCGAAAACGCCTCAGCAGGCGCTGGATGAATTCCATCCGCACTACCTAAACTACTGGGCGCCGTTGATGCGGGAGCGGGGCCGAAGCTTCAATTTGCCGCGTTCCGGCTTCGACAACTATGTTCGGCCGGATGAGGGACTCGCCGTCGGCAGCCCGGAGCAGCTTGTGGAGAAAATCCTCTATCAACATGAGCTGTTCGGCCATCATCGGTTCGTCGCCCAGATCGATATCGGCGCTCAGCCCTTCGCACGAGTCGTAAAGGCGATCGAGCTGCTGGCGACGGAGGTCGCACCTGTGGTGCGGCGGGAGCTCAATCGGAACAGCTTATAAAAGAATTATTGAACTAATGTGCAACACTTACGCAATAAACAGATTAACCCCTCCCTTTTCATGTAATCGGGAGGGTTTTCCTATGAAGTTAGTGAACCACGGAAGCTGTATGGAGCAGATAAACGGATTCAGGGACTCGGTTCGAATGCATTAAACAAATAATTCGGATGATTAACACAACCGAGTTAATGGAGAGTATGGCATCTCCGAGAACTTTTTATTCTTATTGAAGTGTGGTTGAATATCAGAAATATTTACCAGTTGACCATCTGTATTTTTAAGAGTATTCTATTAATCCGGCCACTGAATGAAATGTTGGCTGATAGAACTTTCAACTAAACAATCCGATCAACGTTAAATGTATTTACGATTGGTGAAATAAACAGTTGACATTGATAGAGTAAACATGATATATTCTAATTCCGGTCGCGAAACGGCTGGAACAAAGAAAAGAAATGAATTTGTTCTTTGAAAACTGAACAACGAGCGAAATGCCCTATAGCTCA
>NZ_BMGR01000028.1 GCF_014640295.1 Paenibacillus abyssi | reverse complement strand
ACTACTCCAATAGTGACATTTTCTCGGATGAGTTAGGGTGACATTTTCTCAGACAATTGACAGCAGATTTTATCATGAATTTTCAGAGCCTAAAACGGCTGTTTAAAGCTTGATTCATCTGAATATTCACTCTGGAGATCCTGCATCCTGCTGCTCGGTTTGCGACTCTGCAGAGCGGAGCACCTTCTTCATGTTTTTCTCAAACTTTAATCGTGGCACAAGTACGCTGTGCTTGCAGCCGACACACTTGATCCGGATATCCATTCCCATCCGGATAACCTCCATCTCATTCGTTCCACAGGGATGAGGCTTCTTCATTTGCACGATATCGCCAAGCTGAAATTGCTTACGCTCCACTTTTCACTCCTCCTCCGTCTTTTTCTGACCGGTGAAGCTGCACCTGTTTGGGATATGGAATCTCAATATTGTGGGCATCCAACGCTTTTTTGATCTCGGATCTCAGCTTTCTGGTATAGCCATGCTGGGCATTAGGCCGGCATTCGGCAATCACCCGCAATACGACCTCAGACGCACCGAGCATTTGAATCCCTAACACTTCAGGCTGTCTAACGAGGTTTTCGTCCTCTACCTTAGCAACCGTTTGTCGGATAACTTGTTCCGCTTCATCGATGTCTTCTTCATACGCAATTGAAATATCCACAACAGCCAAAGAGTTATTGATGGAGAAATTGGTCACTTCGTTAATCATGCCGTTAGGGATAATATGCACTTCCCCTGTCCAGGATTGCAGCCGGGTTGAGCGCAAGCCGATCATCTCTACCGTACCTTTAAAGGCTCCCGTCTGAACAACGTCCCCTACTGCAAATTGATCCTCCAATATAATAAAAAACCCTGTGATGACATCCTTGACGAGACTTTGCGCCCCGAATCCGATCGCCAATCCGATAACCCCTGCACCAGCCAGCAGCGGTCCCAGATGGATATTAAACTCGGAGAAAACAAGCAGTATCGTTATGAAGTGTACGACATAGGAGGAGACATTTTTCAAAAGCTTGCCGACCGTTCGCATTCGTCTGGTCTGAATCGCTAACCGTTTCGATTCACGCTCGATAATAGCATGGGTTATTGCTTTATGAACGATAAAAATTACAATCCGCGCGGCAATCAATATAATTAGGATGCGCAAGGCAGTTAATGCGAGATTTTTCCACATGACTTCATTGCTTAACCACGCAGTGATATCATTTATGGCTTCGTTAAACCACATCATTCTTTCTCCCTCTTTTTCCGCAATCTATATATCTACTTTTTCATACCCTGTTTCAACTTTTCTGAAAATGCCTCTTATCTCCACGTTTTCCGTTTCGATCACCGTTTTCACGGTCCCGATATCTTCGTTTGGAAACTCGATCGACAATGCGCAGCCCGCCGTTATTTCTTTGGGGGTGGGGCAGATATCGATTTCAATTTCCGCATATTCCAGCAGCATTTCCGCCCGAAGCGCCTGCTGTGTTGAATCAAATGCGATCAGCATCCGTACGCACCCTCCCTCCGTACATCAATTTCCCGGTCTCTCCATAGTATAAAAAGGTTGTCCTATCCATATACTAGTACTACATTTGCGGCGGAGGGGATTCTATGAAACTAACACCATTCAAAGAAACACCACTTAAAATCGCTTATACAGAACCAAACGTTAACGGTCATCTTATTCATCGTTTAAGCGCACTGATCGAAAGCCTTCGCACCGATCAAAGAATCGTTGTCGTATGCATCGGCACGGATCGTTCGACTGGAGATGCGCTTGGCCCTTTAGTCGGCACGACCCTCAGCAAATACCGCAGCCCCTTATTCGATCTGTACGGTACATTGGAGAATCCCGTTCACGCCATTAATCTCGAGGAGACGATGCACCAATTGAATCGCCAATACAACAATCCTTTTATTATTGGTATTGACGCCTGTCTCGGACAAGTAGCCAGTGTGGGCTGTATTCAAGTTGGCAGCGGCCCCGTCAGGCCGGGTGCGGGCGTCAACAAAGACTTGCCCCCGGTTGGAAATATTCATGTTACGGGAATCGTCAATGTCGGCGGTTTTATGGAATACTTCGTTCTACAGAACACACGCCTGCACCTCGTTATGCGGATGTCCGACATTATCTCATTCAGTCTATTCCATGCGATCACGACTTCTCATCGCGCTGTTATGCCTGCTGTAACGCAAGAGTAATCGCTTTCCGCTCTTCTGGCGATAATGCGTAATTGGATTCACCTTGTTTAAGCGGTTTGGCATATACATAAGTTTCTTCTCTGCTATGAATGCCGCTTATAATGACACCATCTTGATGTTCATTTACAATCGCCAGAGAAAAGCTCATATCACTCCCTTGTTCCGCAAAGGCATTATAACGAAGGATTCCGACATTGCCCTTCACCTTTTTCAGTGCTTCTGCAATGATCTTCAGTTCCTTCGTTTGCAGCGCAAGCTGCTCTTCCTGCTGACGGTGCGAATGCTGCAAGTCAACAATAACCTGTTCAAGATTATGAACTTCCGTATCTGCCATCATCTGCATGTACCGTTTACGCATCTTACTCAGTCTCCTGCCTATCATCAACAGCCATACGATCAGAATGAATAAGATGAATCCGATCGCTGCAACAATCCCCACCAGGTTGTCCAACAAGATGTCTTCCATGTTTCCTTATCTCCCCCACAATGTAGCAGCTTTATCTATAATGCTTCATAATTTCTTGGACTGCAGCAATCAATGCATCAACCTCAGCGTCCGCAGTAAAATAACCTACGCTTGCACGCACTGCGCCGGTCGCCGATGTGCCTGCTTGCTCATGTGCCAGCGGTGTGCAATGATATCCCGATCTCACGGCAATCCCGTAGTGTTGATCGAGTATGAATGCAATTTCCGACGGATCGGCTTCGCCTGCAAGAAAAGTTACAATACCTGTCCTTTGCTCACCGAGTGTCGGGCCAAGCACCTTAACCCCTTCCACCGAAAGCAGTCCATCCATTAACCGCTGTGTCAACGCCCATTCTTTATTATGGATTTTTTCAGTGGTCTCATGCAGTATATATTCAACCCCCGCCTTTAACCCAGCAAATCCAGGTGTATTTTGCGTGCCCGCCTCATATCGATCCGGCCGAATCGCAGGTTGTTCCGCCGCCTCCGACTGACTGCCCGTCCCTCCGTGCATAAGAGGCTCCAAATCCACTTCAGGATGAATATACAGCCCGCCTGTCCCCTGCGGTCCCAGCAAGCCCTTATGACCGGGAAAAGCAAGCATATCAATCCCCATCCGTTCCACATCAATATCCAGTATCCCCGCGCTTTGTGCGGCATCCACAAGCAGCTTAATCCCTTTTTTTCTGGTGATCTCTCCAATATCGGCAATCGGTAAAATACTGCCCAGAAGGTTTGAGCTATGGTTGGCGATGACCAATGAGGTGTTAGCTTTAACTGCATCCTGAATCCTCTTCGGATCCATAACACCTGACTCATCCGTATCCACATAAGTCACTTCAATATCCACAACACGCTTCAAATACTCCAGCGGCCTCCGCACGGAATTATGCTCCACTGATGTCGCGATCACATGGCTACCCGGCTTCACAAATCCTTTAATCGCCAAATTCAGCGCCCCCGTTGTATTCAAGGCAAACGCGATATCATTGGGGTTTTTTATGTGAAACAGCTTAGCAAGCTTTTTCCTCGTATCAAACAGCACCCTGCTGGCTTGAACTGCCATCTGGTGACTTCCCCGTCCAGGATTAGCCGCAGAGTTCCGCATGCATTCACTAACGGCATCCAGCACTTCCGGCGGCTTAGGCCACGATGTCGCAGCATGGTCCAAATAAATAATTTCGTCGGCTTGTCTCATCACCATTTTCCCACCTTCCTTAGTCGCAGTAAGCAGCTCTTTATAACAATAGCACACCTTAGTTTAATCTTTCCTAAGAAAGAATACAACTTGGTATGCTACCTATGTTTATTCCATGATTACGCCATTCTGTCCAACAGTTCCAGCAATCTTTCCAAGTCCTGTTTGTTATAATACAACAGTTCGATCCGACCCTTTTCTTTCTGCTGTTTAATTTTTACTGTCGTCTTAAAACGCTCTCTCAATGACTCTTCTACAGACTCAATATACGGATCGCGTTTTTTGTTTTTCGACTTTTGTGTTTCCTTGCCTTCCTTACCTTTCTGATCGAGCTTTTGGATCGCCTCTTCCAGGTCACGAACGCTCCATTCCTGTTCCTTCACCAACCTCGCAAGCTCTTTTCTAACGCTATCCTCTTTCACTCCCACTAGTGATCTTGCATGTCCCATCGATAATGTTCCACGTGAAACATCATCTTTAATTTCTGCGGGGAGCGTTAACAGTCTTAAAAAGTTTGCAATATGCGACCTGGATTTTCCAACCTTGAGTGAAAGCTCCTCTTGAGTAAGCTCAAATTTATCCATAATCGCCTGGTATGCGATAGCGATTTCTATAGCATTCAAATCTTCCCGCTGCAGGTTTTCTATAAGCGCGATCTCCATCACTTGCTGATCAGAGAATGCTCTGACTACTGCCGGGATTGTAGCCGCACCGATCAGGCCTGAAGCGCGGAAACGGCGTTCACCCGCTATGATCTCATAACCTTTAAGTACAGTTCTTACAATAATTGGTTGGATAACACCATGCTGTTTGATGGACTCCGCTAATTCCTTGATGGAATCATCATCAAACGTTTTGCGTGGCTGGTAAGGATTGGGTCTTAGCTGTGACAGTGGTATCTCGATAACCTTGTCATCTTCATTGACTGACAACGAAGGAATTAATGCATCTAAACCTCTACCTAGCCGCTTGCTCATACGTAATCACTTCCTTTGCCAATTCAAGATAAACCTCGGCACCTTTAGATCGCGGATCATACGTAATGATCGACTGTCCATGGGAAGGAGCTTCACTCAAGCGGACATTGCGAGGAATAATCGTTTGATACACCTTCTGTTGAAAGTATTTCTTCACCTCTTCAATGACTTGAATGCCCAGGTTAGTCCGTGCGTCAAACATCGTTAACAGCACACCCTCGATCTGCAGATTCGTATTAAGATGTTTCTGAACAAGTCGAACCGTATTCAGCAGCTGGCTTAAACCTTCTAATGCGTAGTACTCACATTGGATTGGAATAATAACGGAGTCAGCGGCCGTTAGCGAATTGATCGTCAGGATACCCAAGGAAGGCGGGCAATCAATAAGAATGTAGTCGAACATATCTTTGACTTGATGCAGTGATTTTTTCAAACGAACTTCCCTCGATATCGTCGGCACTAGTTCAATTTCCGCTCCTGCGAGCTGAATTGTGGCAGGGATCATTGTTAGACCAGGGATATTCGTTTCCACCATCGCATCTTTCGGATGAACATCATTTATAAGCACATCATAAATGCAATTTTCTACATCTGCTTTATTTATGCCGATTCCACTTGTTGTATTGCCTTGCGGATCAATATCAACAAGCAGCACTCTCTTCCCTAAAGAAGCCAGTGATGCCCCTAAATTGACTGAAGTCGTCGTTTTGCCGACTCCGCCCTTCTGGTTAGTAATTGCTATGATCTTGGACAACCCGGTTCACCTCAATATTAATAACTTTTAAATACAATGCCAAATAATTTCGCCGTCCTGCCTAGGACGGCGTCAGTTAAGGCGTATGATCTATTTATTATCGTTTAGGAATTCGAATGACAATCTCATAATGATCATCGGTATCCTTCTCATCTTTAATGATTTTCAATCCCGACCCGGAAACCATCTCAATCGATTGCCGTATTGTATTTACAGCCAGACGCACGTCTTTCGTGAATGATATCCGTTTAGACTTCTTGATCTTCGCATTTTCTTTATAAAAGGCTACACGAGCCTCCGTCTGTTTAACGTTTAACTCCTTCGTAATAATGTCTTCAAGCACCTTTTGCTGCAACTCGTCGGTATCCAATGCAAGAAGGGCCCGTGCGTGACGTTCTGTAATCTTCCGCTCTATCAATGCCTCTTTGACCGGTTCACACAGATTAAGAAGACGAATTTTATTTGCGATCGTCGATTGGCTTTTGCCTAACCTCTGTGCAAGGCTTTCTTGTGTAAGACTGTGCAGATCAATCAGCTTCTGATAAGCAACCGCTTCCTCAATCGCCGTCAATCCTTCGCGCTGCAGATTTTCGATCAGAGCAATCGATGCAGCTTGAGAATCATTAAAATCTCGGATAATGCCAGGAATCGTATCGAGCCCCAGCTTTTTCACCGCACGAAAACGCCTTTCTCCGGCGATAATCTCATATCTTTCATTACGTATACGTACAACAATGGGTTGAATTACCCCATGCGTCTTGATGGTCTGGCACAGCTCATCAATCCGTTCATCGTCAAAAATAGTTCGTGGTTGATATGGACTAGGGTCAACCTCATTGACCGGAAGCTGTTTTACTTCGTCGTGTACGACCTTCTCTCCAAGCCCAAACAAACGCGTGAATTGTTCTTTCATAATGTTGATTACCACCCGAATTCAATATACCGACGCTCATTCTTTCATCACTAAAAAGCCTGCGGTTAAATAAATCGACCTTCACCATCCGTTTGAATGCAGCCTTCCTATTAACCTGCTCTTTAATAATACAACAAAGAGCAATCGACCGTCATCTTTTTCAGAGACAGCTTCATTCATACCTCTTATTCGACGTGATGGACTCTATCGTTCACTACAGATATCCATAATGATTACTAAATAAATTCGCCAATCAACCTGTGATTTCCTGCTTGATATTTAAGATTAAACAAAATAAAAGCCAATGTTTCACGTGAAACATTGGCCAATTGCACGTCTTTTTCTATCGATGCTAGATCAAAGGTGATTTCAAAGGCGTCCCTGCTTTGCGGGGGTATTTTTTTGGCGTTGAATCCAACTTCTGAATCCATACAACATGACGATCCGACTGTTCAAAAGGCAGCTTCATATCGTAGATATTGACTATTTTGCCTCGTAATTCTTTCAGGCTCTTCGCTGCCTCGACTGCCTCTTCTTTTGGATCGGCGCCTTTCATCGAAGCAAAATGCCCGCCCTTGCGTACAAACGGAAGGCAAAATTCATTCAACACTGCCAGTCTCGCGACCGCTCTGGCCGTAACCAAGTCATAGGCATCCCGATGCTCCATGGAACGGGCAATATCCTCTGCTCGGCCATGCAAGCATGATACATGGTCCAGCTTTAGTTCTTCGCATAAATGTTGTAAAAATTGAATTCGTTTATTTAAAGAATCGACAATCGTTATTTGCAGATGAGGAAAACAGATTTTAAGCGGGATACTTGGAAAACCTGCTCCAGAGCCAATGTCGGCCAAATTCCGGACGAGATTAAGGTCTGTAAAAAAAGCGAGCGAAAGCGAATCATAGAAATGCTTCTCATAAACCGCTGCTTTCTCGGTAATGCCGGTTAAATTCATCTTTTCGTTCCATTCCACTAAAATGCGGTGGTAATCCTCAAATTGCCGAAGTTGTAGATCTGTTAATTCTATCCCTTGGCCCAACAACCGTTCTTGGAACCACGTTAATGCTGCTTCCATCCTCTACCCCCGCGCTGCAACCACTCGATTATAGTGCTCCAGATATACAAGTAAGATCGAAATGTCCGCAGGCGTTACACCCGCAATTCGAGAAGCCTGCCCAATCGATAACGGTCTAATATCCGATAACTTCTGTTTTGCTTCAGATGCTAAACCACGCACATCAGCGTAATCAATATCATCCGGAATACGCTTTTTCTCCATCTTTCCAAGACGCTCGACCTGCAGCAATTGTTTTTCAATATAACCGGCATATTTGACTTGGATCTCGACTTGCTCCTTCATTTCTTCCGTTAACGCTAATGGAGAAGGAACGAGTCGTTCCAGATGCGCATAACTCACTTCAGGACGTCGCAGGAGGGATAACGCATCCGTAGTAAATTGTACAGGTGCGGAATCGATTTCGGCCAACAAGGCATGAAGCTCTTCATCAGCTTTTACCTTTGCCGTCTTCAAGCGCTCAATCTCCTGCTCCACCAGATCTTTCTTCATTAGAAACCGCTGGTGGCGTGCTTCAGATATGAGTCCAATTTCATAACCAATCGGCGTCAGGCGCATATCGGCATTGTCATGGCGAAGCAATAATCTGTACTCCGCACGCGAAGTGAGAAGACGGTATGGATCATTCGTTCCTTTTGTAACCAGATCATCAATCATAACGCCGATGTAGCCTTGTGAACGCTGAATGACTACCGCCTCTTTGCCTTGCACTTTACGTGCGGCATTGATGCCAGCCATGATTCCCTGGCCTGCTGCTTCTTCGTATCCGGAGGTGCCATTAATTTGTCCAGCAGTGAACAAACCAGGAACAGCCTTCGTCTCGAGCGTAGGCCACAGCTGCGTCGGAACGACAGCATCATATTCAATTGCATAACCAGTACGCATCATCTCAACTTTTTCCAATCCTGGGATGGAGCGTAAAATGGATAGTTGCACATCCTCTGGCATGCTGGTGGACAATCCTTGGACATAATACTCTGAGGTATTCTTCCCTTCCGGCTCCAGGAAAATCTGATGTTTCGGTTTGTCCGCGAAACGGACAATCTTATCTTCAATAGAAGGACAGTAACGCGGACCTGTACCTTCAATAGCGCCGGAGAACATCGGAGCACGATGAAGATTGTCATTAATGATCTTATGTGTATCCTCAGAAGTGTACGTCAACCAACAAGGAAGCTGCTCATTATCCGAGAACTCCGTCTCATAAGAGAAAAACTTCGGATTCTCATCCCCTGGTTGTATTTCCGTTTTGCCAAAATCAATCGTATCTTTATGCACACGAGGCGGCGTACCGGTCTTAAAACGAACAAGTTGAAGGCCTAGACCGCGCAAGCTATCCGAAAGCTTCACTGACGGCTGTTGGTTATTCGGCCCGCTCTCATACATCAATTCACCCATAATGACCTTCCCGCGCAGATAAGTGCCTGTCGTTAACACGACTGCTCTCGCGCGATAGGTTGCGCCGGTTTTCGTGATGACGCCGACACATGCCCCATCCTCTACGATGAATTCCTCCGCCATGCCTTGGCGCAGCGTCAAATTATCGGTTTCTTCGATCGTTTGTTTCATCGTATGCTGATACAAAAATTTATCGGCTTGCGCTCTCAAAGCGTGCACAGCCGGCCCTTTACCTGTATTCAGCATTCTCATCTGGATAAAGGTTTTATCAATATTGCGCCCCATCTCTCCACCGAGCGCATCAATTTCACGAACGACATGCCCTTTAGCTGGCCCTCCGATCGACGGATTACACGGCATAAAAGCTACCATATCCAAATTTATCGTCAGCAGCAGCGTATCACAGCCCATTCTGGCCGATGCCAGCGCAGCTTCACAACCGGCATGGCCGGCTCCAATAACGATCACATCAAATTGACCTGCTTCGTATCCCATCTATTACCCTCCTCACTGCCTCGACCGTCAGTACGGCGAACGCAACGATTATTTACCTAAGCAAAATTGCGAAAAAATCTGATCAATCAACGAATCACCAGCGGTATCGCCAATAATCTCGCCCAGCTGCTCCCATGCCGTTCGCACATCGATTTGAATGATATCGATCGGAATGCCGTTATAGGTCGCATCAATCGCATCCATCATCGATTGCTTTGCTTGTTTGAGCAGCGCAATATGTCTTGCATTACTGACATATGTCAGATCTGCTGATTCCAATTTGCCGCTGAAGAATAAGGATGAAATGGCCGCTTCAAGACGATCCATCCCCTCTTCCTCCAGAACCGACATCCTCACAATCGATTCCTGCGGAAACCGGTTTTCAATCTCCTCTATTTCAAGCTGCCCAGCCAGATCGGTCTTATTTATAATAACAATGACCGGTCGATGCGACAGCTCATCCATTAATCGGCGCTCATCATCGTGAAGAGGCTCGTGGTTATTGAGAACGAACAGAATCAGATCAGCGTCACTCAGAGCACTCCGAGACCGCTCCACACCGATACGTTCCACCACATCCTCCGTTTCCCGAATGCCGGCCGTATCCAGCAGTTTTAACGGGATACCACCCACAGAGACGAACTCTTCGATAACATCCCGCGTCGTTCCTGGGATATCCGTTACAATGGCTTTATTTTCTTGGGCTAGCGCATTAAGCAGTGAAGACTTACCGACATTAGGGCGCCCGACAATAGCCGTCGTAATGCCCTCCCTTAATATTTTGCCTTCATCCGCTGTTTTTAGCAGTCCATCCAATTGTTCAATGACTTTGCTGCATTGTTCACGGATATAATTGCTTGTCATTTCCTCCACATCGTGTTCCGGATAATCAATATTGACCTCAATATGGGCCAACAATTCTATCACCTGTCCACGGAGGGCTTTGATCATTCGAGATAATTTCCCATCCACCTGCTTTAATGCAATGGAAAAGGCCCGGTCTGACTTG
Source organism: Paenibacillus abyssi (assembly GCF_014640295.1). Lineage (GTDB taxonomy): Bacteria > Bacillota > Bacilli > Paenibacillales > Paenibacillaceae > Paenibacillus_D > Paenibacillus_D abyssi. Next base: position 14,906 of record NZ_BMGR01000028.1, on the reverse strand, counting down.
GAGCGGATCAAATCCATCACCGCTTCAGCTTGGGCCAGATCAATTCGTCCATTTATAAAGGCACGCTTCGTAAATTCACCTGGCTCAGCCGCGCGTACCCCTTCCTGCTGAAGAATCAGATCAAGCACTTTTTTGACGGATATAAATCCGCCGTGCGTGCTGATCTCCACGACATCTTCAGCCGTAAAAGAACGCGGCCCTCTCATAACGGTTAGAAGCACTTCTTCCACCGTTTCCTTTGTCTTTAGATCCACAATATGACCATAATGAACCGTATGCGAATCCACTTCCATCAGATTTGATTTGGATCGGAATATCCGGGCCGCAGTAGGCACAGCGTCCTGCCCACTTACCCTAATTACGGCAATGCCGCCCTCTCCCACTGCGGTAGAGATGGCGGCAATTGTATCCTCTATCATGTCCTTACACCTCAAACATCTGTTTCATTATAATGACAGATCATATTTCCAAACTTCACTCTTTGGTTTACCAACATCGTTTAACGGTAAAAATCCAAGCTGAGCACAATGAACGAATACCTATACTCTCTTGGATTTTAAAAAAAGAGCAATGTCTCGTCAGGAGCCATTGCTGCGAAGATTAGTCCATTTATGACTTCATTGTAATAACGACACGACGATTCGGTTCGTCACCTTTACTAAACGTTTTCACCTTTGGATGATTCTGAAGTTGTGAATGAATGACCTTCCGCTCATGCGGCGACATCGGCTCCAGCACAACTTCCTTTCTCGTACGTATGACACGATTGGCTAAACGGTCTGATAAGTCTTCCAGCGTTTTACGCCTGCGCTCCCGAAAATTCTCTGCATCAAGCACGATCCGAAGATGACTGTCTGAATAACGGTTAGCGACAATATTCGCTAAATATTGCAAAGCATCGAGCGTTTGTCCGCGGCGTCCAATCATCATACCAAGATCGTCTCCACCTGTAAGAGCAAGGTGAAGACCATCTCTTGTGACTTGACGGTCGATTTCTACCGATAACCCCATCGTTCTTGCTACCTCGCGAAGAAACAGCTCCGCTTCTCCAGCAGGATCGGGCTTAACCTCTAATTCCACTTTCGCTTCCTTAGTCCCGATTAGACCGAACAGCCCTTTGGATGGCTGCTCAAGCACGGTAATTTGAACACGGTCCTCAGTTACTTGCAACTGCGCTAATCCTTTTCGTACAGCTTCTTCTATCGTTTTTGCTGATGCAACAATTTTCTTCATTTCGCAGGAACCTCCTTGCCCTTGCTCTTGTCAGAGGAACGCACGTACAAGAAATAGTTTTGGATGATGGTGTAGATATTGCTGTAAATCCAGTACAGCGGAAGTGCTGCCGGGAACGACATCGCCATAACGAAAATCAGCACCGGGAAGATCAGCAGAATCGCCTGCATCGGATTGTTCGGCATCTGCGGCATCATCTTCGATTGAATATATGTTGTGATCGCTGCGATAATCGGCAGAATGTAATACGGGTCCTTCTCGCCGAGCTGCAGCCACAAAAAGGTATGCTCTCGGATTTCGGGATTCCAGTAAATTGCATTATAGAGCGCGATAAAAATCGGCATTTGGATAAGCAAAGGTAAACAACCTGCTAATGGATTCACTTGATGCTGTTGGAACAGCTTCATTGTTTCTTCCTGCTGCTTTTGCGGGTTATCCTTGTACTTGTCCCTGATTTTTTTCATTTCAGGCTGGAGAGCCTGCATTGCTTTTGAACTGCGATACTGCTTCAGCGTCAGCGGCAAAATCATTGTGCGTACGATAATTGTCAGCAGCAAGATGGACAAGCCATAGGAACCGCTGAACCAACCCGCAAACGAATCCAGCATTAACGCAAACCAGTAGACAACGTTCTTCTCCCAGAAGTTGCCTTCACGCAATTCATCAATTGTCGTCGTGTGATCTGTCGGTACGCAACCGGTTAACAGGATCACGAGCATGACCATTGTGATTACTAAATACCATTTCTTTTTTGAAATCCGAGACAACACATCAAAACTCCTCTCTAAAGAGCAACGCATTTCAATGTAAACTATACCATAATATTTAAAACAAAGAAACAGCTTGTACCTCCATCTAAAGCACTGCTTTCAACGGTTCTCACTGAATCCGGCAGCGCTTACCGACACCTGTCGCCAATAGGTGAGATTGCCGTTCACGGAACAGGCTTACGATCCGGATAAGGCTTCAGCAAATTCGCTTTACGAAGTACGTGCAGCACACTGCGTTCGAGCTCTTTTGATTTCATCGAAACAGACGGCTTGCGCGCAATGAGGATAAAATCAATATGATCAACGATTTTATCAGCTTGAAGCCGGACGATCTCCTTAATCACTCTGCGCATCCGGTTGCGGACAACAGCGTTGCCCAGCTTTTTGCTCACCGAAACGCCCAGGCGGAACTTCTCCACCTCAGGCTTCCTGGACCAATACACCACAAACTGGCTGTTGGCGAATGATCTGCCCCCGCGATATATGCGATTGAAATCTTGCCTGTTACGAAGACGCAGCTTTCTATGCACGACCTTGCCCACCGGACTTTCATTTATTTTATAGTATGGCCAAACCAATGATGGAAAAACCCTGAAAAACCCTCTACACGGGTTAGGAAATTAATGCTCTCTATATAATTGAAGATAATTGAAGATAAGCAGAAAAAAAGACCACCCTCACGTGGTCTTTGCCATTTATGCGCTCAGTGCTTTTCTTCCTTTTTGACGGCGGGCACTCAACACTTTGCGTCCGTTCTTCGTGCTCATCCGTTTCCGGAAGCCGTGAACTTTCTTACGTTTGCTTACATTCGGTTTAAAAGTCGGTCTCATCTATTTGCACCTCCTTGAAGGATTCGTCCATTATTCGTATACATGCTTGTTGTCAGAAAAAACGCCTTTTTCAATTAAACCATGTGCACCGCCAAAAGTCAACCTTAGACCATTTTATAAAATAATGGCGATTTTTTTGTCCACAGGGGCATCATATTCAGACAAATTAGTAACATGTGAATAATTTTTTCGCGGAAGAACAGAACCATGTCGAATCTTCACAAGATATAAACAATATCTAGTGTTGTCCATAACATTTATACACAACCTATTGAAAATGTGGATAATATCCCGAATTGCGTTGAAATACAAGCCCCGTTTTGCTATGATATATTTGTTTTCGGTGTGGATGACTCCCAAAACCCCCACTACTTATTAACAGCCTGTGGATAACATTGTGAACAATTTTCATCCTCTTTTAATATCTTCAATTCCACATTTCTTAATATTGTGGATATTTTCTACTTTATTTTTGTTTATTCGACAATTCCTCGCCTTGGCTGCCGCCATACTGCAAGGCGGAACCATAGGATAAGGAGTGACAGTCTGTGGATAGCCATACCCACGAAATATGGCAACAAGTGTTGTCTATTATCCAAACCAAATTGAGCAAGCCAAGCTTCGATACCTGGTTTAAAGCGACAAAAGCGTCGTTTTTAAATGAAGATCTGCTTGTCATTACGGCGCCGACCACGTTTGCGGCCGAATGGCTGGAAAGCCGTTATACGAAGCTTGTCCGCACGACGCTTTATGAATATTTGGGAAGGCAAGTCGACATTAAATTTGCCATTGAAGAGAACAAGCCGCCGGAACCGGTAGCTCCCTACCCAGCGGCTGTACCAGCAGCTCCGGTAGGTCCTGAAGAGACGTTCTCTCACATGCTGAACCCGAAATACACGTTTGACACGTTCGTGATCGGGGCGAATAACCGGTTCGCACATGCCGCATCGCTTGCCGTTGCGGAAGCGCCGGCCAAAGCTTACAATCCTTTGTTCCTTTACGGAGGCGTAGGATTAGGAAAAACCCACCTCATGCATGCGATCGGCCACTATATTTTGGAGCATAATCAAAATACCCGCGTCCTGTATATTTCGTCTGAGAAATTCACGAATGAATTCATTAATGCCATTCGCGATAACCGCGGGGAAAGCTTCCGGATGAAATACCGCAATATCGATGTGCTTCTCATTGATGATATTCAATTTCTCGCCGGCAAAGAACAAACGCAGGAGGAATTTTTCCATACCTTTAATGCATTGCACGAGGAACGTAAACAAATTATTATCTCAAGCGATCGTCCGCCAAAAGAAATTCCAACCTTAGAAGAACGATTGCGGTCCCGCTTCGAGTGGGGTTTGATTACGGACATTCAGCCGCCGGATCTGGAAACCCGGATTGCAATTTTAAGGAAGAAAGCGAAAGCTGAGAATCTCGATATTCCGAATGAGGCCATGGTCTACATCGCTAATCAGATCGATACGAATATTCGGGAGCTGGAAGGCGCGCTGATTCGCGTTGTTGCGTATTCTTCCCTTATCAATGAGGATATTTCCTCTCATCTTGCAGCTGAAGCGTTGAAGGATATTATTCCGTCCAGCAGGCCTAAAATGATTACCATTCAAGATATCCAGCAGAAAGTCGGCGAATTCTACGGCCTCAAGCTGGAGGAATTTAAAGCACGTAAGCGTACGAAGGCCGTTGCCTTCCCGCGGCAGATTGCGATGTATTTGGCCCGTGAGATGACCGATTATTCCTTACCGAAGATTGGTGAAGCATTCGGCGGCCGGGATCATACGACCGTTATTCATGCCCATGAGAAAATAACCCAGCAATTGAAGCTGGATCAGGAACTATATAAAGTTGTGAATAACTTAACGGATAAGATAAAAAATCATACGTGAACAACAAGCAAGCCTATGCACAAACTATTCACATGTGGATAAGCTTGCTTGATCAATGTTTACGACGGTTATCCACATATCCAGTGCCCCTACTACGACTACTAACAAAAGAATGTTAAAATAACTTATATAACGCCGTAACTGTTGGCTTCGGTTCTCAGAAGCCCAGTTAGCTGCAAGAACGCATGAACTGCTATTCGCTATTCGCGTTTCTAAGCGAATTGGTTCGGTGCAAACAGCAACCTTAGCTTCCCAAACTTCGTGAACCTTAACTCACGTTTTTTTTCACTTTGTTCGATACAGTAGTTAGTTGCTAATCCAATTAATCGTTATCCCCATAGGAGTGGAACTATGAAATTAATGATATTGAAAGACGAACTAAACGACGCGATCCAACAAGTCGCAAAAGCTGCATCCAGCAGACCTGCCATTCCGATCTTAGGCGGTATTAAAATGGACGTTACGCATCAAGGCGTAACGCTTACCGCTAGTGATACGGACATTTCCATACAGAGCTTTATCCCTGTCGAAACAGGCGATCAAGTGAATGCGCGAATCGACAAGCCCGGCAGCGTGGTTCTTCCGGCCAAATTTATTGTGGAGATTGTTAAGAAGCTGCCATCGACACAAGTCGAGATAGAAGTAAGCGATCATTTTCAAACCATGATCCGTTCCGGTTCAACCGATATCCAGATGGTCGGCTTGGATCCGGAAGAATTCCCTGTACTGCCGTCTATTGAGGAGAATGAAGTATTCTCGATTCCTGGCGATTTGTTGAAATCGATGATCCGGCAGACGACATTTGCAGCTTCAACAAGTGAACAAACCCCGATCTTAACGGGAGTGTTATGGAATTTGCATGAGGGACAATTCAAATTTGTCGCAACCGACCGTCATCGTCTAGCAAGCCGCAGCGCGTCAGTCGAGACAAGGGCAGACTATCGGTTTGCCAATGTCGTTATTTCCGGCAGAACGTTAGTTGAACTTTCCAAGATCGTTCCGGACAATAACAAATTGGTTGAAATTGTCGTTGCGGACAACCAGGTATTGTTCAAAGTCGATCATGTGCTGTTTTACTCCCGATTATTGGACGGTACCTATCCCGATACTTCTAAGATTATTCCGCAGCAGTACAAAACAGAACTTGTGCTGGATACAAAAAAATTGACGGATGCGATCGATCGCGCTTATTTGATGTCGAGAGAAGAAAAAACAAATATCGTCCGCTTAATGACACTCGATGACGGTACGATTGAAATTTCCTCCAGCTCGTCGGAACTCGGAAAGGTTACCGAACAGTTAGAGGCTGCAAGATTTGACGGAGAGCCGCTGCGCATCGCTTTTAACTCGAAATATATGCTCGACGCTTTAAAAGTGATCGACAGCGAACAGTTGTTCATCGGATTTACAGGTGCAATGAGTCCGATTATTATTAAACCGACAGATCATCCGCATAGCTTGCACCTGATATTGCCATACCGGACGACTGGATAGAGGTGGATAAATGAAAACAATCTCAATCTCGACAGAATATATTGCATTGGGCCAATTTTTGAAGTTATCAGACTGTATCGACTCAGGCGGCCAAGCCAAAATGTTCCTGCAAGAGCATGAGGTCCTCATCAACGGGGAGCCGGATAATCGAAGAGGCAGGAAATTGTATTCAGGGGACCGGATTGAAATCAAAGGATTCGGTTCTTTTACGGTTACACGAGGTTAAGCGACGCTGGTCTCACAAGGGTAACCGCACAGGAGGCTTCAGCGTGTTTCTAAACCATATCGAACTGCGTAATTATCGCAATTACGAACGGATTGAATTGTCTACCGATAGCCAAGTTAATTTGTTTGTCGGTCCGAATGCGCAGGGCAAGACCAATCTGCTCGAAGCGATATTTACACTGGCATTAACAAAATCGCACCGCACCGGCAAAGATAAAGAATTGATCGGCTGGAATGCGGATGCAGCACATATCCAAGGCGAAGTAGAAAAGAAGTATGGCAAGGTGAAGCTCGATCTGGTATTTTCTGGTCAAGGTAAGAAAGCGAAAATCAATGGCTTAGAGCAGCGTAAGCTAAGTGATTTTGTCGGCACACTGAATGTGGTGATGTTCGCGCCAGAAGATCTGGAGATTGTTAAAGGTACGCCGGGTATCCGCAGGCGGTTTCTCGATATGGAAATCGGCCAGGTTCAACCCGGTTATTTGCATACGCTGCAGCAGTACGGCAAAGTGCTTGTGCAGCGCAATAATTATTTGAAAACGGCATCGCCCGGGGCTGCGCAGCAGACCATGCTGGACGTGTGGAATGCCCAATTAGCGGAATATGGTGTTAAAATTATAAAAAAAAGGCAAAGCTTTATTCATAAGCTGGAACGTTGGGCTGAAAATATCCATTCTGGAATTACAGCAGGCGGCGAGCAGCTTAATATTGCTTATCGCCCATCCTTTGAGCTGGATGTCTCCCAAGAAGAATCTGTTTTATTTGAGCAATTTATGATAAAGTTATCACAGGTAAGAGATCAGGAGCTCCGTAGAGGCGTCACTCTTGTTGGGCCTCATCGTGATGATATGGCCTTTTATATAAATGGCAAAGAAGCACACATATACGGTTCGCAAGGCCAGCAGCGGACAACAGCGCTGTCGCTAAAGCTTGCGGAGATTGAGCTGATCCATGAGGAAATCGGAGAATATCCATTGCTTTTGCTGGATGATGTACTCTCCGAGCTTGATCAGAACAGGCAAACGCAATTAATCGAGACCTTTCAACGAAAAGTACAAACGTTCATTACGACGACCGGGCTTGAAAGCGTCAATCTGGGCAAGCTTCAGGATGCCCGCGTCTACCAAGTGCGGGGCGGACAAGTAATGCGATAACCGTACGAATGCGACGAACCGAATAAGGGGTGGATGAGATGTATATCCATTTAGGCGGAGAGAAGATCATCCGGGCAGTGGAGCTCGTAGCGATTTTTGATATTTCGATTGAGCAGTCCTCTAAGCTGTCGAAGCAATTTGTGGCTGGAGCCCGCAAACGGAAGGACGTTGAAGTGATCGGAGAAGAAGAGTCGAAATCGATCGTAATCACAAAGCAAAAGATCTATTACTCACCGATATCATCTTCGACGTTGAAGAAGAGGGCCCACAATTTTGTTACGAATTAACGGTGAACCCCACAGCAAGGCAGGAAGCGAGCAGTTGAGAGGAGCAGTGAAAAAGGCATGTCTTTGAATCAGAATACGTATGACGAGAGTCAGATCCAGGTCCTCGAAGGATTGGAGGCGGTACGCAAACGCCCCGGAATGTATATTGGATCGACCAGCAGCAAGGGACTTCACCATTTGGTATGGGAGGTCGTCGACAACAGTATCGATGAGGCGCTAGCAGGTTATTGCGATCAAATCGATGTCATCATACATGAGGACAACAGCATAACGGTAATCGATAATGGGCGGGGAATTCCGGTCGGCGAGCATGCAAAGATGAAACGTCCGGCCGTTGAGGTCGTTATGACGGTCCTTCACGCAGGAGGCAAGTTCGGCGGAGAGGGCTATAAAGTATCCGGCGGACTGCATGGCGTTGGTGTATCTGTCGTTAATGCGCTGTCCGAGCAGCTTATTGTGAAGGTTAACCGGGACGGGAAGGTATACCAGCAGGAGTACCGCCGCGGCGCGCCGCAGTATGATTTGAAGATTGTGGGTGAAACGGAACGCACCGGTACAACCATTACCTTTAAGCCCGATGCGGAAGTATTTACCGAGACAACGGTTTATGAATATGAAATTCTGCAATCTCGGATTCGCGAGCTTGCTTTCTTGAATAAAGGGATTGCCATCTCTCTGCTTGATGAGCGGACGGGAACGACAAAAACGTATAAATACGACGGCGGTATCATAGAGTTCGTGAAATATTTGAACCGCAATCGCGAGGCACTCCATGAGCAGCCGATCTATGTTGAAGGTTCCAAGGATCATATTCAGGTTGAGGTGGCATTGCAATACAATGACAGCTATACCGAAAATATTTATTCTTTTGCGAACAACATCAATACGCATGAAGGCGGTACGCATGAGTCCGGCTTCAAGAGCGCATTAACGCGGATTATCAATGATTATGCGCGTAAGACGGGCACAATTAAGGATAATGTGTCCAATCTCTCCGGCGATGATGTGCGGGAAGGGCTCACGGCGATTATTTCCGTGAAAATTCCGGAGCCGCAGTTTGAAGGACAGACGAAGACAAAGCTGGGTAACAGCGAGGTTCGCGGTATTGTGGAATCGTTCTTCGCGGAGAAGTTCCAGGAGTTTCTAGAAGAGAATCCTTCGGTTTCGAAGAAGATTCTTGAGAAAGGGCTACAGGCTGCTCGCGCGCGCGAAGCCGCCCGTAAAGCACGCGAACTGACTCGCCGTAAGAGCGCGCTTGAAGTCAGTTCACTGCCGGGCAAGCTGGCCGACTGTTCCTCGAAGGATGCATCGATCAGCGAGCTGTATATCGTGGAAGGGGACTCCGCTGGTGGATCTGCGAAGCAAGGACGTGATCGTCACTTCCAAGCGATCTTGCCATTGCGCGGAAAAATATTGAACGTTGAGAAAGCGCGGTTGGATCGAATTCTCGGAAATACGGAGATTCGTGCGATCATTACGGCGCTTGGCACTGGAATCAGCGAAGATTTTGACATTGCCAAAGCCCGTTACCACAAAATCATTATTATGACCGATGCTGACGTCGACGGCGCCCATATCCGGACGCTGCTGCTTACGTTCTTCTACCGTTACATGCGTAAAATTATCGAGGCTGGTTATATTTATATTGCACAGCCGCCGCTCTTTAAGATTGAGCGCAACAAAGTGATTCGTTATGCGCAGAGCGAGCGTGAACGCGATGAGATTATCGCTGAGTTCGGAGAAGGCGCAAAAGTGAACGTACAGCGTTATAAAGGTCTAGGTGAGATGAATGCCGGCCAATTGTGGGAGACGACAATGGATCCGGAAAGCCGTACAATGCTCCAGGTAACGATCGAGGATGCTATTGAGGCGGATGTCGTATTCGATACGTTGATGGGTGATAATGTAGAACCGCGCCGTGATTTCATCCAAACCTATGCGAAATATGTTAAAAATCTAGATATTTAATTTCATACACGAACAGGCTGTCAAGGTATCCTTGACAGCCTTATTTATTTCAGGCGGTTTTGCTTGCCGCCATGGGGATAGGGTTCCTTTTTGTCTGGAACCCGTTTACTGGAGGAAGCCGCTATTTTGCGTTTGAAACGACCGTAAGCGAGTGCATATCGGTACACTTTTCGGAAGGTGCTCTTGTCCCTCAGCTTGCAAAAAATATACGGATCCGGCATCGTATTGACTTCCAATATCCAGGGCTTGAATTCAGTATCCACCGCGATATCAACGCCAAGCTCTTTAAGGTTAGGGTAGGCCGTTTGAAGCTGACGGGCAATGTCGACACCGAGCTTTTTCAGCATGGTGAGATAACGGTGTTGTTCCGCTTCCGACAAATGATCCGTCATGAGCTTTTCGAAGGACATAGGCGTACCGCCGCTATGATAGTTTGTCACAATTTTGCGGGGGTGAGCGAGCCGTCCGATAATGCCGGTCGTCTCCCATTGCCTTCGGGGACTTTGCTGCACCATGACACGAAGATCGAATCTCCTGGATTGATGTTTTAACAGTTCAATTCCGCGCTGTATAAGGTAAGGGCGATCGTGTGTAAGCTGGCGCAATTTGTCGAAAAGATCCGCATAAGAGGCAAAATGATGAAGGGCTGTGCCCAGCTGTAATTGATAGCCCTCCGGAATTTTCTCTATGCGCAGCACACCGGTTCCGAAGGTACCCTTATTCGGCTTTACATAAACCATATTATATTGCTCAAGCATCGCATATAAATGATCTTCCGTTAATCGGTTCGTAGGAGGAATGTATTCCCGTAAAACGTCATTTTTTAACAAGGCATTTGTCTTCTCCCATTTACTTGTAACGCGCTGGATAGCCAACTGGGTTCCGCCTTTCCCAATCGATTCAAAATTGTTATTTTCTCTTGCACACATGGATGAAAATGAATGGTATAATAAGGTTTGGCGAACAGAAATGGGTTGATTGTAACATGATCTGTACGCTCTTTCATAAACGTCTAAGCTCATTATCATTGTATGGTGATGGCGGGATAAAAAGCAGCGGCGAACACCCAACATTGCCAAACGTTTAATTGTGCTGGGATTGTGAAAGTAATATAATAAAGAATAGTGTGTTTTTAAAGATATGTCAGGAGGTTTAGCATGGCGGAAGAGCAACGTTCCCAAATACGAGATCGTGATATTGGCGTCGAGATGCGAGATTCGTTCATGGATTACGCGATGAGCATTATCGTAAGCCGTGCGCTGCCCGATGTGCGAGACGGGCTAAAGCCGGTACATCGACGCATCCTGTATGCGATGTCTGAGCTGGGTATGTCACCGGACAAGCCTTATAAGAAGTCCGCCAGAATTGTCGGCGAAGTCATCGGTAAATACCATCCGCACGGCGATTCAGCCGTTTATGAAACGATGGTACGGATGGCACAGGATTTCTCGCTGCGATATATGCTGATTGATGGGCATGGTAACTTTGGTTCCATCGACGGCGACTCGGCCGCGGCAATGCGGTATACAGAGGCTCGCCTCTCCAAGATTGCGATGGAGATGCTGCGTGACATTAACAAAGAAACGATCGATTTTGTACCGAACTATGATGGAGAAGAGCATGAACCAGCGGTTCTGCCTGCACGTTTTCCTAATCTGCTTGTGAATGGGGTATCAGGGATCGCCGTTGGTATGGCGACGAATATTCCACCGCACAATCTGGTTGAAGTCATTGACGGTGTACAAGCGCTCATTGAAAATCCGGAGATTACGCCGGTTGAGTTGATGGAGTTCGTCAAAGGCCCGGATTTCCCGACAGCAGGCATTGTTATGGGGCTCAACGGGATTCGTCAAGCCTATACGACCGGACGCGGCTCAGTCACCATGCGGGCAAGAGCTACGATCGAAGAGAATGGCGGCAAAGCGCGCATAATCGTGCATGAGCTTCCTTATCAAGTGAATAAAGCCCGGCTGGTTGAGAAGATCGCTGAGCTTGTTAGAGATAAAAATATTGATGGCATTACGGATCTGCGCGATGAGTCGGACCGTAACGGAATGCGCGTCGTCATCGAACTTCGGCGGGATGTTAATCCGAATGTCGTTCTGAATAATCTGTATAAGCAAACACAGATGCAATCGAACTTTGGCATTAACATGATTGCCCTTGTAGGCGGCGAACCGAAGGTGCTTAATCTCAAAGATGTGTTATATCATTACTTGACACATCAGGTTGAAGTGATTCGCAGACGGACCGAATACGATCTGAAAAAAGCACGTGCCCGGGCGCATATTCTGGAAGGGCTGCGTGTAGCGCTTGACCATCTGGATGAAGTGATTGCGCTTATCCGCGGATCCCAGACAACCGATGAAGCACGCGAAGGGTTAATGACGCGTTTTGAGCTGAGCCATGAACAAGCGCAGGCAATCCTCGATATGCGTCTGCAGCGTCTTACCGGCTTGGAACGTGAGAAGATCGAAGCTGAATATGCGGAGCTGCTGCGCAAGATCGCAGAATACGAAGCGATTCTGGCGGATGAGCAGCTTGTACTGCAAATCATCAGCGAAGAGTTGAACGAAGTAAAACAAAAGTTCGGAGATGAGCGTCGTACGGAAATCACCTTAAGCGACGATGAAATCCTGGATGAAGACCTGATTCCTCAAGAGGATGTTATTATAACCATCACGCACACCGGTTATGTTAAACGTCTGCCGGTAACAACCTACCGCAGTCAAAAGCGCGGTGGACGCGGCGTAATTGGCATGGAAACGAAAGATGACGATTTTGTTGAGCATTTGTTTGTTTCCAATACCCATCAATTCTTGCTGTTCTTTACGAACAAGGGAAAGGTCTACCGGTTAAAAGCTTACGAAATTCCGGATCTCAGCCGAACCGCACGCGGAACGCCTATTATTAATCTGATCCAGATCGAGCAGGGCGAGACGGTGAATGCGGTCATTCCGGTACAATCCTTTGATCCGGATCAATACTTGTTCTTTGCCACCCGTCAAGGGATTGTGAAGAAGACGCCTCTCGAGGATTACTCAAACATCCGTAAGGTTGGTCTGATTGCCATATCCTTGCGTGAGGATGATGATCTGATCGGCGTGAAGCTGACCGACGGCAAGCAAGAGATTATTATGGGTACCGCACAAGGAATGTCGATTCGTTACTCCGAGTGTGATGTTCGCTCTATGGGCAGATCGGCTACCGGTGTTAAAGGCATTCAACTCGATGATAACGATATCGTCATTGATATGGATGTTGCCGTTCCGGAGCATGATGTGTTGATTGTTACATCCAAAGGTTATGGCAAACGTACGCCGATTGGCGAATATCGGATTCAGACCCGCGGCGGTAAAGGAATCAAAACATTAAACGTAACGGACAAAAACGGGCCAATCGTCGGATTGAAAGTGGTCGATAACGATGAAGATCTGATGATCATGACATCATCAGGCACACTCATTCGAACGAGCATGGCTGGAATTTCGACAATGGGCCGAAATACGCAAGGGGTTAGACTCATAAATATTCGCGATGAAGATGCGGTAGCAACCGTTACACGAGTTGGACGCAGCGAAGAGAATGAGGAGCAAGAAACGGAGGGGCAATCGGAGACGGAGGCCACCGACGCTGTGAATGAAAGCAATGCGGAGATTGAAGATAGTAATGAGAAAGAAACACCGTCCGAGGAATAACGGACGGTGTTTTACTAGGAGGGACGTTCATGCCATCGGTTTTGCTGAGCCAAGTAAAATTAGGTGATAAAATTGTTCAAGATGTCCAAACTCCGCTCGGTGGTGTCCTGTTTCATAAGGGAAAAGTAATTACACCAAGAGAATTGGAAATCCTCCAGGCATTTATGATCTCCAGTGTGGTTATCGAGGCCAGAGAGGGCGCAGAGGATGAGCCTGCTAAAATTATGCCTGCGGAAGAACAAAAAAAGGAATCCAAGCAGGCGGCATCAATGCAAACCAATCAGACCCATTCAATGCAGAATGAGTATGATCAATTGTTTAAGCTGCTTAAGCGGGTACACAATCAGTTCATAACAGGCGAGAGTCTGCCGATCCTAGAAATCAGGACAAAGTTGGAAGCACTGCTGAAACATATCAAAGAGTATAATGTGCTTGCTTTTTTACCTAATATACGGAATGAACATGATTATATTTTCCACAACAGCGTCATGTCGGCAATGACATCCTACCAACTCGCGTTATGGAACAATTTTGCCCAGAAAGACCTGCTTCCGATTGCAATGGCGGGATTGCTGCATGATATCGGGAATATTAAAGTAGACAAGAATCTTCTGTACAAGCCAACTTCACTAACTCAGGCAGAAGTGGATGAAATGAAGCAGCACACCGTCTATGGATATCAATTATTGAAGTCGGTGCCTGCGATCAATGAAGGGGTTAAGCTGGCAGCGCTGCAGCATCACGAGAAGGTGGACGGCAGCGGTTATCCTCTTGGTGTTAGCGGAGAGAAAATTCATCCCTATGCCAAAATCGTTGCAATTGCCGATATTTTTCATGCGATGACATTAACCCGCTCTTATCGCAAACCTATTTCTCCTTATTTGGTACTGGAACAAATCCAAAGCGAATCATTCGGTAAATTGGATCCTTTATATGTTCAAACGTTTATTGAGAAGGTCACGCAATTTAATATCGGTACGGTTGTACGACTTAGCGATGATCGCATAGGGGAGATTGTTTTCTCCGACCGTAATCAACTGACAAGGCCCTGGGTGTCGATTAATAAGACGATTGTAAACTTAACAACCGAACGCCATTTATATATTCAAGAAATCATTTCACGTTAATTTAAAATCTTTCTTGACTCTAGTAATATGACTGTGATATATTATTTTTTGCCGCTTTTGGGGCATCGATAATGATCACAGTTGTTTTTATGAGATTTACAGCATGAGATAAAAAAACTACTGAAGAATTTCAAAAAAACACTTGCAATCAAGTAGGCATCTGTGATATATTATTCAAGTCGCCGCTGAGACGGTGACGGACAAGAAGAAATGAATTTG
>NZ_BMGR01000027.1 GCF_014640295.1 Paenibacillus abyssi | reverse complement strand
TCGTCTTTTTTGTTCAATCGCTTTTTCATACTTCAAAAATCGGAAGTTATTCAGTGGCCTCGAAATTTTCCAAGGGGGTTATTGTTGTTTTTATCATTCCATTCGTAACGGCTGCCGCATGGAAGTTCTCTTGCTGACGCATATTTAATGCCCTTTAGATTCATCCTATTAATGGTGTTGAAGACCATTCAAAAGGATAAGGGGAGAAATGTAATGAAGCGTTGGCGTTGGTTAATCGTTCTGCTCTGTATGATGATGATCATGCAGCTTAGCGCATGCTCTTGGAGAGGGGGGGATGGGCCTTCGAATCGTGATGGCAGCGGCAATATCGGAATGCTGGAAACAGGCCAGTCTGCCGTTGACGTGATCGACCTGGGCGGAACGCCATATGTGGATGTCTCAAAGATGGCGGGGCTGATGGGATTTCAAGCAGACTGGTCAGAGGACGGCACGCAATTATTAATCGGCGATCATGACGTGATTTGGTCGTTTCAACCGGATTCAAGAACAGTGGTGAAAGAGGAACAAAAGATACTGATGGATGCACCGGCACATAAGCGCCAATCAAGCCTGGTTATTCCAAGCTCAGCGGTTCAGCCATTATTTGGCGACGAAGCAGTGTTTACAGTCGATTCAAACCGGGTATCGATTTTTCCGACGCCTGATTATGTGGATCCCGATGCAGCACAAGGTGACGCATTTCAGGATGATCTTCAGGATCCTTCTTTAAAACCATCGCTACGAGCAGAGGATTCCGGAACATCAATCACCCCACAATCTGTGGAAATGTTCGCTGCCACAGGCAGTAAAATTATTGCCGATGCAAGAAAGTATATAGGCGTGCCGTATAAATTTGGGGCGGGACCCTATAATCAAACGAAAAGGTTCGATTGCTCCTCCTATACAAGATTCATATATGCGAAGCATGGCTATAACCTGCCAAGAACAGCTAGAGCACAAGCGGTAAAGGGCACCTATGTACCGCGATCCAAGCTGAGGACCGGCGATCTCATGTATTTCTATGTCCCGGGACGGTTTAAAAGCAATAAAAAGATCGGCCATGTCGGTATCTATATGGGGAATCAGAAAATGATCCACTCCAGTCCGCTGCCGGAAGATGGCGTCCAGATTACGAATATTAATAAAGCGTATTGGAAAAAAACGTATTTATACGCCAAGCGGTTAATAAAATAAATGCAAATAAATGAGGGGCTCTCCCTAGTCGTTAGACTTGCGGGAGAGCCCCTCATTTATTAAATCCCCATTATTCGGCTATAAATGGTTTTGGCCTTTACGGGATCGTCTGTTCCTTGAATCAAGCAGCGGCCATCTTGAAAGAGGACGATTGAGATTTCATCGTCTACGCGAAGCCGCAGCAAATAAGGGTTGCGTTCGATCGGGCCTACTGGCTGCAGGCGCTCTGCCAGCTCTTCCAGGGTTAAATGGCTGGCAACTGCCGGGGTGATCTGAATCGTATTGCGGCCGCACAGCGCAGCTGATGTTTGTTCTCCGGTCTGCTCCAAAAAGCTGTACCGGTTATGTCCGCACGTTGGGCAGTCCGGTCTGCGCGAGCGCGCAATCGAGATCGGCGTCCAGCCGTTATTCCACAGGTCGACTTGCAGCAGTGTTTTGTGCTGCTTGTCTTGGTTGCCGGACAGCCATTTCAGCGCTTCAGTCGATTGGATCGAAGCGATGATATCAATGATTGGCGCGATAACACCCGCTGTCTCGCAAGTATCCGTCGTCCCGCCTGCGGGCGGTTCGGGGAACATACAGCGGTAACACGGTGTGGATTGGGGAATGACCGTCATTGTCATGCCGGAAGCGCCGACAGCTGCGCCATAAATCCATGGGACATTGTGCTTAACGCAAAAATCATTGATTAGATAACGGACGGAGAAGTTATCGCTGCCATCAAGCACCAGATCAAAGCCTGACAATAACAGTTCTGCATTATCCGGCGTGACATCTGTGACGATGGGTTCAATGGAGACACTGTGATTGATTTGACGCAGGTGCGCAGCTGCCGCTTCAGCCTTCGGCAGCAGCAATCTTGCATCCTCTTCTGTATAGAGCATTTGCCGCTGCAAATTGCTCCATTCGACAAAATCACGGTCGATCAGCCGGACCCGGCCCACGCCCGCTCGCACAAGATGCTGCGCAAGCACACAGCCGAGCGCACCCATGCCAACGATGACTGCAGACGATGATCCCAGGCGAGTTTGTCCGGCTGCTCCGATAGGCTGAAAGCGGATCTGTCTTGCATATCGGGTGCTTGAATCTATTGTTGGTTCTGTAAAAGCCTCAGACATGAATCGAAATCTCCTTTTATAGCGAGGAGACAGGATTCCATGGGCCTAGTTGATGCCCTTTCCATTCGGAACCGTCTTCCCATATTTCTTTTTTCCAAATGGGTACGATTTGCTTTAGCCGTTCAATTGCATAACGGCTGGCTTCGTAACAAACATCGCGATGAGGCGCGGAAACGGCAATGATAACGCTCGCCTCGGCTAATTCCACGACACCGATCCGATGTGCGATGGCGCAAAGCGTTCCCGGCCATTTCTCGTCAATTTCTTCGCCGATCTGGCGCAGCGTTCGAACAGCCATCGGGACATAAGCTTCGTATTCCAAACGGATGGTTCGCTTGCCTTGCGTCCATTCGCGCGTCGTCCCGATAAAGGCAAGTGATGCGCCATTTGCCGGGCTGATGACGAGCGATGAGATCTCATCGACAGACAAGGGAGCATCGGTAACTAGATAACGGGAATCTTCAGACCTGCCTTCATGGATCACTTCCGTATCCTCTCCGCCGGATACGGGAGGCAGCAGCGCGAGCTCGTCGGAAGGGGTAACGGTATCATGATCGGAAGCATAAGCTTGATTGCATGCCAGGAACGATACGCGGATGACCTCCTTGTGCTGGGGATAAAGGTCAGCAATGCGCTGTTTTAACGCACTGACTTGAAGGGACTGATCGTTATCGGCGGAAAGCGTTATTGTCGGCTGGCCGATCCGTTCGGATAATCCTGCGAATAACTGAATGGTATACGTCGTTTTCATGGTATATTACCTCACAATGAGCTAGTAGTGATATGTTATAGCATACCATAAAGCATTAAAAAATGTTATGCTATTAAGAGCTAAGAAAGCAGTACGGCAGTCGCCGGGAGCAATCGGCAAAGCTTTGCATCATGCAGAGATATTCTAAACATCAGCCAAGGAGGAAGGCATGAAATACAAGCACGATCTTTCTTCGCATGTCGTCCTGCTTCACAGCAATGATATTCACAGCCGGTTGGAGCAAGCCTCCAAAATATCAACCTATATTACGGAAGAACGCCGGATGGTCGGGAGTGACAGGCTGCTCGTCGTTGATTGTGGTGACCATATGGATCGAATGAGAATGGAAACCGAAGGCAGTGACGGGCGTGTCAACATCGAGCTGATGAATGAAGCCGGTTATGAAGCGGCGGCGATCGGCAATAATGAGGGACTGACATATAGCAAAGAAGAACTGGAGCGCGCTTATCGGTCCTATGCGCGTTTTCCAGCTTTATGCGCCAACTTGTTTGATCGGGAATCCGGGGAACTCCCCGAGTGGCTCCTGCCTCGATTGATTATCAATAAGAATGGCTGGCGCATCGGTTTAACGAGCGTTACGGCACAGTATGATTCGTTCTACAGCTTGCTAGGCTGGGAAGCGCGTGATCCGTTTGCTGCGGCGGCGGAGCAGATAGAATGGCTTCGCCCGCGCGTTGACGTGGTCGTTGTCGTATCGCATCTAGGGCTGTCTATGGATGAACGTATGGCGGAGCAGATTGGGGGCATTGATCTGATTCTGGGAGCCCATACGCATCATCTGCTGCTCGAGCCGATCATGATCGGCGATACAACCATTTGCGCAGCCGGCAAATTCGGCGAGCATCTCGGGCGCGTTGAGATTGCGATGGATCCAATCTCCGAACGCCCGGTCTTCCGCGCATCCTGCGTGCCGATGGCCGCATACGCGGAAGACCCGGAAGCCGCCGCGATCATCAGCGGCTTCCGGGAGACGGGCGAGCGCCGCATGAGCCGGGTGATTGCCCGGCTTGATGCGCCGCTGCCCGTCCAATCCGAGCGCGAATCGCCGCTCGGCAACCTGCTGGCCGCCGGCCTGCGCCGCTGGACCGATGCCGAGATCGGCATCGTGAATGCGGGGCAGCTGCTGGGCGGCTTGGCGCAAGGCGACGTGACAGAGGCGCAGCTTCACGCGCTTTGTCCGTCGCCGATTAATCCTTGCCGCATGCTGCTGAGCGGCCGGCATATCCGGATCGCTCTTGAAGAAGCGCTCCTGCCGGAATTTGTCGAAATGCCGATTCGCGGCTTTGGCTTCCGTGGCTTAGTGTTAGGAACGCTTGCGGTGGACGGCATGGAGATCGTCTATAATCCAGAGCTGCCGGCATATGGTAAAATCGTGGACATGAAGGTCGCCGGAGCGCCGTTTGACGAAGATCGAAGTTATATCGTTGGCACGATTGATATGTTCACGTTCGGCGCAGGATATAAGAGTCTCAAGGAAGGAAGGGAAATTTCGTATTGCCTGCCGGAGTTCATTCGCAATGTTTTGGCGGAGCAATTAATTGATCAGGCTGCCGTGAAGGGGGCGTCTGTTTCCCGTTGGTCTATTGGTTAAATCTGTGTTTTAACTGGTTCCTTTGCTCCTTTGTCAGGGATGGCAAGGGACTTTTTTATCATTATTTTCATATATTTGTCGGAGATTGCCGAAAACATGGTTGATCTTTCAAGGAAAATCCCTTACATTAACATTACGAAGTAATTTTACCGATAATAATGTTGTGGATTTACGATAATAAAGGACGGGCAGGGATTAGTTCGATGCGTTTAGTGCCCATAAAGATGTGCCGGCCTGGCATGAAATTAGCAAAAAAAATATTTTCCGAAGACGGGCTCGTCCTACTTGGGAAGCATGTCGAATTAACTGATCAGCTCATCCGCCGATTGGGCGAGTGCGGAGTGAGCTTTGTTTATATTGAAGATCCGATGACTGCGGATTTGTTCATTCCGGAGCTAATTACTGATGAAACGCGAATTCGCGCGCTTAAGGAAATTAGAACGGGCTTTAAGGATATGATGGGCGCTTCGAAACGAAAGGGCATGACTTATCCTTACATTGCCAAGCAGTTTCAACAAATAATGACCATGGTCATGGATGAAATCAGCGGCCAGAAGGATGCCATGATCATGCTGATGAACATGGGGGTAGTCGATCATTATTTATACCAGCACTCATTGAATGTTTGTATATACACAACACTGCTCGGCATGTCTGTCGGATATACCAAGGATGAATTAATGACTCTGGGGATGGGCGCGCTGCTGCATGACATCGGCAAAACCCAGATCTCGAGCAATGTGCTGCTCAAGCCTGGACCGCTCTCTGAGGAAGAATACAATGAAATGAAACGGCATACCGAGAGAGGCTTTCAGCTGCTCAAGGATGAGCCGAATATTCCGCTTATTGTTGCGCATTGCGCGTTTCAGCATCATGAAAGGCTCGATGGCAGCGGATACCCGCGGGGCATTCGCGGCGATGATATTCATGAATATGCCAAATGGATCGGCCTGGTCGACTCGTACGATGCAATGACTACAGCCCGCGTATACCGGGGAGCGATGCTTCCTCATCAAGCAATTGAGGCTTTATATGTAGGGACTGGAACCTTGTATGAACAGAGGATGGTTCAAGTATTCCGGGATAAAGTCGTCATCTACCCGCTCGGAGTCATGGTCAAATTAAATACAGGGGAGAGCGGAGTCGTCGTTGATTACCACGCGGCAAGCCCGCACCGGCCGATTGTCCGCATTTTATATAATGAAGCCGGAGAGCCGCTGCAGGTTCCCTATGAGAAAGATTTAACCAAGCAATTAACGACAATGATTGTCAGTGTTAATGATGACGAGGTCACGCCCGCTTCGGCAGGCGTATAAAACTTACAGGAGCCGCGAGGCTCTTTTTTTGTTCGCCGCCTGCGGATCTCCCGAGACGGCGGCAGCCGGTTTCTGCTTGCGCCAACAGTTCACTCCCCTGGGAGGGAGAAAAACGTTATTTGCAGTACACCGGGAAATTTAATGCCTTCCAATGTCTTCTTTCATTTGCAACCTGAGGCTTCGCACATTACAATAGGAAAGTAAGGTCACAAATCAAATGTCAGGTGCTGATTTTTTTATGCATACACTCACCACAGAGAACCGTTTTAACAATCTTCCCGAGCTTTCCCCCGCATGGGATCCGTGGGATCCGATCCGTTCGCTTACCCGCTATGGAAAACATGTGCTAACCAGTGTTGAAATGACCGTATCGAACCTGTGTAATATGCGCTGCGAGCATTGTGCGGTCGGGGATACGCTTGTTTGGAATGAGCCGGATAAATTACCATTAACGCAAATGCTTCACCGGCTGGAGGAAGTCGAGCATTTAGAGACGATTTCGATTACCGGCGGCGAGCCTTCTTTCGCTGCACAAACGGTAAAAGAATATATTATCCCTCTGCTTCGTTATGCCAAGGAAAGAGGCATCCGCTCGCAGATTAATTCAAATTTGACATTGGATTTTGAGAGATATGAGCCGCTTGCGCCATATTTGGACGTCATGCACATATCATTTAATTACAGGAATGCGTCCGACTTTCACCAGATCGGTTTTGCCAAGTCGCCTCATCAGATGCCATACGATACTGCGGCCAAGCTGTATAATCGGATGATGGAAAATACGCGCCGTCTAAGCGATGGGGGCATGCTCGTCTCTGCAGAATCGATGATCAACTATCGAACGCACAAGCATATTGACGAGATTCATAAGCTCATACTCGAAATGGGCTGTAGGCGGCATGAGGTGCATCCCATGTATCCTAGCGCCTTTGCGGCGGACCTGCCTATGATCTCCCGCAGTGAAATGCTGGAGGCGATAGAACGGCTTTTGGAGGCTAGAGATCCGAAGGTGTGGATGCTGTTTGGCACGCTACCTTTCTACGCATGCAGTGACAATGAAGAAGAACGTGCGCTGCTGCGCAAACTCAAGGAAGCACCTAACGTTACCGTGCGCAATGATCCGGACGGACGTAACCGCTTGAACGTTAATCTGTTCACGGGAGATGTGTTCGTTACCGATTTTTCCGATGTACCCGCTTTTGGTAACATTCGTGAAGACCGGCTGGACGCTTTGTTCGAGCGCTGGCTTGGCGATTCGCTTGCGCAAAGCGTGGACTGCCGGTGTCTGTCAGCAGGATGCTGCGGACCTAATCTGCTTGTGAAGGATATGTATTACAAAGAGATGGACTTCAAACAAAGACGTGCCGTGATGTAATTCACTATGGACCGCTGGGAGTGATCGGGTAAGATGTCGGTAAAAGCACTTGTCATGATAGGCGTAGGGCTCGCGCTGCTCTATTTGTTTTTTACAGTCGGCGCGCCGTTCATGTTAGCGCTCGTCGTAGCGATATTCATGGAGCCTTTGACGCAATTGTTCATTCGTACTTTCCGGACGAACCGCCTTGTCGCGGCAACCATCTCAAGCACGTTGTTTACAATTGTGCTGATCGGCTTGATGGCGCTGCTTGGCGTGAAGGTCGTGGCGGAGCTGATTGCTTTCTGGGATAAAGTACCGCAGTATGTCGGCGAAGCCAACACTTATGTTCAACAGACGATTTCCAATCTGGAGGTTTATTTTTCCCGATTATCGCCAGAAGCGGCTGCTCAGCTGGAAAGCTGGATTTCGAACTTTTCCACTTCGATTACCGGCATGGTGACTAGCATTTCCGGTTCGTTTGTCAATTTTGCCAAGAGCATACCCGGCTTGTTCATATTTTTTATTGTGTTTCTGGTTGCGATCTACTTGTTCAGCTACAGCTTGAATACGATGAAAGCGACGTTTCTTTCTTTGTTCGATGAGAAATCCAGAGGACAAGTTGATAAAGTGCTGCAAAATCTTCGCAAATCGATTTTTGGATTTCTCCGGGCCCAGTTTATACTAAGCTTGATGACGTATATCCTTTCACTGATCGGCTTGCTGATTTTAGGCATAAAATATCCGCTTGCGATCGCGTTATTAATTATTGTGGTTGATATATTGCCGATTCTTGGAACAGGCTCGGTACTCGTGCCATGGGCTACATATTTGATTTTCACCGGAGATCCTTATACCGGGATTGGTCTGATTGTGTTGTTTCTGGTCATTACCGTATTTCGCCGTGTTGTGGAGCCGAAGGTGCTTGGCGATGCGGTCGGAATCAGTGCTTTGGCGGCTTTAATCAGCTTATATGTCGGTTTTAAGCTTGTAGGCGTGATAGGGGTATTTATCGGTCCGCTCGTCGTCATCATCTACATTGCCGCACGAAAAGCCGGATTGTTCCAGGAAAAAATCAAATTATAATTGCCCTCGATTTAAGATGCTGTTATGGCGGGTTGCCGCTGTGACAGCATCTTTTTGTTTGCGTAGATCACCTTAGGTAGGCTGCTGTCATAGGATGGTAATGAAAGCAGATCACGTAAGGAGGAAAGCTCGCAGTGAATAACCAGATGCGTGAATATTATCCGTTCGTCGGCCCGTTTGATCCCTGTCCGCCGATCCGGGTAAAAACGTATGTCGTACCGCCTAATCAGTTCATTCCCTATCAACCGATGAATTTACCCCAGTTCCCGCTTCATGAAGCATTAAGGCGGGGGACCCTATGGCCAGCCCTATTCAGTCCATACCCATCCCGCTGCAAAGGGGGGTATCCGCAATGAGTACGAAGATGGACAATTATTACTATGAAAAGCTGGAGGAGCTGCAGCAGCTTGATTTTGGTTTAGTGGAGCTTACGTTGTATCTCGACACCCATCCCAATGATTTGCAGGCTCTGCAGCAGTTTAACCAATTGGCGCAGCAGAGGCAGCAGTGTGCACATCAATTCGAGATGAGGTACGGCCCGCTTTTGCAATACGGGCATAGCTTATCGCGATATCCTTGGCAGTGGGTGGATACCCCGTGGCCTTGGCAAGTATAAAGACAAGAGGCTATGGAGACGAATCAGCGGGTTCGCATGTTAGAGAAAAGCGGGAGACGATAAGCCGCGGTGTGGAGGAATCGATATGTGGATTTATGACAAAAAGCTGCAGTACCCTGTCAGGGTGAGCAAATGTGACCCTCAGATGGCAAAATATTTAATCGAGCAATATGGAGGGGCGGATGGCGAGCTCGCCGCAGCGCTTCGTTACTTAAATCAGCGGTACACGATACCGGATAAGGTGATTGGCCTGCTGACGGATATTGGAACAGAAGAATTCGCCCATTTGGAAATGATCGCGACTATGGTCTACAAGCTGACGAAGGATGCGACACCGGATCAAATGAAGGCTGCCGGACTGGGCGAGCATTTCGTTAACCATGACAATGCGCTGTTCTACAATAATGCGGCGGGAGTTCCATGGACGGCTGCTTACATTCAAGCCAAGGGGGATCCGCTGGCTGATCTCTATGAGGATATTGCTGCGGAAGAGAAGGCGCGTGCGACGTATCAATGGCTCATCGATATGACGGATGACGTCGACCTGCAGGACAGCCTGAAATTTCTCCGTGAGCGCGAGATTGTGCATGCGATGCGTTTTAAGGAAGCGGTGGAAATCATCAAAATGGACCGCGAGACGAAGAAAGTATATTGACTCACCAGCCAGGTGAGCCGGCGCCTAAGTTATGGGAGCAGTTGCCTGCCCACTGATCTCTATGAGCAACGGAGCGAGAACCGCCGGCGGTTCTCGCTCTGTTGCTCATGTCCGATTATTTTTATGCGATATAACCACTTTATTACTTGTCGCACCGACTCCTTTTAAGTATGATATAGGGCAAGGATAGAAAGGAGTGTGCCGGATTGACAACAAAACAATTTAACAAGCCGCAGGCAATGATATTCGATATGGATGGCACGCTGTTTCAGACGGAGACCTTGCTCGTTCATGTCCATGATCGGCTGTTCAAACAGCTGCGTGAAGAAGGCTTGTATCTGAAGGAAACGCCGCCTGTCGAACGTTTGATTGCATGCCTGGGGATGCTCCTTGAAGATATTTGGCGCCGTGTGATGCCGGATGGCTCAGAGGCCGCCCATCGCAGGGCGGATGAGTTAATGCTGCAGTATGAATTGGAAGGATTGGAAGCCGGACAAGGGAAGCTGTACCCCTATGTGGAACAAACGCTGCAGGAGCTTCACTCCCGCGGGATCAAGCTGTTTGTGGCCAGCAACGGGCTGGAGGATTATGTGAAAGGCGTTGCACGCGCGAAAGGAATTGACCAATGGTTTGACGGCCTATACAGCGCCGGTGAATTTCAGACGTCATCCAAGGTGGATCTGGTTGCGAAATTATTGCAAGACCACAATATCCAAACCGCTTGGATGGTTGGCGACCGTTCCTCAGATGTTGAAGCGGGTGTGAACAATGTGCTGACTGTCATCGGGTGCCAGTATGCTGGCTTCGGACGCGAATCAGAGCTGGAAGGCTCGGATGCGATCATGACTGATTTCCGCGAGCTGTTAACCTTTATCGAAGAAGAATAATGACTTTCCGCTGCTTGCGGCCATACTGCCTGTCAACAATCTAAAAAGATCCCTCATGATGACGAGGGATCTTCTTCTTCTTCTTTAATCCGCGACTTTTGGCGATGCAGCCACAGGGCGTATTCCAATGGGCGAATGATCGCTTTACGGTACGTATTGTGTTCGCCAGCCCGGGCGAATACCTCACGGGCTGGCTTCGGATTGACTTCCAATAGCCAGATCCGCCCATTCTGATCGATAGCCAAATCAAGCGCGAGCTCACATAAATCGCTATAGGATGATTCCAGAAATTCCGCGATCTGCACACCGAGCTCGGAAGCCTCCTTTTCGATCTGATCGACCTTCGCTTCATCCCTAATCCACCTGCTCAACAACGAGTGCATGGAAGCGGCCTTCCCGCCGCCATGCAAGTTCGAGGTGATGCTGCCCGGTGCCCCGACTCTGCCGGCACAGCCGGTCAGCTCCCATTTCCCTTGCGCGTTTTTCTGCACCAGCATGCGATAATCGTGAACCCGGCCATTCGGCAGTTTGATATGGATGCCCTGTTGAATGACGTACCGGTGGTTTTTCATTTCCCATGCGGCAAGCTTTTGAAGCAATTGCGAGGAGGATACCATCTCCGGTTTAATGATCCGCCTGGAATGATCCCGTCCTTGAATAAGCCATAATTTTTGAGGTTTGCGCTCAATGCGCAGTATTCCTCTTCCTCCCGTACCGTTTATCGGCTTCAGATAAAGCAGCGGATATTTGCCGATCATTTCACGCAGGTCATTGCTGTTTTCCACGATTTTGGTAAAAGGCAGATGAGGCCGAAAGCGGGCTTCCCGGCTGAGGGTTTTATAGACGGTCCATTTATTGCGAAGCGGCCGGTTCAAAAAGGTTAAATGTCCATACTTGGCCCGAAAGCGCAGCAGCTGCTCGAACCGGTGGCTGCGCTGAATGCGGCAGCGGTCATAGATCATATGAGGAAATCGGCGCCATTTGCGCGACCATACCTTTGTGACGGGGTCATACAACATCGCGTGGATACGGTTCTGCTGATAATTCACGTCCTGGGGCGTAAACACGAAGCAATCCAGCCCTAATTTCCGGCCCGCAGTAATCATTTTCTGATAGACAAGCCGTTCCTCAAGCAGCCGGTCATCGTTCAAATAAAGGGTTAGAATACCGAGGCTGGGCTGGGCCATGCTTCTACCCCCTCGTTTAAGGATCGGCCGCTTGCGCGCCCTTCAAATTGTAACGTCGGCTTGCCGGTTGGTCCGGGTGACAGACCGACAGCAACCATGCCGGCGCGGAAACATGCGGCCATACTTGCAGGATTGTCAGCCGCTACATGGCACACAAGCTGACCGCAGCGCTCTATCATTGCTTTCATCATCGTTCCGGCAATGCCTTGGCCGCGTGCATCAGGCCGGACAACAAGCAGACAAGCCGCTTGCCCGCAGTCCACTGCCGCAGCGAATCCAACCGGCTTTCCGTGCTGAAGGGTAACAGCGACTACGGATCCGGAATTTGGGATGTTTCTCTCGTATAATCCCTCTTGGGCGAGTTGATCCGGATCGAGAGATCTTAGGGCAGATAATCCCTGTAAAGTTAGCCGTCGATCGCCATGCCGAATCGCAAAGGCAGTTAGGCGATATCGTGTGGCACGCCACTCCTCCGGTGTGAGAATTTTAACGATCACAATTAAGCGCCTCCCGATCTTCCCGGCTTTTGCTGTTTGATTAAATATAATCCGTAGTGATAGATCCGCTCCAGCGATTTTTTACGGATATGGGGCTCATCAAATTTCATAGGCTTCGAGTTGGCTTCAAAAAACCACACGTTCCCATCCGTATCGATGCCTAAATCCATCGACATTTCACCGAGCTGATAGCCGCACGCCCGTTCGATCTGCCTAGCGATCATCAGGGCGGTGTTTTTTACCTTAACGAGTATTTTTCGGGCATGATCATGGCCGAATACATGGACGAGGAGCATTTCCGGATCCTCGATGCTGCCGCCTCTTGGCACATGGGTCGTAATGCTGGTTGTACCTGCTACGCGTGCTCCAATTCCTGTAATGTCCCACTGTCCCCGCCGGTTTTTTTGTACCAGAGCGCGCAGATCGAACTGGCGGTTTTGATAGGCGGCAAGCGTGATTCCTTGCTGGGCGATATAGGCTTCACCACAGCTTTGTTTTTTGATCTTTGCCCACAGCCTTGCCATACTAGGGTAGCGAAAGGTGATGCTCTTTTTATGCTCCTGGATCTTTAAGCGGTATGGCATGTTTTTCTCCGGCTGCACCTCAATGGTCATGATGCCTACTCCGGCTTTCCCGCTGACCGGCTTGAGGTAAAGAAACGAATGCTTGCGCAGCATTCGTCCCAAACCATCCTGTGAGACCAGCCTTCGCGTGCCCGGAATGAACGGCTTGGTTGTTTGGGATAATCTCAACCATTCGAACAGACTCCACTTGTTAAAAAAAGAGGGATTGAACAGTTGGATGCTAGGATGCTTCATAATTGCGTCAATCTTCCGTTTGACTGACGGGTGAAGCTCATCTTCCCGCATTGGAATCCGATTATAAATGACGTCCGGGAGCGGGAAGTGCCGCTGGTACCACGTGCGCGTTTCATCGGAGTAGGCAAAACCTTTAATACGATTTTTTGAAAGATTCAATTGCTTGACAGTCACCACATAGGCGGTAAAGCCAAAGTCTTTTCCCGTCTTTAATAGATCCGAAAAATTAGTCCGATTGCCACGAAAAAACTGCAGATCGTCCTCAATGGTCAGAATCGCCAGCACAGGCTTTGAATGATTTAACTCCAGTCCGGAGGCACCGGCTTCAAGCTCCAATGGCATTAATTATCCCTCCTGCGGAACCGGCTCAGGTAGAGACAATGCTCCAGAATATAGGATAATGAGGTCATGCCTTGCTCTTTTAACGCAGGATGCTTGAAGATCGAGCGGCCCGGCTTTGCGTTGGCTTCAAACATATACACCTCGCCGTCTTTATCGATACCGATGTCAAGGCCCAGCTCGCCCAGCATGTGCGGATAATTTCGCTCGATGGCTTCGGATAATTTGATCGATACCTTCTTGGCATAATCGAGCACTTCTTTAGATTTTTCTCCGAAGGTGCGGCTAAGCGCTTGCTCGGGCGTCATTAATGAGCCGCCGTTTTTGATATGCGTTGTCACACTGCCGCGGCCGGCCTTTTTTGCTCCGATGCCGGCAGGGACCCATTCATTCTTGCCGGTTTTATGCATGTGGAAACGGAAATCGATCGGGCAGCTGTCTATTTCAACCAAGCGTATCCCCTGTTGGATAACATAGCGGCTTAATGAGTTCCCGTGCCTGGATTCAAGCATTCGCATGAGGCTTTTGAAGTTATTGAACCGAAGCAGCACATTGCTGCCGCTGCGGCGGTATCTTGCGAAATATCCGCGTTTGGGATGATAAGTCAGACGATAGATCCCATTGCCCAGGCTGCCTGCGGTCGGTTTATAATAGACGAACTGATGCTTCTCCAGCAGCTCTTTTATTTTTTCGGGAGTCGGATTAGAAACCGATTCCGGCAAATGCTTAGCCGCCTCTACATCGCCGTCCAGCAGCTTGTAAACATCGGACTTGTTAAAGAAACTCCAATTAAAGAACGGGATTTTCTTGCGGATAAACCGCTCCCGCAGCGAGGTGATCGACGTGCTCGTTTCCGCCTTGCGGCTGGGCAGCCGATTATATACCACATCAGGGAGCGGGACTGTTTTGCGGTACCAGGATCCTTGAGGATTCAAAAAATAACCGTATACCTTTTCTTCCTGCCAATTAATGTCCCGCGGGGTAAAAGCGAAAAAATAAGCCTTGTTCGTTCCCAGTCGCAGCAGATTTTTGATAAATCCCGTACGGGGACCAAAGGGCGTATCGGATGAACGTACGTCTGAATCCGTGAGCACGCCGATCAGCGGCCCGAGCTGAACCTCATCTTCTCCTGTGCTCAGCACATAAACATTGCCCGCCTTGGGAACGGTAATCGTCTGCCTGATGCCTGCTGATAAATAAAGATGGTTGCCCTGCCGTTTGATCGGTTTTATCGCAGCTGTAATCACTTCTTTGCCTAGTTTCAAATGAAAAGATTTTTTGCCGGTCAGCTTCAGCTGCTTCATTAAGGGGACCGATAAATAGGCGACCTTATTTAGCTGTTGTGAAAAATGGACATTACAATATGTCAAACTCATGAATGAACCTCCTGAAAGTTTTCCTCGGGAAAACTCTTTTCGATAGCGTCAACTGAGTTGTTCTTCATCCTGTGTTTGGAGGGTGAAGGGATTAAACGTCTCCTGGAACATAACAAACGGGCATAAGCTAACGGACGTTCAACCGTTAAATCGGCGATTTCTCTTTGGTCAAGCAGCAAGAAAATGCTGCGGCCTGGCTTGGAATTCGTTTCAAGCAGCCAGATGCTGCCGTCCGGTTCGATGCCATAATCCAGGCCTAGTTCAAGCAGGCGCCCATATGATGCTTCCAGCCGCTCTGCGGTTCGTATGCTTAAAACGCGTAAACGCGTTAAAATTGATTCTGTTTTTTGCACGCCGAACATACCGTTTAACGTGGATTCCGCAGCCTTCGCACCGCCTCCGCCATGCAGATTTGCGGTTATCGAGCCGGCTGCTCCCGAGCGGACGGCGATGCCGGTGATTGCCCACTGCCCGGCCTCATTTTTCTGAACAAGCACGCGCACATCAAACGGGTGGCTTTGGGTGTCAATCAGCCGTAAAAAAGGCTGGATAAGATATTCGCGGCCGGCAATGATCCGATCGACAGCGGCCAGACAGGATCCGGCCTCCGTATAGGTAGAGCTGTAGGGTCGGTTCATGCGGTCCCTACCCTGAATATGAAAGGAGCCGGATACAGGGTTCCGCCATAATCGAATAACGCCTCGCCCTTGCATGCCGGCATCAGGCTTCAAAAATAGCCCATGTGCTGCTGCGGCTAACCGCCGTTTAAGCTGTTTTTTTCCGGTATATCGTTCAGAATAGGGCAGATAAGGAGCGATGAACGGCTGTTGGGATAACAATCGGTACACTTCGAGTTTGCCGGGGAGAGCCGATGCCAGCCGAATCGAGGCCCGGCGGTTGTTCATGTCTGCAACCGCCGCCAGGCAGCGGATTCTCTCAGACCTGGTACGGTAGATACACCGGTCATATAAAACATCGGGTAGCGGGCAGCGGCCGTATACCCAATCATTGCCCTTGAGCCGGTAGCCTTGGAGCCGTCCCGTATTGCTATCGTAATGCAGCGCTGAAAAAACGAACACGTCAAAACCGTGCTTTTCGCCATTGCGGCACAAAGCGCGACAAAATCGGTCTTCGGGAAGCCGCAGCGGGGCGGTCGGCGTTTCCTTGTTATTGGATAGTCGAACCATAATTCCCAATGTCCACATGGGTTCGTTCATGGAATCCTCCTGCTAGAAGCCGGTTAAAAAACGTGAATATTGAATCATCAGCCGCACGGACGGCCGAATCTTCTGCTCGTTGTTCAGCGGCGTATTATCATTCTTTGACGGTTTCGAGTTAACCTCGAGCAGCCACACCCGGCCGTTTGTATCCAATGCCAGATCAATTCCCAACTCACCGAAATGAGCGGGGATATTGGTATCAATGCCCGTAGCGATATCAATAGCTGCTTTTTGCAGCTTAGGGTAGGCGTTCTGCTTGGCGGAGAGCGGCAGATTCGACTTGGATACGGCTTCCTTGACCTTACTGAGCGTTCCGCCGCGGGCCAAATTAGAGACGAAATGCTGGCTGCCTGCGGTGCGGGCAACAATGGAGGTCACACCCCAGCTGCCGGTGGCGTTCTTTTGCACCAGCGCGCGGAAATCGACAGGCCGCTTTTGGATATCGATCAGCTGAAGCCCTTGTTGTATCTGATAACGGGCGGTTTTCATCTTGCCTGAGATGCTGCTGAATAATTTGAGCAAACTTGAAAAATGCTGTTTTTTTGTGCCCAGCGGCGTCGTATACATTGCTTGGTATGCGCCGGGTTCCGCTCTTGAGATCCGGATAATCCCTTTGCCAAGACTCCCCCGTACCGGCTTAAGAAAGATCGTGGCATGGCGGGAGCACATCGCCTTTAACATCGCATAGTTGCGAAGCAAATGCGATTCGGGTAAATACCGGTGTAATGAGGCGTCATTGCGCAGCGCATCGAACACTTCCGATTTGTCCAGAAATTTCTCGTTAAATACCTGGGTTTGATAACGTGATTTTACTTCTCTTAGAAAATGTTGTACGCTGGGTTTGTTCTCCAATTTCCGCGAAGTAAGTCGATTATTGATGACATCCGCGATCGGCATCGTCATGCGATGCCATCCCGCAGCATATACCCAGGCCTGAATGGAGCTAACGGTGCTGCCAATCTGATTTGGGGTAAAAAAATATACATAGGCGCCCTGATTTTGGCAGGCATCCACCAGCTCTTTGCAGAATAGGGTGATGGATCCGAATGGCTTATCGGACGAATCCGGAACGTCTCTGCTAATCAGTACGCCAATGAGCGGGCCAATTGAGAGTGTCAAAGCCGAAGGACGGTAGTGGAGCCGCAGCGCTGCGCCTGCGTGGATTCCTAACCGCTTAGCAAGCGTTTGGCTGATCCGTATGCCATCGGAACGCTTGACTGGAACGACTTTAATCTGCTGTCTGAACGAACCGAATTTAAGCACAATAGATTGATCCTGTGGAATTTTCCATTGCTTCAAGTGTTTTTCGCCCAGCATAAGGACGTCGTCCGGCAATATTCCCGTGCTGATCACTTGAACGGCAACTTTCGTTTTGAGCATCGTTGATCTCCTTCCAACCAGCAGAAAGTGACGTTGTGAAGGTTATGGGTTTTGCGAATACTTCATCATATGAGGACATCTATTCCTTGGTGATTGGCTGCATTCGCCACTTTCGTAAAAAGGACGGGTACTAATGCAACCTTGGCTGTATATTTTAATGAGTGTTTTGGTCGCTGCTTTTGTCGGCGGAGTAACGAATCATTTTGCCATCCAAATGCTGTTTCATCCCAGACGGGAATATCGGATCGGGGGAAGGAGAGTTCCGTTCACCCCCGGGCTTATCCCGAAACGGAAGCCGGAGATTGCCGCTTCGCTTGGCGATGTGGTTGCTTCCTATCTAGTAACGGCCGAAGGCTTGAAAGACTTGCTGGCTACAGACGCATTTCGCGATGCCGCTTTTGACAAAATCGCAGCCAGACTGGAATCGGCAGTTTCTAAGGAGCCGGGTCTGACACCGCGTGAGCTGGCCCTGCGTTGGTTAAATGAAGATCAATGGGAGCAAAAGAAGAGCGGCATGGCCGTATGGCTGCGCGGCTTGTCGGAAAGAGGCATGGATTGGCTCTGGAATGAGAAGGGGTGGTCGCAGCTTAAGTTATCCGAGGCGATTCCTGGATGGTCGGAGGATTCGGTGTCGCGCTTGTCCACCCGAGCTGAACAGCTTATTATTCAATCGCTCAAGGATGAGATCAGGTCTCCAAACGGCCAGCGTTTGCTTCGCAAGCTTACCAGCGGCCTGTTGGATAAAGCGGGGGGATTTCTAGGCGCGCTGGCCGGCATGTTTATGGATGAAGATAAATTGCTGTCGCGGCTTACGCCGGTGCTGCTTGAGCAGCTGGACAGCGAGCATGTAAGACAAGCCGTTCGGGGGATGATCGCCAAGCAATTATCGAGTGCCGGGGATTGGACGCTCGAAGAGGCGGTCAGCAAGTTATCGAGCGGTGAACCCTCCCTGATATGGTTAAAAAGCAAAGCTGGAGCAGCGCTCCGCTTCGAGGAATGGCTCGGGCAGCTGGAGCAGTTCGATATTAGCCGCTGGCTGCGTGAAAACAATGTTTTATGGCATGGATGGCTGCGGTCAGCGCTTCATGCGGGCATCGGGCTGCTGGACCGGAACATGCATACAATCATCGAAGCGATATCGCTCCCTAAGCTGGTGAAGGAGCAGGTGGAGAAGTTTCCCATCGAGCGGCTTGAACAGGTTATTCTTAGCGTGTCAGGCAAAGAGTTTCGGGCGATAACTTGGCTGGGAGCGGTGCTTGGTGGTATGATCGGATTAATGCAATCATTGTTCGTATTATGGATGCAATAGTTTGGAGGGAACCCGAATGAACGTTTATGACAAAGCCTATGAACTAGCCAAAGCGATGAGAGAAAGCCAGGAAGTGGCAGACCTGAAAACCGCAAGGCAGGCTGTCGAAGCGGATAGCGACGCAAAACGGATGCTGGATGATTTCCGTGATCGCCAAAACGGTCTTCAACAAAAGATGATGAGCGGCGAAGAGCCAAGCGAGAGCGACATCGAGACGATGAACAAGCTGTACGAGGTATTGAGCCTTAATCCCGTCATCAGCGGGTTGTTCGAAGCCGAACGCAGATTCAGCATTGTTTTTGATGATGTGAATAAAATTATCTCCGATGCGCTCAAGAACGTTTACGAATGAGGGTTAACGGCTCACAGATGAACAGGTTGTACACATAAGCAATGAGATGTCGGCATAATATGGTTACGTAAGCTTGCATTTGTCCGCACAAATGAAAGGAGCTGCGTTTCCATGAAGAAAACAGGCAAATCGCGTCATCTCTTGTATCTTATCCTGGCCTTAGCGATGCTGATCGTAGCCGTCACACGCTTCGAACTGGAGCCAGGACGGACATTATCCATGGTATTCGGTGTAGTCTGGATGCTGTTTGCACTGCTTGTTATTGCCGCCAATCTTCACGCGCTGATCGGTGTTGATGAAGATACACGCAAGGAGCTGGACCGGGTAAGGCGCGCCAAAAAGCTGATGTGGCAGCGTAAGCTGCAGCAGCGGGAAAATCGCTCCCGCAGTGCGAAGCAATCGTAAATTTAATCCAATAGCAAGTACACAAGCCCGATCACTGTGATCGGGCTTGTGTACTTGCTGCTCTGTTAACCGCTAAGTGGAAGCTGAATCATAAATTCAACGCGATGCTCTTCGTCGGAAACGCAGGTGACATTGCCGTTATATCGCTTTACGAGCTCTTGTATAATGGACAAGCCCAGTCCGGAATGCGATTCTTCCTTTGTCGTATAACCCGGCATGAATATCATCCGTTTGTCTTCATCGGTCAGCGTCTTTCCATGATTAATGACCCGGATAATAACGTTACGGCTGTCCAGTTCGATGATCAGGCGGACGAATCGATTTTGCTCCGGATGATTAAGCGCTTCATCGAAGGCATTGTCGATCAGGTTGCCGATCATTCGGACCAGGTCGATATTTTTAATGAACATAAGCGGTTCCAGAGACTCCGGAAATTCATAGTGGAAGTCGATTTTTTTATCCAGTGCAATGGCTGATTTGGCTTGAACCAATGCAGATATCGCAGACGTAGGAAGCTGTTTGTTCGTGACATGGGAGGCGTTAAGATCCACGGTCACTTCCGCTATGTATTTTTGCAGCTGATCATATTTTTTCATCGTCACCATAGATGAGATCACTTGAATATGGTTCATAAAATCGTGACGTTGTCCACGAATGGAAGTGAGCATCTGCATCAGATCGCCGACATATACACTTTGCGTCATTTGAATGGCTTCCTCGCGTGTTTTTATGATTATCCGAATGGTCATGAAGGTAACCGCCACTGTGGCAGCCAGTCCGAGATAGAACAAAACCATCATGGCTTCGTCGTATTCGGTCGTAAACCGGGTGATAAAATAGATGCCCAGGATCAGGGATTGGATAAATACCAGGATGACCAGGTAAAATATTGGAGTTCCTTGGGCAGCAGTTATAAATTTTTTGATTTTTAATGCCGGGTAATAGCGTTTATAATGTAAAAACCAGCATAAGCCCGCAACGACAGCGAAATAAGGCCATATAAAAATAATCTTATAAATCGTAGGGCCATTTCGGATTAATTCGACATCAATAAAAAGTGAGGTCGTAATTAAAGAGAGTGTGTCCATTAAAATGACGACGAAAAATAGCGACATTTGAATAAGCAATTTGACCTTGATCGTGAATTCCCGGAAAAAAAGGTGAAGAAAGAAGAAAAACGAAACCAGTGAGTTTAGGATATGGATATGTGATGGCAGCGCCAGAAAAGTGAGATCCAGATAGATGGAATGAATGACGCAAAACCATACGATCCGGACCAATAAACGATCCGTTTGAATGCCCCAAAACAAAAAAACGAACCAAGTATAGAAAAAAGCTTGTGGAATGGATAAGAAAAGCAATATATCCAATGAACGCATTATGTAATCCATACCGGTATCTCCTTCAAGATGTTGGTAAAAAATCCAACAATTCCAAGTTGGAACAAAAACCGTATCCGTTATTACTTTACTTGCTTTTGATCAAAAAGAAAATGTTTTTTTATATCAAATCGTGTGGATGGAGGCATTGGAAAAATGGCACCGACAGGACCTGAGCAAGAAGCGCTAACGAAACATGAGTTAATATTGCAGTATATACAAGGCTTGAAAATCGGCGTGAAAATTTCGGTCCGTTCGATCGCAAAAGCGCTTGAGGTAAGTGAAGGAACCGCTTATCGGGCTTTGAAAGAAGCTGAAAAGCTTGGTTTTGTCAGCACAAAAGAACGGATAGGAACGGTGCGCATTCAAAAGAAACAGCGCAGTCAGCTGGATCAGCTTACGTTTGGCGAGGTGGCGGCGATCTTAGACGGGGATGTGCTTGGGGGCGCCTCCGGATTGGACAAGACACTGCAGAAGGTAGTGATTGGCGCGATGAAGCTGGACGCGATGTTAGCTTATATCGACGCGGACAGCCTGCTCATTGTCGGTAACCGGGAAAATGCGCACCGCTGCGCGTTAGAAGAGGGCGCGGGCGTGCTCATTACCGGCGGATTCGATACAAGCGAAGCAGTGAAACGGCTGGCTGACGAACGGGGGCTGCCTATTATTTCTTCGAAGCATGACACCTTTACGGTTGCTTCTATCATTAATAGGGCGATGTATGACCGGTTGATCAAACGGAAAATTATGCTCATTGAGGATATCGTGACCTTTGGCCGTGCGATGGAAGCGCTCCGGCTAGGAGATACGGTGGAATCGTTCGAGCGGCTGCAGCTGGCAACAGGCCATGCGCGGTTTCCCGTAGTCGATGAATGGAACCGGGTAATCGGCATTATCACGGCCAAGGATGTGGCAGGATCGCCGAAGGAGCAGTCGGTAGACCGGTTGATGACGCGCAATCCGATTACGATCAGGCCCAATCTGCCTGTCACGTCGGCGGCCCATACGATGGCGTCCGAAGGCGTTGATCTGCTGCCGATCGTGGATCGCCAACGCAAGCTGCTGGCGGTCGTAACGAGACAGGAAGTGCTGGCGGCTATGCAATTTGCGAACAAACAGCCGCAATCGGGCGAGACGTTTGATGATCTCATCTGGACCGGATTTTCCAAAATAACCGGGGAGAAGGCGGGTGAAGGCTGGCTGTATCGCGGACGTGTAACACCGCAAATGTCTGGGCCGCTGGGGACGGTGTCGGAGGGGGCGTTAATGACGCTGCTTATGCAGGGAGCCAGGAGATTGATATGGGAGATCGGCAAGCGGGATCACATGATCGAGAGCGTCACCACCTATTTCGTCCGTCCGATCCAAATCGACAGCGAGATTGCGATTGTGCCGCAGCTGCTCGAAATGAGCCGGAAATCGGCCAAGCTGGAAATTGAAATTGTCGACGATATGGGAATAGCCGCCAAAGCGATGTTGACGGCACAGATGATCGACCCTTATTAAGCGCGTTATTACTGCTTCATGGACCCGTATATGGTGTGGTTGCGCAGGCCCGCGAACAAATTGAACAACCCGAGCACCAAAAATACCGAACCGACGATCACGCGCACGGTCGATCCGCTGAACATCACCATTTGGATAAGGGACATCAGAACAAGCATGATCCCCATGCAAATATTCATGCGCGCGGTGTAGAGTCCGCGTGCCCGGTGATCCTTGGAGCGGCGGGATTTCGTGCTAAAGAATACGGTAAGCAGCAGCGACGCCAAAATACCGGCAATCAGCAGCCATTGAACAATGACCATGATGAGGGACAGCTCCTTTTTGCTTTTCAAAATTTGGGTATGACAATGGCATCATTGTATCATGTTACAATCGGTTGTGCACCTTTGCTTCCACCCACACATGGAGCGCTGTGTCGACGATCAGCATGGTTTTGACATGGATCTGATAGTCTCTTTCATAGACATTGGTATAGATTTTTTGGTCGAGCAGCTTTCTGGCCAGCCAGGAGTCGGATCCAATCTCATAGATGCTTCTTCCGGTGAAACCGTCGAGATCATTTTTGATCCGCTCTTTCAATTCAGCCTCGACACGTGCATCCAGGCCCGCCGCACTCGAGCTTCGGCCGGCCCTGTTTTCCTCGATGTAAGGATGAATGGTTTTGATGACGGTGTGCTGATCCTTGAATTCCGTCAGTTTTTTGTTATCCCGATCCTTTTCCTCCATTCGGCTCTCCAACTCCTCGATCGTGTCATGCAGCGCGTCCAGCTGGAATTGATACAGGCTGTTAAACAGGACCGCCCCGGCGATCAAGCCAAGCAGAAAAACCCCCGCCGACTGCAGCGTACGTCTGAACCGCTCGAATTGAGGCACCCGCATTCGTCACAGCGCCTCCCCGCAGATGAGCTTGATCAGTTCTGTCCCCATATAAGCGCCCAGATAGGCGCTCACAATAATGCAGATTTGCATAACAACAGGCGATAAATGGCCTTCAAGCATGTTTGATTCGATCACCCTAATCGGATCGATTGTACCGCCGACGGCAGCGACAATTGCCCAAATCTTCAGCTTCTCTGCGGTGTCGGCCATATTCGGTCCGGGTGCTTGAAAGACGAGCACCGACCCGATTCCTGCAAGCAAAGCGCCTCCGATGACCACACCGAA
This sequence comes from Paenibacillus abyssi, assembly GCF_014640295.1. Classification (GTDB taxonomy): domain Bacteria; phylum Bacillota; class Bacilli; order Paenibacillales; family Paenibacillaceae; genus Paenibacillus_D; species Paenibacillus_D abyssi. The sequence continues at coordinate 3,519 of NZ_BMGR01000027.1, read as the reverse complement.
TGCTATGAAGAAGTCCAGCGCTGTTTTGGTTAAAAAATAATTCATGCCATTCATCGTTATCACTGCTCCCATCCCTTAGCGATCTTACGGCTGACTGCCCGTCCGGCTGCCCTTATTCTCATTTTATGGGCGGTCCTAATGACAATATGATAAAATGAAAGAAATATAGGCTCGTAATTAAGCGGAAGGACCGGACGTTATGAACAGTGGAGACGCTTTTGTGCATTTGCATGTGCACAGTGAATACAGCCTGCTTGACGGCGCAGCGCGCATCCGCGATTTGACGGCAAGGGCGGCGCAGCTCGGCATGAAGTCGCTCGCCTTAACCGACCACGGTGTGATGTACGGCGCTGTACCGTTTTACAGGGCGTGCAAGGAGCACGGCATTAAGCCGATCATCGGCTGTGAGATGTATCTGACAACAGGGCGGCGTTTTGATAAAGGCTCACGTAAAGATCAACCGATTTATCATTTAATTTTGCTTGCCAAAAATGAGACCGGCTACCGAAACCTGATGAAGCTCAGCTCAATTGGGTTTTTGGAGGGTTTTCACTATAAACCGCGCATTGATCTTGAAGTGCTGGCCGAGCATGCGGAAGGTCTCGTCTGCTTGAGCTCGTGCCTGCGCGGGGAAGTATCGCAGCATCTGCTTTACGACCGCTATGAGGAAGCCAAACATGCGGCGTTGCGCTATCAAAGCCTGTTCGGCGATGATTTCTATCTCGAGCTTCAGGATCACGGGATATTGGATCAAAAGAAGGTTGCCGCAGGGATGATCAAGCTGTCGGAGGAAACCGGCATACCGCTTGCCGCAACCAATGATGTGCATTATTTGCTTGCAGAGGATGCAGCCGTTCAGGATGTGCTGATTTGCATCGGGACAGGCAAGTCTGTCGATGATGCCGACCGGATGCGGATGATGACGAACCAGTTGTTTCTGAAGAGCGCGGATGAAATGGCCGCGCTGTTCCGGCATGTCCCCGAAGCGCTGGGCAATACGGTAGAGATCGCGGATAAATGCAATCTGGAGCTGACGTTCGGCCGCGCGATTCTGCCCAGCTTCGAACCCCTCCCGGAAGGGATGGCATCGGCGGATTACCTGCAGGCGCTTTGCCAAGAAGGGCTGGAGGCCCGCTATGCGGGAGACGAACGGTGGCACAGTGACCGTTCGTTTGCGGAGGAGGCGCGCGCGCGCCTGAATTATGAGCTGTCCGTCATCGAGAACATGGGCTTCAGCGATTATTTTCTGATCGTGTGGGATTTTATACGGTTCGCCCATGAGCAGGGGATCCGCACCGGACCGGGCAGGGGGTCGTCGGCCGGAAGCTTGGTGGCTTATGTACTGCGGATTACAGACGTGGATCCGATTAAATATAAGTTGTTATTCGAACGTTTCCTCAATCCCGAGCGGATCTCGATGCCCGATATCGATATCGATTTTAACGATGAACGGCGCGATGAAGTGATCGCTTATGTCGCTGCGAAATATGGGGAAGAGCATGTTGCGCAGATTATTACGTTCGGCACGATGGCAGCCAAAGCCGCTGTCCGGGATGTCGGACGCGCGCTCAATGTGCCGTTTGCAGAGGTAGACCGTGCGGCCAAGCTGATACCGCAGCAGCTTGGCGTGACGCTTGAAGCGGCGCTGCAGGGCAGCACGGAGCTGCAGGAGGCGTGCAAGCGCCAGCCGAAGACGGCCGAGCTGATGAGAATGGCCGTCAAGGTGGAGGGCATGCCGCGGCATGTTTCGACGCATGCGGCCGGCGTCGTCATTTCCAGGGAGCCGCTTACGCATTACGTTCCGCTGCAGAGCGGATCGGACAAAACGGCTCTGACGCAGTATTCGATGGAGCATCTGGAAGCGATCGGCCTGCTCAAGATGGATTTTCTCGGCTTGCGCACACTGTCTATTCTGGAGCGCACGATCGATTGGATCAAGCTGCAGTACGGCAAAGAGATCGATTTCCGGCACATCGCCGATGATGATCCGGCAACGTATGCGATGCTCGGTAAAGGGGAGACGACCGGTATCTTTCAGCTGGAGTCGGCGGGGATGCGTCGGGTGCTCAGGGAGCTGAGGCCGACGTTATTCGAGGATATCGTATCGGTGTTGGCGTTGTACCGTCCGGGGCCGATGGAGTTTATACCCAAATATATTCAGAGCAAGCACGGACATGCGAAGGTGGAGTATCCGCATCCCAAGCTGGAGCCGATCTTGGCCGATACGCAGGGCATCATCGTGTACCAGGAGCAGATTATGCAAATCGCTGCCGTGATGGCCGGTTTTTCACTGGGGGAAGCGGATCTGCTGCGTCGGGCGGTGTCGAAGAAGAAGCGCGAGGTGCTCGATGAGCAGCGGGCGCATTTTGTTGAAGGCAGTCTGGGAGAAGGTTATTCAGCGGAAGAAGCGAACCGCGTGTATGATATGATCGTCCGGTTTGCGGATTACGGCTTTCCCAGAGCCCATGCTGCAGCCTATGGCGTATTGGCCTTTCAGACGGCCTGGCTCAAAGCACATTATCCGGTGCCGTTCATGGCATCGATGCTTGCTTCGGTAACTGGCAACCAGCGCAAAACGGCGGAATACGTGGACGAATGCCGCCGCATGGGCATCGATGTGCTGCCGCCGGACGTCTTGGAAAGCGGCGTGTCGTTCACGCCGGTGGAAGGTGCCGTCCGCTTCGGGCTCGCCGCGATTAAGAACGTCGGCACGCAGGCGATTGAAGCGCTGATGAAGGAGCGCAGGGAAGGGCCTTTTGCGAGCCTGCTTGATCTGTGCCGGCGCGTCGATCTGCGCGTCGTCAACAAGCGGGTGCTCGAATCGCTGATCCAAGCCGGAGCGATGGATTCGCTGCCCGGCCACCGCGCACAGCTGCTCGGCGCGCTGGATGAAACGGTCGATGCCGCGCTGAAATGGCGCAAGGAGCGGGAGGAGCTGCAGATCGAGCTGTTCGGCTTCGATGAAGTGCAGAACTGGGATGTCGATCTGCCGGACGTGTTGCCGTTCAGCGCGGTGCAAACGCTCGAGTTCGAACGCGATCTGCTGGGGCTGTACCTGTCCGGCCATCCGCTGGATGACTATGCAGAGGAGCTGGATACACACGGAGCCGCACGCATGGTTGATTTGGCCGAGGCGCCGGACGGCTCGCCGGCGGTCATTGCGGTGATGGTCGTATCGGTCAAGCCGTTTACGACGAAGAAGGGGCAGCCGATGGCGTTTCTGGAGCTTGAGGATCGCGTGATGCGCGTAGAGGCAGTGGCGTTTCCGACCGTGTGGAAACGGTGCGCCGGCGCGCTTGCCAAGGGCAGCCTGGCACTGGTGCAGGCAACCGTGCAGCAGGAGGACGACGACTTCAAGCTGATCGCTGAAGACGTCGTCCCGCTGAGCCATGCGGACCTGGAAGCCCAGGTCCGCAGGCTGCAGCGGCAGGCGCGCGCACGCAGGCCGCGCGCCGCTCAGGGCGGCACGGCCGCCGCGGGTGCGCCCGCGGCCGTGGCCGCCGCTGCGCCGGCAGCGCC
>NZ_BMGR01000026.1 GCF_014640295.1 Paenibacillus abyssi | reverse complement strand
TCGTCTTTTTTGTTCAATCGCTTTTTCATACTTCAAAAATCGGAAGTTATTCAGTGGCCTCTCAGGATGACGGCGGGCTTACAGCATCATAATTCAACGTATGGGACAGCTTTTGTAATTCCTCAGCGGTAAGGTCCCGCCAGCGTCCGGTCGGCAGGCTGCCAAGCTCAATGTTCATAATCCTTATCCGCTTCAGCTTGCGGACTTGGTAGCCAAAAGCCGAGCACATTCTTCTGATTTGGCGATTGCGGCCCTCGGTTAGAACAATCCGGAATACCCGATCTGATAAAGCAGTGACTTTACACGGCAAGGTCAGGCTGCCAAGCACCTTCACCCCTTCGCTCATTCCTTTCACGAATGCAGCGGTGATCGGCCGATCTACGGTCACGATGTATTCCTTCTCGTGATGGCCTTCTGCCCGCAGGATACGGTTCACAATATCGCCATCATTGGTCATTAGAATCAGCCCTTCCGAATCCTTATCCAAACGGCCGATCGGAAAGATCCTCTCCTTATGCCCAACAAAGTCAACGATGTTTCCTTTAACATGCGTTTCAGTCGTACTCGTGATGCCGACCGGCTTATGCAGCGCAATATAAACATGCTGCCGCTGTGTCCCAATCCGCTTGCCGTCCACACGCACATCATCACCGAGCTCCGCTTGGCTGCCAAGCTCCGCCTTAACGCCATTAATAGTCACACGCCCACTCTCAACAAGCTTGTCCGCCTCTCTGCGCGAACAATATCCGGTCTCACTAATAAATTTGTTAATACGCATCAGCCTTATCCTCCTGCTGCTCCCGCCGCCAATTCACTTTCAATTAGTTTAAAGGAGATTACAGCTTGAATCAAGGCTGATCTACCGCATGAATAGTATCCGTAGTATGATTAATGAAGGATTTTGTATATAGGGTACCCTAATTGCGATCATATCACATTTGAATAAAAGGAAAAGTTATCTCAAGCCCCAACTGGCAGGCCAATGCTCATAAAGTTATTCACAAGTTATCCAACTTATTCACAGCGCCTTGGGATAATATGTGTACAAATTTGTGCACAAACCGAATGTTATACACAGGTTTGTGCACAACCTGTTAACAACGAATATTTGTTCGCTGAACAATTCGTGTTTTATCGACAGAAAACAACCCTGCAGTATGACTAATTAATGATAAGCGGGAGGCTAAAAAAACATGCAATTTAGTGAAGAAAACATTAAGTGGATGCAAGCGGCGATTGAGGAAGCCAAAAAAGCAGAAGCCATCCTCGAAGTTCCGATCGGTGCGGTGATCGTCAAGGATGGCGAAATTATTGGCAGAGGTTATAATCTAAGAGAAACGAAGCATGATCCTACCGCCCATGCGGAAATGATCGCCATTCGGGAAGCAAGCGAGCATCTGGGAGCTTGGCGATTGCTGGACTGCACGTTATATGTTACCTTGGAGCCCTGTCCGATGTGCGCAGGTGCAATTGTTCAATCACGTGTAAAACAAGTCGTTTATGGCACAACCGATCCTAAAGCAGGATGCGCCGGCACACTAATGGATCTATTGAGGGAACCGCGGTTCAATCATGAGGTAGAAGTAATAAAAGGCGTTCTTCAAGAAGATTGCGCATCACTGCTTACGCAATTTTTTCGCCGTTTGCGGGGTAAGCCGGTATAATCATCACGGCCATTCATTTACGGATTCAGAACTCATCTCTAATTTCTGAATCCGCTGCAGGGTCACAATTAACTGGTCAGCCTCTTCGCTGATGGCAAGAACGTCTGGATCAGTAAGGCTTCCTCGCGCTTCTGCAACTTCATACAGCTTTACCCGAAGCTTCTGCAGCCGATCAAGAAGTTTAGATTTATCCATTACACGCCCCAATAAAGGTCGCTCCTATTCCTTGACATAGCCTATTCATAATACATATCTTATTATAAGCTTTGCAAGTTAAGGATATTGTAAAAACTTGTCGAGTGATTCAGACAAATTTCATTTATTTTTCGACAATTAACAATGATGTTCCATCTTTTTGCCTATTATATGAGTCGAAAAGATCATAATAAAACCCGTACCAGATCATGGTTCGGGCTTTTTATCGTTACTGATTAATATGTAACCCTGTTGCTTCTACTTTTGTCTCGATTCGCTGCAATTTATTTTTCGAGATCTGTTCGTTGAATTTATCCTGCTTCTTTTGTTTGTAGTAGTCTTCAACCTGAATTTTCAATATAAAAGCTCTCAGCGCACAGGTCTCTTCCTTAGACAAATCAATATAACGGACACCATAAAATGTGCCCTGGGCAGAGTTCTCAGAACGTATAATCTCCGTTAAACACCGCAAGGAAAACCCGAGATCCAATTCCATTTCCAGACGGGATATCTTTTGGAATCCCAGATCATCCTCGAGCACAATACCAAGACCACCCATGCTAATATTGTTAACCGCAAAATGAACCGGAACCTCCATAGGCAATCTGCTGTTATGATTGAAATGATGCACCGCATGAAGCAGTCCGGTATGCGCGGTGCTAACGCGCGGATGCTCCCTTTTCTCAATAAACTTCTTCTGGTTGGACGGGGGATTAATGATAATAAGCGAGCCTTTATCCTTAGCCACCACCGTGGATTCGAATACAAACATCCCGCTCTTCGTATATACAATTAATTTTACTTGCTCTCCGAGTCTGAACTCATCAAATTGAGGCATTTCAACCTCAATAAAATCACCTAATACATAGGTCAACACACCAGTGGAGACATAGCTTTTCTTTTCAACCACAACTTTGGAATCCAGCAGGATTCCGATATCATTTCCTTCCTTACTGCCGTAGAATGGAAGTTGGTGTATTTTTTGTGCACTCTTCGCTGTCATTCCTCCACGTATTCCTTCCATATATAGGATGATGATACTTTATTCATAGTACAACAGTCTCACCCACTGTTACAATACAAAATATGGATGCCTCGAGACCCATCCTTCATCATTTAGAAAACTTTAGAATAAAAGAAAAACCCGGCAGTGTAGAACACCGCCAGGCTCGTATTATGAACTAGTCCACGTATTTATAAAGCTCAGACTCTTTAGTGACGTAAAATTCCCCGTTTAGGCCACGCGCGAACAAGGCAACATCCGTTTCGAGTACCTCGAGCCGATGGGTCGCAATATCAAATTGAAACAGCTTGTCGATACAATTGCCATAGATTACGCCGCTGGGATCGTAGTGTAAGAAGCCGCCTCTCCAAAAATGCGTGCGCTCTTCCCAGTTCAGCGGCGGGAAGATTTCCACAACCATCTCAAATCGCCGGGACACCGGGTCGAAGCGGAAAAGGTGGCCTGTCGTCATTCCCCACACCTTGCCGCTGCCGTCAACCGTCAAAGCGGATACCGCCCTCTCCCCTTGAACCGGCACGCCTTCCCATATCTTTTGCTTGGCGGAAGCATCCCAAACAAATAATTTACCGTCCTTCTCCGTCGGTGTTATCCCCAATCCTCCGTATACGGAAGTGCCGCCATAGACGAATCCATTGTGATAACATAGGGCAACCACACTTTGGCCCGGAATCACATTTGAGATCATTTCATACGAATCCGACTCAGGATCGTACAGCGTCATCGCTCCGCCCAATTTACCATAGGTCGGCACCGTCCCGATTACCAATTTGTCTTCTGTTGCAGTGAAAGCAAACGGTCGATCCTGCCCCCCCTGCTTAAGTGAAAAGACGATTCTGGGATTCAGATCGGAGATCCATGGCTGCTTCGGATCATATTGATAAATATAAGCCCCTGGATAGACGCCCAAATAAAGCTTGTCTTTGAAATAGAGCATGCCCTCGGTTTGTCCAAATCGCTTGCATTCCGCTAACTGCCCCATCTCCGGATTATAGGAGGAAAACCCGCCGGCAAAATAACCTCCAATATAGAGATTCCCGTCAGCCCCGACGGCCATCGATTGAATTCCGACAGGCACTCCCGCTAAATCCGCCTTGATATGCTTGGCGCTTTGCGTCTTTGGATTATAGATCCAATAATCGCCGTTATAACACATGCTCACAAGGCTCTTTCCCGGATATTCCGGCTCGTTCAACTCGATCCAGCCAAAATCGCGGGCGATGAATTCAGAAGCAAATGATGTTTGAACAAGTTCATAGGTATCCAAATCAAAAGAATGCAAATATTTATTGCGAAGGAAATACACTTTGCGGTCATCACCAAGCGGGGAAACATCCAGACCCATGGCCTGATCTATCCGGCATACCCATTGTTCCTTTGCCAGGTCATATACCATCAGATCCAGCGTATCGGTAAAACGCGCAAACAGCATCCCCTCGAACACATCCAGATCATATACCAGCTTGCTTTGCTCTTGGCCTTCGGGCATAGGAAGCTTCCTCTTCGCACCGGTTATACGATCCAGTTCAATAATGGCAGCCGCTTGCGTCCCCATACCAACGTAAATTTTGTTATCCGGTCCAATGTCCAGGCTTCTTGCGTAGCTCTCTCCCGGTATCATGGAACCGTAATCGCGGAAGCGCTTGGCAGCAGAATCATATTGGAACACTTTCCCTCCCGGAAAGGTTCCGCCGTATACATTGCCATCTTCGTCCGCGGCAATCCGCCAGAAATAGTTCTCTCCTTCAATAGCAAGGCCGCAATTCTCTACCGTCGACTGCTCCGGATCATAACGGTACAAATAACCGTCCCCGCCGATAAAGACCGAACCGTCCTTGGTGATGCACATCCCCCATGAATGGTTGGATCCGTGCAGCTCGAAGCTCTTCAAGCATTGTCCGCTTGCGGCGTCGATTACATATAAGACAGATGGTTTGCCCTGCGCTACGGTATAAATCCGATCCCCCCCAGCTTCTCTCCCATAAGCGGCGGTAGCTGTTTGGACAGCGGTCAATGGTTGTCCCAATAACGTCAAGCCCATTGTTATCCCCTCATCTCTTTAACAAAAGGCTACCCCCAGTGATTAGAGATAGCCATCGTTTCATCCTATATTCAGATGTTCTTGTTCAATTCCTGCTCAATATTGCTAATTACATTGGATGCATTATCAATATTTGACCAGTATAATTTCAAATAGTGAACCATCGCATCTAAATGATGTGTCTCCACATTCATATCCGTATAATAGCGATAGCTCGGGATAATCTCCCGAAACATTTGAAATCTCGAAGGCTCCGTTTTTTCCGGCCATTCTTTTGCCGCTGCTTCTTTAATGCTCGGGATCGACAAGGTCTCCCTTCTCACGGCATCCTGAGCCTCATCTGAGGTGAGGAAATCAACTAATAATTGAGCAGCTTCCTTCTGAGCGGAATGACTGTTGATCGCTAGTCCGATATTCAATAATAAGGTTTCCGGATGATGAATAAAAGGGACAGGCGAAATATCATAGTCAAATGGAACCGATTTTATATTGTTCAAGCTGAAATAAGTGGTCACAATCATCGATGCTTTTTCTTCTAAAAATAATCTCTCTGTGTCGATGTCACTCTGGGACATAAAAGCAGGGATGATTTCTTGCTGAGAAAATAGCTCCTTGATCATCACCATGCTCTTCATAAAGGTATGGTCATTCAGATGATAACGGCCTTGTTCGTCCTTCTGCAGGGAAAATCCATTCTGGAGCAGGAACAACGGCCATCTGTTTTGTGATAACAAATGAAAATAAAAGCCGAGCCGTTTGTGAGACGGGCTGGTATCGGTCAGCTTGGATACCGCATGGCAAAAATCATTCCACGTCCAGCTGCTGTCCGGCTCCGGCAAATTCGCCTCTTTGAAATGCTTTTTATTGTAACAAAGAATGACCGGTGAAAACACAAAGGGCTTGGCATACAATTTGCCGTCGACCGTAAATGCACGGTTTAAAAAAGGGTACACCCGTTCATCTACGGTTTGTTCCGTCAGCAAATGCAATGCATTCCGTGTGTGATACAATCTAAAATTGTTATAGTTAATCATAATGACATCAAGCATATTGTCATCCATAAACTCAGTCAATTTCTCATGATAATCCATAACACGGAGCGTGACACGTTTTACCGCAACATGTGGATACTTCTTTTCGAACGCATCAAGCAGCTTTCCTACGTTTGTTTCTGGCTCAGTATCGGCATAGGAGCAAAAACGGATAGAAATCTTTCCGCTTTCGGATTTGGGGTCGTTCACCATGTTGCCGATTTTAGGTTTTTTTATGATCAGGTTTTCGTCTACTAATATTTCGAGACCCTTCCTAACCGATTTCTTGCTTAATTGAAACTCTTCACCTAAAAACTCTTCTGAAGGCAAATAGGTTCCCGCAGCTAACTTTCCTGATATGATTTGCTCGCGCAATTGATTAACCATCGCTTCCAGTCGTACCCGAAATGTTGTTCGACTTGGCTTGCTTCCCATACGTAACTACCTCTCATCACAACTAAATGTTGATCGAACGAAGACAGAAATAAATATAATCATACCCATTATTTTGTCATTTATCAATGAGCCTATAGATTACAACTTAAACTATTCCTTTACCCCGCCAAGCATAACGCCTTTGGCAAAGTATTTCTGAAGGAACGGATAAATAATCAAGATTGGCACTGTCGCTATAACGATGGTTGCGTATTTAATCGTTTCGCCGATACTGACCACATCCCCGCTTCCAACGCCGCCTAACATGTCATTGGTTTTATTCTGGACCAGGATTTCACGCAGTATCAATTGAAGCGGATAAAGTGTACGATCTTGCAGATAGATCATGGCATCAAACCAGCTGTTCCAATGGGCGACCGCGTAGAACAAGGTCATAACCGCGACAACCGGCATCGACAAGGGCAGTATAATGTTCCACAAAATCCGATACTCCGAAGCCCCTTCAATCTTAGCGGATTCGATTAAACCATCCGGGATTGTCGATTGAAAAAATGTACGCATAACGATCAGGTTGTAGGCGCTAATCGCCGATGGCAGAATCAATGCCCACCGTGAATCAAACAGCCCCAGATCGCGAACGTTCAGATAGGTGGGAATGAGTCCCCCGCTAAAGAACATCGTAAAGACGATAAAGAGCATAATCATATTTCGCCCTTTTAAATCTCTTCTTGATAATGGATAAGCGCCTAAAGTGGTTAACAATAAATTAATGAGTGTACCTGCTCCAACATAGATCAATGTATTGGAATATGCTGTCCATATGTTGGAATCCGAAAACACACGTTCATATGCTTCAATGTTAAATCCTTGCGGCCACAGCGTAACACTACCAGAAGCAATAGCAGAGGCACTACTAAAGGATGAAATGATAACGAACCACAATGGATATAGGAAAACAATGGTGCCTAATGTTAATAACACGTAGTTACTCACATCGAAAGCTTTCTCGCCTAATGATTTTTTGTAAACCATTATTCTCTCTCCCTTACCATAAGCTTGCTTCTGCTTTTTTTCTAGCGATCTGGTTTACAATGATCAGCAATGCAAAGTTGATGACCGAGTTAAACAGACCTACCGCTGCGGTGAAGCTGTAATTCGCTTCGACAATACCGCGTCTGAACACAAAGCTGCCAATGACGTCGGCGGTTTCATAGGTCGAAGGATTGTAAAGCAGAATGATTTTGTCGAACCCGACAACCATAAAGTTACCGATGTTGATGATTAAAAGAATAACGATCGTCGGCATTAATCCGGGAAGCGTAATGTGCCACATCTGTTTCCATCTTCCTGCACCATCGACGACAGCCGCTTCATATAAGGAAGGATTAATTCCGGCTAATGCGGCAAGAAAGATAATCGAGCTCCAGCCAACACCCTGCCAAATGCCGGAACCGACAAAGATCGTTCGGAACCACTGGCTTTGGATCAAGAAGTTGATCGGCTGCTCAATCAGTCCGACGGAAAGGAGCATACGGTTGATGATGCCGTCCGGCTGAAGGAAATCGATAATCATTCCGCATACGACGACTAAGGAAATAAAATGAGGCAGGTAGGAAATGGATTGAACCACTTTTTTAAATACCATGCTGCGTACTTCATTTAATAGCAAAGCCAAGATAATCGCGGCTGGGAATGCAAAGATTAGTTGGTACAGACTGATAAGAATTGTATTCCTTAAAATTCTCCAGAAGTAATAACTCTCGAAAAATTGCTCGAAATGTTTGAATCCTACCCACTTACTATCCCAAACGCCCACAAACGGATTGAAATCTTTAAACGCGATAATGGCGCCATACATCGGCTTGTATTGGAATAACACGAAATAGAGGATTACTGGAATAAGCATAATATAGAGCGAACGGTTCTTCACAATTTCTCTGAACATCATTCGTCTGTTACTTCTCTTGGATATCGGAAGTGCCTTACCCGGATTTTTTTTGTCTGCTACGTTTGTACTCATCGATCAGTTCCTCTCCTTAAACAGAGAATCATCCACTATGAAATAAGTTGCACCCCCAGTTTCTGGGGGTGCGCATCAAATCACCTTACTCCACGCTCATATAGTTATCATAAGCTTCTTGATATACTTCCAGGACACGATCAATTCCCATACCCTTGATCTGCTCTACAAAGCTGTCGAAATCATCAACCGGACGATTACCCATCACCATTGCGTTTGCGAATTCATCTCTATACGTTCTGATGTCCGCCAGGATCGGCGTGATAATATCATTTTGCTCTGTCGAGAACGTAAACGGCGGCAAGCTGACGTCATAATCAACAAACGGTGAAACTTTGTTCTTCGCTTCAATTGCCGCTTCAATGTCGTATTGCTCTGCATAGCGAGGATCTTGTACCGTTGCCCATTGTCCGCCGCCGATAGTGTAGGCGAGCAGCGACTCGGTCGCGCTTAATCCGTCAGGATTGTTGAATACAGCATCATTGAATGTCGGATAACCATCCACCACTTCATAAGACACGCCTTCTACTCCAAAGTTGTTCAGCATGATGCCTTCTTCGGAATATTGGAAATCAAGCCATTTTACAGCTTCTACAATGTTGTCGGATTGAGCGGAGATGGCAATACCGAGATTGGTTACCGGCCAAGCATGGAATGCAAAGCGTTGATCTCCGTTAGGACCCGCCGGAGGCTCTGTACCGACGATTTCGAAGGATGGATGATCCGCCATCAGATCTGTGAAAGACCTCATATACGAACCGGCCCAGCCGATCCAGGCACCCGCACGGTCATTGGTTACTTTCTCTGTCAAGAATTTAAATTCTGTATCTACCAGATAGTTAGGGTCGATCAACTGTTCGGAGTACAGCTTATTCAAGTATCCAATCGCTTCTTTGTATTCCGGCTCGATCGGTCCGAACTTCACTTGACCGTTGTCCAGATAGAACTCCCAGTCCGTTCCGAATGCAGGGCCGAAGATTTTGAACATCGTCTGCAGATTTACCGATACAAACGGGATTTCATCGCTTTGTCCATTGCCGTTCGGATCTTGTTCTTTAAATGCTTTTAATACGTTATACCAGTCTTCCGTCGTTTTAGGCTCTTCAAGACTCAGCTTCTCAAGCCAGTCCTGACGAATTTGCGGGAACATCTGAACCATTAAGTATTCATCCAGATTTAGGTTAGGGAAGTGATAGATCTCTCCGTCGGCTGAAGTAATCAATCGTCTTACATCCGGGTTTTCGTCCAAAATTCGTTTGAAATTCGGCGCATATTGGTTGATATAGTCAGTCAAAGGAGCAAATGCACCTTGTTGTCCGTATTTAGGGCCTTCCGTGATCATAGCTGTGTATAAAACCATGTCCGGAATTTGTCCGCTTGCCATCAGCAGGTTGAAGGCTTCCGGGCCGTTCGCGCCACTACCCATAACCCAGTTAATTTCAATATTCGTCCGCTCCTGCATTGTGGCAAATGAAGGCTTTTCATTATACGATGCGCCGCGGAACATTGGATCGCCAAGGAGCCACATATCCAGCTGCGTTGTCTCTTCCGTGATTGGCAGCGTTAGTTCTTCCGGTGCCGCTGCGTTTGTACCATTGTTATTGGCCGGCGTATTATTCGATGGAGCATTTGTCGCTGGAGCTGCTGGAGCGTTATTGCCGCCGTTGTTATTTGAACAAGCCGTGATAACCATGACAAACATTAAACTAATGATAAGAAAGAGCTTACTTGAACGTTTCGCTTTCATGTTCTTCCCCCTAGTAATGTTAAGTTTTTTGACATAATTACATAAACAGCTACCTGTTCCACCTTCTCCATACCTAGTTATGTACTAGATTAAAATCTGGTGTATAAAAATCCTTATAAAATAAACTCTGAATACAATAATACGCCGATAAATCTCACCACTTCCTTTATTAACAATATAATATCTAGTGCATTTCTAGTGTATATATTGAGAATAAATAAAGTTTGCCGCTTTGTCAATAAACTTTTTTAACGTTTTCCGAAGTAAACCAGGTAAATGTAAGCCCTTACTAGGATTGCAGCGTCAAAAAAGGTTGTGTCATGTTGTATGACATGAAACAACCTTTTAGTGTTATATTCATTCCTTCAGTTTAACAGGTCTTCCTGTACGCGCTGACTCATAAGCTGCTAATGCTACCCTTGCAGATAAATAACCATCTTCACCGGAAATAGAGACAGGCTCTTGCGACCGAATGGAAGTAACAAAACTATCGATCAGACCCTCATCCATGTTGTCCCCCCAATAGCTCCACTGGGCTTTCATCACTTGATCGCTGTAAACATCATTTTTCTGGGCAAAGGCATCGACAGTCAACACCCCCTTGGTTCCGATGATCTCCATCGTCACATCTCCCCATGTAGGGAATGATTTCGTACGCGACCAGCTTGGATCATGTACGGCAAAAACGCCATTCTTGTACCGAATATGAAGCATTCCGGCATCGTCGATCTCTACATCGTGGAATAACGTCTCCACATGCGCATAGACTTCCTCTACCTCACTGCCCGTAAAATAATTCATCAGATCCACCACATGAACCGTATGATCCAGCACAGCCCCTCCGCCGGAGAGCTCCTGCTGAATGAACCATCCCTGCGGCATCGTCCCGCGATTAGTTCCCTTAATCGCTACAATATCACCAATTTCGCCTTGATCGATCGCTTGCTTGGCATGAACAACAGAGGTCAAGTAACGGCAAGGAAAGGCGGTCATCAGTTGAACGCCCTGGGATTGACACACCGCGATCATCTCCAGCATTTCTTCCTCAGAAATGCCCAGCGGCTTCTCACAGAGCACATGTTTGCCTGCCATCGCCGCCTGTTTTGTAATTTCTGCATGCCTGGAATTCTCCGAGCAGATAATAACGGCATCCACCGGTTCTTTGAGCAAATCCATATAATCCTTGTAATAACGTATCCCATTGGGAGCTGTGAAGGGGCTGACTCTAGCCTCTTCCTCATCGGCAATGCCGACAATCTCCACATCCTCTCGCGGCAGCAATGCATGCAAATAACTGGCCGCATGCATATGGGCAAAGCTAATCATTCCGATCTTCAACTTCTTCATGAGAACACCTCCATATTTACAGGCTTCCCAAGCTCAGCGGACTGCTCGGCCGCCAATGCGATCGCCACTGCCTTACAGGCATCCTCCGCAGACACAATTGGGGTCGTTCCTTCTCTTATACATTGTATAAAGTGGGCCAGCTCATAATAGTAGGGGTCATACATCATTGGGCTTCTCGGCACTTGGACGCGCTCACCGAGATCTTGATCTTTACTTTGCACCTTCACGTTCAAGGACAACGTCTCATTGCTGTTAAATCGGATGATCCCCTTTTCCCCCGCGATTTCAAACTCCGTGGTGAAAGGCCCTGGATATCCCCAATACCCCGACAACGTCGCGATTCGTTTATTTTTAAACTTCAACGTCACCTGTGCGTACTCCATCTGGTCCGAACGACTAATCGCAGCATAGACGGATTCCACTTCGCCAAATATGGCCCGGGCATAATCGATATCGTGGATCATTAAATCCATGATCACACCGCCGCTCTTCGCACGGTCATGGTACCATCCGTCTGATCCCTGCGGAAAAGAGCCAAAGCGTTTCAAATGGGCCACGCCCGCTTCCCCAATGACGCCATCCTTCACTTTTTGGGCGGCATCCCGATAATTCGGGAAGAAACGGACCACATGGCCGATGAACAACCGCACGCCGTGCTGATCGCAAGCGGCCTGCATCTCCCGCGCATCCTCCAAATTTAAGGCGATCGGTTTTTCACAAATAATATGAATGCCTTTGGCTGCAAGCGTCATCACAATGTCCTTGTGCAGATGTGTCGGCAAGCACACGCACACGACATCGGGCTGTTCCTGTGCGAGCAGATCCTCCAGGCTCGTGTAAGCCGATGTCTGACACAGCTGCGCCGCTCTCTCTGCCCGCTCCCGGTCCACATCGCAGACCCCTGCCGGCTGAACTCCTTTTATTTTCGCTATATTGTGGGCATACATCATTCCCATTGTACCTGCACCAATAATTGAAACTTTCATTTTTCGTCCTCCATTAATAATAGATTCATTACTGGTTACGGCCAAGTCAGCTCTACTCCCTCTTGAACCAGCAGCTGCTGGAAGCTCTCCAGCTTCCTTGCATCATGAAGAACCTCGCGCGGCGTATAGCCATGATCCAGGCAATAGGCCGCCAGCGTTCCAACCGATTCACCAATGTTCCACTCTACGGGATGAAGGCGGTAACAGCCGTTTGTAATATGTGTCGTTCCGATATTTTTGCAGGATGGAAGCACGTTATCTACCGTGATCGGGATCAGGCTGCCCAGCGGAATGTGAAAAGGCAGGCTCGATACGTCGATATAATTTCTGCCGGCTGTGCTGGGATGCAGGTCAATATGATAATAGCCGACACCTACGCTATCCTGGTAACGCACCGATTTCTGATCCGCTCGCGTATCCGGACTTAAATGCTGTTCAACGACCGTAAACTCCGCGAGTATACGCCTTGATTCGCGAATATATACCTGCTGGGCCAATCCGTCCCGGGTGCCGACGACGTCAGGCCTGAGGCGCAGTCCGGGATACCCCTGCTTGCCATCCGGGCGGGGCGCTTCGGTCTGCATCCAATATAACAAGGAGAGGCTAAGCTGCTTGGCTGCCCGCAAATGCTTCTGTCTTTCCTCTTCAGACACATCGATCACAGATCCCAGCCAATAATCGTTCTGCGGCCAATTCACCATCGTTATATCGCTGGCGAATGTACCGGGTTTAAATAACGATTTATCGATAACGCGGCGATACCGCCATAACGAGAACAGGTCGTCCCGCGGAAATAAGGTATATTCCACCTTCTCCAATGTACGCGGTTTAGGCGAGTACCAGCTGAGTTGGCGTTCCGGCCAAAAATCCGCCTGATAGCTTTGCCAAAACGCATAATCCTCCGGCTTCTCGATCGTATGATCTTCACCCTCAATATAATCCACCGCATAACAATGCGTAATCGCTTGCATATCCATTGGATCTGCAGGACCATCCAGCGCATGCGGTTCTCCTGTATCCGCCCTCGATTCCGCTCCGGTGACATACTCGATATTGGCGAGCGGCAGCAGATCCCCGCATTCCGTCGCATCCAGGAAATAGGGAGCTGTAAGGGTAATTTCCTCCCCTTGCAGGCTGTCCTTAACCGTAGCTGAAGTCACCTGGTCTGCTTCTCTTTCACAGCTTTCTACACGATACCCCGTCAGAATAGTGAGCTTGCCGCTGTGCTCATAGGGAGCCAGCATGCCTTTTATAACGGCATAAGCCGCTCGGGGTTCATGGCTGATTCGGCTGACGATAGCATTTCCGGGATTCATCAAGCTTCGCTGCCTTGCATCGGGAGTCAAAGGAAAAAAGTCTTGATAGTACTGGCGGACATACTGCCTGTACTGTCTATAGCTTCGGGTACTTCCGTAATACTCGATCCACTGATGCTCATCCGGCGGGACGGCCTGAGAGGTTAATTGCCCGCCAATCCAGTCGCACTCCTCGGTCATAATGACGCTTTTTCCAAGTCTGCAGGCTGCCAAAGCTGCAGCACATCCTCCGGTGCTGCCGCCAATGATAACGATATCCGCTTGCATTTCTTTCCCCATTTTCTTACACCCCATTCTTGTCCCTTTACGGCCCCGAAAGGCGAGGTACCGCTTATTTTTTAGTCAGATACTGCGCGGCAACGGATTGCAGCGATGGTGAACGGTCATACATCAATAAGCAGGCGCCAGCTGCATTTTGCACGTCGTATTCTGATCCAAAATGAACCCAAATGCTGTTTTTAGCTTTCGATAAGTGCATGTTCAGCTGCTCTAAGAAGTCCGCTGCAATCGGCTTGTTATGAGAGATCGCCACAATAATGTTCTGCTGCTCAGACACATCGGATAACAGCGCTAACACGCCTTCGTAGCTATCGGCCACTTGCTGCTCCAAGAAAGGCAGCGCTTGCTGAAGCTCCCCGGCGAATAAGGAGGTGGGCTGATCCCGAAGCAGCATCCAAGATTCCTCCAGCTTGTCCACTAATGCTCCTTGTTCTAATCCATGGAGCGGCGTGACCGCTTTCCATGCCAAGGAAGCATTAACATGCTGCGCACCAAGCTTATTAAAGCTTTCGGCCTTGAAAGCAGTATAATTGTAAGCTTCTGCGGTCAATCGGTACTTTATCTTCGCAAAAAGGATTCGCTCCACAGATTCATCAATCCGCGATTCCGCGATCGTTCCATCCTTCACAGCGTCCATGACCGCATTCAACAAGGAAGCTGCTTGTTCATAAGTGTTCGTCGTTGCGAGCAGGATATCGGTTCCCGCTAAGATGCTGCGTACACATGCCTCTTCCATCGAGTATTTATTTGTAATGCCCTTCATCGATAAACCATCCGTTACAATTAACCCTTTGAAATTCATCTTCTCTCTTAACAGCTCGGTTACGAGCGGATAAGAAAGCGACGCCGGAGTGAGAGAAGGATCGAGCGCAGGCACAGCGATGTGCCCCACCATAATCGCATCCACCCCTTCATCAATTGCTCTTTGGAAAGGAACCAGCTCAAAGCTTTCCAACCGCTCCCTGTCAAAGTTTAGAACCGGCAAGTCCTCATGGGAATCGACATGCGTATCCCCATGCCCCGGAAAATGCTTGGCAGTGGCGATTAATCCAGACTCTTGATATCCGCGGATAACGGCATTGCCAAGCCGGGACACCGTATCCATATCCGCTCCGAAGGAGTGTGTTCCGATAACAGGATTAAGCGGATTATTATTAATATCCACAACCGGGCTGTAGTTGAAGTTGACTCCCATTGCCAGGGATTCCTCAGCTGTGATACGGCCTGATTCATAAGCCAGCGATTCATCGCCGCTTGCGCCAATCGCCCGGTTTTTCGGAAAATGCACGGCCCCGTACTGCAATTTACAGCCTGCTCCGGCGATGAAGTCCGCAGCTATAAATAACGGGATACCGCTTCCTTCCTTTAAGGACACAGTCTGCATATCGTCTGTTAATTGATAAACCTGTTCCGGATGCTTCAAGCTGCCTGAGGGGATGAAGATCCCTCCTGCCTTAAGCTCTGTAATCAGTTTGCGTGTATCTTCATCCAGTTCGGAGTGAAATCCGGAAAACGTAAAGAGTTGAGCAACCTTCGTTTTTAAATCCATGTCTTCGATCTTCATATTGTCCCCTCAATTTCTAATAGAATCATTATTCAGCGGCCGTAAGCTCAATCATCAACATTACATTTCGCATGACATGATACGGATCCTTAACCGGAAGAGCAACCACTTGCGCAATCGGTTCGCCTCGCCGGTCGCGAATTTGCAGCCATTCTTCTCCTGGAGCCGCAGGAAATGTGTTAAAGGTGTATTCGTGCAGCTTCTCATACCACGCCAAGCAGTCCGCATCGCCCGTAAGCTCAAAGGCTAATCTGCAAGCATACAACCCTTCGGAGTGAGGCCACCAAAGCTTCGTATCCCAAGTCTCACGAATGAGCTTTTCGAAGCGTTCGCCTCCGCTGATGTCATCTCCCTTTGGAGGACCTCCGTCAACATCCACATATCTTAGCAGACCGCCGAACGCCTCATCCCATCCCAGCTGCAGCGCCCGCTTCAACGCTTTAACCGCCAGCTGCAGCGCCTCATGATCCTGCCTAAGAGCGGCCTCCTCCATGACAAACCACAGACTTTCCACAGTGTGGCCTGGATTCAGATGCCGCAATAATAATGTGCCGGCGCTATCCTCGCCTGCCTTTGACTTCGGTACGACCTCCCTGATCCGATGCTCGGAATCACAGAAGCCCGATAGGATCCGCCCGGCATAAAACCATGCTTGATTCCGATACAATGATCTCTCTTGTCCTGTCATATCCTCCGCCGCTTTGGCGAGCGCCTGAGAGGTATTCAGCATAATCATCGCAAAGCCATGGGCATCGTATCCCTCCGGAATCGGATATGGCTCACTGCGAACCTTGCCGGCCTGAAAGCGGGACTCAATATGGGCATAGAGCTTTTGCGCGGTTTGAAGTGCGTCCTGATCCCCAGCCGCTCTGGCATACTCGGCCATCCCCATCACAACAAAGCAATCCGCATAAATACTGATATCATGTCCGGCACTGGGAATCATTTCCTTGGGCTGGCCGTCTTTTGTTAATAAGAACATACAGCTGCCATCCGGCAAGAAAACGTGCCGCTTTATGAATTGATACGTCAATTCCGCCTGCTTTAGATAAACATCCCGGTCATCATCGATCAATTCCGATCTGCACATCCCAGCCAGTCTCGACCATAACCATAAGAACCTTCCCTGCGACCAAGTGAATTTATCCTGGTGAAGGAGCTTTTGTCCGAGTGGATCAAAGCCCGTAAACACGCCTCCCAGTTCAGCGTCCACAGCTTTTTTCCAAAAGGGGAGGAGCTGCCGGGTTAAATGTTCGACATAAAAAGCGTGCAAATCCTGTTGATTCCGCATGTATGGCCCCCATTCGACATCATCAGCTTTCGATGCAAGAACACCCTGCTGAAGGGTCCGTTTTCAAAATCTTCGATTTCATATCGCCCATTCTCTAGTGTACTTCTAGTATATATGTATATTGGTGACATTATATTATTATTCTTTCAGGGGTGTCAACAGTAGAATCTTCAGGTAAGCACCAAAAAGAAACCGCCTCATTCCGTGTAATTACGGAATGAGGCGGTATTGGATATAACGGATTTTTTCATTGCATGGCGGCCCCGAGAGGACTTGAACCTCCGACCTGCGGTTTAGGAAACCGTTGCTCTATCCGCTGAGCTACGGGGCCGCAGCAGTGAAAATTATACCACATTTAAATGCGGGAATAAAGCACAAACCGCCTTTCTCCCGGTGTTAGCCCACGGGCACACTCTTTATGCCAAGCGATAACCCGCACCACGGACAGTTACTATATATTTGGATGATACTGCACGGTCTTTCAGCTTCTGCCTGAGACTTCGAACGTGGACATCGACAACATTGCTGCCTCCAAAGAAATCACTGCCCCACACCTGATCAAGGATCGTTTCACGGGACAACACGACACCGTCCGAAGTGATAAAGAGAACAAGTAAATCATACTCCGTCTTGGTCAGCTCCAACCGTACGTCACCCTGCAGCACAGTCATTTTTCCGATATCAATCGTCAAATCCTTGAACTGGTACTTCCTCCCCGTATCTCCATAAGGAATCTGCCCGTCTGTCACAATTCGGCTGACGCGTTGCACCGCTTCCTGTGATCTTGTCGGCCAGGCAATCAACTCTTCGTTGATAACGGTGGACGTCTTGCGCAACATGAACATTTCATTAACCAGGAAGAGCATAGGCACACTTCGCGAATGCGCGGCAATACGAGACTTCACTTGAAACAGCTCTTCTTCATTGACCATGCTTGTTAGATCGTACACTAACACATCCGGCTCAAAATGCTCAAGTGCGCCCGGCTTTAAGTGATGAGCGGCAAACACGTCAAAGCATGCCTCCGTCAAAGATACGATAAGCTCTTGTACCCTGCCCGGATAAGGACTAACCAGCATGACCTTTCTAGTCAACGGACATACGACCGATCCGGCAGGCAGTTCTTCGTGAACCATCGAAGGCCGCCATGAAGGGGAATCATTAAAAGGGACCGTCTCATTATAACTTATAGCCTGTGCACTTATGGGGTTGCGCATGACTTACACACTCCTTCAATAACAATTTGCGTTTCATGAACGGTGTATCCCGTATCTTGAGCGATTTGGTTTAACCAATCGGACGGCAGCTCCGCCATCACTTCATCTACCCGCCCGCACTGGGTGCATACAATATGCTGGTGATCCTCGGTCCGCGCGTCATAACGGCTGGCAGTCTCGCCAAGCTTCAATTCCCGAATCAGGCCTGAATCAGTCAAATAACGCAGTGAATTATAGACTGTACCGTATGCATACTGCTTTCCCTTCAAACGCAGCCGTTCAATCACATCACCTGCCGTAGGGTGATCATGCGCTTCTTGTATAATCTCAAAAATTGCCTTGCGCTGCGTGGTCAAATTTATTTTATTCATTGTAATCGTCCTTTTATAGTAACTAGTTTTAGACTAAGTATAAATTAAAAATAATTAAAAATCAAATCATTTGTAACACAATTGCAATATGCCATTCATCCTGCCTTAATGAACGCCCTCTATAATAAGCATTAACCCCCTTTTAAAATATAAACACTTAAGACCCACAGCTCGTTGCTTGTGGGTCTCTTTCTGCCTATTACCCGGTATAAGAAAACACACCAATCGCCATCCTCTACCGAAGAAAGCAATTGATGTGTATATCGGGTGTTTATAAGTGTACGGTGTTACATGACTTAGAAGCTTCCTGAATTAAACATGGATTCCAGCTCATCCAGCGAAATTGCATCCGTTGGTATTTCAATCTGGAACTCGACAGGCTCATTAATATTGCTGTATTGGCTCTTTAAGCTCATGCCGATGTTTGCGGTCTGGCCCTCTTGAATAATATCAACATTGCCTTTTAATTCTTGATAAACGAGATAATCATCTTTGATTGCACCCGTTAAGGAGAGCTCGTTAATCTTCATTTCTTCCTTCAACTCATCCAACTGCTGCTGAAGCTCCGCGCTGTCATTGCCCGCCAGTTCCTGCTTTGCTTGCTCGAGATCTTCCGGGGTCAGCTGCAGCGTTTGGCGGTACTGATCATTTTCAATCAGGAGATCGATCAGCTCCGGAGCCACCTTCTCCACAATCGTTTTTACAGTTTGCTCAAAATTGTCCTCTGTTACAGCGAATTTCACAATTTGGTCAGGCTTTAGCTCGCTTGGCAGGCCTGGTACTTCTTCAGCCTTCAACTCGCTATAATAGGTTTCCTCATCAAAATGCTTCAAAATAACCGTCATCATGTCCTGTACCATTTTGCGTTGGGTGTCCATATCCAGATTCGGAATTTCCATCCCTTCCTGCTCGGCTAATTGCTTCATATCGATCTCGACAAATTTGCCCGACAGCCCTTCCAAAGGAAGCATTGGAATGGAAGGCACCTTCACCCACATTTTATCTTCTGTCATAATCATGGGAATCGAAAGATTGAACGACATATCCCCCTGAAGTGCAATATCCGCTGTCATCTCCATGCGCATTGGATCTGCTTCATAAGCTCCAGTTACCGATAAAGTTGCATCCTTCAGCATGTTTAGAATGGCGCCCGCTTGCGGATCCGCATTCAACAATTCCTCAGGCAGATTAATCTCATCCAAATCCAGTGCTGCAGTGAATGTATAAGATTGTAAGTCCATTGTTTTCGATAACGCAGTCTGTACCGCTTCCTTCGGCGGTTCCGAGCTGCAGCCGGCCAAGACCATCAACGCTGCCATCAACATCATTAACCATTTCATATTGCTTTTGTTAAACAACAATAATCCCTCCCTTGAACAATAGCTTAATTCTAATACAAAGAAGTGCTGACGGAAAGTAAAAATTAGTTAAAAAAAATCCCATCACCGTATTCATTCGGTGATGGGATTTTTTTCAGCATGGACCTTGCTTAGCCTTCTCCATTATTATGACGCGAGTGATTCTGCTGTTTTACAGCCTTGGATCCGGAGAGCGGCTCCTGCTGTCCTCTAGAATGTTTATGTTCTCTTTGCCGCCCTTCCTGCGCTCCCGGCACAGGTTGGCTCTTTGGTTTGCCCATTCCTGTCATTCTCCCTTCACTGTTCGCCATCCATTAGTGACTTGAATTGGTCCCGGCATCCACGTGCGGATGTTTCAAATCCACAGGTTTATCATGATTTAACGCATCTTGATGCCTCCGGTCGTTCGAGTCCTGCTGCAGCTGCTGCGCATGATGACTGTTAACCGGTGTCAGTTCCAGATCATCGACAACATTGCTTAAATTTTTGTCCAGATTATTTTTAGCTCGGGTCATGGCTTTCCCACATCCTCCGGTTATGTTATTCCAATCTAAGCGTGTGTGAGCTGCTGAAGCGCTTGAGCGCATTCATGCAGATGACGCGTATAATCCTGGATGAGCTGTTGGATCTGATCCGTTCGTTCATCTACAGACCGTCCGTCTTTTTCCACATCGACAAGCTCCACTCTCACTTCACGGCTATCCACATATTCCACTTTGAAATCAAATGAATACGCCTGATGTCCTGCAGTTCGAATATGGACACGCAGTGCTTTCGGATCGGCTCCGTCGGCTATAACATCTGCGCTATCCGATTCATTCATCGTTATCGGCAGCGTTCGCTGCCAAGCTTCAACCAGCTCCCGCTGATCGATTTGCAGCTCGTCCTTTTTCATTAGGAACCACCTCCATCATCAATAACATGCGACAAATCGCAGTACCCTATACAGATTAACTTCTTCCAGAAATATAAAATATCAGACAAATAAAAAAACTGCTCAAGTCGACGCTTGGGCAGTTGGGTAATTTAGTTGTTATGGCGGAGAGAGTGGGATTCGAACCCACGTGGGCTTGCACCCTAACGGTTTTCAAGACCGCCCCGTTATGACCGCTTCGGTATCTCTCCATATAGAAATCGTAACGAATTGTATTGTACCACAAGCCAAAATACAGACGCAAGCCCTTTTTGGCCTGTGGCAAATATTCCTTGCTAAATTAACGTTTTATTGCCTCTATATTGCCCATGTAAGGGCGCAGTACTTCGGGAATGACCACAGAGCCGTCAGCTTGCTGGTAATTTTCCAAAATAGCAGCAACCGTACGCCCGATCGCTAATCCGGAGCCATTTAGCGTATGCACGAATTCCGGCTTGCTCTTCGCGTCCTGACGGTAACGAATCCCCGCCCGCCGCGCTTGAAAATCTTCAAAATTCGAGCAGGATGAAATTTCCCTGTACATTCCGCTATGCGGCAGCCACACTTCCAGATCATAGGTTTTTGCCGAGGTAAAGCCCATATCTCCTGTGCAAAGGGTCAATACACGGTAAGGTAAGCCGAGCAGCTGCAATACCTTCTCTGCATTCGCCGTGAGCGACTCCAGCTCCGCATAAGATTCCTCTGGCTTAACAAGCTTCACAAGCTCAATCTTGTTGAACTGATGCTGGCGGATTAATCCGCGCGTATCGCGCCCTGCTGAGCCTGCTTCCGAACGGAAGCAGGAGGAGTAAGCCACAAAATATTTCGGCAGCTCATCCGCGGACAGTATCTCTTCCCTGTGCAGATTCGTTACGGGAACCTCTGCAGTCGGAATCAAATAATAATCCGTATCGGCCACCTTGAATAAATCTTCCTCGAACTTAGGCAGCTGTCCCGTTCCAACTAAGCTGTCCCGGTTCACAAGATAAGGCGGCAGCAGCTCTTCATAGCCATGCTGGTCGCTGTGCAGGTCCATCATAAAGCTGATCAATGCGCGCTCCAGACGGGCGCCCAGGCCGCGGTAGAAGACGAACCTGGAGCCGGTTACCTTCGCAGCGGCCTCAAAATCGAGGATGCCAAGCTCCTGAGCGATATCCCAATGAGCTTTTACCTCAAAGTCAAATATAGCAGGCTCACCTACACGGCGAATCTCCACATTCTCTTCCTCCGAGGAACCGACCGGGACGCTCTCATGAGGCACATTCGGAATGGCATAGGTCAGCTCTTTGATCTCGGCTTCAACCGTGCGAACCTCTTCATCGAGCTCTTTAATGCGGTCACCCACCTCGCGCATTTCCACGATCAGCGCTTCAGCGTCACCGCCCGACTTCTTGAGCTTCGCCACTTCCTGAGACACGGTATTTCGTCTGCTCTTCAGCTCTTCCGTTTGCTGCAGCAGCTCACGCCATTTGGTATCTAATGCCGGGAATTTTGCGATGATATCAAGCGATGCTCCACGATTTCCCAGCGCTTGTTCTACTTTACCGAAATCGTTTCTAAGCAGTTTAATGTCTAACACAACTGGTGGCCCCTCTCTAAAGGGTATATAGATATTATCCGATCTTAGCCGCAGCGGCTTCTTTTGCCATATCGAGGAAATAAGCATGCAGACGGTAATCGTCCGTTAATTCCGGATGATAGGAGCAAGCGAGCAGATGGCCTTGTCTTGCCGTAACAATCTCACCATTGTAAACAGACAGCACTTGCACGCTGTCGCCTACGGCTTTGATTAACGGCGCACGGATAAATACCGCACGCACCCGCTCTTCGATCCCAGCTACCTCCAGATCGGTTTCAAAGCTTTCTCTTTGACGTCCGAACGCATTGCGCGCCACAGTCATATCCATAAGCTGCAAATGCGCTTGTTCCTGTCCTTCGATTCGCTCAGCGAGCACAATCAAGCCGGCGCAAGTGCCGAAGATCGGTTTGCCCTGCGCAGAGAAATCACGCAAAGCATCCATAAAGCCGTATTTATGCATCAGCTTCCCGATTGTCGTACTTTCGCCGCCAGGAATGATAATGCCATCGAGCTCCTCGAGCTGCTCCGTGCGCTTAACAGCAACAGCCTCCCCGCCGGCCAGCTTGATGCTGCGAATATGTTCAGCTACCGCGCCCTGCAGCGCCAGTACTCCAATGTTCATCGCTTACGCCTTCTTTCCGTTCAACCA
This sequence comes from Paenibacillus abyssi, assembly GCF_014640295.1. GTDB lineage: Bacteria > Bacillota > Bacilli > Paenibacillales > Paenibacillaceae > Paenibacillus_D > Paenibacillus_D abyssi. The sequence goes on along the minus strand of NZ_BMGR01000026.1, from coordinate 4,345 downwards.
ATTACAAACCGCGGTCCTGCATACGCTCGGACACATGCAGCTTGGAAATTTCGATCCCTTTCATCGGTGTTCCAAGGTTCTTGGACACTTCAGCGATCAATTGATAATCTTCGTAATGTGTTGTAGCTTCAACAATCGCACGCGCGAATTTCTCCGGGCTGTCGGATTTGAAGATACCGGATCCTACAAATACGCCGTCTGCGCCCAAATGCATCATCAAAGCTGCATCAGAGGGCGTTGCTACGCCGCCTGCTGCGAAGTTAACAACCGGCAATTTGCCTGTTTCATGAACGCCAAGCAGCAATTCATAAGCTACGCCAAGTGTTTTCGCTTCATGGTACAGCTCATCTTTCGACAAGTTCTGAACTTTGCGGATTTGTCCGTTGATCAGACGCAAGTGACGTACCGCTTCAACAATGTTGCCTGTTCCCGGCTCCCCTTTGGTCCGAAGCATGGAAGCACCCTCTTGAATACGGCGCAGCGCTTCGCCCAAGTCTTTAGCTCCACATACGAAAGGAATCGTGAACAATTGTTTGTCGATATGGAATACTTCATCGGCCGGAGTCAGCACTTCACTCTCGTCAATGTAGTCGACACCCATCGATTCCAGCACTTTCGCCTCTACGAAATGTCCGATTCTCGCTTTAGCCATAACAGGAATAGAAACAACCTTCATTACTTCTTCAACGATTGTCGGGTCAGCCATACGAGCCACTCCGCCTGCTGCGCGAATATCGGAAGGCACGCGCTCCAGTGCCATAACAGCTGTCGCACCTGCTGCTTCAGCTATTTTTGCTTGCTCCGCATTCATGACGTCCATAATGACGCCGCCTTTTTGCATTTCTGCCATGCCGCGTTTTACACGCGATGTTCCCGTTTCCATCCTATATTGCCTCCTATTTTCGAATCAATTTCCGTTCCAGCTCTAACCATTTATTTTACAGCAACCTTTGAAAATCGACAAGCATTCTTGTTGTCAGATGATCAATTTAGAACAGGTCGACAATCCCGTTAAACAAACTAACGAAAAAGTCTTTAATCGCCCGAAACATCAAACGCCACCAGCTGGCCTTCTTCGCCTCTTCGTTTGTAACCAGATTCACTGTGTGATCGATCTTTGCGCCATTCTCATCGATATATTCGTAAGTAACAGATCCCACTACAGTGCCGTTTTCAATCGGAGCGACAAGCTCATCAGCGCTTTTGACTTCGGTTTTCAGCAAAGTGATCTCGGGCTCCGTGCCTTTCTTAACCATGAAGCTGACATCATTTTGCGTCACGACAGGAATTTCTGTTTTTACGCCTTTTCTAATTTTGACCGTTTCCTGTGTTTCTACTACAGATTTCGGCGGGATAACGGTTTTCATCTCGAAATTGTTAAATCCGTAATCAAGCAGCTTGGCCGATTCCAGAAAACGGGCCGGCTCCGAATCCGCACCCATAACGACACTGATCAGACGCATTCCATTGCGCTCAGCCGTTCCCGTGAAGCAATACTTCGCCACACTAGTATGACCGGTCTTCATGCCGTCAAGGCCCTCATAAACGTACCGCCGGAAGGCGGGTACTTCCTTGTTTGCTTCAAGCATCCAGTTATAGTTGATCAACGGTTTATCATCGCGTTCGCGAAATTTATAAGAAGGGATACTGGAATATTCCAAAAACTCATCATGGTCCTTTAAAATGTGGTATGCGAGCATAGCCGCATCTTTAGCCGACATTACCGTTTCCCCATCGATAGAAGCCGGTTGATACTTAGGTGACATATCATCTCTGCCGAGTCCAGTTGCATTAATAAAATGCGCCGTTTCAAGCCCCAGCCTCTTAGCTGTCTCGTTCATCCGCTGTGCAAATTGCTCTTCTGTTCCCGAGATATGCTCAGCCAGCGCAATAGACGCATCATTTGCAGATCCTACCGCCATTGCAATAAACAGCTCTTTAACGGTATGCTGATCACCTTCCGCCAAGAAAACATGCGAGCCCTGTCTTGTCGTTGTTGCCGCGTTCTCCCTGGTCGTAACCATATCATCCCAGTTTAACTTGCCTTGTTTGATTTCATCCATTACGATATATTCGGTCATCATCTTGGACATACTGGCCGGCGGCAGCGGTACCTCAGCATTCGCGTCGAATAGAACCTGACCTGTCGCCGCATCCATAAGAAATGCTGATCTTACTTGTAATCCAAGTTGATTCGGAATGTGTCCCCGTGCGTCTTCACCTTCTGCAGCAGCCGTGGAAACCATAGCCATCATTAACATCCATACAGCCAAAAAGGCTGCAATTGCAGGTTTCCAAAGCCTAGTCATACGGCTAAATTTCAAAACGTTCCTCTCCCCTTTTCCTAATAAATGATCCGTTAATCATTGTACCACAAGCAGTACGAAGAAAAGAAGACAGACAGGGATTTCAGGTGAAAAGCACCTTCTCCCTGTCTGCCTATGATCCCTTTTACCCGGGTCTCTTACAGCGAGTAATTCGGAGCCTCTTTCGTAATCTGCACATCATGCGGATGGCTCTCACGCAGTCCTGCGCCTGTAATACGAACAAACTGAGTATCGTTCTTCAGTTGATCGAGGTTTTTCGTGCCGCAATAACCCATACCCGAGCGTAAACCGCCCATTAACTGATGTACGGTATCGGCTAAAGGTCCTTTATAAGGAACACGCCCTTCAATGCCTTCAGGCACGAGCTTGTTCTCGTTTTCCTGGAAATAACGATCCTTGCTGCCTTCCTTCATCGCTCCGAGCGAACCCATGCCACGGTAAACCTTGAAGCGTCTGCCTTGATAGATTTCCGATTCTCCCGGGCTCTCTTCCGTACCGGCAAACAAGCTGCCGATCATAATGGAGCTTGCGCCGGAAGCGATCGCCTTCACAATATCGCCGGAATACTTAATACCGCCATCGGCGATGATCGGAACATTATATTCACGCGCTACACTTGCGCAATCATAGATCGCTGTGATTTGCGGAACTCCGATACCCGCAATGACACGAGTGGTACAGATCGACCCTGGTCCGATACCGACCTTGACGACGGAAGCTCCTGCTTCAATAAGGTCACGAGTCGCCTCACCTGTCGCCACATTACCAGCAATGATTGTCAGGTCCGCATACTTTTCACGCAATTTCTTTACCGTATTTAAAATATTTACATGATGGCCATGTGCCGAATCAACAACCAGTACGTCTACGCCTGCTTGTACGAGTGCTTCCGCACGCTCGAAGGTATCCTTTGAGATGCCGATTGCGGCGCCGCAAAGCAAACGTCCGTGTCTATCCTTGGCTGCATTCGGGAATTGAATGGCTTTCTCAATGTCCTTAATCGTGATAAGGCCTTTCAGCTTTTTATCCTCATCCACAAGCGGCAGCTTTTCAATCTTATGTTTCTGCAGCAGTACTTCAGCTTCCTGCAGAGTTGTCCCGACAGGTGCGGTGACCAATTCTTCCCTGGTCATTACCTCACTGATTTTCATCGAATAATCATGCACGAAACGCAAGTCACGGTTCGTAATAATACCGACCAAATGATTGTTCTCATCTACGACAGGGACACCGGAAATACGATATTTACCCATTAATTCTTCCGCATCATATACATGATGATTCGGTGTCAGAGAGAATGGATTCGTAATTACGCCGCTCTCCGAGCGTTTGACACGATCCACCTCTTGCGCTTGCTCCGCAATCGACATGTTTTTATGAATAATTCCGATTCCGCCTTCTCTAGCCATCGCAATCGCCAAAGCAGATTCCGTTACTGTGTCCATACCGGCACTAATAAGCGGAATGTTCAGTTTAACCGTTTCGCTCAGCTTAATCGACAAGTCCACTTCCCGCGGCAGAACTTCCGATTTACGAGGCACGAGCAGCACATCGTCAAACGTTAAGCCTTCCTTGGCGAATTTTGTTTCCCACACAAGTATGTTCCTCCTTCAAAATAGATGACCTAAACAACCTTCCAAAGCATCAGCTTACGATACCTCTCATATATATTATTGCAATATTATCAGAGGGGTTTAGGGCTGTCAAGGACATTGCGGCAAGCTTTCATGTCGTTTTCAAAAACGGTAATCACTGTGGTAAATGCCACTCCATATCAGGGGTTATTTGACACCGTTATCATCGGCAGCCCCCTGTATATTCTATAATTATCCTTTTCATTCATTGAAGGAATAACATCCAAATCAAAGTGCATCGTACCTATGTGGTTTGTTCTTATTATAGACAATTAATGTGTGCCAATTCTGTTCTTACAATTGTTAAACATTATAATTTTTTAACAACAAAAAACCCACTGAGAAAACTCAGTGGGTTCATCGTGCTTGGCAACGTCCTACTCT
>NZ_BMGR01000025.1 GCF_014640295.1 Paenibacillus abyssi | reverse complement strand
GCAAATATTTAAACATCCGCAAGGGGTCGATAGCATTGCGGCCGTTGTCCAGACAGTAGTTTGCTTTCAATTCATCGTACACGAAAGTGAAGTCCACCAGCTCGTTAATCTGGCGCAGCATGTTATCCTTAGGCACGATGAGATCGTAAAGCGCCGTGTAAGGGCTGAACGCAAATGAAATTTGGGGCTGGAACAATGGGCTTCACGCCTTTCGATGTAATACATTAATTATACAGCAAAAAAGGTACTGCTCTCTCAATGTATTTGAGGGACGGTACCTTCTTTGTTTAAAGGACTTTTTCAGTGGCCTCGAAAATTTCCAAGGGGGTTAGTAGAACAATTAACCGATCGAGCCTTCCATCTCAAACTTGATCAGACGGTTCATTTCCACCGCATATTCCATCGGCAGCTCTTTCGTAAACGGTTCGATAAAGCCCATAACGATCATTTGTGTTGCTTCAGCTTCGGATAAACCGCGGCTCATCAGATAGAACAATTGATCTTCTGACACCTTCGATACCGTTGCCTCATGCTCCAGCGTAATATTGTCGTTCATAATTTCGTTGTAAGGAATCGTATCGGACGTCGATTCATTATCCAGAATCAGCGTATCACATTTGATATTCGCTTTGGAGCCTTCGGAATTGCGGCCGAAGGAGGCCAGACCACGATAGGTTACCTTACCCCCATGCTTACTGATTGATTTGGATACGATTGTCGAAGTTGTATCCGGCGCCAAGTGTGTCATTTTAGCACCGGCATCCTGATGCTGGCCTTTACCTGCAACTGCAATCGATAATACCATACCTTTTGCGCCGCGGCCTTTCAATACGACTGCAGGGTATTTCATCGTCAGCTTCGAGCCGATGTTTCCGTCTACCCATTCCATCGTCGCATTTTCTTCGGCTACCGCACGTTTTGTAACCAGGTTATAAATGTTTGGCGCCCAGTTTTGGATCGTTGTATAACGAACGCGGGCGTTTTTCAAGCAAAGAATTTCAACAACGGCACTATGCAGCGAATTCGTGCTGTATACAGGAGCTGTACAGCCTTCTACATAATGTACGTGGCTGTCTTCGTCAGCGATGATAAGCGTACGCTCGAATTGACCCATATTCTCAGAGTTAATCCGGAAATAAGCCTGCAGCGGAATTTCACATTTCACGCCCTTAGGAACGTAAATGAAGCTGCCTCCAGACCAAACTGCGCTGTTCAACGCGGCGAATTTGTTGTCGTTTGGAGGAACAATCGTGCCAAAGTACTTTTTGAAAAGCTCCGGATGCTCGCGAAGCGCTGTGTCGGTATCGGTAAAGATAACCCCCTGCTTCTCGAGATCCTCCTGCATGCTGTGATAGACAACCTCCGATTCGTACTGAGCGGATACACCGGCCAAAAACTTCTGTTCCGCTTCCGGAATCCCCAGTTTATCGAATGTTTCTTTAATTTCAGTAGGAACTTCTTCCCATGTTTTACCTTGCTTCTCGGATGGGCGAACATAATATTGGATATCGTCAAAATCAAGTTCATCCATGTTGCCGCCCCAACGAGGCATTGGCATCTTGTTGAACTGTTCAAGCGATTTGAGTCGGAATTCAAGCATCCATTCCGGCTCATTTTTAATCTCGGATATCGTTCTGACGATTTCAGGCGTCAGGCCTTTACCGGACTGGAATACCGCTTTGTGCTCATCGCGGAAGCCATATTTGTACTCTTCCATTTCTGGCATTTTCTTAGCCATCATTCTCAACCTCCTGTTAATTTAATCTTACTTGCTGCTTTCGATTCCTTTGCGCAGAGCATTCCAAGCTAATGTAGCGCACTTAATCCTTGCCGGAAACTTGTTAACGCCTGATAAAGCTTCGAGATCCTCATATTCATCAAACTCGACCGGTTCGCCTTTCATGAGACCAGAGAATTTCTCTGCCATTTCTAGCGCCTTGTCAAGTGTTTTTCCCTTCACAGCATCGGTCATCATGGATGCGGACGACATACTGATCGAACAGCCTTCTCCCGTAAATTTCGCTTGTTTAACAATCCCATCCTCAAGCTCCATCTGCAGAGAAATGCGGTCTCCGCAGGTCGGGTTGTTCAGATTGATTGTAACCGCCTCATCCTCAAGGGTGCCGCGGTTCCGGGGATTTTTGTAATGATCCATAATGACTCTGCGGTATAAATCATCCAATTGCATGACCGAAGAACTCCTTTGTTTTTATTAGCGAGCTTACTAAACGATCCACATCGTCTTCGGTGTTATAAAGATAAAAACTCGCTCTGGCCGTTGCCGACACTTCCAGCCAACGCATAAGCGGCTGGCAGCAGTGATGGCCTGCACGGACGGCAATCCCGTCGCTATCCAGAACAGTTGCCACATCATGGGGATGCACGTCATCAAGATTGAATGTCACCAATCCGACTCGACCTTCCCGCGGACCGTAGATCGTTATGCCATCAATCTCCGATAACCGGTCGTAAGCCAAACCGGCAAGCTCAGCTTCATGACGATCTATTGCGTCCAGACCGATTTCTTCCAGAAAATCGATGGCAGCGCCAAGTCCGACTGCGCCGGCAATAATCGGGGTGCCGCCTTCGAATTTCCAAGGCAGCTCCTTCCAAGTGGAATCATACAGATCCACGTGGTCGATCATTTCACCGCCGAATTCAATCGGCTCCATCGCTTCCAGCAGCGCTTTTTTGCCATACAAGGCTCCGATGCCCGTAGGTCCGCACATTTTGTGACCTGACAAAGCATAGAAATCACAATCCAGATCCCGCACATCGACTTTCATATGCGGTGTGCTTTGCGCGCCGTCCACGACCATAACAGCGCCATTGCGATGGGCAATCGCTGTAATTTCCTTAATCGGGTTAATCACGCCAAGCACGTTGGAAACATACATGACGGATACAACCTTCGTGCGCTCCGTGATCGTTTTCTCGACATCGGATACTTCTATTGTACCATCCGGCTGCATCGGAATATACTTTAATGTTGCTCCAGTCGCCTTAGCCACCTGCTGCCATGGAATCAGGTTGCTGTGATGCTCCATTGGCGTGATGACGATCTCATCGCCCTCGCCGCATACGGACCTGGCATAACTCGAAGCGACTAGATTTAATGCCGTTGTTGTACCTCTTGTAAAAATAATCTCCTGTGCACTTGACGCATTAAGAAAACGGGCAACTTTTTCACGTGCACCTTCATAGGCATCCGTAGCTCTTGATCCAAGTGTATGAACGCCGCGATGCACATTCGAGTTTTCCCACTCATAATAATGGTTGATTGCATCAATAACGGATCTCGGCTTTTGAGATGTCGCCGCATTGTCCAAATAAACCAATGGGTGTCCATTTATCTCCTGATGGAGAATCGGAAAGAGCTCGCGGATTTCCTTGGCATTCATGATCCAAGCTTCCTTTCAAGCAGCTTCTGCAATTGCTCGCGTACCGATTCGATCGGAATCTCGGAAACAACAGGCGCAAGGAAGCCGTGGATAATTAATCGTTCGGCATCCTGTTTCGATATGCCGCGCGACATCAAATAATAAATTTGCTCGGCATTTACTTGGCCGACGCTGGCCGCATGGCCTGCCTTAACATCATCTTCGTCGATGAGAAGAATCGGATTGGCGTCACCGCGGGCTTTCGGGCTAAGCATCAGAACTTTCTCCGTCTGCTCTCCGTTCGCTTTCGTTGCGCCCTTCTCGATTTTGGTAATGCCGTTAATGATCGCGGTCGCTTGGTCCTTCATGACCGCACGGGTTACCATCGTGCTCTCCGTGCTGCGCCCAACGTGTACAGCTTGCGTAGTTAAGCTCATTTTCTGCGAAGCGCCGCCAATGCTGATCACTTTTGCATCGGAGGTCGATCCGCTTCCATTCAAAATCGTTAGCGTATCGGATAGGATGTTGCCATCATGCAGGTCGCCAATGACCCATTCCATGCGTCCGTCATTCTCAACGACCGCGCGGCGAATCGTCATATCGATGACACTGTCGGCCATATGATGTACGGATGCGAATTGAACCTGGGCGCCGGCCTTAACAAACACTTCAACCATCGCTTGATGAATGGAAGGGCCAGTCTCTGCTTCGAATGCGGAAACGACATGATCCACATAGGTTACCCGGCTGTGATTGTCAGCAATCAACAAAATATGCGGTGCAAAGGTAGCCTCCGCATCATCGCTAAACAGCAGTGCTTGCAAAGGCAGCTCCACTTCGACATTTTTCGGCACGTAGATAAAAACGCCGCCGTTCCAAAGTGCCGCATGAAGCGCGGTCAATTTATTCTCATCCTTACGGATTGCCGTAAACAAATACTTCTGAACCAGCTCCGCGTGATCGCGTGCTGCTGTTTCAAGATCGGTGAAGATAACGCCCTTGCTTTGGAGTTCAGCCGCCAATTGCTTGAGCACAACACTTGAATTGCGCTGAACGAGCAGGTTGGCCGATGCTTCAGCAGGCACCAAGCCGCGAACCGACTCCGGCAGCTGATCGGAGCTTGATATTGCATCATTCTGCTTGTATTGTCCCAATGCGCCTAGTTCCCAACGGTCAATGCGCATTTTCTCAGGCTTTGGCCACTCCAAGGTTTCCGCAGCTTCAGCCGCTTCAGCGCGAAGCGCCGTCAGCCATTCCGGCTCCTGCTTGTTTTTGGAGAGCGCTTCTGCTGAGCTCCGATTAATTGGAGTCGTAATTTGAGTACTCATAATTTTGCCATTGCTCCCTTCTTCGCTCAAACCTGGCCGACAGTTTCATCGACTATGCCGAGTTCTTCTTTAACCCAGTCATAACCTTCGTTTTCCAGACGCTCAGCAAGCTCAGGACCGCCGGACTTAACAATGCGCCCTTGCATCATGACATGGACAAAGTCAGGAGTAATATAGTTAAGCAAACGCTGATAATGCGTAATAATCAAAAAGCCGCGTTCTTCGGAGCGCATGCTGTTAACACCGGCTGCAACAATTTTCAGCGCATCGATATCCAAGCCGGAATCAATCTCGTCCAAAATGACGATTTTCGGGTCAAGCAGCATCATTTGCAAAATTTCGTTACGTTTCTTCTCCCCGCCTGAGAAGCCTTCATTCAAGTAGCGGTGAGCGAACTCGGTGTTCATCTCAAGCTCCTTCATTTTGCCTTCCATTTGGCGGATAAACTTGATCAGGGAGAGCTCGTTGCCTTCACCGCGGCGGGCATTGATCGCGCTGCGCAGAAAGTCGGAATTGGTTACGCCCGTAATTTCGCTCGGGTACTGCATAGCAAGGAACAGTCCGGCGCGAGCACGCTCGTCGACGCCCATTTCCAAAAGATCTTCATCATTAAGCAAAACTGTGCCTTCCGTTACTTCATACTTCGGATGACCCATCAAAGCGGATGCCAACGTACTTTTACCTGTACCGTTCGGGCCCATGATGGCATGAATTTCTCCGCCCTTAATATTTAAATTGATCCCTTTTAAAATTTCTTTTCCTTCAATGGTCGCTTTCAGACCGTTGATTGAGAATTGTGTAGACATGTTTTTCAAAAACTCCTTCCGATGTTTGCAATGGTTGTATACATTAAAATTATTTTTAACTGATTCTCAATGATTCTCAATAATCATTCTATAATAGTTCTCGTTACAAATCAATAAACGGATGCTTCGCTGCATGTTATGAAAGCCTTATCTTTCAAGCGCCACCTTGATCTGGGCGACTCTCAAATTAAATTCGCTGTCTCCCAAAACAGGGATTTTTGTTCGCATTTCGAGCTCGTCCTCCAGCTTTACCCACGATTTGCATCCCGTATACGCAGGCTTGATCGGAATGTCCGTCGGCTGTTCGAGCCGATACATGCGCACAAGCAGAAGATGCAGCGGTTTATTTCGCTTCCACTTCAACCGTTCCTCTGCAAAAGTATCCGTCCATATATGAAAGTCGCGCAGCCGATCTAATGTTTCCTGGTCGCGTATTTCGATATCTTCCGTTACTTCGCCGTAAGCGCGCAGCGTAACATTCAAGTTCCCTGGATCCCATCCGGATAGGGTATCGTCTAACATTCCCTGAAAATGCGGTTTAAGCAGCCCCTTCTTCTGGTGCTCGAACGTGGGCATCAGATAGAAAGCCGGACTCAGCAGCTCAAAATCCCGTGTTTCCTCAACAATTCCGCCCTTGCGCAAAAGCATGATTTGCTTGCCTTCCAATAATGCCTCAATTGCCACTGCCCATTCCTTTAAAGCAACAGGAACCGATGATGTGGCCGATTGACTTTCCATTGACCTCTCCTCCTTTCTCTCTCTCTTTCCTTCATTATAACAAGCGGGGTATTCCAACGCGAAAAAATATTCGATATACTAGGTTGTGACGAACCGGACTTACGATTTCGTACCAAACCTATATCGGAGGTGGACTACATGTCTGCTTATCATCCATTAACCGAACAAGAAGCGATTGAACTCGCGCAGTCGCTCTCGAATTTTTTTCCCGAAGGCGCCAAGCTCCAGTCCCGTGAAATCGGGGACGGCAACTTAAACCTGGTATTCCATATCAGCGATCCTGCCACCGGTAAAAGCCTCATTATGAAACAGGCGCTCCCATACGCCAAGGTTGTCGGCGAATCATGGCCGCTAACATTGGATCGGGCTCGCATTGAAAGTGAGGCGCTAATTATTGAAGGAAAGCTTGCACCTGGACTTGTCCCTCAAGTATACCATTACGATGCAGATCTCGCACTAACGATCATGGAAGATCTTAGCGATCACGTGATTATGCGCCGCGGCCTCATTGAATGCGGACGGTATCCGAAATTTGCTAACGACATATCCGAATTTCTGGCGAACACGCTGTTCTTCACTTCCGATCTGGGAATGAACCAGCAGCAGAAAAAGCTCCAGGTACAGAATTTCATCAATCCCGAATTATGCAAAATAACGGAAGATCTAATTTTCGACGATCCATACACCGTTTCGGAGAACAATAATTTCGAGGATGCGATAGCGGATGAAGCCGAAGCGCTCCGCGCCGATACTGCACTTCATCTCGAGGTCGCCCTGCTTCGCCAAAAGTTTCTGACAAATGCCCAGGCGCTGCTCCATGGTGATCTGCACACCGGAAGTATCTTCATTACACCGGAATCGACGAAAGTGATTGATCCTGAGTTTGCCTATTATGGACCAATGGGCTTTGATATCGGCGCTGTTCTCGCTAATCTGCTGCTTAACTATGCCGGACAAGAGTATTGGAGCACCGAGGACAGAGCGAGAGAGGAATATCGCGCTTATCTGCTCGATACGATTCAAGCGATCTGGACACAGTTTGACCAGAAGTTCCGCGCCTTATGGGACGAGCATGGCGTAGACCGGATGGCCAACGAGACGGAAGACTTCCAAAACTTCTATATGCAAAGCTTGCTTCAGGATTCCATCGGTTATGCAGGCTGCAAAATGGTCCGGCGGATTGTCGGCCTTGCCCATGTCGCTGACATTGATAAAATTCCAGATCCGGAAAAACGCGAAAAAGCCCAGCGGCTTGCGCTTGCAATCGGAAAAGCATTGCTTAAATGGAACCGAAAAGCCGCTTCGATCGATGAAGTGTTGGAAATCGCCAAGAAAGGAGTATAACAGCTATGACCACAACGAATTCAGCATTACAATCCGTCATCTGGTCGTCAGACCATATCGAACTGCTCGATCAGCGCCTGCTTCCGGAAGAGATTGTGTACATTCCGCTCACTACACCTGAGGATGCCTGGGAAGCGATTCGCCATTTAAAAGTTAGAGGAGCACCTGCAATCGGCATTACGGCAGCTTACGGCGTCGTACTGGGAAGCCGGGAGTCTAATACGTCTGTCGATGCATGGCTAAGCGATGTGAATAAACACGCGGAATACTTAGCCACCTCTAGACCGACTGCCGTTAATTTGTTCTGGGCGCTCGATCGGATGAAGGCCGCTGCGGACAAGCTCGCTGCAAGCGGTGATTCGCTTGAGGCTTGTAAGGAAAAATTGCTTCAGGAAGCAATTTCCATTCAAAGTGAAGATGAAGAAACAAACCGGTTAATTGGCGAACATGCATTGGAATTGTTCAAGGACGGTATGGGCGTGCTCACGCATTGCAATGCCGGAGGATTGGCTACATCCAAGTACGGAACGGCTCTTGCTCCCTTCTATCTGGCGCAAGAGCAGGGAATGTCGCTTCGCGTATTTGCCGATGAGACGCGCCCGGTGCTGCAGGGAGCCCGATTAACCGCCTTTGAATTACAGCAGGCCGGCGTCGATGTCACCCTGATCTGTGACAATATGGCCGGCATGGTAATGTCCAAGGGCTGGATCGATGCCGTTATCGTAGGCACCGATCGTGTAGCCGCTAACGGAGATGTCGCCAACAAAATCGGTACCTACAGCGTCGCAGTATTGGCGAAGGCCCACGGCATTCCATTCTATGTGGCTTGTCCGATGTCGACGATCGATTTGAATACGCCAACAGGCAGCGACATCCCAATCGAAGAGCGTCCTGCTGAAGAAATTACAGAAGGGTTAGGCAAACGGACAGCTCCGCAGGGCGTGAAAGTGTTCAACCCTGCTTTTGATGTAACGCCTAACGAGTATGTTACAGCGATTATCACAGAAAAAGGCATCATCAAACCGCCTTACAACGTCAATCTGAAAAAGCTGTTCGAAACTTTATAATTCCGCCAATAACGAGGGGGTGTCCCATACGTCATCGATGATGACGATGGGATAGCCCCTCGTTGTTACACCATCAGTCTTAATGCATCTATGCCTATCATGCCAACATGAATGCCTATCTCTTCAGCTGCGATCGTTACGGACTCTAACGGCGCTTCCAGCAGTTCTTCCAATGTTTTCACCCCAACAGCCCTACCCGCAATAATGCCGCGTTCTTTCAACCGGTCATTTAATAAAGCGACGTCCAATGCGCCGCACATAATATAGCCTTTATCCGTCGAAACGGACAGCAAAGTCGTCTTGGGAAGCTTTACCTCGACGCCAAGCGCTGTTACTTCTCCTAATGAGCAAGGTACCATACGGATCATCCGCTCACCTCCCTATCCTTGGGATGATATCCTTTCAGAGCCGCTGTTCTAGCAGTATATGCACGTCTGTAATGGATGTGTTAGAAAATCGCCTCAATATCGTGCAATTATCACAAATAAAATCACAACGAAAAAGAAGGACTACATATATATGAATTTTGGTGATATGATTATAAATAACTAAGTAAGGGCGGGGGAATCAGTACAGAAATGAACAATAAAGGACAGAAAGCCTACTTATTCAATGTGGATTTATTAATAGAAGAGACAACAAATGCCCGGGCTTTCGAACAATTACTGCGTATTCTCAATAAGTCCGGCGTTTCCGATTTTCGGGTTAAAGGCGGCGTAGAATTAGGCAAGGTTATTGAACAATACATTCAATCCAACCCTTCCCCGACCAAAATTCATTCTCCCATGTTGACTAAGCAAGCTAAAATCGAGCAGCCCGTCGTAACGCAGGAGCTTGTCGCAGCACGCATCCAGAGTTATATTTCAGGCAACCGGCTGATTCGTCTCAACATTAACAAAGGCTTAGGGAAAAAAATGAGTATCCCTTGTCGAATCCTTAACTTTGATGAGTCCAAATTAATGCTAACCGTCTATCATGTCGATGAGAAACAGGTCTATACGTTCTCACTCAGTGAAATTGATGACTTCATTGAGTAATTGCGCAGCACGCATGCAGAATCAGCCGACAATGTCTATAATGACGTGGGATCCGATCGCGCGTGCATACAAACAAGAAGGCTCCGGCTATGCCGGGGCCTTCTTGTTTGTATGTACGTATCTGATTTGCGGACAATGGTTATCGAAGCAGGCCGGCGATTTGGTAATTAGGAACCGGAGGGCTCCAGAAGTAACCTTGCATCTCGTCACACATATGTTTTTTCAAAAATTGCATCTGTTCTTCAGTCTCCACACCTTCGGCAATGACCTGCAAATTCAAATTATGCGCCATCGCGATAATAGCAGCAACAATCGAAGCATTACCCGGATCATGCTGGATATCCCGAACAAAAGAACGGTCGATCTTCAGCTTGCCTATAGGGAGATTTTTTAAATAATTGAATGAGCTGTACCCTGTGCCAAAGTCATCGATACTGATGCCTACTCCGAGTTTGGTTAGCTCTAGCAGGCATTGCGTAGCACGATGCACATCCATCGTCATCGTTTCTGTAATTTCCAGCTCCAGATACTGAGGCGATAATCCGGTCTCTCTCAGAATACTGGAAACTTTTTCAATTAAATTCTGCTGCATAAATTGGCGAATCGACAAATTCACGGATACCGGCACAGCCTTCAAGCCCGCATCCTGCCAAGCTTTATTCTGGCGGCAAGCTTCCTCAAGCACCCACTCTCCAAGCTGCACAATCATGCCGCTCTCCTCGGCAAGCGGAATAAAATGCCCCGGCGGAACCATCCCGCGTTCCGGATGCTGCCAGCGCACCAATGCTTCCAAACCAACAATCTCACCCGTGTTCAAATGATATTGCGGTTGATAATGCAGCAAAAATTCATTCCGCTGCAAACCTTGCCTGAGCTCATGCTGTAAAGTAAGACGTTCGAGCGATGAATTATCCCATTCCTCACAGTAGAGCATGCCATCGTTTCGCCCATTTTCCTTCACTTTCCCCAGCGCCATATCAGCTTTCTTCATGAGCATGCTCGGATCGTTCTCAATTCGGTTCGTCACCACTCCGATGCTTGCAGTCACATGAAAGGGAAAGCCCTGCAGCTCGAACGGCTCCTCCAGTGTATCCAACAAGGACCTCGTCTTGTTCATTACATCTTTATCGGAGTCAACATTGGCGAATAATACGGCGAATTCATCGCCTTCCATTCTTGCGACCATATCCTGCTCGGACATCACACGCGTTAGCCGTTCGGCGACCTGCATGAGAAGCATATCGCCAAACTCGCGTCCGAAAGAATCATTTACAAGCTTGAACCGATCCACATCCAAATACAGCAAACCAATCAATTGGTTATTATGCGCGGATCTTTCCAGTGTCTCATTCAAGTGCGTCATAAACATGCGCCTGTTAGGCAGTCCAGTCATATCATCGTAATACGCCATGTACCTTATTCGCTCTGTGTTTCTTTTGCGGTCGCTCAAATCTTGTCCAAAGAGCAATGCTCCTGTCACGCGTCCATTCTCCATCATCGGTGCACTCACGATTTGAATTTCCAGTGGAAATCCTGACTTATGCATCACTGTAACAGGGGTTTGCTGCATCATTCCATGCAGCGTCTTCTCAAATCTCTCTAGGGTATGCTGTCTGTTGACAGCCTCCAGCAATTGCGGGAATGATTTGCCGAGCAAGTCCTCTCTTTTGTATCCTAGCAAATGGATTGTTCCTTCGTTCACTTCAATGAAGTGCCCATCGCGGTCTAATACTGCCATGGGAAATGGACTGAATTTCATAATTGTCTGTGAAATCTGTATGCCCATATCAGGATAAGCTGTCTTGCTCTGACTGTTTTTTAGCAGAAGCTTCAAGCAGATAAACCCTGTTATAACGAAAACCACTGAGGTCCACATCGCATAGGAAGAAGACATGAAGCGATTGGAAAAGGTAATCCAACCAGCAACAGCTGCACAGATAAGACACGTAATCGTCCACGCTTCCCTTAAGAAAGGAACTACGGTTTTCCGTTGTATAGTCTTTGACGTTAATTCTCTCACCGTCACGCGTGAACATCCTTTCCCACCAAAGTGAATCGTAATGCCTTGGATTAATTATAAACGAAATTTACCATCTGGTCATCGTATTTTTCGACAAAAAATGACGACAGAAAAGATGATTGATACATAGTATTATTTATTAATGCGTTGACGCCAAGCAGCAGAAGCGAACATGATCCACCCTGCGATAAAGGCAACGCCGCCAAGCGGCGTAATCATGCCAAGCTTGGTAAAGCCGCTTAAGCTGAGCACATATAAGCTGCCTGAAAATAATACAATACCAATCATGAGCAATCTCATGGCCCAGACTACCGCTCGCATCTCGCCGAGACGCTCGGCAAATGCCGCAATAAGCAGAATGCCCAGCCCGTGATACATATGATATCGAACACCGGTTTCAAATACGGTCAGCATATGCTCGGACAACCGTGCCTCCAAGCCGTGTGCACCGAATGCGCCCAATACAACGGCGAGCATTGCGTGAACCGCTCCATAAGCTGCATATTTTAGATACATCTGTTGTTTCCACCTTCCTAAATTTGGTGTATAATTCTACAAGACTAAATAAAAGGAGCTAAGAATGATGGAACAGGATCACATGCAACCCAAAGACCAATCCGCTGCTTCACCCGCTATGAATCCTATCCCTCCGCTGTCTAACTATCCGCATGAAACGGAGGCGCCGAAGAAGCAATCCGGACTCGGCATCGCTTCATTCATTATCGGGATCATCAGCATCCTTGGGATTATTGCGTTTGCTTTAACTGCAGCGGCAGGGGTAAGCGACCTTGTGAATACAAACGGCACGATCGATATCGAGGATCCGGAAGCGATTGAAATGAGTACGGCGCTTATTGTGTCCGGCATTATGATGTTCGTCACGCTGGCACTCAGCTTTGTCGGGTTAATACTCGGCATTATCGGGCTTGTCATGAAGAACCGCCGCAAAGTATTCGCGATCATCGGCGTTGTCCTGAACGGTCTGCTCGTTTTTGGTTTCGGTGCCCTGATCATAATCGGCATAGCCATGGGAACCGGTATATAACGAAGTCTTGAACAGGTTATACATACCACTAATTATAGCAATAACGATGACTGGTTGAAAATTAGCGGCCGTTCTCCCGGAAATTCCACCGGGATGAACGGCCGCTGTAATTTCAAGTGAATTATTTCAGCACAATCATGGTCCGGCTGTAGCCTTCCTTCGTCTTGCTTACCTCCAGCACAGCCGGGAATGCCTGCTTCAGCTCCTGCACATGGGAGATGACACCAATCATTCTGCCGGCCCGCTGGAGATCAATTAACGTCGTAATTGCCTTATTAAGCGATTCCTCATCCAGGGAACCAAATCCCTCATCGATAAACATCATCTCTATAGAGACGCCACCTTGGTGCGACTGGATGACGTCGGTCATGCCAAGCGCCAAGCACAGCGAGGCGTTGAATTTCTCGCCGCCGGAGAGCGACTTTACATCCCGGTTCTGTCCGGTATAAGCATCATACACATCAAGGCCAAGCCCGCTCTGCCTTCCCCGCGCTTCAAGGCGGTCGCTGCGCTGCAGCATGAACTGCCCACCCGATAAGTCACGAAGCCGGACATTTGCCGCGTACAGGATCTGCTCTAAGTATTCAATTAAGATGTAACGCTCAAATGAGATTTTCATTGCGTTATCCCCCTTGAGCATCTGGTAAATATCCATCACCTGTTCCAGCTGGACCTCCAGCTCCCGTACTCGCGCATAAGCGGAAGAAATAGCTGCTGCAAGCCGGTCCGCCTCCTGCCGGTAATGACGCGCGGATTGCAGCCTGCTTGCGGTTTGCTCCGATCTCTGTTTCAATAGGGCGATACCTTCGTTCAAAGCTGTAAGATCGACCGGCAGCTTACCGGAAAGCTCCGTTTCCAGTTCCGAAATCTGTTGTCCCAATGTGAAAAACATCGTATTGAACAAGCGGATTTGTTCTTTTACCGCTTGCCTTTTGGGTTCAGGCAGCTTTGCAGCCAAATAGGTCTCCATGGAGATAAATCCGGCTCTCGTGCGTTCATGCAGGAACCGTTCACTGGTCTGCTGCCAATTGGATTCCATCTCCTCCAGCTGCCTTTGAAGAGACTCCAGCTTTGCCTTTTCCTCAGTCAGCATGGTCTGCACAAGTTGGATGCGCTCTTGAGCTGCCTTCCAGCCTGCAGCGAGCTCCGCTTCTATGGATTGCTGCTCCTTTAGATGAAGCTCCAGCTCATGAGGCGAACGCAGCGGCTCCGGTATTCGTGCCAGCTCATTATCCAGTAGAGATTGCTTCGTGCTCCGCTCAAGCATCTGCTGCTGCTGCTCTGCCAGAATACGTTCTTTATCCCCTTGCAATGCTTCGATCGCGCCATCCAGCCGCTCCAGCTCCGCTCTAAGCTGGCTAAGCGTCGCCGCTTGCTCCTTCAGCCTATCCGTTTCCGCTCTGAGACGTTTTCCTTCAAGCTCGGCATCGTTTAGCTGCTCCAGCAAATGTGCCGGATCTATGCCATAAGCTGACATCTCGGCACTTTTTCCTTCTATGCCGGAGGATGCCGCCGCCGCTTGGGCTTTCGCCTCATGCAGCTCGCTTTCCGCATGCCGCAGTTGCTCTTTCATCTGCTGCAGCGCTTCGCGGGATGGCATCTGCTCGCCCGCTTCGGCTTTCTGAGGATGCACTTCGCTGCCGCATACCGGACACGGCCTTCCGTCATGCAGGTGAGCTGCAAGCATTCCGGCTTGCCCTTCGATCCACAGCTGTTCCATGCTGTCATGCTCCGCCTTGAGGCGGCCCACCGTTAGTTCCCGCTGCTTCTCATCGCGCTTGAATTGCGCAAGCTGCTTCTCCAAATCAACTAATATCCTAACCAAGTTATATTTGTTGCGCATATGATCCAGCCGTTCCAGCTTTTCCGGCAATCCGGCATTCTCAGCCTCTAACTGCTTGATCCTGTCGCCGGTTTCACGCTTTCCTACACGGGAGGAAACAAGCTTGGCTTCGATTATCTCCAGCTTTGACAAGCAGTTCGTCTCTTCGGCCAGCAAGCGCTGCACTTCAAGCCGTTTCGCTTCGAGCGTCTGCACGAGCGGCACCAGCTCCGTCAAGCGTTGCACCTCAAGCACCGCTTGACGCCGCTGCGCCTCTTTCGCTTCTTCAACACGATATTGCTCCTGTGCCTGGGCGAAACGGAGTGTGGCTGCTTCCACGTCCAGACGTTTTGCTTCAACCTCGCGCTGCTTCCCTTCCGCACTTCGCTTCGCAAGGTATTCCTGTTCTTCGTAAGGCTCGATCCTTGCTGCCTGCTCCGCTAATTCAAGCTCTTGCTCAAGCTGTGTGATTTCCTGCTTCTGAAGTTGCATCTCCTCGTGCTTGGCACGCCTTTGGGCCAGCTCATCGAAGCGACTGTTGAACGACAGAGCATGCCGCAGCTGTACCTCCTGCTCATCCAACTGTCCAGTGAGCGCAGCCTTTTCCGCTTCCGCATCCTCAGCAAGCCGGCTGTAATAAAGCTTCTCCTCCAATAATCCTTCCATCACTTGAGCCGCACTGCGAAACTCTTGCTGCAACGTAGCAAAGAGAGGACTCTCTTCACGCTGCGGCAAGGTCTCTTCCGTTTGCTTGACGTAGATGTCTACCTTTAACGACGCATCCTTCAGCGCGTCTTTCAGCTCCCTGTTTTTCTGCTGAAAACGATCCTCCAGCTTTTGATATAAACCGGTACGGAAAATACGGCGCAAAATTTCTTCCTTGTTCTCGGTATCCGAGGTCAGCAATTTGCGGAATTCTCCTTGCGGCAGCATGACAATCTGGCTGAACTGTTCCTTTGTCAGTCCAATAACCGCCTCCAGCTTGCTGTTCACATCCGCAATTGTGAAGCGGTCGACACAAGGCACTTCTTGCCCGGAGGATAACTCATACAGCTCCACCTTGCCGCCTGTTTCGCTCTTGTTGGAGCCTTTGCGGTGAGCCATTTGCCGGAATACCCGAAATGTGCGCTTCCCTACAGCAAAAGTGAAGTCGACAGACATATGCTGTTCTTCATCGGCAAAATGACTGCGCAGCATACGCGGCTCTGCCCGGTCCTCCCCACTCGCAGAGCCGTATAACGCAAAGCAAATCGCATCGAAGATCGTTGTTTTGCCTGCGCCCGTATTGCCGGATATCACAAACAGCCGCCGGTCTTCAAGCTGAAGGAAGTCAATCGTCTCCTTGTCGCGATAAGGCCCGAAGGCCGTCATGGTCAGTAAAATCGGCTTCATCAGGCATCTTCCTCCTCACGCAATACATCAGAATAGGCTTCGGCGAACAGCCGCTTCTTCTCATCGCTAAGCGGCATGCCTTTTACCTCCTGATAGAAAGCCGAGAACAAGGATACCGGGTCGGCATTGCGGCGCTCCAAGGTCCCTTCTTCCCGATCCGTATCTCCCTTGGCTCCAATAAATGCTGTAACCCGGCGTTCAACATGCAGTGCGTTCGGGTATATGGCCCTTACCTTTTCCATCGGAAAAAGCACCGGGTTATCATTCATCAGCGTAACGAATACATAATCCTCACTGATATCGTGGGTTTCGAGCTCTTCGATGGATGCGGAGATCCGGCGGACGTCCCGCAGCGGCTTCAGCTCGCGCTTATCCACATGAACTGAACCGTCCCCGCTCAGCTCCACGATGTAGAAGCCTTTGTTATGGTGTTCCTCGGATATCGAATATTTCAAAGGCGATCCGGCATAGCGGATATTTTCCTGCTGCACGTAATGGGCTTGATGAAGATGGCCAAGCGCCGTGTAATGGAATGCCTTGAAATAATCAGCCTTCACATACTCGGCTCCGCCAATGGCCAGCGGCCGCTCCGATTCACTCGTATTTTGCTGCGGCTCACCCCCAGGAGTCACGAAGGCATGCCCGACAAAAACATGTCTGGCCGATTTGTCCATAGCCGATTCGATCCGGGATACAATGGCGCGCATTGCCTCGTCATGTGTGCGGATCCCGTCTTCGCCGAATGTATAACGCACTTGAGCCGGATCGGCATACGGCACCAGATGGAAATGCACCGCTCCGCTCTCATCATGCAGTACGACCGGCTTCATCCCTGGTTTAAGCTGCCCGGCGAGATGCAATCCGCGGCCTTCCATAATTTTCGTTGCAAAGTTAAGGCGATCCGGGCTGTCATGATTGCCCGAAATCGCCAATACCGGTGTATTTAAATCAATGACGATTCGCTCCAGCAGCTCATCTAATAGATCGACCGCATCCGTCGGCGGAACCGCCCTGTCATAAAGATCCCCCGCAATAATAACCGCATCCGGCCGTTCTTCCTCAACCGCCATAACAAGCTGCCGCAACACATGCCGTTGATCTTCAGTCATATATATGCCTTGAATCAATTTGCCGAGATGCCAGTCGGCTGTATGAATGAACTTCATGCTATGTAACCTCTCTTTCCTTCATGCTTCCTTTCCTAGAAACCCTATACTAAAATAATTCGCTGTCCGCCAGCCAAAATCCTATGTCGAATCGGATTCTCTTTGCACGAAACGCATTGTAACTTTTGGCATTACAGCCATATCTTCCATCGAATGTAAGTTTCATAGAAACAGGCTCATATTGATTCACATAACCTAGAAGGACTTGAATATATTGAATACAATAAGACAATCGCAGAGGAGGGTTCTGTATGACAAAGCCGTTGTTTATCGTATCCCGTGAAGACTGGTCCCTGCACCGCAAAGGCTACCAGGATCAAGCCCGCCATCAGCAGAAGGTCCGAGAAGCGATCAAGAAGAACCTGCCTGACCTCGTATCCGAGGAGAACATCGTCATGTCGGATGGCAAGCAAATTATTAAAGTCCCGATCCGCAGCCTGGATGAATACCGTTTTGTGTACAATCACAACAAGAACAAGCATGTAGGCCAAGGCGACGGCGACAGCCAGGTTGGTGACGTGCTCGGAGTAGATCCGACACCGGCAAAGAAAGGCGGCAAGGGAGAAGGCGCGGGAGAGCAGCCGGGCGACGATGTCATTGAAGCGGAAATCAGTCTGGCGGAGCTGGAAACGATGCTGTTCGAGGAGTTGGAGCTGCCGTTCCTGACTCAGAAGGACAAGGATCAGCTCGAAACCAAGGAAATCCGGTTTAACGATATCCGCAAGAAAGGGATTATGTCCAACATTGACAAGAAACGCACGATACTGGAAAATCTTCGCCGCAATGCGACTACAGGCCATCCCGGCATTCACGGTATTTCTCCCGATGATGTACGCTACAAAACCTGGGAAGAGATTATTAAACCGCAGTCCAATGCGGTCATTATCGCGATGATGGATACGTCCGGAAGCATGGGCAGCTTTGAAAAATATGTGGCGCGCAGCTTCTTCTTCTGGATGACGCGATTTTTGCGCCACCAATATGAGAAAGTGGACATCGTATTTATCGCCCATCATACGGAGGCCAAGGAAGTGACGGAGGAAGAGTTTTTCACACGCGGAGAGAGCGGCGGCACGATCTGTTCCTCCGCCTATATTAGAGCCCTTGAAATCATTGACAGCCGATATCCTCCGGCGCTCTATAACATTTATCCATTCCACTTCTCCGACGGGGACAATCTCACATCGGACAACGAGAAATGCGTCAAGCTGATCGGCGAACTGCTCAAACGGGCTAACATGTTCGGCTACGGCGAGGTGAATCAGTATAACCGCTCCAGCACTTTAATGTCCGCCTATAAAAATATTAATTTGCCAACGTTTCTCCATTATGTCATCCGCGAGAAAACGGAGGTTTATAATGCGTTGAAGTCATTCTTCCGCAAACGGGAGGGCGTCGTAAGCTAATAACAGTCAGAAGGGCGGGTTTTCCCGCCCTTCCGCTTTATGATGTGTGTCGCTGCATACCGGCATTTTATTCCTGGATCAGCTCCCGTCTTCCACGGGCGATCAGCATGGTACGGCAGGCGCTTGCCATGTTATGCCCCCAATCCCTTGTTATGCTGCCTTTCCTTTAGGCTAAGCAGCACAAAGACAAGCACTCCCGCCCATCCAAACAGTGAAGCGCCTGTTAAGAGCACGGACATCGATACACTTTCCGCCAAAGACGTACTCATCAATGGCCCGATTGAGCCCCGGATGCCGAATAACATCAGATGCAGGCCGAATACGACGGCTTCGCGACCGGGGGCAAGACGGAATACATAGGCCAATATTCCAATATCCCAAATCGCATCACCTATTCCCTGAATCCCGCTTCCGATTAGCACGGCCGGATAATTGCCGAATACCCCGTATAACAGTGGAACGATGGAAAAAGCTATGATCCCATAGACCAGCGTATGCTTGGCCGAAAAGCGGTCGATCACCCATCCGACAATGAAATAAGAAATCAACAAGCAGGAAAAATAGGCGACCCTGGCCATGCCAATTTCCACATTGCTTAGCTGCAGCCGGTCGACCTGGATGATCTGATAAAGCGGGCTGGCAAGTATATTTCCGAAACCGGATAACGTAGTTGCCAGCAAAAATACAGCCAGCTCCCGGTTTTGTTTCACCAGATTCCATTGCTCGCGCCAGCTTGCCCGCTTCGTCGCAATCGGACGGGCAGGAATCGCCTCGGATTCCTTCACCCGGCTGAACACGAGAATGGAGATTATACCTGTAGCTGCGGCAAATAAGAGCGGGCCCGTCGGGCCGGAAGCATCCGTCCAGCTGCCAATCGCAAAGGCCGTTGGAATCATCAGCAAACCCATGAGGACACGAGCGTTCCCCATCAGCTTGCCGCGATGCTCCGGCGGATAAAGACGCGTGATTAGCGAGGCGTATGCTGGTGCCTGAACCCCCATCAGCAGATGAAAGAACAGCGCCACCGTCACATAGATGACAGGCGTACCGAAAAAAGCCGGAAGAATAATGAGCGACCGCGCGATTAAATTCGGAATAATCATAAAAGGCTTTGGACTGGTCCGTTCAATCCATGCGGCCCACAGGGGTGAGAACAGCAAGCCGATCGCCGGAGCCGCAGCGAGGAAACCGACCTGGATATGTGACGCCCCTTGTTGAATGGCCATCGGGATGTAGAACTGATTGAATACAACATTAAAAAAGCTGAAGATGACGGATGCCCCGACATCATAACGGAAATTATGCCAGGCATGTTCGCCGAGCTGAAGTTTGAGCTTTGGGAAAAATATTCGATTACGTGCCATCGCCTGTCTCTACCCTTCTATTGATCGCCAAACGCGAGATAGCCATCCGTGCTTAAATTACACTTATGCATATAGTTGTAGAATCCCACGATTGCCTCATCTGCGCAAGAGGTAATTTTCAAATTTCTGTTTGAGCGATCTCTCGGGTGCTCAGATTGACGAAAACAAAAAGCCGGCATATGATCATGCCGGCTTTCCATTATCTATATAATCGGTTCCCATACGATTATGCGTACAGTCCGTGAATTAATCAGTCATTTTAACTTTTTCTATGGCATGTCCGCCAAATTCATTACGAAGCGCCGCAACCACTTTACCTGTGAAGGTGTCCTCGTCCAAAGACCGGTAGCGCATCAATAAAGACATTGCAATGACCGGCGTCGCAGCCTGCAGGTCCATCGCTTCTTGAACCGTCCATTTGCCCTCGCCGGAGGACTGCATGATTCCTTTGATCTCATCAAGCTTTGCGTCCTTTGAGAAGGAGCGCTGTGTCAATTCCATCAGCCAAGAACGGATGACCGAGCCATGGTTCCACACCTTGGCCACCTGCTCATAATCAAAATCGAATCCGCTTTTTTCCAATACCTCGAAGCCTTCGCCAATGGACGCCATCATGCCGTATTCGATCCCGTTGTGGACCATTTTCAAGTAGTGGCCGCTCCCAGCTTTGCCTGCATACAAATACCCGTTAGGGACGGACGTATCACGGAAGATCGGCTCCACGATCTGCCATGCTTCCGGGTCGCCGCCTACCATGTAACAGGCCCCATGACGGGCGCCTTCCATGCCGCCGGATGTTCCTGCATCCATAAAGTGAATGCCCAGCGTTCTCAATTGGTTGTAACGACGGATGGATTCCTTGTAATGAGAATTTCCCGCTTCAATCACAATATCGCCTTCGGATAAAAACGGCGTAATGTCACCCAGCACATTGTCTACTACAGAGTGGGGAACCATAATCCATATGATTCTCGGTGTTTCCAATGCTCCTGCCAGCTGCTCCAAGCTAGCCGCCCCCTGTGCGCCGTGGGACTGGAGCTCTTTTACCGCATTCGCATTCACATCAAATGCAACCACTTCATAGTTGTTGTCTGTTAGATTTTGACTTAAGTTGAATCCCATTTTCCCGAGTCCGATCAATCCGATTTTCATGTCTTTCTAACCTCCTGATGTTATACCTGTTGATAAACTTTTTCGCTTCGGCGGCTGCCGGCCTTATGACCGCTCTCATTCTGCCACCAGTGAAAGCCCTGTTCTTCTAATAAGGCATCAGCCGCATCCGGTCCGTATGAACCGGACGGGTAAGGATACAGAGGCAGGCGATTTTCCTGAAATGCTTCCAGAACCAGCTGCACCCACTCCCATGCCAGCTCGACTTCCTCCCAATGGGCAAAGAACGTTGCATCGCCTCTCAGCGCGTCAAACAGCAGCAGCTCGTAGCCGTCGGGCAGTTGATTGGCGGGCATTGAAAATTCCATATTAACAGGCTCCAGCTGTCCATTGTTCAATGCATTTTTCTGATTCAACTGCAGCGTTATTTTTTCATCCGGATTAATTTGAATCGTTAACCGGTTCGGTTCCGTTGGTTGTTCTCCGCTCCCATAGGGTTCCTTGATTCCGGCTTTAAATTCAATCACAATCCGAGTGGATTTATCCTTCATTCTTTTGCCCGTACGGATATAGAAAGGAACGTCCTGCCAGAGTGAATTATCAATCCACAAACGCGCCGCCACAAACGTATCTGTCATCGATGCCGCATCAACGCCGGGCTCTTCCCGGTATCCGACAGCAGGCTTCTCTTGAATGGCTCCCGCTCCATACTGGCCCCGAATGATGTGATGGGCTGCATCTTCTTTCGAGATCGGCCGAAGAGCCCTCAAGACCCCGATCTTTTGCTTGCGGATATTCCTCTCTGCCGATTGCATAGGGGAAGAAATAGCGGCGGTCATCATCAGCAGCTGCAGCAGGTGGTTTTGAAACATGTCCCGAATCGCCCCGGCACTGTTATAGTAACCGGCCCGCTCTTCCACGCCGACCGTTTCGCTCGCTGTAATCTGTACATTCGCGATGTGCCGATTGCTCCATAATGCGCCAAGCACCGGGTTCGCGGATACCAATGTTTCCAGGTTTTGCACCATCGGCTTGCCCAAGTAATGATCGATTCGATAAATTTCTTCTTCTTCAAACGATTTGCTTAATTCAGCATTTAACGCACGGGCCGATTTCAAATCATGTCCAAACGGTTTTTCGATAATCAGTCGCTTCCAGCCTGCTGTATCGCCTAACCCGCTCTCTTTAATATTTGAAGCAATGACATCAAAAAATTCCGGAGCAACGGATAAATAAAACATGCGGTTTTCAGGAATGCCCAGCTCTTGTTCCCGCTTCTGAACGAGCTTAAGCAGTTCAACGTATCCCGCTTTGTCGTTAACATCCAGAGCATAATAACGGAAGCAGCCAAGGAATGCCTTTAAAGCGGAATGATCTGATGGCTTGCGCCGTGAAAAGGTGTTAAGAGATTGTTCAACATAGCTTTGGAATTCCGCATCTGTAAATGGCTTCCTCCCCAACCCGATAAATGAAAAATGTTGCGGCATTTTTTGTTCCAGGAACAAGTTATAGAGCGCCGGAAATAACTTTCTTTTGGCTAAATCACCGGTTGATCCGAATAAAATAAAAGTTGCAGCATCCATGGTCTCACTCCCTTTATCTTGTCTGTAGTAAAATGATTGTGTACGGGTGTTAGACGGTACTAGCTTAGTATACATCCATTACTTATTTTTTCGTAAGTACGCACTTTTATATTACATAGTATCTAAAAATATACTGTCGATAACGATAGAATGAGAAAGCCATTAAAACAAACTCTAAGTATTTCTTTATTTAAAAATGCTCCAATACGATCTTTCCGATCGTTTTTCCCGATTCCAACATCTTATGAGCCTGACGGAGATTAGCCGCATTAATCGGTTCAAGGCGTTTAGCCAAAGTAGTGCGCAGCTCCCCGGCGTCGATTTTTTCCGCCACTTTATTCAGCAGTCGATACTGTTCGATCATATCTGCCGTCTCGTACATTGCTCTGGTGAACATGAGCTCCCAGACGAAGGTAACGCTTTTGTTTTTGAGCAGTGTAAGGTTTAATAGCGTATCCGTCTCAACAATCGAGCATATTTTACCTTGCGGTGCGATCGCTTCAGCCATATTCTCCCAATGCTGATCCGTCTGATTAAGGCAAAAAATATAATCCACCGATGTTAACCCTATTGCTTGTAGCTGAGGCACGAAAGGCTCATGGTGATTAATAATATGCGCGGCTCCGTGTTCCTTCGCCCATTGGACGGATTCCGGACGGGATGCCGTACCGACCACAGTCAACCCGGCCAGGCTGGCAATTTGAGTTGCGATAGATCCCACTCCGCCGGCAGCTCCGATAATTAAGATCGATTTGCCTTGATTTAGCGTTGTGTCCTGCGATACGCCCATCCGGTCAAACAGACCCTCCCATGCAGTAATCGCCGTTAACGGCAGCGCCGCCGCTTCTGCAAAGTCAAGGCTCGCCGGTTTTTTCCCCACAATCCGTTCATCAACCAAGTGAAATTCGCTGTTACCTCCCGCACGGGTAATGCTGCCGGCATAAAACACTTCATCCCCCGGTTTAAAAAGTGAGCAAGCTTCCCCAACAGCTTCAACCACCCCGGCGACATCCCAGCCCAAAATGCGGGGCGATGCTTCGGTGCGTTCCTTCGGCGAGCGCACTTTGGTATCCACAGGGTTAACGGAAATGGCTTTCACCTGCACGAGCAGATCGCGTCCTTGCGGGGCCGGCTTTTGCACTTGAACATCAAGCAGGCTTTCCGGGTGTTCAATCGGCAAATAGCGATGCAATCCTACGGCTTTCATTTGAGACATTCTCCTCAATCCCTTCCTTTTTGCTGATGCTTTATTTCCCCTGATTATACCATCACTATCAATTTCTATCGTTAACGAACTTGAATGCATCCCATTTTGTTCAGTGCTGCCTGAAGTGGCTGATTGGATACAGCTTTCCATCAATGGCAAAGGAAGCCCTGCCCGTTTCTTCGGAAAGGACAAGTACAAGCGCATCGCTTTTCTCCGATAACCCCAGTGCCGCCCGATGGCGGGTACCTATTTTTTCCATGCCGGGGAGTGAAGCGGAAAGCGGCAGAACGTTAGCCGCGGAAATAATCTTGTCCGCGCGGATCAAGACTGCCCCATCATGCAGCGGACTGCCGGGATTAAAGATCGATTCCAGCAAAAAATAGGTCAAGGCGGCATCGATCTGTGTTCCCGAATGAATCAACGGCTCGAGCGGGATCTTTCTTTCCACGACAATTAACGCTCCGAACCGCCGCTCTGCCAAATTTCGGAGCGTCATTGTTAGATCCATGTATTTATCCGTATAAGGAGACAAATAACACTGTAAATAAAAGGAGGAAGCGATTGCTTCACTATGTACGAATGTCTCCCGAATATCTTCAAACTTTTGGAGCAGACAGTAATTTTCGTCATCCAGGTCCGCCAGACAGGTTTCCATCCGGGTGACCAGTTGTTGTAAATCTGCTTTCAGTTGTTCTTTGACTGGGGACATGTCACAGTTCACGTATTCCATCGGTGCACCTCGGATTTATGATTTGAAAGATTCTCATGCTCATAATATCCGCCGGCCCCTTATCCCTTATACGGAGTAAAAATAATCAGGCTTTTAGCTTTTAGCTTTTAGCTTTTAGCTGCTCATTCTCAGTTGAGTCTGAAATATCAATAAGGTTAATGCACCCGGGACGAACGGAATGCACTAACCTTATTTTGTTTATTTCATTTTGGTTGCTCCCCGGTCTATTTGTTAAAAGTTTACTTTTTCCCCTTTAAACGCGGCAATGTACAGCTTCTTCAAGTCGTCTACGGATACTTCCCGAGGATTGGAAGGCGTGCACGGGTCATGAATGGCAGCCGCTGCCATCTGATCCACGTTCTTCTCAAATTCCTCTTCAGTGATGCCGTAATCCTTCAAGGTTAACGGAATATCCATCGCTTGGTTCAAGCGGCGGATCAGAGCGGTCAAGGAATCGATCAGCTCGTCCTCCGTTGTGCCGGCCAGCCCGAGAAAACGTGCAATTTCCGCAAAACGGGAGCCATCCGCCTTTTTATTAAAGTCGATCACATAAGGCAAATAAATCGCGTTGGCACAGCCATGCGGAATATTTAAGACTGCACCGCTCTTATGCGCCAAGCTGTGTACGATTCCCAGAAAGGCGTTTGAAAAGGCCATACCGGCCAGGCTGGAAGCATAGTGCATTTCCGCCCTCGCTTTTTTATCCCCGGCAAAGGATTTCTCAATATTCTCCACGGTAAGTTTTATGGAATACATGGCTACCGGATCTGTCATTGAGGTATGCATAGAAGACACGTAGGATTCGATGCCGTGCGTCAACACATCCATTCCAGTATAAGCTACAATCTGAGGCGGCATGGAATACGTCAGCTCCGGATCGATAACCGCAATATCCGGTGTGATATCATAACCAAATACCGGATACTTCGTTCCTGTTTCACGATCGGTAATAATAGAGAATGGCGACACATCCGTACCGGTTCCGCTTGTCGTGGAGATCGCGACAAAACGAGCTTTGCTGCGCAAAGCCGGCACCGGGGTCGGCGCTTTAATTTGTTCGAACGTTAAATCCGGGCGTTCATAGAACGTCCACATGACCTTAGCCGCATCGATCGGAGAACCTCCGCCTACCGCAATGATCCAATCCGGCTGAAATTGCTCCATTAATTGGGCGCCATTATGCACAGTTTGGACAGACGGATCAGGTTCTACGCCTTCAATCAGTTGGGTTTCAAATCCCGCTTCCGCAAGGTAGGATTCGATTTTTTGAAGGTAACCCGATTCTTTGATGGATTGGCCTCCAATGACGATCGACGCTTTTTTTCCCTGAATGGATTTTAATATTTCAAGGGATCCTTCTCCATAATAAATATCT
This sequence comes from Paenibacillus abyssi, assembly GCF_014640295.1. Classification (GTDB taxonomy): domain Bacteria; phylum Bacillota; class Bacilli; order Paenibacillales; family Paenibacillaceae; genus Paenibacillus_D; species Paenibacillus_D abyssi. Next base: position 3,214 of record NZ_BMGR01000025.1, on the reverse strand, counting down.
CTTGGAATCGTAAACCTATGCATGTGTAAGATCTCCTTCGCTGAATAAGATAAGTACTACTTAAATAGGGCTTCCCTGGAGCGCTGGCATATATGCATGGACTCTACAGGTGACAGCTGCATGATCTATAATATATACTAAGCATTCATAATGGTAGTAGGCACTTATTTTTGAGATAGTATCCTATACCATACTATTGGATGGGAGAGAATACGGATGAATAGCGAATATCGTGCCGAAAGGCATGAGGAATTGCATCATGAAAAAAAATTAACGTTGTCCATCATAGAGGGAAAATGGAAGCTTATCATCCTGTGCCGGCTAGGGTTAAAAGGGGCCAAACGATTTACGGAACTTAAAAATTTGATTCCGGGCATTACCCAGCAAATGTTAACTAATCAGCTAAGGCAATTCGAGAAAAACGGACTGGTTCACCGGAAGGTCTATGCAGCTGCACCGCCTAAGGTTGAGTATTCCTTAACCGAGCAAGGAAGAAGCTTAATGCCGATCCTGGAATTGTTGGATGAATGGGGCAAAAGCAATCTGCCGCCCATCAAAGAAAACGACAAACACATTCATTGCGAGAAAGAACTCACTTTATCGGTTATTGAGGGGAAATGGACGCTCATTATATTGTGCCATCTAGGTTTGCAGGGGACAAAACGATTCTCAGAATTGAAACAGTCGATCCCGGACATTACGCAAAAAATGTTAACAAACCAGCTTAGAGAGCTGGAAGAGCATGGCATTGTGCATAGAGAGGCCTATCCGGTAATTCCCCCCAAGGTGGAATACTCTTTAACCGAACGGGGACAAAGCTTGATGCCGGTCCTTAAAAAGCTGGATGAGTGGGGTAAGAACTACAAAATAAAAGCATAGTAACGTTCAAAGGGGGCGTCCCAAGTCATTAGATTGGCTGAGGGACAACCCCTTCGTATTATTAGGTCAACCAGATTTACTGGTTGGCCTTCTTTTTCGGTTGTTTTAGACCTCTTTAACGGATTTATAATACTTGACGAATGCGCGGAGGAATAAACTTCCGTCTAAGGGAGAATTATGACAAGAAAAAAAGTGAGGGCAAGCCGCATAAAGTAGCCGTGATCGCTTGTGCCAACAAGTTATTACACCACGTCTACGCTATGCTCAAGAAAAGGCAGCCCTACACTTTTAATCGAATTCATTATCCATAAACTTCCGTATGACGGAGGTTTAATTTGTCATGTGTCATGCTTGAAAACATTATAACAAATTTCTGATCTCTTCACTAAGTGGTAGTCTTGACAATGTATTAGCTGGTTTTCAGATCATGCGCCTGACTGCGTCCATCCAGCCCCGGGTGGTGTGGCCATCGCGAAAAGCGCCGCAGCCGGGTGTGGACGGTCTGGTTTGGCAGAAGTAGGGATGGAAAAAAACCTCCCGCTAATTTTATCGGTTGAGCTCGTTTTATCCCTCGATACCCGAATTAACGGGAGGAATTCCAGTGAGCTTAATTAATAAAATCCAAATTCAATAAAATGCGATGCAGCATAGCCGCAGCTTCAGCGCGGGTGGCCGTTGCCTCAGGGCGGAAGAAACCATAGCTGCCCTGTACTATGCCCGCGTCTTTTACCGCAGCGATCGAATCTACTGCCCAGTGCGAAATGTCCGCTTCATCTTTGAAAGGCGCCAAGCCGGCTGCCATGCTCGGCTGCTCAGGCTGCCAACCAGCAAATTCAAGAGCATTGGCGACCATAACAGCCATTTCTTCTCTGGTGATAGCTTTGTTTGGTTCGAACCTTCCGATGTTATTCCCGTATGGCAAATGCTCCAGCAATCCTGCCTTAACGGCGGCAGAGACAGAAGAAGCGTACCAGTCGCTTGTACGGACATCGCTGTATCCGTTTGCTTCTGTACCGGTGCTCAGACCTAGCGCACGAACAAGCATGGCCGTAAATTCAGCACGGCTGACTTCCTTGTTCGGGGTAAAGATGCCGGTTGATGTGCCATTTAGCAGCAGTGAGGATGCCAATCGTTCGATGTCCTGCCGTGCCCAATGGCCCTTAATATCCGCGAACGTTTTGTTTAGTGACATGACACCATAAATGCTGTTGTGTGTCGTCCAGAAAGTAATGATAAGCTTCCCACTCTCTGTCCTCAGTGTAAATGGAACGAAAGACAGCTCGCCTGTGTCAGGATCATATACAAATGCTGTTGCCTGCCCCGCATCGATACCTTCCGGAAGCTCCATCGAACGGGGAACAAACTGGTTGTTGAAATCTTCCCAAGGCACAGTAGTTCCATCCGGCAAAAGAAGATTGACGTTAAATGAGACGCCCGGTGCCAGCAGTGTACCGTCCTCACCATCAACAGCCTCCGTTAACGAATCCTCCGACGCTTGATCCAATCTGGAAATCACGATAGAAATGGATGCGTTCGGGTTGCTTTGAATCATCTCTGCAAGCACCCCTGCCGGCAATGTATAGGTCACCCCACCGTTCTTGACCGTGATTGCCGCATTTTCCGATTCAGCTACCCACTCTTCCAATCCGCTTAACGGCATCTCAAGGTTAGCCGCATCAGCCGTACCTGAATAACTGAACGTTAGCTGCTCATGATCCGATTGACCGGACAAAGCACTGAGCATTCGCTGAATGAGCTGTTCGCTTACCGTAATAGTCGCAACCATTTGACCGTTAACCATCTGCAAGTTCACCTGATTGTTATTAGCAAGGAATAACGCGCCTTCATCGTTAACGGTAAAAGCCGGTGCAGGCGGCGGACCGGGAACGAAGACCGGCGTCGAAGACGCACGGTTTACGATAATCGTATAAACCTTCTTCGTCGTGCCGTCCTGCGCGGTGACCTCAATTGTGACGGTGTTGCCGCCTTCGCTGAGTGTTATCGGCGAGCTTGGCGAGCCACTTGTTACCGCCTCGTTATTCACCTTAACGGTTGCATTCGCATCCGCGGCTGTCGGCGTAACGGTGATGCTCGCTGTCCCATTGCCTACACTCGCGCTGTAACTTGCCGTACCCGCTGTAAACGCCGGGGTCAATGTTCCTGCAGACAAGGACAAACCGCTCAATTCCGCATTGCTGCTCGGCGCCGGCGGCGCTGATGCGCGATTGACTTCAATCGTGTATGTCTTCTTCGTCGTGCCGTCCTGCGCGGTGACCTCAACTGTGACGGTGTTGCCGCCTTCGCTGAGTGTTATCGGCGAGCTTGGCGAGCCGCT
>NZ_BMGR01000024.1 GCF_014640295.1 Paenibacillus abyssi | reverse complement strand
GTCCCATGGTGACATTATCTCAGAACAGTTATGGGGTGACATTATCACAGAACAACGACAGTAAGCGAGATAGACCGTTGACTCAAAAACCGAAGCACATTATAATGTATAAAATTGAATAACTCCAAAGGGGAGTAGCTGTTACAACAAAGTCGTCATTACAAGGCATTTGCCTTCGGCTTTGTTGACAACCATCCGTTGTTAGCGAGACCTTTGTCCATCTTTTTGGGCAAAGGTTGTTTTTATATCTGTTTCTGGAAAATATAGGATAGTGACAAGGAGGGGAACGACATGATTACAGATTGGAGACTAGCTGAAGCTGCGCTGAGATCGGCGAAGATCAAGAGCAGCGGGAAGAACGAACTCGTTTCCATCGCCTCCTGCCCCGAGAGTTTAAGCTGTATCGGAATAGGGACTGACGCAGCTGTTTTCCGATTTGATGACGCTCCTGCTTATGCTTTTAAAATCTATACAGAAGAGTCACTTGGAAAGAAAGCCTTGGAAGAAGCGGTATATCTGCAGATAGGAGATTCCCCCTACTTTCCGCGCTATTATGGGAGCGGGGAAAACTATATCGTCCTTAGTTACGAACAGGGCGTAACGTTGTACGACTGCCTGCTGTTAGGGATAAGCGTGCCTGATCAGGTTATTATTGATGTCGAGAACGCCAGAAATTATATCCGCAGCAAAGGTTTGAACCCAAGGGATATTCACCTGAAAAACGTGCTGCTGCATGAAGGACGAGGCAAGGTCATTGATGTGTCTGAATATGTTAAAGAAGGAAATGATTATCGTTGGGAGCATCTCTTGAGGGCTTATAATATAATATATCCTTTAATAGCAGGGAAACGGATTCCATTGTGGATGCTAGAAGCGGCTAAGCGAGGGTATTACAGGATCAGCAAAGCTCTTTTATGGTGGAAAAGCCGCCGGGGATAAAATAGTGCCAATATAGCCGTAAACATTTGAAACGTATCTATGATATGCCTTACCATGGTCATGGGTAGTGAAGAATTCGAGCTTGCTTGTGCTGACCGCTTCAGCTACAGGATAAGTGGAGCCTCATAACGTGATTTGATCTTCCGGATAAGGCAGGTAAATTTTGTTAAACGGAATAAATAAAGCCCGATGGAGCGTTCTAACACGCCATCGGGCTTTATGCACAGTTTATATCGTCTTATTTCCAAGGTAAAAGCTTGTTCTCCAGCCACTGCAGTCCACGGTTTAATAGAAGTCCGAGCATGGACAGAACCAAGATCCCAACCATCAGCTTGGTTGTAATCATCAGGTTGCCGTAGTGAAGGATCATGGATCCGATCCCGTGCTGCGCGGCAATCATTTCCGCAGCAACAAGCAGCAGCAGGGAAGTACCGGCAGCAAGCTTCAAGCCTGCGAAAATGACCGGCAGGGCGCCGGGAAGAATTACCTTGCGAATGACGTTGAAGTGATTGGATCCAAAGCTAACCGCTGCTTTAATCAATACCGAATCGACATTTTTTACGCCCGAGAACGTATTAATGACAACCGGGAAAAACACACCCAGTGCAATAATGGTTACTTTCGGCAGCTCGCCAATACCCAGCCACAGTACGATCAGCGGCAAGAGGGCGATTTTGGGAATCGGATATAACGAGTACAGTATTGGGCTCCCTATCGCATCTGCCCAGCGGGAAAAGCCCAAAAGCAAGCCGACTATGATGCCGACGGATGCTCCGAGCAAATAACCGAGTACAATTCGGTACAAGCTGGCTCCCAGATTTTGCAAAAGCTCACCCTTGGTCAGCATTTCCCAGCCTGCAGCCAAGATCGCTGTCGGAGCGGGGAGATACAGGGGAGCAACCCACCCCAGCCTGCAGACGATTTCCCAAAGCAGCAGCAATCCGGCAATGCCGATTACAGGAGCATACCCGGGAACCTTCAAATCAAGGAAAGCGACACGATTTTTGATATACTTTTTCGTTTCTCCCATGTCTTTTATCCTTCCTTCAGTGCATCTTGAGCATCATGGCGGATCAAATCCCAGATTTGTTTGACATATTCGTCGAATTGAATACGATGCTCTTCTTGATCTCGTCCGGTTTTTGGCAGATCGATGCGAATGATTTCTTTGATTTTTCCGGGATGCCGGGAAAGCACGATTACACGGTCCGCCAAATAGACAGCTTCCTGAATATTGTGCGTGACATAAAGCGTGCTTAGCTTTGTCCGGTTCCAAATGGTGAGCAGTTCTTCCTGCATAAGCGTACGCGACTGCGCATCCAGGGCCGAGAACGGCTCATCCATTAACAGTAAATCCGGTTCAATGGCAAGAGCACGGGCAATGCCGGCTCTTTGTTTCATCCCGCCGGAGAGCTGCTTCGGAAAAGCTTGCTCGAAGCCGGTCAATCCGACCATATCGATATAATACTGTCCCTTTTCCTTCTGCTCTTTCTTGCTTATCCCCATTTCTTCCAGACCGTATATGACATTTTCAAATACGGTCCGCCAAGGAAGCAGGGCAATTTCCTGAAAAACAATACCGAGGCGCGGGTCGCTGCCGGCAGAGGACAATCCATCGAAATAAACGCTGCCTTCACTTGGGGAGAGCAGGCCTCCGACAATATTCAACAAGGTCGATTTACCGCAGCCGCTCGGGCCGACCAGCACGACAAACTCTTGGCGGTCTATGGCAAAATCGATTTTGCTGAGGGCCGTAACCTCACGGCCCTTCTTATCCTTAAACGTTTTTGTTACTCCATCGACGACGACTCTCATGCTGTCATCACTTCCTAGTTTCCTAATTGTTCTAATGCTTCGTCGAGAATATCGGTGTTCACAATCGTTGCTGGGTCCAGTTCTTTCTCGACCATTTTATTGGCCAGATACCAATCGATTTGCGTTTTGATGTCTTCTGCAAGCAGCTTGCCGTCGCGATCCATGTACGGCATGCCGAGCTTGATGTTTTCTTCAGGCTGATCCGTGTATTTCGCGATGATGGCAATGACATCATCGTAATTTTCACCAGGTACAAGCTCACCGTTTTCCTTCACAAGGACAGCATCATAATAGTAACGGCTTGCTTTGGCGTACGCTTTCATAAAACGAACGGCAGCATCATGGTTATCAACGATCTTCTGAGAGAAGAAAATACCCGATGTTTGATACTCGATTTCATCGCCGACTTGAGCTATGACTTTGCCGTAGCCTTCTTTGACAACAGCGGTAATGTTCGGTTCGTTCAGCAGTACGGCATCAACCTGTTTGCTGCTCAGTGTTTCCATCATGGCGTTAATTTTGCCAAGCGGTACAAGCTCTACGTCACTAAGGGACAATCCATGCTTCTCCAGCAGGCGTCCAGCCATATAGTGGAATGTGGAGCCCGTTTGGGTAATTCCGATTTTTTTGCCCTTCAATTCTTCGATTGTGGTGATAGGGGAATCCGTATGTACCATTAATGCGGATGAGGAATAGCCTTCTTGCTCTCTTCCTTTATCTGCGACGATGTACAGCTTTTGACCTTCAGCAACCATATTGTAAAGGCTTGCAGTGATTCCCGTGGCGCCAACATCCACACTTCCTGAAGCAGTGGCTACGGCAATCGGTTGAGCCGCTTCAAACCATTCTACGTTTGCTTCAATTCCTTCCTCTTCAAAGAAACCTTTTTCAATAGCAATGAAGAGTGGGGCGGAGCTGGTAAGCTTAAGCATACCAATATCCAGCTTTACGGTTTCTAGTTGATCATTTGATGCGCTGTCGTCTGTCGCTTGGGAATTTCCTTGGTTGCTTCCACAAGCCCCGAGGATTGCTGCCATAGCTAAGATGATTGCCAGCAGTACTACATTGTTCTTCTTCAAAATCTTGTTCCTCCTAGGTGTATATGATTTTTTTGCAAATATATACAATTCGACATTTTGTCGAAATTGACCTCTGTAAAATAATTCCTTCATCGTTTATTCATATTTTTATTAAAAACACATATAGCCTCGTGAATGTTCCCGTCATTCTAGCGACACAAGTGGTGGATACTTTGGCCCAGAAAGGCATTCCATCACGATCTGAGCTTGCAGATATGTCATTACTCGACCTTTGGATTTCAATGATAAAAAATGAGAACGGAGCCGTGTGATCATGGCTCCGCCCGCTTGTTCAATTGCCTGCACTCTCATATTTTCGCAATCCCGTGTTGAATAATCGGATAGAAAGCATCAGACACGCGGCGGCTACTACAGGCGTGAGCATACCGAGCCAAGACCAATCTTCTCCTTTGCCGAACAAAAAGGATGCGGGATAATAGCTGATGAAAGCATAAGGGACCGCAATGGAAACAAATAATTGAATACCGCCAGTAAATATTGTAATGGGGTATTTGACGAAGTCGCTAACGGTATGAATCATCATGGGGAATGAATTTCGCGGCCCTTGCGTCCAAAAGGAAATGCTGTTGGAAGCCAAATTAACCGAAATTCGAATCATAACCCCGGAGATGACGAAAACAACCACCAACAGCAGCTGCCACCATGTCCAAGCCATTTCAATATGACGAATCGATTGGATGAGGAAGATTATTCCGATCGCCAGGTTGCCGATACCGTTCATGCCGAATGCCGATGACGCGACTTGCAGAACAGGCGGCAGGGGGCGAACGAGAAAGCGATCCATTTCACCACGGTTCACGAAGCTGTTAATGAGCCAGATCCCATTAAACAGAAAGGACGATACCCCTTCGGACATAAAGACTAAGGAATACAAAAATGCAATCTCCCAAAAAACCCAGCCGTGAATATCCGTGATTTGGTCGAATATCACCCAAATGAACACGATGCCGAGTATTTGTGTCAGCATTGCGGCGCACATCGCAATCCAGAAATCGGCTTGATATTCGAGGATTGCTTTCACATGCTGTGTCATTAATCTGAAATAAATATAGATCGCACGACTCCACTTCATCGATTGATTCCCCTCCTATCCGCCGTGAATCGTGACTTGACGGACGGACCAGCGCCATACGGCTTTGCCGGCTAACCATAACACGATCACCCATATGAATTGAATGCCTATATTCCATAATGCGTCCAGGCCGGACATACGCTCCATATAGATCGACGCCGGGATAAATACGATGCCTTGAAACGGAAGCCAACGTGTAATGGTCTCCAGCCAATCCGGAAAAAGCGTCAAGGGAACGAGCGCTCCGGAAAAAAGGTTGGTAATCGCAGCTCTTGCCCAAGCAACGCCCAGAACACTCGAAGTATAAAAGCACACGAGGCCGGCCAGATATATAATCCCGAACTTAATAAGTACCGAAAGAGCAAGACTCACGAGAAAAAGACCCGATGCCAGCAGGTTGGGAGGCAGATTGACATCCGCAAAAACGGTCGCCCATGAGGCTGCGACAAGCGCACAGATACCGCCTTCTATAATACTTGTGCCGATCGTTTCAGAAAATCGCGCTTTCTGAAAATCCAGCGGTTTAAGCAGATCCATAGAGACACTGCCGTCTATGACTCTTCTGGAAATGGCGGTCTCTGAATACCAGGTCAGCAGCATATTGGTGATGAATACGACGAGCAGGTACGTTTTCATATCTTCCCATGACATTCCGCCGAGTTCGGTCCGCTGCGCATAGATGGCTTTCCAGATATAGAAGAGAGCTGTAATGAATACGATTCCCGCTATTGTGTTGATAAAAAAGTTGAACCGGTACGACAACGAAGCTTGCATCGACGTTTTCATCAGTGAAAAGTATTTTTTGGCAGAGGTCATGACCTGATCGCCTCCGATGGCTGCTCCTCCTGCAGGATCAATTCTCCATTATAAAGCTTTCGGATGATCTGATCGATGGAAGGCTCATCAATTCGGAAGTCGATTACATCTGCAGAAGTGATGATTTTACTTGCTATTTCACCGGCTGAATATTGAAACCGGTTGAACTTTACGGAAAAGGATAGTTCGTTGACTTGATCGGCAGTTACACCCGGCAAGTTTGCAATGATGCCGGAGATTGATGAGACGGGCTCGCGGACTTGAAAGTGAAGGGTTCTCTCCTGTGCGAAAGCATCCGTGATCTTTTCTAATGTTCCGTCATATATGATCCGCCCTTTATCGATAATGACCAGTCTGCGGCAAATGTCTTTGATATCTTCCAGGTCATGGGTTGTCAAAAGTATCGTAGACCCTTCCTTCTGGTTGATGTTCTTGACGAATTCCCGGATGCGGGATTTGACGGCGATATCCAGGCCAATTGTAGGTTCATCTAAGAAAACGAGGGGGGGATTGTGCAGCAGGGCAGCCGCCAAATCGGCTCTCATCCGTTGGCCCAATGATATTTTTCTGGCAGGCAGATCGCTGAATTCATGAAGTCCGAGCAGGTCGTTAAAACGATCCATATTTTTCTTGTATAACGGATCCGGTATTTCATAGATATCCTTCAATAGGGAGAACGATTCCCTTACCGGAAGGTCCCACCAAAGCTGCGTGCGCTGTCCAAAGACGACCCCGATTTGCTTCGCGTGGCGGATTCGGTCCTCATGAGGTACAAGTCCGTTTACTCGCAGGGTACCGGAAGTGGGAACCAAGATGCCGGAAAGCATTTTGATCGTGGTTGATTTGCCGGCTCCATTTGGCCCGACATAAGCAACCGATTCTCCTTCCTCAATCTTCAGATCAATGCCGTTCACTGCTGTTTTGTCCCGATATTGCTGGGTGAAGAAATGCTTGATGGATCCTTTCAATCCGGGATCTTTGATCGCCTGACGAAATGTTTTGTTTAAGGAAAAGGTTTCGATCATTGACATGCGGCTGCTCCTTCTCTGATATGTATTCTGTTACATTCAAATGGTGAGCTGTATCCCTCCCTACATTCGGTCTTCTAGGCGATATGTGGATGATATAACTCAGGCTACACGGAAGATATTGTTCTGTCAACAGAATTGATTGCTTATGCTATGATAGAAAAAGATGATGTGGAGAAACGGGGGAATGAGATGGGACGCCCAAGTCGAAGTGAATATACCGCCCGAATTCGCCGGCTGGTGGATCGATTGCGTACGGATATCCGATCCGGAGAGCTTCGGTCAGGCGATTACATCCCTTCCGAGGTCGAGCTTGGCAGCACGTACGGGCTCAGTAAGGAATCCGTGCGGAAAGCTTTGGATATCCTCGTTGAAGAAGGGATGATCGTCAAAATTAAAAGAGTCGGCAATCGGGTTGCCATACCGGCATACGCGCAAGGGAAGATGGTGGACGCAGTCCAGGACACGGAACGGAGAACAATTCTGCGGTTTGCTTACTATCCGTCAATGGATACGGAAGTCAATATGAAAGAGGCGATTGCCGAGTTTGAATCAGCCAATCCGTCGATCGGCATTCAGCTGCTGCCTACGCCATTTCCTGTCGATTATGTAGAACACGGCATCGCCGATGTTATAACACTAACTAATTGGGATGCTTTAAAGCTGAGGGAGCAGGACCCATCCTGGTCTATGCTTGCCTCCGCTCCGCACTCGGAGGCAGCACATCCGCTGCTGTACACGCCATTTCTCGGGCCTGCAGGACGAACTGCAGCGGCACCCTTTGTGTTCTCCCCGATCGTGTTATGTTACAACAGGCAGCATTTTATGAGCTGTCAATTGGAGGAACCACAGCAAGGCTGGACTTGGGATAGGCTGCTTCATACGTCACGCGTATTGTCCGGGCAGCTGGGCGTTATCGGATTCGCAGCGCATATGCAATCCGTAAACCGCTGGCCGGTCTTTTTGCTGCAGAACGGGTTTCGGCTCCAGAACGGGGAAGAGGGGGACGCGGTGGATCGTCCGGCATTCTGGGAAAGCCTGCGCATGGCAAGAAATCTAATTTATCAACAGGGCGGAGCGGCTCCGTTCTGGTCGGAGAATGATGCCGATGCAGAGCGCTGGTTCCGGGAAGGCCGGGTATCGATAATCATGACGTCGTATTTTGGGATTAATCGATGGCGTGATACGGGAATTGATTATGGAATATCCGAACTCCCAGGTCTGAAGAGCGACTCTACGCTGCTTCTCGTAACAGGTCTGGCAATCAGCGGCAAGGCGAAATATCCGGATGCATCAAGGGCGCTGGTCCGTTTTCTTTGCAGCCCGAAGATACAATCCGGCATTCGCAGGAGCACGCTCACGCTGCCCGCGCATCTGGAAGCCTTGACCATACGGGACGGACTGGCGGGCAATCGGCCGCAACGGGAGCCGGATCTGAACGGGATTTGGGGGAAATGCAAATTTTACTCCGATCTTCAATTGGGGACGAAAGCGCTGGAGTCGGTCCGAGAGGAGCTTAAGACATATTGGTCTAAGCTGGAGGACGAAACGGAAGCTGGCAAGCGCTTGGACATGTTAATAGATTGAAATCATAACGTAATTTACCTGTTCAACAATTGATCAAAGGCGGTCACACGGTTACGCCCGTCAGATTTGGATGAATATAAAGCCTGGTCGGCAAAGGCCACCATTTCTTCAAACTCGGTATTTTGGGCTGGCAGCATCGTGAATGCGCCAATGCTAACGGTTATAAAATTTCCTACAATGGAGGCTTTATGTAAAATTTGTTCGGCTTCAACCGCAGCCCGGATCCGTTCGCCGATACGCTGCGTATGCTCTACATCTAGCCTCGGAAGAATGACCGCGAATTCTTCTCCGCCGTAGCGAGCGGCAATCCCAGTTGTTCCCGTCAAGGAGTCTTCAATAATAAGGGCGACTCTCTTCAGCACGGCATCTCCTCCTAAATGGCCATAATGATCGTTATATGTTTTGAAGCAGTCTATATCCAACATTAATAATGACAATGGTGAATTCTTGCCAGCGGATTCATGGAGCTCCCTAGCCAGCATTTCATCGAAGCGCCGTCGGTTTGGAATGCCGGTCAATCCATCCAGATTGGAAAGTTTAGTTAGCTTTTCATTGGCTGATCGCAGTTCATCCTGCGATTCCACCAGCTGCACATGCTGTTTTACCAGCCGGATATAGAGCTTGTTGACTTCATAAATAATGGAACAAATGACCACGGTTGCAGCGACGAGCGAGTTCAAACGGGCAGTGTACCATCCCAGACTGTACCGTGCTCCTGCAAACAGCGTGACTGTGACATCAAGGAGGAATGCAAATACCGCAACGGTTAACCACAGGGTTAACACATTTTTGCCGCGCCGCAGCCATATTAAAAGAATGAATGCGGAACAATTAAGGAGCCAAACGACAGCGCCAACTCCAGACGTCAATAGGATGGAATAGTTGTTCTTCTCAATAATGGCAGGAAGCCAGTCATTGCCCATGGTAGACAGAACATACCATAACAGTACAATCAGAATGGTTACCGTTACCATACCTGCGGCCAGCGGGATGACTCTTTGTGGTGGATCCTCCTGCCGGTCCAATTGATCGACCAAGAGGTAGGCTATAATCCCTATCGGGAATCCACCGTGCCAGAACACCCATAACCACACCGCACTTTGATTGCCTGCGCCCAATAATCCGGTATCGGAGAAAACACCCGGAAACGTGAGAATGTGTGGAATAATGATGAGTCCCGTATACAAGTAAGTACAGGCCAAAATCAACAATGGCCGAGACCTACCGGCTCTGTACTGACTGAAGAGCATATAAGCGGTTAAAAGATCACCGAATAGAAACCATGCGATAAACGCAGGCAAAAATGGCTTTACTTCCACTAATTGAAGTGTACCGAAGGGCATAGCTGCAGCAGATATCAGAAGGATCGTGGCGGCAACGCCTGTTGCTAATCTGTATTGCTGCCTACTTGATTTAATATGAAGCAATTGGCTTAATTGAGAAATTCGTTCGTTCATGATTCGTTTCCCCTCAAGGTGGATATAAGATGTGATTTTAATAAAGAAAGTATATATGTTTTTATCCGACAATCAAACACAAATATACTGTGAAACCACGCAATTTTTTTGCGGTCTATCGAATGGCTTGAGAATGCATTATTGCAGTGGACAGATCGCTTGTTTTTGCTGGCATTTATATGCTTTTTCTGGAAGTTTGTTGTTTCATCGTTCCATTATAAGTGTAGTTAAGTTTATGATCTCCGGTCCATTATGGTCAGTTAATTGTTGAGGGATCTTGGGTTTTATAACCCAAAAACTTTAATTGAGAGGAACGATGCCGAAGATGAAAAAAAGAATGTCCCAGATCACCATCTTGTTGTTGCTGCCGATGCTTTTGTTATTTCCGATTCATTCCTTGTCTGCCCAAACGCATGATATTGATCCGCTGGAGATGTATGCTCCGGTCGATATCGATGACCATTGGGCTCATGATGCGTTAGACAATTTTGTGAATGCAGATTTATTACGCGGGTATTTGGATTCGCAAGGAACGCTGTCCATAAGGCCGAACAATTCAATCAGCCGTGCGGAATTCGTTGCAATACTAGTAAGAGCATTGAACTTGACAAGTGAAGGCTCCGGGAAGAACTTTGCCGACGTGGAGGAGGACAAGTGGTATTACGAGCCCGTCCGCATCGCAAGCTCATTGGGCATTGTGAACGGGATTTCAGAAACAAGGTTTGGACCCGATCGCCTGATTACACGCGGTGACATTGCGGTATTGGTGGTACGTGCTTTTTCATCCACCGTCCAATTTGCAGGCGAGCCAAAGCAGTTTACTGATGTGCCGGACTATTATGCAACTTCTTCTATTATGAGTGCAAGCCAGGTAGGCATTGTAGGCGGTGTTACAGAGACTGAATTTAGGCCATACGCTAATGCCAGACGTGCTGAAGCCGTTGTCATGCTCCAGCGTGCAATGAATCTGGAAAATACGAATTTACCCGAGGACGAGATCATGATCAGCTTGGTCAATGATATCGAGTCCCTGAACTTTGAACTGATGAACGAGCAAAGGTTCGAAGAGCTGATGAATTTCTATGATATCTATAATACGGGTTATTATCTGGCTCTCAGCAACTCCTCTCTAATGGACTTCAGGTCATTAACTGAAGAAGGCTATGAGATTCAGATGACAACGGATACTGTGCCGACGATGAGGGTGATTGAAAAGAATGACCGATTTGCAACGGTTGAATCCACAGGCGGCGTATATACAACAACCATGTGGGATGGGGCTGAACAGACTTCGACAACAGATGCAATCGATAGCATCTACAAGCTGAAAAAGATGCCCGACGATAGATGGAAAATCTATGCATATTACGTCTATGAGTAAGCAAGAAGAGGCTGTCCCAAAAGGGATCTTCAATGAGATATTGAAGCTTGATAGGTACCTCTAAAACAGTAAAAATGGCGTCACAGGTCTCATATCTGTGGCGCCATCTCTCGTCTTCGGTCCAGAAACCCACATCTCCACTGGCAGCAATGAGGTCAGGGACCAGCCTTTGGCTCCACCATACAAAAGAACAAGTGCAGTCGATTAGGGCTGCACATTCATTGAGTTACGCTTCCGCCACGATATAATGTTTTTGGAGCCATTTGGAAAGCAGGGGATATAAATCCGGATCAATCGGTTTGTTTATTAGCTTTTTGTATTCTTTAAGAAGGTTCAGCATCGTATGCGGCTTTTCATATTTTCGCAAAATGTGGTTCATATGCGGTATGACATGCCATTCGCTTTCACCCTTAACCGTTTCAGCGGCAAGCCTGGCATGATCGGGAATCACTTGAATATCGTTAGAGCCTGTTATAGCTAGGGTGGGGCAGGTGACCTTGGACAGTTCGTCCATCACATTGTAGGCATACTGCTCGCGATACCATTTTGCATTGAAAGGGATTAGGCCATAGATTCTGATCGATGGTCTGGTAGACGCAAGTACCTTGGCGAAAAATTCTCTGTTTTTTTTCTCCGGATTTTGCAGCTTCGTAATGAAACGTATTAATTTACCCTTATATCCAGGCATTTCATCGATTTCCTTGAGCGCTTGCTGTACTTGCCTTGGAAAAGCGATTTTGGAAGGTTCAGCGACTCCCGCTAATAAGACAAGGCCTGCTTGTGGAGCTCTTGCGTTCACTGCAGCGGCAATCATGCAGCCTTCGCTGTGCCCCAGAATAATAATTTTCTCATTATCGACTTCAGGCCGGGACGCAAGAAATCGGACCGCGCTTTCCGCATCATCTACCAAGTCCCAAAAACCGGTTTCGATATATACACCCTTGCTTTTGTGGGTGCCTCTCTTATCGTAACGAAGCGTGATAAAACCAAGCTTTGTGATCATTTCCGCTAAATCTTTGTACAGATTCATGTCCAGCTTTGAGCCATTGCCATCACGGTTGCTCTTTCCGGTGCCTGAAATAATTAATACGGCGGGGTATTTTTTTCTTGCTGCGGCAGGTATGGTTAGCGTTCCTTCTAGTGTAAATGCGCCGTTGATGTTTACGATTTCCTCTTGGAACGGATGGTTCATGGTTTACTCCCTCGTAAAGGGGACTTCCCACTTTTCGTTGGCTGTATGTATTGAGTTTATCGGATGTATTCCGGTTACTTTTCTGGCGGTGAAGAGAGGAGTCTTTTTTGTACTGCTGGGGCATAAAGCAGGAGACCTATTGATGCCTGGCAGCATCAACACGGATAAAAGAGGGATTGAAAGAAAGCTAGCGTTCAAGCTTGGTTGATCATCTTGAAATTGCCGAACACTAGCTGAACCATATCCTCATCGATATGCTTGAAAATTTCTTGTTTATTTTGATGGTAAGCCTCTTTCGATATGTAGATGATGACTTTGTTTTGCTTGATATTAGTGACCGTGAATTGGATGCCAAGGTCGCTGGCTACCCCGTAAAGTCTATCTTGCGCATCTAATAGCTGCTGTTCGCTGTATTTTACATAATAGAAGACGGTTTTATTTGAATATTTGTTTTCTCCCTTAATTTTCTCTTCAAATTCGGGGTTTTTCTCGGTCAGCAAGATGACAGAGTTCCCATTATCGTCGATATAGACGCCACCTAACTGATTGGCAAATGAAGATGGTATCATTTCCTTCAGTTTTGCATAGGTAATGGTCTGATGGGTATCTCTAAAATAATACCGGTCCAACACACTATCAGCAAAACTCAAGCTGGCAGCAGAGAAGATCGACAACGCAATCACAGCCGTGCCCAATATGACCTTAACGCTTTTTTTCATCACCACATCTCCCGAATTAAGACGTAAATCCAACATCGTGAATCTACATTTACAGACTTTTAAAAGGGGGAATATGTTGCGCTTTTTGCAAAAAAAGTTATTCGGATATATGGAATGCGCTCTGGTAGACGGAATGGAATGCGTGGGGGCTTGAAGCTGTTGTTCTTTGTACAATGTATGTTTTCAATGTGAATCAAAAGACTTGCCCTTCCTCTTTGATCAGGTTACTATGGGTGAAAGAGCCTTTGCCAGATCAACGATAAGGGGAGTTGCAGAAATGGAACAAATCGTATTCAGTCAGATTGAGTTAAACCGAAGCCGCACGTTGGCGCTTGTCGCTGAATTATCCGAGCAGCAGGCGGACGTTGTGCCACCGGGTTTCAATAATAACATCCGCTGGCATTTGGGGCATATTTTGACGACTCAGGAGAGGCTTGCATTTCGCTTAATTCCAGAGCCGCTTGATTTGCCTGAGGAATTGATGAGTCTGTTCGTCAACGGCACCAAGCCCGCAGATTGGCAGACATCGCCGCCGGATTTGCCGGCATTAATCAAACTTCTGGAAGAGCAGCCCGGCCGAATTCGCGCGCGTCTTCAAGGGCGGCTGGAGGAGAAAATTACGGTTCCATTCAAAGACTTTGGCCGGCTTGATGAAGTGCTGGTTTTCAGTATCGGACATGAGGCCACCCATGCCGGATATATTATGGCCCTGAAGAGAGCGGCAGCTGCCGTACAATAAGCAGCAAGCAGAAACGGCTGCCGCCCTAAGAAATTTAAAACAAGCCCGATGGAGAATACACTCCGTCGGGCTTTTCAATTATCTCTGCAAGCTGGAACAGATTACCATTTCTGCTCGCTGCAGGCATCTACAAAATTTTATCGCATCGGTTTCAAAAATATGACCAACCCGCGTGAAAACCGTATCATGCCCATGAAATTTTGATATAGTAAAACTGAAGTAAAAGCACCGCCCATTTTTATTCATAAAAGGAGGATATGTATGTTAACGAAAGCTGCGATTACGCGTGGAAAAGGTGAACCGTTTGAAATCGATACGATTACAATCGATGATCCCAAAGCAGGTGAAGTATTAATTCGAATTGTTGCCGTAGGGATCTGCCACACCGATCTGATCGTACGGGACCAGTATTATCCGGTTCCGCTGCCGGCTGTGCTGGGGCATGAAGGTTCCGGTATTGTCGAGAAGGTTGGCGATGGGGTAACCAGCGTAAAGCCAGGCGATCATGTTGTGTTATCCTTTTCTTCCTGCGGCTCCTGCACAAGCTGCCGGACAGGCAGACCGTATGCTTGTGAATCTTTTTATGAACTGAACTTCTCTGGCGCAATGGGCGATGGAACATGCAGGTTACATACGCATGACGGTAAAGACGTTGCCAACTTCTTCGGCCAATCCAGCTTTTCCTACTACGCTGTTGCTTCTGAACGAAATGTTGTAAGCGTTACCAAAGATGTACCTTTAGAGATTCTGGGCCCGCTTGGATGCGGCATACAAACCGGCAGCGGTGCCGTTCTTAATAAGCTGAAGCCTGAATTAGGCTCAAGCATTGTAGTGTTTGGCTGCGGTTCAGTGGGATTAAGCGCACTGATGGCGGCTAAGGTTGCCAATTGCGGGACAATCATTGCGGTAGATGTTCAAGAGAGCAGGCTTGCCATGGCCATAGAGTTAGGCGCTACACACACCATTAATCCGAAAAACACAAACACGGTAGAAGAGATCAAACGAATAACCGGCAGCGGTGCCAATTATTCGATCGAAACGACAAGCCGGCCGGAGGTGCTGCGTCAGGCGGTGGATTGCCTTGCGACGTTAGGGACAACCGTTATCATCGGGGCTCCCGCGCTGGGCACAGAGGTTTCATTGGATGTGAACACGATCTTGTTCGAGAAGAAAGTGACGGGACTGCTCCTGGGTTCCAGTATTCCGCAAATCTTTATTCCACAGCTTATCGAATTGTATAAGCAGGGTAAATTTCCATTTGATAAGCTCGTCAAATTTTATTCCCTGGAAGAGATCAATCAAGCTGCGGCAGATTCCGAGACAGGCGTCACGATCAAACCGATCCTGAAGATCGGATGATATAACAGAAATTATTGACCCTTCTGTGATCAAAAGCAGGAGGGTCATTTGTATCCGGGTAGAGCATAAATGACAAAGTAATAATGCTATTTTATCTAAACCACACGCGCAAGAAATCATTTATAGTTAGCTGACGATTCTATTATTTTATAAAAAAAGGGGATAAAACATGAAAAGCCAAACAAGCGGAAGTTATACCATTGTGCTGCGTCTGGAAATTGAACAAAACGTCGCTTTTATTGAAATCGCGAATGCGATCCATGAGGCGGGCGGCGAGATTACGGCCGTGGATATTGTGAACAGTGGCAAGCTGCTTACCACCCGCGATATTACCGTATCGGTATCCAACTCGGAGAATGAAGCGGCATTAATAGAAAGCGTCCGCAATGTCGCGGGAGTGAAGGTCGTTAATTTTTCGGACCGAACCTTTTTGATGCATTTGGGCGGCAAGCTGGAGATTCAATCGAAGGTGCCGATCAAAAATCGCGACGATCTCTCCCATGTGTATACGCCTGGTGTAGCCCGTGTCTGTATGGCTCTGCATCATGATCCGGCTAAGGCCTACTCCTTGACGATCAAACGGAATACGGTTGCTGTCGTAACCGATGGTACGGCCGTGCTCGGTCTGGGAGATATCGGTCCTATTGCGTCTATGCCGGTGATGGAAGGAAAAGCAATGCTGTTTAAAGAAATGGCGGGCATCGATTCCTTCCCCATCTGCTTAAATACGAAAAATACGGAAGAGATCATCCAGATCGTCAAATCGATCGCACCGGTATTCGGCGGAATCAACCTGGAGGATATTTCTTCCCCGCGCTGCTTCGAAATTGAAGAACGGTTAAAGCAGGAACTCGATATCCCGGTCTTTCATGATGATCAGCACGGAACGGCAGTCGTCATGCTAGCGGGCTTAATCAATGCGCTAAAAATCGTAAATAAGCGAATGGAAGATATTAAAGTGGTGTTTAGCGGCATTGGGGCTGCAGGGGTAGCCTGCACGAAAATGTTGATGGCTGCAGGGGTAAAACATATCGTCGGAGCAACACGATCCGTTGGTATTCTGCACCGGGGAGAGAATTACAGCAATCCGATCTTTCAGTGGTATGCCGATCACTCCAATCCTGATAATGTGACAGGTACGTTATCGGATGCAATGTTGGATGCGGATGTGTTTATCGGCTTGTCCGGCCCTAATGTTATTTCAGTGGAGGATCTGAAAAAAATGGCCCCTGATCCGATCGTGTTTGCAATGGCCAATCCGAATCCGGAAATATTGCCGGAAGTTGCCGAGCCGTACGTAAGGGTGATGGCCACCGGAAGATCCGACTACCCGAATCAGCTGAACAACGTATTGTGTTTCCCGGGGATTTTTAGAGGGGCATTGGATTGCCAGGCGACGGCAATCAATGAGAAAATGAAGCTTGCGGCTGCTTATGGAATCGCTTCGATCGTTCAGGATGATGAACGGAATGAACAGTATATCATACCCAGCGTTTTCAATAACCGGATCGTAGAGGTTGTTCGAAAAAAAGTGATTGAGGCAGCGATTGAAACCGGCGTAGCGCGCAAAATACCGCATGAATTTGTATAAGGAAAAACAATAATGATATGATTGTTTTGTAGAAGCGCCCGCATCAAAAAAACAAAGATTTGCTGATCGGACTCATTGTAAACTATTAATTAATTGACGATCGAGGTGATGGTCACCATGGATTTGGGAACTGTTTTTGATTATGCCGCCCAGCGATATCCAAACAAAACTGCGCTTGTACAGGACAATCGGGTAATTACCTTCAGGCAATTAAATGAAGAAGTAACCCGGCTTGCCTCCTCCCTGCAGAAATTAGGCGTTGTGAAACGGGACCGCATCATGGTCCTGCTCAAAAATCGGATGGAGACAGTAAGTGTGTTTTGGGCGGTGCAGAAGCTGGGTGCGATCTATACACCGATTAATCTGCGCCATTCCCCGGAGGATACTCAATACTGCATAAATGATGCGGAGCCCAAAATTATCTTCTATGAAAAATCCAGCCAACGCTCGGTGATGAACGCCAAATTTAATGAACGGCCGATCTTGATCAGCCTGGAACAAGAAGATGGAGACCTTTCGTATCAAGAGCTGACCGCAAGGGGCTCCATTGAATATAACGGTATCACTTGCAGCAGCGACGATATCGCTGTCATGCTCTATACTTCGGGGACGACCGGCGTGCCCAAGGGTGTTCCGAGGTTCCACGAGAATGAATATGCCTCGACGATGGCGCACATCATCCAAAATCACTATGAGCTTTTTGATAGCACACTTGGCGCGATGCCGTTATACCATACGATGGGCATTCGCTCTCTGCTTTCCATGTGCGTGTTAAACGGTAAATATGTGCTATCCCCGGACTTCGACGCCCGCAAATCATTGTCGCTGTTGTCTGAAGAAAAGATCAGTACCCTCTATATGTTTCCTACGATGTACCGGGAATTGTTAAATGACCCGAGCTTTTCCGAATTTGATCTTTCCGCACTGAAGAAAATTGGTTACGCAGGCGCACCGATGTCCGCGCCGTTAACGAAGAAATGCTTTGAACTGCTGAAGCCCGCACACTTTATCAACCATTACGGCAGTACGGAAATTTATACCTTCACGACCTGTTCTATTCTTGACGAGAAGCCGGGCTGTGCTGGAAGGCCCGGGATCCATCAAAAGATCCGGCTGGTTCGCTCCGATACGGAATCCGCTGTGGTACCCGAGCCTATTGTTCAGCCGGGAGAGATCGGGGAAATCATCGTTCAAGCGGATTCGATCGAAGCCTTTAAAGGGTATTGGAACCGTCCCGACGCCACGCGAAAAGCGATCCGAAACCACTGGTACTACACGGGCGATCTGGGTTACTTTGATGAGGATGGAGATCTCTATGTGGTTGGAAGAGTGGACGAGATGGTCATTTCCGGCGGGGAAAATATATCTCCTACCGAGATCGAGGAGATACTGCTTCAGCACCCTAAGGTATTGGAAGCCGTCGTGATCGGGGAAGAGGATGAGCATTGGGGACAGATCGTGGCGGCCTTCATCGTGCCGAAGGACATGACGGTCACCGTTCAGGAATTGGATCAATTCTGTAAGCAGCACCCGAAGCTGTCCAATTTTAAGCGTCCGCGAAAATATGTGTTCATTCC
Source organism: Paenibacillus abyssi (assembly GCF_014640295.1). Classification (GTDB taxonomy): domain Bacteria; phylum Bacillota; class Bacilli; order Paenibacillales; family Paenibacillaceae; genus Paenibacillus_D; species Paenibacillus_D abyssi. Next base: position 19,311 of record NZ_BMGR01000024.1, on the reverse strand, counting down.
GCAGATTCCCAAAAATCCTTCCGGAAAGATTTTGCGCCGTGAATTGAAGAACGAGCATTTCTCGAATATCTGAAATTAGGGGGAGGGATGGTCGTGGCCGGAGTACTGATAATAGATGATGAAGCGGAGAGCCGCCAACACATTCGTTTGATCATTGAAGAAAGCCAGTACAATTACCTCTCGATATATGAAGCGGGTTCAGCGGACCGGGGACTGGTTTTATTGAAGCAAAATCAGCCTGATATCGTCATTCTGGATTTATCCCTTCCTGATATGGACGGGGTGAAGCTGGGGAAAAAAGTGCTGGAATTAAAACCGCAGGTTTCAATTATAGTAGCCACCCACCTGAAAATGTTTGACATGGTTCAGCTGTGCATGAATGAAGGTTTTTCCAGATACTTTCTGAAACCGCTTTCGAATGTGGAGCTGCTCACATCGCTGGACCGGTTGCTGCTTCCGAATTTAATGAAAGAAACGAATGTTCTGGGGAATGCCGGAGCTCCTAAAAAGCCGGTGGAGATCGATCTGGGAAATCCGATCCAGAGCGTCATCCGATATATTCACAGCCACTTCTACGAGCCGATTACGTTAAACGATGTCGCGGATTGGGTTTATCTGAGCGCTTCCCATTTCAGCCGCCTATTCAAAGCGGAGATGGGCGTTACGTTTATTGAGTATCTGACAAAGTACAGGGTAGAGCAATCCAAGCGCCTTATTAAAGTGACGTCCCTGCCCATTGAAGTCATTGCGAACAATACCGGATTCGCTAATGCAGGTTACTTTGCCACGACATTTAAACGGCTGGAAGGCAAGACGCCTACGGAATACAGGAGCCTGTTCTCAGGTTTCATGAGTGAATAGTGAAATATTCAAAGTCAGGATGAAACAATATTAAAACCATATGAAGGGATTCTTTCTTATTATAAGAGCAAGGGAGGGTTCCGCAAATGAAACAGAATCGAATCGGTCAGCCGATGGCACGGGTTGAGGATGCGCGGCTTACTTCCGGACAGGGTACCTTTATCGAAGATTTGAATCCGCTTCCAAACATTCATCATGCCGCTATTTTACGCAGCCCTTATCCGCATGCAAGGATTAAAGCGATCCGTACGGAGAAGGCGGAACGGATGCCGGGCGTGAAAGGCGTCGTTACGGGAGAAGACATCGCGAGGATGACCGTACCGTTTCCGGTAGGCGTCACCGCCCCGGTAAAATACTATTCGCTGGCTGTGGAGAAAGTGCGGTTTGTAGGTGAGCCGGTCGCTGTCGTCGTAGCAAAAAACCGGTATTTGGCGGAAGATGCGCTGGAGGCGATCGAAGTGGACTATGAACCGCTTCCCGCCGTAGTCGATATTGAGAAAGCCCTGGAACAGGATGCTCCGCTTCTCCATGATGAAGTCGGCTCCAATATCGCCAATCATCGATTTTTTGATTACGGCGATGTGGATCGCGCATTTGCAGAAGCAGATCATGTCATCAAACATAAATTTCGTTTTCCAAAATACAGCGCGACGCCAGTGGAAACCTACGGGGTGATCGCCCAGTATGAATCGAGCGGAAACCATCTGACCATCTGGTCGAATTTCCACGGCCCGTTCACGCTGCAATCGGTAATGGCGGCTGCCCTGCAGATGCCAAGCAATCATCTGCGGATTATAATCCCGAAGGATGTCGGAGGCAGCTACGGAATCAAGTCAGGCGTATTTCCTTATATGGTACTGATGGGGGTTGTCTCCAAAAAGCTCGGGCTGCCGGTGAAATGGATCGAAGACCGTCAAGAGCATCTGACGGCAAGCTCCAGCGGGACGGACAGAGTAACCTGGATCGAGGCGGCCGTGAAACTTGACGGCACTGTAACTGGGCTCAAGATGAAGATGGCCGACAGTGTAGGCGGTTATATCCGGGCTCCAGAGCCGGCTTGTCTGTACCGGACGCACTCCAATAGCACCGGAGCGTACAGGATTCCCAATCTGCATATGGAAACGATCGCTGTTATGACGAATAAAAGCCCGACGGGTTTGATTCGGGGTTATGGCGGACAGCAGCTTTATTTTCCTTTGGAGAGGATCATGCACATGATTGCTGAACAGCTGGGAATGGATCCGGCAGACGTCATCAGGCGCAACCTCATCCAAACGGAGGAATTTCCTTATACAACTCCATCCGGAGGCGTTTATGACAGCGGAGATTACACAGCTGCATTCGAAAAAGCGTTGGAAATGGCCAATTACCGCGAGTTTCGGGAGCGCCAGGCGAAAGCCCGTGAGGAAGGGAAGTATCTGGGCATCGGATTGGCCTGCATCGTAGAACCGTCCGGCTCAAATATGGGTTATATTACGATTGCGCTTACGCCGGAGCAGCGGGCGAAGTCGCTGCCCAAATCGGGCAGCGCTGAAGGGGCGACCGTATCGATCGATCCGATGGGCGGAATTGCTGTAAGGATCAGTACGACGCCTACCGGGCAAGGCCATGAAACGGTCGCAGCCCAGATCGTAGGTGAAGTGCTGGGCGTCGATCCGCAGTCGGTCAGGGTAATTGCCGAGATGGATACCTTGACGAGCCCCTGGTCAGTGGCATCTGGCAGCTATTCCAGCCGCTTTGCATCGATCGGCTCCAGTGCCGTGTATAAGGCGGCTGAAAAAGTCCGTGATAAATTGTTGAATATCGCGGCAGAGCAGCTGAAGCAGCCTCCAGCAGCGCTTGATATCGAGAATGGAAAGGTGATCGTCCGGGACGATCCGCAGCAGCAGCTTTCTTTGAAAAGACTGATCGGATCCGCCCATTGGAATCCGCAGGGCCTGCCAAGCGGGATGGAGCCAGGTATTCATGAAACCGCTTTCTACTCAATGGATAACGCGCTTCCTCCTGACGAGAACGATCATGTAAACGGCTCTGCAACCTATGGATTTGTCGCCGATGCGGTGACAGTGGAGATCGATGCGGATACCGGAGAAGTGAAGATTTTGGACTATTTTACGGTCCATGATGCAGGTAAGCTGCTCAATCCGCTCATTGTTGAAGGCCAGATTATGGGGGGATTGGTGCATGGGCTTGGCGGCGCCTTATATGAAGAACTGGCTTATGACAGCAACGGCCATTTCTTGACCGGAAGCTTCATGGATTACTTGTGCCCGACGGCCACCGAAATCCCGGATGTAACGATCAAACATTTTGAAACGGCATCTCCATTAACCCCGCTTGGGGCGAAAGGATTGGGCGAAGGCAACACGATGAGCGCCCCGGCGGTCATCGCCAATGCGGTAGCGGATGCGCTCTCGCCGCTGGGGATCACCATTGACAGCCTGCCTTTGACGCCGAGCCGGATCTGGTCTATGATGCAGGATGCTCATAAAAGTACAAAGCAATCAAAGGAGGTGCCGATATGAACGGCAGCGGTGAAATCGAATTATATGCGCCAGTTGATCAGGTATGGAGCAAATTAATGGATCCTGAGGTACTTGCGGATTGCATTCTTGGGTGCAACAAGCTGGAGCTGATCGGCGAGAACAAGTACCGCGCGGACCTTTCCGTCGGAATTGCGGCTGTAAAAGGCAAGTACGACGCAACGATCGAGCTTGCGGACGTACAGGCTCCGCACAGCTACAAATTGATCATGCATGGGGAAGGAGTACCGGGATTTCTGGATGCGGAAGGCCTGCTCCAGCTGACCCCATTAGACGAGGGCAGAACGCTGCTTTCCTATAATTATAATGCAGATGTCGGCGGTAAAGTGGCGGCAATCGGCCAACGTATGCTGGGCGGCGTCGCAAAGCTGATCATCGGGGATTTTTTCAAAAAGCTAAAAAAGGAAATCGAGAAAGGCCAGCAATCAGCATAGCTGAAGCTGCTTAAAGAGAGGAAGGGAAGGGTATGAAACCGGCATCCTTTGATTACTTCCGTCCCTCCACGGTGGAAGAAGCGTTTCAAGTGCTAAGCCAATCCGGTGACGATGGCAAGCTGATTGCCGGAGGACAAAGCTTGATCCCGATCATGAATATGCGATTATCTGCGCCAAGCTGCTTGATCGACATTAACGGACTGAAGGAATTAAGCTACATCCGGGCTGATGACGAGTGGATCCGAATCGGTGCCTTGACCCGGCAGCGGGAAGTGGAGCGCTCTGCCCTGATTCGGGAGAAAAGTCCGCTGCTGACAGAAGCAGTTCCTTTTATCGGCCATATGCAAACCCGCAATCGGGGAACCGTAGGCGGAAGCGTTGTCCATGCGGATCCGACGGCCGAGCTTCCCTTGTCACTTTTGGCGTTGAACGGAAGAGTTGTTATTGCAAGCGCTGACGAGAAACGGGAAGTGGAGCTGAGCGACTTTTTTATCACCTACCTGACCACTGACATTATGCCGCATGAGATGCTTACCGAGGTGAAAATTCCGGTGGCGGCCGTTCCGATGGGCTTCTCGTTCCAGGAATACAGCCGAAGGCACGGCGATTTTGCCTTAGTAGCGGCGGCGTGCGTAATCGATACCGACCTCGAAGGCAGAATCAGTGCCGCAAGGTTGGTCCTTGGCGGAGTAGACGCGGTGCCGATCTTGGCGGAAGAGGCGATGGACGCGCTCATCGGAGAGACATTGACCGAATCGTTGTTGGATAAAGCGGGTGATCTGGCGTGTATGAATGTCGATCCAGAGGGTGATCTACACGCAACAAGGGAATATAGGCGTCATCTCGCGGGCGTTTTTGCCAAGCGAGCGATCATGGCCGCATACGAGAAGGCAACCGGAAAGGGGGGATAGCATGATCAAGATGTCGGCTGGCGAAAGGGTTGAAATCAGCCTCAAAATCAACGGCAAAGTTTACGAAGAGCGGACGGAACCCCGCAAGCTGCTCAGCGACTTTCTGCGTGAGGAATGCGGGCTAAGCGGTACGCATGTCGGCTGCGAGCATGGCGTCTGCGGTGCATGCACCGTGCTTGTCGATGGCGCAGCTGTTAGAAGCTGTCTTATGTTTGCCATCCAGGCGGAAGGCGCGGATATTCAGACGGTGGAAGGCCTGGCCAAAGACGGTCAGCCTCACTCCCTGCAAAAGGCGTTCTCCGAATGCCATGCTCTGCAATGCGGCTTTTGTACCCCTGGCATTCTCATGTCGGCGGTGGATTTTCTGGATTCACATGCTGACCCGACGACAGACGAGATTAAGGAGATGCTGTCCGGACATTTGTGCAGGTGCACGGGATACAAGGGAATCATCGATGCGATCGAGCAAGCGGCGTTCCGGCGAAAGGAGGGGGAGAACGTCAATGGATCTGGGGACACTATTTGAATTTGCAGTTGCGCGGCATCCTCAGTTTGATGCGCTGGTTCAGGGGGACAAACGGTTTACTTATAAGGAATTGAACATGGAGATCGATAAGGCTGCCGCCGGTTTGCAGGCAATGGGAGTAGGCCAGGGAGACCGGGTCGTGCTCGTTTTGAAAAATCGTTATGAGATGGTTGTTCTTTACTGGGCCATCCAAAAGCTCGGGGCTGTTTTCACACCGGTCAATTTCCGCCTTACGCAGGAAGAAATCAAGTACTGCATACAGGATGCGGACGCGAAAGCCGTCATCTACGAACAAGTGAGCGAAGCTTCGGTGCTTGAAGCTGTAAAAGATATACAGCTGCTAAGAATCAGTGTGCAGGGCGCACTGGGTGCTGATATCACCTATGAAGAGCTTCGGGAAAAAGAATGTGGAAAACTGGCTTCGCCGAATATTCGCGTAGACGATGTATGCCTTATGCTGTATACGTCCGGCACCACCGGGCGTCCGAAGGGAGTGCCGCGCTCACACAAGAACGAGTACGGCGCAGCAGTTGCCCATATCATTCAAAATCAATACGAGGTACAGGAAAGCACGCTGGGCGTTATGCCTTTATATCATACGATGGGAATGCGTTCCCTGCTTTCGATGGCCTTTCTGAACGGAAAGCTGGTCATGACGCCGGATTATGGTCCGCAAGCTGTATTGGAGATACTGGAACAGGAGAAAATCAGCTGTGTGTACCTGGTGCCAACGATTTACCACGACCTTGTCTATCATGCTGATTTTGATCAATACAATCTTTCTTCATTAAAAAAGCTGGGGTACGCCGGAGCGGCAATGACGGAAGTGTTAACGGAAGAAATTTTCAAAAAGTTCAACCCGTCGGTATTTATTAATCATTACGGCTCCTCGGAGGTCTATACATTCTCGTACTGCAACTATTTGCATAAAAAGGCCGGATGCGCGGGAAAGGCCGGCTTCCACCAAAATCTGCGCGTCGTCATTCCCGATCCGGACGGCGGCTCCGCCCCGCATGACATTGTTCCTGCCGGGGTTCCGGGAGAGATCATCGTTGACTTGAGGACGAGCGAAGCGTTTGAAGGTTATTGGAACAGGCCGGATGCGACGAAGAAAGCGATCCGGGACGGCTGGTATTTCACAGGGGATATGGGTATGCTCGACGAAGACGGAGACCTTTTTGTCCTGGGCCGGCTGGACGATACGATTATCTCTTGCGGAGAGAATATTCATCCGCTGGAGGTGGAGGATGTTATCGCTAAACATCCGAAGGTAGCGGAAGTCGCTGTCGCCGGATTGCCGGATGCGAGATTCGGTGAACTTGTAACCGCTTTCGTAGTGCCCAAGGATCCTGCGCTCACGGTGGAGGAGCTGGATCATTATTGTAAGGAGAGCAATCAATTATCCAATTTTAAGCGCCCAAGAAAGTATGTGTTGATCTCCGAAATACCGAAAAGCCCGGTTGGAAAAATTTTACGACGCAAGCTTCGCAATGGCGAATACGAAGAAATGACGATGAAGAGGGAGAGTGTATCTTAAATGAGACAACAAAATGTGGAACAAATCGAGTGGGATCACCTGCGGGTGGAGAAAAATCCGGAGCGGAAAACGGCAACGATCGTGCTGGATCGTCCCGAAAAAATGAATACGTTAAGCTTCACGGCGCGTTCTCATCTGAATCAAATCTTCGAGCAGCTCAATAAGGATGACGAGGTGCATGTGATTATCATCAAAGGCGAGGGGACCAAAGCATTTACATCCGGCGGCACGATTACCGAGTTCATGGAACGCTCGCAGGAAGAGCTGTCGGTGCTGCACAAAAATGTGGCGGCTCCGGAACGTTCGCCTAAGCCGGTTATCGCTCAGCTTCAAGGGTACACATTCGGTGTCGGTCTTGAGATTGCCATGGCCTGTGATTTCCGGGTCGCCTCGGATACAACGCTGCTGGCTTTGCCTGAGCTGAGGCTCGGGATGATCCCGGGAAGCGGAGGCACGCAGCGAATCGCCAGAATCGCGGGACTTGGCAGGGCCAAAGACATGATTATGCGCGCCCGCAGGATTCCTGCCGACGAAGCGTATCAGTGGGGGCTGCTCACATCGGTGTCACCGCAGGAAGAATTGGAGGCAGCAGTTCAAAGCCTGGTGGATGAGCTTCTGGAGTTCTCGCCGCTCGCCTTGCGAACGTTAAAGCAGGTGCTTAACGCTTCACAAGAGGGTCCGTTAAGTGCCGGCCTTGAGATCGAAGGCTTCGCTTACGGAATGCTCAGAGGCACGGAGGATTTCCGTGAGGGCGTCAATGCGTTTGATCAAAAACGGAAGCCGAAATTTACCGGACGGTAAGGAGGTGTCCGTGATCAATACACCGCTTAACATGACTGAGGAGAAATTGGCCGCACTGATCGCGGTGTCACGGTTCAAAGCTCCGGCGACCGCTTGGATACGGGGGGCAAAGGTGCTTCAGCTCTATACCGGCGAATTATTGGAGCAGCATGTGGTTCTCTATGATGACCGGATTGCCTATGTCGGCGAGAAGGAACCGATGACCGATTCGAACACGCATATCATCGAAGCAGAGCATTTCATTCTAACAGCCGGTTATATCGAGCCTCATGCGCATTCGTTCCAAATGTATAACCCACGGACATTAGGCGAATATGCTCTGGCCCGCGGAACAACGGTTTTGCTGCATGATAATTTGCCCTTCTTTCTCCAGCTGCAGCAGCAGGAAATGGAAGAGCTGATCGAAGCCTTAGCTGTTATGCCGATTAAGAACTTCTGGTGGGCCAGGCTGGATCCGCAAGTTGGCGAAGCGGAAATGACGCGAAAATTTGAGCCGGACCGCGTAAAGCGGACCCTGCACAATCCGGCAGTGCTGCAAGCCGGGGAGCTTACTTATTGGAAAGAGTTGATCGATGGTGATCCATCCATGATCGCCCTTATGCTGGAGGCGCGGAGGGCCGGGAAACGGATCGAAACGCATAATCCGGGTGCTTCTGTAGAGACATTGAATGCCGTCGCGGCAGCCGGTGCCACCGGCTGTCACGAAAGCATTAACGCCGAAGAAGTGATGAGAAGGCTCCGCCTTGGTTATTACGCCACGCTTCGCCATTCTTCGATCCGGCCGGATTTAGCCGAATTAGTCAAGGGACTGCTGGCCTTGGGCTGCAGTTCATGGGACCGGATGATGCTGACTACTGACGGTTCACCGCCGTTTTTCCTTGGTACTGGATTTATCGATGATTGTATCCGGATCGCGATAGAAGCAGGCCTGGACCCTGTGGCCGCTTACCGCATGGCTTCATTGAATCCTGCCGTATACTACGGATTGGATCAGGAGCTGGGGGGCATCAGCCCGGGAAGGATCGCCGATATTGTGTTTTTGGAGGATCTACGGAACCCTACGCCTGTCAAAGTTATGGCGGGTGGACGTATCGTCGCCGAACAAAGCACGCTTAAGTCACCGTTCCCTGAGGTGGAATGGAGCCGATATGGCATCGGGGCCTCTGCGATGATGAAGCCTGTGGTGCAGCCGGAGTGGTTTGAGGTTTCTGCGATTAATGAGAGGGTGCCCGTGATTGAATTGGCGAACGCAGTAATTACGCGTAATCGTCCGGAGAAGCTCCCTTTAAACGACGGAAAGGTTCAGCTGTCCGAGCTGCCGGGTTATCTGTATGTCGCGCTCCTTCATCGGCATGGGGAGTGGATCACTACCGGGGTCATGAAGGGATTTGGCGAATTCGATGCCCTGGCCTGCACTTATTCGCTCTCCGGCGATTTGGTCATACTGGGACGGGATCCGGTGCAGATGGCAAAAGCGGCTAACCATGTTCTCGAACATCAGGGCGGGATTTGCTTGCTTCATAATGGGGAGCTCCGTTTTGATTTGGCGCTGCCTTTGTTAGGAACGATGAGTACGTTAAAGATGGAAGAACTGATTGATGAAACGGGACGATTCTTTAATCTGATGCGGGAAGGCGGTTATTTGTTTGCCGATCCGATTTATTCGTTATTATTTATTTCCGCTACGCATTTGCCGAAGGTAAGGCTAACGTCCAAAGGAGTGCTCAATGTGGGGGACGGGAGCATTCTGCTGCCGTCCCGGCGATTGAAATAAATCGGGCCGACTTCATGTGGGGAGGTGAACGGTCGCATGATTTGAAGCGGGAAAGAGGTTCCGGCAACGTCGTGAAATGATCCAGGGGAAGATCAATGCCAGCAAACTAATTTATAAGGAGTGAAACAACATGTCAATGGTATCTGCTGTTAAACCATGGAAAATGATTTCTATCGGAGGCGAGTGGAAGGAAGGTTCGAGTGACCGTACTGCAACGGTAAGAAATAAATTCAGCGATGAAACGATGACCGAGATTAAGCTTGCAAACAAACAGGACATTGACAATGCTTATAAAGCAGCAAAGAAGGCACAAGAGGAATGGGCGAAAGTGTCACCATTTGAGAGAGCGGCATTGATGGATCGGGTTGCGGAGCTGATTGGGCAGCGGCAAGAAGAGATTGTAACCATGCTCGTGGAGGAATCCGGAAGCTCGCAATTGAAAGCAGCGATTGAGGTCGGCGCTTCCATCGGGGACGTTAAGGAAGCGGCAAAATATCCATCTCAAATGGATGCCGAGATTCATCCGTCGATCATTCCCGGCAAGGAGAACCGCATCTATCGCAATCCTGTAGGCGTTGTCGGGGCAATCACGCCATGGAACTGGCCGTTTTATCTGAGCATTCGCGTAGTTGCGCCGGCTATTGCCTGCGGGAACGGTATCGTGTTAAAGGTCGACTCTCAAACCCCGATTACCGGCGGCCTGATGATCGCCCAAATTTTTGAAGAGGCCGGCATTCCGAAGGGATTGTTAAGCGTTGTGGCTTACGACATTGAAGAAGTCGGCGATTATTTTGTGGAGCATCCGATTCCGCGGGTCATTTCTTTCACGGGCTCAACAGCAGCCGGAAGGAAGATTGCCGAGGTTGCGGGCAAACATTTGAAGAAGGTTGCTCTGGAGCTTGGCGGCAATAATGCCTTCATTATTTTGGACGATGCAAATGTGGATCAGGCCGTAGCTTCCGCGGCGTTCGGCAAGTATCTGCATCAAGGCCAGATCTGTATCGCGACCAACCGTTTTATCGTGGATCGTAAAATCTATCCGGAATTCGTTGCGAAGTTTAAGGAGGCAACCGTTAAAGTCAAAGCGGGGAATCCAGCCGAAGCGGATACGATCATCGGACCGTTGATCAACAAGAAACAAATCGAGCGGGTAGTCAATTTAGTGAATCAAAGCATAAATGAAGGCGCTAAGCTTGAGCTTGAAGGAAAGGTCGTAGGCAACGTAATCGAGCCTTATATTCTAACGGATGTAACCAATGAAATGTCAATCGCAAAAAATGAAATCTTCGGCCCTGTAGCGGCGATTATACCAGTCGACAGTGAGGAAGAGGCCATTCGGATCGCCAACGATTCTGATTTTGGATTGACCGGCGCCGTTCACTCCGGATCGCTTGAGCGGGCCATTAATGTTGCCCAGCAAATCGTGACCGGGATGATTCATGTCAATGATCAGACGGTCAATGTCGAATCGCATATGCCGTTCGGCGGAGAGAAATCATCCGGCTTGGGCCGGCATTGCGGAGAGTCGGCGCTGGAGGAATTTACGACCGTGAAATGGATATCGGTTCAAAGAGAGGCGAGGCAGTATCCGTTTTCGTAATGGAATGGTGTAATGAGAAAGTTCCAATACGACCATACTATAAGCGATGTGAACGCTAATAGGATATGGAGGAATGCAGCTTTGAGTATGACAAGCATAACAATCACCGCCGACTCCAAAGGCATGCAGACAATAGCGAAAGCGAAGCGGCATGAGGTTGTTATTGATGAACCGCCGGCTACCGGCGGGACGGATTCAGGACCAAATCCGCTGCAGCTGTTGTTATGCGCATTAGCCGGATGCGAGAATATCGTTTCGAATTTCGTCGCAAAAGAAATCAATTTTGATCTGCAGGAAATCGAATTTTCGATTGAAGGGCAGGTGGATCTTCGCGGTGTTATGGGAGATCCCGATGTTCGCCCTTATTATCAAAATATATCGGTCAGCGCAAAAGTCAAAACAAGCGAATCTGCGGAGCGGGTACAGGAACTGAAGGAGAAAACGGATCTGCGGTGTCCGGTATTTACAACGTTAAAAGCGGCAGGCGTAGAAATGACAACCGTCTGGACTAAAGTTTAGTAAAAGCGGAAAGCGGCATAAAAAAGAAAACCATTCGAGCACAATTGTGCCGATTGGTTTTTTTTGTTGTAAATGAATTCGTTAGAACGTGAGCAGCATCTTAGTTGGCGGTTAGCGAACTGTTCCAAACGGATTAGCACCGATATAACGGCGCCATTCTTCTTGTGTAGCCGACTCCTGTGCAATATCATCAGCTGTTTCAGCGACGATAGGGTTGGAACCATCGAAATAAATCGGATACTCACGTTCCTGTTCCGGCATTTGTATTCACCTCCTTTATTATTATTTGCAAAATAAAAGTCGGCTATCCAAAATGGAAATTTATTCACATCCTTAACGTACAACAGTTCCGGCAAAAAAAAAAGCAAATTTTATCAAACAAGGACATCCATTTACGGAAATGAAAAAGAACGGGGAGCTGGATGAGCTTCCCCGTTCTTCAATCGTATTGCATAACCTATTAATTAGAAAGTTTTTGCAACTTCTTTTGCTTGTTGAATCGCTTTTTCTTTGATGGCTTGCGCTTGGTCAGGCATTGCAGCCATACCTTCCACGAAGATTCCTTCGAAAGAAGGCACGCCGTGGAACATCATGATTTTTTGCAGGTAGCTGTGGCCGCTTTCAAAGCCGGCAGCAGGACCTTCGGAGTATACGCCGCCGCGCGCTTGAATGTGGATGGCTTTTTTATTGCCAAGCAAACCGACAGGGCCAGCTTCTGTATATTTGAATGTTTTACCCGAAACGCAAATTGCGTCAATGTATGCTTTCAGGATTGGCGGGAAAGAAAAATTCCACATTGGCGAAACGAATACATATTTATCGGCTGCCACGTATTGGTCGACGATTTCACCAAGCCGTCCTACTTTGGCTTTTTCTTCGTCGGACAGTTGGTCGTAAGCGGTGCCGGATTGAAGCTTGCCCCATCCGCTAAATACATCAGCATCAATATGCGGGATGTTCAGCTTGTAAAGGTCAAGCGTAACGATCTCATCATTCGGATTTGCTTGGCGATAAGCCTCGATGAATTCTTTACCGACAGCCATGCTGTATGATGCCTGATGGTCATGTGGATGCGCGGTAATGTAAAGTACAGTTGCCATTTGTATTTCTCCTCTTCTCTCTTGGTGTCTTTGTAACGAAATTTATTATATAACAAAAGTAAAGTAAATATCAAATAGTGTTTTGCTATAGATATTTACAAATATTGTTTGACTTTCAAAGTATGTGCAATTAAAGCTTAAATATACATGCTTATAAAAACGGTAAATGTTGTCCAAAGGATGCCGCGATGTAAGGAGTAGCGACGAATTATCCAATCACGGTATATTTTACATTTAAATCTATTTGACGGGATTACGAACGCAATTTAATATGTTAGTATAAGATTAATATTACGTAAACACGGCGCTGTTTTGCTGCTTTTTCGCTTTTATGGATAAAAGCGTTAACGGCTGCCGGTTGCGTCCATGTCGAGAGGAGCAGATCGGATTGAAAAAAATCACGTTAGTAGCCATTGTACTTGCCTTCGTCCTAGTGATCGCTGCATGTGGAAGCGGAAGTGGGGGTACAACAGAAAACGGCAATGCCAATGCAAATTCGGGAGCCGCTAATTCCGGAAACGCACCTGTTAATTCCGGCAATTCGGAACCAGAAGCTCAGGAGCAGTTCAAAATTGCGATTTCTCAAATCGTAGAGCATCCTTCACTTGATGCGACAAGAGAAGGCTTTCTGGCGGCATTGAAAGATGCCGGCATTGAGGAAGGCAGCAACCTTACGGTTGATTACAACAACGCGCAGGGCGATCCTACGAACAACTTGTCAATCGCGCAAAAAATAGCAGGAGCGGACAATGATTTGGTCTTGGCTATCGCCACGCCATCCGCACAAGCGATTGCACAACAGGTCAAGGAATCTCCGGTTCTCTTCGCGGCCGTAACTGATCCGCTTGCCGCTAAAATCGTCAATGATCTTGAAAAGCCAGGCGCGAATATTTCCGGCGCATCGGATACCAATCCTGAGGCGATTACCAGATTGATGGACTTCATCGCGGAAAATTTCCCGGATGTCAAAACGATCGGCCTTGTTATTAATGAAGGAGAAACCAATGCGGTCGTTATGGCGGATATTGCCGAAGAAGCATTGTCAGCACACGGAATCAAGCTGATTAAAGCCGCTGTTACGAACACGTCCGAGGTAAAGCAAGCTGCAGAATCACTGGTAGGGCGCGTAGACGCTTTCTATATTACACTTGATAACATGGTTGTCAGTGGAGTTGATACGATCCTGCAGCTTTCCAAAAACAATAAGATCCCTCTTTTCACCAGCGACCGTGATACCGTTGAGAAAGGCGCCTTTGCAACAGTTGGCTTCAGATATTATGATCACGGTTATCAGGTTGGTCAGATGGCGGCAGACATTTTGAAGAACGGAACAAATCCAGGCGACATGAAGGTTACCATGCCGGACAAGCTGGATTTTATTATCAATATGAAAGCCGCGCAGGACATGGGCATTGAGGTTACGGATGCGATGAAGAGTGTGGTCGCTGATCAGGAGCAAAATCTGCTTCAGTAACAAGCCGTAAGGGGGTGAACGTCCTTTCGTTCACCCCCTTTTTCATTCCCTTAGCATAGCTTTAACCGCGAAATGATGCTGAAAGCCAATGAACGGCGACAGCCGTTTCTGCTGGAAAAATAGGAGGTTTGCTTGCATGTTAGTATCTTTAACCGGAGCGGTAGAGCTTGGCCTTTTATATGGTCTGATGGCACTTGGCGTTTATATCACGTTCCGAATTCTCGATTTTCCCGACTTGACCGTCGACGGGAGCTTTGTGACAGGCGGCGCGATTGCTGCAATCATGATCACACAGGGCTACTCGCCATGGCTTGCCGGGGCTGCCGCATTCTGCGGAGGGCTTGCTGCCGGGGCATGTACCGGTCTCCTTCATACAAAAGGTAAAATTAACGGGCTGCTGTCGGGGATTCTTATGATGATCGCCCTTTATTCGATTAATATGCGGATTATGGGCAGGCCGAACATCTCCATGCTGGGCGTAGATATTCCATTTTTTGCTATTTCTTCGGATGTGCTTCGCATTGGGCTGATCGCGGTAGGCGTCATTTTGATCAAATTGCTCTTAGACGCTTTCCTGCGTACTGATCTGGGATTGGCGCTGCGGGCCACCGGTGACAATCCAAGAATGATCCGGAGCTTCGGCGCCAACACCGATACGACCAAAATTCTTGGCATAAGCCTGTCCAATGGGCTTGTCGCGCTTTCCGGTGCGCTGATCACTCAGCAGTCCGGCTTCGCGGACATTACAATAGGTGTAGGTATGATCGTAATTGGTCTGGCTTCGGTCATTATCGGTGAAGCGATTGTCGGGGCCCGTACGGTGTTCTGGGCTACGATGGCTGCCTTGGTCGGATCCATCGTCTACCGGATCATCTATGCCCTTGCTTTGCGGGTGCCTTGGATGGATGCGTCCGATCTGAAGCTTATTACTGCCGTAATCGTTATTGTCGCGCTGGTGCTGCCTTCATCACAGCGTGCCTGGAAACAGAAAAATCTGGCCAAGAAGCGTTCTGCGGAGTTGGCTGCCGCAGCTTCTCAGCGATCTGCAGGAGGTGGACGTTAATGCTGCAACTATCGCAAGTTTCCAAGCTTTTTTATCCTGGCAGCCCCGATGAAAAGATCGCGCTCGTAGGGATAAATCTGTCGCTGAAGCCCGGCGATTTCGTTACGGTTATTGGCAGTAACGGCGCCGGGAAATCGACGCTGATGAACGTCATTTCCGGTGTCATGACCCCGGATGTCGGTGAGGTACGGATAGACGGGAATGCTGTACAGCATCTTCCTGAATACCGTCGCAGCCGTTGGATCGGGCGCGTCTTCCAAGATCCGATGGCCGGCACGGCTCCGCATATGACGATAGAAGAGAATCTCGCAATGGCCTTTGCAAGGGACAAGTCCCGCGGTCTTCGCTTCGGAGCAACATCCGCGAAGCGAACATTTTTCCATGAGCAGCTGCAAAGACTGGGCATCGGGCTTGAGGGCCGTCTGCGGGCAAAGGTAGGCCAGCTGTCCGGCGGTGAACGCCAGGCGCTCAGTCTCCTTATGGCGACCTTTACGAAACCGCAGATTCTTCTGCTGGACGAACACACTGCGGCGCTCGACCCGGCCAGGGCGGAGCTGATCACTCGCCTGACCGAGAGCATCGTAAGGGAGATGGAGCTGACGACCCTCATGGTTACGCATAACATGGAGCAGGCGATTCGTCTGGGGAACCGGCTGATCATGATGGATAAAGGCCGGATCATTCTTGACGTGAACGAAGAACGGAAAAAAGACTTGACTGTAGAGCAGCTGCTTAAAGAGTTCGAGCAAATCAGCGGCCACAAAATGGCCGATGACAGAGTTGTTTTCGGTTAAGTGAAATATGAGGGGCTGTTCCGCAGTTGGATCTGCGGGACAGCCCCGTTTTTACATCGTTGTTGTGATCAGTTTTAATCCGAGTCCGACAAAAATAAGTGCCGCCGTCACATTCATAACCTCTTGCAATCCCGGCCTGTAAAAAAACAAACGGTGGAGGGTGCCTGAGAAATACCCAAGCAGGCCGAATATTATTGCCGTCAGGACCATAAAGATCAGGCCAAGCAGACACATTTGCAGCGCGACGCTTCCAGTTTCGTATTGAACGAATTGGGGTAAGAACGTCAGGAAAAACAATGCGACTTTCGGGTTAACGACATTCATGATAAAACCGCGCAGAAACAGGTTTCCTGGTTTTCGGGCATGCTCGGGATCCAGGCTTAACGTTTCTTTCCTGTGCTTTATCGCTTGAAAGGCCAGATAAAAAAGATATAACGTCCCGATGGCCTTAAACCCGGTAAACAGCACCTCAGAAGAAGTAAAGATGACTGACAGCCCGAACGCAGCCGCCAGGCTGTGCACGATATTGCCGAGGCTTAATCCGATTGCCGTCGTGACTCCAGCTTTTTTACCGTTGGTTATGCCTTGTACAACCGTAAAGATAAGATCAGGCCCGGGAATGATAATTAAGAGGATTGAAGTGCCGATAAAGAAAAGCAGGAGTGTCGAAGACAGCATGACAAAGTTCAGCCCTTTCCCGTTGATAGAGCATAACAGCTTATGCGATATCACCCATCATAACGGAGGGGAAAGCGGACTGTAAAGGTACTTCATTTCCAATGGAAAATGATATAAAAAATGATACTATTTCCATTATAAGCATGTTACTATTAAAAGGTAATTAAATAACATAACCAGAAATGGTTAAGGAGGTTATCGCTTTGTCGTTGGAGGGGAAACGTGTGGTCGTTGTCGGTGGGACTTCTGGTATTGGATTAGCAACAGCCAAAGCATTTCTTGAAGAATCTGCACAGGTTATTATCGCCAGTCGTTCCGCAGCCAAGCTTTCTGAGGCAAAACAAACGCTTGGCGGCGATGTGGAAGCTTACGAACTCGATTTTCGCAGCGAAGAGAAGGTAACGGACTTTTTCCAAAAGGTTAGTAAATTCGATCACTTGGTCATTACGGCAGGAGATGGCGCGATGGGGCTCTTTAGCGATCTGCCGATTGAAAGCGCCAAAGAAGCATTTGACAGTAAGTTCTGGGGGCAGTATGCCACCGTTAAAGCGGCGATCCCTCACTTAGATAAAGATGGCTCCATTACACTGACTTCAGGGGTGTACGGCAGGCGGCCTCCGCAGGGAGCTTCAACGCTGGCGGCAATCAACTCGGCAATTGAAGGATTAGTGCGTGGATTGGCGGTAGAACTGACCCCTGCAAGAGTCAACGTCGTATCGCCAGGACTAGTTGATACGCCGATCTTCGCAGGAATGCCGGAAGAGCATCGCAAGGCCATGTTTGAAGGTGTAGCACAGCAAATCCCCGCTAAACGCGTCGGAAAGCCTGAAGACCTTGCTCAAACTTATGTTTATCTGGCGAAAAACGGATATACTACGGGTACGACTGTTCTTGTAGACGGTGGCACACACTTAGTATAAAGATCACTTTGTAAGGAGAGATCGTATGATCATTACATTTCTAGGACATAGCTGCGTACAGCTGCAGACAGATAAGCACACGATACTTATTGATCCTTTTATCACCGGCAACCCTGCCGCCAAAGCCTCGGCAAACGAATTGAAAGCCGATGCCGTGCTTTTGACTCACGGGCACGGGGACCATGTCGGGGATACGGAATCCATTGCAAAGCGCAATGATGCTTTAGTGGTTGCTCCGAATGAATTAGCCGTATATATGGGCTGGCAGGGCTGCCGCTCTCACCCGATGCACATCGGGGGTGCGCACACCTTTGAATTCGGCAGAGTCAAGCTCACGCAAGCATACCATGGCTCAGGGCTTGTAATCCCCGACAAGAAAGAAATCGTCTACATGGGCATGCCGGCCGGTCTGCTTATTTATGTGGATGGATTGACGATCTACCATGCCGGCGACACTTCGCTGTTCGGGGACATGAAGATCATCGGAGAAATGAACCAGATCGACCTGGCTTTCCTGCCGATTGGCGATAATTTTACGATGGGCCCTGAGGATGCGCTGGTTGCCGCACAGTGGCTGCAGGCAAAGCGGGTTGTGCCGGTTCATTACAACACGTTCCCACTGATCGAACAGGATGGGCATGCCTATGCCAAGGCGCTTGCCGAGTTTCAGATCGAAGGAATCGTCATGGAACCGGGAGAAACGTTTGAGCTGTAGTATAAAAATGTTATGATAAAGAGGTATCCGCCGCCTGGGCGGGTACCTCTTTTTAGATATGGCGTGCCCAGCTAAGCACGCATTCTCTAGCCGGTGAAAGTCCGGTCACAGGAGGGGCCAAGCCCCTGTGCAGCTAGGATACCTGCGTATGGCGAAATCTGTGCGTAGAAGCGTATCGACGAAAGTACCCGTCGGAGATGGGGCGAGCAATGTACCAGGCCGTAACATAAAGTGAATTCTGCCGCGTCGTCAAAAAGGCCTCGCAAGAGGGAAGAGAGGATGCCGAGTCCCGCATTTTTGGACGAAGGCGGGGAGACCCTCCCCTGCACGAAACAACTCTTCGTAAAAAGACCCTCTATAAGCCCTCAAGGTGAAGTGAGAGGTCTGCAGGAAGGGAGTCCGAGGGGCTCATACTACCGTGGAACGCAGGACAACACAACCTGCGGGAGGGAAGGAGCTCTGCTTTGTTCATGTTTCTTAAGGAGGTACGAATCAGTGAATGCCAAACGGCTAACAACACCAAAGGAAAACGTTCAACAACTCCAGGAGAAACTAGGTCATGCGCCCAAGGAAAGCAAGAAGCGAAGATTTCACGCGCTGTACGACAAGATCTATCGGCTAGACATCCTGTGGGAGGCATGGCGAAGAGTACGAGCCAATAAGGGCTCGGCTGGAATTGACGGAGAAACGTTAGCAGACATTGAAAAGCGAGGAGAAGTACTCTTCGTGCACGAATGTCAACGGCTTCTTAAAGAAGGCGAGTATCATCCGCAACCAGTAAGACGCCACTACATCCCAAAGAAGGATGGCAAGCAACGGCCGCTAGGGATTCCTACGGTGAGAGACCGCGTCATTCAGATGGCAACCAAACTAGTCATCGAACCCATCTTCGAGGTGGATTTTCAAAATACGTCATTCGGGTTTAGACCAAAGAGAAGTGCGAAGCAAGCGCTGGAACGCATCCGAAAAGCATGCAACCGCAAAGGGAATTGGGTGGTTGACGTCGACATCCAAGGCTACTTCGACAACATCAACCAAGAGAAGCTGATGAAGCTGGTAGA
>NZ_BMGR01000023.1 GCF_014640295.1 Paenibacillus abyssi | reverse complement strand
CTTGGCCCCTCCTGTGACCGGACTTTCACCGGCTAGAGAATGCGTGCTTAGCTGGGCACGCCCTTCATAAAAAAAGCATCTCTGCGCTTTCACGCAGGGATGCTCTTAACCATGATGATTTATTCAAGCTGTTACTCCATACATGCATTACTTTTGGCCGCGCACATACAAACGGGAAGTTTCTTCCCAGATCTCGCCTGATTTCAGACGGAACAGTCCGATCTCATCTGCCGGAAGATCTACATTCGGGGCATTTACAAGGTTAATTTGCGGCTCCGGACAGAAGAAGCCCTCGGTCGCGAAGTTGTTCCAGATCATCCACTGCTTGTACGAGGTGCCCGCATCATAGACAAACGTCAGACCGCTCTTCGTATCGGCAAGCTCCATCCGGTTCCGTCCACCCTGCGCAGCTGCCGTGTAATGATTGTCCATCGCTTCAAAGAACGGATAAACTCCTTCATCACGGAGCTGCTCTTCCTCAGCTTTAAGCGGCTGGAATTGTCCGGTCGGCAGCATCCGCTGATCCAATTCCCAGCGCTCTCCGATCGTTAACTTGACGCGGTAATCCTTGGCCGAGCTGTTCGGGTCGAAAGGAGCATTTACTGCGGTATGAAATGCCAACAGGCACGGCAAGTCGGCTTCGCCGTTATTGCGCACCATTACACGCTGGGACAAACCGTCCCCGCTCAATCCATATCTCAGCTGAATCGTGAAGGAAAACGGGAAATGCTCATATACCGGGTGGTCTTTATCAATCGTGACTGAAACGGTTACATAGCTCTCAAGCATGGATTGTCCGTATTCCTCTACTTGCCATGGAATGTTGTGCAAAAACCCGTGCAAATGGTTGCCCGTCGCCTCTTCATTCACAGGAAATTGAAGCGTGCTTCCATTCCACGGAAAGCGTCCATCTTCATAACGGTTCGGTGGAAAAAGAACCGGAATGCCGTGAATAATCGGCCTTGCTTTGAAGGCCTCCATTTCTTCCTGCTTTGGTTCATGCAAAAACTGCAAGCCGCTCTCCGTATCGCGAAACGCGATCAAATTTCCGCCAGTCTCCGGAAGCAGGGCTGCTTCATAACGCCCCGCTTTCAGCCATACTGCTTTCTCCCCTTGATACAAACCCTCATACGCATTGGTGTGAATCATTTCACATCTTCCTTCCCTGAATTATGGTACTGCGCTTTCATAAGACTAGAATCAGTACGGATCGTCCGCTAACAAGCATTATATCGCAAAATGTGACGAATGACTGCATGAATTCCAGCCTCTGGATCCCAACTTAGTTTAATCGCCACTCAAAGGTCAATTTTATCTACCTAATATACATATACCACCACTATTAGCTAATGATTGTTCATATGAATCTTGTAGAAAGCCTTACGATACTCGGTAGGCGTCATATTCTCGTACTTTTTGAACAGCCGCATAAAATACTTCTCATCATTAAAGCCGACGTAATCGGAAATATACTTTATGCTTCGCGAGCCCCTTGTCAGCATATCCTTAGCCTTGGAGATTTTCATTAAGTGAATGTATTCCTGCAGATTGAAGCCGGTTTTGCGCTTGAAGAATCGAGACAAATAATCCCGGTTATAGACAAATTTCTCCGCTACATCAGACACAGAGATGTCTTCCATCGCATGAACCCTGATCCATTCGATAATCTCGGAAATATTCCAGTCGCCCTGTGACATGCCGGGAGAAATATAGTAGTCCGATATCATTTGCTCCGACAGCTCGATCAACAAAGAGGTTGTTATATAATGTGCGGCCAAATGGGTATAGTAATTCGAGTTCACCACATGCTGCAGCTGCTGGAACAAAATATTGACTCTCTCGATCCGGGATGGCGCTGAGAGAAGCGGAATGAAAACATCCGAAGTATGCTTGGGGGCTTCCGGCTTCTTCAGCTTCGTTAATTGTTCGGTTAATGCTTCTTCATCGAGCAATTCATAAATTTCGTCTACTAGAAAGTGAAACCATGAGAACGAGACATCCTCCTCGCATGGCTTATACCCGTGATGCACATGACCGGGCAGCAGCAATAACACATCGCCAGGGCCGACCTTGTACTCCACATTATTTTGCGCGATATACAGGCATTTGTTGACTCCAATAATGATTTCAAACGAATCGATGGTCCGGCTGGTATGGGTCCAAGGAACGTTCGAAACAAATAAACCACATGAAATAAACTCGACCGGCTTATCTATACTCGTTTTAAAATATTTCATAGCAGCCTCCTAAGTAGTCAGTTTTATCCACTTAATATCTTTGACCGACTACTTACATTTACCTGCTTGGGTGATAAACTATTTTTGTAAACGTTTACAGTAGTATTCTGCAACACAACATGATACCGCAGCCTGTTCTTAACCAATGAAATTGGAGGAGGGTCTGTCCGTTGAAAAAATTTCGTATGTTGTTCATTGTGTTGTTATGTTTGCTTGTCACTGCTGCATGCTCCAGCGGCGGCACGAATGGCAATACCGCTAACAGCGGAAATAACTCAGGAAATGCCTCAGGTGATGTTGTCACATTAAAATTCATGGGTTGGGAAGCCAGTCCGCTCGAAACGGAGGCCGTAAAAAAAGGCCTTGAGAAGTTCATGCAGCAGAATCCGGATATTAAAGTTGACTATCAACCCGTTCCCGGCGCACAATACGCGCAGAAATTGCTGACCATGCTTGCCGGAAATGCCGCTCCGGACGTATTCTTCCTCGGCGCCACCGAATACCGCTCCTTCCAGAATAGAGGCGTGCTGCTGGATTTGACAACCATGTTTGAAAGCCAGATGTCGCTCGATGAATTCATTCCATCCTCTGCTCAGATTATGGAAATTAATGGAAAAATATATGGCGTAAGCAGCTGTACGGTATCTCCTGTGCTTTATTACAACAAAGATGTTTTTGACAAAGCAAATATCCCGTATCCTCCGAGCGATCCGGCTAATGCCTGGACCTGGGATGAATTCCGTGAGGCAGCTAAACAGCTTACCGTTACGGAAGGGGACAAGATCGCCCAATACGGCGCATTCGGCTTTGAGAACTTCTATATGACCACAGCTGAAATCTTCTCCAACGGCGGCCAATTGTTTAATGAAGATGGCACGCAGATGAAGATTAATTCACCGCAAGCCCAGGAAGTGCTGCAAAGCATTCTGGACTTGCGCGTTGTAGACGGCACTTCCCCGACCGCAAAAACGCTTGAAAGCATTGGCATGAGAGCGAACCAGATGCTGCAGACCGGCAAGGTAGCGATGGTCGTCGACGGATCCTGGGCACTGCAGGAGCTTGCTACGATGGGCTTCCCGGTCGGCGTAGCCGCCCTGCCCAAATTCGAAGATGCGAAGACGCATGGCCAAGCCCACGTCCATTCCGCCTCCGCCAATACGAAGCATCCGGAAGAAGCATGGAAGCTCTTGCAGTTCCTCTCCTCCGAAGAATATCAAATTGGACTGATCAGCGAAGGCTTGTGGATGCCTAACCGTAAATCCCTCTATACCGAAGAAGGCATTCAAAAGTGGTACAACGAATCCGTCCATCCGGAAGGCTTCCGGGAGCTCGTCTCATTCTTTGAAAATGCCGAGCCTTATCCGTTCACATTGATTACGCAAAACAAGGTCAACGATATTATCACAGAAGAAACGGATAAACTGTGGTATTCCGGACAATCGGTTGCTGACACGCTCGCCAATATCGAGAGCCGGTCCAATGTAGAGCTTGCCAAATAAAATACAGACGTTGCCCCGGAAGTCAATCTGGGGCTCTCTCTTGGAGGTGATCACATGAAAGTCGAGAAGCGTCTGAGTGGATCCGGTGCCAAGATGCGGGGGCCGGCTCCGGCACCCGGCCGCACGAGCGCGATTAAGAATATGTTTCATAAAGATGGTACGTGGGCCTTTCTGCTGCTGCTGCCTAACATCATCGGATTTCTGGCGTTCACCTTGATCCCCGTGATTGCTTCTTTTTTCCTCAGCTTTACTTCCTGGGATATGCTCTCGCCCATGAAGTGGGTTGGACTAAGCAATTATGTGGAGTTGCTCAATGATGAGACGTTCATCAAGGTGTTCTGGAATACGATTTATTTTGCTGGCATTTCCGTGCCGGCCGGCATCGTGGTTTCACTGTTTCTTGCTGTCGCGTTGGACCAGAATATCCGGTTCAAAAAGTTTTACCGGGCCGCTTATTTTCTGCCGGTCGTCTCTTCGATGGTCGCGGTTGCCGTCGTATGGCAATTCATTTATAACCCGGAATACGGCCTGCTGAATTATTTTCTAAGCTTTATCGGCATTACAGGACCGAATTGGCTGACCAGTACGGTGTGGGCAATGCCTGCCGTTATATTAACGACGATCTGGAAAAATCTCGGATTTAATATGTTGATCTTTCTGGCCGGCTTGCAGGGCATATCGGACAGCTATTACGAAGCGGCGGATATCGACGGTGCGAGATGGCATCACAAGTTTTTACTGATCACCGTTCCGCTCCTCTCTCCAACGACATTTTTCGTGACGGTCATGTCATTTATCGGCTCCTTCCAGGTGTTCGATACGGTATTCCTTATGACGCAAGGAGGACCTGCGCGCTCGACGTCCGTCATTGTCCATTACTTGTACGAGAACGCTTTTAAATACTTCAATATGGGTTATGCCAGTGCGATGGCCTATATCCTCTTCTTCATGGTTTTCGTCATTACATTGATCCAATTCTGGCGCCAGAAAAAATGGGGCGTGAACTAAAGGGGGTGAATCGGTGAATAAACAGACGGCATTGAAGCTTACGGCGCACTTCATCCTGCTGTCCGGGGCGATCACGATGATACTTCCGTTTCTATGGACGGTAAGCACATCGCTCAAGCAGCTTAGCGAGGTCTTTATATTTCCGCCCACCCTATTCGGCGAAGAAATACGATGGGATAATTATTTACGGATTTCCGACCGGTTTCCTTTCGAAACTTATTTTCTAAACAGCTTGAAAATTACGGTCGTTGTTGTCATCGCTCAGTTGATTACAAGCTCGATGGCCGGGTTTGTATTCGCACGGCTTCGTTTCCGGTATCGTGAAGTGCTGTTCGGCTTATATCTGGCGACGATGATGGTGCCGGCTCAGGTAACGATGATTCCGAATTTTATCATCATGCGTAATTATAATCTGATCGACACGCATTGGTCGCTTATCCTTCCCGCGCTTGTGTCGGCATTCGGGACATTCCTGCTCCGTCAATTTTTCCTGACGATCCCCGCTTCGTTAGAGGACGCCGCCAAAATAGACGGCTGTACGCCATTTGGGGTATACTGGCGGGTTTTCGTTCCTTTATCCAAGCCTGCAATGGCGACGCTTGGCGTGTTCGTATTCATGGGCACGTGGAATGACTTCTTGGCACCGCTCGTCTATATCAATACCCAAGCCAAAATGACCCTGCCGCTCGGACTTGCCTCCATGCAGGGCATGTATTCGACAGATTGGCCAGTCTTGATGGCCGGAACCGTCATCAGCATCATTCCGCTGATCGCCATCTTCCTGCTGGCGCAGGATTTCTTTATTAAAGGCGTTACGTTATCAGGCCTTAAGGGCGAATAAAATTGGACATGGAAAAGGAGATCTCAAATGAACAAAACAGAAAAGCAAATCCAAAATCAATTGATACCGGTAGTCCTTAAACAGGTTGCCATTCAAGATTCCTTTTGGTCCGCTCGCGAACGCAATGTTATCGAAACCGTCGTCCCCTACCAGTGGGATGCGCTGAACGATGCCATCCCCGGCGCTGAGCCGAGCCACACGATCGAAAATTTCCGGATTGCTGCCGGGGACTCACAGGGCGAATATTACGGGATGGTGTTTCAGGACAGCGATCTTGGAAAATGGCTGGAGACAGTAGGCTTTGTCTTATCGAAGAAACGGGATCCGCAGCTGGAGAAAATCGCGGATGACGTCATCGACCTGCTCGGCCGCGCCCAGCAGTCGGACGGTTACTTAAACACGTATTACACCGTTAAAGAACCAGGCGCCCGGTGGACGAACCTGCGGGATAACCACGAGCTTTACTGCGCAGGACATTTAATGGAGGCGGCAGTCGCTTATTATGAGGCAACCGGCAAGAAAAAATTTCTGGACATTATGTGCAGATATGCCGACTATATCGCAACAGTCTTCGGCAGCGAGGAAGACAAAACACGCGGTTACGACGGGCACCCGGAAATCGAGCTTGCGCTCGTGAAGCTTTATCAGGCTACGGGAAATAGGGCCTATCTTGAGCTTAGCAAATATTTCGTCGATGAACGCGGCCAGCAGCCCCACTACTTTGACCTCGAAGCGCAGGCACGGGAAGAAGTGCTGTCACCCAATAAGAAAAAACGTCTTTATGATTATTTTCAAGCCCATCTTCCGGTACGGGAACAAAAAACGGCGGAAGGACACTCCGTACGGGCTGTTTATCTATACAGCGCCATGACTGATCTGGCTGCTGACTATAACGATGCAGAGCTGTTCGACGCCTGCAAAGCCTTGTGGAAAGATACGGTACAGTCAAAAATGTACGTGACCGGAGGCATTGGTTCTTCTGCGTATGAAGAAAGGTTCACCGTCCCGTTTGACCTGCCGAATGACCGCGCCTATACCGAAACCTGCGCCGCGATCGGACTGATGTTCTGGGCCCAGCGCATGCTGCAGGTTGAGAAGGACCGGGAATATGCCGATGTGATGGAATTAGCTTTATATAACGGGGTGTTGAGCGGCATCTCACTGGACGGCAGGAGCTATTTCTATGTTAATCCGCTGGAGGTGTGGCCAGCAACCGCTAACTTCCGCAATGATATGTCTACCGTAAAGGTAACCAGGCAGCCTTGGTTCGGGTGCGCATGCTGTCCGCCTAACATCGCCCGTTTGATCGCATCCTTGGGACAGTACATTTATTCCACCGACCCGGGCAACAGCGAATTATATGTTCATTTATACATCGGCAGCGCGCTTGAGCTGGAGCTGGGCGGACAGACCGTTAAACTGCAGCAGCAAACGAACTATCCTTGGGACGGCCGCGCGGCATTGGAGATTGCCTTGGAGCAAGCCGCTCCATTCACTATCGCGCTGCGGATGCCCGGCTGGTGCAGTTCTGCGAAGATTTCTGTTAATGGGCAAGAGATAACCGATTCGGTCCAGGAGAAAGGATATGTGAAGATCAACAGAACCTGGCAAGATGGCGACCGGATTGAGCTCGCGATGGAGATACCGGTCCAGCTCGTCAGATCGCATCCGGATGTGCGGGAAAACGCCGGCAAAGTCGCCCTGCAGCGCGGCCCTGTCGTCTATTGCCTGGAAGAGATCGACAATGGCCCGAACCTGCAGGACATCGTCCTCTCAAGCGATGCCGAATTCGACGTTGAATTCGATGCGCAGCTGTTAGGCGGCGTAACGGTCCTCACTGGAGAGGCCACTCGCAGCGATATTAAAGCAGATGACAGCAGGCTCTATACCACACAGGCTTATTCACGCGTACCTGCTGCGATCAAAGCGATTCCTTATTTTGCATGGAGCAACCGCACACCTGGCGAGATGACCGTGTGGATCCGGAGCCAATAACCGAAAGGGGCGAATGTGAAGTGCCGACGAAACTGTATGAACAGAAGCAACGCACGTTGCCATACGGCAAGATCAAGCTGCTGCCGGGGTTATTTCAATCCCGCGCAGCCTTAAACCGCAGCTATGTGATGAGCTTGAACAGCAGGGATCTGCTGCAGAATTTTTATGTGGAAGCCAACCTGTATGAGCCTAACAATCATGTGCACGAGCATTGGGAGCCCGGACATCTGGGCTGGGAGTCCCCTGCCTGCCCGCTGCGCGGCCATTTTCTTGGCCACTGGCTGTCTGCAGCAGCCAAGCTGTATGCCGCAACCGGGGACGGCGAAGCAAAGGGCAAAGCCGATTGGATTGTGGAGGAGCTGTCCCGGTGCCAAGTGCAGAACGGCGGCGAATGGGCAGGCTCCATCCCGGAGAAATATTTGCATTGGATAGCCGAGGGCAAACAGGTATGGGCCCCCCATTATACGCTGCACAAGACGTTGATGGGCTTGTATGATATGTACGCCTTTGCAGGTAGCCAAAAAGCACTCGAAATTATTGATAAATGGTCCAATTGGTTCTACCGCTGGACTGAAGAATTAGGGGAAGAACAGCTTGCCGATGTGCTCGATGTCGAGACCGGCGCCATGATGGAGGTTTGGGCGGACGTTTATGCGGCTACCGGCAAACGACAGCATCTGGAGCTGATGCGGCGTTATACGCGCCATCGCCTGTTCGAGCCGCTGCTGCAGGGCGAAGATATCTTAACGAACATGCATGCCAATACGACGATCCCCGAAGTTCACGGTGCCGCCAGAGCGTACGAGGTGACCGGAGAGCGGAAATATCGCGATATCGTTGAAGCATATTGGAAGTCCGCCGTTACGGATCGCGGCACCTATTGCACCGGCAGCCAGACATCAGGCGAGATCTGGTCCCCGCCGGGAGAATTATCCGCCCGGCTCGGCCATCGGAATCAAGAGCACTGCGTCGTCTATAATATGATCCGGCTCGCTGATTTTCTGTTCCGCTGGACCGGGGAATCCGTCTATCTGGATTATATAGAGCAGAACCTGTATAACGGCATTCTGGCACAGCAGCATCCCAAAACCGGCATGATCACTTATTTTCTGCCGCTTCATGCGGGAGCAAGAAAGAAATGGGGTTCGCCTACCATGCATTTCTGGTGCTGTCACGGCTCGCTGGTCCAAGCGCATACGATACATGCGAATCTCGCCTTTTACGAGACGGATGAAGGCATCATCGTAGGACAATATATCCCTGCGGAACTAACATGGCGCTCCGGAGCTGCCAACATCCGTCTAAAACAAACGATCGACAGTCAGACCAACTGGGGAATACGCAATCCTGCGGTGGACCGCACGCGGCGTCCGAACGATCTGTCTGTGACCCTCTTAGTCGAGTGTGATCAGTCAGCTGAATTCACGATCAAGCTAAGAATGCCCGGCTGGTTGAGCGGCAATGCAGTCATCAAGATAGGAAGCCAGGAAATTTCAGCTCAGCGGGACGAATCCGGTTTCGTCAATATCAGCCGCGTATGGAGTGATGGCGACAAGCTGCAACTCAAGCTGCCTAAGACGCTTACTGCATTCCCGCTTCCCGACCGCCCGGATATGGTCGCTTTTATGGAAGGCCCTGTCGTACTGGCAGGATTATGCGATGAGGAACGAGAGCTTCATGGGAATATCAATCATCCGGAGACGCTGCTGACGCCTGATAATGAACGGGAATGGGCAACCTGGCTGACCGGCTATCGGACCGTTAATCAAGACCGCGGCATACGGTTCATTCCGTTATATGAGATTGAAGAACAGGCTTATACGGTATACTTCCCGGTGAAGAATTAATACTCCATAACAAACAAAGAATCACCTGGCGTTCCTTCGAACGCCAGGTGTTCCCTCTACCCCTTAATCCCCGATAAAGTTACCCCTTCGATAATGTAGCGCTGGCCGATGATATACACAATCAGGACAGGCACCAGAGCGATTGCGGCTCCCGCCATCATCAGCGTCCAATCCGTCGCGTACATGCCGCGATACAAGTTCAGCATCATGGGAACTGTGAATTTATCCGGGCTGTTGAGAAAAATAAGCGGATAGAAAAAGTTGTTCCACATGCCCAGAAAGGTGAAAATACCGAGTGCCGACAGTGCCGGCTTCGTAAGCGGAAGCATAATGCGGAAATAGATCGTCCAGCGGTTTGCGCCGTCCACAATCGCCGCTTCTTCCATCTCTTTGGGAATACCCTTGAAGAACTGGCGAAGCAAAAAGACGCCGAATGCGTTCAAAATGGCGGAAGGAACAATAATCGACAGATGGGAATCTAGCCATCCGATATTTTTCAGCAGCAGATAAAGCGGAATAATTGTCACCTGCCCAGGCACCATCATCGTAGCGAGGAAAAGGATAAACATCGGCTCCCGGAACGGGAAGCGGATTTTGGCGAAAGCATAGGCTGCCATGGAGCACGTCAACAGCTGGCAAAATACAACGATCACATTAATGTAGAAGCTGTTGAAGTACGCCCGCCCGAAGGGTAAAGCAGTCAAGGAATCTTTAAAGTTAGACCATACGAACGGATCGGGTATCCATTTCGGCGGAACGATAAATACCTGTGATAAATCCTTTAAAGCGCTGAGCACCATCCAGACGAACGGCAGCGCCATAACGCAGGCGCCCAGGAGCAGTGCGGCATGAAGCAATATTGTAGATATGCGAAATCCCTTAGCAGGCATGTTTGTCTCCTCCTCCCCGGTCGAACTTAATCTTCATAATGAACCCAACGTTTCGAAATATACATTTGAAATAAAGTCAGCGTCAAAATAATCAGGAACAAAATGACCGCTGCGGACGTGCTCTTGCCGAACGTGAAATCGACGAAAGCCGTTTCGTAAATATGGAACACCATCGTATAGCTGGCTTTGGCCGGCCCGCCGGATGTCATAACGAACGACTGGTCGAATACCTGAAACGATCCGATGATGGATATGATGGTAACAAAGAATGTCGTTGGCGACAGCAGCGGCAAGGTAATGTGCAAGATCTGCTGCCATTTATTGGCGCCGTCGATTTGCGCAGCTTCATAATAGGTGGAAGAGATGCCCTGCAGGCCCGCAAGAAACATGACCATGCCAAAACCAAGTCCCATCCAGATACTAAGCAGGGCGATCGATGGCATAACGAACCGGGTATCCGTCAACCAACGCGGACCCTCGATGCCGAACCATTCCTTCAAATAGAGATTGATTAATCCGAAATCCGCGTTGAACAGCCACATAAAGACGACCGCTACGGCCACGGACATCGTAATATTCGGCATGAAATAAATGAGCCGGTACAATATCTTGCCCCTTACTTTATTGAGTCCGATCGCAACCAGGATCGCCAGCACGATGCTTGTCGGTACCGTAAGCAGGGTATAATACGCCGTATTGATGACGGCAATCTTGAACTCTTCATCCTTGAACTGCGCAGCGAAATTCTCGAAGCCGACGAATGTCCTTTCACCGAAGCCATCCCAATTCATCATGCTGAGAACAAAGGATAAGATAAGGGGTATCAAAGAAAAGCATATCAACCCGACCAATTGCGGAAAAATAAACACAAATCCCCAGATGTTATCCGCCGTCTTCTTTTTTAAGAAGTTCTTCTTCACTTTTTCCCGTGTCAAAGAAGTAGAGGCGTCCGGGCCGGCAGCTTGAACCTTCATGTCGATCAACCTTCCCTCTTCTAAAAATATGAAGGAAGGAACCCGGGCGACCGGCATTCCTTCCCGTCTCCTGCTGTGTGATCACACGGTTAAAGTCGCTGCTTATTTATTTTTGTACTCTTGAATTTTTTGATTGGCCATATCCTGCAGTTCTGTCATAGCCTTATCGAGGTCCTCGTCCTTCAGCCAAAGCGCCTCAAACCTGGAATTAATCTCGTTGCCCAAGCCAGGAATGCCGGCTTCGTCTGGAGTCAATGCATATCCAATCTCGCGAGCATCGAGGAAGAACTGTGCATGCTCAGGCAGATTTCCTTCCAGTACGACATTATCTGCTCCCGATACCGACGGAACGGCATTACCGCCGCCCTGCAGACGGAAGATCTGGCCTTCCTTGCTTACGAATTCGGACAAGAAGGTGTATGCCGCTTCTTTGTGTTTCGTCGCTTTATTCAAAACCATGTAAGCGGTCGGAATGCCAGCCGGCTCGATCTTGTTGCCGGTATTGGTCGGCCAGGTGACAATATCGAATTCGAGCGCTTCGTTCTTGCTGAACAGCGGCAGATACCAGCGTCCAGCGCCGACAAAACCGACTTGATTGGACATGAACATGGCGTCGCTTCCTTGTCCTTTTGGCAGAGTGCCTGCAAAGGTAATGTTTTTCTCTTTTATGTTATCATACAAAAACTGGAAGGCTTCTTTGGATTTCGGATCTGTCCAGCCGATGTAATTGCCGTTTTCATCGTATACTTTACCGCCGTTTGATGTGACCCAGCTTTGTGTATGGCCCCACCAATTGTCCAGTACATAACCGTATTTGCCTGTTTCTCTAATTTTAGTCGCCATGTTCTTGAATGCTTCCCAAGTCCACTCGCCCCGCTTCTGAAGCTCGGCAGGCATTTCCGTAATTCCCGCTTCCTGCAGCACCTGCTTGTTATACCAGAGCACCATAGGGTTATTGTCCACTGTTACTCCGTATATCTTGCCGTCTTTCTTCGCGGCGCCCCATAGTCCGGGAAAGAAATCCTCGTCTTTAATGATGCTGTCGGGAGCCTGCATGAGCGGTGTCAGCTCCTCAATGCTGTTATTTTCAATCAGCTTGGATACGAATCCGTCACCCGCATAGAAAATGTCAGGAGCCGTTCCTCCGGTTAGCTGGGTGAGGATCTTCTGGTCGTATTCACCCGGTATCGGAATAAGCTCCGCTTCAATATTTGGATGTCTTTCATTAAAATCTTTAGTGAATTCCTGGAAGCGCGTCAGTTCTCCCGGATTACCCCAGGTTGCCCATTTGATTTTGACCTTTTCCCCTTTTGCCGCTTCTTTACCGCCATTCGCTTCTGTAGAAGCCCCTTCATTTGTGCCTCCGTTCGCGCTTCCTCCTGATCCCCCGTTGTTCGAGCCCCCGCAAGCCTGCAGCACTGCGGATAATGCAAGGATTACCAAGAGCAAAGACCATCTTAACTTTTTCATTGCTGATCCTCCTTTATTTTTCTCTGCATTCTCACTTACATTTATGTAAGCGCTTTTATTATAAAATTTTGCTAAAGTGTTTTGAACGGTTTATGTTCCGAAAACGTGTTTTGTTTTCCGGCAAGCAATATCTATTTATCCTCCCGCAGGCCTTGGAACTCTGCTGGCGACATGCCAACCATTTTTTTGAATTGTTTGCTGAAATACTTCACATCGTTGAACCCCGATCTTTCAGCCACTTCATACACCTTAAACGATGAGCTCTGCAGCAGCTCCTTGGCTTTCTTTACACGCAGGGCGAGCAGATAATCGATAAAGTTCTGCCCAGTGACACGCTTGAACATTTCGCTGAAATAGTTTCGGCTGACACACACCTCGTCGGCAACCTGCTGCAAAGAGAGTGATTCGGTGTAATGGGCATCGATATACTTAATGGCCTGCATCACAATCCGCTGATGAAGCGTTTTGTCCGGCTTCGGTTTTTCATCGCCGCCGCACAAAGCAATAAAACACTGCTTAACATGCTCGGCGACTTCCGAGACGTAACGCAGGTGGCCTAACTGCCTGATCTGCCTGACTGCAGCGCGATCCGTATCCTTGCACAGGGCAAACAAGCTCAGCAAATCTTCGGCTTCCTGAAGCACATCATCCTTCGTCCGGTATTGGGGTACCCAGCAGTTAATGATTTGGTCGATATACGATTTAGATTTGGCATGAAAGCCCATTGTTAGCGATTCCTGAAGCTCGTTTAATGCCGTCATATAATCATAAGGAGGTTCTGCTTCAGGGAGTAGCTGGGATTCCGCCAGCAGCACGCGGCAGGGTCCGTTGAAAAAACCATACGCCAATGATTTTTTAGCCTCCCTATATGCGCTTTGGATCTGGGAGAGAGCATTATGGATGCGGCTCATTCCAACGGAATATTGGAAGCGGTCGAAGGAGGCCTGATCTCTCAAGTACTCGATGTTTTTTTGCACGATGGCATCTTTGAGTTTATCAGCCGGGAGAATAGCCACCATGAAATCGGGACGGATTTGCACCGATATGGATGAGGGGAACATTTCATGGATATACTGCTTGAGCGTTTCGGATTGTTCAATAAAGAGGGCTTCCTGCTCCGATGAAGATTCACCGGTTACATCCGGCCTGACGACTGCGATTCGGTAGTTCCCTTCCGTCCATGCTTGTTGCATTCGCATCATCGCCTTCGCATCGCCGCAGAGCGCTTTGCAAAATGTCTTTTCCAGTTCCTTGAGCGTGTTGGAATGCTGCTGATCTTTAAACTGCTCGATGATATGCTGGTTTTGTTTCTCCTCTTGAAGCTTTTGCCGCATTTGCTGCAGTACCGATCTGAGTGAATCCGAATCGAGCGTCGGTTTTAAAATATAATCGGATGCTCCGAGCCTTATTCCCTCTCGGACATATTCGAAGTCACTGTGGCAGCTTAACAGCAGCACTTTAACCCAAGGGCACATTTCCCTCGTTTTTCGGGTCAATTCCAAGCCGTCCATCACCGGCATTGCGATATCTGTAATCAGGATATCAACTTCTTTATTCTCGATCCATTTCATTGCATTTTGGCCATTAGAAGCCTCCCCGACAAGCGTGTACCCATTCTCTTCCCAATCAAAAGTCGAGCGAAGGCCGACCCTCGCCATCTTCTCATCGTCAACCAACAGCACTCTGCACATGTTTATCCCCCTCTGATTTGGAAATGGTTATCATCACCTGCGTCCATTGGCCCTTGCAGCTGGTAACGCTGACGCCGTACGAATGGCCATAATACAATTGGACCGTCTGATGCACATGATGCAGTCCGATATTCGTCATCCCTTTATTGTGGCGCTCCCGATCGTTGAATAATAGCTGAGATAGCCGCTCCTCCTCAATCCCTACTCCGTCGTCCGTGATCCGAACGATGAGATCATGCTCGGTATCGTCCACCTGAATTTCGATTGAACCGTCCTGATCCTTAGGAGCTATCCCGTGAAAGATAGCATTCTCAACAATCGGCTGGAGCAGCATGCGCGGGATCAAAACTTCCTTCAATTCGTTTGAACATTCGATTCTAAGGTCGATTTTATTATCATAACGGTATTCCTGAATGATCATATATTTCTCCAATAACTCAAGCTCCTCACCGAGCTTGACAAAGACGCCTTTTCGCTCAAGGCTGCCTTCCAATAGATGAACCAGCGTAGTCACCGCATTATCGACATCGTTAGTCCGGTTCAGCTTAGCCATCCAGCGGATGGAATTGAGCGTATTATAAAGAAAATGGGGATTGATTTGATAACGAAGCGCGCGGATTTCCGCCTTTTTCTTCTCTGCCTCTTCTTTGGCGATTCTGCCAATTAACAGGTCAATCTGCTGGATCATCTTGTTAAAGCTCCGTCCCAGCTGTCCGATCTCATTGCGGCCAACATTTCGGCTCCGCACGGTCAAATCCCCATTCTCGCCCTTGCGCATCAACCGGCTTAAATTTACCAGCGGATTGCCGATTTTGTGGGCTACGAAATACCCCATACCAATCGCGAACAAAATCGAGCACAGCGCTACCCACATCGTAAACTTGCGGATGCTGGCCGAGTCTGCACTCAGCTCTTCGAGCGGAACTACGCCAACGACATGCCATCCATTATCCAGCAGCTCCGGAAGGACAAGCGTACTACCCTGTATTGTTTGGTGAGAAGGCGTGATGTCGGACATTTTACCGTATTGATCTGGATCCGGGTGGTAGAAATACCGATTCTCTCCATTGGATACATAGATATAGCCTGTATCGCCGAATTGCACACGGTCGAGCTCGTCAATCAGCACATCGCCCATCACTTCGAAAAACATGACACCTATAATTTCTCCCGTCTCCCAGCTTCGAATGGCCCGGCCTAAACCGAATACGGGAAATCCCATTTCTGTTTTCTTCAAGTACGAGTCCTTTGAGAGGCCGAACCATACCGTACTTCCGTTTGCGTTCCGTATTGTTTTGTACCAATCCGAGTCCCACTGGTCAGGAGTAGACATGAGGGTATCTGAGCTCAGCACCGAATTATTCCGTTTCACATCGAAGATATAGATATCGATCAGCTCCGGAGAATTGATCATGATCGAAGTGAGCAGTTCCTTCGCCTCTTTAATCCTCAAATTGTTTTGATAAGGATCCGTCTCCATCGGCTGCTCCAAAATCTCCTGTACAAGCTTGCTGTTCAATACCATCATCGATGAATCGTCAAGCTTTTTAAAAAAAAGATTTAGCTTGTCACTTACCTGCGTAATGGTGAGAGAAGCCACTTTACTAACCTGCTCCTCAACGATGGAAGAAGATTTATTCGCGGACAAAATCCCCATCACGATGACGGGGACCGTCATCCCGATGAAGCACAGCAAAAACAGTTGGACTACGATGGAATGAAGATAACGGAACCGCATGATTGTTCCTCCCGCTTAAATAAATGCTAAAGATTTATAGTAAATAATGGTTATCATATCGCATTATCGCGAATAACGGCAGACCAGAAAAATTCAGCAGATGAAAATTTGTCCTGGTTACAGAAATCAAGCAGCAGAAAATCGGGAATCCTTTTATTTTAACAGATAATGATAACGCTTTCTTATTGTTTCTATCGAATCCGAACATCCGACGAAAAATTGGAATAAAAGACACCCGAACAGAATTGGCTGAAGCTATCTTTGGTGGCTGGAGCTCCGTTCACATTAAAAAAACCGGTCCCTGCACAAAGGCAGTACCGGTTTAATGAGGTTCTACTATTTAATTTGAAATTTTTTAAATGTTTTACGGGGTATTCCCAGCTTAATGCGTCTCCGCTTTTCCTTATATAACTGTATATCCGCATGTTTTACCAGCTTGACCACCGTATCGCCATGATCAGGATAGATTGCATACCCTGCGCTGGAACAAACCTGAATATTGTATTCTGTATCCGGCAGGAAACATGGCTCCGTAAGCGAGCACATAAACTGCCGGATGTAATAATTAACATCTTCGTCCCCTTTAAGATCTTTTAAGACGATTGCAAATTCATCCCCGCTCAATCTTCCGACAGCATCGCCTTCCCGCCTGCAATGAAGCAGCCGCCGCGAGAATTCCTTTAACATCAGATCGCCGACATCATGGCCGTAGGTATCGTTGATTGTTTTGAATTTATCCAGGTCCATGATAATAAAACCGACTCTCTGTCCTGCTTGTGAAGCTTCAAGTAAAGCCTCTTCCATAAACATCCTGATTTTTCTGCGATTATACAGACCGGTTAAGAAATCATGGAAGGCCATGTACTCCAATTCCCTTTCATATTTCTTTCGATCGCTAATATCCCGCGAAACTACGATAATATTTTGTACGGTCCCTTCCTCTGACATGACCGGCGAACAGGAAGCTTCGAGCCAGCCCCATACACCATCGCTGTACTTTTTCCGAAACTCCAGCATCTGCGATTCCTTCGTTTGCAGAATATCTTGATAGATGCTTTTGAATTTCTCCACATCATCCGGATGGATGAATTCGAAGATGTCTGTCGTCTCATCCATATAATCAAATATTTTCTTATGCGAGGGAGAGGCATACTCGATCTTGCCGTGAATATCCGTCACTTTGATCGTATCTTGCGAATGCTCGGCAATAAGTCGATACTGTTCCGCCCCATTTCTCAACGTTTGTTCCAGTTTCTTCTGGGCGGTAATATTACAATATACGATCAGTGCTCCTTCGATATTTGAATGTTCATTCTTAATAGGAGTGACTCGAATCGTAAAAAATTGGTCACCCTCCTTTGATGGATGGACAGCATCATAGTGAAATGCAGGAAGCCCTCCCGTTAAAACGCTAACAATTCCAACAGTGAATTTGTCCTGATCTTTGTACAAATCTAAAAATTGATCGCTTGAAACACCGCGCACATTTGCATCATTTCGAGTCCGCAGCTCTAACCAAGCTTGATTTTCAGAACAAATCGTACCTTGTTTGTTTATGATTACGGCCGGCTCAAGAAGCGAATGAATAAGCAACCCGTTTAAATCATTTCTGCGTAGTAGAGAGTCCATACAATTTCACCCTGCTTTACTTCAGATATTTTCATAAGATGCGCTCAATACCTATTGATTTATCCTTACTTAAATCGATATATCTTCCATTTACTTCTATTAAGGGGTTCACAGGATCATCCGGAGAAATCATAATAATCTTCCCTTTAACCCCATTGGATAAAATGACCGTATTGCCAATCAGCATTTCCATAATTCGGCTCATAAAGCACAGCGTAATGTCAGGTTCGAGCGTGCCGTATGCATTGTGTGACATTTCTTGAAGCACTTTATAGAAAGGCACCGGATCTTTATAATTGCGTTTGGAGATCATCGCATGAAAGACATCCGCTACGGCCACAATTTTACTGAAAGGATCGATCTCCTCCCCCTTTAAACCGAAGGGATACCCGCTGCCGTCTTCGCGTTCATGATGCTGCAGCGCTACGATCGCATGCCGATAGGATATTCCTGATGTATTGCGGAGAAGCTGAAACCCATGAACGGTATGTTCTTTCACGAGTTCGAATTCTTCGCTGGTCAATTTTCCGGGTTTATTAATCAGCTCGGACGGAACTTGCGTCTTTCCGATATCATGCAAAAATCCGGATATGGTCAGTTCCAACAAATCAAATGTATTAAAACCTTTCGCTTTGCCAATTAATCTTGCGATTAACGCTACGCCTATGCTGTGTCTGTAGGTATACTCATCATGATTTTCCAGATGGGATAAGATTTCTTTTAATTGCTGATGGTGGCTCATCTCGACAATGATCGGAATCACTTTCTTATAGATGTGATCAAGCGGGATCTGCTCGGTATCCCGTATTTTTGCAAATGCATATTTGATCTCTTGAATAGCAGAATCGACGAGATTGAGAGTGGACAGCTTCTCAACATCGCCGTCTGCGATTAAAATGTCTTGTTGAATGAGCAGAGCAATGTCTTTTTGAGTCAGCAACGTTGATCGAGGGATGACCAGCACGCCTAACCTGTTATAAATATTTTTGTTCACTTTCATACCAGCATATAGATGTAACCGGGAATCATTTTCTTTCATTTTCCCCACCACTTTCTTTAGCCATGCTGCCTCAAGTTATCGATTTCGAACGTTTTATTTTCAACGTACTCCATAATATCCGTGTAATATTTGCCAACACAAACTTTTCCTGTGTACATTTGCTTAACGGCTACCTGTTTTCTCGCTCGAAGGATCGTATTCACGCCTGTTTGCCCGCCAACAATCTTCGCTGATATACTGCCTTCAGCATCCAGCTGTGAGCCCCTGCAGACGGAAGATTCATGCTTGAAGATAATGTTCCCCGTCGAGAACAAATCGCTAAGCAGCACCCCTTCGCGATGGATCAAGATATCGCCATTACTTTTCAACTCACTATTCTGGCATTGGTTAATGCTGATATGTACGTTTTCTTCCTGCATGCTTGCGATTTCTTGATGGGTATCCTTGAGCAGTACGAGAAAGCTCTGGACAAAGCTGTACGTTGCCATTTCCAGCAATGTTACCGGTTGAAAGAAAATCTCGCACATTTCCTTCAGCTTTTGATTCGCTTCTTTTTTTAGATGCTGTATGTTTGTGATGACATAGAGAAGATCTCTAATCGTTACCGAAATGTCTTTAAATTTATTCTCCATCAGTATTAAAACAATTTGGCCATACCGAATCGTTTGCTTTTGGGATTCCAGAGCCTCGCCCAGCATCTTGGAAGCAGCCAATAGCTTCTCTATTTTCTCGCTTAAGTGTTTCGAAGTATGATACAGCCGGTTGAACATCACCCCGAAATACCCGGAGTATAGCTTGCTTCCAATCACATTGCCTTTCACATGAATACTTCCTGTCGCCGTAATCGTCGAATTATAGACGCCTCCGATTACATATACATTGCCTAATGACTCAACAATCATATTATCGGTAACGTTTCCATATACCGTGACGTCTCCCGAGAAAACGATATTTCCCGTCTCGATGTCCACATCTCCGGAAACGATATAAGATGTGGAAATATCCAATGTTTTGATTTTTCCGCCTGTCAGTCTGGGCCTTCCTTCTTTTCTCGCAAATATCTCACCATCCGGCGTCATTTCAACATTGGATTTAGTCACAATGATGATATCTTTGGGCGGCGCCGGAATAATGACATTTCCAAATACGTCATATCCCGGAATGCCATCGACCATAGGCGTTTTCTTCGCGATAAGATCGCCGCTTTTGACAGAAGGAATGTGCAGATGATTGCGGAAATCGACCGATCCGCCCAATTCTGAAAAATGGCTTTCCACTTGCTCGGAAAAATAAATATCCAGCTGCGCGTCTTGACCTGGAGCCGCCGGCTTTCCTTCTGCGACCAGTACTGACTTATATGTAGGATTCATTAATTCCTGTTGAATCGAAGGGATATCAAGATTCGATCGAATCAGCTTCTGCTCAAGCTTCATAACAACATCGCTCAAATGTAAGGTCTGGAGGACAATGTCCCGATCCTCTTCAGCCATAATGATAATCATGGGAACTGGCTCGACATCAATTAACCGCCAAGCATACCGCTCTTTCGATATAAGCTGGAAGTAAGCAAATAATTTGTCTTCGGAGACCGAGATCTCGAACAAGTTTTTCTCAACAATTTCCCATTCGATTCGATCGGTTGATGTGACCGCAGCTTCGGTCAAAATTTCAATATCGTTAATTTTTAGTTTCACAGGAGCTAACGAACTAATAACAGGCGGCTTTCCGCCGTCATTCGGGTCCTGAACGACAATCGTATGATCAGCAACCTGAATCCAGCCGTTCTGCTTTAATGAAGCACCGTCTATATTGCTATCTATTGTTACGTTTATTTGTTCTTCTGCTGGATCTGTTTCGAGTTCGTCAAGGTTTAATTGCTTGATCAGAAGCGTCAATTCATATTCCGTTATTTGTTCCATCCCGGTATCCACCCCGTCAGAAAATCACTTCTCAATGTTGTCGATGCAACAACCACAAAAAACATCAACCAAAAGGCTGATGTTTAGTCTCCTGATTTCAGCAGCCTGGCGACCATAGATGGGCTTCCGTAGGTCCATAGCTTTGCGTCCCTTGCTTTCGTAAGGTTTGCCCTTATTCGTTTATTTAAAAGAAGATTCGTACTCATTGTTATCGTACACCTTTCTCTCCCGACTTGTCGAATCATGTCACATAATTTCAAGAACGGTTTTCATTATTTCAAGCCTGTTATTATTCACTTAAGAGGTTTAACAGGTCATTTGAAGACATTTCAAGCCTAGTTATCATGAACCGTATCCAACGGCAGTTTATAACCTTTTTGTTTCATCTCATGTCCGAATTTCATCCATTCAATCCTAATAATTAACATTTCGCAATAAGCCTCTTCCATTCCCCGTATTATCGTATATACTTAGAATTTACTTTAAATTTACAGTATTTTATATAATTCATTTATTAACCAATAGATAAATAATTTACAATAAGAATTCTCCTTCAATTTTGTGTATCATTTGATTAGATGGTTATTTTCTTTTATAAAGAGGGAAATTAGATGTATACACTAAAAAATGGGATCATCGATTTTAGTTTTTTGGAAAGTATCTCGGAGGGTTTATTTCTTCTGGATCATTCATCTCACATTATATATGCCAATGCCACAGCCAGAAATTTGCTTGAAACGGATGAGGATATCATTGGAAAAGAACTCTTGGGCGCTCTTCCTGAAGGGTTAATGGTTGTGTTCCGTAAAGAACTTACAGCCGTTCAGCAATCCAGCATAACGACGCATTTTGAAGCTTCCTTTTCACAGCCCAACTCCAAATGGATTGATGTTAACCTCTACCCTCACAAAGATGGAATCTGCGCCATATTTCGTGATCTAACCGCTCAGAAAGAGGTTGAACTCAAGATTAAAGAAAACCATTCCAAATTAGTCCTGCTTGCGGAAGCAGCGAATCATCTTTTACTGCATGATGAACCGAAAAAAATATTGGATTCTTTATTTAATGATTTATCCGATTATTTGGACCTCGATGTGTATTTTAATTATATTTACGATAAAGATAACGAAAAGCTGCGGCTGATGAACTATTCGGGTATTTCCGATGAAACCGCCAAAGAAATAGAATGGTTGGAATTCGGCGAGGCGGTTTGCGGGTATGCGGCCTTAATAGGTAACAAAGTGATTTATGAACAAATACAAGATTCGGTCGATCCGCGCGTTGATCTCGTTCAAGGGTTCGGCATAAAAGCTTACGCCTGCCATCCGTTAATCTCTTACGGAAGATTGATCGGCACATTATCCTTCGGCTCATCGAAACGGGCGAACTTCACCGCAGAGGAATTAGAATTAATGGAGCGAATCTGCAGCCAGGTCGCTATGGCATTGGAGAGGACGTTACTCATCGCTGAGCTTAAAAATACGAATGCCAAGCTTTCCGAGAACATCGTGGAATTGCAGAAAAGTGAAAAGAAATTTAAAGATATCTTCCATGGCGCCCTTGATGGTGTCGTATTGATCAATACGGATGGCGACATCGTGAATGCCAACTCCTCAGCCTGCGACACATTGGGCATGAAAAGGGAAGAGTTGATCTCAAAAAAATTAGATGAATTCTTTCATATCGTAAAATTAGGAAGAACAGACCGTGAACTCACGTTTAAATTAAAAGATGGAACAGAAAAATGCATCGAATATTCTGCAACAGAAAACATTGCTCCGGGGAACCATCTCATTATCTTTAGGGATATTACATCGAAGAAAAAAGTAGCAAAGGCATTAATTGAAGCCAAGGTACAGGCAGAGAATGCGAGCAAAGCGAAATCTGAATTTTTATCACGTATGAGCCATGAGCTTCGTACTCCTTTAAACTCGATTCTTGGATTTTCCCAAATTATGCTGGACGATGACAAAAACAGATTAAATGAAATCCAGAAAGAACGAACGTTCAGAATCTTAAAATCCGGCCGTCATTTGATTAATTTAATCAATGAAATTCTTGACTACTCACAGATTGAATCCGGAAAAATGAGTCTGCATTTGGAAAATATTTATTTACCCGATGTCGTGGAGGAATCGATACGGCTGCTCCAGCCTTTAAGTGAACAGAAGGGCGTGTCGATTTCGAATCAGATCGAGATTGCAAAGGATATGATCATCGAAGGCGACGTGACAAGAATCAAACAAATCTTTATTAATTTGCTGACAAATGCAATTAAGTATAACAAACCCGGCGGAGAGGTACTTTTAAGGAGCCAACTCAATCCAGATTATATGACCTTGTTTATCGAAGATACGGGTATCGGTATACCAAAAGACAAGCTGAATCAAATTTTCTATCCTTTTTATCGCATTTATGACCCCTTCCACAATATTGAAGGCACCGGAATCGGGTTAACTTTGGTTAAAAGTTTTGTAACGATGATGGGAGGCTCGATCGGGGTCACAAGCAAACCTAATGTAGGAAGCAGTTTTTGGTTTACGCTGCCTCTCTCCCGAAATACACTTTAGACTTCACAACAAAAGGGGAAGCGTGCATATGGATAAAGCTCGGATTGTCATTGTCGACGATAACGAAGATTCATTGGATATATTGCAGTTTTATATCGAACAACTCCCCGACTTTTCTATCGTAGATCGTTGTGTTAATGGCGAAGAATTGATCGATTCCGTCATGAGAACAAATCCGGATGTCATCTTGCTGGATATTAATATGCCAAAGCTTAACGGTGTGGATGCGATCCAATCATGTCTGAGAATCAAAAGTGATCTTATTTTTATCTTTATTACCAGCTATAATGAATACGCTGTCCAAGCCTTTGAGCTTAGCGCACTAGACTATTTGGTAAAGCCAATCGAGAAAACAAGGCTGTATGCCGCATTGGAAAAAGTAAAAAAAACGAGAAAATATGCCGCCTTACAGGAAAAATCGAATCCATACCCCGGACAGCGACTATTTATAAAAGATAATAACGATTATTATTACATCCCGCAGCTCGATATACTATTTATCGAAAAGGTAGGCAAGAAGTGCCATATCTATACGGCAGACCATACGTACACAACGAATGAGACCATCGGCAGCATTATGAATCAGCTGCCCAAATCTATCTTTTTCATGTCGCATCGCTCTTATATCCTCAACTTGACCAAAATATCTCATATCAAAGCAAATAATCAAACTTACCTTGCCTACTTTTTGAACACAAACAAATATGCACATATATCAAAACTAAAAATCGATGAATTGCAAACCAAGCTTAAATTGCTTAACTAAGTTCATTAATTTGCTGTGCCCGGCTTAAGAGAAAGGATTTGTTTTACAAACGCACCCCTAGTTGATATATTGTATATATCAACTTGAGGGATTGTAGGTGGTACGAATATATGAATGCTTCTCCCCCTTTGTACAAACAAATCTACGATTATATTATCGGCCAAGTAAAAAGCGGCGTGTTGGCGCCGGGTGATCGAGTGCCCTCGGAGAAAGAGCTGGCATATAATTTCCAGGTAAGCCGAATCACTTCGAAGAAGGCGCTGGATCTCCTCTCCCAGGAGCAGGTCATTGAACGAATTCAGGGGAAAGGCTCTTTTATCGCGCATTCAAGACTTGAACCGGTCATAAGAAATACGGAGCCGGACATACGGAAGGAAACCTATTTGATCGGGCTCATTATCCCGGATTTCGGAGATAGTTACGGAACCGGGATCGTACGAGCGATTGAAGGAGCCTGTAATAACAATCGTTCCCACTTGATCATTAAGCTTTCCTACGGGAGCAGCACATTAGAAGAACAAGCAATCACTGACCTAATGGATCTGGATGTAGACGGTTTAATTGTGTTTCCCATCAGCGGCAGACACTATAATCAAAAAATATTGGAGCTCGTCATAAAAAATTATCCGCTTGTGCTTGTCGACCGGCACTTAAAAGGCATACCTGCCAGCTCGGTCAGCACGGACAACCGGCTCGCGACATTGGAAGCCGCGAAGCATCTGTGGTCGCTCGGTCACGAGAGAATCGGATTTATATCGCGCCCTCCCGAAGGCACCAGCGCAATTGAGGAGCGTATAGAAGGTTATCAGATGGCCTATTCGCAGCAAGCTCTCCAACTGGACCCAAGGCTGTTTCTGACGAATATTTCAGAGCACAATCTCGAGGGCAGCATGCGTTCCATCCAGG
Source organism: Paenibacillus abyssi (assembly GCF_014640295.1). Taxonomy (GTDB): domain Bacteria; phylum Bacillota; class Bacilli; order Paenibacillales; family Paenibacillaceae; genus Paenibacillus_D; species Paenibacillus_D abyssi. Next base: position 27,030 of record NZ_BMGR01000023.1, on the reverse strand, counting down.
ATTTTATCGTTCGCCATCCGGATGTCACTGCCTTCGTCGTAAGTGAGTATGTGCTTGCTGCCGTATTAAAATACGCACTGGAGGACATCGAAAAATCGATCCCTGACGACTATTCCGTCATCTGTTTCGATTCTCCCCCCACCTGCGCGGGCAAGCCTTTATACACCCACATTAGACAGAATGAAAATGGGATCGGAAAGAAAGCGATAGAGCTGCTGTTAGAACAGCTGCGCGGTAATATCGTACCGCAAAACACGTTTATCGCGTTTGAATTGGTAGACGGACAATCCACGAAAAAGATTGATGCAACCTAGGGAAGCCATCCCTAAGGTTGCATTTTTTTTGTAAAATTCAAAAAAGGAATTGACCAAAGTTGGTATGTTTTGTTATTATGCATAATATATTAAGTATATCATTTTTACATGTTAATATGTTTTTTGTAAACGCTAACAAGGAGGTGTTGTAAATACACACCGAGAATCCGCTCGATGGTTTGAACCTACCAATTTGAGAGGGGTACTGTTATGAATGCAAAGAAAATGTCGGTAACACTATTGGCAGTAATTTTATCTGTTGCGATTGTATTTGCGGGCTGCTCCAATTCACAGCAATCGGGCGGATCGACGGATGCATCAGGTAAAACGACCATTACATTCTGGCATGCGATGACAGACGTGACTGCGGAGGCAGTAGAAGCGGTTATTGCCGATTTTGAAGCGAAACATCCTGATATCAATATTGAACCCACTTATATTGCGAACCAAGGGGAAGGACAAAATGAAAAGCTGCTGGCCGCGATTGCAGGCGGAAATCCTCCGGACGTCGCTTACTTCGACCGGTTCGAGGTTGGGGCCTGGGCTGCCCAAGGCTCGCTTGAAGAATTAACGGAATTCGCCGCAGCGGACGGAATTAATCAGGATATGTATTATCCATTCGCATGGAATGAGTCCTCCTACCAAGGCAAACTATATGCGGTTCCTACAACGACCGATTCAAGGCTGGTGTATTATAACATCGATCATTTTACGGAAGCAGGCTTGGATCCGAACAACCCTCCGAGCACGATCGCCGAGCTGGAAGCTGCGGCAGAGCAGCTGACGAAAAAAGACGGCAAGCGCTTTGAGCGGATCGGTTTCATTCCTTGGTACGGACAAGGCTGGTTGTACGGCTGGGGCTGGGCGTTCGGCGGTGATTTCTACGACCCTGAAACGAATCAAGCGACTGCTAACGATCCGAAAAATGTGGAAGCGCTTCAATGGATCGCGGATTTTGCACAGAAATACAATGTTGAAGATATTGCCGCCTTTACGGATTCACAAGGAACAGGTGCAATGGATCCCTTCTTATCCGGGCAGCTTAGTATGAAGGTTAGCGGTCCTTGGGAAGTTTCCGCCATCGAGAAATTTATGCCTGACTTGAATTACGGAGTGTTCCCAATGCCGACGCCAACGGGTACGGATCACACAACTTGGTCCGGCGGCTGGTCGGTCGTAATTCCGAAGGGGGCGAAGAATAAAGAGGCTGCATGGGAGTTCTTGAAATACTTCGGCTCTGCGAATGGACAAAAAATATTCAGCGACATCTCCAAAGACTTCTCCGTCATCGATTCAGTCAATGAGGAGTTAGGGTTTAAAGAAGATCCGATCTTGAAGCAGTTTGTTGATATCCTGCCAGTATCCAACAACCGCCCGGTGATGACACAAGGTTCCCTTTACTGGAATGAGCTGGCCGGTGCTGTTGAGAATGCCACCCGGGGCAATGGAACGCCGCAAGAAATTCTGGATCAGGTCACGCAAAAAGTAAATAACGAGCTGGCTAAAGAATAGAGAGAAATTGGGGGAGGACATCGATCTCCCCCATTTTTCAGGAAGGGAAGTGACGTTTCATGCAACCAACAGAATCTACCCCGACTTTAAAGAAGAACAAGGAAAAGAGCAATTATTACGGCTTGCTGTTCGCTTCTCCGTGGATACTCGGCCTGATGCTGTTTTATGCATTCCCCCTGCTCTCTTCCGTCTACTTTAGCTTTACTTCCTACAGCATCCTGCAACCAGGTAATTTCGTCGGACTGCAAAACTATAAGGATTTGATGAACGACGATCTGTTTTGGAAATCGATCTATAACACCGTGTATTTTGCGGTATTTTTTGTGCCGCTAAGCATTATTTTCGGTATTGCTCTGGCTATGGTTTTGAACATTAAAGTAAAAGGAATGGCCGTCTACAGAACCGTCTTCTTTTTGCCGACGCTCGTCCCCCATATCGCTTTGGCCGTGCTTTGGATGTGGCTGCTTAATCCGGGCTTCGGCCTTGTCAACGGCATGCTCCATTCCATCGGAATCGAAGGCCCCGCCTGGCTCGGCAGCGAAACATGGTCTAAGCCTTCCCTTGTTTTTATGTCGCTTTGGGGGATTGGGCAGGCGATCGTCATCTACTTGGCAGGTCTTGCAGACATCCCGCAGGATTACTATGACGCATCTGATGTAGACGGGGCCAACTGGTTTCAGAAGATCCGCACTATTACGCTGCCGCTGCTTACGCCGGTCATTTTTTTCAATCTCGTCATGGGTGTTATCGGCGCGTTCCAGCAATTTACGCTCCCATACGCATTAACGAAAGGCCAAGGTTCACCGGCCAACTCCATGACCTTCTACGTTATGTATCTCTATGACAACGGGTTTAAGTTTTTCAAGATGGGTTATGCCTCCGCCATGGCGTGGATTTTGTTTGTCATCATTATGGTGCTGACGGCCATTATTTTCTGGTCGTCCAAACGATGGGTTCACTATCAAGGAAAATAGGAGGTGGAATGTATGAACGTCCGTAAAGCGCTGGCCCATGTTTGTCTGATCGCCGCTTCGCTATTCTTTATCGTACCCTTCATCTGGATGCTGTCGACTTCCTTGAAGCCCCGGGAGCAGATTTATTCCTTTCCGCCAGAGTGGATCCCAAGTCCGGTCATGTGGAGCAATTACGTCGATGCCATGAGCTATATCCCGTTTTTTACGTACCTGAATAATACCGTGATCATAACGTTTATGAGTACCCTTGGCGTTATTCTAGCTTGTCCGATTGTTGCCTATAGCTTCGCAAAGCTGAGATGGCGGGGGCGTAACGGGTTATTCATCACTACGATCGCCGTCATGATGATTCCCGGACAAGTTACGATGATTCCGCTCTTCCTGCTGTTCAACAAGCTCGGATGGATCGGAACGCCGCTGCCGCTCATCGTGCCCGCCTTTCTCGGGGTCCCCTTCTTCATCTTCCTGCTGCGCCAGTTTTTCATGGGGCTGCCGGACAGCTTAATGGATGCCGCACGTATTGATGGAGCCGGTGAATTCCGAATTTATGCACAGATTATGCTGCCGCTTGCTAGGCCCGCAGTGCTTGCAGTCGGATTATTTCAATTCATGGCAAGCTGGACTGATTTCATCGGGCCGTTACTATACTTAACTAATGAATCCTCTTATACGCTGTCGCTCGGGCTGCAGCAGTTCCAGAGCCAGCGTGGCTCCGAATGGGGACTCATGATGGCAGTGTCCACGATGATGACGCTTCCTGTCATTATTTTGTTCTTCTTCCTCCAGAAAACGTTCATCCAAGGCATTACGTTCACTGGAATTAAGGGGTAAATTGTCTGAGAGAGGTGGCTTCCATGGAAAAGGTACGAATCGGCATCATTGGTACAGGCGGGATGGCTCACGTTCATATTCGGCAATTATTGCAATGCGAAGAAGCGGATATCGCTGCATTAGCCGATGTAAACGAAGAAAGCTGCGCTGCGATGATAACACAGCATGGTCTTCAGACAGTTACACGGTATTCCGATTACAGACAAATGCTGGCTGAAATGCAGTTAGATGCGGTACTGATCTGCACGCCCCACACACTGCACTTTCAACAGGCCATGGATGCGCTTCGTCACGGATGCCATGTGCTGATCGAAAAACCGATGGCGACCTCGGAAACCGAGGCCGAAGAGCTCATCGAAGCCGCCAAGCAGCATGGAAAGGTGCTGCAGGTATCTTATCAGCGACATTTCCAGCCGGAATTTCTGTTTATCAAGGACGCCATTGATAGCGGTGCGATCGGAAGGCTAACGTCCGTGACCGCTTCCCTGTATCAGGAATGGAGGCAGCTTACGGAAGGAAGCTGGCGCCAGAATCCCGCATTATCCGGCGGCGGCATGTTAATGGATTCCGGCAGTCATATCGTCGACGTCCTGCTGTGGACCACAGGCCTTACGCCAATCAGCGTAAACTCACATCTCTTAACACACGGCTCACCCGTAGAGATTGATTCCTTTACGTCCATCGAGTTTTCAGGAGGTGTCGTGGCCGGCTTGAATATTGTCGGTTACTCTCCCTGCTGGCACGAAACCTATGTGTTCTGCGGAGAAGAAGGCGGCATTTTCTATGATAATGGGCGAATCACCATTCGCCGCCTCGGGAAAATGGATGAACAGCCTGTCCTTCCAACAGCCATTACCGATACGGACCGCAGCTTTATCGATGCCGTGCTTGGCCGGCAGGCTGTGGCCGTACCGGGTACATTCGCCAAGGAAGTGGTCAAGCTGACGGAGCGAATTTACAAATCTGCAGGCTACGAACCAAAACTATAACAGCAATAATAGATTAGGAGGAACACACGGTGACTTTTCAAATCGGAATGCGTATTTCGCCGAAAATCGGTGCAGAAGGAATAGATAGGGTGGCGGCTTGGGCTGCGGAGGCAGGCTTGGACGTAATCGATGTGCCTTACTATAATAGCGAAATAAAGGAAACTCTGGAATCCCACTCACTGCAGGTCGGATCGATCGACGCAATCGGTTCAGTAGGCCAAACGAAGCTGTTAAGCATGGACGAGAATAAGCGCGGTGATGCGGTAAAGACAGTAATGACACAATTTTCCGATATTGCCGCACTGGGCGGAAAAACAGTATTTATGTGCTTGGTACCCGAGGATCTGACACTCTCCAGAGAAAAAAGCTTCGGCATCTGGAAAGAAACATTTCCCGATATCGTAAAGCACGCCGAGCAGCAAGGGATATTTATCGTATTGGAAGGATGGCCGGGTCCCGCCCCCTATTATCCAACGATCGGCTGCACACCGGAAATGCTGCGCGCGATGTTCAATGAAATTCCTTCGCGCCACTTCGCATTAAATTACGATCCTTCCCATTTGATTCGTCAGGGGATAGATTATCTTCGGTTTCTAAGCGAATTCGGAGAGCGAGTGAGCTATTGCCATGGGAAGGATACGGAGATACTTCGCGACGAAATGTACGAATGCGGTCACCTCGCGGCTGCATTCGGTCCGAAGTATGATTTTTCAGAAGGCTCATGGCGGTACACGATACCTGGATACGGCGAGGCTGACTGGGGAAAAATCGCCGTTCGTTTGGATCGTCTAGGTTATGAGGGCCCGATCAGTATTGAGCTTGAGGATCACCGCTACTGGGGTTCCCTGGAGGCGGAACGGCAAGGTATCATCAAGGCAAAAGAACATCTTGAGAAATACTTTAAATAAGGGAGAGGGACGAAAAGCCTATGATCAGAATCGGAATTATTGGAAGCGGCGGCATTGCGGGCATGCATGTCCGGGCTTATAAGAAAATGCCCGATGTAGAAGTTGTAGCGGTGGCTGACGTCGTTCCCGGCAGAGCGGAATCTTTCGTGAAGCAGCACGAGCTCCCGGAAGCCCGGGCCTTCGATAATCATCTCAATTTGGTTGAGTTGGATCTTGACGGCGTGAGTATTTGTACCCCTAACGTAGCCCATCATCGGACAGGGATCGACGCATTGGAAGCCGGAAAGCATGTCTTAGTGGAAAAACCGCTGGCAGTTACTCTGGAACAGGGAATCGAGATGGTACAGGCTGCAAAACGAACGGGCAGGCTGTTGACCGTCGGATTTCAGCCGCGTTATGACCCGAACATGCAAGCCGTACGGGATATTATCAGGTCCGGCCAGTTAGGGAATATCTATTATGTGCAGACTGGCGGCGGCCGCAGGCGCGGCATGCCGGGCGGCACTTTCATTAACAAGGAGCTGGCTGGTGCCGGAGCGATGGCGGATATCGGATGTTACTCGCTTGATTTGGCTCTTCATGCTCTGAATTATCCAAAACCACTGTCTGTATCCGCGTTTACATCGAATCATTTTGGCACGAATCCTATCTATCACTCAGAAGCGGATAAGTTTGAGGTGGAGGATTTCGGCGTAGCCCTCGTGCGGCTCGAAGGAAACCGCGTGCTCAACTTCAAAATCTCATGGGCGATGCATATGGATTCGCTTGGGCCTACGATTTTCCTCGGTACAGACGCAGGGCTCAAGCTGACCGCTACCGGAATCGGGCCTTGGAGCGGCGTATGGGACGGTGGAATCGGCTCCATACATTTATTCAGAGATCTGCTCGGGCATCATACGGATACGATCATACCGGTCAAATCGCATAATGTGGATATCTTCTACGAAAAAGTAAGAGACTTTGTCGTGGCCATCCAAGAGGGAAAACCAGCACCCATCCCGGGTGAGCAAATATTGATCAACCAAGCCATCATCGATGGCGTGCTTCGCTCGTCCGCTCTCGGACGGGAAGTTGAGGTTCATATTCCGGAGCTGTAAGCGGTAACGGCAGACGCTGTATTTGGTCGGGGGAGATCCGTTCACGAATAATGAAAAACCGTCAGGGATAACATCATATCCCTGACGGTTGAGCTTGTCGGTCCTCCCTTCCATCATTTACATACCTCTTCCAACGAATGCGATTCATAATCAAAGTACTTTCCTTCCAACATGCCGATCAATGTGTTCGTTACCTTAACTTCGATTATATTCTCGCCTTCTGCCAAAAGCGAAGAGCTTCCTTTCCATTCATAAGGGGTCCAGGGCTGAACGCCTAGGGAATGGCCGTTTACGAATACTTCAGCGCAATCGTGGAAATCAGCATCCCAATCCGTGAAACGAACCACAAATTCACGCGATACCGGAATCATGGCCAGTGTTACCTTCCGCTTGAATGTTAATGTTCCTGCATAGTAAACGTAGCCTTGATACGGGCCCGCATGTAACTCGGCAAGCTTCGGCGCAGCACCTAGCACAGGAGAGGATCCGTCCGTAAAGTGAACCCCGAAATCCCCGCAAATATACAGCGCGTCGACCAAGCCGTCGCAATCGTGTTCTACAGTGACTTCTACCGTAAGTATATTGCTGCCTTCCCGAATAAAGGCCTGAATGTCTGCACCTTGATTCTTATAATCATAGACCAGCTTCGGCTGGAAATGGGCTTCCGTTACCGGATGGCCGTTGATCATAATTACATAGTCCCCGGCAATCGCACTACAATCCTTAAGCAAATAACAAATCTGAGGCAGCTTCTCGACATTGAACTCAGCTGTGTACTGAACACGCATTGGATACGCGTTTTGCATTTTCATAGGCGTACCGAACAGCTGCTTGAACTGCAGTGACAGCTCTTGCACTCCGGCGATATCCTCACATTGATCGATGAAGGTTTTCACCTGGACCTGTGTGCCTCTCTCGTTCCAAGCATTCCCGGTATTGAGCCGAAGCTCGAAAGTATCAAAGCGAATCACATTATCCTGTTCGGGCTGGATGTCCCACGCTTCCTTCGCATTTAATTTCCACACCCAAGCGTTCCCTTCCAGTTGAGCATCTGTATCTGCAGCAGCTGCTTCTTTGATATGAATAAGATACGATGCATACGCAGCGAAATACAGCGGGATCCGCCATCTCTTCTCCGTCCGATCCACAGTCACAGCCTCAGATTCACCTGTTTCCAGATTTAAGCGAAGCGCCTCAATAGGTTGTTTATGCTGCCCCAAATCAAGGAAGGTTTGATGCTCGTCTCCTTCCTGATTGCTGATGAACACAAGCCTCGAATCATCCTCAAGGCGGCGCTCCTGCATGAGAAACGGCGTTTTGCCGTCCGTCTCCAGCTTAACCTGCGCGGGAAGCAGCGAATCCAGCAAGGACATCAGTTCACCCGTATGATCACTTCCGATAAAGTAGGCTTCCTTTGTCCCCTTCACCAGCCCCGCAGCTCCTGTATGTTGGGAATCTCCCCAATAATCCGGGCCCGTCGGACGATCCAGCCCAAAGGCCTCCAGCATCTCCTTCTCCACCTGAATGGTGCCGTCAAGCGATTCATACGGAAGAAGGCCATTGGCGATCACCGTCCCGCCCTGATCCAGGAACGCTTTGATCTTCTCCCAAGCTCCGGATTCAAGATTGCTTAGCGGCGGCAGGACAAGCACCGTATACGCAGCACGTCCGACGCGGATCACACCGTCCGCAATCTCAGCTTCGCATAACAGCTCAGGATCAAGATGGTCGAAATCCTTCCGGTGTTGTGTTAATGCTTTACATATCGATAGCCAGTGACGCTTCAGGCGCTCCAGCCTTTGCTTTTCTTCCTCGTCCTGACCGCCATACTGGAATTCATGAAGAGGGTTGCCCATATGTGTCCAGAATGTGGTCGTCGGATCAACGACGGCAATGGAGCGAACCGGGCAGCCGCTGCTCATGACATAACTGATACGCTTCACATAATCAGCTAATCGGTTAAAATGCTTCCAATACGGATTCTGTAAAAATTGTGAAGGCGGGGCATCATGCTTAGTCAACCCGTCCAGTGTATAAAAGAAAGCATGGAAATTAAAGAAATTCGTTCCCATCGCCGCCAACCGGTCGATCATCCATTTGGCATCCTGCAATGTCATCGACCAGCCGACGCTGTGAAAGCATTCGATCAGCACCCGCTCCCTAGCGAGCTGATTGCCCAGCGAGCTGATCATTTTCGGGTTGTACCTCAGACTAAGCCCATAGCGATCGAGAATCCAGTCCAGAGAACGCCCCAGCTTCTCATGCCCGCTGTCCCCGCCAGGGACATGGCTGTATAATTGCGTAGTCATCCGTACAGAAGGCACTTCGGCCACATACCGCAGCCCGTATTTCTCACACCAATCATGTACCTGCTTATGATAGGCGGTTCTAAGGAGGAGATGCACAGTCTGGTAATAGTCATATCGAACTTTAGCTGAATGCTCACTATCTTGATATAGTAAAGCATGCAAATGATCCTGCAGATCGTATCCGTTGCGCTCTTTAAAATAAGCCGGAATTTGCGGTGACCAAGGAACCTTGCCTAACAGCCCGATCTCATCAGTGAACACCCCTTTTACCGTGCTGCCAAAATGCTCGCCGATCGACAACGCATACCGCTCATGCGTAAGAGCAATAAAGGTCTTCATCGCTTCTTCATTGCACGGATCAACAAACGTGCCGTAATACTTGAAATCCTCGATCTCCTCTTCCAGGAAGCAATGAATTTCCCACTCCCCTTCCGGAGCTGTCCAGTGCAATTTTTTCACGGTTTTGTAAGTGAAAAAACGCTTCTTATTATAAGCGGTTAGCCCTGCCTTCTGAAAGATCCGCTCTGCCTGATGGTTCCCTACATTAGCGCTGATATCGAGCGCCTGGTCCCATGCCCGCTCCCCTGTCTCCATATGAACCGGCACGGCCTTCGCAGATAGCAGCCTGGCCCAGGGCAGCTCAAGCGTGCTCGTCTGCCCGCCCCTAATTTTTTCCATTCGGTGAACTAACGTATAATGCTTTGCCTCCGGATGGGCTAATGTCACCTCGCCGCCGGCGATCCCGCTCGGATAAGGGTACTCATCATACAGCCACACCTCCATCTGCCGCGATGCTGCCGTTTCGACCGCAAGCTTGACCTTTCGGAACCAGGCATCGGACAAGTAAGGAACCATCAGCCCCTGTCTTGGACAAATAAAGAAACCGCCGACTCCCTTATCCGCCATCTCATGAATCTGATGAATAATCTGCCGGTCCTCCATCTCCCCGTTCCAGAACCAGAAAGGATGGATACCGTAAGAAGGTGCCGGATTTTGAAATGCCTCGATATGAAACACATTCATTCCCTCCCTTTAACCTCGAAATCAGGTAACAACGCAAAGCTGGCCGGAACATCGACAAGGTACAAATTGCCGTACCCGTTCTTATCGCTGGTGAACAACAGCTTGCTGCCGTCAGGGCTGAATCTGGGATGGGCATGCACCTTCTGCGAATGAAAGCTGCAGCGATGCTCGCACAGCACCTTTGGCGCTGAGAAGGCATCCCCCACTTGCTCCCATACAACCAACACATCAATCGGTGCTCTGCCGTCGACGACAATCTTTTCGAAGCCGTGCGAGTATGCATGCCAATTGACAAAGGAAAATTCGGTTTCCTCCAGCTCGGTATTGTCATATTTGATCTTGCCGAAAAATCCGGCTCCATTCTCTCTGAAACCATGGTATCCGATCGTCTCGCCATCCGGGTACCAATATTCATGCCCGACCTTTTCTTGCGGCTCCTTGCGCGGACGTATCTTCCAAGTCTCGCCCGAATCCAGGTTAAGGCCCCAAATGCGCTGATCCACTAAATGCCACGGTCCTTCATGGCAGAAGGTGATGAGATTCGGGATCGTCGGCGAGGCATTGATATGCGTAATAAAACAATCGTCTTCGAATACAGCTTCCGCTTCCCCGCCGGCGACGGGAATACGAAGTATCGCACTTTTGGGCCTCGCCTCCATTAACTCCTGATGGCCGATGTAACCATTGCCCAGATCGATGAGAAAACGGTGTGACAGGTCTTCCCTTTGGCTCGTAATCACATATTTTCCGTCTGCTGAGCAATTCAGATTTCCGAGTATCCATTGGTCCGGTCCGCTGAACAGCAGCCTCTCCTCCAAGTTCTCCAAATGGAGCTCCACCACTTGATTCCCTGTCCTGTAATATGCGATCGGTTCCGCCGGATGAAGACAAGCTGACAAATTATCGGCTGCGCCCGGCGGCAAATCCGTCAGCTGCAAAATTTCCCCAGTCAGCAGATCGATCCGAAACAGATTGCTACGATTATCCCGATCCGAGAAGAACAGCAGCTTCTGCCCATTGTCATACCAGCCGTTCTCTGTAAAGTACAGATGATGGCTATGCGCTTTGTAATTCGTTAGCTGGCAAATATCCACATCTGTGATCCGATCCTTCATCCGCTTCCATTCTGTCGGCCATACCCTTCCCTTTGTCATAATCTCCCTCCTCTTCATCTCCCAATATACGTCAAGCCGGCCTTGCCAACCATTACACTTTTTTGTTTTCAGCACATAGTCAGGGTGGACTTTTTTGTGCGATCAGCATTTTTTTGCGCAAGCACCGGATGGCAGCCTCCGCCGCCCGCACCCGATGACCACATTTTTCGCTGTATTTCTGTCAGCCTGTCCGGCTCATCTCCCTGTACCGGCTTGGCGTAACGCCCTCCTGTTTTTTGAACAACCGGTTGAAGTAGCTATGCTGATAACCGACTTCATCGGCGACCTCACTGATTTTTAGATCGGTATCTCTCAGTAATTCTCTGGCCTTCTCCAAGCGGATATGGGTCAAATAATCGATGAAATTAATGCCGACTACTTCTTTGAACGTTTTGCTTAACACATACGGGCTCATCTTAAGGGCATCCGCGCAGGAGTCCAATGAAATATCCGTCTTATACTGCTTCTGCAGCAGGTCGACCGCTTTCTCAATGATCTGCCTCATCTGCATATTTTGTTTTTGGGAGAAATCTCGAATGAACGGATGAATGACTCGTGATTCGAACCATTCCACAATCTCATCCGGTTCTCTGATTTGGCAGAGCTGCTCATACAGATTCGCGCTATCATAGATTTGTTGAATGCTTAGACCCGATTGCAGAACAACATGCAGCACGCTTCCCAGAAGATGCAGCGTCCCCTGCTTCAGCATGGCCTCATTCGCTGATTTATGCGACAAATCCGTCACAAATACCTTAATGAACGCCACCGCTTCCTGCTCCTTGCCGATCCGGATGGCATGAAGCACCTGCTTCTCCAGATCGAAGGGATAGTCGAATGCATACCTGCTCTCGGACTCATCCAGCTTATCGATATCGATGATCTGATTGCCGGCATGAAGTCTGCGAAAACTTAAAGCCAGCTTGGTTTCCTCGAACAGTACCGGGACCTGCTTGATGGCATCAGTTGCCCGGCTAATACAAATCGTTGCCTGCATATGAAGAATCCGTTCAATACAAGCGATGATCTCTTCACTGATCTGGACCACCTCTTGATCGAACTGCTCACGAGGCATCTGATGGGGCAAGGAAACCAACAAGCCTACCGATAAATCGTGAAAATTAATGACATCCGCTTGAATAGACCGATTGGGGATTAATTCTTCCACCATATTCGCGGCCGCGAAGGTAATCAAGCCCTCATCTCCTTCAGAGAATCTTCCCCCCAGCTTGGAGAAGCCTAACAGCTGGACGAATACAATGCAGTATCGCTGGTTATGGACCTCCCGCCCGAAGTGCGCCATCCGGTCCCTCAATTCTTTCTCGGAGTATGCGTACATATATCCATGCAAAAGCTGCAGCAGAAAGCCCTCCCGTAAATGCGGCAATTGCCGGTCAAGCCGGGTTTGAAGGGTCTGGCTTTCCCTGGACAGATTATTCCACTGCGATTCGATCAGTTCAAATTCATTCCTCACCGGTTTTCCTGGCGATTCATCCTTCGAACCGCCGATCGTTTTCAGCAGCTTATCAACCGGTGTGTACAGCCTTCGTGACGCAAACCAGGAAAGGATGACAGCGAACAAGAATAACGCCGTGCTTGTATACATGATCCATTTCGAAATGAAGATCACCGGTGCGGTGATGCTTGTTAACGGAGCGGCCGATGCATAAAACCATGCCGCCCCCATCCGTGTAAAATTCCCGTAGGTCACCGAATAATTATTCTTCTCCCAGCCAAGCAGGAACGTATCCGCCCGCTCCTCCTTTTCCAGCACCTGTGCAAGGATCGCTTGGTCTAAAGCCGTTGGATCGTTTTGCCGGGTTGTCGTAAACAGCCATCCGCCGTCCTCTTTAAACAGGAAGGTCGTGCCTTGGTTATAAGGGGTTAACGTTTCGATTAACGCCAGAACATTATTTTTATTTAATACCATAATCAGCGCTCCGAACGGCTTGGTGCCGATGCCGGGGATCTTATGCACTAAGCTGACAGAGGCGGCCTGCTGTTGATGCTGCGCTGAGCGTTCCATGAAGGAATCCGTCCAGAATAAGGACCGGTTATGCTCCAATAAGCGGCCATACGCTTCGAGTTCATGACTATTGATCGAACGGTACATATCCTTCGTGAAGATAATGCCACCCGGCTCATTCAAAAACAGCTCCACCCTCTCGATCAGCGGATTGGAGCCTTCCATAATGAGCAATGTCCGGTAAATATCATGGATTTCCTTATAATCATAAGCAAAATCAAGATTTCTGAGACTGCCGGTAAATTGGGGATCGAATGCCCAATGGGCCATCGATCGTTCAAGGAAGGAAAACTGATCGTCAATCGTTCCGACTGTTTGTTTTAATTGATTATGATGAACCTGCTGCAGCTCATTCTCAATTTGCTGCTTGCTTACAATAAATAAAATGGAACCGGTTACAATTCCAGGGAAACTTGCGATTAGCAGAATCGCAATCAAGCTTTTGCGATAATTGCCCCCGAGCCTCCCGTTGATGTGCCGTACGATGTTCTGCATCGTTAATCTCACCCTACTCACCTGCCTTTGCGGAAAGCATTGCCTCTATGTATTCTATCATTGTTTTCCACAGCGGACGATAACCTCCCAAATTCCTTGGGAGGTTATCGTCCTTACGCATAGTTTATCGGTTTTTAAAGGCCTCATTTATTTCTTCGGACATTTTGATAAAGTTCTGGTCATTCTGCAGCTTGGCAACAAAATCATCCCATGCTGTGATCGGCTCTCTACCTAGAATGATTTTTGTTTTTAAATCCTGTTGATTTTTCATAAATTCAGGCATGTAAGTTGTTCCCGTTTCCGAATAGAGTCCAAGCGCGCTGTCAGCTACGCTGGTCTTTTCCCTTTCGTCCTGTATTTGGGCATAGAGCTGCTTCGTCTCTTCAGGGAAAGATATTTTTACCGTACTCGCATACGGATCCGAGACATAGACGATCTGATTGAAATCGCCGACGGCATCCGCCGTCATTTTATCGGTGTTCAATTCGATCTCGCCATTATTCAACGTGTGGTGGATGCCCTCAATGCCCCGCTGATGCAATATAAAGACCTCGTCCGTCATCCATTTGTCCATCATCGCCAGTATCTTCTTCATTTTCTCTTCCGGCACCGATTTCGGAATTGCGTTCATTCCGGCAAATCCGGGACCTTTCGGATTGTAACCGTTGATGCTCGTTAACGGCAATAAATTCATGAAGTCAAACTCAGGGTTCGCCTGGGCCAGCGCATCATAGTACTCCTGCAGAGCGCCTGACTTTTCAACAAGGATGCCGGCTTTGCCTGCTGAAAACATCTCTTTGACCTGCGTCATCTTCAACGAAGCAAAATCAACCGGAATTAACCCTTCGCTGTAGGCTTTAGCCGCATATTCTAAGCCTTCACGCGTTTCAGGCAGTGTAGCGACATGAACCAACTGTCCGTCCTGTTCTTTCCATTCCCCCGTAGCGCCGGTGAAAATATTGACTAACAGTCCCAGGGTGCCCATATCCGTCGGATTTACCTGACCGGCAATCGCTACCGTATCGTCCTTGCCGTTCTGATCAGGGTCCTGCTTCACGAACGCCTTCATCACTTCATATAATTCGTCTGACGTCGTAGGCGGCTCGAGCCCCACATTGTCCAACCAATCCTTGCGAAGGATGAAGAAGCCTTCTCCTTCGGATGGGCGCGGACGTGGTACGCCGTAATTCGCGCCGTCAATTTTCGTCAAGTCCCAGGCGATCGGCGCAATCTTGCTGGATAAGTTCGGATAATCCTGAATATAAGGCGAGACATCCCAGAATGCGCCCTGATTAGCCGCTTGTCTGAATACAGGATCGAAGGGGTCTCTGACAAGGATTAAATCGGGAATGTCACCGGAGGCCAGCGTCACATTAAACTTGTCGACATAATTATTCGATGAGACCCATTGAATGTTCAGCTTGGTGTTTGTCGCTTTCTCAATCTCCCGTTTCACGGGATTGTCATCTGAAGGCGGGGTCGGGCTGAAGAAGTGATTCATCACCGTTATTTCCACAGGCGCCTCATCCTGCGGTGCCGGCTGCGCATTTCCTCCATCATTCGTCGTGCCGCTGCCTGTGTTTCCTTCCTGATTAGCGGTCTGATTGGATCCGCTGCATGCAGCTAAAACAGTAGAAATGGAAACGATTAGAACAAGCATCCACAACATTTGTTGCTTTACCGATTTCCCTTGCATCATTGTTCATCCTCCCCTTCAACATTTTAATCTATATGATAGGGCTTCCTTTCGGAAATCCTCCATCACCCCTTGATCGATCCTACCATAGCGCCTTTGGCAAAATGCTTTTGCAAGAATGGGTAGACCATTAGGATCGGTACAATCGCAATGACGACGGCTGCCATTTTCAACGTTTCACTCGGCGGTGGCTGGATCAACGGATCGACATCGCCAAGGCTGCTGCTGGACGCATCGATCAGCATATTTTGCAGCAGCACTTGAATCGGCCATTTATCAGCGTCGTTCAGATAGAGCAGCGCATTGAAATATTGGTTCCAATAGGCAACGGCGAAAAACAGCCCGAAAGCGGCAAGCGCCGGCAGCGACAGCGGCAGCACAATGCGGATCCATGCGGTTATATCATTGCAGCCGTCGATCGCAGCGGCCTCCTCCAGCTCGTCGGGGATGCTGTCATAGAAGCCGCGCATCAGAATGACGAACCAGCCGCTGGATAAAGAAACAAAAATCACCGACCATATGCTGTTGATTAATCCCAGCTCTCTAACTAATAAATAGTTGGGGATAATCCCGGGACTGAATAGAATGGTGAACAAAATCAGAATCAGAAACAGCCTTCTTCCCCGCAGCCTCTTTCTTGACAACGCGTACGCCAAGGAAGAGGTAACCGCCAGGCTGCACAACGTGCCGACGCTGGCCAGAAAAGCGCTGACTCCCAACGCTTTTGGAAAGGCTTCGGTAGAAAGCAAATATTTATAGGAAGCAAGCGACCAATTCTCCGGAAACAGGATGACGGTCTTGCGGAGATATTCGGCCGGTTCCGTAAACGATACAACAAACACATAATAAAGCGGAAAGATGGTCACACACCCGATCACGCCCAAGACCGCAATATTGATCGCGTTGAACAGCTTGTCGCCAAAGCTTAATCTCACAGCCTTCACCTCCTTCTAAAATACGCCCTCTTCACCGAATTTCTTGGCCAGCTTATTTGCCAGCAGCACTAAGGCCACACCTACAATGGATTTGAATAATCCGGCAGCCGTGCTGTAGCTGAACTGTCCCTGCTGAATCCCTACACGGTACACATAGGTGTCGAATACTTCAGCCACATTTGATACCGCTCCATTGTACATCAGGAATACCTGCTCAAAACCAACCTCCATGATGTCTCCTAAACGCAGAATAAGCAAAATGACAATGACATTGCGAATCGCCGGCAGCGTGACGTGCAGCATCTGTTGAATTCGATTTGCTCCGTCCATTCTTGACGCCTCATACAATTGGGGATTCACGCCGGCAATCGCCGCCAGGAAAATAATCGTCCCCCACCCGGCCTCCTTCCATATCGATTGCACCGTGAGAATGATCCAGAAAATATTGGGGTTTGTGAGAAAATCGATCTTAGCAAAACCAAAGTAAGCAATTAACGAATTAATAATGCCTTCCGACTGGGAAAGCATGATAAAGCTAAGACTGACGATAATGACCCAGGATAGAAAATGCGGCAAATAAATAATCGATTGAATCGTCCGCTTATACAGCTCACTCCGCAGCTCATTTAAGAGAAGAGATAGAATAATAGGAAGCGGAAAGAAGAAACACAAGTTCAGCAGATTGATCGCCATCGTGTTGCGGAATAAAATCATGAAATCCGGATTCGAGAAAAATCGCACGAAATGGCTAAGTCCGACCCACTCGCTGCTCCCAAATCCCAAAAATGGCGAATAATTTTGAAATGCAATGACAATGCCCCACATTGGTAAATATTTAAAAATCAGAAAATACAACAACCCCGGAAGGGCAAGCAGATACAAGTATTTATCCTTTTTCAAGCTTTTCCACAAGCTCAGCGAGCCACTAAGCCTTGTGGCTGTTCCGTTCTTTCGCTTAAGAGCTGCTTTTCCCTCCACGATCATCCCTGCCTCTCACATTGGTCATGACGCCGATCAGCCTGGCTGATTTCAGATTAGAGGACATGTTATTTTCCTGCAATTATACTTTCTTGAATGGGCTGAAAAAGCGGTTAGCACTTTTTTGCCTGAATTGACTTTTCTGGAAAAAGCCCATGAATAAAGGCTTCCTCCATCTAAAGAATGGAAGAAGCCTTTCAGTTCAAAAATAATTCATTCTACAACCGACCGTCAGAGTCGGCTTGCTGCAGAAATTTCCGCATTTTGATCACTTCGATTCCGGCTAACATCACAATCCCGATGCCATGCGTATCGTTCAAATTCCAAGTCAGCTCATCCTTATAATACAGCGGGGAGAACGAATAGCCGGAGCCTCTGCATACCCCGTAAATGTTCCCCTGGCTATCAATTGCGATCCGGGTCATGCCTTCCCATGCGCTCAGGACCGCTTCAATATAAAGCTCAGCTTTCTTAAGCCACCCATAACGGATGCCTCTGGAGAAGGCATAGATGAACATGGATGTGCAGGACGTCTCTTCATATGACGCCGGCATCGTTAACACTTGATACCACATCCCGGTTTTCCCTTGTAATCGCAAATACCCTTCGCATAACTCCCGGAAAAATGCCAGCAGCTCCTCTTTTAACTCATGCTCCTGCGGCAGAACGGCGAGCAGCTCGGTAAGCGAGAATAACACCCATCCATTTCCCCGTCCCCAAGGGATACCGGTTTGCTTTCCGAATTTGAAATCATAAATATGCGACATATAGCCATGCTCCGGCATGAACAAGTATTTCTTGTAGAGCAGAAACTGTCTGGCCGCATCGTCTAAATAAGTACGGTCTCCCGTTAATTGATAATATCTGCAAAGAAAAGGTGTACTCATATACAGATCGTCACACCACATCGTATCCTTCATCATATCCGTGCTGCCATGTGCGCGATATAAGGCTCCGTCGGGCAGCCTGTCCTGGATGCGGGAAATATAGTCAGCTATTCGATCGGCGGCCTCCCTTGCGCCCTTGAGCTCCCGTTCATTCATCGCAAGAAGCATGGTTGCGCCAAAAGATCCGCAATCATCCAAGGAATCAATGGCGGACAGCTGTTGATTGATCGGCGCAGCGCCATACTGCTCTTTGTCCCATAGCGCGTATTGATCATAGGAGGCGCACAGCTCAATATGATCCAGCACATAATCAGCATATTTCGTACTGCCGAGTTCAAGCCCGGTTTGCAGCAGGCCATACAACGTCACGCCCAGCGGATAATTCCATTTCCCGAACAGCTTATTTTCCAGATAGGGCCTGATGACCATACCCGGAGCATCCAGCTGCCAGTAGACACCGCCTTTACCGTTTTCAAATCGTGTATCCATTGTACACAAACGATCAATGAAAGGCTCTTCCGTATTTTCGAATGGCCCTAAATATAACCACACATCATCTGTCCCTTGAATAGATACAGGCTGCCCAAGCGATAATCCATGTTCGAGAGGCTCCAATTCAAAGCCCCATGTCTCTTCCGTGCAAATGGAGTGAATAACAAGATCATGTTCCCCAAACGCGAGCAGAAACTGCGTTTTAAAGGGACCTCCTTGCTCTGAAGCATAAATCTTCTGTTTATTAACATAGATTGCTAGAGCGCCATGATGGCTTCCCTTCAGCTCAAAGCCCCGCTGCCCTGGAACCCGATTGTGAAGCTTCGTCCAAGCAAAGGCAGACTGCTCCGGCTTCGTGCCGAATATTCTGGTCAGCTGTCCGGCTGCCTGCGCTTTCTCATCCCATTCCAATTGGGGCTGCCAGATCAGTCCAGTAACGGTTTCCGTCTGTCCCTCAGACGGCAGCATCAGCAATTCTTCATTCAGAGGCTCCGTATAGATCCAACCCTCCTGTCCGCTTCGCTCCACCGAAGGGGACAGGAAGTGCAGCGGCATTCCCTTCATCGATCCCGTTCCGAAACATCCGCCGCAGCCCGTCGGCGTCTTCATAAATTGGATGATAACATGGTTCCACCCCGGATTAATCGCGGCAGTAATAACTTGCGTTCGCTGCGGGAATACATCATCCATAATGCTGGACTTAAATACTTGTTCCCCGTTGATATAGATTCGAGTCGGGCCAAAGCAGCTTACGCTAAACCGATATTCAGCCTGCTGTTCACTCCACAGCTTTGCCCATGCATAGACGTACTGAAAATCCTTGATCTCCTGATATTCCGCCTGGAAATCAAACACATACTGAATCTTGTCATTACGAATGATTCCCTCCTTGCAGAAAGCCCTGAATACCGGCCCATGCCTGGGATGCTCCCCGATGTACCGGTCGGCAATGACTTGCAGCGTCTCCTCCGGCCGTCCCTGAACCTTATGGTACATACTATCTAACGCGTGAAAGTAAGACATCGCTTCAGCTCCTATAACGCAATCTATTCACCATTTCATATGGTAAAATAAGAGCTTTATCGATTCAATCGTACTTTTTTGTGCGAATAACACTTTTGAAATTGAATATCATATATCCCAATTTTTAGGATACTCCATAATCTTTGTCTAAATAATAATTATTCTAAATTAAGTATTGATTTATTGCCGTGAAGCGTTATCATAGTATGTGTAGTGGTACCAAAATAATCTAATGAGGTGATTCTATTATGAGTACAGAAAAGAACAAACTCACCACGAGTTGGGGCGCTCCGGTTGGGGATAATCAGAACTCCATGACAGCCGGCGGACGCGGTCCAACATTAATTCAAGATGTTCACCTTCTAGAGAAATTGGCGCATTTCAACAGAGAACGTGTTCCAGAACGTGTTGTTCATGCTAAAGGTGCCGGTGCACATGGGTATTTCGAAGTAACTAACGACTTGACGCAATATACAAAAGCTAACTTTTTATCTGAGGTAGGCAAGCGCACGCCGATGTTCATCCGTTTCTCCACAGTTGCAGGTGAGCTTGGTTCTGCCGATACGGTGCGTGACCCGCGCGGCTTCGCCGTGAAGTTTTATACGGAAGAAGGAAATTATGATCTCGTCGGCAACAACACACCCGTCTTCTTCATTCGCGATGCCGTCAAATTCCCGGACTTTATCCATACACAAAAACGCCATCCGCAAACGCACTTAAAAAATCCGAACGCGGTATGGGATTTCTGGTCCTTATCCCCTGAATCCTTACATCAAGTGACTATTCTGTTCTCCGATCGCGGCATTCCTGCAACGCTCAGACATATGCACGGCTTCGGAAGCCATACCTTCAAATGGGTGAATGCTGAAGGACAAGGCGTATGGGTAAAATACCATTTCAAAACGGAACAAGGCATCAAAAACCTTGATGTCGATCTGGCTGCCAAGCTTGCAGGTGAAAACCCGGATTACCACATCGAAGACTTATTCAATGCAATCGACAAAGGTGACTTCCCGGCTTGGAAATTATATGTGCAAATCATGCCGTTAGAGGATGCGGACACGTATCGTTTTGATCCGTTC
This sequence comes from Paenibacillus abyssi, assembly GCF_014640295.1. Taxonomy (GTDB): domain Bacteria; phylum Bacillota; class Bacilli; order Paenibacillales; family Paenibacillaceae; genus Paenibacillus_D; species Paenibacillus_D abyssi. The sequence goes on along the minus strand of NZ_BMGR01000023.1, from coordinate 6,305 downwards.
GATGTAACGAAGGTCTGGTCTCAAAAAGACTACCCGCTCATTGAAGTCGGCCGTATGGTACTGAACAAAAATCCGGAAAACTACTTTGCAGAGGTTGAACAAGCCACCTTCTCACCTGGTTCATTTGTTCCTGGTATTGAGGCGTCTCCGGATAAAATGCTGCAGGGCCGCCTGTTCGCATACTCCGACGCTCATCGTTACCGCGTTGGCGCAAACCATAACACGCTGCCAATCAACCGGCCACAAGCTGAAGTGAACAATTATCAGCGTGACGGTGCTATGCGTGCTGATAACAACGGCGGTGGTTCCGTATACTACGAGCCGAACAGCTACGGCGGACCAACAGAAACACCGGAGAACAAACCGGCCCCTTTCGAGGTATCTGGTGAAGCAAACAGCGTAGGCTATGATCATCACGATCATTACACGCAGCCTGGTGACTTGTACCGCCTGTTGAGCGAAGACGAGCGCACCCGCCTCGTTCAAAACATTGTCGGTGCAATGATGCCGGTGGAAAAAGACGAGATCAAGCTTCGTCAAATCGGACACTGGTACAAAGCAGATCCGGAATTCGGACAGCGAATCGCTGAAGGGTTAGGTCTATCCGTTCAAGTTTAATACCTATACTTACACATATCATGATTTTTCTAAACATAACTAAGAAGCCCCTATCCGGCCGGATAGGGGCTTCTTCGTTAACCTCCTGGTCGCTACGCTGCCGCAGCGCCTTCCTGGAGCTGCTTCATTTGTTTGCGGGACCGTCTGAAATATAATAATTCATACATAACAGGAACAACGACCAGCGTAAGCAGTGTCGAGCTCGCTAATCCGCCGATTACAACTACCGCAAGGCCGCTGGAGATGATGCTTCCTCCGCCAAGCCCGATTGCAAGCGGGATCAGCGCGCAGATCGTAGCAATCGCAGTCATCAAGATCGGACGCAGGCGCGTTCCGCCTGCTTCGATTAACGCGTCGCGAATCGAATGTCCTTTTTCGATTTGCTGCTGGACACGCTCAACCAAGACAATCGCGTTCGTCACGACAATACCGATTAACATCAAAAACCCGATTAGGCTGGAGATTGAGATCGGCTCGCCTGCCACCATGGTTCCGACCAGACCGCCGATAAGGGCAAACGGCAGGGAAAACAATACAGCCAGTGGTGCGCGTCCTTCCTGGAAAGCTACGACCATTACAATATAGACCATGCCTACGGCAATCAGCATTGCAAGCAGCATATCGGTCAGCATTGTTTGAACATCATCATTGCTGCCGCCAAGCGAATATTCTACCCCTGCAGGAAGCGATATTTTTTCCAATTGTGCAGTCAGCTCTCTATTGACTTTGTTAACGTCTTTATCTGTTATTTTTGCCGTAACCGTTGAAAACTCGGCGCTATTCTTCAATTGAATCGCGCTTGGCAGTTGGACTTCCTTCACATCAGCAATATCCTTGACAGTAACCTGGGTACCCATTGGCGTATTCAGCTTTAAGCTTTCGATATCGGATATCGACTGAAGCGATTCACCGCTTAACGCCAGATACAAATCATTCGACTGCATGCCATCTTCGATTCTGCCCGCTTTCATCTCTGTCAAGAACGGACGCAGCATCATCGATGCTTGTGCCGCAGATAATCCATTCGCTGACGCATCCTTCTGACGGACTTCGATGGCGATGCCTTTTGTACCGACCTGCAGATTATTGCTGACGTTATCCGTACCCGGCATATTACGGACCGTTTCCGTAATTTGTTCGGTCGCAATGCGAATATCTTCTATGGCCGCACCAGTTACCGTAACTGCGATCGAACCGCCACCGCCGCCGTCTTTTACCAGTGAGAATTCACTGCCTTCAGGAACTGATAACTGCGGGTTCATGTCTTCTATGAATTGATCCAGGTCGGTATTGGAGCTCAGCCCAAGGAACCATTCCGCTGTATTGCTCTCCGTGCTGCCTGTCATCCCGCTTCCGATCGTTATATTGCTATTTTCTACTCTACTGTCCTTCGTAATCACAGCATCTAAACGTTCGGCTTCTTTTTGAATCGCATCCAAGCTTGTGCCTTGCGGCATTTTTAGATTCGCAAACATATATTTGTAATCTGTCTCAGGCAGGAAGGTCACGCCTACCGCGCCTGCAAAGATCGGGACCAAGCTGCCGATAAAGAGCACGCTCGCAGTAAGAATAACTATAATCTTATGGTTTAACGACCAACGGAGCGTTTTCTTGTAACCTCGGCTTAACACCGACTCGGCATGCTCCTTTGGCGTACGCTCTTTCATCAAAGACCAGGCCAATAAAGGCACCACGGTTAATGCCACAAGCAGGGAAGCCAGTAAAGCAAAAGCGACCGTTAATGCAAATGGCCTAAAAAATTCACCGGTAATGCCCTGCAGCAAGCCTAATGGAGCAAATACGGCAATCGTAGTCAGTGTCGAAGAGGTAATCGCTTTGCCTACCTCCATCGTCCCCGATTGGATCAAGTCCTTGGATATCTTCTCGCTTTGCAGGCGACGGACGATATTCTCGATCACGACGATGCTATCGTCAACCACCCGTCCGATGGCAACCGCCATGCCGCCGAGTGTCATTATATTAAGCGTAACGTCTGTAAAATATTTCAGACAGATCAGCGTAATTAAGATGGACAAAGGAATAGACACAATCGCGATGATCGTCGCTCTAAAATTACGCAGGAAGAACAGGATCAGGATCGAAGCAAATAGTGCGCCGAGCGCCCCCTCCCGGGCAAGCGTGTGAACCGACTCCTTCACATCGCTCGCACGGTTATACATCATAAGCGATTGGAGTTTGCCTTCCTTCTCCATGTCGTCGTATACGCTCAATACGTCGTCAGCGACCTTTACCGTATTGGCCGCTCCGGTCTTAACAATGTTTAGCGTGACGCTCGGCTCCCCATTGGTTAAGCTGATGACATTTAGCGCCGCGCCTTGTTGGATGTCTGCAATTTCACTTAAGGTTAACTGTCCGCCAGGTGATACAATAAGCTGTTCTAATTGTTGGATTGAGCGGATATTCCCTTGCACAAATACAGGTAAGCTGCTTTGGTTCATCGTAACTTCACCAAGCGGCACACTCAAGTTATTCGCCTGCAGCGCCATTTGAACTTGATCATACGTCACTCCGTTTTTCGACATGGCTGGAGCATCCAATCGGATATACACACCGTCATCAACTAACCCGGTAGTTTGAACCTCAGCCACTCCTTCAATCCCTTGCAGGGTCGGCAGCAGCGTATTTTTTACCAGGTGCGTCAACTCTTCCTGCGATACGCCGGACGCAGGAGATACCGTTGTATACATAATCGGTTGGTTTGTCGTTGAGAAGTACATGACTTGAGGCTTCTCTACCTCTGCAGGAAGCTGAATACCGGAGAGCGCCTCCTGCACCAGCGCATTTTTCTCCTTCATATCATCGCTGTACCCGAATTCCAGCTGCAGCATGGATACGCTGTTAGCTGATTGGGAGGTGACATTCTTGACGCCATCCACATTGCGCAGCGCCTTCTCCAGCGGCAGAGTAACCTGACTAAGCACCTCGTTCGGCGCGGCTCCAGGATATACCGCTTGAACCATAATGCCCGGGAAGGATACATCCGGCATTTGCTCCTGATTAAACTTTCCTGCCGAATAAAGCCCGCCGACAGCAATGAGGATGACCAGCAGTGCAATCGCTACTGGATTCCTTAGTGAAAAACTTGTGAACATTTTCATGAGTTGCCTACTCTCCTTCATCTTTTCCAGAACATGGAATGTTGAACTTGTCGCTTCTCATTGTATCTGGATTAGCGAAGGCCGATAACGGTCTGAGGATTGTATTTCAACCTGGACTTAAGACGGGGACTATCTCGGTCTTCAGTAAGGCGAGATGGATGTGGAATCCAACAATGTAAGTGAGATGAATGTGTAATTCAACAATATTGCTGAGATGAAATCGTAAAATAAGCCGCAGAGCTTGGCTCCGCAGCTTTCAGACTGGCTTACGAAGGCACAATGCCCAGCCAATTCCGTAAAACACTTATAAAAATAGATCGGTTCTGGTCAGGACTCCTGCTGTTCGCTTTCCGCCACTTTTTTAATATATAAATTCCTCTCCAGCAAGAAGCTCTTCATATACTTTTCAAGGAAAAGCACGTCGGCCACTTTTCCGATCCATCCGAGTGGAGAAGTGTAATCGAAGGTGTCAATCATCAGCGTCTGGCTGCCCCGCTCAATAAACTCATGTTTATGCCAAAAGCGCTTGAATGCGCCGCTAACCATCTCATCTGCAAAGTAGAACGGCTCCTCAAGCTCAGTAATCTTCGCGGTCAGATGCTGCTTAATACCAAAGTGAACGGCTTCCCATGTCACTGATTCTCCAACATTTATCAAGCCGCTTGTTACACCTGCTACCGCTTTTTCATTGGTTTTGGCAGTTGACTCCATATGAATGTCGATACTCCTAGCCAATTCAAAACACCGTTTTCTGGGAGCGCTAATAAGCAGTTCGGTTCGAATGACAGGCATTTGCAACCCACTTTCTTTATAACAATCTCTTTCTGCATTTTACCCAAAATACAATTAGATGCCTTGCTTTCATAGACAAGGTCAATCTCTTTCCAGATCTTGCTGCGAATTTGGAAGCCGTAAAGTAAGGAACAGCATTAACAACCCAATTGCCGCGCAAACCCAGGCCATGCTGTGCAGATGGGCAGTCGTGATGTTTTTGCCGAATAATGCAGCAAGCAAACTGGAAGACAGGATCGTGCCCATAAACCGTGAGGTCATGAATAGGCCGGATGCAACACCGGTCTCTTCCTTCGAGACAAATTCGTACAGAGCCATCTGCAGCCCTAAATTATTAAAAGCATTGCTGATCCCTAACACGGAAAGGATAATGAAAATGATTGCCGCACTCGTTTGGTCCTGAATAAGCAGCAGAAGCAAAGTGCCCAGAATGATCGTCAGTGTTCCAAGCAGCAGCGACGGCTTCGAACCGCTCCGATCGATCCAACGGCCGGCAAACGGTGTAATAAGAACCCCAAAGCCCGCAATCGAGAGCATGACAAGGCCGGTTTGCTGCGCATCCATCTGCTGCACTCGCTGCAGATAGGATGGAATGCCGAACATGATGGAATAAAATACGATATTAACCAAGATAAACTGCGCATAGATTAACGTCACCTTACCATTTTTCCTTAAAAAACCGACATCGATAAACGGTCGGGATTTTCCAAGCTCAAACCGGTAAAACATAAAGCTGAGCACTATACTGACTCCCAGCATCCATAGGTTAAAGCCATTCTCAAAGGACAGGAAAAACAACAGCCACATAAAAATGGTAATAGAAAATAATAGAACCCCGGACCAATCCATATCAGATATGCTGCCAGTCCGTTTCGGATCACGGGGAAACAGCTTCCAGGCCAATATAAAAGAACCAGCTATAAACGGGAAATTGAACAGAAAAATGAACGGCCAATCTCCATAGTGAATCAGGAATCCACCAAGCGATGGTCCAAATGCCGCCGATGTGCCGGAAAAAACCGACAAAATGCTAAGCGCTTTAGCTTGGTTCGATGTGATTTGACTGCGAATTATTCCCATGCCCGCCGGATATAGCGCTGAGCTGCCGATGGCCTGGATGATACGAAAGCCGATCAACCAGCCAAAGCTGGGAGACAAAGGGGCCAGACAAGAGGCTAACGTTACTAAACATAACCCCAGCATGAACACCCGCTTACGTCCGAATAAATCGCTCCATTTCCCCATAATTGGCTGGCCGATCGCGCTGGCAAGATAATAGGTTGAAATGAGCCATGACACATCGGCAAAGGTCAGATGAAATTCATCCTGAAGACGGCTTAAAGCAACCGATATCATGGTCGTATTGAGCGGATTCAACAGCGTTCCGAGCGCTACGGCGATTACAAGAAGCAATTCTGTTCTTTTAGATCGGGACGGATCCAGCGTCAATAACGTCACCTCATTATTTGTTGATCTTTTATAGCTAATTCTAAAGCTTCAGCTCAAGAAGTGAAAGTGTAGTTTAATGATACTCGATTCGAACAACTGAATAAGCAAGTATCCCGACTTGCTCACGATTTTTCAGGTACTCAAACCGGGAATACCGGGATATACCACACCTTGAACATTAAAAAAACCTGCTGAGGGTTCCTCAACAGGTTAAAGCTGCAGCCTATCAGCTGAAAGCTTTATAAATAAAATAACTTACACCTTAAAAACCGGATGCGAAAGTGATGAATTACCTTAGCTGTCTTGCTGTTGTTTAGGATAAGCCCT
>NZ_BMGR01000022.1 GCF_014640295.1 Paenibacillus abyssi | reverse complement strand
CTCTCTCAATGTATTTGAGGGACGGTACCTTCTTTGTTTAAAGGACTTTTTCAGTGGCCTCCATCCTGACAGGCGGGCTTTTTGCTGCATCAAAAAACGCCCCGGACAGCCTTGTGAAGCGCTCCGGGACGTTTAGCTTGGTCAATTATGGCGTACACTGAATAGCAATTGATTAATCAGAGGGGACAGAGAGTTCTTCAACTTTCTCCATGTCAATATATTTACGAATAATCTGAACCTCGACGCGGCGGTTTTCTGCCCGACCGGCATTGGTAGCGTTCGAAGCGACCGGTTGGTACTCGCCATACGCTACCGCGCTGAACCGTGTACGGTCAAGCTCCGGATTAAGGAGCAGGATATTCATGAAGTGGATCGCCCGTTTGGAGCTGAGCTCCCAGTTCGATTCAAACTCTGCCGTAGAAATCGGCTCATTATCCGTGTGGCCGGCGACGATGATCTTGTAATCCGGATACTGCTGCAGCATATCGGCAATCGCTACGGCCAGCCTGCGCGATTCCGGCTTCACAGTTGCGCTGCCCGATGCGAATAGCGTCGTATCACTAATGGTGATCATCAGCTGCGAATGGTTGAGCCTCGTATCAAGCTGTGAGGTGAATCCATTTTTTTGAATGTATTCATCGAGCTGCTTTTTGAGCTTCTCCAGATCTTCTTGTTCCTGCTGCATGAGCGCTTGGCGGCTTAACTGTTCTTGGTCCTGATTGGCTTCACCGCTTTTTTTATCATCTTCCCTGTTATCCTTTTGCGTTCCGGTGGTTATAACCGATGTATTCTCAAGTACGCCCGCGCCGGTGTTAAAGGCGACGCTGAATGCTTTGCTCATTTCTTCGAATTTAGCGGCATCGACCGAGCTCATCGCATAGAGTACAATAAATAATGCGAGCAGCAAAGTTAATAAGTCGGCGTAGGGAATGAGCCAGGATTCGTCGATATGTTCTTCATGGTCGTTGTGCTTATGCTTTTTGCTCAACCGCCTCACCTTCCTTCTCACTCATCTTGAGGCGTTCGGTTGGTGTCAAGAAGACCGACAGCTTCTGGCTGATTGCGATCGTGGAGACGCCGGATTGGATAGACAGGAGACCTTCCACCATCATGACGCGGATCTCCATTTCACGTTTTGACAGACGTTTTAATTTGTTGGCAATCGGATGCCAGAGCACATAACCGGTAAATATCCCGAGCAACGTGGCTACGAATGCAGCCGCAATCGCTTGTGCCAGTTTATCCATATCGCTCATATCCGCAAGTGCCGCGATCAGACCGATAACGGCTCCTAGAACCCCCAGTGTCGGAGCATAAGTACCCGCTTGGGTGAAGATTAGGGCGCCCGCCTTGTGACGTTCTTCTGTCGCAGCAATGTCTTCCAGCAATACGTCGCGGACAAAATCCTGATCATTGCCATCAATAATCATACGCATCCCATTGCGCAGGAAGGGATCTTGGATTTCATCGACCTTTGCTTCGAGTGCCAGCAAGCCTTCACGGCGGGTAATTGTCGCCCAATCCATGAACAAACGGATCAGCTCATCGCGGGAAACAAGATTTTGGCTGATGAAGGTCATTTTGATGAGTTTGGGAAACTTCATTATTTCCGACATGGGAAAACCGATGAACAGGGAAGCTGCCGTACCGACAAGAATGATAACAAATGCAGCTGGATTAATGAGATTGGATAGCGGCGCATGCTTGAGAAACATTCCAAGCAGAACAGCGACGAGTCCGAGTACAACGCCAATAATTGTTGATTTTTCCATGTGACACCCCGTCTTAAAATTAGGTTTGAGCATAAAGCGAGAAAAATTTGCAATATCATTGCTCATTCGACAACTCTATTCTATATATATCGTCAGAATTAAGGATTAGATTAGAGATAAACGAGTTCTTTTATTACCGAATTGTGGCAGAATAAACTATAATGACGTTGATAAGGCTGTTAGGATTAAACATGTTAGAAAGGTGGTTTATGATATGGGCGTCAAACACGGTCGGGAGTACCATGATATTTTAGCGGACTTGACTGAAGCAGTCGGTGGAATCAGCAACAGCTATGAGTTTTTTGAAATGACGGAGGAAGAATGGACGGAGCTGGAGGATAAAGAGCGCCATGAAGTGCTTGAAGCTTTGGCTGATGACGTGTTCTATGGCTTGGGGGAAGCGCCGGTAATTCATGTCGGACACGGCTCGGTCACCTACCATTCCAAGTTCCATATTATTGAGGTGTCAGTGGACGGCAAAGAGCTGCGGATCGTCAGATTGACATAAAATGCGGCGATAACGTGAAAAGTTTGCGAAATACTAACAATAATTTACAATAACCTTTACTTTCACTATTGACTCCCTTACAATCGGTACATATCTAATGTTATGTATTCTGACATGCATACTGCATGAGGGAGACCGTCATGTATAATCATACGAACTTAAATGCAATACCTGCCATGCCGGAAGTAGAGCGGGTTGCGGCTTGTTATCAACCGATTGTGGCGCTGGATACAAGGCGGATTGTCGGGTATGAGGTGCTGGGCAGAGAGCGGATCGGAGAAAATTACCAGACGCTTGGCCCTTTTTTTGCCGATTCAAGGGTGGATGTTAACGATCAGCTGCGCATTGACCGCTTAGTTCGGGAGGATGCACTCGCTAAGCTTGCTCAGACGCCGGAACCGACGAAGCTGTTTATTAATCTTAGGCCTTCCTGGATGTATAAGATGTACCATGAAACCGGAGAACTGCTTACATTGCGGCTGCTGGACAAATATCGGATCGATCCGACCCGTATCGTTGTTGAAGTAACGGAGGAGGCCTTCCGTGGATCGATGAAGGCGCTGCGGGAGGTGATCGACGTCTACCGTAAGTACGGCTGCCAGATTGCCATTGACGATGTGGGGTCGGGCTTCAGCAATGCGGACCGAATCGCCCAGATTGGGCCAAGCCTGCTTAAGGTTGATATTCATCTGATGAAAAAAAGTGCCGTCCATGCCGGTTATCTCGGTGTGTTGCGGTCCTTTTCAACGTTAGCCGAGCAGATCGGCGCTTCTCTTCTTATTGAAGGCATTGAAACCAAACAGGAGCTGCAGCGGGCAATCGAAATCGGGGCGAGATATGTGCAAGGGTTCTTGTTCTCCCGGGCTGAGCCGGATTTTCGGGTATCAGGGGATTTCTCCGATCTGATCGAGGAGGAGCTGGAAGAACATCGAAACAAGCTTGTATCGGCCCAGCAGTATTGGCGCGGGCAGGCGAACCGCCTAGTGAGGCTTGTATCCGGTATGCCGGGTATGCCTTTTCAATCCCCGCAAGCTGCCGACGAATATATTGAACAAATGCTTCCCGGACTGCGGGATAACTGCGTTCGGGTTTATTTGTGCCGGGATAATGGGATCCAGATATCTTCAAACTTTTTTAGAGCCGATAAAGGAGTATGGAGCAAGCAGACAGATTACCGGGGTGCGAACTGGAGCTGGAGACCGTATTTCATTTCAAATTTGCTCATTCTGGAGGGGCGGTCTGAAGCGATCGTATCCTGCACTTATACCGATCTGGATACGCAGCGGCGAATGCGGACCTTAACGGCGCATATCGGAGAAGGCTGTGTATTGTTTATCGATATGATCGATACAGAAGATGCGCAAATGGCGATAATATAATGGGCTGGGCCAAGAAAACACGCCGCGGGGGCGTGTTTTTGATTGTTTACGGTCAAGACGGGATGACCGGAGCTTTGAGTACCATGCAGTGGAACTCGGCAGGGCCGTGTAAGGAGTTTCGCTGATAGGTGTCAGTGATCTGAAAACCGGCTTTCTCATAGGTATGGATTGCCCTCGTATTCCATGTCAGCACTTCCAGATCAATCTCGTCAAAAGGTGCGCGGCGCTGTGCCTCCTCGGCGATTACACGTACGAAAGGGACGCCCAGTCCTGTGCCGCATAGGCTCGGACGAAGCCCAAGTCCAAGACGGGTAACGCCGAGCAGCGGGAAAAATTGCGCAAAGCCGATCAAATCTCCTGTCGTGTCAATAATGGAGGCAAATTGACGCTCCCTTAGCTCGGGGTCGCCAAAATCCGTTTGATTCAGGCTCATTTGCTCCCAGCTTGGCCAATTGAACAAATCGTAAGGAGGCGGGTAGTTCCATGTGCATATGGTTTGCGCATGCAAGGCCGACATCGGCACAACGGCAAGCTCCACTGGAATGGCTGGAGGAGCAGGGCAGATGGCGGGGTTGGATTTATTGTGAAGCCGGGATGTTTGCTGCGGCATGGGTGGCCTCCCCTAAGATGATGAAATCATTATACCAAATTACATGGAACATGATATGATGATTTAGGGCAATTACATAATATATAAGAAGTGGATGATGAAGGTGTTTTTATGCGAAAAATGATTTGGCTTGCCTGCTTGTCCTATTTAGTGATTGGCATGGCACATGTTGTATCGGGTGCCATATTAGAACCTTTAATGGCTCATTACGGTCTTAATTACCGTGATGGCGGGCAGTTTATTATGAACCAGTTCTTGGGATTTTTAGGCGGTGTGCTTATCTCTCCCTGGGTGACACGGTACATCGGCAAGCGGAATGCGCTGCTGCTTGCGCTGGGCAGCTTAACCGCTGCAGAGGCGGCATACAGCCTGCTCCTGCCTTGGGAGTGGATGCTGGCGATCGCACCGATCGCAGGCTTCGGCTTTGGAATGACGGAGGCGGTGATTGGAGCCATGGTCATTGAGTATGCGGAAGAGAAGAAAGCGTCGGCGATGAGCAGGATAGAAGTGTTTTTTGGCCTTGGCGCACTTATTATGCCGATCGTCGGCGCGCTGTTAATTCGTAACGACATATGGCAGATGGCCTTTCCGGTCATTACCGCGATGGCGGGATTGACGACCTTATTGTGGCTTACATTGTCTTTTGGCAAGGTGGACGATCTGATCGCTTATCAACCGAGGACGGCGCAGGTCAGCCAGCCTGTCAGAGCCAGGTATAACCTTGCCGCAATGCCATTTCTCATTCTTGGCATCACTTTTTTTCTTTTCTATGTCGGAATGGAAATGAGTTTCTCCAATTACCTGCCTTCCATTATGATTCAGCGGGTGGGCATGGATGAAGCGACAGCGGCCACCACGATCAGTTTATTCTGGGGTATGGTGGTGATCGGCCGTATTTTTGCCGGACGGGTGGCAGAGCGGACCGGTTATGGCCGTTTTCTTCTTGGCTGCGTGGTGGCAGGTATGGTTTTACTGATCTTGATCAGTTTTACCAGTCACGCAGGCTGGAGCTTATTTTTTATCGGACTCAGCGGATTGTCGTTTGCAGGCGTGTTCGCGATTGCGCTGGTGTACGTGAACCAACTGCTGCCAGGCATGACAGAGCGGACAACCAGCCTGCTTGTCGCGTTTGGCGGCATGGGCGGCGCGCTGTTCCCGAGGTTGACCGGGTGGTTAATGGACGAGTATGATGCAAGCTGGACGCTTGGCATGATCGCGGGGATGAGTATACTGATGGTTGTTCTTGTTCTGGCGATGATGGTGATCGGGAAGCAATTATCGCATTCTCAATCGGGAATGCAACTACAAAGTAAAGGACCGGAGGTTATCGAATGAAGGGGCTCGTATCAGCGGCATGGTTAAAGGACAATTTGGCATCTTCCCGGGTTGTGATCGTGGATTGCCGTTTTCTATTGAATGATCCCGATGCAGGGGAACAGGCTTACCGGGAGGGGCATATCCCGGGGGCTTACTATTTGGATTTGGAGCGCGACCTGTCAGCGCCGAAACAGCCGGATGTGCGCGGCGGGCGGCACCCGCTGCCGGATGTGGATTTAATTGCAACCGTATTCTCCCGAATCGGCATTATATCTGGTGATCATGTTGTTGCTTACGATGACCAAGGCGGTGCCATGGCCGCGCGCTTATGGTGGCTCCTGCGTTGGACGGGACATGATGGTGAGATATCTATTCTGGATAGAGGGTTTGCCGGCTGGAAGGAAGCGGGTTATCCTGTGAGTTCCGAGATCCCATCGCCTAGCGCGACAGCGGATCCATATGTGCCCCGCATTCAAGACGGGATGGTGGTCACACAGGCCGAAGTGCGGCAGCGGCTGCATCGCCCCGGATCCGTACTGGTCGATTCGCGTGAAGCGCCGCGGTACCGCGGTGAATCGGAGCCGATCGATCCGGTGGCAGGACATATTCCTGGCGCGGTTAACCGATTCTGGAAGGATGGCCTTACGGAACAAGGAAGATACAAGAGCGCAGAGCAGCAGCGTGAGCGGTTTGCCGATCTATCGCCGGATGACGAGATCATCGTCTATTGCGGCTCCGGCGTGACCGCCTGCCCGAACGTGCTTGCGCTCGAAGCGGCAGGCTTCCGTAACGTGAAGCTGTATGCAGGCAGCTGGAGCGATTGGATTAGCTATGAGGGGAATCCCATTAAGACCGGGGACGAAGAGAACTGAAAATTGACGAATACACCACCAGGTTGCCTAACGGCTCTGGCGGTGTATTTTTAATGCTCGAAGTCAACGAGGAGTCAACAATAGGTACCTGAAAGTACTCACAGAACGGGTCAAACCAGAGCACGCTTGTATACCTCGTAATGCCCTGTTCAAACAGACAAAGGGCCGGACGCCCTCCATAGCGCGTGCTGATTCCTGATTGTCACATGCGGTCAACAATTCAAAAGAATAAAGGAGTCAACACTTGCCCCACGAAGACATTCAATTATTTTTATGAGTCGAAGTTGACATGGAAGGATTTGTCGATTCAACGAGGAATCAAACAAACTAGAGGTAACGAATGTCTGGGATCGGAGGGGAGTCAGTGGTGTTTACTAAATGATTTGAACTTAACGATTTCATGTAGAACTGTGCCTACCAGATAATTAGGCCTTATTTGAAAACAGACCGTATGAACTTTGACGGTTAAAGTCTTATTTGCAGAGGATAAAGCGAGGGTTTTTTCCGTATGAACGTGTGAGCTTCATACTCATCAAGTAAGTAACGTTATGAGAAAAGGCGGGCTAAAATGGGAGAAGTTCTAAGTAGTGTAGCAAGTGGTTTTTTAATAAACTGGATCACCAACTTAGCATGGGATAAAAAATTAAAACGCGATGATAGAAAAACAATAGAAGCAATAGGTTTAAGGATTAGTGACTTTAATAAAAGGTTTGATAATACAGAGCTGGACACTTTTGCGTTTCAAAAGTTCATTGAGCGATCAGAAATAGTTTCTCTGATTTATTCTAGGGTTTTTGAAACGCACAAGGTTAACTTGGAACCGATAGATCAATTTGCGATTAAGATGGCTCAAGAGGCTATTGAGAACGTGAACCAGCATTATCAAAGAATCAAAAGAAATAAAATTCAAAATGAAGGTATTTTCTATGAGTACTTTACCGAGTTAGTTGATCTTTTAGTACATATAAGAGGTAATTTATTGTCTCTTGAATCTTCTGTACAAACTTCCATCATCGTTGACGAGATTCAGGAGTCTAGAGAGATGCTCAAAGAAGTCATGATTGAACAAGTTGAAAAACTTCGAGAAGATAATATTTTTGCAGATGAAAAGATACAACAAATCAAAAGCATGATTGATCTTTGCCAGCTAGATGAAGCAGATAAAGAGTTATCTTCGGTATTAGAGTCGCAGCATTTATTGAGTAAACTTCAAAGAGAGGAAGTTTATTATCAAAAAGCTCGGATTTTTATTGTTACTCATAGTTATGAAAAGCTCTCAAGTATCAAGGAGAAAATTGCGAGGATAAACGGCGACTCCAAATTTCTGACTGAAATCGATTACCATATTGCTTGTAATTCTCAAGAAAAAAATCTTTTCAATGAAGTATTATCACGTTTTAGAGACTTCAGATATTCAAGGGAGCAGTTGTTGCTAAAAGAAGCGTATTTCGAGATTGCGGCTGGGAATTTTGACAAAGCTGACGAATTATTAAGTGCAGATGGTCACTTAAAAATAGAACTATTAGAGCATCATATCGCTTATTTTTATTTTGGACATGTTTTGTTAAGAAATAATGACTTCCAGGGCGCATTTAACGCATTTTCGAAGTCTTGGGATATGTATAAAAACATATTCTACAAATACAATGCTCTCGTTGCTATGTACTACATGACAATGAGTGATAAGGAAAATCAGTTAATAAGAACGAAAGAATTTATTGGGGATACAGAGAGATTAGTTTCTGAGCTGCTGGGAGTATCATATATTACTGATTTTTTCAAAGAACAAAATCAGGTGGGTTTTTGGGAGGTAGTTACTGAACTATCATTATTAGTTGATCCGAAAACGGCACTTTCCAATATCGAAAATATTAAAGACTCACTACGGCAAAATAAAGGAATTCAGAGTTTGTTTGCTCGTGTTTATTATTGCAATGATATGTACGAACCGGCAAAAGCAATTTTATTAGAATTATGGAATCTTAATACTTTGAATACAGTCCAACTTTTCCATATCTTCGATATCGAAAAAGACTGGAAATCAATAATTCAACGAACGGATGTAACCGCTTCTGAAAACTACACTGCTCATCCAACAATCGAGGTATTGATATTAAAAGCTAAATATAAAACGTGTGGATATACCAGTGTTCAGGAGGAAATCATTACTTTAGCTGAAAAATTCTCAGACGCTGTATTCCTTTTGAAAGAGCTTGTACATATTATGCTTGAGAATAATGATAGCGAAAAATTTGAAGCTCTAATGGAAATCATTAGACGATCCAAATCATCATTAGATGACGCTGATCTAAACTATCTAGCTGAAGTCCTTTTAGACTTTCATAAAGGGGAAGAAGTTAGAGAGTTGTTGAGCAATAGAATAGGATACCATGAGGGGCTATTATCTAAATATTTTGCTTCTTTCGGTCATTTTGAAGAGTTTTCTCATGAAACCTCGTCGGCTTATGAGCAAATAAAGGATTTATATAACAAGAGCGTAAGATTTAGAACACTTTTGAAATATAAAATTGATATTGAAATGCTTATTCCTAATTGGCGAAAAGCGATCCAAACGTTAGAAGAATACAAAATGACATTTGGTTTGGACGATTATTCCGCATACAATACCGTAATATCAAAAATGCAAAGACAGGATTATGACGGTATAGAAGATGAAATAGGCTATTTACTAAATACATCGAATGCCTCCTTTCATTTCCTTGTTTCATCATTAAGGGCTAGACAAGAAAAGTGGGGAGAAGCACAGACGATTGCTTTAGAGACACTTTATAAATCATTTGAACGGATTAATAAGGAGACGCTGGCCGGCTATATTTCTCTTCACTTCTCGAATATTGATAAAGAAAAACCAGATGTCAATTTTGATCACGCAGTAATTAATTCAGTTGTATTTTTGAAGAAAGATAACAATATTCGCAAAATTGCTATACACCAAAATAAACAACTACTAAAAGAATCCGGTGAAATTAAGTTTGAATGCGAAAATTATTTTCACGACGATCCAGTTAGTCTTCTCTTGTTATCCGAAGGTAAATTGACAGAAGAAGTTGAGTTGTTAGATGGCAAATATGAAGTGGTTGAAGTTTTAAGCATATACGTCTACTTCTTTAGATACTGCTTAGAGAAGCTACAAGGAGAGTATCCAGAGCATGATTATTTTATTACCCATAGTGGGTCTACACCGGAAGAGTTAATAGATCAAATGAAGAAAACCATGGGAGTGATAAATGAAGGGAAACACAAACAGCTAGAAATGTATAATTTTGGAGTAGAAATTGGGATGCCAATTTCTTATTTGTCTGGTACCAGTATAGAAAGTTATGCTGAAATGATAATCTCAATACTAAATCACAAAGACCAACATTTATACGCTGGGGAGGTATCGTTACATAATGATGCCGAGTATATTTTTTCATTTAGTTCTTTGATTTTGCTTGCTTACCTTGGCTTGTTAAATAAGCTAGAAGCAGTATCAGGTAAGTGTTATCTCTCTCCAGAGGTTATTAAATCCATCGA
Organism: Paenibacillus abyssi; assembly: GCF_014640295.1. Lineage (GTDB taxonomy): Bacteria > Bacillota > Bacilli > Paenibacillales > Paenibacillaceae > Paenibacillus_D > Paenibacillus_D abyssi. Next base: position 48,815 of record NZ_BMGR01000022.1, on the reverse strand, counting down.
GATTGGAATGAAAGAATCACAAAAGCATACAAAAATAAGTACTGGTGTTATTGTACTTGATGATGAAAATCAATTAACAGGCTACTCCTATACAGACGAAGATAAGAAAGCAAGACGACGATTGTGGACATCACTTCGCCTTGCTGTGTCCAAGCTAACTGTTGAAGCAGTTACTATTGATGATGTTAATTTATATGATCCTATCAGCAAATTCAGTTTAGATGTTGATATTGAAACTATTGAATTAAGTAAGAAGACAAATAGGATACTGGTTTGTGATGATTTGTTTATTCGAAAGATACAACACACTGTTACGAATAGTACTAATACAACAAATATTATGGGGTTTCTAATCTCAGAAAGTTTGGTTACTTACGAAGAACTATTGGATCTCTTGCTGAGACTTCTCCATTTGAAATACCTATATCCATTAAACAGTGATGTGCTGTTACAGTACTCAGTTTATATTAATTCATTGTCGGATGAAGATATGAAAAAAAGTTATTTTGAGAAACTAAAAGAGATATACAAGTATATTCTTAACGATAAATCAGCTCATTTTTATGGTACCATTCATGAAGAATTTGTCCGTACGGCAATTAGTATAGGCTTGAATGCAAGTTGGGTGTATGAGTTATTGAGAGAACCTCTAAATCTTAAACCTCTATATAAGTTGGTTAGCGAATCATTACAAGAGATGTTGGAACCAGAACAATAAAATATAAACACCACTCCTCTCTGGTCATAACCCCGTCAAGTAGACACGACTAAAAAGACATCTTTATGCTGCGGCCGTTTCCCGGTACTCCACTGGGGAACGGTCGTTTAGCTTTTGCTGAAAGCGTTCATTGTTGTAGAACAAGACATACTCGTGGATCGCCTGCTCCACATCAGGTATCGTTTGCAGATGGCTAAGATAAATCTTCTCGGTTTTTAAATGCTAAAAAGAACGATTCAATACAGGCATTGTCAAAACAGTTACCGCGTCTCGAGTGGCTGCCTTGGATGCCAAGCTTTGAGAGTATGCGGTTAAACGGCTTCGATGTGTACTGAAATCTAGGAAGGGCGCTCTTGGGCTTGGTATACTTCAAGGATCGTGTATGAGGGATGGGAGAAGTATTCCGAGTCGCGTACCTGACTAGCAAATAGTAAGGAGACGACGAATCTCAAATTGGATTCGTCGTTTTGTTTTGACAAAATTCTATGAAATACGAGCTCGGAACGATATAATTGAGACATATTTCCAAAATTAATATCGGGGTGTTAATATGAGTTATAAGCATCTAAATGTAAGCACAGCTGAAGCACACTGGAACGCGACAGGAACACGTATATTAAAATATTCACTTGAGATGTATCATGAGGGACTTAAAGAGCATAAAATAATATCTGCTCCAGAATTAGATATTCTTCAAAACAAAGTGAATTTACAAGCTCAGAAATGGATGGAAAAGTGGGATGTTATTGAAACAAAACAAAGAAAATACGCACAAATGGAAGCAAGTATAAGCGAAGCGCAAATGAGGACTGCCGAAGCGGAGACTGCGGTTAGGGCAATTGAAAACTTACTATTGCACACTTTATCTGTTGATGACTCAGTAAATTGGGACAGTCTGAAAAAGAAAGATAATTTTTCGGAGGACTGTCCGGTTAAACCACAGCCGAAACCAAAGAAATCATACCCAGAACAACCCGAAAAAGAAGTGCCTGTCTTTAGTTTAATGGAGAGAATCTTCAAGTCGAAAAAAGAGAGGAAAATAAAACAATATAACGATCTCTTTGCTGTTTCTATCCTAAGCTGGGAGAAAGTAAAATCCGAAATAGATATCTATAATCAATCAATTGAACAAGAACATCAATTGGAATTACAGAAGTGGAACGAAAGAGTTGAGGAGTGGACTAGAAGTAAAAATGAATTTTTGAAATTACAGGAAGAATTCAATGTGAAAATTGATCATTTAAAAGAATCCTACTATAATCTCAATTCTGATTCAATATTGGAATACTGTGATATGGTATTAAATAATTCAGATTATCCAGACACTTTTCCAAAGAATTATGAGTTGGAATACATACCTGAGAGCAAAATATTAATTATTGAATATGAACTGCCCTCAATTGATTCAATGCCAACAATTAAAGAGGTAAAATATATTGCATCTAAGAAAGAATTGAAAGAAACGTATTATCCTGAATCATATACACAAAAGTTGTTTGACGAGACTTTGTATAAGATTACGCTTAGAACAATTCACGAAATATTTGAAGCTGATGCGGCAAATGCAATTGATGCTGTCTCATTTAATGGCTGGGTTGAAGCAATAAACAAAGCAACAGGTAAGCTTGAGAATAATTGTATCCTTACGATTCAAATTAAGAAAATTGATTTCATAAAAGTTGATTTGGCTAATGTCGATCCGAAAATTTGCTTTAGAAAATTTAAAGGGGTTGCAAGTAGTAAATTAAGCACATTAACACCCATTCAGCCTTTACTTCAGATAAGTAAGCAAGACAAACGATTTATAGAAGGCTATGAGGTAGCAAATCAAATCGATTCCACAACAAACCTTGCAGCAATGAATTGGGAGGACTTTGAGCATCTAATTAGACAGCTATTTGAAAAAGAGTTTTTATCAAATGGCGGAGAAGTAAGAGTAACACAAGCGAGCAGAGATGGAGGAGTAGATGTTGTTGCATTTGATCCGGATCCAATTCGTGGCGGGAAAATTATTATACAAGCCAAACGATACACAAATACAGTAAGTGTTTCAGCTGTTAGAGATTTATACGGTACGGTTGTAAACGAGGGCGCAACAAAGGGGATTTTAGTATCCACTGCTGATTATGGTCCTGATGCATATGAATTCGCAAAAGGTAAGCCCATAACGCTTTTAAATGGATCGAACCTGTTGCATCTGTTAGAAAAGCACGGGCATCGGGCGAAAATTGATCTGCGAGAAGCTAAAAAGATTATAGCAGAGAATAAAAAATAAAATGTTTTCAGTCAAGGGCAGCATATTCGTAAGCTGGAGCGATTGGGTTAGTTATGCGGGGAACCCAATTGCCGTTGGAGACGAGGAGCCACGGGACGAATAGCAGTTTGTAAGCTATATACAGAGCACGGTGTAAATCGAACCCGATGCTCTGTATTTTTTATGGCCCGAAGTCAACAAGGAATCAACAAGCGGTTTCTGAAATACTTACATGCAGCCCCGAACTGAGCGCACGCTCGTACCGGTCTGTACAGCTTATAAAATCACTCATAGCTTTTCCTTCCGAGTTGATTAAATAGATCGCTACTCATTGTCCATTTTGAAGTATAATAGTTTGTACACTTCTTGAAGAAAAGCGAGGAATGAATATGCCGATCCAATTTCAATTGTACGACATGCTGACAAAGCCCCATATGCTGGACGGTGTGTGGAAATTGCTGTGCCGTTATGACCATGCATTTATCCCGCCGCTTTCCGCGCGCGAGCATTCTTATCAGACTGATCTGACCGTTCGACCAACGGCCAAACAAGAGCCGAAGCAATACTTTGAAACGCTGAAAAGGCAATCTTTTTTGCTGGCGCTGGATCGGGATGAGGTTATCGGGTTCATGTCATTTCGTACGCATTTCGTTTCTGAAGATTTGAATGACGGGATCGAGACAATATACGTGACGACCGTGATCGTTGGTGAAGAGCATCGCGGCCAAGGAATCACGAGGCGTTTTTATGAGGAACTGGCGGAAATCGCAAAGCAAGAAAATCAGCCGATCATGACGAGAACCTGGTCTACGAACGACAGCCATATCCGTGTGCTGAATAAAATCGGGATGCAAGAAATTAAAAGAATCAAAAACGGACGGGGCCCTGAACTCGACACCGTCTACTATCGCAAATAAATAAGGAGAACCAGCATATCTATGGATACGAAACGATCCTTATGGCAAAAGCTACAAGCCTATAAGCTGCATAACAATGTCTATGCCGTTCTGATGTTGGCGGTGAGCGTGCTCGGTTTCATCGTGATTTATGTATCTCCGTTGAAAGCAAGCCCCTTGGTACCGGAGTTGGCTATGGCCTTCGCTACGTCGCTGCTTGCGTCCATCTTCTCGCTCGTGTCCGATATTTTCGTTAAATATAAAAATCATGAGAACGATAAGCTTCTGGAAGGAATCCATGAATTCGGCATCAGCGATCTGCACTTCAATAAGCAATTGCTCCTGGAACACTTGCTGAAAACTTGCGACAGAGAAGTATGGGTATCGGGCTACCGGCTGATCCTGACCAGCAAAATCTCCGCTAGTTTGTCGCAGGCGATCAAGCAAGGCGCAGTCCTAAAAGTATTAGTTTCGCCTCCATGGATGGAAGGTTTTAAATTGGTTTACGGAGAAAACGACCGCGTCATGGATAATTATTGCAAAGTGTTTGGCGCAATCGTGAAGGCATGCATGGAAGCGAATCGTCCTGTCGATCAAGTTTGCGAGGTGCGGTTTACAAGGAAACCTCTGTTCAGCGATACTTACAAGGTAGACATGCATGTCGTGTCGGGGCCGTTCATGCATAATCGAGATGAAGAGAATCAACGAATTACGGCGAACGACTTCTTTACCTATAATTTGATCAAAAAAAGCCGTTTATACAATCTGATCGAGAACGAATATATGACGCTTTGGGACGAAGCAAATAGCGTCCTTTTATGGGACAAATACGTACAGGCCGCCGAGCAAATTCGAACGAACGACCTGCGCGAAAAAGAGAAAATCGAGCTCATGAAAAATGCTTGCCAGCCGTTAGAGGATAATGTGTTCTTGCTCGTTGCCGCGGGCAGGGAGATATGATCTCATATGGTTGGTTCTACGGCCGCGCGGAGGAAGCGGGCTTCCGCATGAATCGAAGGTAAGCGACTTTGTACGCGGCTTGATCAGGTTGACGGTGGCCGCTACGATACCGCCCGGCGTCGGAAGAAGCGTTCTTCGACCGGACAAGTGCCGGAGCAGGACCGAAAGGCGTGAAGTCTTGCAAGGCGGGGACTGCCGATGAGCGGTATCTCACCCACCACGTTTTCCTTGACCGCTCCGCCGTAGAGTTGTACATTAATGATGGGTTAGCGCTCATGACCGTATTCGATTTCCCGGAACGTACGGGCGCAGAAATCCGGTTTTACGTTAAAGACGGCGCCGCGGCCATCGACCGGCCGGACTTTTGGATACTGGCATCGGGTTAACCCGGTGCTTTTTTATTTAGGTTTTAATATCCCTTGACAGGAATATTCTCTATGAAGTATATTTAGGTCAACGAGAAACTGACGACCTTGATAAGGGAGATGAGATCCTAGAGAGAGATCAATCCATGATGAGGTGAACGACATGTCAGGAAAGCATTCCGGCATGGACATGACAACGCTGAGCGCCCTGGCCGAACCGAACCGCATGAATATCGTGGAGCTGCTCCGCGACGGTCCCCTGACCGTTAATGAGATCGCCGAACGGCTGAACATGCGGCAGCCTCAAGCGTCGAAGCACCTGAAGGTGCTGAGCGAGAACGGGATCGTGGAGGTGCAGGCCGAAGCTAACCGCCGGTACTACCGGCTCCGGGCCGAGCCTTTTCAGGCGCTGGACAACTGGGTGAATTCGTTTCGGGGGCTGATGAAAGAACGTTTCGGCAACCTGGACGACTACCTGAAGAAACTGCAGGATGGGGATCAATCCTAAAATCATTCAACATTTCATGGGAGGGTACTGAAAATGTCCAACAACGCAATCGTTTCGAGAGTGGAGAACGACGGCAAGACGCTCGTGCTGGAGCGCGAATTCAACGCGCCGCGCGATCTCGTGTTCAAGGCTTATACGGAAGCGGAGCATCTCAAGCATTGGTGGGGGCCACGCGGTTTCGAAGTGACTCACTGCACCGTCGATTTCCGTCCGGGCGGCGTCTGGCACTATTGCATGAAATGCACCGATCCCAACATGGGCGAGTGGTTCGGCATGGAGTCTTGGGGCAAAGGCATCTACCATGAAATCAACGCGCCGCAGAGCTTCACGTACACCGACTATTTCTCGGATGCAGAGGGCAACGAGAACACCGAGATGCCGGCGACCAAGGTCCGGAACGAGTTCGTCGACCTGGGCAACGGCAAGATGAAGATCGTCAGCTATTCGGAATACGCCACGGCGGAAGCCCTCAAGCAAGTGAAGGATATGGGCATGATGCAGGGCATTACCGAAACGATGGACAATCTCGAAGCGTATCTGAAAAAGATCTCGTAATACGGAACGGCCGCCGGGCTTTGAAAGCCGGCGGCCGTTTTAATTACGTTATTTTGAACTGAAGTACATCTTTGCCGATGCGTGATCTCGCCCGTCAAAGGACCGGGTTGCTTACGGAGAAAATTGATAGCTGGAGCGATTAGATCTCGTATGAGGAGAATCCGATTGCGACAGGCGAAGAATAAGAACCGAGAGGCCGCGTCGGACGCGGGTTTGGGGCTGTGACTGGTTGCTGGTTGGTGACCTGTTGCGGCCCTCTTTGGGCTTTCCTTTCAACAGTTTGCAAACAAGAATTCGGAGAAAGCAGTTGCAGGAACCCCGGAGTCAGCCACAGCCCGGCAGTCGGGACAGCAACCATCTACTAACGAGCAGGACATTATAAACAATCCACGAATACTTCAAGTACGGCAAATTTACGATCAAATTTAAGTCAGTATTTAAACTACCATTTGAGCCATAAGGGATAGAGATGGGACTGATTATATATTGGGAGGTTTGGATATGGAATTTATTTACGAAGATGAAACACTGGCAGTAACCATTGTCAAAGCGATCCATACTGGCGATATTCCATCGTTGAAGCGACTGCTCGTCGAGAATCCAGGTTTGGCAAGGGCAAGAATTATCGAAAGAGACAATAGTAACGAAGGCGATAGCTGTAGGATGTCTCGAACACTGTTGCATGTGGTGACCGACTGGCCCGGTCACTTCCCGAACGGATCGGCTACTGTGGGAGTGTTAGTCGAATTCGGTGCGGAGGTGAACGCTCGTTTCACGGGTTCGAACTCGGAGACACCGCTGCATTGGGCTGCGAGCTCCGATGACATTGAAGTGCTTGACGCGCTTCTTGATGCTGGCGCCGACATCGAAGCACCAGGTGCAGTAATTGCCGGTGGCACACCACTGGACGATGCAGTTGCGTTCGCACAATGGCATGCAGCCCGTAGATTGGTTGAACGCGGAGCGATGAGTGCACTCTGGCATGCGGCTGCGCTTGGGCAGATGGACGTAATAAAAGCCTATTTCGCCGGGAACACGCTTTCTGAGCGATATCCTTGGGGAGCAAATAGCGCTTCTCCTCCGGACAAGGTTACCGTTGCCTTCTGGTGCGCTTGCCACGGAGGACAGCTGCAGTCTGCAGAATATCTCCTCGAAGAAGGTGCCGAACTGAACTGGATATCCGTCTGGGATGGATTAACTCCACTGGACGCAGCGCATCGTAGTTCTGCTACTGATCTTGTTCATTGGCTGCATAGTCAAGGCGCCAAATCTGCCGGCGAATGCGTCCGTATCGTTCCAGGTTGAATCCACGTGATTGACGAGGAACATCGTTCTACTGCGTTCGGTTGGGAAGTGAATCATTTTCTCCCTGCTGACGAAAGTGTAATTCTCAGGGATGTCGATACTTATTTTGCCGCAAAGCTTCATACCGCTCGTTACGCGTTTATCTCCCCAATCTCCAGCATAATCGGGCAGTGATCGCTGCCTGTGACGCCAGAGTCAATGCCGGCATCGATTAACACAGGCTGCAGCCTCGAAGAAACGAGGAAATAGTCAATGCGCCATCCGATGTTACGCTCTCTTACCTTTGGCATAAAGGACCACCAGGTATAGGCATCCGTCCTGTCAGGGTAGAAATGTCTGAAGGTGTCGATAAAGCCGGCGTCCAGCAATAACGTCATTTTTTCCCGTTCTTCCAATGTGAAGCCGGAATTGCCGTTATTGGATTTGGCGTTTTTTAAGTCAATTTCTTGATGGGCAACATTCAAATCGCCGCAAATAATAACAGGCTTAAGACGATCCAGCTGTTGCAGATAACTGCGGAACCGCTCTTCCCACTCCAGTCTGAATTCAAGTCTGGACAGATCCCGTCTCGCATTTGGGGTATAGACATTGACCAGATAGAAGGTGTCAAACTCCAGTGTGATGACCCGGCCCTCAGGTTCCAGATCCTCCTCCAAACCGTACCGGACCGAAAGTGGCTTCATCTTTGTGAAAATAGCGGTTCCGGAATAACCCTTCTTAAGCGCGTAATTCCAGTACTGTGAATATTCCTCCCCAAGCTCCAGACTAATTTGTCCGTCCTGCAGCTTCGATTCCTGTATACAAAATATATCCGCGTCCATCTCTTTGAAGTAATCGTCAAATCCTTTTTTCACACAGGCCCGCAGACCGTTAACATTCCATGAGACCAGCTTCATTATCGTCTATCTCCTTGCGGTTTCCTTAGTTTCTTATCTCAAATCAACCTAATTTTCCTGCAACGGAAGGTTGTGTCTTCTCTATTTCTGCGGCAAACACAGCTTGCAGTTCCGCCAGCTTCCTTGGATCGGCAGAGGATGCCTTGCCCTTTAGATAATGCTCGACAAGCAATTCCCAGTTCGGAATGATGTTTTGAGCATGCATCGAACGAATGGCATTTTTAACCATTCTTCGTTCCTTGGCATTTGTGTAGGTGTCTTTGAACTGCTGGATATTGTCGAAATCCAGCTTGTCAAATATCGCCCGGAAGATCTCAGCCGTCATCCGCGAGTCGTCCAAAGCCCGGTGAGCCGATCCGGAGGCAGCAATATTGAGATCGAGCAGTGCAGCTTCGACACTCATATCGTTCGTTACATTTTTATACCGTAAAAATCCCTTTAATAAATCCAAATAGTCGGCGGCCATCCAGTAGGCATCATCCAGCTTGTGCATCCGGGTATCAAACACGATGCGCTTCAAATCCTCGCCGCCCCATGTGACGAGCAGGAAAGCTTCACTTCGATTCAGCCATGCTGTAAAATCCGCAATAACTTTCGGGAACCCGCTGGCCCGGTCGATTTCTTCCTGTGCGATTCCGGTTTTCTGCTTAATGAACCGGTTCAGATTGGAGAAATACCGCGGTTGGATCACGGATGAGAATTCATCCATTTGCCGCAAGGAGGCATCCAGCCTTACAGCTCCAATCTCAATGACCTCCATCGGCAAATCGCTGGCAAACTTCCGGCCATTAAATTCAATATCCAAAATAATATAGTCCAACATCCTAGCCCCCGATCGATTACTCGTATCTACCATTCTATCAGAAAAAGATGCCCTGCGATAAAAGAACTTCAAAAAGGATAGATTTCTCAAGGAGCCAGGTTCCGACATTAAGTTTCGATCTCACTAAGTCATTCTATACGCAATAGAGATAAACGGGTAGAGACGATGAGAAAACCCGGAACAGACAGCTCTGCATCAGCGATGGGAGAGGCCTGTTTCGGTTTTTTTTCTAACTTTTCTACCGCCCGTTCAGTATGCTTCTGGCCACCCTCCTATTGTCCGCTTGTTCTGTTTTCCCTTCCGTGGAGGCGGTTGACGATAAGGGCTTTGTCACACCGGCATTTTACGATACGTCCCTGCATGAAGGAAAGTTAGCCGTTCGTTATTTGAACTTGGAGTCAGAGGAGAAATCCGGTGATGCCATTCTCATTTCGACCCCGGAGGAATACGGATACGCGTTCCTTCGGCCCGTTGCAGTTATCCAAATATTACAAAAAAATTGTGATAAAAACAGTAAAGTTAAACTCTTTTTGTTTACATTTCATGTAACATCCTTATACTTAATAATTGAGTACTACAACACATGGAAAGACAAAAGGAGGGCTTTTTCTGTCAACGATTATTAAAGTAGGTATCGTAGGTTATGGTAACCTCGGTAAAGGTGTTGAGAAAGCGATCGCTCAAAATCCGGATATGGAGCTGGTTGCGGTATTTACCCGGAGACAACCCGAGCAATTGCAATCGAACGGAGAAGGCGTCCGTTTTGAACATATTTCCGCAGCAGAGCAGTATAAAGGGAAAATTGATGTGATGATCTTATGTGGTGGTTCAGCGACCGATCTGCCTGAGCAAACCCCTGCCATCGCAGCGATGTTTAATACGGTCGACAGCTTCGACACGCATGCCAAAATTCCTGAATTCTATGAAACAGTCCATGCTGCGGCCAAACAAGGTGGCAACTTAAGCGTTATTTCAACAGGCTGGGATCCAGGCTTGTTCTCGCTTAACCGGCTGTTAGCCGAAGCCATTCTCCCTGAAGGAACGGACTACACGTTCTGGGGCAAAGGCGTAAGCCAAGGCCACTCCGACGCTATTCGCCGGGTACCGGGCGTAAAAGCCGGCGTACAATACACGGTTCCTGTTCAGGAAGTCATCGATCGGATCCGTTCAGGAGAAACGCCTGAATTGGAAACACGCGAGAAACATTTGAGACAATGCTTTGTCGTGGCCGAAGAAGGCGCTGATCAAGAGCAGATCCAAGAAACAATCGTGAATATGCCGAACTATTTTGCTGATTACGACACGACGGTTACGTTTATTTCGGAAGAGCAATTAAAAGCCGAGCATGAAGGCATGCCGCACGGCGGATTTGTTATCCGCAGCGGAATTACCGGAGCAGGCACCAAGCAAATCATCGAGTTCGGTTTGAAGCTGGAGAGCAATCCGGAGTTCACGGCAAGCGTGCTTGTCGCTTATGCAAGAGCGGCCATCCGCTTGAGCAATGAGGGAATTACAGGCGCTAAAACGGTATTCGATATCCCTCTGGGTTATCTGTCTCCTAAATCGCCGGAAGAGCTTCGCCGCGAATTGCTGTAATGGATTGCAAACATCAAGCCTTGCCATCTTTATTGATGGTAGGGCTTTTTTGCTATATAGAGGTTTTTAATCAGGCATAAAAATATTATTGATTGGCTAAACAGCGGCAGTTTGTATAAAATTTGTATCTATAAATGCAAATATTCATACAATAAATGCAAATACTTTGTTTGACATAAGTGGTTGCGTTGAAGGAGCGTTGTTTAAAAGTGATAACTGTCATTTCTGAGAAAAACGAAACAGCAGCAAAATATGTGCAGTCAGTATATGAAACCGTCATTAAACGTAATCCGCATGAATACGAATTCCATCAAGCAGTCAAAGAGATTTTAGATTCCCTGATTCCTGTATTCGAGAAGCACCCTAAGTACATGAACCACAGCATCCTCGAGCGCATCGTAGAGCCGGAGCGCATCGTTTCTTTCCGGGTTCCTTGGTTGGATGATAATGGCAATGTACAAGTAAACCGCGGTTTCCGCGTTCAGTTTAATAGTGCGATCGGACCTTACAAAGGCGGACTTCGCTTCCATCCATCGGTTAATGCCAGCATTATTAAATTTTTGGGTTTTGAGCAAATTTTCAAAAACTCCTTGACCGGCCAACCGATCGGCGGCGGTAAAGGCGGATCCGACTTTGACCCTAAAGGCAAATCGGATAATGAAATCATGAGATTCACGCAAAGCTTTATGACCGAATTGTATAAATACATCGGTCCGGACGTTGACGTACCGGCAGGCGATATCGGTGTAGGCGCCAGAGAAATCGGTTATATGTTCGGACAATATAAGCGGATCCGCGGCGGCAACGAAGCGGGCGTGCTTACAGGCAAAGGCATCATCTACGGCGGAAGTCTTACGAGAACAGAAGCTACCGGATACGGCTGCGTATACTTCGTGAACGAGATGTTAAAATCCAAAGGCCTGGATTATAAGGACAGCAGGGTTGTCATTTCCGGTTCGGGTAACGTATCGATCTACGCGATGGAAAAAGCGCAGCAGCTGGGCGCGAAAGTCATCGCATGCAGTGACTCCAGCGGCTATATTTACGATCCAAACGGCATCAGCCTAGAGACCGTTAAACGATTGAAGGAAGTAGAACGCAAACGGATCAGCGAGTATGTGAATGAGCATCCGCAAGCTGTATACACCGAAGGCTGCGAGGGCATCTGGTCCATCCCATGCGATATCGCTCTTCCGTGTGCAACACAGAATGAAATTAATGAAGAGTCGGCGAAAATTTTGGTCGCTAACGGGGTGAAGGCAATCGGTGAAGGTGCAAACATGCCTTCCACGTTGGAAGCGATCGAAGTATTCCTGAACAATGGGGTTCTGTTCGGACCGGCAAAAGCGGCAAACGCAGGCGGAGTAGCAGTATCCGCACTGGAAATGGCCCAAAACAGCATGAGACTGTCTTGGACGTTCGAAGAGGTGGATGCGAAGCTGCACAGCATTATGCAAAACATCTACGCGAATGCCGTGAAGGCAGCCGATGAGTACGGCTATTCCGGCAATCTGGTTGTAGGCGCAAATATTGCAGGATTTATTAAAGTAGCGGATTCGATGATTGCTCAAGGCGTTGTGTAATAAATTTCGCTGTAAATCTCAATAATAACGAAGAGAGACCGCAATCCATGCGGTCTCTCTTTTTTGAATTCAAAGCATGGATACCTTATACCCCGGATTAACAAAAAAATAATTTTAATATTCTGAAATATGACATTTTATTACAAAGATCTCATGCTACAATAGCAACGTAATCAAATACATAGAGTAGCGGAGGTAGAGAGATGAAACGATGGAGAACAAAGGTTGCCTCAATGTTAGCCGGACTTTTGCTGTTGATGCAGTTCGGCGGTTACATCGTGGCGGCGGAACCGGACGATCCTGCTGCGGCTGCCGGTGACGGGCAGCGCATCACGATCGTGCATGTTAATGATATGCACTCCCGTGTAGAGGAATCCGGCAGCAGCATCGGGTATGCCAGGCTGTCCTCATTCATCAAGGATTTAAAAGCTTCCAATCCGAATACCCTTGTCCTGGATGCAGGAGATACGCTGCACGGACAGACGATTGCAAACCTCGTTCGCGGTGAAAGCATCGTCCGAATTATGAATGAAATTGGCTTTGATGCTCTGACAAGCGGCAACCACGATTACAATTACGGCAGCGACCGGCTGTTGGAATTGGCCGGCATGGCAAGCTTCCCCGTTTTAGGCGCCAATGTTTATAAAGCGAACGGTGAGCGGTTTCTTGAGCCGTATGTCATTAAAGAAGTCGGCGGCCTTTCCATCGCGATCTTCGGCCTTGCTACTCCTGAAACCTTATACAAGACACATCCGAATAATGTGAAGGGCTTGACGTTTGCCGATCCTGTTGCGGAAGCGCAGCAAATGGTCGACGAACTGTCCGGCAGAGCGGATATTATTATTGCATTATCCCATCTCGGTCTGGATGCCTCTAGTAGGGATACCAGCCTAAAGGTAGCTGAGCAAGTGCCTGGCATCGATATTATCATCGACGGACATAGCCATACGTTACTAGAGAACGGCCTTGTCGAAGGGGACACGCTGATTGCGCAAACAGGCGAATATGGTGAGCATATCGGCGTCATCGAGCTTACGATTGAAGAAGGAAGGCTCAGCGGCAAGCAAGCGCGCTTGGTTACCCGTGAAGAAGCCGAATCGATCGTCCCCGATCCGGCGGTGCTGGATATCATCAATGAAGTAAAAACCGAACAAGAGGAGGTACTTTCCGAAGTGGTCGGCATGACCGCCGTTGACCTGAACGGGGAGCGCGATTATGTCCGGACGGGGGAAACGAACCTCGGCAATCTGATTACCGATGCGATGCTGGATGAGACGGGCGCTGATGTCGCTATTACGAATGGGGGAGGCATCCGGGCTTCCATCCCGGCTGGCGATATTACCATAGGGCAAGTGATCACCGTCCTGCCATTTGGCAACTACATTCAGACCAAATACGTTACCGGCGCCCAGCTCAAGGCTGCGCTGGAGCACGGCGTCGGATCTTACCCGGATTCACTGGGCGCATTTCCCCATGTGGCCGGCATGAAATTCAAGTTCGATGCGGGGAAGCCGAAGGGCGAACGTGTCCATTCCGTCATGATTAAAGGCACACCGTTAGATGTGAAGAAAAGCTATCTGCTGGCGACAAATGACTTCATGGCTGCCGGCGGCGATGCCTACGATATGCTCGGAGCGCCGCCGATCGTGAATGATTACTCTTCCCTGGAGGAGGCACTGATCCGTTACATTCAGAAAGTTGGACGGGTAAATGCTAAGGTTGAAGGCCGTATTGTCGTTGATGCGTTCGCGCCTAAGCAGCCGCCTGTCTCCAAGCCGGCCCCTGCAAAGCCGGTTACAGAGAAGCCTGTCCAAGAGCAGCCGGTCAAGACTTACACCGTGAAGAAGGGGGATACGCTCTGGAAAATCGCCAAAATGCACAACACAACATGGCAAAAGCTCCAGAAGATCAACAAAATTAAAAACCCGGATCGCATCTATCCGGGACAAAAAATTATACTGCCTTAAAAAATATGCATAGATCCGTATTTCCCCCATATGTATTAGATAGCCTTGCGCTGACGAATACGAAAGGGGGCGGGAAAACTGCCGAGTCTTCTATTGCAGATTGCTCTCCTCATTATTGTTGGGCGAAGCGTCTACCGGGCTGTACAGTTACTTCCCTTGCATAGTAAAAATGGCTTGGACTTCGCATTTCATTGCGCGGTAGCTATAGCTGCGTTATCTTTCTTGCTGTAAAGAAAGGGGGACAATGCCATCGTTGTTGATGGTAATGTCCCTTTATTCATAGAAGCATATATGAAAGCTGCATAATCGGCCGTATTCATGGAGGGTGTCGATCCTACACGAAAGAATAGACTTCTTTTAGTACCTGTGGGTTTGGCATACCGTTCAGATTTTTATTCAATACCCTGTAAGAATCGGGCTGCAGCGTCTTCGTCATCTCGGAAGTAAGGCTCGTTTCGCCGGTAAGTACAACTTCATCCCATTTGTTCTTGCGCTCATGAGATTTCAGTATGGAACAGAAATCCTTAAGCCATCGCTGGCGGTTTACCCGGAGGCGTTTGTTGAACTGATCTTTATGGCTGGCACTGGAGGCTTGCTTATTGCTGTGGGCCAATCCTCGCATTTCCTTCCAACTCTCCTGGTCGATGTCCCACTCATAGCGGGTTTCCTTTAGAATTTCTCCAAGACAGGTGTCGAGAACCGTGGCATTTTCACTGCCAATTTGAATGATACCCATAGCAGGGTACTGCTTCAGCAATGCTTCGAAATCCTCCAGCATGGGCTTCTCCGACCAATAGAACGCATTGGGCACGGGAATTTGCACTCTGTCCAAGAACAATAACTCACCAGAAGAACAGGCCGATAAAATTAATCCTTTCTTGAGATCATTACGCTGCTCATCGACCCATTTTTCAACTTGAGGCTGAAGCTTATCGAATTGATCCACCTGTTCTTGAATGCCTTCCGCCTCGGTATATTCCCGAAGACGTTTCAACCCATTTTTCAAACGAATTTTCCAAGCGGATTGTTGAGTGCTGTCCGGCTCAGTGTTCAAGTAAATCGTTAACACACGATCAGTGGGCTTAGGGCAATAACTCTTCAATTTGGGTAATTGTTGCAAAATTTGCATAAGGCGCTTACCCTCCTTTTGGTTTTTCCCTATTACCCACATCACCATGTTTTGAAACCGTATTTACCAATCCCGGTCCACATCATGTCTTTCGATTCGCCGCGGATAGGAGATTTGAACGCCAAGATTTTTAAGCTCTGCAACGAGTCCTTTACGCATTTGATTACAAGCGGTCCAATAATGCTCATCCTTAACGAGGCAGACTACCGTATATTTAGCTCCAAGAGCGTTGTTCTCTACATCAGTAATGCCATAAAGTTGAGGCGGCTCAATAACCTGCCCTTTATCATCAAGCAAGAATAAATGGGGCATCTGGCCGACCATGTTGTGGGATACGGCATTGACTGCAGCTTCAATATCCGCCGGATCGGATTCATAAGGGACCGTTACGTTAATAATGGCCCGCATCCGCTCCCGGTTAAAGTTCTGGCTGATCTTGATTTCCGAGTTCTGAATAACGACGACATGCTGTGCCCAGGTACGGATTTTGGTCGCGCGCAGGCCGACGCTTACAACGGTTCCGTTGATCTCACCGCTGTTGATAGAGACATAATCACCGACAGAGAATTGATCCTCGAAGATGATAAAAAATCCTGTAATTAAATCCTTTACCAATGTTTGCGCACCGAAGCCTACCGCCAGGCCGATGACACCAGCACCTGCAATGATCGGACCGACGTCCATACCAATGTTGCTCAGGCAGAGCAGACCGGCAATAATGAAGATGACGTAGCGGGTAAACGACATCAGCAGCGACTCCAGCGTCTCACGCTGTTTCTTATCGAGCCGGGCAATTGCGAATACGCGGTGAATGACCACCATACGGACTCGAAGCACGATCCAGGTCAACAAGATAATAAACGCCAAGATTAACGACCTGCTTAATAACAACTGCAAAAAATCAACCCAAAACTCTAAAGTGACATATTCCTGGAATTGTTCTTTAACCCAATCCATGCATACCTCCATTGTCAGAATATTTTACCGGCATAGGACGCTTAAGACTGTAGATGTCTCCAGCTTATTTACAGGCCGTATTTTTCTATTGTAACAAAAAACAGCTTGGGATTTGGGGAAACGACATAGAAAAGTTTGCGTATATAGCAAACAGCCTATAACTAATGTCATACGCTGCAAAAAAAAGAGATTGCCCGCGGCTGAGCAGCCAGCGGGCGATCTCTAATGATCTTCTGTCCGGGATCGCCGGATTTCACCGTATAGAATCTCGCAGGCTCCGCTGCTGGTTTCTCCGCCAATTCCTCATCTTATTAAGAAATCATGAAGCGTAAGCATTTACTTAGATTTTTCCGTTTCAACCTGCGGAACTAACAGCTTTTGTCCCTGCTGCTTCCAGCGCTCCACATAATGACCGGTCGCCCATTGTACCATGATAACCGATTCCGCGGGCTCAAGCTCTACAACGAGTGCCGGGTCCAATGCCAAGCCAATTCCGTTCAAATAAAACGAAATTACCTTATCTGTGAGTACGACGACTGTATCTGCCGATGGCGACGAGTAGGCGTCGACGGCATTAGGCTGGCGCTGCCATATTTCCTCCCATGCGACTGCGAGCGTATCGTGCACCGCAACCTCCTTCGGCAGAGGCAGAAGCAGATCCTTGAGCGTGAATTGATCAGGATTGGAAGAAGAGGCATTCCACACCGCCTCTTGTGCGACCCAGCGCCCAGGCTTGCGGATAATGGTCCAGTTACTATATAAGGACGCGTTATTGTGGTTGCTGCCCTCCACGGCCTGCGACGGGAAAATCTCCTGAAGGGACACATGGGGTTCCAGCGCCGGATTATAACTTGTCTGCCGATTGCCGGATAGCTGCTCGATCTGTTTAACCCATACATACGTTTTGGTCATTTCTCCGGACTCCGCTGCTGTGGATACTTTCTGTTCCACGGCAAGATTGCGGTTGCCGGCAAACAGCAGCTTTTCCGAGACCAGCAGCGGCTCGGTTATGTTCTGAGCGGACGTTGAAGGAGTGCCCGACTTGGACGAGCTTTTGCCACTTGATCCTTCTGAAGCTGACGAGGCGGATAAAATCTGTACTTCTTTCCCTTGTTTCGTACTGCTGACCGGTTCGATCCTCCAGAAATCCATCTTGTAAGGCATTAATATGCCTTCTCCCTCGGCCGCTGTAATCAGCTTGCCATCTTCCGGGGCAATGAGCAGGGTGCGATAGGTACTGTAGGCTGCTTTTGCGGCCTGCGCGGGATAGTCTGTGCGAAGTCCGATCAGCAGTGCGGAATGGAAAGCTGCGTCATCGCCTGCGCCGACGAAATCGGGTGCGGCCTGCTTCGCCGAAGGGAGTGTCTGTGTGGCTAAGGACGTCTCACCTGCACGTTGGCCATCCAGTCCATACATCATGAAGATGGTGAACAGGAGCGCGATCGATAAGGCGCCGCCCGCCCAGATCAGCTGCAAACCTCTTCGCCTCGGCTGATCGATGCGGCCTGCCTGCTCCAAGATTTTCCGCTGCAGCTTATGGTCAAATCCGTTTCGTACGAACGGCTCGCTCTCCAATTCCCGGCGTAAATCCTTATCGCTCGGATTCATTGTTGCTTCGCTCCTTTAGCTTGGATAGTTTCAGCCTCGCGTGGTGCAGCCTCGATTTGACTGTGCCTTCACTGACTCCGAGAATGTGCGAAATTTCTTTGATTGAAAGCTGATGATGAGCGAACAGAATGATTGCCTCACGGTTTTTGGCCGGAAGCTGAAGCACCAGATTCCACATCTGGTTGGTGGCCAGCGTCTGCATTACCTCCTGCTCAGCGGAGGGTCTGGCACCCCCTTCATTATGGAAGAAATCAACCAGAGTAATCCTCCGGAAATAAGCGGATCTGCGGTAGTCCAGCACGGTATTGCGGGTAATCGTCAGCAGCCAGGTTTTCAGGGATGCTTCGCTGCGGAAGGTAAATAAGCTGCGGTATACCTTCAAGAACACTTCCTGTGTAATGTCATCGGCCTGCTCCCATTTGCGTGTCATGCTGTAAGCATAATTCCAAACATCTTTACCGTAGGTGGTCATGAGCTCGTTTAAAATCGTTTTCTTATCATCGCTATCGGTTAATGCTTTCAAATAATCAAAATTGGAATCAGCATTCAATACAGCCACCTCTATTTATCGACGAATCAGACATCGATTCGGTTCATTATAACTAGTTAATTATAATGAATACTTTTGACTTCCGGGAGGGGGTATTTTGATTTTTTTATAAATTTTTCCTTAATTACTTTATTTAGTATCGATATACGATCATTTATTATATCCCAGAATCCCTTTGTACACCTCGATAGCCCGCGCTCTCGACGCTTTCAAATCGACGATGGCATGGCTTGCCGGATGGTGAATCTCACGATCGGACAGATGAGCGAAGCGGGGCAGCCATGTCCTGATATAGGCGCCGGTAGGGTCATGCGCTGCGGATTGTGTGGTCGGGTTCATAATCCTGAAATAAGGCGCAGCATCATAACCGAGCGATGAGCTCCACAGCCAGCCACCGCGATTAAGCGTATTATCGTAATCTGCCAGCTGTTTGCGGAAATACGCTTCTCCAAGCGTGAACGGACAGAGCAGATTTTTGGTTAAGAACATGGCAGCGACCATTCGCAGCCGGTTAGGAAGCTCGCCGGTCTGATTCAGCTGTGCCATCGCGGCATCAATGATCGGGACGCCGGTCTCCCCGCGCGACCAGGCTTCGAAATACCGGCCGGTCAGAGGCGACAGATCATACCGCTTCTCGTAGGAGAAGAAGTCGGCGTTGTAGACCGCTTGATAAAGATAGAAGTCCCGCCAGGCCAACTGCCGGATCCAGCTCTCTGAACCAGGCTTGCCGAGTACCGCTTCATAGACGGTACGGGCCGATAGTGCGCCCAAATTTAAGTAACGGGATAGGCCGCTCGTTCCAGCTTTCCCGAAGGCGTCACGCCGTTCGTTGTACTGCGATAATCCCGAGGCGGTGAACCGCTTCAGGACGGAGGACGGATCAAGCCCTGCTTGTCCGTCGGCCGCTTCCAAGGCGGCGGTCATATCAGGCGGCAGTGCAAACCGTGAAGCCGTCGCTTCATCAATGGAACGAACAGTCTCCAACTCTCGAATCGACACATCCCCGGACGGCGAATAATAATGTTCCATATAACTGCTCCATTTTCTGTAAAACGGAGTAAAAACCTTATACGGCTCACTGCGTTCACTGAAGGCGTGAAACTCTTTTAATGAGGCAAGGGACAAATCATCGATCCGCACCAAGGGACGGCCGTGACGATCGGCTGTATACAACAAGGATTCATCCCTTCGCTGCGCATACGGCGTGTAGTCGGCATGAACGACGATGCCGGCGATCGGATGCCGGCTGAGCAAGTGATCAACGATGTCGGATGGAGGGCCGTATAACAGATGAAGGGTTTTTCCGGCTTCGCTATAATGGTTCCGCAGCTGCGCGAGCTGCCGCAGAAAGGCTTGGCCGCTGTGGCTGGTCAGCCGGCCCTGGAGGAGAGCAGGGTCAAGAATGACCAGATGCAGGCCTGGCATCCGGCGCTTTTTAAGTGCTTCGAAAGCACGCAGATCACGGCTTCGCAAATCTTTGCGATGAATAAATAGATACATCCTTGGCACATGCTCCTTCTGTCCTGCGTAGTATAGTCTATATAAAAAAGATAAACCGCATGGTTTGTCCGAAACAAACACCTGCGGTTTATCGCCATAACATTAATCTGTGTCACCGCCTGCATCGACAATTTCATCGGATGGTTCGTCGGCGTATTTCTCGAATGTTTCCGTGCTCATGACGCGGCGGGCGGTCACATAACGCTTCTCATAGTAAGCGTCTTCTATTCCGCTGATCCGTACCCCTCTGCTTGAAGAGGAATGAGCAAAATCACCATTTCCAACATAGATGCCTACGTGGGAGATGCCCTTGCCGCTGGTATTGAAAAATACGAGGTCTCCAGGCCGCAAGTCATTCTTGACCACTTTCTTGCCAACCTTGGCTTGGGATCCCGAAGTGCGGGGCAGATCGATATTCAATTGTCTGAACACAAAGGATGTAAATCCGGAGCAATCAAAGCCTCTTGGTGTGGTGCCTCCGTATTTATAAGGTGTTCCGATTAATTCATCGATCGCCTTGTCCATCTTGGAGTCTGCAAAAACGGTACCCGTGGAAAAAGCCATAACCAATACAAGTGCCAATAACATAGATGCCACTTTCTTCAAAGCTTTAAAACTCCTTCCGGCGCCTGCGAGGTTAGCTGTGGGGTTCGGTTGAAGGCTCCCTATGATACCCTCAGGCGATACGAACCGTTGTTATACGACCTTTACTATCCAACGGAATTCAGCATGCCGGGATCAATTCACCCAAAATTGGTTCCCCCGTTTCCTGTAAACAGGAATTCGGCATTTTTTTATGTATTTTATGCACTCGCTAAGAATTCGATCTTTTTCTCAAATCTCCTCCTTTTATCTTCGAAACTATCATAAAAGCCTGAAATCATAGGGATAATCAGACTTTGGCGGCTTAAAAGGGACAAATAAGGAGAGAAAATCTGTGCGAATGACGGGGAAAAATAGGAGGATACATACCGTATAAAAGCACAAAAACCGCCCCGAAGAGGCGGTGTTTATGCTTACAAGCCTAGGTTTGCCTGCTCTGCCATACATCATATTGCGAAGCCACCGTCCATACCTTCACCAGGGTCCGCACAAGGTGATAGCTCTGATGCAAAATGAGCGCAAGCAGCCCGGCCCAGACAAGCGAGATAGAGGATACTGCCAATCCAAGTCCGGCGCCGATCGCCCACATCATAAGTGAGACGCCTACAAATGGGAGGAAATGCCGCAGGGACCGCCAAAGCGAGCCGAATATGCTTGTCTGGGCTACCGCACCGAACTGCATAGTAAGGAATAGAAGGTGTATGAGTCCGCACCACGCCAGCCAACCGGCCGCAAACGGCAGGATCTCTGCTGCCAGTTGTGTCAGGGAGCTTGTTCCGAGCAGCATTTGGAACGCCCGGGGCAGCAGCCACCAAGCGGGAGCAAGCAAGAGCGCAGTTTCCAGCCAGTACAGCAGAAGGACCGGTTTCCAGACACGGCGTATGCCTAGAAAGAAATGTGTGCCGCCATTGTCTTTCGTATGGTGAAGAGAATAGAACAAGCCGGCATTGATTAAGGGCGTGATGAGCATACGCGCGGCGAATAGTCCTCCGAGTATCCAAAGATAGGGTTTTATCAGATCGGTTTTGAAGATCTGGAACTGCGCCTCCATAAGGAATAACTGTACAGCCGTCTCCGATGGCAGGGTGTCAGGATATCGCTTAAGCAGCGGAACGACGACCGATTCGACGAACCGGTAGAGGAAGAATCCCCATAACAGTTGATAGAGAAACAGTAGAATAACGATATAAAAGTGCTTGATTGCGAGCCGCCAGCCATGCTTAATATGCTGTTTCATTGTGATCACCTCACCATCCTAAGGAGCTTAACAGCCCCTCAATTACTTTTACGACACCCAGATTCCAGCGGATGCTGACCTGTTCGGGAATTTCTGCTTTCATAAAATTGTTAATGCGTTTATTGTCAAGCACGATGCTGTTCTGCGGGTCTACTGCTGCCCATTCCAGCGGTGAGGTATGGGTCATTTTGTATTGAATATGCGTTTCTTTTCCGTCCCAGATCTTTGGCATCGTCGTGCCGTCGGCGAACCGGAATATGACCGGGACCGGGTTGTGGTCGCCGCCATTTTTGCGAATAAGCACCACTGATTCATAGACCGTCCCGCTCTTCTGCTTGACCGGCCGGACATGAATCGACTCCACTTCAAAATCGGCCATAAGGCTGCCATAGACGTATTGGCTGAAATAGTCGTCCCACTTTGTTTTGGTTACCTGCTCGACAACCCGCTGGAAATCCGCCGTCGACGGATGCTTGAACTTGTACTTTTGAAAGTAGGTCCGCATAATTTTTCGCATCGTTTGGGCACCGACCTGCCTCTCAATTCCGACAAGTACGAGCTTGGCCCGCATGTACACATTTTCGGCATAATGATCATGATTGCGGTAGGACCAGGATAACTGCTTAAGCGGCGCGGGGTCGGTAAGATAGCTGGCTTCGACTTGCAGATTCGGCTCAATTCCGTATTCGCTTTCCATGACTTTATCCTCGGCATAGGAAGTGAAGCCCTCATCCAGCCATGCTTCTTCAAACTCATTGGAGGCGACCATCCCGTACCAATATTGATGGCCGATCTCGTGAACGACGACGCGCTCCAGCTCGTATCCCGGGTTTTCCGTTGCGGCTTCAAAAGCAGTGATTAACGTTGGGTACTCCATTCCCCCTGCGCCGTTTCCGCCTTTTGGAGGGACGACGATCGAAAGCGTCGAGTACGGATATTCGCCGTACCATTCCGCGAATTTCATGAGTGCTGTTTTGGCGGCATGCAGGTAACGTTCCTTCAGATCCGCATGAAGCGGGTCCAAATAAAGCTTGATACGCACCCCTGGAATGCCTTTTGCCGAGAATGGCTCCTCCGCATAGACGAAATCAGGAGAGGCGGCCCAGGCAAAGTCATGAACATCATCGGCATAGAAATGATACGTCTTGGTCTGTCCTTGCGCGGCAATGGACTGGGTCGGAAAGCCGGTTGCCGCCACCTTATAATTCGAAGGCACTTGAATCTTTACATTGTAAATGCCGAAGTCGCTGTAGAACTCGGAATTGCCGTGATATTGATGGGTATTCCAGCCCTCATGCAGGCGGCCGCGTGTGCCGGACGTTTCATATTTGGCAAGCTTGGGGAACCATTGACCAGCCATGATGAAATGATCCGCGTAGCCCATGCGCGCGAATACCCTCGGCAGCTTCACCTGGAACTTCATGCGCAGCGTTACCGATTGTCCCGGTGCGACGTCCTCTGGCAGCCGCAGTCTTGCCAGCGTCATGTCGTTAACGTTATCGTCGTCAGGCTGCACATACTGCAATCGGGGGAGCAGGTTGCTGCCGCTCATCGTTTGAAGCGATTCCAGCTTCATGTAGCCGGTGCTTTCCGCAGTGGCCACATCATCACGCAGTTTTCCGCCGGATTCACGCATGAAGGTGGTGTCCTTGGAGAGGAAGGCATTCGGATAAAGGTGAAAATAAAGCTCGGACACCGTTTTTTTGCCCGGATTGGTCCAAGTGACCGTCTGCTCGCCGTGCAGCAGCTTGTCGCCTTCGTGCAGGTGAACGTCGATGTGATACTCGACAACCCGTTTGCTCAGCGCTTGGGGCTTGGGCTTCATTACTGTGTTCGGTTCGGACGTCTCGGCCGGACGCGGGACGACAGGCTGCGGAACCGGATTGGAAGCGGGGGCAAACGCATAGCTGTATCGCGATATCCAGGCGTCCCCGAATCCCTGCTGGATCGAGATGACGAGCAGGACGGCGATGAGTGTAAAAAGCGTAATTCGTTTCATATAACGTGGGAACATTGGTCGATTACCTCCCGTTGACAAGCATCTACAGCATGTATATGTTTGCATTTCACGGAATATTAGCTAAAATGGAATTAATCTGCGGACAGCCTTGGAACCCGCGTGCAGCATGGGTTTGATTATGATAAGAAGATTGTATAAAGGAGCGTGTTGTAAGGATGGATCAGGGGAATACGGAGAAGAAAGAGAAGAAACAGCTGGCGCTGAACGTTGTCAGCAAGAAGGAACATAAAGGGTTCGGAGCGGGCTCGATTGATCTCAACTCGGTATCTTGTATCATTATTGATGGCAATGAAGCTTATATTGATGTTGGAGCGATGCATGCAAAAAGCAAGGTTGAGCGGGGCATCAAGTTTAGCATGAATAAGGAAGATGTACCGAACGGCCGGCAGTGCTGGATCGTATGGGTAGCCGTGGACCGCAAGGAGGAAGGCTCTTATTATGCCGGTGCGACGGCTTGCGAGATGCTCGTCGATACCGAAGCGCGCCGCGGCTGGAAGATCCTCGCCGACCATGTAAACCGTCTCGACTATGCGATCAAGCGGCGTATCATTGTCGATAATTTGGGGGAGAAGGAAAAAGGCTTGCTGAAGGACCTGCTTGTTAAACATAACGAGGAATGGTGGAATAACTCACCGGATCTGAAAGCGGCTTTGGAGGGGTAAATGCCCTGTTTCAAATCATGCCGCCGCGGTTAATAATGATTAAACACATGTGGCGGGAGGAATAGTAATGAAACTGCGCAATTATTTGGCTTGCTTGGTCATTGCGATTTCAACTCTTCCGACGGACGATGAACATAAGGTTACAGACAGAGGCAAGCGTGGAAAAGTTGGAAAGATCGTTTCCTGAGGCAGCTTCGTATCCATAGAAGAATTGTAGAAGGCGTCCGCAGCCGATTTGATCGGCTGCGGACGCCTTTTTGCGCTTATCCCCGGAGCTACTCCCCCCACCATCGCTTCAGATGACTCCACCAGGAACGGTGTTTTTCCTCATGCATATCCTCGAGCTCTTGTAGATCAGCGCCATTAGAAGAACCGGCTGTGCCTTCGCTATGTCCGCCGCAAGGCAGCGCCGGCTCCGTGCCTGCGACGAAGGTTTCCAAGCGCTTGTCTTTGCAAGCGGCTGAAGCAAGCAGGCCGCTTGCCGGATCGATATAGACGCTCACGACGCCTTCAGGCATCGGGAAGATCTTTGGCGGTACCGCCTCCAGCGCCTTTTCTGTGAAGGTGGCGAAGATCGGTGCCGCCCGGTGCGCTTCGGCGGGTGTAATGCTGCGGCCCTTATCGTAGCCGACCCAGACCGCAGTCGCAAGCTCCGGCGTGTAACCGACCAGCCACGCATCCGAAGAGGTTGTGCCGGTCTTGCCGGCTACCGGCCGCTTGAGCATCGCCGATACGCGGTACCCCGTCCCGCCTGCTTCGAATACGCTCTCCATCAAGCTGGTCAGTACATACGCATGCGCCGGTTCAACGACTTGCGTCTCCTGGGGCTTCGCTTCGTATATTACATCACCGCGCCGGTCTTCAATCCGCAATATGGCCGTTGGCTCGACGCGTTTGCCGCCGAACGCCAGCGTGCCGAATGCCGAAGCCATCTCGAACGGGCTGACAGGGAAGGTCCCCAGCGCAAGGGAGGGCACCGGCTTCATCGGGCTGTCGATGCCAAGCCTGCGCGCCATGTTAATGACCTTCTCCGGCCCGACGGCCATGACCGTATTGACTGCGTAGATGTTATCGGAGCTGGCGATCGCCCTGCGCATATCAATAAATTCATGTGCGTATTTGTCGTTGTAATTGCTCGGTTCATAGGTTTGGCGCCCTTCGTCGTAGGTGAATGTCGTCGGCTCGCTCTTGAACTGCGAGACGGGTGTCATTCCCCCTTCCTGCAGCGCCGTCAAATAGAGAATGGGCTTGAACGAAGAGCCGGGCTGCCGTGTTTTGGCGAAAACGCGGTTGTATTGATTGGCCTTATAATTCCGCCCTCCGACCATCGCTTTGACATAACCGCTTCGCGGATCGATCGCGACGAGCGCGGCCTGCATCTCCGACGACTCCGGCATGCCTTCGGCAACGGCCGCTTCCGCGGCCTGCTGCATGCTGGAATCGAGTGTTGTGTAGATCCGGATGCCGCCTTCCGTTAAGAGCTGTTCGTCAATGCCGAGCTTATCCACGGCGATGAGCCGGATGTAATCGCGGAAATAAGGCGCGAAGCCTTCCTGGCTGCCTTCCCCGAGCGTGCGCAGGGATAACAGCTCGTCATATGTCGCGTCCGCTTCGGCCTGCGTGATCAGGCTTTGATCGGCCATCGTCTGAAGAATCATTTTTTGACGGTCCTTGGCGTTCTTCATATTCATATAGGGCGAGTAATATTTGGGCCCCTTCGGGATGCCCGCCAGCATGGTGCTTTCCGCAAGGGTGAGATCCTCCGCAGATTTGCCGAAATACAGCTGGGCTGCCGATTCAATTCCGTAGGCTCCGTGGCCGTAATAGATTTGGTTCAGATACATCTCTAGAATTTCATCCTTGGAATAGGTCATCTCAAGCTGGATCGTGTACATCGCTTCCTTGAGCTTACGTGTCCATGTTCGTTCATGGGTAAGATACAGGTTGCGGGCGAGCTGCTGCGTCAGGGTGCTGGCGCCTTGCTTCTTGGAGAGGCTCTCCAGATTGACGAATGCGGCACGCGCCATTCCCTTCATATCAAAGCCCGAATGCTCGCGGAATCTCCGGTCCTCGACGGCCAGCGTAGCTTGCACCAGATTGGGCGAAATGTTGGCAAGCGGCACGGAGCGGCGGTTTTCACCCGTGTGGAAGGTATCAATGACATGGCCCTGCAGATCGAACATTTGTGAGGTTTGGCTAATATTCGCCGCAGGCAATGACTGCGCGCGTAAATAAAGCAGGAAGCCGGCCATTGCGACCAAACAGACCGTTAAGGCGATGCCTGCTAATTGAATGAGCTTATTTAAACGCCATAAGAAAGGCAGCCACTGCTCGATTCGGGCAGATAACCGCCAGCGGCGGGGCTTATTGGTGCAGGATGTTGACTTGCGCATGAGGCAGCTTCTCCTTTCGGCTGGAAAACTTCTCCTTCCCCTTAGTATGGAAAAATGCGGAATTACCTATTCATTCGCAATGTTGTCATATTAATTTTTGTTTAGAAGGTGCAGAAAGGTTGCTTTTTCGTCCTGGTTTACTATAATAACGGAAGAACGATTGACGGAAAGAAGGGATCCATACAATGGAATTATGGTATACAGAAAAGCAAACGGACACTTACGGCATCACAGCGAAGATTAAAGAAACCTATGTGCACGAAAAAACCGATTTCCAAGAGCTCGCGATGATCGAAACGGAAGAGTTCGGCACGATGCTGGTGTTGGACGGCATGGTTATGACGACCGATAAGGATGAGTTTGTCTACCATGAAATGGTGGCTCATCCGGTGCTCTATACGCATCCGAATCCGAAGCATGTACTCGTAGTTGGCGGCGGCGACGGCGGCGTAATCCGCGAAATCATGAAACACCCGAAAGTCGAGAAAGCGGTGCTGGTTGATATTGACGGCAAAGTAATCGAGTATTCGAAGAAATATCTGCCGAATATTGCCTGCGAGCTGGACAATCCTCGTGTAGAGGTGATCGTGAACGACGGTTTTATGCACATTCATGACCATAAGAATACGTACGACGTGATCATGGTCGATTCCACCGAGCCTGTAGGCCCGGCAGCGAACCTGTTTACGCGCGGCTTCTACCAAGGCATCTATGAAGCATTGAAGGAAGACGGCATTTTCGTCGCACAGACGGACAACCCATGGTTTAAAGCGGACCTGATCCAAAGCGTAAACCGCGATGTGAAGGAAGTGTTCCCGATCGTACGCGTATACTGGGCAAATGTGCCGACGTACCCAAGCGGTCTGTGGACCTTTACAATGGGCAGCAAAAAATACGATCCGCTCGAAGTCGATGAGACGACGATTCCGGACATCGATACCAAATACTACTCCCCGCGTCTCCACAAAGCGGCGTTCGCGCTGCCGAAGTTTGTGGAAGATCTCGTGAAGTAAATCAACAACTGATAGCGAGGAGGACAAGCTTCTTATGAAACTCGATCAAAAATATTCAGGTAACGTGTTTATCCTGAGCTCTGACGATTATGCCGCATCGAAGGCAGTTATTTACGGGATGCCGATGGACTACACGGTATCGTTCCGTCCGGGCTCGCGATTCGGCCCGGCGCGTATTCGCGAGGTATCGATCGGGCTGGAGGAATACAGCCCTTATCTGGACCGCAGCTTAGAGGATATTGAATATTTCGATGCGGGCGACCTGCTGCTGCCTTTTGGAAACGCAGGACGCAGCCTGGAGATTATCGGTGAATTTGTGCGCGGCATTCTGGCCGATGGCAAGATGCCGGTCGGCCTGGGCGGCGAGCATCTCGTATCGTGGCCTGTGTTCCAGGAGGTGTACGCGAAGTACCCTGATCTGGCGATTATTCATATCGATGCGCATGCTGATCTGCGCGAGCAGTACGAAGGCGAGCCGTTGTCGCACTCGACGCCGGTACGCAAGGCTGCTGAGCTGATGGGCGGTAAAAATATTTATCAATTCGGCATTCGTTCGGGCTCCCGCGAGGAGTGGGCGTACGCGCGCGAGAATATTAATTTCTATCCGTTCGAAGTGGCGGCGCCGCTGAAGAAGGTGCTGCCTGAGCTGGCAGGCCGTCCGGTGTACCTGACCATCGACATCGATGTGCTGGATCCTTCCTGCGCGCCTGGCACAGGCACTGCGGAAGCAGGCGGCATTACGTCGAAGGAACTGCTCGAAGCGGTTCACGCGATTGCGGGCTCTGACGTGAACATCGTCGGCTTTGACCTGGTGGAAGTAGCGCCGGCTTATGACCCGACAGAACAAACGCAGATCGTTGCCTCCAAGCTGATCCGTGAGATGCTGCTTGGGTTTGTGAAGTAAGTATATATACGCAACAACAAGGAACGGGAGAGTACGTCGCTAGCTCTTAGCGATAGCGAGCCGGGGTGGTGGAAGCCGGTGCGGAGAGCGATGGAAGCGGACCCGGGAGTTGATTTCCTGAAGCGTGGACTGCCTGTGAACGGGCGCGCTCATTAGGGGAATCCGGTCATTCCGTTATCATGTTAAAGAGGATCTGTCTGTGAGCAAGCGGACGGATACTAGAAGAGTGGCACCGCGGACCAAGCCTCCGTCTCTTTCACAGAGACGGGGCTTTTTGTTTATTTCGAAGTGACTGCCCAATGCAGCTCACAGCCTGCTCAGATGGATGCGCCGGAACATGACCGGCGTGAGGCCTTCCTGCTGCTTGAACAGCTTAATGAAGTAGCTGGGATGTTCATAGCCTACTTGGGTAGACACGGCTTTGACCTCAGCATCGGGATGCAGCAGCAGCAATTCCTTGGCCTTGCGGATCCGGATGCGGGTCAAATATTCAATCGGCCGTACGCCAAGCGCCTGCTGGAATAACACGCAGACGTGCTGAGGGCTGACTTTCAGCAGCTCCGCCAGCTCTGCCAGGGCGATTGTTCGATCGTAATGCAGTTCCATATAATCCAGCACGGGCGAGAGGACGTCCATCTGATGCTTGCGTGAACGCAGCTCCGTGCGCGAGCCGTAGCGGTATATGTCGAGCAGTAAGCGGTAGATCACTGCGGAGGTTTCGAGTCCGGTTGTCGGATGCGGCGATTGGAGCAGGGAATACATCTCCTGCAGATGTTTTAAGGAAACATCGGGATTGCCGAGATAAAATACCTCCGAGCAGTGCAGGTCAAGATCCTGCAGCATTTCTGCCGTCCGATTGCCGGTGAAGGTCACCCATTTAATTCCCCACGGGGCTTCAAGCGGTCCGTAAGCGTGAGGTTCATTCGGCAGCAGCAGCATGCCTTGACCGGGACCGATCGTCATCTCGCGGCCTTGAACGCGCAGGAAGCCTCTGCCGCTGGTTACCTGCAGCCATTGATATTCGGCGAAGCCGTGCGGGCGTTCCATCAGGTCCTGATGAATCCATCCGCCTAAATTGTTCAAATAGATGGGCAAGCGACGTTCCAGGTCGGTCAGGATAGGGAACAAGCTGAAATCCACCTTTTGCACGTCCCTTCTATGAAAATGAATATTGTGCTATTCTCATCATAACGAGGTTCGGTCCAAAAGCCAACCATACTGAGGGAAAGCGGGAATATTATGCGGTCAGCAAAACGAAAGGTGCATATAACGCTCGAAAGCAGGCAGGAAGACGAGGTGACGATGCATGAATATGTTGGGGAATGGGTGCAGAAGCATCGCTCCGTTTTTCTGCTTTATGAGGAATCGGAGGAGGATGGTCAGGTAAGAACGACCGTCCGATGGAACGAAGAGGAATTGAAAATTACGCGGCGCGGCGATGTGGAGACAGAGCAAACATTCGCGCCGGGGGTGCGCAGGCCAGGCGTCTACCGCACGGCAAACGTGGCGTTTGCCATGGAGACGGTCACAGACGGGCTGTCATTTTACGCAGATGCACCCGGCAGCGACAGCGATGCGGCAGGGGATGGCGTCCCCTTTGATCTGCCGCTTACGATCGAGTGGGGCTATACATTATGGATGAATGAACAGCATATCGGCCGATTTCAAATCCGGCTAAAAATTGAGGAGGTTTCTGAACAATGAGTATACAGGAAAATGTATTGGAGCAATTGCACACGAAGGTGAAACAGGCGATCGCCGAGGCGGTTGCAGCCGCAGGGCTCGTGGAAAAAGAAGAGCTGCCGGCATTCGCGCTGGAGGTGCCGAAGGAAAAAACACATGGCGATCTTGCGACCAATGCGGCGATGCAGCTGACGAAGCTGGCACGGCGCAATCCGCGACAGATTGCCGAAGCGATCCTGGCCCATCTGGACAAAGAGAGCGCATCGATCGTGTCCGCTGAAATCGCCGGACCGGGTTTCATTAATTTTCGCATGGATAAAAGCTACTTGTATCCGGTCATTCAGGAAGTGCTGCAGGCAGGAGACAATTACGGGCGCATCGGCGTGGGCAGCGGACAACGCGTGCAGGTGGAATTTGTCAGCGCCAATCCGACCGGCAGCCTTCATCTAGGGCACGCAAGGGGTGCGGCTGTCGGCGATGTTCTGTGTAATGTGCTTGATTATGCAGGATATGAAGTAACGCGGGAATATTATATCAATGATGCGGGCAATCAAGTTGCCAATTTGGCGAAATCAATCGAGGCACGTTACCTGCAGGCGCTCGGCAAGGATGCGGAAATGCCGGAAGATGGCTACCATGGCGCCGATATCCTCGGCTTTGCCAACCAGCTGGTGGAGCAGGAGGGCGACCGTCTGCTGTCGCTGCCGGAGGAAGAGCGTTACGCCTTCTTCCGCCAGTTCGGACTGGAACGGGAGCTGGACAAAATTAAGCGCGACCTTGGACGGTTCCGGGTTGGCTTTGATGTATGGTACAGCGAGACTTCTCTTTATGAAAGCGGGCAAGTTGAGCAGGCGCTGGAGGCGCTGCGCGAGCGGGGCCAGGTTTTCGAGGAGGAAGGGGCAACCTGGTTGTCCACGATGCCATACGGGGATGACAAAAACCGCGTGCTTGTGAAAAATGACGGAACCTATACTTATTTGACGCCCGATATCGCTTATCATCGCGATAAATACGGCCGCGGCTTCGACCGGATGATCAATATTTGGGGTGCCGACCACCATGGTTACATCCCTCGTGTAAAAGCGGCGATGGCTGCGCTGGGCAACGATCCGGAGAAGCTGGTCGTGTTGATCGCCCAGATGGTCAGCCTCTATCAGAACGGCGAGAAGGTGAAGATGTCGAAGCGGACCGGCAAGGCGGTCACGATGGAAGATTTGATGGATGAGGTAGGCGTAGATGCGATCCGTTATTTCTTCACCATGCGCAGTATGGATTCGCATCTGGATTTCGATATGGATTTGGCGATTTCGACCTCCAACGAGAATCCGGTATTTTATGTGCAGTACGCGCATGCGCGGATTTGCAGCATCTTCCGTCAGGCTGAAGAGCAAGGGATTGCCGTTGACGGGTTGGAGTCGGCCGATCTATTGAAGCTGACGGCAGAGGCAGAGTTCGATCTGCTGCGCAAGATCGGGGAGCTGCCGCAGGAAATAGCTGAAGCCGCGGAACAATATGCGCCGCACCGTTTAATCCGGTATGTGTATGAGCTGGCTTCGTTGTTCCACAGCTATTACCGTGCCGAGCGGGTCATTACAGAGGATGCGGAGCAGACCAAGGCACGCCTCGCGCTGCTGGCAGCGGTGCGTACTGCCATCGCAAACGTACTGCGGCTTGTCGGTGTATCCGCGCCGGAACGTATGTAACGAGGCCGCAAAGCTTATCGGTCCGCGGCCTGCAGCATTTTCAATATATCGAGCTCCCCGGTTGATCGGGGAGCTTTCGTTCCTCTTAGCGGCCTCATCGACCGCCTAAGGGTCGCTTTGATATCCGCTGGCGACATGGCGGGATGCCGGGCAAGCAGCAGCGCAATCGCGCCGCTGACGTGTGAAGTAGCCATCGAGGTGCCGCTCATTTCATTATAATGGCCTCGCAGCCAGCCGGAGACGATCTTATCTCCGGGGGCATAAATGTCGATATCGCTCCCGCGGTTGCTGAACGGGGCGATGCGGCGAAGCCTTGTCGTGGCGCCAACGGAAAGGGTCTGAGGGTAACGTGCGGGATAGTCGACCGATTTGCGGTTGCCGTCATTGCCTGCAGAAGCGACAATAACGACTCCGGCATTGTAAGCGTTAATGACGGCATTCAATAACGCTCTGCTGCGCGTTTTCATGCCAAAGCTCATATTGATGACATGAATTTGATTGCGCACACACCATTCGATGCCGAGAATAATATCAGATACGTAGGCGCTTCCGTTATAGTCGAACGCTTTAACCGGATATATCGTCGATCGGGGAGCGACGCCGATCATGCCGTGGAGCTGGTTGGCGGCGGCAATGGTTCCTGCGATATGCGTGCCATGCCCGTTATCGTCGTATGGCAGCATGCCGCGGCTCAGCAGGTTGATGCCGCGCGATAAGGAATGGCGCAGATCTGGGTGGTTGAAGTCCACTCCGGTGTCGATTACGCCTACTTTGATGCGGTGGCCGGTTGTCTGGCTCCAGGCTAAAGGGGCTTTGATTTGCTTGACTCCCCAGGGAATCCCTTTGTCCACAGCGGCAGATTTCTTCAAGATGGAGTGTACGTTCAGCGGGCGATCGTCCTCTACCCATATGCGGTCTCCCAGGTACGGAAGTATTCCCGTATCCGGGAGGGGGCAGGAGATCGCTTGAATGAGCGGCAGATGTTTTACAGATTGCAAAAGCGGCCGGGTCTGTGTCGATTTTGACGATGCTTGGATAAATTGCAGGTAATCCTTACGGTGTCGAAAACGGATAATCCGCTTTCTTGTTCCACTGCCCGAACCGGCCATTATGCTGTGCAACCAACGGAGAAAAGCGGTTGTATCCAATATTAGCTTCCCCTCCCGACGGACCATGCTGCACTATTGTATGAACGAGCGTCCCGAGCTGTATAAGCAAGTGGCCTTTTTTCAAACAAATGGGCTGGGAGCTTTGTCAAATCGGAGCAGCGGACATAGTATGGAAGTGAGAGTCGTGTTCGGCTCTTGCCATTTCGGACCGGTATCAAAATCGCGTCCGGGAGGATACAGTCAAAGCGAAGGTTTGCCCCTTCGCTTTTTCATTTTTGCATACAAGCCGTTCATAGACGGACAAGCCTCTGGCATGGCGGTAAAGGTGCTTGCTTTTTTGATGGAAATAGGTTTTACTATAGGGTGATAATGGATAGGAATAATGAAGTCCAGCATATATTGCGTGAGAGGAAGTGTCGATATGAGCAGCGAGATAACGTTGAAGATCGATCCCGAACGAATAAAAGAGATGCCGATGGTTGATTTGGCATTTGAGGTGTTAAAGGCGGCTAATACTCCGTTCTACTACCGGGACTTAATACTGGAGATCGCCAGAATCCGCAAGCTGTCCCAGGACGAGATCAACCAGATTATCGCTCAGGTGTATACGGAGATTAACATTGACGGCAGATTTGCCTGCGTAGGAAGCAACATGTGGGGGCTTAAGCGGTGGTATCCGGTTGAACGTTCTGAGGATCCGGTCGGCAATGCCAAACGTCCGCGCATTATCAACGACGATGACGATGATGATGATGACATGTTCACGGATGAGGAAGAAGAAACCTATGTAGCGGATGACGAAGATTACGATATCTATGATGAAGATAGCGAAGACATCTTCGAAGAAGGCGAAGAAGAAGCCGAAGTCGATGAAGAAGTGGTTATCGACGATGAAGATCTGGAAGAAGAGACGGATGATGAAGACCTTGACGAGTCCGACGATGAAGAAGAAACGGAAGATTTCGAAGATGATGACTCGGATGATGATGACCGCAAATAATCGGTTTTATACAAGCCTTGACAGCGCAAGTGGGACAGAGTAAACTATTGCATGGGCTATTGATTTGCGAAACATTTATATTTCGAAAAAGACGAAAAGTGCCCCGTAGCGACGGGTGTCACTTTTTTTGTTTTTTAGTGTGCTCGGTGTGCCATTTATATCGCCGAATTGGGCAAACCTAACATTAACCATAGAGAGCTTGGAGGGTATCAACACAGTGACAAAATATATTTTCGTAACGGGCGGCGTTGTTTCATCGCTAGGCAAGGGCATTACGGCCGCATCGCTCGGCAGACTGCTCAAGAACAGAGGGCTGAAAGTTACCATTCAAAAATTTGATCCATACATCAACGTCGATCCGGGGACAATGAGCCCTTATCAGCACGGTGAAGTATTCGTCACCGACGACGGGGCCGAGACCGACCTTGATCTCGGTCATTATGAGCGTTTTATTGATATTAATCTTTCCAAGAACAGCAATGTCACGACCGGTAAAATCTACTCTACTGTCATTTCCAAGGAACGCCGCGGCGAATATTTGGGTGGAACCGTACAGGTTATCCCGCATATTACGAACGAGATCAAAGAACGCGTGTTTCGTGCAGGCAAGGAAGCTAACTCCGATGTGGTCATTACGGAAATCGGCGGTACGGTCGGTGATATCGAGAGTTTGCCATTTCTGGAAGCAATCCGGCAGATCAAGAGCGACATCGGCCGCGAGAATGTGATGTATATTCATGTTACGTTGATTCCTTACATTAAGGCGGCAGGCGAAGTGAAGACCAAGCCTACTCAGCATAGCGTCAAGGAACTGCGCAGCATCGGCATCCAGCCGAATATGATCGTGTGCCGTACGGAATATCCATTGTCTGAGGATATGAAGCGCAAAATCGCGTTATTCTGTGATATCGATGCCAATGCGGTGGTAGAGTGCGTAGACGCTTCGAA
Organism: Paenibacillus abyssi; assembly: GCF_014640295.1. Classification (GTDB taxonomy): domain Bacteria; phylum Bacillota; class Bacilli; order Paenibacillales; family Paenibacillaceae; genus Paenibacillus_D; species Paenibacillus_D abyssi. The sequence continues at coordinate 13,370 of NZ_BMGR01000022.1, read as the reverse complement.
TCTTTATGAAGTGCCGCTTAACCTGCGTGAGCAAGGCTTGGATGACATTGTCGTTAACCACTTGAAATTAAATACAAATGCACCGGATATGACAGAGTGGGAACAGCTTGTCACACGGGTCAAAACGCTTAAAAAGACGACCGAAATTGCGATCGTCGGTAAATATGTCGCACTGCATGACGCATATCTCAGTATTGTGGAATCGCTCGGACATGCCGGCATCAGCGCCGATTCCGAGGTGAAGCTGCGCTGGGTTAACGCTGAAGAGCTGACCGATCAAAATGTGGCGGATGCGCTGCAGGGCGTACACGGCATTCTTGTTCCGGGCGGATTCGGCGACCGCGGTATCGAAGGGAAAATCACGGCCATTCGCCACGCGCGCGAGCAGAAAGTGCCGTTCTTCGGCATTTGCCTGGGCATGCAGGTTGCGGTTATCGAATATGCGCGCAACGTTGCCGGCTTGAAGGATGCCAACAGCTCCGAGATCGATCCATCCACATCCTTTCCGGTTATTGATTTGCTTCCGGAGCAGAAGGATATCGAGAATCTGGGCGGCACAATGCGCCTGGGGCTTTATCCGTGCAAAATTTCAGAGAATTCGCTGGCTTGGAATGCGTATTCGGATGAGCTGGTATATGAGCGCCATCGTCACCGGTATGAATTCAATAATGAATACCGTGAACAGATCGAGCAGGCTGGATTTCGCATTACCGGCACATCGCCTGACGGAAGGCTCGTTGAGATGATTGAGATCGCGGACCATCCGTGGTTCCTCGCGGTTCAATTCCATCCGGAATTCACATCGCGCCCGAATCGTCCACAGCCGTTATTCCGTGATTTCGTTCAAGCTGCATTGAAATATTCCGGAAATTAACGGTTTGTAAGTCAAGGCTGTCTCTCTTCTGATGGAGGAGACGGCCTTGTTTTTAAATTAACGTTTTAGTTGATTCAGAAAGGATTTACTTTTTTTCCAGCTGCGAGCAGGATAATGGGCAGAGCGGCGCGAATATATTAACGATTATGGAAGAGTTGACCAATCGGATGAACGTGTCGCTCACTTGTAGGAGGGTTTAAGTTGGAGAAGAAGAAAGTGTTGATTGTCGATGACCAGAACGGAATTCGCGTACTTCTCGTGGAAGTATTCAGCAGCGAAGGTTACCATACCTTTCAGGCTTCCAACGGAAAACTTGCACTGGAGATCGTCACGAAAGAGCCGCCGGATCTGGTGCTGCTGGACATGAAAATCCCAGGAATGGACGGTCTGGAAATACTGAAGCACATCAAAGCGATTAATCGGGAGATCAAAGTAATCATGATGACGGCTTATGGCGAGCTGGACATGATTAAGGAAGCGACGGATTTGGGTGCGCTCATGCATTTTACAAAGCCTTTTGATATCGATGAGATGCGTGTGGCTGTGAATATGCAGCTTCGAGGCGGAGAGTCGAATAATATTTACGCCATGGGGTCCTGACCGGACCTCTTTTTGTTTTGTCCGGGCCAGTCCAAAAGCCCTTTACCAATCCCTGTCCTAATGTGGTATAATAACTCAGTATGACAAGTCGGAACGGGCTTGAGATAATAAGTGTGTAGGAGGAAGAGTTACCATGCCATTGGTTTCTATGAATGAGTTTTTGCCTAAAGCAAAAGCCAACAAGTTTGCTGTTGGACAATTCAACATGAACAACCTGGAGTTTGCTCAGGCGATTGTTGAAGCAGCGATGGAAGAAAAATCCCCGTTTATTTTTGGTGTCAGCGAAGGCGCCCTGAAATACATGGGTATCGAATTTACCGTAGCGATCGCAGAAGCGGCTGCAAAACAGTCCGGACTGCCGATTGCACTGCATCTGGACCATGGAAGCAGCTTTGAAGTTGCGATGAAATGTATCCGCGCTGGCTTCTCCTCGGTTATGTTCGATGGTTCCCACTACTCTCTCGAAGAGAACATTGCTCTGACTAAAGAAGTCGTTAAAGCAGCTCGTGCGATGGGTGTATCCGTTGAAGGCGAGCTGGGAACAATCGGCGGCGTTGAAGATGATATCAGCGTTGACGAAGAGCACGCAAGCTTGGCAAAACCGGAAGAAGCGATTCGCTTCTACGAAGAAACAGGCGTAGACTGCCTGGCTATTGCTGTTGGTACTGCACATGGTATGTACAAAGGCGAGCCGAAAATCCATTATGATATCATTCAACAGGTTGCCAATGCGATTCCGGTACCGGTTGTTCTTCATGGCGGATCCGGCGTGCCAGACGAAGCGATTCGTTCGGCTATCCAAGCAGGCGTAGGCAAAATCAACGTAAATACCGAGAATCAAGTCGCTTGCACCAATTCGATCCGCGAAGTGCTTGCAGGCAACGCTACTGTATACGATCCTCGTAAATACTTGACACCTGCCCGTAATGCAATGAAAGCTGTCGTTCAAGAGAAAATCCGGCTATTTGGCAGCAGCAACCAAGCCTAACTTCCGAAGCAGAGTGATAACCGCCTTTGCCAGCTTTGGCGATGCAAATGTCGATCCACAGGGTAATTTGGTATATGGAGTCTACCTTTGCTGCCACTGGCGGGCGGTTTTCCTTTGTTTTCTTCCAAATAGGAGGATTAGCATACACATGGAGAAATTAATGATTCGAGGCGGTCGTCCGCTTCGCGGCACTGTACAAATTAGCGGTGCAAAGAATAGTGCGGTTGCTTTACTGCCGGCCTCTTTACTAGCTGAATCCGAGGTCGTGCTGGATAATTTACCGCAATTGAGTGATGTAGCGGTTCTTAGTGAAATCTTGGAGGATCTGGGTGGCAAGGTAACCTGGGAAGGCGATACAATAAGAATTGATCCTTCCTCCATGCGTTCGATTCCTATGCCTAACGGCAAAGTGAAGCTCCTTCGCGCATCGTATTATTTAATGGGTGCGCTGCTTGGCCGATTCGGCGAGGCAGTTATCGGCATGCCGGGAGGCTGCAACTTTGAGCCCAGGCCGATTGACCAGCATATTAAAGGCTTTGAAGCGCTAGGCGCACAAGTTACGAATGATCATGGTTCGATTCGTATTTCAGCAAAGCAACTGCGCGGCGCTAAGATCTATCTTGATGTCGCGAGCGTAGGGGCGACGATTAATATTATGCTGGCTGCCTCCAGGGCAAAAGGCTCCACAATTATTGAAAACGCGGCAAAAGAGCCTGAAATTATAGATGTAGCTACTCTTCTGAACGCAATGGGCGCCAAGATTAAAGGCGCAGGAACAGAGACGATCCGAATTGAAGGCGTAGACAGCCTGCATGGCTGCAGACATTCCATTATTCCTGACCGGATTCAAGCAGGGACGTACATGATTGCCGCCGCCGCAACCCGCGGTGATGTCCTGATTGATAATGTTATACCCAAGCATATGGAAGCTGTGACAGCAAAACTGCAGGAGATGGGCGTTCATGTCTACGAGATGGATGAATCGATCCGAATCGTCGGACAACCATCTTATGAATCGGTGGATGTGAAGGCGCTGATCTATCCAGGATTCGCAACCGACCTGCAATCCCCGATGACCAGCTTGCTTACGCAAGCGAGCGGTGTCAGCATTTTGACTGATTTTGTATACAGCAACCGTTTTAAGCATGTACCTGAGCTGATGCGCATGGGCGCGAATATTCGTGTTGAGGGTCGATCTGCCATCATCGAGGGCGGGCCGCTTAATGCGGCCAAGGTCAGCGCGGCTGATTTACGTGCAGGTGCAGCTTTAGTAGTAGCTGGCTTGACGGTGGCCGAAGGCGTCACAGAAGTTACCGGCGTTGAATATATCGACCGGGGTTATGATTTCCTTGTTGATAATTTGAGGCGTCTCGGAGCCGATGTTTGGCGTGAGAACGAATAGATAGGCCGAAATCCGGCAATGCTGGATGAAAATTGAATAAAGTGGTGAGAACATGACGGAACTGCAGATCGCAGATCTGGAAGAGTTAAAGCTGACGGAGCTTTATAAGTTAGCCAAGCAATATCAAATTCCTTATTATGGGCAGCTTAAGAAGAAGGAACTGATCTTTGCCATTTTAAGAGCCCAAGCGGAAAAAAGCGGTCTGATGTTTATGCAGGGCGTGCTTGAAATTTTGCCGGAAGGGTATGGTTTTCTCCGGCCGATTAATTATTTGCCAAGCACCGAAGACATTTACATCTCTGCATCGCAAATCCGTAAATTTGATCTCCGGACAGGAGATCTCGTCTCCGGCAAATGTCGGGCGCCCAAGGAGAATGAGCGTTATTTCGGACTGCTGCAAGTGAATGCGGTCAATGGGGAGAATCCCGATAATGCTTCAGAACGTCTTCATTTCCCTGCTCTAACCCCTCTATATCCGCAGAAAAAACTGGTGCTAGAAACCTCTCCATCCCATCTATCAACGCGTATCATGGATCTGCTTGCCCCAGTCGGGCTTGGACAACGGGGCTTGATTGTTGCACCTCCCAAAGCGGGTAAAACGCTCCTGCTGAAAGAGATCGCCAACAGTATCTCGACAAATCAACCGGAAATCGAGCTATTCGTTCTGTTGATTGATGAGCGTCCAGAGGAAGTAACGGATATGCAACGTTCGGTTAAAGGGGAAGTTGTGGCTTCTACATTCGACGAACTGCCGGAGCACCATATCAAGGTAGCGGAGCTTGTGCTTGAACGAGCTTTGCGGCTCGTGGAACACAAGAAAGATGTAGTCATTCTGCTCGACAGCATTACCCGTCTGGCTCGTGCGTACAATTTGGTTATCCCGCCTTCGGGCCGTACGCTTAGCGGCGGTATCGATCCGGCTGCGTTCCATCGTCCGAAACGGTTTTTCGGTTCCGCGCGGAACGTAGAGGAGGGCGGCAGCCTGACGATTCTCGCGACGGCGCTGATCGAAACCGGCTCGCGTATGGATGATATCATCTATGAGGAATTCAAAGGAACCGGTAACATGGAGCTCCATCTCGATCGGAAACTGGCTGAGCGGAGGATCTTCCCTGCGCTCGATATTCGCCGTTCGGGAACACGCCGTGAAGAAATGCTGCTGACGAAGGAAGAGCTGGATAAAGTATGGATGATTCGCAAAGGAATGAATGACTCCTTGGAATTCGTCGATAACTTCCTGAAGAAGCTGGCAGATAGTAAGACCAATACTGAGTTTCTCGATGCGCTGGATGCTTCGACAGTTGGGGAAAGACCAGGGTCGAACCGGCAGGCGTCTTCGGGAAGCGGGGGGACTGGCAGGCGGCCGGTGCGGTCGACGCCGGTATCCTAAGACAAAGGCGGTAGAACAACATGAATCTCGTATTTGCCGATGAACAAGGCAATGTTTTCGATCATCCGGACTATTATGGGCTCGGCCGAAGCGGCGATATGGTCGTGGAGCTGCTTGAGGACGAATTAATTCCACTGCCCGATGGAGCGACGCTTGTCGGATTGCCGTTTACCAGACCGGTTGGCATGGACCCGAATACGGGCGAAATGCAGCTGCTGCCCGGTGAGGTGCAAGCGGTCGGAGCGCTGCTGCCGCAAGGCTTCACACGCTTGTCTCTACCCGGTTACGTGAAGTCGGACAAAGAACAGAAGCTTCCGCTCTTTGGATACTCGGCTGTGGTTTGGAAGGACGGGGCTTTCTATGTCGCTGCCAAACCAACGGACGATCCAGAGCGTTGGAATCCGCTCAACTGCGACCGCGGCGAGCTGGAGCTGCGTGTAAACGAGCTGCTCGACAAATATCCGGAGAACCGTCTGTACAAGCACTTGTCCCATTGCGCTCTTGGCTACGAATGCTTGACCGCATCAAATACATTTCTACAGCGGTGGGAAGGAGCGGTTCCCGTCTCCTATTCCTGCAATGCCGGATGTTTTGGCTGCATATCCGAGCAGCCGGATGACAGCGGCTTTCCTGCCCCTCAAACGAGGATGAACTTCAAGCCTACGGTTGATGAGGTCGTGGACATTATGCTGGAGCATTTAAAAACGCCAGAGTCCATTATAAGCTTTGGACAAGGCTGTGAGGGCGAGCCCTCTACGCAAGCGGCGATTATTGTCGAGGCGATGAAACGGGTGCGTGCCCAAACCTCACTCGGGTATATCAATATTAACACCAATGCAGGCTTGACCGACCATATCCGTGCGATTGTCGACGCGGGCCTTGATCTGATGCGCGTCAGCACCATCAGTGCGCTGGATGATCATTATAACGCGTATTACAAACCGCGGGCATATACGCTTGCTAATGTGGAAAAGTCGCTTAAATATGCGACGGATAAAGGGGTCTATACCTCGATTAACTATCTGATCTTTCCAGGAGTCACCGATCGGGAAGAGGAAATTGAAGCGATGATCGGATTTGCCAAGCGTACGGGCCTGAGGCTCATTCAGTTTCGTAATTTGAACATTGATCCGGAGAGCTACTTGGAGCTTATTCCAAAAGCGCAGGGTGAAATTTACGGAATGAAGCAGGCCATGGAAATATTTGAAGCGGAGCTGCCGGATGTCGTTATGGGATCTTATACACATGTACCGCCGATCAAAAGGCAAATGGACGGCACGCCGCGCTGAGCGAATAATTCCATTGCATAAAGTGAACCCTTCATGTTATACTTCGTTTATGTGTGATTTAACTCTGGGTCCGCACGTTGACTCAGGGCAGAAAGAGGTGAACTCGATGAAACAAGGTATTCATCCGACGTACCATGTCACCACTGTAACCTGCGCATGCGGCAACAGCTTCGAGACCGGTTCGATTAAACCGAACCTGCGTGTTGAGATTTGTTCCGTTTGCCACCCGTTCTTTACCGGGAAGCAGAAGTTCTTGGATGCTGGTGGACGCGTCGACAAATTCAAAAAGAAATACGGTATCTAATTACCGGCATCTGCCTCAAATTAGCAGAATACAAGAGCCTCCCTCAGCCATCCTATGGTATGAAGGGAGGCTTTTTTATGATAAGGCTGATCAGCTTTAAATACACTCGCAGACAAGCGTTAGCCTGGTTTGTCCTGCTGGCCTGCGTGTTGCTTTTATCCGGATGCGGCGATGATCATTTGCGTGATACCGGACCGAAAACTTACGGGCACGATGGTTATTTGGGATTGTCCAACAGCAATCCGAATTTGCCCAATAATATCCATTATTACAGCTACACCAATGATTTTAACTTTATGGAAGAAAAACTGCGGCAGCTTGGCGGAATTGAAGATGTGCACTTTACGAATCAAGATCCCCATATCTATGTGCGCCTGGTTCCTAACAGGGGTCTTAGCGAGGCCCAAATCGAAAGCCTTGCGAAAGAAGCGCAAGAGATGTTGCAGTTCAATATGCCGCGCTATACGATTCATGTAAAGATAAAACGCTGAGACTTGTTAACTTTATCCGCCAGGTTGCGTATTGGAGTGGAATCGGATATACTTATTTTTGCCGTGCTAGACGGGGAGGTAGCGGTGCCCTGTAACTCGCAATCCGCTGTAGCGAGGTTGAATTCCTGCTTTAGGTTATGTTGATGTAGGGTCTGGCGCTTGTGAACAGTGTTGACGGTCGGGTCCTCCGCAATGGACGCTTGTGAACCCGGTCAGGTCCGGAAGGAAGCAGCCGTAAGCAAGTTTGTCTATGTGCCGGGGGAGTGCCTGGTCAGAGCTGGAATCAAGAGTGCCGCCTGGGTCGCATTAATCAAGGGCAGGTGCACGGTAACATTTTCACCATGAATAGTTAAGATGAGGAACATCTTTTTAGCAGAGTTGACTACCAACAGACTGCTTGAAAGATGTTTTTTTTCATTTCAGGGCTAGTGCTCTCAAAATAGGAAGGAATCTTATGAAATGGAAGAGAATACTAAAAGAAATAGTTGAAATGGTCTAAGCATGCAAGCTGCGGTATGAACGGACTGAAGGGGTGATAGCTGTTGTACTGTGAACCATCCGAGCATGTTATTTTTGTCCGCGATGATGCATTGGAGACTTTATTGAACACGCTCCCCTATACAATGATGATTCTTATGGATTCCGATTTGGTTATAGAAAGGTCAAACGATCTGTTTTTGAGGCAGACTGGCTTCGTAGGGAAGGATATTGCCGGGAAATCAATGTATGAAATAATTGAACAGTTAGAAGAACGGGCTACATCGAAGGTTAAGGAGAGGAGACGACCTGCCGCCGTTAGGGTACGAAAGGCGAATGGCGGGAATCTGGAGGCGGACTTGGCGATGATGAAATTCATGAACGAATCCTCAGAAATGCGGCGGCTTGCCTTATTGCACCGTACAGATCCCTTGGAAACCGGGGATTTGCTGCAGCAGTTCGCTTTAATGATTTTGAGGGATGAAAGTTTGGGCGTGATTTTGCTGCAGCCCGATTTCCGTGTTAGCGATATGAGTCCGCTGGCTTGTCGGGTTTTGGGCGTCAGATGCCAGGATGTTGTGGGCAGGACAATGGAGGAACTGTTCCTGCGAGCACCGCTGGAGCATCAATTATTAAAGCAGATGGTGGTTGAAGAAATACCGGTTCGTAACCATCCTTTGCAGTGGGCAAGTGGAGACGAGCGGCGGGAACTGTTAATGGATGCCAATTTGCTGAAGGATGAACAGAATCAATTGCTTGGCGCTTATGTGATATTCAAAGATGTTTCCGACTTGCGTTCACTTGAAGCACAGGTGCAGCGAAGCGACCGGTTGGCGATGATCGGGCAGATTGCGGCCGGGACGGCACATGAAATTCGCAACCCGCTTACCGCGATTAAAGGGTTTCTGCAAATGTTTAAAAGCACCTTACTTGAAAAGGGGTTGGATAAGGAATTCGGCTATACTGAAATTATGCTAAACGAGATTGAACGGATCAATAACCTGGTCAGTGAATTTCTGCTGCTCAGCAAGCCCAAAGACGTTAATTTTGATATTGTGGAGCTAAGTATGGTGTTAAAGGAGATTATGCCGATTGTAAGCAATGAAGCGCTGTTGCACGGCATTGTGGTCCAGTTTGATCCGGATGCGTCGCTGCCGCGGGTTGTGGCGGATCGGGAGATGCTCAAGCAAGTGTTCCTCAACATTTGCAAAAATGGCATTGAGGCGATGAGCGAAGGCGGTGTCTTGACCGTGTCCGGTAAAATTGAACGTGTTAACGGGTTTGTCCGTTGGATCAATATCGATATTCATGATACCGGCCCGGGAATCCCGCCCGGCATCATTGATAAAATATTTGATCCCTTTGTTACGACAAAGCAAAATGGCACAGGGCTGGGTTTATCGGTTTGCCAGCGCATTATCCATGAGATGGGTGGTGTCATTCGGGTCTCGACGAAGGGGATCGGAACGATATTTACAGTGAGTATTCCGTGCTCAATTGAAGAGCGGGCACGGAATACGGCGGATTGATGCCAGGAGTTTTTCTAACGATAATGATAGTGTATAATAGAACCATCGGATGAATATCCGCGAGGTGCGGGTAGAAAGGAAAGGTCTGTGTGTCCCATATCGCTTTATATCGAGCCTGGCGTCCGCAGACGTTTCAGGATATGGTTGGTCAACAGCATATCATCCAAACGCTGCAGAATGCGATTCGGGAGCAGCGTATCTCACATGCTTATTTGTTTAACGGTCCCCGGGGAACAGGCAAGACAAGCGCGGCCAAAATTTTCGCGAAAGCGATTAACTGCCAAGACGGCCCTTCCACGGAGCCTTGCAATGAATGTGAGGCCTGCCTTGGCATAACAGCCGGCTCAGTTATGGACGTGGTGGAGATTGATGCCGCATCAAACCGCGGTATTGATGAAATCAGAGACATAAGAGATAAGGTTCGTTACGCGCCATCGGAGGTTCGTTACAAGGTTTATATTATCGATGAAGTGCATATGCTGACCTCCGAGGCATTTAACGCGCTGCTAAAAACATTAGAAGAGCCTCCGGGCCATGTCGTCTTTATTCTTGCGACAACCGAGCCGCACAAGCTTCCTGCAACGATCATTTCCAGATGCCAGCGTTTTGACTTCCGTCAAGTGTCCCTTGAGGAACAGACCGAACGCTTGCGGCGAATATGCGAGGATGAGCGGATTGATGCGGACGAAGATGCGTTAGTCTATATTGCCAGATTATCGGATGGGGGTATGCGCGACGCGATCAGCCTGCTTGAGCAGGTTTCTGCGTTTGCGGTGAATCGCGTGACGCTCGAGGATGCGGTCGATGTGACCGGCGGAATGGCCTCTGAACAATTTGCCCAATTGGCCGAAGCCATCCAAAAACGGGATGTTGCGGCCATACTGCCGCTCGTGGACGGATTGATGCTGGCAGGAAAGGCTGCGGATAAATGTCTGGAGAATCTCGTGTATTATTTCCGCGATTTGTTGTTGTTAAAGCTGATTCCGGATGGCAAAGCGATGACCGAGCGAATCGTCGATGCGCAGCGGTTCCGGTCCATGGCTCAGGCTTTTGACCGCGACCGCTTGTTTCGGATGATTGATGTACTGCATCAGTATCAGGTGGAAATGAAGCACGCTGTACAGCCTCAGACTTTATTTGAGGTTGCACTTATGAAAATCTGCACGCTCCCGGACAGCGGGGCGCAAGCCTCTTCCGAAGCGCAAGGTTATCAGGAGGCATCCACAGGCGGGGCGGCATCTACCGCAGAAGTGGTTAAGCTGCAGCAGAAGGTAGAAGCGCTTGAGCGCAAGCTTGAGCAGCTGCTGCGCAGCGGCCCGTCTGTTGCAGGCTCTGCGCCGGGCGCTGCCCAGCATACGGGGGCGGGAGCCCCTGCTGCTGCACCGTCACGGGGAGGCGGCGGCTTTGGCAACCGGGCTGCCGGCAGCCCATCAGGCGGTGGCATAAGCCGGATGCCAGTCAAACTTGACCCTTATGTTGGAACGCGTAACAGTGCGGAGTTCCAGCAGATACGGATGCAGTGGAGTGAAGTGCTGCAGCGTGTGAAAGAGGCGGGGATTTCGATCCACGCTTGGTTAATTAATGGGGAGCCGGTATCCGCGATTGATGATTCCGTTCTTATCGCTTTCAAAAATACGATTCATCGGGAAACGACGGAGAAGCCCGCCAACCGAGAGGTTATCGAGCAAGTATTACGAGATGTATTTAAGCGGGATTTAAAATTTACGACGGTAATGGTGAAGGATTGGATGGCGGCCTCCGAGGGGCAGCCGGAGTCATCCGGAGGTGAATTGCTCGAACTGCAGTCAGAGGATCCGCGCTCTGAGCCTGGCCGTCCGGAATGGGTTGATGAAGCGGTGAAGCTGTTTGGTGAAGAGCTGGTCGTCGTAACCGAGGATGGGAAATAGTTATATATTCATATGATGAGGTGAATGGAAATGAACAATATGAATCAAATGATGAAACAAGTGAAAAAGATGCAGGAGCAAATGATGAAGGCTCAAGAGGAGCTCGGAAACAAGACAATTGAAGGAACTGCCGGTGGCGGCGTCGTCTCTGTAACTGTAAACGGCCATAAGAAGCTTCTTGATATTACAATCAAACCGGAAGCAGTGGACCCGGAGGATGTAGAAATGCTTCAGGATCTGGTCCTGACGGCTGTTAATGACGCTTTGACTAAGGCAGAAGAAATGTCTAACCAGGACATGGGCAAATTTACCGGCGGCATGAAAATTCCGGGACTCTTCTAGAAGATGTTTTATCCCGAACCGATCGCCAAATTAATCGACGCATTCTCGCGTTTGCCGGGGATCGGTCCTAAGACCGCCGCTCGGCTGGCTTTTCATGTGCTGCGGATGAAAGAGGATGACGTTATCGATTTTGCCAAAGCGCTTGTCAGCGTCAAAAGAAATCTTCATTACTGCTCGGTGTGCTGTAATATTACAGATGTCGATCCGTGCCGGATCTGTCAGGATAAGACGCGTGACGCGTCAGTGATCTGTGTCGTTCAGGAATCGAGGGATCTTGTGGCCATGGAACGGACGAAGGAATTTCAAGGCCAGTATCATGTGCTGCAGGGGGCCATATCTCCGATGGAGGGGATTGGGCCGGAAGAGATCCGGATCGCCGAATTGTTAGGGCGACTGAGCGATGAACGCGTGCAAGAGCTCATCCTGGCAACGAACCCGAATATTGAAGGCGAAGCTACTGCGATGTATTTGTCGCGGCTTGTGAAGCCCTTTGGAATCCGAGTCACCCGGATCGCGCATGGATTGCCTGTAGGTGGCGATCTGGAGTATGCGGATGAGGTTACTTTATCGAAGGCGCTTGAAGGCCGCCGTGAACTGCATTGATTTGTGAAGAAACCGTCTGGACAAATTGTCCAGACGGTTTTTTTGAATGCTAAGCTTGTATAAGTTTTCACTCTATACTTTTTTAGCATTTACCGCGAACGGATCTCTCCGTCTTCAAAGGCGGCGTAAGCCGTTTCTGCTTGGCATAAGAATCTCTTGCCTGGATTGGTTCTAAGTTTAACTCCCCATCGATAAGATGGTAATAGTGAGCGCTTAATCGGGACAAGCGGGAGGGGTTCAGGATGAAGTGGTGGATAAAGGGGTCAATACAACGCAGCAAAATAAGCGGCGAAAAGGATCAGTTGGTGCAAGATTTGGTTAACGAGATCTGGGAGGCACATCGTGACTGGGTCAATGCTCAGCGGCATTTTGAATATGCATTGGGGAAGGATCAGGTTGATTATGCGATTTTTGCTATTGAAGCGGCGGAGAAACGTTATGAAATGCTGCTTAGACATGCGAAAAAGATGCCTGTTAATTGGTCGTCGTGCAGGGAGGGAGAAACGGGATGAAGACAGTGTGGCTTACATTGCTTATTGTTTCCCTGGTCATGTTAATTGTAATTCTCATTAGAAATCGAATCACAGGGGCGGTGTTGAAGCGATTTGCACTTCATCTGATTGCAGTTGCCTTGGTGTTATATGTTCTAAACTTTTCAGGGTGGATCGCAGGATTTTATATCCCGCTTAATCCAGCCACCGTTGCCACAGTGGTTTTATTAGGCGTACCAGGGATCCTGCTTATTCTTGGCCTTCAATGGACAGTACTGTAAAGAGAGGATTAGGACAAATATCAAAGTGAAAAGAAATAAGGTGTTGACTCACGGGATCGATCTATGCTACATTATTGTTCGCGCCTGATTAAAGGATGCGAGATGCAAACAGCTGGTAAAAAAATAATGCTTGCATTATGGATGCCTACTGTGATATATTATAAAGGTCGCCGCTGAGAAGGTGGTCGACAAAAAGAAACAATATTTGTTCTTTGAAAACTGAACAACGAGCGAAATGCCCTATAGCTCACTGAGCTATAGAAAAGCAATAAACGTAATGAGCAATCAGCTCACATTCGGCGCTCATTATCCATCGGCTTTCAGCCGAGAGATAAAGACACCTTTTATGGAGAGTTTGATCCTGGCTCAGGACGAACGCTGGCGGCGTGCCTAATACATGCA
>NZ_BMGR01000021.1 GCF_014640295.1 Paenibacillus abyssi | reverse complement strand
CAAATTCATTTCTTCTTGTCCGTCACCGTCTCAGCGGCGACTTGAATAATATATCACAGATGATCGCCCATGTGCAACCTTTTTTTTTATTTTCTTTTAAATAATAATTAGATGGCGTAAACAGCATCGGCTGACGCCGCCTGCGCGATTGATTCCAAACTTGTATAAGAGTCAAACTTATGCGCTTAGCATTCAATAAAGCCTATCCTCTTCCTTTTATTCAGGTAAGGATAGGCTTTGCATATTTACTCTATGACTGTTTTGAATTCTGCCCATGTAGTGGAAACATGGCTGCGCTCTATAAACGGCAGATACTTCGGACTAACAATCTGGATTAGGTATTCACCCTTATCTTGTATAGATAAAGACGTGATAAATTGCCCCTTTTCAATTGGCACCTGAATGGTCTCGATGACTGTATAATCATAATCCGCATACTTATGAATGTGAACCGTGAGCTGATCAAATGACTCATTCCATTCCTTCAAATTCCCAGACAAAGCGAGACGTTCGCCTTGCTTTAATCTCACATAGCCTGTGTCCGGCTCTTTGATGGCAATGTATTTACTGCCTTCTTCATTAATGTTTATCTGCACTCTGCTGCCCTTATCTATAGTTCTGACAATCTCGAACCTGGCGCTCCCTGCTGATACGGCCATGAGTTCAATCGGGTTAGTACCGGGCTTCAACTGTACCGTGAACTGAACGCGATGATACGTCTTATCCCCAACCTTAATATTCTTTTCCACGATTTCACCGGAAGAGCCCATCCATCCGCCTCCCCCCATGGCAGCAATCAACTGTGGAGTATTCATCTCTTTCTGAAAAAGCACAGTAAAAGAAATTTCCTGTTCCCCGGTTTCCATCCGATTTGTCGTTAGATCGAATATCTTATCGCTCCATCTCCAAATCATCACTCCCTGCTCATAACCGACAGCTACCCCATACATCGGCAGCAATCCGGCCGGCACATACATTCTCCCATTTAGCAAGAACGGAGCCGGAATACTGATGCCCTCGTAGGCTGCCCCATCTTTTCGAAAAAGAGACGGCTGTCCGTTACGAAACGCAACGGTTTGGGTTGAAGCTTGAATCGACGAATTGGCATGGACGACTGCCTGCTTATTCTTAGCATCCCAACTTACGCTTCCTACACCAGCCTGCTCAATCAGCTTAATCGGTATATAAGTCCGGCCATTCCTTACGTTTATCGGTTCGGTATCCAGCTCAGTCCCATCGACAACTGCCCGTGATGCCCCTTTTGCAAGATTCAGCTCATGACGTTCCAAATACAGAGTTGCAAAATCACCCGCAGGTTCCACCGTCGAATCGTCACTGCCTGTATACGCTGCTTGTATAGGCAAAGCCATAATCGCCATTAACATCACCATTGCTATGCTAAGAGAACTTAACTTCATTTATCACACCTCCATAAGCACAGACGAAAAGTTTTCTCGTTTTGTTCCACTTCCATTTGCAAATGAACATGAAAAAAGCCGTTTGAGGGATATCCTCAAACGGCTCTTCTATTTATTCTCCAGCTCTCTCACGCATCAGCGGGAACAGCAGCACATCACGAATCGAAGGCGAATCGGTCAACAGCATGACCAGACGGTCCACTCCGATGCCCAGCCCGCCTGTCGGCGGCAAGCCATACTCCAGCGAGCGGATGAAATCCTCATCCATCTCATGCGCTTCATCATTTCCTTGCTCTTTCTCCACCAGCTGCGCTTCAAAACGTTGACGCTGGTCAATCGGATCATTCAGCTCAGTGAACGCATTGGCATGCTCGCGCGCAACAATGAACAATTCGAAACGATCTGTAAACCGCGGATCGGCTTCGTTCTTTTTCGCAAGCGGGGAGATCGCTACCGGATGGCCGGTTACAAAGGTTGGTTGAATAAGCGTGTGCTCCACAAATGTTTCAAAGAACGCATTGAGGATATGTCCGAAAGTCATATGCGGCTCTACCTGTACCTTGTGCTCCTTGGCCAGCTTATGGGCTTCCTCGTCGCTCATCTCTACATTAAAGTCCACACCCGTTGCTTCCTTCACCAGGTCGACCATCGATACACGGCGCCATGGCTTGCCCAAGTCAACTTCTTGTCCTTGATACATGATCTGAGTCGTTCCCAATACCTCTTGGGCAATGTGTACGACCAGATTCTCTGTCAATTCCATAATATCTTTGTAATCGGCATACGCTTCATACAGCTCGATCATCGTGAATTCCGGATTATGGCGTGTTGAAATTCCTTCGTTCCGATAAACTCGGCCAATCTCGTATACTTTCTCCAAGCCGCCGACAATCAAACGTTTCAGATGCAGCTCGATCGCGATCCGCATATACAACTCCATATCAAGCGCGTTGTGATGCGTGATGAACGGCCTGGCTGACGCACCGCCTGCAATTGAATGAAGGGTCGGCGTCTCAACCTCTAAATAACCGCGCGAATCCAAATAACGGCGCATTGATTGAATGATCCGGGAACGGGAAATAAAGGTTTGCTGTACGTCCGGATTCATGATCAGGTCGACATAACGCTGACGGTAACGAAGTTCTACATCTTTCAGTCCGTGGAATTTCTCCGGCAGCGGAAGCAGCGACTTCGTCAGTACCTCCAGTTCTTTCACCTTAACCGAGGTCTCCCCGGTTTTCGTCTTGAAAACGACCCCGCGAACACCGATAATATCACCGATATCGAGCAGATCAAATGCTTTATATTTTGCTTCGTCCACCGAATCCTGGCGCACATAGAGCTGAATCTTGCCGCTCAAATCCTGGATATGGGCAAAGCCTGCTTTACCCATGCCGCGTTTTTGCATAATGCGTCCAGCCAAGCTGACTTCATTGGCCTGCTCCTCGAGCTCTTCTTTGCTGACTTCTCCGTAAGCATCGAGAATTTGTTTGGCATGATGCGTGCGCTCGAATTTCTGTCCGAACGGATCAATGCCAAGCCCGCGAAGCTCGTCCAGCTTGTCTCTGCGAATTTTCAGCAGTTCACTAAGCTCCTGCTCCTGTTGTTCCTGATGCTCTTGATTATCTTGTGTCACTTCATCCATCTCCTTGTTTAATTCTTCCGAGCCGAAGACCCATATCTCACTATAATAGCCTAGCGCAAGCGGCTTATGCAATCTTTAACGGTTAGCGCCGTTTTCATGCCGAATATTAAATCCTCGATCAGGCAGCTCCTATTTCCCTAGAATTTGAAAAAAGCTTCCGAAAGGAAGCTTCTTCTCAACATGGGTACGCGCAAAACTTACTTTTTGATATCGACAATTTTATATTGAATGATGCCCGCCGGGACGTTAACTTCGACGACTGTTCCCTTTTTCTTGCCCAGAATGGCCCTTCCAACCGGGCTTTCATTCGAAATCTTGTTCTGCAGCGGATCGGATTCCGCTGTTCCGACAATGGCATACTCCATGGTATCTTTAAATTCCAAATCCTCGACGGTTACGATGGAACCGATACTTACCGTGTCGGTGTCTATGTCTTCGTTGTTAATAATCCGCGCATTACGGAGCATTTTTTCCAGCGTGATGATCCGGCCTTCGATAAATGCCTGCTCATTCTTCGCATCCTCATACTCGGAATTCTCACTAATATCTCCATAGCCAATGGCTACCTTGATCCGTTCTGCAACTTCCCGGCGTTTTACCGATTTAAGATTTTCCAATTCTTCTTCAAGCTTCTTTAGGCCGTCCTGTGTCAAGATGATTTCTTTGTCGCTCATCTTACCAATTCTCCTGTCGTGTGACATATTTTCATACCTTGTATGAATTCACTGATATCTAATATATTACAATCGGAACTCGTGATGACACCAAGCAGGGGGCAAGTGTAAACAACTTTGTCACCCTTATTCATTTCCACCCTATTTAGGTCGGAATTTCTATTGCATGATTATATTTCAAATTTACCCCAAATGTCAATCAAAGCTGAGCCTTATGTAAACGCTTCTTCCTATATAGGTGAAGCGCGCCGGTTACCCGGCACGCTTATCAAATTTCTATTCAAGTTTCAATGCACGATGGCTTCATCCTGCATCCCGGCGGCAGATCCTGCCTCCATCGGCATATCCGCCGTATCGGCAAGCGTTTCAATGTAGCCGTCTAGAATTTGCACCATTTTATCGCGGCTTGTTTCCTCCATAATATTATCCTTAATGCGAGCCGCTCCCGGCAAGCCCTTAAGATACCATGCCAGATGCTTTCTCATCTCGCGGACGGCCGTGCCTTCTCCCTTTAAAGCGACAAGGCGGTCCATATGCAAAATCGCAATGCGCATCTTCTCGCTAGGCGACGGATCAGGAAGCAGCTCCCCGTTCGTCAGATACTGAACCGTTCGATACAGCATCCACGGATTGCCCAGCGCGCCTCTGCCGATCATCACGCCATCACATCCCGTATGCTCGAGGAGACGGTGTGCATCCTCCGGCGTGAATACATCTCCATTGCCAATTACGGGAATAGATACCGCAGACTTGACATCCCTTATGATATCCCAGTCTGCCTTGCCTGTATACAGCTGTTCCCTCGTCCGACCGTGTACGCTTACGGCTTTGCCGCCAGCGCGTTCTACGGCACGGGCATTCTCAATGGCATAAATATGTTCGCTGTCCCAGCCAATCCGCATCTTAACCGTAACCGGCTTATCCACAGCATCGACAACAGCCGACACCATTTCATAAATTTTGTTCGGATCGAGCAGCCAGCGGGCGCCTGCATCACATTTGGTCACCTTAGGCACTGGGCAGCCCATATTAATGTCGATGATATCGGCATTGGTTTGTTTGTCGACAACCTTAGCCGCTTCGACAAGCGACTCCCGGTCTCCGCCAAAAATTTGCAAGCTTAGCGGTTTCTCGCGTTCATCGACAAACAGCATTTCCATCGTCCGTTTGTTGCCGTGCAGAATTGCTTTGTCGCTTACCATCTCTGCACAGACGAGCCCTGTCCCAAATTCTTTGGCAATTAGGCGAAAAGCTGGATTACACACGCCGGCCATCGGTGCCAGTACCACTTTGTTTTTCATCTCGATGTTTCCGATTTTCAGCATGTCGCACCATGCTCCTTCCTGTTTTGCGAATGAATTTCATTCTATTTTGAACGTGTCTCCGGTTAATTCGTCATAGCTGATGCCCAGCGAATCCGCAATCCGCTCGAGCAGCTTCGCTTCCGGACGACGGGTTCCCCGCTCCAATGAACCAAGTACGGCCACGGATACACCCAGCTTCTCAGCCAATTCGTGTTGGGTATATCCCTTCAGCTTCCGGAATGCGCGGATCCGCTGCGCCAATTGATCGTATTCCATAAAGTAATGCCTTCCTTTCCATACCTCTGCGCTTCCGCTGCGGCACTTTCCACCGACTCGCGAAACGATGGCGCCACCTCTGTATCGGCGACTACATCACGCATAGGAACAAGTACAAAGGCGCGTTCCAACATACGCGGATGGGGAAGCGTCAGCTCCTCCGTATCCATCTCCACACCTTCATAGTAAATCAAATCAAGATCGATTGTTCGTGGTCCCCAGCGCTGCTCTCTCACTCGTCCGAGCCGCCCTTCAACCGCCAGCATCTGACGGAGCAGTTCAAGTGGGGGGAGCGATACAGCTACCGCGGCCGCCATATTCAAAAACGCCGGCTGCTCCGTGAAACCAACCGGATCAGTCTCATAAATGCCGGACACATGTTGTACTTGGATCGAAGCATGCTCATCCAACAGCCTTAGCGCTTGCAGCAGCAGCCCCTCGCGATCACCCAAGTTCGAGCCGAGCGCTATAATGGCCGTTACCGGCTTGATAACCGGCGATTCCGGCTCAGCGCCAGGCGGGAACGATTTGTCCATGTTCATCCCGCTTTCTGCGAAGCTCCACAACAACCCCGTCGAAATGGATATCAAACGGCGGGTTAGGCTTAATAACGCGTACCGTCACTTCGTTTATAATAGTATAAGTCTCTAGGAGACGAGATGCAATGTTACCCGCTAAAGCTTCAATGAGCTTAAACGGCGGCCCTTCGACGATCTCTTTAGTGATCGCATGCAGCTCGGCATAATTCACCGTACTGTCCAGATCGTCATTTTTGGCAGCCTTACGAAGATCAATATCCAGCTCCAGTTCCACGCCAAAACGCTGCCCCAGCTTGTTCTCTTCTGCAAAAACACCGTGGTAGCCGAAAAACTGCATCCCTTTTAAAACCATACGATCCATCATTCATCACCCTTCTCTACTAGAGGTTAGCGCTGGCTCGACTGTCGATAGACGATGGCATCGGTCATCATCGCGATTCGTTTCATCACACGTACGTCGTGCACGCGGACAATTTGGCAGCCTTGGGCAATTCCCAAGGCGACAGTAGCCGCAGTGCCTTCTACGACGTCGTCCACCGGCAGGTCCAGCGTCTGCCGGATGAACAACTTGCGCGAGGTGCCCAGCAGCACGGGGTAGCCGAGTGCGGTAAGCTTATCAAGGGAACCTAACATGTGCAAATTCTGTTCATAATCCTTGGCGAAGCCGATGCCCGGATCGAGCCAGATCCGGTCGCCGGCGACACCGGCTGCCTCAGCAATGGCGACACCGCCCTGCAGGTCGGCAAGCACATCCGGGACGAACTCTCCATAGTCGCGGTTGTGACGGTTATGGCTGATAATAACGGGACAGCCGTATTCCGCCGCTACAGCGGCCATCAGGGGGTCGGCCTTGAAACCCCATACGTCGTTGATGAGATGTGCGCCGGCTTCGAGTGCTTGGCGCGCGGTTTCCGCTTTGTACGTGTCAATCGATAACGGGATGTGCGGCAGCTCCTTGCGAATCGCCGCAATCACCGGAATAACGCGGTTAAGCTCCTCCTCAAGCGGTACCTGTTCATGGCCCGGCCGCGTCGATTCTCCTCCAATATCAATGATGTCCGCACCTTCGGCGGCCATCGCCTTCGCATGTCCGACCGCTCGTTCCACATTATCGTAACGGCCGCCGTCTGAGAACGAATCAGGCGTCGCATTCAAAATGCCCATGATCAACGTGCGATTTCCGAGCTCCAAGCTCACACCATCGTCCCACTTGTATACTCTGCGCCAAAATTTCGTTTTCATCGTTTTTCTTCCTCCTTGCCATCCCGATGTTATCCTATCCGGTGCTGT
Organism: Paenibacillus abyssi; assembly: GCF_014640295.1. Lineage (GTDB taxonomy): Bacteria > Bacillota > Bacilli > Paenibacillales > Paenibacillaceae > Paenibacillus_D > Paenibacillus_D abyssi. The sequence goes on along the minus strand of NZ_BMGR01000021.1, from coordinate 62,758 downwards.
GTCATATTGTCCTGTACTTACATTGCATTGGCATCCGCACGATAAGCTTGCAGAAGCTGCTTCGTGATCGGGCCAGCCTCGCCTTTTCCGATCATATTCATCTCACCGTACTCATCGGATAACCGCGTAACCGGAACGATCTCCTGTATGGAATTGGTTACCCATACTTCAGCGGCTTCGAGCAGCTCCTCCCAGGTGAAGTAGCCTTCTTGAACCGATAAGCCGGCTGCTTCCGCCAGCTCCATGACCCGTCTGCGGGTAATGCCCGGGAGGATGCCTGTGCTTATATCCGGTGTATATAGGATCCCATCTCGGACAAAAAACAGATTGCTGACGATGCCTTCCGCAAGCCAGCCTTCCCGTGTCCGCATTAATCCTTCCGCTCCCGCAGAAGCGCCTGACGCCGTAAGCTCCCGCTTTGCTAAAATGTTATTCATGTAATGCAGCGATTTTTGCCTGAACTCGCCTTCCGGGCTATTTCGAAGCGTGCTGAGCAGACGCAGCTCCTTCCCTTGGACATACAACAACTCATTGACAGTAGGAAGCGGCTTAACAAGGACGAGTATATTGGGCCTTTCATAATCAGCTGTTGGCAGCCCAAGCTCTCCTTCCCCCGCACTTACCGTTAACCGGACATAGGCTTCTTCTAATCGGTTGGCTTGCAGAAGCTCCCGCAGCAGCCGTTTAATTTGTTCTTCCTGGGGAATGTATTGAATGCCAAGTGTGAGGCAGCCCTCTTCGAGCCGTTTCAGATGCCGGTCAAGTAAATAAGGCTTCCCCCCGTTATAGGTTCGGAACGTTTCAAACAAACCCATTCCGTACAAAAAGCCGTGATCATAAACAGAGATCACAGCTTCTCTCGCTTCAATAACAGACCCGTTGAACCCGACTTTCATCGAGCTGCTCCAGCTCGCAATTGAAGGAAATTACGCAATAAGGTTAAGCCATGCTCGGTAATAATCGATTCCGGATGGAATTGAACGCCTTCGATCGGATATTCCTTATGGCGCAATCCCATAATTTCACCCTCCGCCGTTTCAGCGCTGATTTCCAGACAATCCGGAAGGGTCTCACGTTTGACGATTAGTGAATGATACCGCGTTGCTGTGTATGGAGAGGGTATGCCTTCAAATATCGTGCGGCCGTCATGATGGATCTCGGACGTTTTGCCGTGCATCAGTTTTTCCGCCCGAACCACATCGCCGCCGAATGCTTGTCCGATCGATTGATGCCCCAGACAGACGCCGAAGATCGGAATTTTACCTTTGAACGCTTCAATAAGCGCCAAGCTGATACCCGCCTCATTCGGCGTACAAGGACCGGGGGAGATCAAAATGTGATCCGGCCCCAGCTGCCTGATGCCTTCCAAGTCGATTTCATCATTTCGCTTCACAACGACTTCCTCGCCCAATTCACCTAAGTATTGCACTAAGTTGTATGTGAAAGAGTCGTAATTATCAATGACCAGGATCATGCGTAATTCCCCCTTAATGGTTGTGTACGGTTTCTCTGAACCGTTCGCTGTATTCGATTGCCTTCCACAGCGCTTTCGCTTTGTTCAGCGACTCGTAATATTCCCGATCCGGATCGGAATCAATAACAATTCCCGCTCCGGCCTGAATATGGACTTGGCCGTCTTTGGCGGTCATCGTCCGAATAATTATATTAAATTCCATATCCCCATTATAGTCAATCCATCCGAGCGATCCCGTGTAAGTGCCTCGCCTTACAGGCTCCAACTCTTCAATAATTTCCATGGTGCGGATTTTAGGGGCTCCGGTAATCGTTCCACCCGGAAAAGTGGCGGCAATCACATCGAATGCATCTTTCCCCTCCGTGAGTCTGCCCTCCACCTGAGAAACGAGATGCATGACGTGGGAATACCGCTCGATGGCGAGCAATTCTTTCACTTTGACGGTACCGTATGCGGAAATCCGGCCCAGATCATTGCGCTCCAGATCAACCAGCATGATATGCTCTGCCCGCTCTTTTTCATTCGAGAGGAGCTCTTCTTCCATTTGAAGATCCTCCTCCTCGCTATGCCCGCGACGCCTTGTACCGGCGATCGGACGTGTAACGAGCATGCCGTCGCGCGATTCAACTAACAGCTCGGGTGAGGCGGATACGAGTTGAAAATCGGGGCAGCGCAGAAATCCCATATAGGGTGACGGATTAAACATGCGAAGCCACTCATACAGCTCTTCCGGAGGAACGGCGAGCTCCCGGCTTTGGCGCAACGACAAATTCACTTGGAACACATCGCCTTGCGAGATGTAGGATTGGATGCGACGAACCGCTTCCTTGAAGTCTTCTTTAGGAAATGGAGACGTGAGCCCCTTCATCGCTTCCACATCAATGTGCAGCCCTTCGTCTCCAAGGAATTGCAGTCTTTTCTCCGTCAGCAGAATTGTCTCACTGTTGCCTTGAGGATCTGTAAACTCATGCCAAAAACGGGCCATCTGCTCGGCTTGCAGCCGCGCTTCCTCGTAGAGAGTGCCCAACTGCTGCGCACCTGCGCCCGGCGGGACCCCTTTGTGCACCGCACAATACAGTTCGTCGGATTCGTGATCGATAATCCACAATTCATCCAGTCGCATGAACAAATAATCAGGCAGTTCCAGATCGTCCTTCGCCAGCTCCGGCAGCTTTTCAATAAAGCGAATAATATCATACGTCCAGAAACCGGCGATGCCTCCAGTCCATTTCGGACCTTCGGGTAGTCTTGGCCCTTTAAATGGACGCAGCCATTCACGTACAACCTCAAGCGGTTCACCCAGCCTGGATGTACGCTCGCCGGTTTGGATATCAACGCTCTCGGCCTCTCGGCCCTTACCCCTAATAACAGCGGCGGGATGCAGTCCCAGGTACGTATATTTTCCGGTTTTGCCGCTCTCGAGTACGACCGCGTGCGGTGACGCGGACTCCCAAGCCCTCGTCCAGGAATGAACTCGCTGGGCAGAGCGATTCAAGGATTGTTTATATAAAAAAGGCAGTGTCGTATACTGCCCGGCATCATGCCAAGCCTGCCATTGTTCAAAAGGCGTAATTACCAATGCGCCTGCCTCCCTTGCGTCTAACGGTTGCATCGGAGTCAACCGAGCAGCCTGTATCTGCGTCTAACGGTTGCTTTCGTGCCAACCGAGCCGCCTGTATCTGCGTCTAACGGTTGCCTTTGTGCCAACCGAGCCGCCTGTATCTGCGTCTAACGGTTGCACTTAGTATAATCAAATGTCCGTAAAAAGAAAAGAACCCCCGCGGACGAACATGCCGGGAGGTTCTTGATCGATCGTATTAGTTTTCGAAGTTGAACAACGGCGTGCTCAGGTAACGCTCACCGTTACTAGGAACGACAGCAATAACACGCTTGCCTTTGCCCAATTCTTTAGCTACTTTAAGAGCCGCGAAGATCGCTGCGCCGGAGGAAATCCCGCACAGGATACCTTCTTCTTTGGCCGCACGACGGGCATATTCGAAGGCTTCCTCGTTCTCGATAGTGATCACACCGTCATAGATTTCACGGTTCAAGATGTCAGGTACGAAGTTCGCGCCGATGCCTTGAATTTTATGCGGGCCCGGTTTACCGCCGGACAGCAGTGGAGAAGCCGCTGGTTCAACTGCATAAATCTTGATGTCAGGGAAGCTTTGTTTCAGCACTTCACCCGCACCGCTGATCGTACCGCCTGTACCGATACCGGCGATGAATGCGTCCAGCTTGCCATCAAGCGAATTGATTGCTTCCACGATCTCTGGACCCGTCGTTTCACGGTGAACCTTCACATTCGCTTGGTTCTTGAACTGCTGCGGCATGAAATAGCTTGGATTCTCTTGTTGAATCTCCTCAGCTTTGCGTACCGCACCGTTCATCCCTTCGGATCCCGGTGTCAGAACGATTTCCGCGCCGTAAGCGCGAAGCAGGTTGCGGCGCTCAATGCTCATTGTTTCCGGCATAACCAGAATCGCTTTGTAGCCTTTTGCAGCTGCAACGAGCGCAAGGCCGATACCTGTATTGCCGCTGGTTGGCTCAACGATTGTATCTCCGGGCTTAATGATGCCTTCTTGCTCTGCAACTTCAATCATGCTGATCGCAATGCGGTCTTTGACGCTGGCGCCTGGATTTTGGTACTCCAGCTTTACGTAGATTTCTGCGCTGTCTTCCGGCACTAGGCGGTTCAAGCGGACAAGCGGCGTGTCACCAATCAATTCCGTTACGTTCTGTACAATTCTAGCCATGATAAAAGTGCCTCCTTATTTCCGACTAATTCAGTTGGTTTTTACTTTCTTTCATCTTATCAATCGGGGATAGCAGTTGTCAATAGTCAAGTTAAGGCTGCCGGACAACATTGGCATCATACTTGCGCAGCAGATCCTGCTCCACTTCATGCAGCGGTTTGGCTTTCGACAGGGCCAGCTGCTTGCGGGCCATCTCCTGCTTTCTTTGCTCATCATATTGCATGATGACCTCGCGCTCGTTAAGCTTTATGACTGCATAACCGGAGTCGATCGGCACGGGGCCGGCGATGTCGCCTACCTCAAGCTCTGCGGCTGCTTCCAGCACATTTTCATCGATAAACGGGTCATCCGCTTCAATGCGCCCGAGATCACCACCGGTGCCAGCGGTAAATTCATCGATTGAATACCGCCGGGCCAGCGCCGCAAAGTTTTCTCCCTCAGAAAGCTCCTGCACTGCTTGTTCGGCTAATCTGCGGGTTTCGGTCACGATCCAAGCGAGCCGGATCTGCGTTCGCGGGCCGAACAGGTCTGGATGATCGTCAATGTAAGCTCGAACCTCTTCATCGGTGAGGACGATCGGCGTTATCGCGATCTTCTCGAGCAGCAGCCGATATTCGGCATCCCGGCCGACGTCTTCCTTCGTTAATCCCAGCTGTTCTTCCATCGTTCGATAAAATTCAGCCTCGTCGACATATCCTTCCATCATTCGGGCCAGCTCATCCTCAAGCTCTTGGGGCGATACGCTAAACCCGTAAGTCTCAGCCTCCATTCGAATCGCACGATGAAGCATCAGCGTATGAAGCATTTGTTCACCATATTGCATCTCCAGCTGCTCTTGCAGCTCCCGCATCGTGATCTGCTCGGATCCAACCATTGCAACCACTTCGCTGCCCAATGTATCAATATTCTCGTTCGTTTCGGATGAAGGACCTGGATGACTGATGGAAGGCAGCCTGTATAGAACAACAATTACCGTCAGAATAATCATGCTAATGGCTTGAAGAGCAATCAGTCCTTTTAACAGATCTTTTTTGCTCATTTCAATATCCTCACTTAATGCATGGGTTTCGGCTTGGCTTGTTCAAGCAATATTTCCAGTCGCGGGCGGTCAAATGTATAAACTTCGTTGCAGAAATGGCATTCCACCTGGGCCTTGCCATCCTCTTCGATGATTCGCTGCAGTTCAGCCTCACCCATGCTGATGAGCGTTTTTTCAACCCGGTCAAGCGAGCATTTGCAGACAAATGTAATCGGCATGGTCTCATGCACCTGCAGATCGTCACCGACCACGAATCGGAGCAGCTCCTCCGGCGATTCCCCCTGATCCAGCAAAGCCGTAACTGGAGGCATACCCGCTAATACCTGTTCCAGGCGCGTGATTTCATCATCGCTTAATCCTGGCATCAGTTGAACGATAAAGCCGCCAGCCTGCAGCACGGAGCCATCGGTATCTACAAGAACGCCGAGTCCGACTGCCGAAGGCGTCTGCTCCGAGGTTGCAAAGTAATAGGTGAAATCCTCGCCCAGTTCCCCGGATATGATTGGAATACTGCCGCGGTAAGGCTCTTTCATGCCCAAATCTTTTATAATATGAATGTGGCCGGTACGGCCAACCGCTCCCGCCACATCGAGCTTGCCCAAGTTATTGCTGGCCAAATGAACATCCGGATGATCTACATAACCGCGAACCTCGCCCTTAGCGTTGGCATCGACAACGATTTGTCCGATTGGCCCGTCGCCTTTCACCTGAATCGTAAGCTTCTCTTCACCCTTCAGCATCGCGCCCATCATCGCGCCAACAGCAGCCGTCCGTCCAAAAGCCGCTGTGGCCGTCGGCAACGTGTTATGCCGTCTGCACAGCTCTCCTGTGAGCTCAGTCGTGCGAACTGCGAATACCCGGAGTTTGCCGCCCCAAGCGGTGCCCCTAACTAAATAGTCCTTCATTGTGTCCACCCTTGTCGCCTCCTTACGTTCCATTCTTCTTACTTATTATTCCTGATTCCGTTCATAAATTAAGCGAAGTCCATCCAAAGTCAAAAGCGGATCCACCTCGTGAACCGTTTCCGCTTCACCAGCGATGAGCTCCGCAAGACCTCCTGTGGCAACCACATACGGCTTAACCTTAAATTCATTGCAAATCCGTTTGACAATGCCGTCGACCTGACCGGCGTAACCGAATATAATTCCAGCCTGCATGGATGAAACAGGGTTCCGTCCAATCACGCTTTTTGGTTTTACCAGCTCGATACGCGGCAGCTTGGCTGCACGCTGATAAAGAGCTTCCGTGGAAATGCCGATGCCCGGCACAATGGCACCGCCCAAGTAATTGCCTGCTTCGTCAATAAAATCAAAGGTCGTAGCGGTACCGAAGTCCACGACAATGAGCGGCGTGCCGTATTTCTCGATGCCGGCTACGGCGTTGACAATGCGGTCAGCTCCGACTTCCCGAGGATTTTCATAACGGATATTTAACCCGGTCTTCGTTCCCGGGCCAACGATCAAAGGGGTTTTCCTGATATATTTCATACAAAGCTGCTCCAACGTTCTCATCAGAGGAGGAACAACCGAGGAAATTATGATACCATCCACATCGCTCAGTTTCAAATCTGCAAAATGAAACAGATTATGGATCATAATGCCGTACTCGTCTACGGTTGCCGAGCGATTGGTGCTGAGCCGCCAATGATGCAGAAGCTCTTTGCCGCGGTATATGCCTAGAACAATATTTGTATTCCCGACATCTATGACGAGATTCATGATGGATCTCCTCCTTTTTTGCCTCCTAGATCCAGGCTGATGTCGAGTGAATCAAACGAATACGTCAATCCGCCTACAGATATAACATCTACGCCGCATTCTGCAATACCGCGCACGGTATCAAGGCGAACCCCGCCCGATGCTTCGGTGATCACATGCGGCGCACGGCCCTTGATAAGCTTTACCGCTTCAGTCATAAGCGGCGCCGGCATATTGTCCAGCATAATGATGTCCGCCCCGGCAGCAAGCGCTTGCTCCACCTGCTCCAGCGATTCGGCCTCGACTTCGATCTTCATCGTATGCGGGATCTGCCTGCGCGAAGCTTCCACCGCTTCCCGTATCCCCCCGGCGCCTTTAATATGATTATCTTTAATCATGACCGCATCATACAGCCCAAACCTGTGGTTTGCCCCGCCGCCGACGCGAACTGCGTATTTCTCCAGCTGGCGGTGTCCAGGCGTCGTCTTGCGTGTATCAACCAGCCGTACGGGAAGGCCTTCAAGCGCATCCACATACTTGCGCGTCTTCGTGGCAACACCCGACATTCGCTGCATCAGGTTGAGCGCCAGCCGCTCTGCCGTCAGCAGACTGTGCGTACTGCCCTCCACCTCCGCCAAGATCTCTCCTTTTGTCACGGAATCCCCGTCCTGGACAAAGGCATGGAAACGCAAAGACGGGTCGACAACCTCAAACACCAGGCGTGCCACCGGCAATCCGGCGATAATTCCGTTTTCTTTCACATGAATGATCGCTTTTGAGCGATGTCCCGCAGGAATTGTCGTCTCGGTCGTTACATCTCCCGATCCGACGTCCTCTGCGAGCCAAGCGCGGATCTGCCCGCGCAGCGCATAATCATAGCTTCCCAGCTCAAACATCTACTATTCGCTCCTCTGTTGCACCGAATTCCCGATGCAGTACGGTATGCTTACGCCATAACAAATCATCACGCTCCGGGAAATCGTCGCGGTAATGTGCGCCCCGGCTCTCTTCCCGTTTTAATGCCGCTTGGGTCGTTAACAGGGCGCAAGTCAGCATGTTCGCAAATTCATATTCCTCGCGCTTGGTCAACACGGTCTGAAAAATCGGCAGCTGACGTTTCAACTCCTCCAGCCCTTTGACCAAGCTTTTGGCATCCCGCCGCAGTCCTGCATAACGAACCATTATTTTCTGCAGCTTTAACCGCTTCTCGACAACCGCTTGGATCGGTAATACGCTGCGCCTTGCTTCCTCACTTAACACGAATGGATCTGCCGCTTGAACCGGCTCCAATTCATTGATCCTATCCACAATCCGCCGGCCGAAAACAATCGCTTCGGACAGCGAGTTGCTCGCCAGGCGATTCGCTCCATGCACACCGGTGGAAGACACTTCCCCGCAAGCGAACAATCTTCCGATATTCGTCTCTCCGTTCAGGTCGGTCTTAACGCCGCCCATCATATAGTGCATTGCCGGCGCCACCGGAATCCAGTCGGTTGTGAGATCCAGGCCATAGTTTAGACAGAACTCATAAATATTAGGAAAACGATGCTTCACCATATCCGCCGACTCATGCGTGATATCAATATAGACGAAGGTTGATTTGGTCGCTTCCATCTCGCTCACGATTGCTCTTGCCACCACATCCCGCGGCGCAAGCTCAAGCTGCTCGTGATAACGTTCCATGAATCGCTCGCCTTTAATATTACGCAGTACCGCGCCTTCTCCCCTGACCGCCTCGGAGATCAAAAAGCGCGGAGCGCCCGGATAACAAAGCGAGGTCGGATGAAACTGGATAAACTCTACATCCTGTATGTATGCTCCCGCCCGGTAAGCCATCGCTATACCGTCACCTGTTGCCACATCGGGATTCGTTGTGTAGCGATATAATTGACCTGCGCCTCCAGAGCACAAAATAATGGCCTTCCCCCGCACAAAAAGCCGTTCTCCCTCCGGCTTCTGCACCAGTACACCCCGGCACTCCCCATCCTTCGTTACCAGATCAATGACAAAGTGGTCGTCCCAGACTTCAATATTCGGATGCGCCTTAGCTTTCTCCGATAACGCACGGACGATTTCATACCCCGTTGCGTCACCGTTCGCATGAAGAATGCGCCGCTGGCTGTGCGCGCCTTCCTTGGTCAGCGCATATTCACCGTTCTCCAGATCAAACTGCGTTCCCATCCGCACCAAATCGCTCACGCCCTTCGGCCCTTCATGGACAAGGACATCTACAGCTTCATGCTTGCACAATCCAGCACCTGCAATCAGCGTATCCTGCCTGTGGTAAGCCGGCGAATCTTCATCCGAAATGACTGCGGCAATGCCGCCCTGTGCGTACCGGGTATTGCTGTCGAGCATCGATTTCTTTGCAATCATGAGAACTTCATTATTCTCACTTGCCTTAATAGCGGTAAAAAGACCGGCGATGCCGGCCCCTATTACGATAACATCTTTATCGACCACTGGTAGATCTTGCAGCGAAAAATCCACTAAATATCTTGGTATCATCCGTCGAATTCCTCTCTAGCGTAAACAGCCGGGTTATTTACACATATTCAAATAAGAGAGTAGCGCATGCTACTTGACTTGCAGCATGCGCTCCAGGGACAAACGAGCTTGATCCGCAATATGCGGCGGTACATAAATTTGTGGTTGCATCGTTTCCAAACATTTAACGAGCTTTTTCAGGTTGTTAACCTTCATATTTGGGCAAACCAGATATTTCGTAGCAAAATGGAACGTCTTGTTCGGGCTGTCAAGCCGTAGTTGATATCCGGTTCCATCTTCTGTTCCGACGATGAATTCCTGGCAATCGGATTCTTTGCAATACTTAATAATCGCAGTGGTGCTTCCGACGAAGTCCCCAAGCGCCACCACTTCAGGGCGGCATTCCGGATGAACGACAAACTGCGCATTCGGATATTTGGCTCTCATCTCTTCCACATCTTTCACCGTTAACATATCATGGGTGTTGCAGTAGCCTTCCCAGATAATCATTTTTTTGTCGGTCTTCTGTTGTACATAATGACCCAGGTTTTTGTCCGGCACCCAGATAATCTCATCCGAATCCACTGAATTGACTACTTTAACTGCATTGGCCGAGGTGCAGCATATATCCGTCTCTGCTTTAATCTCAGCGGAAGAGTTAATATAAGTGACTACTTTCGCATTCGGATGCTGAGCTTTCAGCTTGCGCAAACCATCGACATTGACCATATCGGCCATCGGACAGCCGGCACGCTCGTCTGGAATGATAACCGTCTTGTTCGGTGCCAGAATCTTAGCGCTTTCCCCCATGAAATGGACACCACAAAATACGATGGTATCGGCATCGGTCTCCGCCGCTTTCTGGGCAAGCAGGAAAGAGTCTCCCCGAAAATCGGCAACTTCCTGAATTTCGTCTCGCTGATAATAATGAGCAAGTATGATGGCATTACGTTCTTTCTTCAACTGCATTAAGCGTTCGCGCAGCTCACGATTTTGTTGTTCCTTGCGCTCCAATGCCAATGCTTCCACGGAACATCCTCTCCTTATATGCAATCGGCAGGCATATCCACTCGTTAGGACAGCCGCTCCTCTTAGTGTAGCCAAAGCTGGACAAATCATTTAGTTAACAACTAATTTACACAACCACAGTGACACTGTCAATAAAAGGCCGCTTCTTCAAAACGCCGCCATCTCCCGCAGCAGCGAATATGAAATACGCTGCACATGCAACAAGCCTGATGACGACCAAATACAGCCGGATACGGTCCTCCAGGCGGGGGCAAGATCTCTCAAAAAAAGTGCCGCCCTTTCGGGCAGCACTTTTGTTCAGGCTTAAGATTTAGTTCCATCTCCGTCATTGCCATCCGGATTGCCGTTAACATTACCATCTGCAGGTGGTGTTTCTTTACCCGGTTCACGGGTTTGAATCCGCACCTTGACGTCACCCAGCGTATCCACCGTCGGCTCTGCCGAAGACTCCGCAGGTGCGGCAGTCACTTCACCTTCGCCGCCAGTAAGCGAACCTGTCTCAATGAGGCGTTTGATCTGTTCGATCTCAAGCGTCTCTTCGCTGAGCAGGGTCTGAGCAATGAGATGAACTTCCTTGCTCTTCTCCGTCAACACGTCTTTGGCTCTTGTATAACAAGACGTAATGAAGTTTTGCATCTCTTGGTCAATTTCGTATGCAATCGCATCGGAGTAGTTCTGCTCATGGCCAATGTCACGACCCAAGAATACTTGCCCTTGCGAGCTGCCGAATTGCATCGGTCCGAGCTTGTCGCTCATTCCGTATTCCATGATCATGCTGCGGACAATGCTCGTCGCTTGTTTGAAGTCGCTGTAAGCACCTGTACCGATCTCGCCGATAAACAGTTCCTCCGCAACACGCCCGCCAAGCAAGCCGGTCACTTTATCAAGCAGCTCCTGTTTCGTAACAAGCATCCGGTCTTCCTTCGGCAGCATGATTACATAACCGCCGGCACGACCTCTAGGAATAATCGTAACTTTGTGCACCGTATCCGCGTGCTCGAGGAAATAACCGAGAATCGTATGTCCCGCTTCGTGATAAGCGACGATTCGTTTCTCGCGATCGCTTATGACACGGCTCTTCTTCTCCGTACCGACGATGACGCGGTCAATGGCTTCATCAAGCTCGACCATGCCGATGTCCTTCTTGTTTCTGCGAGCGGCGATCAAAGCCGCTTCATTAAGCAGGTTCTCCAGGTCAGCTCCTGTAAAGCCTGTTGTGCGCTTCGCAATAACGTCCAGCTTGACATTGTCTTGGAGCGGTTTGTTGCGGGCATGAACCTTAAGCACCGCTTCACGGCCTTTAACATCGGGACGGTCAACCGTAATTTGACGGTCGAAGCGTCCTGGACGAAGCAATGCCGGGTCCAGGATATCCGGGCGGTTCGTAGCAGCGACGATAATAATACCCTCATTCGCTCCAAAACCGTCCATTTCGACAAGCAATTGGTTGAGCGTCTGCTCACGCTCGTCATGTCCGCCGCCCAAACCGGCGCCGCGTTGGCGTCCAACAGCGTCAATCTCATCGATAAATATGATACATGGCGCATTCTTCTTGGCGTTTTCGAACAAGTCCCTTACACGGGATGCACCGACCCCGACAAACATCTCTACAAAGTCCGAACCGGAAATGCTGAAGAACGGCACGCCGGCTTCTCCCGCTACTGCACGGGCAAGCAAGGTTTTACCGGTACCCGGAGGCCCGTTAAGCAAAACACCTTTCGGTATGCGAGCCCCAACGGCTGCGAACTTGCGCGGATCTTTCAGGAAGTCGACAATTTCGACGAGTTCCTGCTTCTCTTCATCTGCCCCCGCCACATCTTCAAACGTGACACGTTTCTTCTCTTCGTTATACAACCTTGCGCGGCTCTTGCCGAAATTCATTACTTTTCCGCCGCCGCCTTGTGCTTGATTGATCAGGAAGAAGAACAAGATGAAAATAATCACAAAAGGGATGATCGAAGTCAGGAAAGTGAGCCAAAAGCTTTGGCCTTCCATCTTCTTAAAGGACAATTCAAAATTGTTCTGCTGCTGCGCATCCGTAATCTCTTTGACCGCGAATTCTTCCACGTTCGTACGCGAGAAGAACTGATCCGATTCCGCATCAGCCGGTCTCGTCCTAAATTCACCCGTTACATTGTAAGAATATCCGTCAAATTGTAACGTCAGCTTAGAAACATTGTTGTCTGCGATCTGTTGGCGCAGCTGGTCGTATCGAAGTTCGACGGTAGTATCGTTCGAGTTACTGATAAATTGGACGATCCCTACGGTCACCAAAAAGATGAGCAAATAAAATCCAGTGTTACGGATGATCCGATTCATCCCCTACCTCCTCTCAAGGCGCTTTAAATATTTTACCATAGCATGTCTTTCCACCACAATAGAACCGCATTGGGAGAGATATGTACGGCTGATCCCTATCGCGAAATGTTACGATTTCGTATAGACTTCCGGTTTAAGGATACCGATGTACGGCAAATTCCGGTACTTCTCGGCATAATCGAGACCGTATCCGACAACAAACTCGTCCGGCAGGGTAAACCCGGTATAATCAGCATCGAGCTCCACTGTTCTGCGCGCCGGCTTATCGAACAACGTGACGACCGTCACCGACTTGGCATTACGGCGTTCCAAAACGTCGATCAGATAACTGAGCGTCAGTCCGCTATCGATGATATCTTCAACGATGAGGACATCTCTTCCCTCAACCGATACATCCAGATCTTTGATGATTTTAACCACGCCGGATGATTTGGTTGATTGTCCATAACTGGATACCGCCATAAAATCGATTTCGAGAGGGATGCTTACGTTTTTAACCAAATCAGCCATAAAAATAAACGCACCCTTAAGGACACAAATGACTAACGGATTACGCCCTTCGAAATCGCGGCTGATATTTTCTGCCAGTTCCCTTACTTTTTGCTGGATTTGTTCTGCATCGTATAAAGTCTCTTGAATGTCGTTCAGCAATTCTGGAACCTCCTACATCTTCACTTATATTTATGATCATAACAGTGCATCCATAACCGATTCCGATTATTCAGCCCTTGTGATCTTCCTAACTCGCAGCACCGCTGCACCTGCAGATCGCGGCAGCGCATAGGAAGAGCGTCTTATGCCCGGTATCCAAAGCAGCCTTCCCTCCGCATCGCACAAGATAGGCATGAGCTCACGCTGTGTGGCAGGCACTTTGTCATCAACGAACATATCTTGCACCTTTTTCGTTCCGTTTAACCCGAGCACTGCCATCCGGTCACCCGGCCTGCGGTTGCGGATAATCAGCGGAAAACGGATCTCGTCCGGATCAAACCAAACTTCAGTCAGGTGATGCGGCTTCGCTCCAGCCGCCTCATGGTCCGGATTAATAAAATCAACAATAAACTCAACGCCCGCTTCGGCAACAACGACCCGCTGCGTTTCCTTCACGATCGGATATTCGTAGTCGCCACCGCTTAATGGCTGGCCGTTAAGCCACTGCAGGGTGTCATATTCGCGGATAAAGCGGATTCCGTCACCCAGATCAGTTCTCCAAATCGTATTTTTGTCATCCATTGCAGCGTATCTTACCGATTCCACGCGGTCAAATGAAGCGGACTCCATTTCCAAGGCGAGATAGTTTAATATTAGTTTAATCAATCTCCTTTGTAAAGCGACATGAAGCTTGAGAAGCGCCCCCCGCTGCACCCGGAATCCGCCGGGAACTTGGCGGACCAGCCGTCCAAAAAGATCGGCCGTCTGCTGCTCCATAAAATCGTCGTCAGCACCGGCTAATTCAGATAACCGATTGAGCGATTCCGTTAATTGGGGATTGTAGTTCTCAAGAAACGGGAGGATATCCAGCCGGACGACATTGCGGAAGTAATACCGCTGCAGGTTGCTGCTGTCCGTACTATAGGGAAGTTCATGCTCCTGGCAATAGCTAAGGATATCTGATTTGTTTATACGGAGTAAGGGACGAATAAGTTCCACGTTTTTTTCCTGCCGTTTGATCATGATTCCTGCCAGGCCGCCGGTACCCGTGCCGCGGATAAGGCGCATCAGCACAGTCTCCGCCTGATCGTCGGCATGATGGCCCAGCGCGATGCGCGAAGCATTGTACCGCTGCGCCACTTGTTCAAGGTACGCATAACGGAGCTCTCTGGCAGCAAGCTGGGCATTCAGCTTTGTTTCTTCCATATAAGCAGGCACATTCAAGCGGGCGATCTCGCAGGGTACGCCAAGTTGTTCGCAATAACGCTGCACAAGCTGCGCCTCCACTTCCGACTCCTCGACACGAAATCCATGATTTACATGGGCTGCGACGAGCGTAAGGCGCTGCTCTGCCGCTATTCGGTAGAGCACATGGAGCAATGCTGTTGAATCCGGCCCACCCGATAAAGCGACGATCACCGTATCACCCGGCTGCCATAACCGGTGTTCGCCGGCCGTTTGCAGCACCCGCTTCATCAGTTCCTCCATAACTCTACTCTCCTTCTCTTTACATCCCTACACGGATCATTAATATAATCGTTATTGTCAATAACAGCGCAGAGGCGATAAACAGGCGTTTCATCCATCGCGGTGCAGGCGCGCTCCTGCGCTTGATGCCTGATTGATGCAGTTGAAGCTGCCATGCCGCGGCCGCTTCCCGAGTGGAAGCGAACTCTCCGGCAAAGGCCCTGCTGAACCACTCTTCAAGAGGACTCAAGGTCGTATTCGTCCGCACCAGCTTCAGCAGTTCCTCCGGCACGCGATTTTGGGGCAGCAGCGTATGCACGAGCTGGGAAAACCGCCGTCTCTCAAAAAGCTGAATAAATAACACGGCAAAGGAAAACAAGTCATATCCGGCATCCGCCTTCCGTGAACCGGCCGACCAATATCCACGGTCGTAAATTTCCGTAAACTGCCGCACGCTCTTGCCGACCGCCGTAACTCCGCCATAATCGACTAACTGGGAACGCCCGTAGTCTGCCACCAGCACGTTCTCCATCTTCAAATCTCCGAATACCCATCCCGCTTCATGCAGATTTGCAAGCTTGCCTAAGAGATGGAAGCCTACCAGTGGAAACCAATCCGATCCTTCCCGCTCCAAATAATCCGCCAGCAGCATGCCGCGGACATAACGCATGACATAAAAGGGGTAAGTCCGGCCGTCCGGATGCTGGAAATCATCCACTTCCACCAAAAAGGATTCCGCAGATCCTTTCGTTTGCAGCGCAAGCGACTGCAGCACATTCACCTCGGACTGCAAATCGACCGCGTCGCTCCCTACCTTCAGCGCATATTGGCCCCGGTGATGCTCGACCAGATAAACCTTGCCGTTCGCCCCTTCACCTAACAGCCGATCGATACGATAGCTGCCCTGTTTCCATTTTCCCGTTATGACCATTCCCGGGGAGAGCCCCGGATCAAACGACGTAGCCACTCTTCATCCCGTCCGTTCCATCTCTATTCTTTCTACCATAATCGTCTTTGCGATAAAAATCAATGACTTCCAAGAGCGCCGGTCCAGTCGGTGTCGTGCCCTGCATCTGAAGCTTGGCGAACAAGGCAGGGATGCCGGATAACGTACTTGTCCATCCCAGATCCATACAACAATCATCCCCGTAACGGGGGCCCGGAAAATGAAACACACTGATCTCACTCTTGCCTTGGCGCGCCTGCAAGCTGATCATCAGATCCCTGATCGCTTCCTCTACCGCCTGCAGCTTTGGCTTCATGCTCGCACTGGCATCGATCAGCAGCGCTACCCGCAGCGGCGCCGTTTCTCCCAACTCGTCCATCATGCGAACCACATCACCCCTTTTGCCAGGCGGGAGGGACTCGATCGACGATGTGCCGAGTACCTGCTGCAATTCCTTATGTACGGCGTTTTGGATCGTATGCATGACCGTTTTTCTCGTCATCATCTGCACGGTCCTGGCCAGCTCCCGCATGTGCACAAGACGGCTAAGTCCGCCGCCGGCCGCTGCAATTTCATTGATTTCAGCCGCCCCGAACTCCCCGATGTCGCCATCGTCCAGCACGCCTACTACGTTAACTGTAATCCCTTCGGCCTGTGCATGCGCCGCGGCTACTACCGGACTCACGCCAACATTGGAGCACCCATCGGTGATCAATATAATCTGCTTCATTGCCTTCGCCTCCCAATCCAAAAATCTATGGCTTATACTCTACCATTATTCCCCGATTTGAGAGGGTTAAACCGGCATAGGCGCTTTTAGCTGGCTCTATATCGCTATCATCGGATGTTCTGCAAAATAAAGTGATACTCCCTTGAAATTATAAAAAGCCTGACGGAAAAATTTCCGCCAGGCGTATCGTGTCCAAACCCATACGTTTTCAATGCGGGATTAACTCACCGTCCTTGGGCGCTCAATTTTGGATAAGCCCGGCCAGCGGAATGTCGCCCACTCGGGCTGGTGCTTGTCCACCTTCGCTACGACTACAGTCATATCGTCATTAATATCGCCTTGATGATGGCGCACAACGGTCTCGAGCAAACGCTCTGCGATTTCCTGCGGATCGCTCTCATGAATCTCCTGGATCACCCGCTTCATCCACATCTCTTTGTTAACAGCATGTCCGGGCGCATCGTAAATCCCGTCTGTCATCATGATCAATGTATCTCCAGGCAACAGCTGAATCCGGATAAGATCAACGTCGATATCCTGCAATATGCCGACAGGCAAATTATTAGCGGTAATGACAACGACTTCATTGCCCCGCTTGATAAAGCTTGGAGTGGATCCGATTTTCATAAAGGTGGTCTTCGCCGTGTACATGTCGATCAAAGCGACATCGACGGTCGCAAAAATCTCATCCGATGAGCGCAGCAGGAGTACGGAGTTCACAGACTTGATCGCCAGCTTTTCATCCATTCCCGATTGCAGCAGCTGCTGCAAAATAGACAGCGCCGTGCTGCTTTCCATGCGGGCACGCTCGCCGTTGCCCATCCCGTCGCTGATCGCTACCGCGAATTTCCCGTTGCCAAGCTCCACTGTGCTGAAGCTGTCTCCGGATAACAAATCGCCTCCCTTGGCCGCTCCGGCAATCCCTGTCTCCACCTCGTATTCTTTGGCCGAACTGAATAATACCGTCGCAGGATGGCCGTTCTGCTCCGGATAACGCTCGGACTTCACCGCAATATGCTCGCCTAGAATATCGCTGAGCAGCGGCGCAATGATTTTACGGCATTCGTCATACCCCTTTCCGAATGTATGTGCAACCTCAATCTCGACATTTCCCTCCTCCAAGCTGATAATATCTACGCTCTGAATCGATAATCCCAGGCCCTCCAACGCCTCGCGGATTTGCTCTTCCTGTAAGTGAAGCTCCACTCCCTCCCGTCTAATTTCTTTGGCCAAGTCCTCCATCACCTGGGATACGCCGGACAACTGCTCGGCCACCAGCTGCCTTGAATCTTGAATCTGCTTCTTATAGTACTGGTCATGCCGGTGCAGCTGATACTGATGCTTCATCACATTCAGCACCTGATGCGGCCTCACGCAATGTGTCGACCATTCTCTTGGCACCTCCTTAGTGCCTGGCTTGCGATTTTCTTCAATAGACAGCATCATCTCCGTCATCACTTTATAGGTTTGATGAAATTTTCCATCCCAGCACAGCTCCTTGCGATGGCAATTGGCGCAGGTGCGCTCCGCCACCGCATTCATGAAATGCTCAATCTCCTCCTCCTTCTTCACGGCCATCTCTTCCGTGCGCTGGCCGATCTGGCCAAAGCTGCGCGAGAGCTGGCGGAATACCTCTGAAAACTGCGTGACGCGCTGCGCGGTAACCTCTCTCACCCGCTTGGCGTATTCATGCTGCGATTTCGTGTGCTCCAGAGTGCCGGGCACGAATCTTGAGATCGTGCGGATAACGCTTTTAGGTGTCAGCAGGAACAGCGCCGCGGCGGCCACTGACTCCCATGTGGAGGCCATGACATCCGCTTGCGAGCCGATATAGATCGATAGAATGGAGGTGCCGAGCAGCATGCCGAAGGCAACCGCCGCCTTTCCTCCTTCCCGCAGCAAACCGGCAAGCAAGCCCGAAAATGCGAGCAGGCTCATTTGAACGATCGCATTCATATCCGCCAAGCTAAGGATCAGTCCCGCCACGACACCGACAGACGCGCCGAGCGGAGCTCCGCCTGCCAATGCGAACAGCAGCAGCAGATACCTTGACATCACATGCTCCGCCGACATGCCGTAAAGCATCCATCCGACAGCGCCGGTCATAATCGCAGCCAGCATAATCATGAGACAGATGATTTCCTCATGCTTGAGCGATGCCGTTCGTTTCATCATCATCAATACAGGCACCGCTTGAATAAATACGAGCGTCAGTACAAAGCTCAGGCCCGCCTCCACGCCGACCATCGTCAGTTCATACCAGCCAAGCGAATCCGAAATGACGACGCCGAATAACCTCACCAGCAGCGTAGAGATGAACACCAACAGCGGCGCATACGTAATCTCAGCCCGTTCATAAGCTTCCAGTCCCTTGATGAGCAAGAAGAATATCGCAAGCTGCATGGCAATCCAAGCCGGCGCCGGTGTGACTGCAAACCAGCTTCCTGCAACAAGCGATATCGCCACCACGCGGTAAGCATCCTTGCGCAAAAAATAAATGACTGCAAAGTAAGCGACCGCAAACGGGGATAACGATTCGAGGATCACAGCCCGTCCCAGCAAGAACCCAACAGCCACAGCCAAGAAGGTCCACCGTTTGGCGGCGATGACCTGCACCCATCTGCGGGCCGCCGCCCAATCCATCCCCTTCCTCACCGCCGTCTGCACGAAGCTTGTCCTCTTCACACCAGGAAACATCACCAGATTTTGCTTGTCCATCATTAGGCACCACCATTCCGATTTTTGAGTAGTGCCTCTTATTATAGGAGCAGGTTTGTATGAAGTTTGTCAGAAAGCGTTGTGCCCGCAAAAGTTTTTTCCGACAAATAAAAGTGCCTGGCGGATGATTGTCGCTAAGGCTGCGAATTCAGCCCCCGTCTGTATTTGAGCGTCCCGAAGTGATACCGCTTTCAAAGAATGCTTCTACAAAAACCGTGCTTCGACTTTAGAAATCCATTGTGATTCTTCGTCCGAACCTGTCGGAGCGGAAGGATAGAGCGGGGAAACTATTTGGCATAAGTCAATAATTGCCAAATATAGCGTTCACCACTGTAGGGTTGGAGGACAAACTCCCATTTTGGCGAAGGTGAAAGCACAAAAAAACAGAACCTCGCAGGTTCTGCTTCGATGTGATATATGGTTATACCCTTTTGGCGCCACGGCCTCCGCGTTTAGACTCCGTGTTTTTCTTCAGGGAAGAGATGCGTTCTTCGCTATCCTTCAGGAAGCGCGACATTTTATCCTCGAATGAAGGTTTGCCGAAAGACGGTTTTCCTTGGCCTGATTTGAATGGACGTCCTCCGCGATCATTACCTCCGCGTGGAAAACGGTCTCCACCTCCACCACTTCCACCTCCACCTGTGCGTTCGCGCGGCGGCGGCGGCTGATGACCCTCTGGACGGTCAATCGCCTGTTTGATGGAAAGTCCGATCTTTCCGTCTTTGTCCACGTTGATCACTTTCACTTTGACGATATCGTCAATCTTCAGATGATCTTTCACGTCCTTGACGTAATTATCGGCAATTTCCGAAATGTGAACGAGCCCTGTGACACCTCCCGACAAATCGACGAATGCTCCGAAATGCGTAATGCCTGTCACTTTGCCCTCTAGTTTGGCTCCCACTTCAATTGCCATAGAATAAAATGTTCCTCCCTAAAATTTTTGCGAAGCTAGTGCTGCGGCAGCTAACCGTTATTGAAAACAGACAGCGGGCAGCAAAAAATGGCTTGAACAGCCATATACTTCCTAACGTACATCAAAAAAATGGCAACCCTCGATCAGCTTGAAAGATGCTGCCTTTATCGTGATTATACCCGAAGCCCGGAAGTAAGGTCAACAGACGTTCACCTGATCTTTATTCATTCGGACGAGTGATCTGGATCGGCTTCTCCCCAGGCATGATCATTCCGTATTCTTTACGGGCAATCTCTTGGATAAATTCGGCGTCATTGAGTCGATCAATCTTCTGCTGAAGCTCGCCGCTTACCTGCTCTCCGGTTTTAAGCTTCTGCTCCGCCGCAAGGAGACGCTGCTCCGTGTTTCCCTGCCGCTCCATCTGATTCACCATTGTGTATAGGGCCCAGCCCATAAAGAGGACAACGAAAAGAATCCATAGCTTCAGCCGACGTCTTGAGCCTGAATGTGAAGTTGTCTGGGCTGTTGCCGATGTCTTCATCTGATCGATTACCTCCTAGAAGAGTCTCTTCCAAAGTTTAATTAACCCATTCCAGCTATTCTTGAAACGCTCCTCGATACGCCAACGCTTCCATGCCGGTTCAAGCTTCTGCATCATGAGACCGGTAAGCGGACGTAAAAGCCATCTCAAAAGCCGCCATAAAGGACTTACCAATTGTACCACAATTTTGAAGAGGAAAATAGAGAAAACGACCAAAAAGCCCAAAATGACGCGTACCAGGCGATAAATAAGCAACAACGGCCGCAGCACAAGCCAATCAAAGCATAAAACGAGAAAACGAAATGTTTTTTCGATGGTCTGTATTAACCATACCACAAAAGCAATTACGGATGAACTAAACAACCAAAAATAGAGCGCAATACCTAGAAGTAGTCCTAAAAACACATAGACCCGAACTTCGCCTTCATTGCTCGCCGACAAAACGCGAAATACGATGAGTGTTGCTAGCAGCCAGTACAGCAAATCCAGTACCGGTATCCATAACCGTCCGATCTGCAAACGGCCTGACACGACACGGTAGCCGTCAAACGCCACGCCCATGCCGATACCCGACATCACCATCATCGCCAGGGTCCATAACTGTACACTCAGGTTCACTTGAACAGCTTGCCGAACAATCCTTTGGATTTTTCCGGCGCTTGTCCGTCCAAATAGGCGAGCGAGTGGACGAGTCCTTCAATCGCGACAAGACCTTGCTCAAGGCTGAGATGTTTAATGTGCAGATTCTGCCCTTTGATGGTCAGGAAGCCGCAATCGGTTTCCAATAAAAACTCCTCACTGTCGAAGCTTTCCAGATTGCTGACCCCTGAAATTTCAAGCACCTTGCGGTTAAGCATTTTTACTTCCTGGCGTTTCGCTTTCCCTTGATCTATCATGGCTTGGCCCCTCCTTCCTTCCCTATCCTATGTGGGAGGGACAAGGTTTAGACCAATAAGAACGAGAAAAACTCCGCTTGGAGTTCCTCGATGATTGATAAACACAGAAAAAAAGCCGCCCTAGACGGGCGGCTGGTTACCAACCGAGTGTATCACTCGGAGGCTTGGATTCTTCTTTCAGCAAAGTATAGAGCTCGCTGGCCTCGTCCTTACGGGTCGATTCCGCCGTGCGTTCAATACGGACGGTAATTGTCTTCTGCCCGAATTGGATCGTTAGCTCATCACCGACCTTGACTGTGCTGCTCGGCTTGGCTTCGCGGCCATTGATCCAGACACGTCCTTGCTCGGACACGTCCTTAGCAACTGTGCGCCGTTTGATCAGTCTCGATACTTTGAGAAATTTATCCAAACGCATGAATTACTTTACAGCTTCTTTCAGTTTATTGCCGGCTTTGAACGCAGGTACGTTGGACTCAGGGATTTCGATTGTTTTGCCGGTTTGCGGGTTACGGCCCACACGACCGTTACGTTTGCGGGTCTCGAATGTGCCGAAACCGATCAGCTGTACTTTATCTCCGTTGGAGAGTGCGTCGGTTACTTCGCCTAAGAAACCGTTCAATACTGCTTCTACGTCACGTTTTGTCAGTCCGCTTTTCTCGGAAATGTTGTTGATCAGATCTGTTTTGTTCATGTTAATAAGCCTCCTAGTTCAATCCTTTTTCTTTTGGGACGGCGACTTAAGGCCGCCTCGCAATCGGATATGATGTTTCCGTTCGATGAATACTATTCTTCCCGATGCTGGAAAAATCCTGCTGGACCTTTAAATTTTTTTGCGAATGCTGGGGGATTAGGCCGAAATTTGTAGAAAAAGATCATGAAAAGCGCTTTGCCTCTTCCCACCAAGCATCCATTTCTGTTAAATCAGTCTGGTCAAAAGTTTTGCCGCTTATACGGAGCTGCTCTTCAATATAAGCAAAACGCTTCAAAAATTTCCGGTTCGTCCGGGCAAGCGCCTCTTCCGGATCCGCATCCAGAAAACGGGAAACATTTATCACAGCAAACAAAAGGTCGCCAAGCTCTGCCGCTTGCTCCTCCGGATTACCCGAGGAAGCCGCTTCGCGAAGCTCTGCGAGCTCCTCCTTTACCTTGGCGAATACGGCATCGATATGATCCCAATCAAATCCGACCTTGGACGCCTTCTTCTGGAGCTTGTAGGCTTTCATCAGTGCGGGCAGGTCAGGCGGAATCCCGTCCAATACGGATTGACGCTGCGGATCGATTCCCTTCCTGCGTTTCTCCTCCGCCTTCATGCGCTCCCAACTGCTCAGCGCCGCCTTGGCATCGCCTGCGTCAACATCCCCGAACACATGCGGATGCCGGAACAGCAGCTTCTCGTTCAATGACTCGATGACATCATATACAGTGAAGCTTCCAAGCTCTTCCTCCATCTGGCTGTGAAGCATCACCTGCAGGATAACATCCCCGAATTCTTCCCGCATGCCCTCCGGATCATCGTTGTCGAGCGCTTCGAGCGCTTCATACGTTTCTTCGATAAAGTTTTTGCGGATCGACTGATGCGTCTGCTCGCGGTCCCAAGGACAGCCTTCCGGGCTGCGCAGGATTTGGACGATCTCATGCAGCCGTTCGAAGGATCGGTTGCGCAGCGAAGCGTCATCGGAACGGGGAATCCAGATGAGCGACAGGTTGCCGTAACCGTCTATGCGATCAAGTTCATATAACGGAACCGTACTGATCTGTTCTTCATTTGCCACACCAAGCGCGTGTCCGACTACAACCGGAAAATCATCCGGATAACGCTCCATAAGCGTCAGCTTCACTTCCGACGCCGTGTACTGATCGTATACCTGGCCGATGACCGTATGCAGCTGCGGCTGCAGAAATGCGGGATTTAATCCTCCGGCATCCAACAGCTGAAAGCCTTCGATCGGATCAAACCCGAGCCGCACAAAGGCTTGATCCAAAAAGCTCTCCCCTCCGAAAATGTCAAGGGAGATGCCATGCTGCGGGCATCGTTCACGCAGCAGCTGTACCGTACGCTCCGCTACCATCGGGTGGCCGGGAACAGCATATACGATATTACCATCTTCTCCGCCGAGTGCAAGTGCTTGCCCGATCAATTCCTCTACAATCGCCTCGTAAACATCGGGAAACGAGTCCGCCTGTTCATATATATTATCAAACGATGTATAGCTCCAATCCTGTTCCGCGAACAGCTTCATCATCGGGTGTTTGTCCGTCCGGACAAAGCGCCGCCCTGCTTGCTGCAGCTTGCGCCAAACGCCCAAGGTCAATTGATCGGCATCACCGGATCCAAGCCCGACAACGAGTATTGCTTGTGCCATCGCCATTCCTCCTCGTATGTATTATTCATCCGCCGGCAGCAGCCGCCACCGGCGCAGGCGGGCGGCAAGCGCCGCGCCGCCCGGGAGCGCGCGCAATTCGCGCGCGCTGATACCGCCGCAACGCAGCAGCGCGGCGGCAAACACGGCTGCGCCGACGGCTGCGCCCGTCAGCGCGAGCACGGTCGCTGCAGCCCTAGGGGGCAGCGACAATGGGCCGAGCAGCGCAGCAGTGCCGCGCTCGGCCAGCATGAGCGCCGCGGCCATGCACGCGAGCGCAAGACCGCTGCACGCCGCGTAGCGTCTGGCGGGCAAGCGCACGCCGGCGGCGCGGCAGGTGGCGGCCACGCCCAGCAGCGCCGCGGCCGAGAACGCCGCGATGCCGGCGTAGGCGGCGCCGACGATGCCGTGCGCCGGCACGAGCGCGGCGTTCAGCGCCACCTTCAGCAGCGCCGCAAAAAGCAGGATCGCCACGGGCAGGCGCACCGCCCCGTGGCCCTGCAGCAGCGCCGCTGTCACCGCGTTCAAGGTGCCTGCCGTTGCGGTGCAGCCAATCAACATGAACGTCAGCGTCTGTTCATTATCCGCATACAGCATAACATTAATCGACTCGGCCAGCAGCACGAGCCCGACCGCAGCCGCAGCACCAATCCACCACGCGAAACGCAGCGCCAGCTCCGTACGCTGGCTCAAGCTGGCCATATCGCCGCGAGCGCGCGCGACTGCCAAAGCAGGTACAAGCGCCGCAGCCGCGGCGCCCGCCACCATGACAACCAGCTGCACAAGCGGCTGGCCGCGGCTGTACAAGCCGAACAGCGTCATCACATCGGCTTCCGCAGCGCTTCCCGGCCTCAGCAATCGGGGGACGGTCACCGCATCGACGAGCCCGACGATCGGCACGGCCACTGAACCGAGCGCGACCGGCAGCGCCAGCTTTGCCATGTTTCGCAGCAGCCGCCGATCCGAATGCTGCGCCGGTCCTTTTCCCCCGCACGGATCCGCCTTCGTGCGGCCCAGCTTGTCCGATCGGCGCCAGAATACCAGCATAACCAGCAGTCCCGCCGCCCCACCGGCAGCCGAGCCTGCCATCGCACCGGCTGCAACATGGCTCTGCGGCCAACCGGCCGACATCCCGACCATAAGCAGCACAAGCATCGCTGCCACGCGGAACGTCTGCTCGGCAATTTGCGACACTGCCGATGGCACCATCTGCTGCTGCCCTTGGAAATACCCGCGCAGCGCTCCGGTTACCGGGACGAACCAAAGTGCCAAGGCGGCCATCCGGATCGCTGCCGCGGTATCGCGATCCCCGATCCAATCGGCCGCCAGCTCCGCTCCCGTCCACATCAGGACAAAGCTTGCCGCGCCGGTCAATCCAAGCAACAGCATGCCGGTCCGCAGCACACGCCGCATCCCTTCCTGATCATCGGCTTCCATGCGCTGCGCCACAAGCAGAGAAACGGCAACCGGGATGCCCGATGTCGCCAAAAATAACAACAGCTGATAAAACGGGTAGACCGCATTGTAAATGCCGAATACGCGATCACCTGCTACATTTTGCAGCGGGATTTTTTGAATGGTCCCGAGCACCTTGCTGAAGAGCGCCGACACCCCCAGCACCATCGCCCCGCGCAGCCACGACGTTTCCTTGCCCGCCTCTCTCTTTATTTCCCCCATATCCGATTCCTGCACCTGCCCATCTAACCCTAAGTGTCTCCATTATACAGCAAAAAAAAGAGCTTCCGCATCAAGAGGTTGAAGCTCCTCCTTGCTGTGGAAGCTGCCGATCCTATTTATTGCTCCATCTGTTTCGCCAGGAAGCCTGCCGCGGTCTCCGCCATTTTGGTTTCCATTTGCGCCATCTTGATGTTTTCATCCTTGCTGACCAGAACGACTGTGCCGATCGGGTCGCCGCCCGCAACAATCGGCGCAGCAACAAAGGAGCTGTACGTTTCGCTCACATCTTTAACAAGCTCAAAGGAGCCGCCGTTCGTTTCCATGATCGTTTTACGGTTCTCCATACAGCTCTCTAACAGGGGGCCGACCTGTTTCTCCAGATACTCCTTCTTTGAAGCCCCCGCAAGAGCAATAATCGTATCCCGGTCGGAAATCATCGTAATATGATTCGTGCTTTCGAATAAAGATTCGGCATATTCTTTAGCGAAATCTCCTAATTCACCGATCGGGGAATATTTCTTGAGAATGACCTCACCGTCACGGTCCACAAAAATTTCAAGCGGGTCGCCTTCTCGAATGCGCAGCGTACGGCGGATTTCCTTGGGGATTACCACCCGGCCTAGATCATCGATACGACGAACGATTCCTGTTGCTTTCATGTCATGTTGCCCCACTTTCCTTGAAAATGTAACTCGACTGGATGTTGGCTTCTTAATTGCATAGGAAAGATACGGTACCTAATCTAAACGTTATATGTATCATCCTCTTCCGGACGATCCGTTTAGTGTTAAACCATCAGATTCATGTGGGCGAAAACGAGCTTGTCGGTCCACTGCGGACACCCCGATTTCGCATCGACGATGTTATTCGAATCTGACCATAGTATTCATCCCCTCCCATTATCTTATACATGCCTTCATGGCGCGCCGCCGTCCCTAACATGCTGCTTCATGAACCGCGCCGTTCCTCCTGTTTGCCGCCGCTCATCACGCTCCATTAGTTTCCACCGCTCCCCTATTTCCCCGGAAATAAAAAAAATCCCGCTAACCCTTAAGGGCAGCAGGATGCCGAAAGAACATCGCCTTTATGATAAGACCTAGCACGGTGAGCAAAACAGACAGCCGCCGTTTCTTATCCGTAAACATCGTTTCGCGGGATATTATCGTGGTTATTCCCGGCCGCTTATTATCGTTTGCCATCTGCATCGCTCCTTTGCGCCTAATGTTTTAAAAGTCCGGCAAGCTCGCGCTTGAGCGACAAAAACTCAGGGTGCTCCCTAACCTCCGGTGTGCGCTCGGCGGGCAGCTCCACGTTAAATTCCTTTAAAATGCGTCCGGGTCCGGCGCCCATGACCACGATCCGCTGCGATAAGAAAATGGCCTCATCGATATCATGCGTGATAAACAGGACCGTCGTCTTTTCCTTCTCCCACACATCCAGCAGCATTTCCTGCATCTCAAGCTTGGTTTGCGCGTCAAGGGCCCCAAACGGCTCATCCATCAACAGCACCTTCGGCCGATTCGCCAGCGCCCGCGCAATCGCTACTCGTTGTTTCATTCCGCCTGACAGCTGTTTTGGATAGGATTTGTCAAATGATTCCAGACGAATCATTTTCAGCAAATAGTTCGACAGCGATCTGCGCTCCAGCGTAGGAATACCCTTCAGCTTTGGCCCGTACTCGATGTTCTCCCGCACGGTCAACCAGGGAAACAGCGTGTAACCTTGGAATACCATGCCGCGGTCCGCGCCCGGGCCGATCACTTCCTCGCCGTCCACCATGACGCTTCCTTCCGTATGATCCTCCAGCCCCGCAACAATCCGCAGCAGCGTTGATTTCCCGCATCCCGAAGGCCCAAGGATCGTCAAAAATTCGTTTTCACCAATCGTTAATTGGATGTTATGAAGTGCTTCAAACCGGCTTTTCTTTGTCGTATATACTTTATGCAGATTATGAATGACGATTTCCCCGCGTGTCGCGGCTTCCTCCTTGCTCCCTGTTTGCATCTCTATCCCTCCTTGCTTACTCGATCAGAGCTACGCCCACGGGAATAACCGTTTGTTCAAGAAAGCAAATATTCTGTCACTTATTAGACCGAGCAGCCCGATGACGATAATGCCGACGAAAATCTGGTCCGTGTTGAGATATCGCTGGGCCCTCATGATGGCATAACCTAAACCGCTGTTGACCGCAACCAGCTCGGCCACGACCAGGTACGTCCATGCCCATCCAAGAATGAGGCGAAGCGTGTGCATGAGTTGCGGTTGAATGGCCGGAATCAGCACGGTCTCAATCGCCTTCCAGCGGCTTGCGCCAAGCGTGAATGAGGCATGAAGCAGATCATGCGACACGCGGCGTGTAATGTCCGCCACCATAAGCACAAGCTGGAAGAAGCAGCCGATGAAAATGAGCAGAATCTTTGCCCACTCGCCAATCCCCGCCCATACCATAATAAGTGGAATAAAAGCGACGGCAGGCATGTACCGGATAAATTCCATGGGCGGTTCAATTAGCGCTTCCGCATGCCTGAATGTGCCGGCGAAAATGCCGATCGGGATGCCGACAAGACATGCAAGCGCAAATCCGGAGCTTACGCGGAAAACACTGATGCCAATGTGCTCCCAGTACGCAGCTGTGCCCAATTGACGGAAAAACTCGAGCAATACCGCATCCGGTGTCGGCAGAAATACCGGGTTTACCGCTTCGGTGTAACTGAGGAGCGACCAGAGCGCAAGCAGCAAGAAGAACGAGATGCCCGCCATCATCGCATACGACACCGAGCTGATGTCTTTGAAAATTTGCAGTTTAGGCGGCGTGCGTCGTTTCGGCGGTATCATCGGTCATCACCTCTCGGCTGTTTTAGTTACAAATTGCGAATCCAGCATGGAATCGAAATCATCAATCTCATCGACCATATCCAGACTTTGGAGAAACTCTGCGGTTCTGGCGGCCGTGTAGCTAAGCGAAGTGTAATCTTCCCGCTTGCCGAATGCATGGACATTGTCTTCCACCGAGAACAGCTTGATGCTGTCCATCCCAAGCTTGAAATCATCCGGTGTCGTTTCCGCCTTCTCTGCCAGCAAAGCAATCGATTCTTCCGGATTTTCATTGTAATACGCAACCCCGTCAAACCAAGCATCCACAATCTTTTGCACATCCTCCGGACGATTGTTGACGATATCCTCGCGGAATACTAGCAGGTCGGGAATCAAGCCCGGCGTATCTTTGGAAGAGTATAATATTTTGCCCTTGCCTTCCTTGACCGCTTTCGTTTGGAACGGCTCCCACAGCACCGATGCGTCCGTTTTTCCGGAGATAAATGCCGGGCCGGCATCATTCACCGTCATATTGACATAATTGATATCCGATTCTTCCATTCCGTTCTCTCTAAGTGCCGTCAGCAGCAGCAGGTGATCGACCGTGCCGAGCTCAGTGGCGACTGTTTTGCCTTTCAAATCCTGAATGCTCTGAATTTCCGGCTTGCTGACGATGGCGTCCCCGCCGAAGGAATTATCATTGACGAGCACCGCCTTCAAGTTAATGCCCTTGGAAATGGGAGCGAGCGTGTCGCTGAGGGTCTGGCTGTTCGCGTCGACCTTGCCGGTCGCAAGCGCCTGCAGCGAATCACTGTACACCGGGAACCATTCCAGCTTGACATCGACACCATGCTTCTCAAAAAACCCTTTCTCCTCCACGAGGAACCATAAATACCAACCCGGCCATGGACTAAGCGCAATCGTAATCGGCTCCCCCTCCTCACTTGCCGACGTTTCACTTGAGCCACCGCTGCCGCAGGCCGTAACGATAAGAAGGACCGCGATCATTAAGACTGCCAACGAAACTTGCCATTTTCTCTTCACAAATACCCTCTCCTGTCGCTAAAAAATAGCAAAAGCCGGGGAGTAATCTCCCAGGCTTTTATCCTTCCGTGTTATACAGAAGCTGCTCAATCGCTTGAATAGCTCTGTACGCCGTCTCTTGGACCAGCTTGACCTTACCCGAATGCGATCCGGAAAGTCAACGGAACCCTAGACAGCTTTTTCGTTCCCATTCACATCTGATCAGGAACCTTTATTATGATTCTGTTAAGCGAATCATCCTCACCTGTTGAAGCCGTGTAAGCTTTCAGCAGCCTATACACATTCAGGATCAGCTTGTTATATTTCCTTACGTTTAATAGTAGTTTATATGATATCGTTCGGATGTGTCAACACTTGTGTCATGTTTTATTACATATATTCTTATACCGTAAGATATTTCCTTATCACATCATCGCTAAGCGACTCCAATCCACCCTCCCAAGCGATTGATCCTTTTTCCAGAATATAAAAGTAGTCGCCTACGCTTTTAACAAACTCCAGGCTTTGTTCCACGAGCAATATCGCCGTCTTTCCGTCCGCTTTGATCGATCTTATGACGTCGCGGATATCATCGACAATGGAGGGCTGGATACCTTCGCACGGCTCGTCAAGCAGCAGCAGCTCCGGCTTGGAAGCGAGTGCTCTGGCAAAGGCTAGCTGCTGCTGCTGCCCGCCGCTCAGATCGCCGCCCCGGCGCCCGTACATCTCCCGGATCACCGGGAACTTCTCAAGCGCTTCATCCGGGATCGTCCGCGTCTTCACTTTGGCTGCTTCCAGCCCGAGCAGCACATTTTCAAAAACGGTCAGCTGCGGAAAGATCTCCCTTCCCTGCGGCACATAACCAATACCGCTCTTCGCACGGCCGCCCGGAGCCGTCTTCGTCAGATCGGCTCCGTTGTAGGAGACAGCTCCCTTACGCGCCTTCAACAAGCCCATTACACCCTTCATCAGCGTCGTTTTTCCCACCCCATTGCGTCCGAGCAGACAGACGATCTGGCCAGGCCTTACCTGCAGCGAAACATCCCGCAAAATGACGCTTTCTCCATATCCGGCTTCAAGCTGTTGAACGGCTAACATCGACATCCCGCCTTTTTCCAAGGTACACTTCCGCCACCCGATCATCTTGCTGAATCTCATCCATCGAACCTTCTTTGAGCAGCTTGCCTTCATGCATGACGGTAACCTTGCTGGCAAAATTACGGACAAATTCCATATCATGCTCAACGACAACGATCGATCGCTTGCGCGCGATCTGATGCAGCAGTTCTCCTGTTTTGTCCGTTTCCTTATCAGTCATACCGGCCACCGGCTCATCCAGCAGCAGCACCTCCGGCTCCTGCAGCAGCATCATGCCGATCTCCAGCCACTGCTTCTCGCCATGGGATAAACCGCCTGCCCGCCAGTCCGCCTTCGCCTCCAAGCCGATCATGGCCAGCTGCGCTTCGATCCGATCCCGCTCCTCCGCGCTCATCTTTGCCCGCAGCGTTGCGAATACCCCGCGGTTTTGCCGCATTGCAATCTCCAGATTCTCAAATACCGTCAACGTCGGGAAGATGGACGGCGCTTGAAACTTCCTGCCGATGCCAAGCTCTGCAATTTGATGTTCTTTCCTGCGCGTAATATCCACTTTGCCTTGGAATAATACCTTGCCCGAAGCCGGCTTCACTTTGCCGCAGATGACATCAAGAATCGTTGTTTTGCCTGCGCCATTGGGGCCAATCAGAAACCGCAGCTCCCCTTTTTCCAGACGCAGATCCATACCCTGCACCGCCTTGAACCCATCAAACTCCACCGTTACCGCTTCACACTGCAGAATGACTGACCTGTTCATGTTTTTGCCCCTTCCTTTTCGGAAATTTCAGCCTGCCGAACAACCCGACTGCACCTTTAGGCAGGAAGACAACGACAATGACAAACAGCGCGCCAAGAAAAAATAACCACGCATCCGGATAAGAAGTACTGAATTCACTCTTCGCATAATTGAGGAGAATCGCTCCGAGCGCCGCACCGATCAATGTTCCCCGTCCGCCAATCGCAACCCACAGCACCATTTCGATCGAAGGAACAATGGCCATCATAAAAGGAGAAATAATGCCGACATGAAGTACAAACAGCATCCCCGCAAGCCCTGCCAATCCAGCCGAAATGCTGAATACCAGCATTTGGTACACCGCCGGATTGTATCCGATAAACCGCGCCCGGTTCTCCCCGTCGCGAATCGCCCGAAGCACTTTGCCGAATCGGCTTTTCACCAAATAACGGCACAACACGAAGGCGCCAAGCAGCGCGATAACAGTGATCCAATACAGCATTCTCTTCGTATCGGGCGAGCTTAAAGGGACGCCCAGTACAGAGCTGAATCCGGTCAAGCCGTTCGTCCCGCCCGTGAATGCCTGCTGGCCAATAAATAACGTAACGGTAATAATAACGAGCGCTTGGGTCAGAATCGTAAAATAAACTCCCCGAATCCGATTGCGAAAGGTAAAGTATCCAAGCACCAGCGCCAGAACAGCCGGCAGCGCAATCCCCATTGCCGCTGCAAAAGCAAAGCTTTCAAACGGCTTCCAGAACCACGGAAGCTGCGTCAAGCCGCTCCAGCCCATAAAATCAGGCAGCCTGTCACCGCTGGCCTCCAATTTTAAGTACATCGCCATCGCGTAGGCTCCCAATCCAAAAAACACGCCATGGCCAAGGCTCAGAATGCCGGTATACCCCCATATTAAATCCAGGCCAAGCGCCACAATTGCAAAGGCCAAAAACTTCGCAAGCAGATTCAGACGAAAATCACTCATAAAGAGCGGTGCACTGAACAGCGCAGCTGACGCGACGGCATAACCGATCAAGATGTAGATTCGCTGGGGTGTAAGTGTTCGCAATTGCACGGTTGATCACCTCTCTCTTGTTATTAATCCAGCGATCTCGTCCTCATCGCCACTAATCCTTTCGGTTTCCATTGCAGGAAGGCAACGATGCACAGGAAGACCAGCACCTTACCCAATGAAGCCGTCGTCCAAAATTCGAACAGCGTATTGGTCAAACCGATGCCAAGCGCGCCGATGATAGTACCCACCAGCTTCCCGACACCGCCTAACACGACAACCATGAAGGCATCCACAATGTAGTACGTACCAAGCGCAGGGCCAATCGGCCCCATCAGCGTTAAAGCACATCCCGCAATACCCGCGATACCGGAACCGATCGCAAAGGTCGTCGCATCCACCCTCCGCGTGGAGATGCCAAGACAAGCGGCCATTTCCCGGTTTTGCATTACCGCGCGCATGCGCCTGCCGGCATGGCTGCGGTAAATATACAGATACATTGCAAATAAAGTAACGATCACAAGCCCGATAATAAACAGCCGTTTATAGGGCAGCACTACGCCCTGCATCAGCATCCAGCCCCCATCAAGCCATGTCGGGCTCTTGACGCCGACATTCGGCGCTCCGAAGATGGTTCGCGCCAGCTGCTGCAGCATGAGCGCCACCCCCCAAGTAGCAAGCAAGCTATCGAGCGGCCGGCCATAGAGGAACCGGATCAGTGAAAATTCAAGAATCAGTCCGATGGCAAAGGCGATCAGAAAGCTGGCCGGAATCGCCAATACAAAGTACCAATTAAACATGGAGGAGGGCAGATAGTCGATGAACAAATTTTGTGTCAAATAGGTCGAATAAGCGCCGATCATAATTAATTCGCCGTGCGCCATATTGATCACATTCATCAATCCGAACGTGATCGCCAGACCAAGAGCAATGAGCAATAAAATCGAACTGACACTCATTCCGTTAAACAGTTGGCCGATGATAAGCTCCATGAATTCACCCCTTTTGTGGACCTGCTGTGTATAAGCTTTTCGATCGAACAAGCACAATACCTTCCAGGATTTGAGAAAGGGAAGCATCCGGGCGCATCCGAATACTTCCCTTCCTCTTGTTCGAATCAATCGCTATTACGGGTTCATTAATTGCCGGAATTCAAGCTTGCCGCCCACTCATAACCCGTTAAGTAAGGGTCCGGCTTGACCGGTTCACTTGTCGCCCACAGCTCCTTGAACTGGCCATCTGCTTGCACTTCGCCGATCCGTACCGTTTTGTAAATATGCTGGTTGTCGCCGTCTATCGTCACCTTACCGCCAGGGCCGTCGAACTCCAGGCCTTTAGCCGCTTCCTTCACCGCATCGACATCGGTGGTGCCGGCTTTCTCTACAGCTGCTGCCCACAGGTAAACTGCAATGTACCCCGCTTCGATCGGATCCGCAGTTACACGCTCGTCTCCGTACGCCGCTTTATAATTTGCAACGAATGTTTTGTTCGCCTCGGTGTCCGTTGTTTGATAGTAGTTCCATGCTGCCAGATGCCCTTCCAGCACATCGACGCCGATGCCGCGGATTTCTTCCTCGGCAACAGATACGGAAAGCGTCGTGATATCCTGCGCAGTGATGCCGGCATCTTTAAGCTGCTTGAAGAATGCAACGTTGCTATCGCCATTAAGTGTGTTGAAGATAACCTCAGGCTGTGCAGCTTGAATCTTGGCGATAATCGTGCTGTAATCCGTATGGCCCAGCGGTGTATATTCCTCACCGACCATTTCGCCGCCCTCAGCCTTCAGCTGTTCTTTGATAATTTGGTTAGCGGTACGAGGGAATACATAGTCAGATCCAAGCAGATAAAACTTCTTGCCGCGGTTCTCGAGCAGCCAGGATACCGCCGGCACGATCTGTTGGTTCGTTGTCGCACCCGTATAGAAAATATTCGGTGAAGCTTCCAGCCCTTCGTACTGCACCGGGTACCACAGCAATCCATTCAGCTCCTCGAATACGGGCAGCATCGCTTTGCGGCTTGAAGACGTCCATCCGCCAAATACGGTCGCCACTTGATCTTCCGAGATCAGCTTGCGCGCTTTCTCCGCAAAGGTCGGCCAATCCGACGCTCCGTCCTCGATTACCGGTACTAGCTGCTTGCCAAGTACGCCACCTGCCGCATTGATTTCTTCGATAGCCATTAACTCGGCATCATGAACAGATACTTCACTGATCGCCATCGTTCCGCTGAGCGAGTGCAGAATGCCTACCTTGATTTCATCGCTATCTTCCCCGCCTCCAGCAGCTGCTGTTGTTTCACCATTTGTTGAAACAGGCGCTGCGGGACTATTTCCGCCATTGTTTCCACAACCCGCAATCACCAAGCTAATTGCAATGATCAACAACAATGCATGATAAAGTCTGGTTCTCTTCATTCTCCCACTCCCCAATTTTTCTAATTTATCTATTCACAAACAATAAATACAATGATTAGGTTATTGTTCGTGTTTTTTATTATAGGTCCGGGTTATCTTTGTGTCAATATAGTTAACATTAATTTATTAAAATAATCTGATTTTTGTGAATAAGGAAGGTTTTTGGAGGGGTTTATTCAATTTTATGACGTGGATTTAATGGTCTATGCTTGTTTTTAGAGAGTATATCAAGTTCAAGTTTAATATGTGTTATTTTACTTTACATAAACTTTAGATGAAATAGTTCTAACTGCATAAAAAAAGCTCCGAACCCCCCTGCCAACCAGGAAGTTCGGAGCATTTTCTATTTTAAGCTAACAATAGGACTGCATTTACTCAGCAGCAGCATCGCTGCCCGCTGCATTATTACCGGTAGAAGCATTGCCTTCTCCCTCAGCAGGTGCATTCCCTTCACCTTCTGCAGGTGCGTTTCCTTCCCCTTCAGTCGGAGCAGGCTCAGTCACTTCTTCTTTCGGCAATGTAACAACCACCTCAAGATCAGGCAGTTCATTTGTCATAAACTCATTCAAAACAGTACCTGCCACAGTCTGCTTCAGAGACGTCTTTGTCTCTTCCGGAAGCTGCTCGAACGTTTGCTCCTCGCGCTTCTCCACTTTCATGACATGGTAACCAAACTCCGTCTCCACCGGCTCGCCGATCTCACCAATCGGCTGGCTTAACGCAGCCTCTTTAAATCCGGCGGCCCATCCGCCTACTGCCACATCCTCGTACAATCCACCATTCTCCTTGGAACCTGGATCATCCGAGTATTCTTTCGCAAGCGCATTCCAGTCGCCGCCATTCTCAAGCTTGTCCTTTACTTCATTGGCACGTGCGAGCGCTTCTTCCATCTTACGGGTCTCTTCGCCTGTCGTAGGATCGGATATCCCTACTAGAATATGGCGAACCGAAGCTTTCGTATAGTTCTCCGGATTTTTATCATATTCAGCCTTCACTTGTTCATCGGTTACTTTGGACTCTGCATCCTTCATAACCGTGATGATAAGGTGATAGTATTGCTTCGCTTCCTCAATGGTCAGGCCGGCCGCATCCAACTTGGCTTTCATCTCCGGTTGGCTTTCGACAGCCGTTTTGAACTGCTCCTCAAAGGTGTCTGCCTCGGCATTTGTTTCTTCCTTCAGCTCGTCCGAAGCGCGGTCATACAAAACCTTGTAGCCTACATACTCCTTCAGGAATTGCTCCTTATATTGCGGAATGCTAAGAATCATCTCGTACTGCGGATTCATAAACCCGAAAAAAGTCGTATACTTATTGAATTCCGTTTCGGTTACTTGTCCATCCTTGTAAGTTGCAACAACGTTTCCGCTGTCTGTTCCTGTTCCTGCAGCGCCTTCGTTACCTTCCTCATTCTTCGCGCCACAGCCGGCCACGATCGCTACGACAAGAACAGCCGCTACGATCAGCAGCCATTTTTGACGCCATACCGACTTGCGTTTATTGTGCAACATCCTGTAGTTCCCCTTTCGATTTTATTGCTTCTTTACATTGTAACAGAAATTGCTCCAGGAGCGCCAATTTCTCCTCGTCAGACAGCCCCTTGCCGCGCAGCTGCAAGATGACATGCGGCTCCTGCGTTGAAACCGAACGCTTGAACCGGTTTTCGAATTGCAGGCATAACAGGTCGATTTTCTTCTTGTCCACCCGATCGCTTTCCTGCTGTGCGAACCGGAGCGTAACATCTTCTCCGCGTTGGCTGATCAGCTCTATGCCATATTCCCTGCCATAGATTTTCAACCGCGCAACGGTTAACAAATTATCGACTGCTGCAGGCAGATCGCCGAACCGGTCGACCATCTCTTCCCGCAGATCCTCGCTCTCTTCCAAGGAGCGGATCGCCGCCACCTTCTTATAAATTTCAATCTTCTGAATACTATCATAGATATAGTCGGACGGCAGGTAAGCATCCATGCTGATATCAATCTGCGTCGTAATCTCCTGCTCTTCCTGCGTAGTTTCGCCGCCCATTTCAGCTTTGCGTTTGGCGATCTCATCAGCCAGCATCTGCGAGTAGAGGTCGAACCCGACCGATGCGATAAAGCCGTGCTGTTCCGCGCCAAGCAGGTTGCCCGCGCCGCGAATGGACAAATCCCGCATGGCGATCTTGAAGCCGGAACCAAGCTCGGTGAACTCCTTGATCGACTGCAGCCGTTTCTCCGCAACCTCCGTTAATACCTTGTCACGCTGATAGGTGAAATAGGCATAGGCAATCCGATTGGAACGCCCTACCCTTCCCCGCAGCTGATACAGCTGGGATAAGCCCATCTTATCCGCATCATGGACGATCAAGGTGTTCACATTCGGGATGTCCACGCCGGTCTCGATAATGCTGGTGCTGACCAGAACGTCCGATTCGCCGTCGAGGAAGTCCAGAATCGTTTTCTCCAGCTCCTGCTCCGACATTTGCCCATGGCCTACCGCCACTCTGGCATTTGGCACAAGCGCATTAATTTGCTCGGCCATCTGATAGATTCCCTGCACCCGGTTATACAGATAATAGACCTGTCCGCCCCGGGCCAGCTCGCGTTCCACCGCTTCCCGCACGAGCGCCGCGTTGTGCTCAACGACGTACGTTTGCACTGGAAAGCGATTCTCCGGCGGCGTTTCGATAACCGACAGATCGCGCACGCCAAGCATGGACATATGGAGCGTCCGCGGAATTGGCGTCGCGGTTAACGTTAACACATCGACATTAGTTTTGAGCTTTTTCAGCTTCTCCTTGTGGGATACGCCGAACCGCTGCTCCTCATCGACGATAAGCAGTCCCAAATCTTTAAAGATAATATCCTGCGACAGCAGACGGTGCGTACCGATGACGACGTCGACCGTTCCGGCCTTCAATCCTTTCATCGTCTCATTCTGCTCCTTGCGGGAACGGAAACGGCTGAGCACCTGGATATTAAACGGATAGTCCGAAAAGCGCTCGCGGAACGTTTCATAGTGCTGTTGCGCCAGAATCGTAGTCGGCACAAGCACAGCGACCTGCTTCCCTTCGATGGCCGCTTTAAATGCCGCGCGGATCGCCACCTCTGTCTTGCCGTAACCTACATCTCCGCACAACAGCCGGTCCATCGGCCGCGACATTTCCATATCCTTCTTGATCTCTTCGATCGCCCGCAATTGATCGCGCGTCTCATCGTACGGAAACATCGCCTCGAATTCCTGTTGGTAAGGCGTATCCTTACCGAATCCAAAACCCGCAGATGCCTGCCGGTCAGCATAAAGCTTAATCAGATCATCGGCGATATCCTGAACAGAGGTGCGGACCTTATTCTTCACCCTTGTCCATTCGCTGCCGCCAAGCTTGTATACCTTAGGCTCCTTTTCCTCCGAACCGACATACTTCTGAATCAGGTCAATCTGATCGATTGGCACGGAGAGCTTGTCGCCGGCCGCATACATAATATGAATGTAATCCTTATGGATTCCGCCGATCTCCAACGTTCCAATGCCCAAATATTTACCGATCCCATGATTCTGATGGACGACATAATCGCCAACTTTAAGTTCAGTGTAGCTTTTGATTCGCTCGGCATTATCGATTTTTTTATCCAACCGCCGCACTTTACGCTGCTTTTGCGAGAACATCTCGCCTTCTGTAATGACGACCAGATGCGCGGAAGGCAGCTCAAAGCCTGTCTGAAGATTGCCCTCCAGCATCGTAGGCGGCTCAATATTGTAATCTTGTAACACACGGCGCATTCGTTCCATTCGCTCGCCATTGCCAGCCAGCATGATAACGTTTGCACCTGATTTACGCCAGCGGTCCATTTCCGACTTCAGCACATTCATCTGACCATGAAAATTTTGCATCGCCCGGCACATGAAGTTGAGAATATTCTGCGGCTGCGTATGCGGAATTTGGCGTAAAAACAGCGATAGAAACAACGTAGGGAAAGGCCGTTGGTACAATATTTCATCCGACTCACGCGACAGGACAAAGCCCGGCAAGGACTTGCCATTCTGCAGCAGGTGAGTCGCCCATTCCGCTTCATCCCGCTCCAATTGCCGCGCGGTCTCAATGAGCCTGGTTGGCTCGTCAATGATAAGCAGCGTATCTTCCTGCATATAATCGATAATGGTCTGTCTCTCCGGGTACAATAAAGAAATATATTTATAGATTTCCGAAAAATACACCTGCTGACGCAGCTTCTCGATCTCCGAGCCGATCTCTTCGCGCATGCGGTCCTTGGCCAGCCGGTCGCTCATTTTCTCCAGCTGCTTCTCAAGCAGCTCGAACGCGTGCTGGGCTGCCGCATGCTGGCGGCGCTCATCAGCCAGCACCTCTTTGCAGAGCGGAATCGTATACGCATCGACTTTATCGATGGAGCGTTGATCAGACGGATCAAACGTGCGGATCGAATCCACCTCATCATCGAACCATTCGATCCGATAGGCATGGGGCTCCGTAAGCGGATAGAAATCGACAATGCCGCCGCGGACGCTCATCTCCCCTTTTGACTCGACCCGGTCGACCCGTTCATAGCCAAGCTCCACCATGCGTCTGAGAAAGGCTTCCATCGGCAGCGTCGACCCCACCTCTACCGCTATTCGCGCCTCGGCGATCGCTTCCTTGGTCGGCAGATAACGCCTGACCCCAGAAAAAGGCACAACAACAATCCCGCGGAAACCTTGCGACAGCCTGACGAGTACGTCAATCCGTTGGGCAAGCGTCTCCGGGCTCGAGATCGCTGCTTCGGCTGCCACCAGCTCATTGGCGGGATATAACATCACTTGCTCTGCGGATAGGCATTCCTGCAGATCCTCTGCAATCTTCTGTGCTGCGAACATATTATGGGTCACAATTAAGATCGGACGGTCAAGCTCCTGTTTAAGCGCCGCAGCCATAACTTGACGCGACGATCCGGCCAAGCCGGATATCATTTGTTCCCGCATCCCCTTGCGAACTCCGGATATGACTGTCTGAAAGTCATGATCCGCTGAAAAAGCATCAATTAACGCCTTCAATCTTGCGGCACCTCATTTCTATGG
Organism: Paenibacillus abyssi; assembly: GCF_014640295.1. Taxonomy (GTDB): domain Bacteria; phylum Bacillota; class Bacilli; order Paenibacillales; family Paenibacillaceae; genus Paenibacillus_D; species Paenibacillus_D abyssi. The sequence goes on along the minus strand of NZ_BMGR01000021.1, from coordinate 22,916 downwards.
ACAAGCAGAAACGGCTTGCACCTTTCGATCGGGCAAGCATCGTTTTGTTCGTATATCAAGCAGAATCGGCTTACGCCGTATACTTATACTTTGTTAGAATTCAAAAAAGAAGCCTCGGCTGTTGCACTAAGGCTAGGACCAGGCCGTGCAGCAGCCGAGCGCCGGTTACTGTAACGGACTCATCACCAACAGCAGCTCGGGATTTGCTTCGATTGCCTCACGGCAGTAATCACAGACCACTTTAACCGTAACGTCTCCATTCGGGTTATACGCTATTATATCGCTGCGTTCCTCAGGGGTCAAGAAATGGAACCCGAGTCTCGCTTCCGATGCGGCATCGCCTGATAAAGAGCCAATCCCGGTTTTACAATGCCGACAAACATAATTTACAGCCATCTTATGCCTCCTGAGTGTGCGTTATACCCTCAGTATGCCCGGTTTCTTCAAAATTTAACGGTTATATTTGCCCATCGTTTCCTCAAAGGGATACTTTATTGCGTATTCAATCGCATCACATGTATAGCCGATCATCTCCCGCAGCTTCTCCTGCTCGCTCTTAGGGAAGTTTGAAAGTACATAGTCTGAAATGGCCATGCCCGGCTGAGGTCTGGAGATTCCCATTCTAACCCGGTTAAATGTCTGCGTGCCTGTGTGCGCAATGATCGATTTAATGCCATTGTGCCCACCCGAACTGCCCTGATAGCGAAGCCGAATTTTTCCCAATTCCGTATCCAAATCATCATAAACGACGATGCCGTCTTGTAAATCCGCTTTATAGTAATCGAGAAAGGCCCGAACCGACTCTCCCGACAAATTCATATACGTCATCGGTTTGAGCAGCACAACCTTCGTGCCTTGAAAATTGCCTTCCCCCATCAATGCTTTACATTTGCTCTGCGTAACTTGAATGCCTAAACGCCTCGCCAGTTCATCGATGGCCATAAACCCTACATTATGGCGAGTACCTTGATAATTCGAACCGGGATTGCCAAGACCCACAATCCATTTCATGATGAAATTCTCCTTTTTTAATAAAATTTTATAAAATTTTTAGAATATGCAACGAATTGAGCTCGATAGTTGTCTTCTATATGAGGTGATATCAATGGCCAATATTTCAATTCGTGAAACGGAAACAGGAGAAATCATGTATTTGAATGGGCAGCTGTTACATGATGACCGGCATTTTGAGGACCATATCGAGCATCAAGTACCGATTCAGATTTATTTGGCTGGAGAACATCGAGACATCGGGTTCATTGAACAATATTGCCGGGAATATGTCAAGGTTAATCAAGCCACCTACCACCGCTCATTATTTCATTTTATTTCGAGGCCTGGATACTAGCCAATGTACTGACTGCGTTTTTTGCAGCTGCAGCAGCGGAAGCTTCGAAAAAAGGAGCTGTACCCACCACTTACCCGCGGGCCAGCTCCTCATTGCTTTTTCGTTATTCATTCCGTTACTCAGAGGTACTGATGTCCTCCATCTTCGCTTCCTCTGATCTTGCTTCCGCTTCTTCAGCAACCTCGTCCGCTTTAGCGGCTTCTTCCTCCGAAATTTCCTTCTGCGGCGCGAGCACCGTCACTACAGCAGCCTCGGCTTCAGTTTTCACTTCAACGCCTTCCGGAAGCTTCAGCTCGCTCACGAGCAAATTCTCGCCGATCTGCAGCTTTGAGATATCGACTTCTATGGATTCAGGAATGCGGTTAGGCAAGCATTGAATCTCAATCTCATGCTGCAAGATCTGCAATACCCCGCCCTCCTTCACGCCTTCTGATTCACCAATTACATCGACACGAACAGAAGCTCTCACTTCCTCATTCATATTGATTTGGTGGAAATCGACATGAAGCAGTTGCCTGGACAACGAATCACGCTGGATCTCTCCGAGCATAACCGGCTGCTTGCCTGCGGATGGCACCTCGATTTCAACAACCGCATTCGGATTCGATCTCAATAATGTTTGAAGCTGCTTCTCATCTACAGATAGTGCTGTTGCGTTATCAATTTGTTTGCCATATACAACGCCTGGAACTTTACCCGCTTTTCTTAGCTGGCGCAAGCTTCCCTTCGTTTGATTCTTACGTTCCTCAACTTGTAAAGATACACTCATCTAGGAAACCTCCTTGTAATACAACAATGGATTTCCTATATTCTTACCCATACAAGCCATTATTTAATCAGTTGAAGACAGTTTACACGTATGAGCTATGCCGCAGGTTTATTTCCCGCCGTCTTTCTTTGCTTTGGCGCGGCCGCGAATTCGTTCCGCATACCCCGGTTTATTCACCTGGCGCTCACGCGCGATCGCAAGATCATTGGCCGGAACATCTTGGGTAATGGTAGATCCGGCCACAACATAGGCGCCTTCACCGATTTTGACCGGGGCGATCAGATTGACATTGCTCCCAACAAATGCGCCGTCGCCGATTTCGGTTACGGATTTATTGTAGCCATCATAATTGACGGTAATGGCGCCGCAGCCGATATTTACGTCCTTGCCTACTTTGGCATCGCCAACATAGCTTAGGTGGGAAACCTTGCTGCCGTCTCCAAGCTCGGCATTTTTCAGCTCGACGAAGTCACCGACTTTACAGTTATTGCCCAGCTTCGAGCCCGGACGCAGATTCGCATAAGGTCCTACGTAGCTGCCGCTGCCGATCTGTGAGCTAACCGCCACAGACTGCTTCACCGTCACCCGATCTGCGATGATGGTATCTGTGATGTCGGCATGCGGACCAATCACACAGTCTTCGCCGATTACTGTATTGCCGCGGATCACGCTGCCCGGATAAATGATGGTATCCGCACCGATCGTAACGCCTGCTTCAATATAAGTCGCAGCCGGGTCGATAACCGTCACCCCGCCGATCAGATGGCGGCGGATGATCCGCTCTCTCATTGCACGCTCGGCTTCAGCCAGTGCCACCCGATCGTTAACCCCCATCGCTTCTGCCGTATCTGACGTGCAGTAAGCCTGAATCTCGTCGCCCTGCTGCTGCAGGATGCCGATGACATCGGGCAGATAGTATTCGCCTTGTGCATTATTGTTGGTTACTTGGGAAAGGGCGGCGAACAGCTTGCGATTATCGAAGCAGTACGTTCCCGTATTAATCTCCTTAACAGCTGCTTCTTCAGGGGAGCAGTCTTTGTGTTCGACGATGCGTTGTACGATACCATCATCACTGCGGATGACACGGCCATAGCCGGTCGGATCCGGCATCTGCGCCGTTAACACAGTTGCCGACGCGCCGCTTGACGCATGGTGATCGAGCATCGCCTGCAGCGTCTCCGCTGTCACCAGAGGCGTATCGCCGCAAATGACGATCGCCGTGCCATCCTCATCAGCGAGCAAACCTTCGGCCTGCAATACGGCATGGCCTGTACCCAATTGCTGCGCTTGCAGCACGAATTCGGCCTGATTGCCGAGATAATCCTGTACCGCTTCCGCGCCATGCCCTACGATAACGACGACCCGCTCACAATCGGCTTCCTTTACAACTTCAAGCACATGGCCAACCATCGGTTTACCGCATACCGGATGCAGCACCTTATACAATTTCGATTTCATCCGCTTGCCTTGGCCGGCGGCAAGCACAATCGCCATCTTTTTCACGTAAGATTCCTCCTCAAAGATGTTCCTAAAAGATAATCTGCTTCGTAAGCGTAATCCCGCCTACCTTTGTCGCCATTACTATATCTTATCTTATACAAAAAGAAAAGAGAGCCGGCCGGCTCTCCTTCTTAAGTTCCATACTAATTAAGCGCCTTCTTCAATTGCTTCTTCTTCCTCAGTTGCCGCTCTTTCGTACTCTGCTAATACTGCTGCTTGAATCTTTTCCCGGGTGGTCGAAGAAATGGGATGGGCTATATCCCGGAACTCTCCATCTGGAGTCCGTTTACTCGGCATCGCAACAAACATTCCATTGTTCCCGTCAATGACGCGAATATCATGAACAACAAATTCATTGTCAATGGTAATGGAAGCGATGGCCTTCATTCTCCCTTCAGAATTCACACGGCGGAGTCTGACATCGGTAATCTGCACTTGTGTTCACCACCTTTGCCTCTCGAAGACTTGGTGTATACTTCCACATTGCGATGCAAATTCCTTCTTTTTTTTGGAAAAATGATACTCTAATTTTAAAAAAAATTTAGCAAAAGTTAAGATTCGATCTTATTCGACAGCTATCGATGCAATAAGCTCGATTTCGACAAGCACATCCTTTGGTAGACGCGCGACCTCAACAGTCGAACGGGCTGGCTTGTGATCACCAAAATAAGCAGCGTAAATGGAATTGATGACGCCAAATTGATTCATATCTTTAATGAATACCGTTGCCTTAACAACATCAGACAAGGTTGCGCCTTCCGCAGCCAATACCGCTTGCAAATTACGGAACACCTGATGCGTCTGTTCCTCAACACCACCTTCTACCACTTGGCCGTCCAGGCCGAGCGGAATTTGTCCGGAGGTGAACAGCAATGACCCCAGTCTAATTGCTTGTGAATACGGGCCGATCGCAGCAGGCGCCTGATCTGTCGATACCATTTTCAATGTTTCTTTCATAAGTAACTTCATGCCTCCTCTTCAGGTCTTTTCGAACTTGAACCTTACTATGTTCTTCGTTTAGGGTGTAAAATAATTGCCGGGAATAACGGTCGTTTGCTTCGTCTTTAAATCTACCGCCGTAAGCTTCGCCAAAGAGACGTAATCCTCCAGCAGCCTCTCATCCATGCCCACTTCACCAGATTCGACGAATACACCGACACCGGCTACCGTTGCATCAAACTCATGGAGCAAATCCATCATGCCTTGGACTGTTCCGCCCGCCTTCATAAAATCATCGATGATCAGCACGCGAGCCTGCTCCTTCAAAGCCCGTCTGGCCAGCGACATCGTCTGAATGCGTTTGTTGGATCCCGATACATAATTGATGCTTACCGCAGAACCCTCAGTCACTTTATTGTCACGCCGCACAATAACAACCGGCAAATTCAAAAACATCGCTGTTGCGTAAGCAAGCGGGATGCCTTTTGTTTCGACGGTCATAATGACATCAATATCCCGATCGGCAAATACTGTAGCAAACATCCGCCCGACATCGTTCATAAGATTCGGTATACCAAGCATATCGGTCATATACAAATAACCGCCAGGAAGCACTCTTTCCGGCTGTTCCAGCTGACGGCAAATGTTCTTGATGATCGATAGGGACTCGCCTTTATGCATCTTCGGAATGTATTTCACTCCGCCTGCAGCTCCGGCAAGCGTATGCAGCTCACCTAAGCCTTCCTCTTCGAAGACCTCTTTAATGATTGCCAGATCTTCACTAATGGACGATTTGGCCGATTGATAACGGTCAGCAAATGCTGTGAGCGAAATTAACGTGTGGGGGCGAGCCAATAGATATTGGGTCATTTCCACTAGTCTAGCGCTTCTCTTCAATTTCTTCATGACATCTCCCCCCGGGAAAATCCGAATATTATATTGTCAATATAACATTTTTATACGGTTTTTTTCAAGAAGAACGAGTTTTTCATGTTAGCATTCTTACCACGTATACTTCTTTGCAAAAACCGCGGAGCCCGTTATAGATGCGCGCAACCTTCGCTTCTTTGGATACAAGACCGAATACTGTAGGCCCGCTGCCAGACATGAGAACCCCTTCAGCACCCAGCTTCTGCATGCTTTCCTTGAGCTGCTCCACCTCGGGATACAGCTTCATCGTGACAGACTCCAGCACATTGCCAAGCCCTGCGCACATGTATGTGAACGATCCTCGCTCAATGGCCGATACCATAGCAGCCGTAGAAGGATGTTCCGATAGCTGCGAAGCCCGAAACCGTCCATAAACATCCGCTGTCGATACATTGATGGGAGGCTTAGCCAAAATGACCCAGCACTGCGGCGGATTTCCGATCGGTTCGAGCAGTTCTCCACGTCCTCTTGCGATCGCTGTGCCTCCTGTCACACAGTAAGGCACATCCGAGCCCAGCTCGGCTCCAAGCCGGCTCAGCTCGTCCAGCGGAATGCCCAGTCCCCAGAGACGGTTCAAACCGCGCAGCGTAGCGGCGGCATCGCTGCTGCCTCCCGCCAGTCCCGCTGCAACCGGGATTTTCTTGTCGAGATGGATATAGACGCCCTTGCGCACATCGTAACGGTCTTTGATCAACTTAGCCGCCTGAAAGGCCAGATTCTTCTCATCAAGCGGAATATAACCCGCCTGACTCGATATAATGATGGTATCCCGTGATAGCTCTTCCATCTCCAGTCGATCAGCAAGATCGACCATGGTCATAATCATCTCGACCTCATGATAACCGTCATCCCGTTTATGGAGCACATCAAGCAATAAATTAATCTTGGCCGGCGCTTTCTCATACACCTTCATATCTTGTCACCCGCTCGTCTTCGTTAAAACGGTGCTGCCGCAGTCAAGACACGACATCACCATTTCTGCCTATAACTTCACATATTATAACAAATGGACACAAGAAAAGCTAAGACGATGATACCGGGAGAGATGGATCCCCGATTCGTCTTAGCTTGTATAGGCCGGCTATCCTTATAGATCGCGCTCAAGTTTTTTTCGCTGCAGCTTGCTCTGCTAACTGGATCGCACGCTTGACCATGTTGCCGGCATCCTTCGCGCGGATGCCTCCCCAGCCTTCCCGCTGCACCGTATCATAGAAGCCAAGATCCTTGGCCAGCTCGTTCTTCAAGCCCTCTGACATCATACTGCGCCGTCTTCTGCTCATAAGCGCCAAGCCCTCCTTCCTAAGCAAATCATGCTTTTTAGACCTGCCATAAAAGTAGTATGCTTCGCCTTGCGAATGTTATTCCGGAGCATTCAGAAGCGGCCGGTTCCGTTCTCTGGGGACCGCTTAGCAAAAAAAACAGTACAGAGAAACGCTCTGTACTGTTCATGGCTTGCGGCATCTATTGAATGTAATTAATCTTAACCTGACCCTCGTCGTTACATACGGTCACTTCGACAGACTCAGTTAATATATCTGCATAACTGTAAGAGACACGCTTGAATGCGTGTTGATCCTGATCCAGCTTAACAATAAACACAGAGGGGTAGATTTCTTCTAATACACCGGTACGTTCGATGGTCTTCCTTCGACCACCGTTAGCTCGAAGACTAATTTTGGCTCCAACATGGGCTTCCAAACTACGTTTGATCTCCAACAGCGCATTTTTTGCCATTGTTCACAACCACCTCTTTCCTTATCCATTATAACCAAAAAGAAGAGGCTTGTCAAACAAAGCAAAATATTATATCAGTCAAGCAAACTTGTTGTCAACGGGCTTTTTGCCTTTTTTATTACCAAGGAATGTGATTTCACGGTACACAAAGTAATAACCTTCCATTTTTCACGTTTTTCTGCATCAAATTCTAACCGGTTGACTCATTTGTACCTTCGGCCTGGGCAGCCCGATCCGGTGACGGCCCAGCGTCTCAATACCTCCCACTCCATCTACGCCGCTGATCGTTCCATTGATGACTTCAACTAAATTGATCGTTTCCCGGACTGATGTATAGCTTGCTTTAATGGCAATATAAACGGGGTCTAAGGCATGAATTAATATTCTGCCGGGTGAGCTCGCAAAATTTGCGCCTGCATGAAGCAAAGCCTCAAAGTGAGATTGACATGCGCCAGCGACAATGATCAGCCCATCTCGTGTTTTCTCATATTCTCTGGCGACTTGCACGGCATTCACAAAATTTTGTGAATTTTTGTAGCTGCTCAGATTATAGATCTCCTCTTTCGGCCGATTCTTCAGTACACCGTCATGGCCTGTGATCACTACGATATCCGGTTTTACTTGCGGCAGCAGCCGGTATAATAATTCAGGCATCTGTGCTTCATTTGCATGAACGCCATAGGCTGGAACACGCATCTGAGCGTACAGCTGCATGCTCTTTTTCATGTAGTTGCCGTCTCCATCCAGATGAAGCACTTTCCCAGGCACCTCGAAATAGGATTGATTATGATGTACGTTAAAGCGCTCAGCCAATTCGATCTTATGCGCTTGCTGTTGGCGCTGTTGGTGCTGCACCATCCGCTGCATCGATTCCGACACCCTGACTCGCACCTGTTTTGTAGCGTTCGTAACTTCCGGGTCACGAACAATAGATAAATCGTCAATCGGGGAATCCGCAAGCAACCGATAGTCCGTACCTTTTAAAACTGCTGCAGCGTGTCGGAACGATTCAATGCGAAAGAGCACATCCCCGCCATAAGAGTTACGGACAACCAAATCCCCTTGCTTCATAAGCATATCACCTCTTCGTCTATCCTATGGGCGGACGAGGACATTGGTGAGAAATAGATAAATAAAACAAAAAAGTCCGACCATTAGTCGGACCATCCGGTTGCAAGCAGAGCATCGCTAACCGCGGCAAATTCGCTAAGCGACAGCGTCTCTCCCCGCCTCGCAGGATCTATCCCACAACCCTGCAGCAATTCGATCAGCGCCTCACGATGCTCTTTGCCGACGAAAGCACCCAAATTGTTGGTAATCGTCTTACGCCGCTGCGCAAACGAAGCCTGCACTACACGAAAGAAGTAAGATTCACTCTTCACGTCGACAGGCGGCTTGTCTCGCAGCGAGAGCTTAATGACAGCCGAATCCACATTGGGCTGTGGAATAAACACCGTATGCGGTACGGTGCATATCAGCTTTGGTTCACAGTAATACTGCACAGCGACACTGAGGCTGCCATACGCTTTGCCGCCAGGCTTGGCCGCCATACGCTCCGCCACTTCCTTCTGGATCATGACGACGATGTGCTCAAGCGGCAGCTTTTCTTCGAGCAGTTTCATCAGAATCGGCGTAGTCACATAATAAGGCAGATTCGCAACGACGCTCACACCCGACATTTCTTTAAACTGCCGTTCAATCAGTTCTGCCAGGTCCAGTTTTAATACATCACCATGTACCACTTCAACATTGTCATTCTCCGATAACACATCTTTGAGGATTGGAATCAACCGATTATCAATTTCCACAGCCGTTACCCGTCCTGCTGCCTGCGCAAGCTGCTGTGTTAACGCTCCGATGCCGGGTCCGATCTCTAACGCGCCTTTGGACGGGTCTAACTCAGCAGCCGCTACAATCTTGTTCAGAATGTTCTGGTCGATTAGAAAGTTTTGCCCCAAGCTTTTCTTAAATGAGAATCCATAGCGCCCAATGATTTCCTTCGTCCGTTTGGGCGTAGCTACTTCACTCGCTGCTGCAGTCCGCTCCTGCTTATCCATGGGGCTTGTCCTCCTCTATGCTTGCTGTTGCTGTTGGTTCTTCTAATGTGCTGAGCGCCTCTAAAAACTCCTGCCGGGAAATGCGAAACATCGTACACCGTTTATGAAACTGCTTGCCGTTGGCATAACCGATCCCCAGCCGATTACCCATCGCCAGACGGCGCTCGGAGGCGTTCGGGTGTACAATCAGACCCGCTTCAATCATATCTTCCCAAGTGACGGTATCCTCTCTGTCTGCACCTTCACCTGCATATTCGGTACGTACCTGGCTTAGCGCCCGCCGAATCGCCTCAGGACTTGCATTCTCTACTCCGATATCGTCTTTGTATATCGCTTCGGCCTGCGCCAAGAAAGCATGCTTACATCCCGGTACGCGCGCGGAGACGATTTTCCGGATACGCTCTCCTGCATGGTCCGGATCGGTGAAGATAATGACTCCTCTGCGTTCCTGAGCCAAAGCGATCCGCTTCAGAACGGATTCCCCGATAGCCGATCCGCCGGTTTCTATTGTTTCCGCTTCAACAGCTCGTTTGATCGCAACTGTATCATCCTTACCTTCCACCACAATAATCTCTTTTATCATACGATTCCTAAATTCCTTTCCGCCAAAGAACATGTAATTCCAAGCTCTGGACAAACATGCAAAAAGAAGAGGCTGGGCCTCTTCTTATGATGGCATATTTAAGCTCAAATTACGATATGATTAAATCACCGAACGTAAATTGAACCCCGGACTGCAACAGTTAACTAGCCTTTGGCTTATTCGGCCCGAGCACGTATACTTTATAGCCCTTTTTGCGGCCGAACTTTTTCGCATAGTTTACATCCTCAAAGTAGACGTCGATTTTGTTGCCTTTAATCGCGCCGCCCGTATCCTCCGCACGACGGAAGCCTATACCCTCAATGTATACCCACCAACCGATCGGTATAACCTTCGGGTCTACAGCAATTGTACGTCCTTCCTGAACCTTTGCGCCAGAAGCCGTAATGCCGTAATGAGGATGATCTTTGTCCTTGCCTGTTGACTCGACACCTGCTGTATAAGCAGTCAATGTCACATTAGTTAACACTTTCTTCGCATTAAAGGAGCGACCGCTGCTAGACACGGCCTTCGATGTTGCCGAAGATGCAGAGAGGACGGTTACCTCAGGTTCAGGCTTCTTCGTGCCGACCGCAATAACCTGCTCAACACTCGATTCTTCCACCGATTTGGTAACCAAACGTTGGGAGACCAGCGAGCCGTTCTCATAGACCCTCTCGAATTTTTTCACGAGAACGCCTTCCTTGCCTGATTGAACAATCTTCTCTTTTCCTACTTCAAGGTTAGGATCGTTCTTTTTTACGACTTTAAACGGAACAGAGTGCTCCGTCGTTCTGATTTCTTTGTTCACACGCACAACGTTAACCGTCATCTGCGGTTCCAGCTGAGCGGATAAACTCGGTTGTACTTTATCCGAATCATTGACAGAAATATTTAATTCCTCGATCGCTGCCTGCACAGTTTTTTCCGTCGTGTAGAACGTTGTCGTCTTGCCGTCAGCCTTTACGGTAATCGGTAATGCTTGATCGATAACGATTCGATCCCCGTCCTTGATCGTCGCATTAAGCGGCACAGAGATTTCATCGTGTTCACCGACCGTAATGGCTTGTTCATCCAGTAGGCGTTGCAGGACCCATTGTTTCGTGGAAACAACGTTTTCTTGTCCATTCAACACTACGGATACGCTTTTGTCAGCCGTTCCGTACAACAACACCAATAACATGAAAGTCATAGCGATTGAGATTATGGCACTTAAAAGAACCAAACGCAAGTTTTCATGCTTCCATCGCAATGCGAAAGACATGCTGGATGATCGTTTTACATGGGTAGCCTTTTGTTGGAACATGCCCACTTCCTCGGTCCTCCTTCATAGCCCCGCCGCCAAGTATGACGCATGAGTACATTTGACGCGACTATTGTGAAATAGCGTGCGAGCACGCTTCTTCCAGTACACTCGCCGATTCCCCACCTCCATGATACACCCTATGTCGCCTGTTTACTCTTTATTCAAAAATAAAAAGAAGCCGTCGACAGAGGATCTGTTTCGTGGCTTCCTAATGGGACATTTGTCTCATGGAAAATGTGGATGCACGAGGTTGATCTCTCTATGGCACGCTGACGAGGTTAGCTGACGGGTTCGGGCAAGAGAGTCGCCCTATTCGGTACTTTTGGCGTAGGCGCCAAGGTCCCAAAATTCACCCCTAAAAGAATTCAATACTGCTCATTGTGCGTGAGTCACAAATTGCCGTATTTGGTTCCCCCGTTCTCCATTTCCGGAGATTAAGCGAAACTGGAAATCCAATACATTCAAGCTCTGAGAAAAATCATACCTTCTTTCGTATCCGATTGTAAAGACCGCTTAAAATGCGATTTTAACGAATTTTCAGGAAAAACCCGCAAAAATCATGTGATTTTTCAAGTGAAAGTCAGTTTTTTCACAAAATAAGTCCAATTTCCTTACTTTCATAGCCGTTTTTGGCCTAATCGAAAACATTTCTCAGCATTGCTCGTTGTGATTTTTGCAATTTCTTCCAAGGATTTTCCTTTAATTTCCGCTGCTGCCTCCGCCACTAAGGTTACATATGCCGATTCATTTCTTTTTCCCCGATGCGGATGAGGGGCCAGATAAGGAGCATCCGTTTCGATGAGTAAACGATCAAGTGGAACCCTTTCCATTACCTCTTTGGGAACCCTTGCATTTTTGAACGTAACCGGTCCGCCAAGCGAAATATAAAAGTTCATATCGAGGCACTTTTGGGCAGTTTCCCAGCTTCCTGAGAAGCAATGCATCACACCTCCGACCTCCTCCGCTTTCTCCTCCTTCAGGATGCGGACGACATCCTCGTGTGCGTCACGGTTATGGATAACAATGGGCATATTCAGTGATCTGGCGAGTCTGATCTGTTCGCGGAAAACCCGCTGCTGAATTTCTTTCGGCGACGTGTCCCAATGATAGTCCAACCCGATTTCGCCGATCGCAACCACCTTCTCGTGCTTGCATAAACCGGCAATCCAATCCAGATCTTTAGGTTCCATATGAATGCTGTCCACCGGGTGCCAGCCAACGACTGCATAGATAAATTCGTACTGCTCGGCTAATGCGATTGTTGTCGGAATCGTCTCCCGGTTAAAGCCAATATTTATCAATCGGTCGACACCGGCCGCGCGTGCCCGTTCAATCACTTCTGCGCGGTCCTCGTCGAAATTATGGGAGTCCAAATGCGTATGCGTGTCGATAAACAAGGTCGAAAAATCCCCTTTCTTCTTTACATTACAGATTTCTATGCCATTCCAAATAATTTGCGGATTTCCGGATCAATGAGATGCGCTTTTTCGCTAAGCTTCTCTTCCGGATAGTATAGATGGTATTTACCCAAATGCAAGCCGGTAATAGATCGAATAATGTCGGACTTTTCCGAAATTTCCACCAACTGATCTTGATCGCAAAGGAGGAGGATTGGCGGTTTCTCCTCACTCCCGATTTTTCCCGGCCGGTAAACATCATAAGGAAGATCAAATGGAAAATCAATCTCCAAATGGTAGTCGGGATGAAGCCCTGCCGTTTCAAACTGTTGTCTTATGGTTGCCCAAAGTGTTTCATCCTTTTCGTCCATGGTTATATATTTGTATAGTCTGCGATGCATAAACCGTTTGCACAGATCGGACAAGATTTCATCCTGTTCCTCCGCCCATTGCATAAACACCGTTTGTGCCAGCGCTTCATCCAATTGAAAGTAATCATCCACGGTTAATGACCCTTCAAACATCATCCGGAAGGGTTTGCTTAACATTTGGAAATTATATCCCTTCATATATATTTCTTTTGCTCTGCGAAAAATTTGCCGTAAAATAATTTCGGAACTGCGTGTCACCGGATGAAAATAAACCTGCCAATACATTTGATACCGGGACATTAAGTAATCTTCCACGGCATGCATGCCGCTCTCCTTCACCACAATCCTTCCCTGATAAGGACGCAAGACGCGAAGGATGCGATCCAGATCAAACGTACCGTAATTAACTCCGGTATAATACGCATCCCGCAGCAAATAATCCATCCGGTCAGCATCCATCTGACTGGACACCAGGCTAATGACAATCGGCTTGTCGTACGTTTTGCAAATAACTGATGCAACACGCTGCGGAAAATCGTCTGAAACGGTTCTAAGAACACGGTTGACATCGGTATCTTCGAGCAGGATCCGGCAAGTCCATTCCTCATGATGGGTTTCAAATACTTCTTCTATTGAATGAGAGAATGGCCCGTGTCCCAGATCGTGCAGCAGCGCTGCGCAAAGAGAAACCAGCTTCTCTTCCTTCGGCCAATCCGGATAATGGCTTCGTTCGAATTGGGATATAATTTTGCGCGTAATCTCATACACACCAAGAGAATGTGAGAATCGGCTGTGCTCTGCACCATGAAAGGTTAAATAGGTGGTGCCAAGCTGGCGGATTCTTCTAAGTCGTTGGAATTCCTTTGTGTTAATTAAATTCCAGATCGTCTCGTCTTGCACATAGATATATTTATGTACCGGATCTTTAAACACCTTCTCTTCTTCCAATATATATCCCATCACTTACCACCTCTTCCCAATGAAATTGTCGATTAATGTTCATTTGCTCGAGAAAATTGTCGATTTAATGTCGAATTGTGTCGTTTAACTAATTCCAACTAAAAGTACACAAAATAGACTTATATAAAGCTGTTTTAGCCTGTTTTTATAGTAAAAATAGCGAATTTTACACATTTTTCAATCAAAATTTAGGTTGACTATTATGGGAATGGTTGGTATTATAGATTACAGAAAACGATGAAAATTGTCGAATGGTGACGAGAACCATACTGAGAGGGGAAACAATAGATATGATGAAATCCACAGGAATTGTCCGCAAGGTAGATGAGCTGGGCCGTGTCGTTATTCCAATCGAGCTCCGCCGCACTTTAGGAATCGGTGAAAAGGATGCGCTTGAGATTTACGTTGATGGCGAGCGGATTATGTTGAAGAAATATGAGCCAGCATGCATCTTCTGCGGTAACGCAGAGAACGTCACCTACTTCAAAGGTAAAATTGTTTGCAATGAATGTGTAACAGAATTGCCTACACCTGTGACAAAATAAGATTTATAGGTTATAATAAGAAAAAATCAATTTGTTAATTCTAACCTTTTTCATACTCCTTGTTGCCTTCCTGCGCTAGAACCCGGCCAGGAAGGTCTTTTTTTCATGATGTAATCGTCTTTCTTTATTATCTTCTAATCGTCTTTCTTCATTATAATGTTGTACACATCGCGTTTGGACATTCCCCGGTCTGAAGCCGCCCGCTTCATCGCTTCTTTACGATTGCCCGTTATCGACTCATAGTGATTCACATGGGCTTCAAGCTCCAAATTCGACCACCAGGCGGCATCGGAATGACGTCCAGCACCCGACTCACCATATACGCCGGATTCCACTGCATCAATCCCTTCAATAAGCAAACAATATTCACCAAGCGGAGGCTGCTTCTCTAACCATGCTATGCATTCTTCGACTGTTCCCCGGGCAATTTCTTCATGACGTTTGGTCAGCTCGCGCGCCATCACGATTCTGCGGTTCCCCCATGCCTGCAGAATAGCACTTAATGTTTTTTGAATCCGATGCGGGGATTCATAACATAGTATGGTTCCTTCTTGATTGTTCATTTGATCCAGCCAATCATTTAGCGACTTCTTGTCTCTTGGCGGAAACCCGGCGAAGAAAAACCGCTCGGTTGATAGTCCAGATACAATCAGCGCCGATAACGCAGCATTGGCGCCAGGAATAGGAACAACATTAATATCCCGCTCCACCGCAGCGCGAACCAAATCTGCTCCCGGATCGGAAATTGCCGGCAGCCCGGCATCGCTGACAAGCGCGATCTGCTGGCCTTCCTCTAATAGGCGGATGAGCTCACTGCCGCTTGCTTGCTTGTTATGTTCGTGATAGCTAACCAAGCGTGTCGAAATTTCAAAATGGGTAAGCAGCTTCCGAGTCTGCCGCGTATCCTCTGCTGCGATGAGATCCGCCTCCCGCAATGTGCGGATCGCACGATAGGTCATATCCTCCAAATTGCCGATTGGTGTACCGACCAAGAAAAGTGTCCCTGCAGTTTCGCTGTTTTCATTTGCGTTGTTATGACTTATGAAGCTTTTTTGGACATTCATTTTGTGTTTTCCTCTTCTTTCCCCTGTTTCGGACCATAATAGATGTTCACCAGCTCATCGTTGTACTCTTTTCTACTATTATATACGATCAGAGGAGGGAGTAAGCGGACGTCCGGTTTACCGTCACGAATGGCCTCAATCAGCACCATATTGGCTTCTCCTTCTGCATGCGGATGGACCATACGTATTCGCTTCGGCTCCAGTCTTACGCTTCGCATTGCTTCCATAATATCCACCAGTCTTGATGGCCGGTGAACCATAGCGACCCGCCCTCCGGTCCGTACCAATCTTGAACAGGCGGTTACGACCTCCTCCAGTGTACAGTGAATCTCATGACGCGCAATCGCAACATGCTCATTTTCATTTCTGTCTCCAGTATTAGCGGGCATATAAGGAGGATTAACGGTAACTAAATCATAAACGCCATACCCCCTCTGCTCATGATAGTTTCGTAAATCTCCTTCTATTATATATACCTGTTCCTGCAAGTTATTGATCCGGACGCTGCGGCTCGCCATATCCGCTAATCTTGGTTGAATTTCGACACCGTCAATCCTGGCCTTTGTTCGTGTTGTAAGCAGCAGTGGAATGACCCCGTTGCCTGTACAAAAATCAAGGATACGCCCTCGTACAGGGACGGAGGCGAATCTCGCCAGCAGGACCGCATCCATGGAAAAGCTGAATACCTCCGGGCTTTGAATAATTCGTAAATCATGCGTCAACAAGTCATCCAATCGTTCATTCGGCAAAAGTGCTTTCAATCCTTCTATCACGTCATTCCATTCTCCTTATCGCATCCAGGCAATCATACTTTCTTATCTATATAATAAACGCAATCTTTATTGGATTCCAAAAGAAGACCCGCACGGGGTCTTCTCTTCGTGTTCTATTCTATTTATTAAGAAAAGACAGACAAAATAAACAGTCGCCTTCCGTGCGCAAATGACCATAATAAACATTACAGATATGAAATCCCTCATGGTAAAGCCTTGCCAGGTTGTCATACCCTTCACCAACAGCTGAGGCCGGATGGTCCGGCGTTACGATTGGGTCTTCTCCATCCTCTTGTGTTTCTTGCTGAGCAATATCAACTGGCACAGCGGCTGATTCTCTTTTTAAAATTTTTCGGAGCTGTTGATTTTCAATACTGAGTCGTTTGTTTTCCTCCAGTAGCTCTTTGATCTTTAACTTCATGTCGCCAAGCTCGGAATGCAGTCCGCTGAAATGACTTTCCAATTGATCCATTCGCTTAAACAAATTGTTTTTCTCCAAGTTCCCACCCCAGAGTACAGCGCAAAATCGTCCGACTATTTAACAACAACATCATCAAAAGGCAGCTCTTTGGGCTTGCCTCCTGTTTCGAAAAGCTGAACATACACAGATCTAGAAGATGCATTGATTCCTGTGACCTTCCCTTCGCCAAACGATGTGACGACAATCTTGCCGATCGCAGGCATCTCTTCCCGAATGCTTTCGTAATTGTCATGCTCATACTTCAAGCAGCACATCAATCGACCGCAAAGTCCGGAAATTTTCGTCGGATTCAAAGACAAATTCTGATCCTTCGCCATCTTGATGGACACCGGCTCAAAGTCACCCAGCCAGGATGAACAGCATAATACGCGTCCGCAAGGCCCGATTCCGCCAAGCATCTTCGCCTCATCGCGAACACCGATCTGACGCAGTTCAATCCGGGTACGGAATACACTGGCCAAATCCTTTACCAGCTCGCGAAAGTCGACACGGCCTTCGGCCGTAAAATAAAAGATAATCTTGTTCCGGTCAAAAGTAAACTCCACATCTACCAGCTTCATCTTCAACTGATGATCCCGGATTTTTTCCATGCAGGTAGCAAATGCGTTCTTGGCCGCCGTTTTGTTCTCCTCGACAATTCTTGCATCGGCATCACCTGCAATGCGAATGACTTTCTTAAGCGGGAGAACGACATCTGACTCACCGACTTGCTTCTGTCCCACCACTACTTTACCGTATTCGATTCCCCTTGCTGTCTCTACGATAACGTGATGATCTGTGGCAATAGGGTGCTCGACCGGATCAAAGTAATATATCTTGCCCGCCTTCTTAAAGCGAACACCAACCACATTATACAAAGGTTTAGCCCTCCTGTAGTTTCACCAAAAATTGCTCAAATGCCAGCTGGGGCGCCACATGGGCGCGTATCCGTTTGCCAGCCGCAAGCGTATGCTCCATGCAGTTCACCCACCCTTCGGGTGTACGAGTGAATGCATGTTTACCAATCCAATCTACTTGATCTATAAAAACCATGCTTTCTTGCCTACCGGCCTGAAAATGAATCATGTCTTTGTACCATAACATCAGCATGTCCATCACTAATTCTGAACGTTCCGCTAATCCGGTCTTAAACACTTTCTGTTGGGAGGTAATCATAGCCGCGGTGAATCGGGTCAGACTCTCCTTCCCTAATTGTATCACTACGTTTCTTGTTTCTGCAAACCCCTCTTGTTGGATGATTTCTTTGCAGGCATCAAAACCGGATGCTAAATGGACTGCTACACGGGCAAGCAGAGGGGGTTGTCCGTCTGTTATGAGCGCATCCAACATCTGCGCAGGAGCCATCGGCAAGAAGGGAACCCACTGCGACCGGGAACGTATGGTCGGCAGTACCGCTTGTCCATTATCTGTAATTAAGATCGCAACGAGCGGTGATAAAGGCTCCTCTAAAAATTTCAATAAGCTGTTCGCCGCCTGGACCGTCATTTTCTCCGCATGCTCCATAATGTATACCTTACGAGTTGCACTGCTATTGCGATAAGCGAGCTCCCGCTGTAACTCACGAATTTGGTCAATTTTGATCGTTGCCCCATCAGGCACGACATGGAGCAAATCGGGTTGATTGCCATGTTCGAATTTTCGGCAGGATAAACAGCTTCCGCAAGCATCATCTCCTTGTGCTTCACAGAACAGCGCTTTGGCAAAAGCACGCGCAGCTGCCATTCTTCCCGTACCTGGGGGCCCGTTGAATAAGTAGGCATGAGATACATTATTCCGCTGCAGCGCGTGCTGCAGAATCCGCTTTGCCTTCTCTTGTCCGGCGATCGTTTGAAAAGTCATCGTATTCGTTCCTTTCGCCTCCGCCGTCCCTGGCCTTCTCACACAGGGGCCTTTCCTGGATTTCTAAAAAGATAGATTGATGAGTATGCCGCGGATTTCACCGACCCGGTTCAACAGGTCGATGCGCCCTTGCTCCGTATCCAGCAGCTCCTCTCCCAACAAAATCAGCGCTGCATCGACTTCTTCCAACAGCTTATATCGTTTCGTGCGGCCGCGCCGATCCCAACCCTTTGTCTCCTTAAGGCCGATACCGCGCCGTACGGTATCCTCCAGGAATTGTTTGACCATCTGGCGGTATAATTTTAATTCCCTTACAGTCATGGATTTAGCTAGACGTTCGCCTTGAAGATGAATATCCTGCAGCTTCTTTTGCAGCTCTTCCTTCGTCCGCTCTTGGTCCTGCTGTCCCATGATATCGGAAAAGTTTTTCGTTTGAACAGGTCTTGTTCCCACATCTGTACGGGATATATCTTGACCCGTCGGCCGCCATCCGGGATTGATCTTCATTCTACGTCACACCCAATCAATAGTGTTCAAAGCGCTCTACCGGTACGACAAACACGGCCGCGCCTCCCACTTGGACTTCTACCGGGAATGGAATGTATGAATCGGTTGTTCCACCCATAGGTGTTACCGGGGTCACCAGTTGATCTCGGACTTTACAATTTGATCGAATGACCTGCATCACATCGGATACCCGCTCGTCTTCAATCCCGATCATGAATGTCGTATTGCCCGCTTTTAAAAACCCACCCGTACTTGCAAGCTTTGTCGCACGGAAGCCTTCCCTAACAAGCGCATTCGATAATCGATTGCTATCTTTGTCCTGCACGATCGCGATGACCAATTTCATAATTAACCCTCCCATGTTTTAAAACGATCTTTATTGTTCTATTATAATTTGACATCCGTCGCGAAAAACCCTTTAAATCGTTGGTCCAACTCCATAAATACCTGTTCTAGAACAAGCTCTGAAGGCTGTTCGGCATCGATCCTGATAATTCGCTCCGGATAGCGCTGCTGCAGGATCCGATAACCGTCCTGTACCTTTTGGTGAAAGACCAATCCTTCAAGATCCAGACGGTTAATCTCCCTGCTGGATGCTTTATTAATACGGGCTAATCCTGTCTCCGGCCTTACATCCATCCACAGGGTCAGATCAGGCATCGTCTCTTCTACTGCAAAACGGTTGATTTCCCATATCGCATCCATGCCAATTCCCCGTGCATAGCCTTGATAAGCAAGGCTGCTGTCAATGAATCGGTCACAAATAACGATCTCGCCTTTGTTCAAAGCAGGAATTACTTTCTCCACCAAATGCTGCCTTCTCGCCGCCGCATATAACAGCGCCTCTGTCCGTGCATCCATATTGGTATTTCCCGCGTCGAGGATGACACCGCGAATGTCTTCTGCAATCGGAATGCCTCCAGGCTCCCGAGTGATCAATACAGATCTTCCAAGCTTTGATATCCGCTTCGCCAAACCATCTATTAATGTTGTCTTGCCGGCTCCTTCGCCGCCTTCAATCGTAATGAACCGTCCTGTTTTCAATGGATGTGCTCCTCATATCGTTTAGAATAAACCTGTCTTATCTTATTATTCTAACAAAGCACCCCATAAACATAAACCATTATCTTCTTCCTGCTTTATGCTTTTGCTCCCCTGTAAACTCGAATTGCTGTAAGCGTCGGATCGGAAGCACCCTGGCATTTGGCGCCATGACGGGCTAACTGTTGAAGCGTGGTAACCGTGAGCGGATGAATTCGTTCTCCCGGATATAATATAGGTATGCCGGGAGGATACGGAATGATCATCTCCGCAGCAATTCTTTGTGCCGACTCCGATAATGGAATGGTCTCAACGTCATCCACATCACTAAGTGTTCTGGAGAAGGATACCGGCTCCGAAACCCCTGAATCCAGCAAAAATTGAAAGCTATGCTGCCGATCAGCATTCATGCTGATCGTTGCTGCAATTACTTCGCACGCATGAATTAGTGCTTCCATATCTTCAAGGGACGTCGATATGCCAAATAAAAGTACAACATGCCGCGGATCCGCCATTTCAGCCCAACATCCATATGCCTCAAGCTGTTTCTGCAATTCATAGCCGCTTAGCGCTCCCGTACTGTCCGAAATGACGATTCGTAGAGGATCCATATAATCATAATAAGGCTGTCTTGCCTCAGTCCCCATGACAAGGAAAATTGGCAGTCGCTCTTGCATTTGCTGCCTGAACAGGTTTGCCATGCGAATGGCTTGCTCGAACAGGCCTGCGCCTTCTTGGTGTACAATTGCCCGGGCAAGATCAAGCGATGCCATAATCGGATAAGAAGGGCTTGAGCTTTGTATCATCGCTAGTGTGCGGCGAATGGCAAAGCGGTCGATTCTGCTACCTTGGACATGTAACATCGCTCCCATCGTCATCGCGGAAAGTGTCTTATGTGTCGATTGGACCACACCATCTGCACCAGCGTTCAATGCGCTGCCCGGGAGATCCGGATGGATCCCGTAATGCGCGCCATGCGCTTCATCCACAAAGACGGGCTTGCCATAACGGTGGATCAATTCCACGTAACGATGAAGCTCCACACCCATGCCATAATAATTAGGATTGGTAAGCATGACAGCTTTTGCATTTGGATAACGCCTTAGGGCCTCTTCAATCTGCTGAATTGAAGGCACGGTCGGCAGACCGGTATCCGGTTCTACAGAGGGCGTAATGAAAACAGCCTGAGCACCGGCAAGCTGGAGTCCATTCAAGATGGATTTGTGCACGTTACGTTGAACGATCAGTATGTCTCCGGGCGCACAATGGGCCAGTATTAATGCAAGGTTTCCCGCGGTACTGCCTCCTACCAGGAAGAAGGTCTCCTCAGCTCCAAAGGTTCGTGCTGCTAACTGCTGCGCTTCCTGAATAACGCCTTCCGGATGATGTAGGTCATCGGTACCCGATAGCTCGGTTACATCTAACTTCAGCAATGCTTCATAATCACGATATATTGTATCCGGAGCTTTGTTATGCAAAGCTCGTCCATATTGATGGCCAGGGACATGGAAGCTTCGCGGCGACAAAGCAATGTGCCGCTTTAGCGCCTCATATAATGGTGCATGGAAAATGGACATGACAGAAAATCCTCTCTTTATCTGTATGTATCTATTGTAGCGGAGTACAATACAAAAAAAAGAGCCTGTTCCCCAGTTTATTAGAGGCGGCTCTTATTATGCATTTTTTTGAACCCAAATTTGCTTTAATTGATGAATGAAAAAAGGATACTTTGCATCCTTCACATCGGTTTGAATCATCTCGTTCTCGCAGCTCTCACAAATAAACTCCGACACGATATGGATGCCTTCAACTTTCTCAATACCACATATAATACAGGTATGACGGTGTGCTTCAATCATTATGCATCCCACCTTTTTACGGAAATCTTCTATACCTACCATTATGCCACATTTACTAGCGAGATATACTTGTTTCATAGCCGATTTCAAATATTTTTATATCCTATGCGCAAGATATTGAATTCGTGATGAAAACAAGATGATTATCCAGAAAAAAATTACCGTAAAGTTCTACTGTCTTCCTTCCGATATTTAGATTGATATACAATTTATTTCCTTACAACGGAGGAACAGCATGCAGCGTGAGATAAAGCTAAATAAAGAATCCACGATCTACCACTACCAATTAATCCGAAAGCTGCGGATAAGAACGGAAATGCTGGTGAGTTACGCAGTGATTGCATTATTATTTGCAGCTTTTCAATACATTTTTTATAACAATGACGGGCTGCTGACATGGATATTGGGCCTGGTTATGATTATCGTGATCCATTGGGCGATTCTTCGCCTTACGATGTTACGAGTTGACGAACCGGAGGACAGGCGATGGGGTTGGCGGTTTAAACTGCCATGGAGCGGCTACTTGCCGGTTCAATTGGTTGAGCATCAACTATTCCGTAAGCTGCATCGTCATCTGTTATGGCTTGGACTTTGTGCAGTCGCAGTTATCTACCCCTGGGCATCCGAATCGCTAATGATCAGCATGATCAGCTGGCATGCTTGGCTGCTAGCTCCTCGTCTCATCCTTCTCAGACAACTGCGCAAGGCACGACGTGACGGAGTTTTACGACTTGATGAACAAGAGGTATTATTCTACCATCGCTAATATCGCTGATAAGCGCATGAAACTTAGCCCAACTCCAGTACTGTAATTTATGTCGATAAAACGGCCATTATGGGTCGTATTATTGGTTTAAAACAACAAAAAACCCACTGAGAAAACTCAGTGGGTTCATCGTGCTTGGCAACGTCCTAC
>NZ_BMGR01000020.1 GCF_014640295.1 Paenibacillus abyssi | reverse complement strand
TCGTCTTTTTTGTTCAATCGCTTTTTCATACTTCAAAAATCGGAAGTTATTCAGTGGCCTCACCTTGCACAAGGTTGGCTTTTCCTATTTTGAGAGCGCTATACTATAAGCAAGCGGCATTAACGATTAACAAGCTTTGCTCTGCACTGGCTATTAGCTCTAAATCCAACTAATCTACATAAGTTCTACATTTTTGACTAGTAAGCTAAATACGAAAAGACGACAAGTACGGAGGGGTATATGAAAACGATACTTATCGTTGACGATGAAGAAAAAATAAGGGATGTCATCCAATCCTATCTCGCCAAAGAAGGCTTTAAGACATTAGAAGCGGAAGCCGGCCGGCAGGCGGTTGAGATGGTGTATGATCATACGATCGATCTGGTCATTCTTGACCTCATGCTTCCGGATATGAGCGGCGAAGAGGTATGCCAGGCCATTCGCAGGACAAGCTCCGTGCCGATCCTGATGCTCACGGCCAAAATAACGAATGCCAATCGGATTCAAGGCTTGTCCATCGGAGCCGACGACTATCTGACCAAGCCTTTTGATCCAAGAGAGGTGGTGGCAAGAGTGCGCGCCATCCTGCGCAGGACGGACCGTGATCAATTGCTGGCTGACCGGATTTCATTCAACAACGGGCATCTGGTCATCGATTCTCTTCGTCATACGGTGTTTTGCGGAGGAGATCTTGCCTTATTAACGCCGAATGAGTTTAAACTGCTGATCGCGCTGGCCAAGTACCCGCAGCGTCATTTTACACGCGAGGAGCTTGTCGACAAAGTAATGGGATACGACTTTATCGGCGATATTCGGACCATCGATCAGCATGTAAAAAACTTACGGCAAAAAATCGAGCCTGATCCGAAGCAGCCGGTCTATATTATCACAGTCTATGGTTCAGGCTATCGATTCATGGGAGGGCGCAATGAATAAGAAGCTGCATATCCGACTTGCTGCCATTATCATTGGAATCGCGACTGTGATCATTCTCATTTCAACGGTCAGTGTGATCTTGAGCACGCATTATCATTTTGTCATGTACCAGAATCAGCTGGGGGAGATGTTGCACAGCTATCCCTCTCTTAGCAGGCATTTCGAAATGGCGCTTGTTCAATCGGTATTATGGTCGGCGCTCGGATCGATCGTGCTGGCGATGATTATGGGATATTACGCTGCCAGACGGATTTCTTCTCCATTGGTGGAGATGAAGAAGGTCGCTGAGCAAATGGCTGCAGGGCGGTTAAATGTCACAGTGAACGTATCAGGCAATGATGAGCTGGCGATGCTGGGCCAATCATTGAATGAGTTAGCCAAGCAGCTGGACCGGCAAGAAAAGCTAAGAGTGACGATGACTGAGGACATTGCGCATGAGCTGCGTACCCCGCTGACAACGCTGAAAAGCCATATGAGGGCCTTCGAGGACGGAATCTGGGAGCCTACGCCAGAGCGCATTCATTCTTGTTACGAGGAAATCGAACGGCTGACCCTTCTGGTCGGCGAGCTCGAGGAGCTGAACGCGATGGAATCACCGGGATTCCGGCTCGTCAAACAAGAGGTCAGGCTGGGTGCGATTGCAGCCAAGGGAGTCGAGCTGGTAGCGGCATCGTTCATGGAGAAAAAAATAACGCTTCACAACCATATCCCGCAGGGTATCAGCCTGCAAGCGGATCCGGACCGGCTGATTCAGGTTTTGGTCAATCTGCTAACCAATGCGCTTAAATATACGCCTGAACAAGGAGAGGTTCACATTGAGGCAAGGAATGAGGAAGATACGGTCCTTCTCACTATAAAAGATACCGGCGTGGGCATTGCCCCGGAGGATCTTCCTCATATATTTAACCGGTTCTACCGCGGCGAAAAATCTCGAAACCGCAAAACCGGCGGCAGCGGCTTAGGGCTTGCGATCGTGGATAAACTGGTCAAAGCCCACGGCGGGAAAATATGGGCGGAGAGCGGGCAGGGCGCCATATTTTGTGTCGAGCTTCCGAAATAATCGCTTCAATCGGCTCATCTTCATAAGTTCTTCAAAAATCGTGGTTACACTTAGTATAGAATCGTCGGCAATTCTGAATTTGAAAGGGGAATCTTTCTGAAACGACAAGGTTTGATTCTGACACTCTTATTATCTGTTTCTATCATCACAGCAGCTTGTTCCAGCAATTCGGCCAAAGAGCATGCAGGTCACACCTCGAATTCATCTGTGTTTATGCATGTGCATGGACTAGGTTATTCAGGCGATGGGGAGCGTTTATTTGTACCCGTCCATCATGGACTGAGTGTTTACGAGGGCGGCGCGTGGAATGAAGTACCTGGTGAAAAGCATGACTACATGGGCTTTGCGCCTATTGATAAAGGCTTCTACAGCAGCGGCCACCCTGCACCTGGCTCAGATTACAAAGATCCGCTTGGCATCGTAAAAAGCACCGATGAGGGCGTATCGCTGGAAATTCTTTCCCTTGAAGGGGAGGTGGACTTCCATGGGCTGGCGGCGAGCTTCCGTGACCATACGATCTATGTGCTGAATCCGGGTCCCAATTCCATTATGGAGGAGGGCGGATTGTATTATAGCTTGGATGAAACGAAGACATGGACCAGAAGCAATATGGAAGGCGTAACGGATCCGATTACGGCGTTTGCCGTGCATCCGACGGATGGGTCAATCATTGCGCTTGGGACAACTACGGGCGCCTATTTGTCGAATGATTACGGACAGTCTTTTACGAAAGTGTCGATGGATGAGTCGGTAACCGCCCTGGCCATCTCGGATGACGGGGATCTGCTGATCGGCACGGAGGAAGCGGACGCTCCTTTAGTTGAACTCTATGTAGAGTCCGGGCAGATCATCGAGATTGATATTCCGCTGGACAGCGAAGATGCAATCTATTACATGGCCATCAATCCTGTCAATCCATCGGAGATCACTGTTGCTACTGCAAATAAGAATATTTATCTGACACCGGATAATGGGACTACGTGGAAGCAAATTGCCGATAACGGTGAAATGATAAATGAATAAGGGGGACAAGGTATGAAGAGAATGGTCAAAGTAGGCGTGTTGTCGCTTGTGACGGCGCTTGTATTGGCGGGCTGCTTCGATGGAGGCAACAACCATGCTAATCATATGGGACAGCCAGCGGGAAATACGCAGTCCGAGTCTAATGGTGAGCAGTCTGGCAATATACAGTCACAGCCTGCTGTTACGGGAAACCTGCCGTGGATCGCCTCCAAAAACACAACGCGTGTGAACTCAAGCGATCCCGCCCAAGCAGCGGTACTGGTGTCGCAAATGTTATGGATGGCAACCAGCGATATGAACCGCCCCGGTGGTGTGATTCTTGCCAATGCTGAAGATTGGCAGACCGTAGTGGTCAGCGCGAATCTTATCCATCACCCGAACGACGGTCCGATCCTGTTTGTGGACAAAGACGGCATACCGGATGTAACGCGTAATGAGTTAACCCGTCTTCGGCCTAAAGGCGTGGAGATGAACGATGGCATTCAAGTGATGCTGGTCGGCGATTTGGATCAGGCTGTTGAAGAACAAGCAATCGAAATGGGATTTAAAACGGACAAGATAACGGCTGACAATCCCGCTGCTCTAGCAAAAGAGGTTGATGCTTATTATTCCGAGGTTACTGGCGAGATTTCGCAATCGGTCATCGTAGGTTCCATGGACAGCATGGAGTACACGATGCCGGCCATTAACTGGGTTGCACACATGCCGGAGCCTCTGCTCTACGTAACGGAGAATGAGATCCCGCAGGGTACGATCGATGCATTGAATGCCCGTGGCGGCAATGCGAACATTTACCTTCTCGGACCGGAAGCTGTGATCTCCGCAGCCGTGGAGGAGCAGCTGGGCGAGTATGGTACCGTGGTGCGAATCGCCGGGGATGATCCGTATAAGAACGCGATCGCTTTCTCCCGATATAAAGACCCTGCAACTGGTTTTGGCTGGGGCATTACGACGCCAGGACACGCTTTCTCCTTCGTAAGCATGGATTCGCCAGAGCTTGCGCTTGGTGCTGCACCTTTCTCTCATTTAGGAAAACATACGCCGCTGCTCTGGACGGATAAGGACAGCATGCCGGACAGTGTAATGGACTATGTAATGTCCGTACAGCCTAAGTATGAGGAGTCTCCGACAGAGGGTCCCTATAACCACTCTTGGTTAACGGGTGACGCCAATGCATTGACTATGGCCGCCCAAGGCGAGATCGACGCGATGTTAGAGATTGTGTCTGCATCCGGTGAAGGCCATGGCGGCCACGGCGGCGATACTAGCGGCAATGACAGCAGCAGTGAAGGCAGCCAAAGCAACGAGGACAGTGAAGATAGTGAAAGCGGCAGTAACGCCGGCGGTCACGCTGGACATTAATTGTAACCATATGGACATGAAACGATTGTGTGAGCGAACCTGTGTCAGGTTAAGTAATAACGAAACCCATATAACAAGGAGGCTATTCCCATGAACATGAACCATGAACAATTCCAAGCTTGTATTGAGGAGTGTATCCGGTGTATGCAGGCCTGCAATCGCTGTTATGATGCATGCCTCAATGAAGATCATGACATGAAGGAATGCATCCGGTTAGACCGGGAATGCGCGGATATTTGCGCGTTTGCCGCTCATGCGATGACGATTAACGCGTCGTATGTTAAAGAGCTGTGCAGAATTTGCGCAGAGATCTGTGAGGCATGCGGCAATGAATGCAAAAAGCATGATCACGAGCATTGCCAGCGCTGTGCTGAAGCTTGCTTCTCCTGTGCTGAAGCTTGCCGGGCAATGGCTGCCTAATTCAAACGGGCAAAACACCCTTCCAACTCATGTGGGAGGGTGTTTTTGTGCAGATCATTTAACAGCATTCAGAGGGATTGAATGAATCGTGTATACTCATAATTCAGTTTGTCCCCGCGCTCTGTACCGATTCAGCGGCGCTTTTGCCTGCCGTATAACCGGTCGTAAATGCAGCGGTAATGTTGTATCCCCCGGTATATCCGTGAATATCCAAAATTTCGCCGCAGAAGAACAGTCCTTCCATCAATTTGGACTGCATCGTTTTCGGATCAATTTCCTTCAGATGGACGCCGCCGCCGGTGACGAAAGCTTCTTCGATGGAGAGCGTGCCGGATATGTTGACCGGAAAGCCCTTTAATAAAGCGGCCATGTCGGACCACGGCTGCCTGGGAATGTTGTCATAGGTGGTTTCGCCGGTTAACCCGGACTTTTTCAGAATGATCGGGATCATCCGCTCGGGCAGCAAACCCTTGAGCACATTTTTAATGGCCTTTTTAGGCTCGCTTCTAGCGAGATTTAAGGATTCTTCAACTAATTCTTCCACCGACTTCTGCGGGAAGAGATCGATGGTCAGTTTAACTGTACTGACTTCGAACTTCTTCAGTGTTTTCACAACGAATTGGCTGCAGCGAAGCGCGACCGGCCCAGATAGGCCGAAGTGCGTAAAGATGAGATCGCCGTCATGCTGGATCACTTTCTTGCCTTTGGGATTCCAGACGGTCGCTACGATATCACGCAAGGAGATGCCTTGAAGCTCTTTGCTCTGGATAAAGGCATCTCTGGATAAGAGCGGCACTTCGGTCGGAAACAGCTCGGTAATCGTATGGCCGGCCATCTCCGCCCACGGGTAACCGTCACCGGTGGAGCCGGTATGCGGCACGGATTTGCCGCCGGTTGCCACGATGACAGCGCTGCTCTCGATTTTTTGCCCGTCCTTCAGCTGTATGCCCGCCGTCCTGCCTTCCTCGTACAGCACCTTGGCCACTGCGCGGTTAACAAGAATCTCTACGCCTTGGCTGCGCACTTTCCCGACAAGCGCATCCACCACGGTCTTTGCCTTATCGGAAACGGGGAACATCCGGCCGCGGTCCTCTTCCTTCAAAGCGATGCCCAAATTCTCGAAGAAGCGGATAATATCCCGGTTATTATAATGAGAGAAGGCGCTGTAGAGGAACCTCCCGTTACCGGGAATATGCGTGATGAGCTCATCAATCTCCTTTGCGTTTGTCACGTTGCACCTGCCGCCGCCGGAGATGCCAAGCTTGCGTCCGAGCTTGTCTCCTTTATCAACGAGCAATGCTCTGGCTCCGTGCGCGCTTGCAGCAACAGCGGCCATCAGACCGGAGGGTCCGCCGCCAATAATGATGACATCGTATTTCATATAGACTCCTTATCGTGTACTTGTCGATTCTTCTATTGTATATGTAAAAACGCAGTTGGCAAATGAGGTTTACATCGTCTGTAATTAATGGTAAAGGTTAAGTGAGGAAACTTCAAATCGACAGCGAGGTGACAGCATGGAAGGAATCCGCTTGGTTCTTTTTGATTTGGATGATACGCTGCTGTATTTTGACGACTACTGGAAGCGGAGCATGTATGAATCCTTCGAGAGCTACCCATTGACGCAAGGAATTGGCATGGATCGGCTGTTTCCCGTTTTCTTGGAGAAAGATGAGCTGTTTCATGAGCAATGGCTGAGTGGAGTGATTGATGGCGGCGAATTTCGGCGGCTGAGGTTTATCCATACCTTAGCTGAGTTTAATATCTCTACAGGGGCTGAGGAAGCGGAAGCCTTCGAAAGATGGTTTTGGACCGTACGGGCGCCGTATATCCCGCATGATCCCTTATTAATTGAACGATTAAAGCGCTGGGGCGAGGTTTATCAGCTTGGCATACTGACCAACGGTACCTCTGAGGATCAGTACGATAAGCTGCGCCGCATGGGGCTGGACGGATTGTTTACAAAGAGCAATGTGTTTGTATCGGATGAATTAGGCACTGCTAAGCCGAAGCCGGACGCCTATAGAATCACTGCCTCCCGGATGGGGTTCAAACCGGTCGAAACGTTGTTTGTCGGCGATTCCTGGATGAATGATGTCATCGGTCCCATGCAGGCTGGTATGAGGGCGGTATGGCTGAATAGAGGTAATAAGCCTGTTCCGGACGAACCTGTACCCGAGGCGGTAATCGGCCATTTAGAAGAGCTCGAGCATCTGCTGCTGCATAAGATGAATAACTGAAGCGGTTGAGCGGTTTTATGTGAGTCTGGAGGCGGATCGACGATGGTTTATGAAGAGTTGCTATTAACGGCTAATGACGGGATAGAGCTGTTTGCGCGCGAGTGGCGGGCCGCAGAGGGAGCGCCGCGGGCCGCGGTGTGCCTCGTTCACGGTATGGGAGAGCATGGCGGCCGTTATGAGGAAGTTGCTTCGGTATTAACAGCAGTTGGCTTTGTGCTGTTCAACTATGACCAGCGCGGCCATGGGCGCTCACCGGGAAAGCGGGGACACTGTGACTCGATTGCCCAGCTCACGGGAGATGCTGCCGCATTGATCAATTTGGCTAAGCAGCGGTGTCCCGGGCTGCCGGTCTTTTTATATGGGCACAGCATGGGAGGCAATGTCGCGCTAAGCTGCGCGCTGCGGCTTCAGCCTGAGATAACAGGGCTTATTTTAACGAGTCCGTGGCTGCGCCTGGCGTTTCTTCCACCGGCATACAAGCTATGGATTGGAGAAAAAATGGCCCGGTTATGGCCCGCTTTCTCTCTTTCTACCGGACTCAATTCCGCTAATTTATACCATGATGCTGAATTAACGATGCCGGTCGATCCCTTGGCGCACAATCGGATTTCAGCGGGGATGTTTTATGCACTGAAAGAAGAAGGGGAATGGGCGCTTGCCAATTGTGACCGCTTGAAGGTTCCTCTGCTGCTTCTGCATGGAACAGCCGACAATATCACTTCAATGCCTGCCAGTAAGGAGCTGGCCGACAAGCTTGATAAGGCCTGTACATTCTATGCGTGGGAGGACGGCTTCCACGAGCTGCATAATGACCGCGATAAAGAACGGATGCTCTATACTGTTGTGGATTGGATCGAAGGGATTCTCAAGGGGCGTGGGATACAAGATATTGAAGAAATAATACGCCCATGATGATGAAACCGCGGGAACGATCCGTTCTTTGCGGTTTTTGTTGTATTTATATGAGACAAAAGTCCCGATGATTGTTGTAAAATAAGGGGACATATGCTTTAATCGGAGTAGTAGAAAGTCTTTGTGGCATAAGGAGGAGACCGGTATTTCGTGTTAAAAGAAACACTACTGCAGGTCATGATTGCTTTATTGCCCGTTGTCGCTTTTCAGATGTGGCTTGATCGGCCAACCAGGCATAAAGGTATTCCACTATTTCTAGGCACTCTATGCGGTGTTTCTATGATCATGTGCATGCTGATGTCTACTGAAACCATCTATGGATATGATCTGGACTATCGCTTGATTCCTTATATTATCGGCTCCTTATATGGCGGGGTGCCGGTTGCCGTTGTCCTCACGATCTTGTATGTGGCAGTTAGAATCAATATGCTCGATGGTGTGTGGGAGCAGGTCGGGTTCATCGTATATCTCATTCTTGTTGTCCCGGTGCTGTTGTTGTCGATCCGGTATTTTGAACGGGCGAGCCGCAAAGGGAAGCAGAGAATGGCTATCGGATTGGCGATAGTTATTCTGCAGCTTTTTTTCTTGACCTATATCGCCACGCTTGTGCAGCATGATGCTTCCATGGGTATTCAGGTTCCTATATTTCTTGCCGTCATGGCCGTGATTTTTTTGTGTGTCATGTGGTCGGCTGTGTTTATTATTGAAAGTGTCAAAGAAAAACAGCAGCTGCAGCATCAACTGCAGCGAATGTCGCTCAATTACCGGAACGAAGTGCAGAAGCTGCAGCAGTTTATCGACGTTACGCCGCTTGGCGTCATTATCGTTGATCGTAAAGGCGACATCACACATCTGAACGACATGGCGATGCGAATCATGGGCGATAAAATAACGAAAACCAGCCGTTTGGATCTGATCGGCCAGCCCTTTACGGAATTATATGAATCTGTCATTCATGAAACCAGCGGAAGGCTGATTGCGGATGCGTTAAATGGCCATAATTCGACTTCGGAAATGGAACATGAAGATAACAAAATCTATATTAGAACCGGATTTACGGTGCGGGATATGCATAATCAGAAGATTATCGGCGCCGCGCTTATCGTTCACGATATTACCGAGCTTACCCGGCTGCGCGATGAGGTCGGGCGGATGGAACGGCTTAGCCTGGTCGGACAGATGGCGGCAAGCATAACCCATGAAATTCGTAATCCGATGGCGGTTATCCGCGGCTTTGTTCAGCTGATGCAGGAAAGAAGCCCGGAAAACCAGCGTGAATATTATCATATTGTGATGGAAGAATTGGACCGTGCCAATGGCATAATCAATGACTTCCTCTCTCTTGCACAGAACCGGATCGTCGATAAGGAGAAGAGCTCACTTAATGCAATCATTAATGAATTAGCGCCTCTGCTGTGGGCGGATGCCAATCTGCGCGGGCAGTCGGTTGAGCTGGAATTAGAGCCGTCGCTTGCGAGCTTTGATATGAATGCAAAGGAAATCAAACAGCTGATTCTGAATCTTGCCCGTAATGCAATGGAGGCGATGGGAGACAAAGGCCTGCTCGTGATCAGAACGAAACAAATCGACAATGTGATTGAATTGCAAGTGTCTGATACAGGCTGCGGAATTCCGCAGGAACAGCTTGATCATCTGTTCGAGCCTTTTTATACGACAAAAACCTCGGGAACCGGGCTGGGCCTCGCGTTATGCTTAAGCATCGTGGAGCAGCATCTAGGCAAGATTGAAGTGACCTCCAAAGAAGATGTGGGAACGACGTTTGTCGTGACTTTTACTGTGACATAGCTTGAGTATGAATTGCTAAAAAGGAGAATAAATATGCCGGAAATGGTGACGTTAGGGCCTCTGACGCTGGATGGTCTTTTACTGTCCGTTTTGATATCAGCGGCAGCCGGCTTGTTAGCTTTGACGGCATGGATGCGTACAAAGCATCAGCTGCGAGAAGGACCATGGGTAGATCTGCTGTTCAATGTCATCGTAATTACAGGCGTGTGCTGGAAGCTTGGATTTCTGATCGGGGATCCGTCATTGTTATGGGAGCGCCCGCTTAGCCTGTTAATGGTGAGGGGAAGTGAGCTGGACGCGCTGATTGGGCTGACGTTATCGGTTATTTACTTGGCCTTCGCGCTTCGCAAGCGCAAGCTTCCCTTGCAGGCATTTCTAGGCGTGCTGCCTTTCGCGCTGCTGCCGTCGCTTTTTATATGGAATTTGTTGTCGGCGTTTCCTTATCAGGTCCCTTATGCCTTATTAAACGCGATCTTATACCTGTACCTTGTCCGGTCAAGTAATGAAGAGGGATCGGCTGCAGTCTTGCGGCTGTATTTATTGGGGATGGGCTTCGGAGGGCTGGTGGTCAGTCTGTTTGCGGTATATCCGCCGGGTGAACTCATTCGTACGACCTTGGGGTTAACCGGCATGCAGTGGATATTTATTGCACATGGGATTATCGGGGTCTTCACTACGACGAAGCATACCCAATCGGAACCTATGAAGCAAGCTGAGCAAGCTGACGAAGCACAGGAAGCATAAGAAGTTGGACAAGTCTAACAGTAAAACCAACAGAACCAGCTGCCTGTGCAGCCTTCTGTGCTGAGCATAAACAAGCAACCGGCTGCGCATACTACTGCTTGGAAGGAGGCGGTGGAGATGCCAGCCAATCGCAACGATCAGAGCAAACAAGGAGCCGCAGCTGCAGAGCGTCGTAATAATAGCGGAAAACAGCCTGAAGCTGAGGGGTTCGACAAAAAGCTGAACGGACCGAACCGGCCGTCAACCTGACTGCCTGTGAACAGCTGTTTACGCTTGGAGGTGAACGAAGGTGACAGACCGTTCCGATCTGGATCCGTACGAAATTGAGTTTTTGCCTGAATACCGTAAGGGACGAGGTCCCAAAGAACCATTTGTGAACAGGCACGGGGTTGTAATCGGCGATCACATGTATGAATCGGAGCAGTCTCCGCTGCAGCAATGGTCCAAAGAGACGGATCCTTCAATCATGAGCGGTGATGAGTGGGTTCATCCCTATAAGGATATCGGGTTTACAACAGCCGAGAACCGGGATTGCTTCGAGAAGGGAATACCTCCGCAAGGCGGTATTTTCATGCATCCCGATAAAGATGTCGCATACAGCAATGAAACCAGCCGGCGGAAATCCGATACGGATGAAGACGAGATATAAATCGTGAAGGCCAATCCATCTCTTTGCAGTGGAGAGGCCTTCTTTTGTATGGGCAGACAGCTTAAGCCCTTTGCTTTCATGGCATTTGGGGAGTATAATAGAACTAAAATAATGATAGCTTAAGGAGTGAATACACAGATGTCAATGTCATTTGAACGATACATGTTGGATATGGTGCAGCCTATGCGCGATGAATTAACTCGCCATGGCATTAAGGAGCTGCGTACACCGGAGGAAGTAGAAGCAAGCTTGCCTGAATCTAAAGGAACAGCGCTTGTCGTTGTGAACTCGGTATGCGGCTGCGCAGCCGGCCAGTGCCGTCCGGGTGTTGCAGCTGCGCTGCAGCATGATATTACTCCAGATCATTTGTACACCGTGTTTGCAGGGCAGGATAAAGAAGCGACAGCTAAAGCGCGTGAATATTTCGCACCTTATCCACCTTCTTCCCCTTCGATCGCGCTGATGAAGGATGGAGAGCTGGTATATTTCATCGAGCGTCACCAAATCGAGAACCGCTCTGCACAAGAGATTTCCGCCGATTTGACAGCAGCGTTCGAACGGTTCTGCCGCTAAGAGGCCTAATGACCTTACAGCAGGAAATTATTGAACGGCTTGGCGTGAAGCCGGAGATTGATGTTGATGCTGAAATCCGCAGACGCGTTGATTTTCTGAAGCAGCATGTACGTGATGCGGGAACAACCGGACTTCTTATTGCGATCAGCGGCGGGATCGACAGTGCGGTGGCAGCAGGCTTGTGCAAGCAGGCTACGGATGAGCTTTCTTCGGAAACCGGGCAGGAATACATGACACTAGGCGTGTTTCAGCCCTATGGTGAGCAAGAGGATATTGCGGACAGCTATGCGGTAGCGAAGGCATTCGCACTCAAGCATACCGCTGAGACGAATATTGAAGATGCGGTCAATGAGATTGCTCTTGAAGTCGAGCATGCCTTTAAGTCGTTATCTATACATCGTCATATTAGCCGCGGCGGGAAGGGCAATGTCAAAGCCCGCACACGCATGGTCGTGCAGTATGCTCTGGCATTTGATCTGAATTTGCTGGTGGTGGGCACGGATCACGCTTCGGAGGCAGTAACCGGCTTTTATACCAAATGGGGTGACGGCGCGGTAGATATTACACCGCTCAGTTCACTTAACAAACGTCAGGTGCGGCAGCTTGCTGCGAAGCTTGGCGTACCGGACAGCGTGCTGCATAAAGCGCCGACTGCCGGACTTTGGGACGGCCAGACCGATGAAGCTGAGCTTGGCATCACGTACGAGGATAACAGCGATTATCTGGAAGGCAAAGAGATCGATGAGGCCGTTCGGGAAAAGCTGGAGAAGCAGTACAAGAAGACGGAGCATAAAAGAGCCCCGATACCGGGCATTTAAACCTCTGGGGAACCCCCAGGGGTTCTTCTATTGGTGCACAGATGAAAGGGAGTGCTTGCTTCTTCTGGTTGAGGGGCAGATGCACCAACTAGATTGCTCCCCAAATGTCTGCTATGGAGAGTTTAAGGTGCAATAATGCACCTTGCTGAGTGAAAAGGGCAGATGAGCTGCGAATAAGATGCAAAAATGCATCTTGTTGCGGCTAAAGCAGCCGAGCAAGGATGGACAGGGAGTGAAGCCTTGATTCTAGGGATAGGACATGATCTCGTGGAGATCGAACGGATAAGCAGGATTGTAAAAGGAGCCTCGGGCAGGCGCTTTATGGAACGGATACTGACAGAGGCGGAGCTTATTATTGCGGATCAGCGTGAAACGAGGCTCGCAGAGTTTGTAGCTGGCAGATTCGCTGTTAAGGAAGCGATCGTCAAGGCGCTTGGCTGCGGCATTGGAGCTGTGATTGGTTTTCGGGATATGGAAGTCGTGCCGGGGGAAACGGGGCAGCCGCTTTGTAAGCTTACGACAGAAGCATGGCAGCGGCTGTCACTGCATAAGGACGAGGTGCGTATACATGTCACGATCACGCACGAGCGAACAATGGCTTCCGCTTTTGTGGTGATCGAAAGGGAAATGATAGGTTAGACAGATGAAAGGAGGCCGTCCCAAAAGGGATCTTCAATGAGATATTGAAGCTTGATAGGTGCCTCTAAAACGGTAAAAATGGCGTCACAGATCTCCTCTCTGTGGCGCCATTTCTCGTCTTCGGTTAACTGCGGCCTTCTTCACTCTTCAATCGCTCGCTTGCCATTTGTTTATGGCGGAGATACTCCATTTTGTTTTTAGGAAAGAAACGGTTACGCCTAAACGAAGCAGATCGAATGATCCTGGAGAAGCGTCAGCGGTCGGAAGAACATTCGACTGCGCAGTGAATGCGGTAAAACCAAAGCTTTTAAGAGAAAGGGGCCATGCCAAAGTCATCATCGATGACTTATGGGACAGCACCTTATTTTTTTTCAGCTAACCAAGCAGCTAATCCTTCAATCTCCTCTTCGGTTAGCTTGTCCGAAAAGGACGGCATAATGACACCGCCCTGCTTGATTTTTTGCTGAATCTGACTTTCGGAGCGTCTTTCGCCGACCTTCTGAAGATTCGACTGTGGGCCGACTCGCCCCTGCAGTTCGGCGCCATGGCAAGACAAGCAGGATTGGCGGTAGACGGTCATCATTTCTTCCGGACCATCCAGGTAATTCTTGCTGCCGCACCCGGCTAACAGAAAAAGCAGTATCATACTAACCATAGAGATGCCGATAATACGTATAGGCTTCTTTTTCATAAATCGTTACCTCCGGGAGATATTTCAGATGGCCTGTCCTAAGTATAGGTCCCATATCATTTTTCTGCAAAATCAGTATAATAGAAAGTTGGTGGTACTGATTTCATAGAGTAGCATAGACATCAAGCTTAAACTAACATGAGAATGGCAGGGGCTGCAATGAAAAGTATCTATAGACATATTATGCAAAGCCATCTTCATAACATTCAAGCAGAAGTATCATTGGCAGCTTACTCGGAGAACGATCCGAATTGGGAGGAAGAGGGGGTCAAGCCTGACTTTTACCGATTTGTTTTTACCCAGAAGGGATCCGCTTGGCTGAAAATGGGTGGAAAAGAGTATGTTAGCGAGCCAGGGCAATTGTATATTTTGCCGGCAGGCGTAAAACAAACCTATGGTACTTTGGGTGAAGAGAGCTTTGGACGGTATTGGTGCCATTTCCGCGCGAACCTTGGGGATATGCAGTTATTGGAGGTATTAAAGCTTCCAGTGTATGTTTCAGTTGATGATGAAGATTTTGTTAAAAGTTTATATATCAAAATGATCACTGCGTTGAAAGAGCGTACATTGACAAGCGGGCTGCGGCTAAAGGCGGCCCTGCTCGAGCTGCTGTCCTATTATTTGGACCGCTGCGATTTTGTGAAGAGTGCGGGCGGCGACAGGGAGGATCTGTCCAAGCTGGACAATGTGCTTCAATACATAGAGAATCACTTGGACAGTCCGATTCATATTGAAGAGCTTGCTCGGCTTGCGTATCTGCATCCGAATTATTTTATCGAATTTTTCAAAAGCATGGTCGGGTCCCCACCGATTCAATATGTAAATCAAAGGCGCCTCGAACGTGCCAAGCACCTGTTGGAGCACTCTGATGAGCATGTGGCTTGCATAGCCAAGCAGGTGGGAATGCAGAATCATTATTTATCGAGGATGTTCAAGATCTATACGGGCTTGACACCTAGCCGTTACCGGAAAATCTACCGCAACACTTATATGGATAAGACCTCTCCGGATAAGAGGATGGCGAGTTTGCCCGCAGGGAATGAGGTCGGTGGAGGATGACAGTGGATGTAAAATTGTTTTTTAGCAGTGAGCTGCTTGATTGGTATCGCAGGAACAAACGGGATCTGCCGTGGCGGCAAAGCAAGGATCCTTACCGGGTGTGGGTATCTGAAATTATGCTGCAGCAGACCCGGGTCGATACGGTGATTCCTTATTACGAGCGGTTTATGGACAAATTTCCTACCATTAAGGCTTTAGCGGGGGCACCTGAATCAGAGGTGTTAAAAATGTGGGAAGGCCTGGGCTATTACTCCCGGGCCCGCAATCTGCAGGCCGGCGCGCGCGAGGTAATGGCGCTGTATGGAGGAGCGGTACCGGATGATGCGCCATCGGTCGCAGCTTTAAAAGGCGTCGGGCCATATACAAAGGGCGCAATTATGAGTATTGCATTCAATCGGCCGGAGCCGGCTGTGGATGGCAATGTGATGCGGGTGCTGTCGCGTTACTTCTGTTTGGAGGAGGACATCGCCAAGGCTCGAACGCGCGTGAATATAGAGGTGCTGGCCGCTTCGCTGATTCCTGAAGGAGCGGCAGGCGATTTTAATCAAGGGCTTATGGAGCTCGGCGCGCTTGTATGCACACCGAAGTCGCCGGGCTGTCTTACTTGCCCGGTTATGGCGCATTGCGCCGGACGTCTGGCAGGCAGGGAGCTGGAGCTGCCGATCAAGACGAAGGCGAAGCCGCCGCGGCCGGAGCAGCGGTTCGCGGCGATCGTAGAAGGCGCCGGCGAATATGCCGGCAAAGTGCTCGTTCGCCAGCGCCCGGAAACGGGCCTGCTCGCGAGCATGTGGGAGCTGCCGCACGTGCTCGTGCCGGGCGGCAGCGGCCCTGCGGCGGCTCAGGCTGAGCAGCCGCAGCGGGGCCGTGGGCGAAAGCGCGCCGCAGCCGCTTATGCGGCGGCCGCAGCGCCGCTTGGCGCCGGCGGCGCTGATGCGGCAGCCGGAGGCCAAGCCTCGGCTGCTGTGCGTGCCGCGACCGCTGAGCCCGCGGCAACGGCTGCGCCGGCGCCGGAGCAGGCAGAGCGCATGGCGCTGCTCTGCCGCTCCTTGGCCGAGGAGACGCGGCTGCTGGTGCGGCCGCGGCGGTGGTGGATGGAGGCTGAGCATGTGTTCAGCCACATCATATGGGATGTGCAGGTCTATCTAGCCGACTTTGGATTCGTGTTGGAGCACAATGCCAATCAAGCGGAGGTGCTTGCAGCGGCGGAATCAAGTGGAGTGTATCGTACCCGGCAGTCAAGTGATGCGCTGAAAGCTTCAGGCAGTGCTGAGGATCAGCAATTGGATTCTGATAGGACATGTTTGGATTCACATGTGAATGAGCAGCTGCCCGAAGGCTACCGTTGGATCGGGCTGGAGGACATGAGAGAGCTGGCCTTCCCGAATGTGTTCCTTCGTATATTGCGAGAGTATTGGGAGGAGCGGGACTGACCGAGTAGCCAGTAATCGCTGATTGACCAAACAATACGAAGGGGCTCTCCCATAGTCTGGATGACTTGGGAGAGCCCCTTCGTTTGTTTGAAAATCTTATTTCACAGCTGCTTCGTAACGTTTACCAACTTCAGACCAGTTAACAACGTTCCAGAAAGCGGCGATGTAGTCAGGACGTTTGTTTTGGTATTTCAGGTAGTACGCATGCTCCCATACGTCCAGACCAAGAATCGGCGTTTCGCCTTCCATGATCGGGCTGTCTTGGTTCGGGAGGCTGTATACTTTCAGCTTGCCTTCTTTGGAAACTGCAAGGAAAGCCCAGCCGCTGCCGAAGCGCGTTGCTCCTGCTTTCGCGAAATCTTCTTTGAATTTCTCGAAGCCGCCCAGTTCGTTCGCAATCGCGTCAGCAAGCGCGCCAGTTGGAGCACCGCCAGCGTTCGGTCCGATTGTTTCCCAGAACAGGGAGTGGTTCGCATGGCCGCCGCCATTGTTGCGGACAGCTGTGCGGATGCTTTCAGGTACGCTGTTCAGATCAGAGATCAACTCTTCGATCGATTTGCTTTGCAGCTCAGGAGCGGACTCCAGTGCAGCGTTCAAATTTGTAACATAAGCATTGTGATGACGATCGTGGTGGATCATCATTGTCGTTTCGTCAATGTGAGGCTCAAGCGCATTGTTAGCATAAGGCAAAGCAGGCAATTGATGTGCCATAAATGAACAACCTCCTAAAGTGTGATATGTAGTTATCCAAGCACCATTATCCCCTATTTTCCATAATAAATCAACATTTATGTTTCTTAAGTCCGGCGATAAAAAAAGCTGCGATTAAGCGTGTGCCGTCAAAGTGCTGACATATGCTGTTGAATAGAAAGCAAGGAATAGTTCATGCATCCGGATAACCTGATCCATTTATCGACATAGAACGCCGACACCGATTCGACCGTCATTATTACCCAAATTAAGATCACGCAAAACAGCTTGAAATATACAATCTTTTTTTGTTGATTTATGCGGCCAAGTAAAATAAGTGTAAAAAGACAGCAATCCATTTACATCAGCAAAACAATTCCTTCCTATTATAGAATTGAAAACGCTTGTAATAAAGCGCTTTCAGGAGAAAACCTTTGATTTGTTAACTTTTTTAAGGTTTTTTTAAAGTTTTAGCAGGAATACGTAAAGTTTTGTCGTAATAATAACTTTACCGAAAAAAAAGACATGCGTATAAGAGGAGAGCTCACTCATGCAGGTTCGTTCTTTTCAACTATCTGATTATCGGCCCGTCACTCAATTGCTTGAAATGGTTTTATCGGAGAAATGTTATGAGGAGACGATGGAGGCTTTTGCCAGACAACTGTCATGGGACAGTGAATTGGTACTGATCGCGAGTGTAAATGACGAGATCGTCGGTATGATTATCGGCACCATCGACAAAAATAAAGGTTACTATTACCGCGTGGCCGTTCATCCTGATCATCAGCGCAAGGGAATCGGCAAGTCGCTAATTCATAGCTTGCGCGGGCGGTTTGAACAGCGCAATGTATCCAAGATCATGATTACCGCTGATGAGCATAATGAGCCGATTTTGCCTTTCTATGAATCCATGGGTTATGCAGCAAAAGATTTCTTTCGTTCGTTTCAGAAGCTCAGCATTGTCGCAGGTTAATTGGTAAACGTGATATAGGGCAAAGAGCAGCACAATTTACGGGCCGATCGCCGGCCTTTTTTCTTTAAGGGCATGTCTTATACGCCATTGCTTTTGGCGATGAGATGTGCTTTTCTTATAAATAGAAAAGATTATAGGGAGTACCGCATGAAAACGTACCGACCATGTGTGATCAAGAGCTTTAAACACGATGGAAAACTGCATCGAATGTGGCTTAAAAATTGGCTTGTGCCAAGTCACCTGCTTGCGCCTGAGCATGCGGTCGAATCCATGATTGTGCTGATCAATGAACAGACGCCGATTCAAGAGTCGGACGGTAAAATATGGACAAGCAAGGTGCCTGCCGTATCTTTCTTTATTCCCAAGCTGTGGTTTAATGTCGTTGCCCTGCTTGAAGAACCGGGAATTCGGTACTATTGTAATGTAGCGTCCCCTCCTTATCTCCATGAAGATGTTCTTACTTATATCGATTATGATCTGGATGTGATCCGAACATCGGACGGTTCGATGTTTGTCGTTGATCGGGATGAATATGAACAGCATAAAGCGGTTTATCTGTACCCGCAGCTTGTGGAGGATAAGGTCATGGCGGGATTGAGGCAGTTAACAGGGCGTGTACGCGGGGGCAATCCGCCTTTTAATGACGATGCTGTATACAGTTATTATGCTGGTTGGAAAAAAGACAGAAATGAGGTGTAACATGAGCCGTGCTTCCTTACGCAAGTCGAGCGATAATCCAGGTTCACCGCGTCCCTCCCGTTCCAAATGGCTGGCAGAGCTGCTCGATTGGTTCAAAACGCTTGCATTTGCACTGGTGATCGTACTGCTGCTTCATTTCTTTGTATTTAATTTGTCCACGGTAGAAGGCTCTTCGATGGAACCGACGCTGGATGAGAAAGAGTGGCTGTTCGTCAACAAAGCCATCTATTTGTTAGGTCAGCCCGAGCAGGGCGATGTTGTGATTTTAAAAGATCCGGAAGTGGGACCGGAGCGCAAGGATTATCTGGTGAAACGAGTTATCGGTGTACCTGGTGATGTGATTGAGATTCGCAACCAGAAGTTGTACCGTAATGGAGAGCTGTTCTTGGAAGCCTATACAGATTCCGATGTGGATGATTTGGATTTTGGGCCCCATACGGTTGAACAGGGAAAATATTTCATCATGGGGGATAATAGGCATGCCGGAGCGAGCAGGGACAGCAGATCATTCGGCACGGTAACGGAGGATATGATTCTCGGCAGAGCAGATGTCATTCTCTGGCCGATTACGAAGATGAAGTTTCTATAATCCAAGGAGGCAGTGATGAGCAAGTCTTATTATGCTAAGCTAAAAGCCGAGCTGCTTGAAGCGCTGCCTAGCCTTGGTATCGACAAGCTGGGTATTGCGTCGGCTGAGCCGTTCAGAGAGTTAAAACATACATTGTACAGACATCGTGAGCTCGGCTATGAGTCGGGCTTTGAGGAGCCGGATTTGGACAAGCGTACTGATCCGGCGTTATTGTTCGATGATCCGCAGTCGATTATTTCAATTGCTGTCGCTTATCCGTCCAAACTGAAAAACGCTCCGAAGTCCGAGCCTGGCGCCCACCGGGGCATTTTGTCACGTTCGGCTTGGGGGATGGATTATCATCATGTGCTTAGAAATCGATTGGCCAGACTGGAAGCGTGGCTTAAGGAACGGATTCCTCATTTTCGTGCGGAGAGTATGGTGGATACAGGCGAACTTGTGGATCGCGCTGTGGCGCAGCGTGCAGGAATCGGATGGAGTGCGAAAAATTGCTCCATTATAACGCCGGAATTCGGTTCATGGGTATACTTAGGCGAAATGCTGACGAACCTTCCACTTCCTCCGGATATCCCGATAATCGATCAATGCGGCGAATGCACAAAATGCATCGATGCTTGTCCGACGGGAGCGCTGGTCGGCCCAGGGCAGCTGAATGCCCAACGTTGTGTTTCGTTTGTCACGCAAACCAAAGGATTTGTCTCTGACGAGATGATGCGCAAGATCGGCAATCGCCTCTATGGCTGCGATACCTGCCAGGTTGTATGCCCGGTTAACAAAGGGTTGAACTGGACCCATCAGCCTGAGCTTCAGCCTGATCCAGACCAGGTTAAGCCGCTTCTTGTACCGATGCTCACATTAAGCAACCGTGAATTTCAGGAAAAGTATGGTACAAGCTCGTCCTCGTGGCGAGGCAGAAAACCGCTCCAACGTAACGCTGTTATCGCGCTGGGCAATTTTAAGGACGCAAGTGCGGTACCTGCGTTGATTGCTGTATTGCGCGAGGATCCGCGTCCAGTGCTGCGGGGAACTGCTGGATGGTCACTGGGGCGCATTGGCGGCAAGGAAGCGGAAGCTGCGCTAAGCGAAGCGGCCAGGCACGAACAGGACGGGGAGGCCCGCTCCATGATTGAAGATGCCCTGGGTCAGATAAAAGCTGCAGCATGCAAAAGAGATTGAATGGGTGGCCAAGAACACCAACCGTTACGTATTACTTCAAATCGACAGTCCGATGAGGCGAATGGTCATTTGTCGACATGAATCCGGTGGCCCCGACATAAAAATCCGATTGCTTGGACTGGAAAAATTACAGATAGACATGGTATTATAAAGTGCACTAACAAAGATGGAAAGGTGAGGAAAGAATATGGTATGGGATATTATTATTCCAATTATTACGTTAATTGCGGGGTTGGCAGGCGGCTTTTTTATCGGCGTATTCTACCTTCGCAAACAGCTTGAAAAAATGCAAAGCGATCCCGAAATGCTGCAGAAGATGGCAAAACAGATGGGTTACAATATGAACAAACAGCAGTTGCAGCGCGCGCAAAACATGATGAAAAATCAAAAACCCGGCCGCAAATAACAGCAGCTTGCAGGGGTTATGAAAGAGGAGGGGAACGGGTTGGCGGGAAAAAAAGATTACGTCAATTCGATGGTCACCCGTAATCGGGAAC
The DNA here is from genome assembly GCF_014640295.1 of Paenibacillus abyssi. Taxonomy (GTDB): domain Bacteria; phylum Bacillota; class Bacilli; order Paenibacillales; family Paenibacillaceae; genus Paenibacillus_D; species Paenibacillus_D abyssi. The sequence continues at coordinate 76,663 of NZ_BMGR01000020.1, read as the reverse complement.
AGATCGAGAAACACGTCAAGGAGATTCTAAAGCTCGTTGGCGAGGATGTGGAGCGTGAAGGCCTGCTTGAAACGCCCGCCCGTGTGACGCGGATGTACGAGGAGATTTTTGCCGGCTATGAGGTGGATCCTCGTGATGTGCTTGGTGTGACATTTGACGAGCAGCACGAAGAATTGGTCATCGTAAAAGATATTGTCTATTACAGCCAGTGCGAGCATCATATGGCGCCATTCTTCGGTAAAGCGCACATCGGTTACATTCCAAGCGGTAAAATCGCCGGTCTAAGCAAGCTTGCCAGACTGGTTGACGCCATTACGCGCCGTCTGCAAGTGCAGGAGCGGATCACTTCGCAAATAGCAGATATTATGGATGAGGTTTTGAAGCCGCATGGCGTAATGGTTGTCGTTGAGGGTGAGCATCTATGCATGTGCGCCCGCGGCGTGAAGAAAACAGGCAGCAATACGGTCACTTCCGCAGTTCGTGGCGAATTCCGCAAAAATTCGGCGCTGCGTTCAGAGTTTTTGGCACTGCTCAAGCATTAGATTTTACAATTCGACAAGCGTAGTCCCGGGTTAGTATACACCCGGGACTTTTTTTGACATTACTGTACCACCCCAAGGCTCAGGCAGTATTCAAAAAGGCTCCCATTTGAGCTTGCTGGCCTGCAAAAACCGTTCGTTCACATAAGGCCAGTTAATGACATTCCACCAGTCCTTGATATAGTCGGCCCGTTTGTTTTGGTGTTTGAGGTAATAGGCATGCTCCCAAACGTCCAGCGGCAGAACCGGGATCACATCCCATTGGGACAAATTCTGATGTTTTTCCGCTTGCAGAATTTCCAGCCTGAGGCTCCGTGGACTCCAGACAACGATCGCCCATCCGCCGCCCTCTACTTTCTCGGCTGCCTGGCTGAACTGTTTCTTGAACGCTTCAAAGCTGCCGAAGTCGTTGTTGATTTGCTGCGCTACCGGCCCTGTCGCGGGTCCGCCGCCCTGCGGGGACATGACAGTCCAAAATAACGTGTGCAGATAGTGACCTGCGCCATTGAAGGCCAGTTCCCGTTCCCAATGCTTGATCAGATCAAAATTCCCGCTCTTGCGGGCGTCAGCCAGCTCCTTCTCCGCCTTATTCAGCCCATCCACATAGCTTTGATGATGTTTATCGTGATGAATCCGCATCGTAGCTTCGTCAATATAAGGCTCCAGCGCGTTATTAGCATAAGGAAGAGGCGGCAGGGTGTGGCCGCCGATCGGAACGGAAGCTTTCTCTGCACGATTGCCGCCGTCATCCTTTACGTCAGCCTCTTTTTCCGCCTGATTATCACTACGTGTTATGTCGGAGATAACATGCAAGAAATATTCAGACTCTCTTATGATATGAAGGATGACGGTTTGGGCAATGGGGCTGCTGCGAACGGCGCCGCTATGCTGCATCAGCATGTTTAACTGAGCGACAAATGTTCGGGATTGATTAACCGAGGCGTAAAGCAGGCTGTCCACCTGCATGGCGGTTTCCGGTGTTATCTGTTCCGGTTGAGGCAGACACTTTTTCAGCCACGCGGCAGCGCATTGCTCTGTGCTGGCGAAGACAGGCTCCCATTCCTTTAGCAGATTCACATACTGCGGCTCCAGATTAGGCGTGATTTCCCGGATCACAACAGTATGCTCTTTTTCTTGGGTCTTCCAGAATAAAATTTCTTCCAGCCATCTCAAGGGCATATAACGCCCGTAAATAAAAAGCACGACACCAGGCCTCCTCCTGCTGAATACATCCTCTACTTCATAAGATGTATTCAGCAGGAGGGTTGGACTATGTCGCGCTTGCTAAGGTTGTTTGGTCGTGTACCCGGCTTAAGAATAATGCAGCCCGATGGATATATTCCTTGGGCTGAGCGCGGAAGAGCAGCTCGTGGTGGCCATCGGGAATGATCCAGACATCGGATAGCGGGTTCATCTGCATATTGGAGATGGCTTGAGCCGTGTCGACAGACGCTTTGGAATCCGCTGTTCCATGAATCATAAAGATCGGTATCGAATAGGCGGTTTGCATTACTTGTTGTGCCGGAATCTGGTTGAAGCTCGTGCCGGTCCATACGGGCAACAAGGATTCAATCAGCGGCAGCGATGGGAACCGGGGCAAATTCACAAGCTGTGTCACATTCTGAAATAAGGCTTCCGGATCCGGGAGAAACATGCTGTCCAGAATCATGGCGTCAATCAAATTCGTCTGCAGCGCGGTCTGCAGCGCAGTTCCCGCACCCATGGAGAAGCCCCAGACGACAATCTCATTCGCGCCTTGCGCCCTGGCAAATTCTACAGCCGCAAGAAGCTGCTGGGATTCTTCATGGCCTCCGGTTGCCGGATACTTATTGGTGGTCGATGCATAACCGTAATCAAATAACAGTACATTATAATTTAATCCGTGAAGCAGGTCCGCTAAATCATACATCGGCACCCAGGTTTCTTCCCGGTTTGCTCCATATCCGTGGCTGAATACTACAGTGCGTTCAGAATACTGCCCGGCAGGAATATACCAGCCGTCGACCATTGTTTTGCCGCTTGCGCTCGGAAACACCACATCGGAATAATTCAGGTTCTTGGCAAGCATGGGATTAGAGGTAAGAGGCGCGACATAGGGATTGGCGAGCATCCATGCAATAAAACCATGAAAAGCGACAACAAGCAGCATTGTAAATGCGACAACCGCTGACAGAACAGCGATGGCGATATGTCTTCGCCGAACCTGCTCGGCAGCCGGCATGCTGCGGGGCTGGGATCCGTGATCGGGATACAAGCCGGGATGGACATTGGGGGAAAAGCCGCCTTCCAACGGCAGCGGTGACAGGACAGAGGTGCTCATCATTATCCCTCCCATGGATAAAATTACCTATATAAAGAATGAACAAAGACTGAACATAGGTTGATTAATATGAGATGAAAGCGTTTTACTGAATGACTTACTTTCATCGTATGTCTTTCGAACCAGACTGTCAATTGATCTGGACGTAATGTTAAACACTTGTAATATAGCTGTAAAATAACGAGAGATGCTTTACGAGAATCATTCTCATAGGTTATACTAGGTGTAATTGTGTTTCATTGTGTGAAACACAAAGGGGAGGCTGCCAGCATGGAAGAGCAAAAGTCGAATGTACGCGCCGTTGAAAGGGCGCTCGATATATTATTATGCTTCACTGCCGGAACGGATCTGGCCATGACGGAAATTGCGGACCGTGTCGGTTTGCATAAAAGCACGGTGCACCGCATGCTGGCGACGCTTGAGGATAAAGGGTTTATCACTCGTGACCGGGTAACCGACCGGTACCGTCTGGGTATGCGGGTATGGGAGTTATCGGCGCATTTGTCCAATAATGACGATCCTGCGATCATTTGGCTGCCGGAAATGGAAAGGCTTCGCGACATGCTTGGCGAAACAGTCAGCCTCTATGTGCGCGACGGAAAAGAACGGATCCGCATTCAGGCGGTTCAGAGCAATCAAGCGGTGCGGCGGGTTGCGCCGGTCGGCGTCAGGCTGCCGTTATATGTCGGGGCATCAAGTAAAGTACTGATTGCTTTTGCGGATTCGCAGGAGCGGGAGGCGATTATGGCGGATGCTTCGTGGCCGTCATCTATTGATGCCGGGCTTTTCCGGGAGCAGCTGGAGGACATAAGAAGAAATGGCTACGCGACAAGCATTGAAGAGCGCGAGCCGGGTGCGGCTGCGGTTGCCGCGCCGATCTTTAATCGCTCAGGCAGGCTTGCCGCGGCGTTGTCGATCTCCGGCCCAGCTAACCGGCTTACGCGAGAGATCATGAAGGAGCATGCGCCGGTGATCATGAATTCAGCACGATTAATGGGTACAATGCTCAAATAGTTCAACTGTGCGCATCCTTGTAAACAGCGTTTTAAGGCTCATCTGATATGCCCTATGCGGCATATCGAATGAGCCTTCTTTGCATGACTGGAGCTGGTTTTTCTCAAGCAGGTGCATTTTACTGCATGTTTGTCACTAGAAATCTTTTTCTTCTTTAGGAATCAGTTCGTAGATTTTACCGGTTTCGAAGGAATCAATCAGACGCAGAAGCCAATGGTAGTAATTCAGGGCTTCTTTTATTTTTTCCTCATCCTTAATCAGCAGCTCGCACAGAGGCTGATTCTCCTCATTCAGCTGTTTCAGCTCACGAATTTCTTTGAGTGACTTCATCAGTGCGCTCGAATTCATCTCGACCGCTTTCCTCCATTTGATAGAGAAATAGTCGATGAAATTTTGATGCCAATCCGGCACGACCTCATACAAATCCTTGCGCGAGCCTTTGCCCCATACCTTGGTGATCATCTTCAAATCCATTAATGTACGCATACCCGTACTCATGGATGTCTTGCTCATGCCCATCGTCTCGCTCATTTCGTCGAGCGTTGCCGGAGCGCCGTTGAAATACATATTTCCATATAAATGGCCAATGGAAAGCGTGATGCCATATAGATCCATATTCTTTCCGATGGACTCAATGACTCGCTGCCGTGCCTGGATGATTTTATTTCGCTGGTCTTCAGTTAAGCCTTCTAATTCTTTCATTGTCGTTATCCTCCCGAGGACGTGTCCGGCTTCCTCTCTTTAAGGCTGTCTATCAAGCATTGTAAACAAACAAGCCCATGGATGTAAAGGAGCATCTTATAGTGAAAATCAATGAGATAAAGAGTATACAGTAATAAAAGTGCGTAAAGTTAAAACTGTACAAAGTATATGGAGTTATAGCCCGTTTGCCCATTATAGGAAAAAAGCACTAAACTATTACAAGTCAAGGAATGCCAGATGTAAAGGAGGGGGAAAGTGCCGATTATCGAGATCAAAAAGCTTACTAAGATATTTGGGACAGATCCTAAACGTGCCGTTCCTTTATTAAAGGACGGATGGAGCAAGGAAAAAATTTTTAAAGAAACGAAGCTGACGGTTGGGGTCAACCAAGCGGAATTCAGCATTGAGACAGGACAAATTTTCGTCATCATGGGCCTCTCGGGCAGCGGAAAATCAACATTGGTGCGGCTTCTTAACCGGTTGATCGAGCCGACCTCGGGGCAGGTGTTGTTTAACGGCAGTGATGTGCTGCAGATGAATGCCGAGCAGTTGCGCCAGTTCAGGCGGAAAAATATGGGGATGGTATTTCAGAAGTTTGCGCTGTTCCCTCACCGGACCGTGGTTCAGAATGTGGAATACGGCCTGGAGATTCAAGGGATGAGCAAAGCCAAAAGACGAGAGATGGCCATGCAATCCTTGGAGCTGGTTGGACTGAAGGGCTGGGAAGACAGCTATCCCGATCAGTTAAGCGGCGGCATGCAGCAGCGTGTAGGGCTTGCAAGAGGACTGGCGAACGATCCGGACGTGCTGCTTATGGATGAAGCCTTCAGCGCGCTCGATCCGCTAATTCGCAAGGATATGCAGGATGAACTGATTGAGCTGCAGTCGAAGATGAAGAAAACAATCGTATTCATCACGCACGACTTGGATGAGGCGCTGAGAATTGGGGATCAAATCGCCCTGATGAAGGACGGAAGCATCGTTCAAATCGGCTCGCCTGAAGAAATTCTGATGCAGCCCGCCAACAAATATGTGGAACGATTCGTCGAAGATGTGGATTTATCCAAAATATTGACTGCTTCACATGTGATGCGCAAGCCGGAGACGATAACGGCTGAACGCGGACCTCGTGTTGCCCTCCAGCTGATGCGGGATAGAGGCGTATCCAGCCTTTATGTTGTCGATAAAGATAAAGGCATGAAGCTGATTGGCGTCATTACCGCAGAGGATGCTGCAGGTGCAATCAAGGAAGGCCTGCCGCTCGACGATATCATTCAGCGCGAGCTGCCTTCCGTCAGTCCGGATACGCTTCTTAATGAGCTGTTTGAAATCATGGGTAATACAAGGCTGCCGGTAGCAGTAGTCGATGAAAGCGGAAGATTAAAAGGGATTATTATCAAGGGTGCCGTACTGGCCGCTCTTGCGGGTAATACCGTACCGGAAGCAGGTGTACAGCTTGGACATTCCTAAAATACCGTTAGGCAGCTGGATCGAAGCCTTGGAGGATTGGATGAGCGCCAATTTCGGTCCGTTCTTCGACGTGATTAAGTTTGTTATCGGGATGATCGTTAAAGGCTTCGATATTGTGCTGCGGGGTACACCTGATTTATTGCTTCTTGTTATTCTGGTTGCACTCACATGGTACATTGCAAAATGGAGAATGGGCTTGTTTGCGCTCATTGGCCTATTACTCATCCACAATTTGGGATATTGGAGCAATGCGATGCAGACCTTGTCGCTTGTACTGACTGCAGCGTTGTTATCCATTGTGATTGGCGTACCGCTCGGGATTTTATGTGCCCGTAAGAACGTCGTACAAAATATCGTTACGCCGGTGCTTGATTTCATGCAGACGATGCCTGCATTTGTTTATTTATTGCCGGCGATCTCATTCTTCTCGCTGGGGATTGTCCCAGGGGTGATCAGCTCGATCATCTTCGCGATTCCGCCGACGATCCGGTTGACGAACCTTGGGATCCGGCAGGTGCCGCAGGAGCTCGTGGAGGCTGCGGATGCATTTGGCTCTACGCCGTCGCAGAAGCTTTACAAGCTGCAGCTGCCGCTTGCGATGCCAACCATTATGGCCGGTATTAACCAGACGATCATGCTGTCCTTGTCGATGGTCGTTATTGCCTCCATGATCGGGGCGCAGGGCGTAGGGACCGATGTTCTGCGCGCTGTACAGCAGACAAGAATCGGTACCGGCTTTGAAGCCGGGCTTGTTATCGTCATTTTAGCCATTTTGCTTGACCGCTTGACGCAAACCGTGATGAAGAAATCAAAAAAATAAAAAAATAGGGGGATTTTATGTTGAAGAAACTGAACTTGTTGTTATCTGTTTTTATGGTCACTTTGCTGCTCGCAGGCTGCTCTGCGAATAGCGATGAGAAGAACATTACGCTGGCTTATGTCGCTTGGGATTCCGAGATAGCCAGCACCTATGTGGTGAAGGAAGTATTGGAACAGAAGCTGCATTACAATGTGGAGATGCTGCAGGTCGATGCCGGCCCGATGTTCGCGGGTATCGCTGATGGCAGCGCGGATGCGATGGTAGCCGCATGGCTGCCGACCACGCATGCTTCTTATATCGACCAGTATGGTGACCGGATCGAAGACCTCGGCCCTAATCTGGATGGCACGAAGATCGGTCTTGTAGTTCCGGCTTACATGGACATCAACAGCATTGAGGATCTGACAAGCGAAGAAGTAGGAAAGACAGTAAACCATCAAATCATCGGTATCGAGCCAGGTGCTGGCCTAATGATGGCAACAGAATCGGTATTGGATGAGTACGAGCTGCGCGGTCAGTGGACTGTGCTGGAGAGCTCCTCTGCAGCAATGGCGCAAGAGCTGGATAAGGCTTATCAAGCCGAGCAGCCGATTATTGTGACCGGCTGGACGCCGCACTGGAAATTCGCGAAGATGGATCTGAAGTACCTGGAAGATCCGAAAAATGTATACGGCGGTGATGAGCAGATCCATACGATCGCCCGTCAAGGCTTGGAAGAAGATAAGGCCGATGCTTATGCCCTGCTGGACAACTTCTCCTGGACACCGGACGACATGGCTGCGGTCATGGTTGAGATCACAGAAGGTAAATCTCCGGAAGATGCTGCTAAAGCATGGGTGAAGCAAAATGCGGATAAAGTGAACGAGTGGATCAACTAACATAATAGAATATCATGATTTAGAAAATAGAAGAATGGCGGTCCAGGAATAACACCCTGTACCGCCATTCTTTCGTATCTATCCATTTTGTCCCTAGTGAGCGATGTCTCTAGCGAGTTGAGCTGAATTACATTTGAGCGATCATTTGGCGCAGTACCGTTTGCAGGATACCGCCGTTGCGATAGTAATCGACATCCACCATGGAGTCGAGGCGAACCGTCGCTGTAAACTCGAAGGATGTGCCGTCTTCGCGTGTTGCGACCACGGTAACTTTTTGACCTGGTGTAACGGCGTTGGACAGCCCTTGAATATCGAATGTCTCGCGGCCGGTAATACCAAGCGTAGACCAGCCTTGGCCTTCTTGGAATTGCAGCGGCAGCACGCCCATGCCTACGAGGTTGGAACGGTGAATCCGCTCGAAGCTTTCAGCAATAACGGCTTTTACGCCGAGCAGGAACGTACCTTTAGCCGCCCAGTCGCGGGAGCTTCCGGTTCCGTATTCTTTACCGGCAATAACAACGAGGTTCGTGCCATCTTTTTGATATTTCATGGATGCATCATAGATTGACATCACTTCATCGGTCGGCAGGTATTTCGTTACGCCGCCTTCCGTTCCTGGAGCAACCTGATTGCGGATCCGGATGTTAGCGAACGTACCGCGCATCATCACATCATGGTTACCGCGGCGGGAGCCGTAGGAGTTAAAGTCTTGTCTGGCTACGCCATGCTCAATCAGGAATTGGCCGGCCGGGCTGTCAACCTTGATGTTACCTGCTGGCGAGATATGGTCGGTTGTAACCGAATCGCCGAGCAAAGCCATCACTTTTGCGGCTTTGATGTCCGCAATGTCGTTCAGCTCGGAACCAAGGTTCTCGAAGAATGGCGGGTTAGCGATGTAAGTCGAGTTAGGATCCCACTCGTACAGCTCGCCTTCCGGTACCGGAATCGCGTTCCAGCGTTCGTTCTGTGTAAATACATTCGCGTATTTGTCACGGAACATTTCCGCATTGACTGCTGCATCGGCTGCCTCGGCAATTTCTTTGGAGGATGGCCAGATGTCTTTCAGGTATACCGGCTCGTTCTTCTGATCATAACCGATCGGCTCATTCGCCAAATCAATATTGACCGTACCGGCAAGCGCGTAAGCGACGACAAGCGGCGGCGATGCCAGGTAGTTTGCTTTTACCTGCGCGTGTACGCGGCCCTCGAAGTTCCGGTTACCGGAAAGTACTGCAGCAACCGTCATATCATTATCTGCGATCGCTTTGCTTACTTCATCCGGCAATGGTCCGGAGTTGCCGATACAAGTTGCACAGCCGTAACCGGCAACATGGAAGCCAAGCGCTTCGAGCGGCTCGATCAGGCCAGCTTTTTTCAAGTACTCCGTTACGACCAGGGAACCTGGCGTAAGCGAGCTTTTTACATATGCCGGCTTAACGAGTCCGCGCTCGACCGCTTTTTTAGCGACCAATCCGGCACCCAGCATAACGGTAGGGTTGGACGTATTCGTACAGCTTGTGATTGCGGCGATAACAACAGCGCCGGTTTTCATTTTGCTGACTTGGCCGTCATTATGTTTTACTTCAACATTTTGATCGATCTGGCTGTCGCTCAGGCCGTATCCGCCTTTATCAATCGGCGTGCGGATGATATCGTTGAAGGCTTGCTTCATCGACGTCAGTTCGATCCGGTCTTGCGGACGTTTCGGACCTGCAAGGCTCGGCACGATGGAGGACAGGTCAAGCTCCAGTACATCGGTGAACACCGGATCAGGCGTGTCATCGGTACGGAACATGTTTTGTGCTTTGTAATAAGCTTCTACGAGTGCGATTTGTTCTTCCGTACGCCCTGTTTGACGCAGGAAATCCAGTGCGATCGTATCAACCGGGAAGAAGCCGATCGTTGCGCCGTATTCTGGCGCCATGTTAGCGACTGTCGCACGGTCAGGCAGGCTGATGTTGGAAAGGCCTGGTCCGAAGAACTCGACAAATTTGCCGACAACGCCTTTTTTACGAAGAATTTGTGTAACAGTCAGTGCAAGGTCTGTAGCGGTAGCGCCTTCGGCCAGCCTTCCTGTCAGCTTCATGCCGATAACTTCAGGCATAACGAAGTAAAGCGGTTGGCCAAGCATACCAGCTTCTGCTTCGATACCGCCGACACCCCAACCAACAACGCCAAGGCCGTTGATCATTGTGGTATGGGAATCTGTTCCGACGAGGGAATCAGGATAAACGACAGTCTCGCCATCCACGGTTTTCGTTGCGGCAACAGAAGCCAGGTATTCAAGGTTAACTTGGTGAACGATACCCGTTGCCGGAGGTACGGCACGGAAGTTATCGAATGCCGTTTGCGCCCAGCGCAGGAAGCGGTAGCGCTCTTCGTTGCGCTCAAACTCGATTTTTTCATTGAACTCAAGAGCATCCGGGCTTCCGAACGCATCCACCATTACGGAGTGGTCGATAACCAGATCAACCGGTACAAGCGGATTGATCTTCTTCGGATCGCCGCCTGCTTTCTTCACGGTGTCGCGCATCGCTGCGAGATCGACAACAACCGGTACGCCGGTGAAATCCTGAAGAACGATACGTGCAGGGATGAATGGAATTTCCTTATCTTCGCGGCCATCCGCCCAGGTGGCCAATTGTTTCACATGCTCGGGGGTAATGGCACGGCCGTCAAATTGACGGACAGCAGCTTCGAGCAGAACTTTAATGGAAAAAGGAAGCTTCGAGATGTTTCCCAATCCCTGCTCTTCAAGCCCCTGAAGCCGGTAGTAGGCATACGACTTGCCGCCGGCGTCGAGCGATGTGCGAACGGAGTATTGATCTTGTTTAGACATTGTTAGTTCCTCCTTGTCGCTTTCATCGGTTTTGCTGCGATTCGTTGAGTTAGTTTCACTGTATGAAACACATTTTCATAATCGCGATTACTCTTAGTATATCGTTAATTTAGGGTGAACGTAAAGAGGGTTTTCATCATGAGAACGTCATTTTATTCATATAATGAACAAGTCGTTTGCGCACTTCCGAACGTCAACCAAAAGCCGGGGAGGGTTAGTCATGCCGCGTTCGCACAGAACCAAGCCGCAGCCGCAAGGCCTGCAGGGCTGGAAAGCCGCCATTCACGAATACGTCAAGCTGATCAATCAAGCGGAGATTGAACATGACGCTTCGCTGCTAAGACCGTTTGTTGCGGATTCGGATCATTTGAACCGGCTGGATTGGAAGCTTGTCCGAACGCGAGAACGGGAGCAGTCCCGCCATGCACGCTCTGTCAGGAATGAAGCAAAGGCGGAACTTGTCCGTGTTCATGAATCCGGCCAGGAGGCTTCGGTGCTGCTTCGGTTCGACCTGAAAAGGACTGTCGAACATAAAGGCAGCAGTTATTTGGAAGAACGGCGTGAATATGAGCGGGTTTGGGTACAAGAATATATAAACTCGTGGCGAATCATTCGCATCGAGCCTGTTGTCGCGGAGCGGCGGCCCCGTTTTGGCGCGTCAGCCTCCGCCTCGGCGGAAGAAGTCATACCGCCGTCACATGAACATCGGCCCATTTACAAATTCCCTTCAATACCCTATTTAAATTATGACATTTTAACGCATTTCAATCATCGGCCTTCAAAAATTTCGTACCGCAGGGAATTGGCGGCAGCTTATGCCGATCATTGGTGGGATAAACCGAACCCTTCCTATGAGGAATTCGAGGTGAACTGCACCAATTACGTGTCTCAGTGCCTCTTTGCAGGCAAAGCTCCGATGAACTATACTGGTAGAAGGGAATTAGGATGGTGGTACCAAGGCAGGGATAACGGCAAGGAATGGTGGAGCTACAGCTGGGCGGTGTCCAATGCGCTTCAATCGTTATTGGCTGCTTCCAAGGGGCAAGGGCTGCGCGCGCAATTGGTGCAATCTGCGGATCAACTCGCTCTGGGGGATGTCATTGTCTATGATTGGAACGGTGACGGACGTTACCAGCACAGTACAATTGTAACAGCTTTTGATACCAATGGGATGCCGCTTGTGAACGCAAATACGGTATCGAGCCGCCATCGTTATTGGGACTATCGTGATTCTTATGCATGGACGGAAATGACCAAATATCGTTTTTTTCACATTGCCGACGAGTTTTAATGATTGAAGCACGCTTGCTGCAAAGTATGGGAAATTATATGTAACCGGAGGAAAGCTAATGGGGGAGAAAGTGCGGGTTGGATTGATCTACGGCGGGAAATCGGGAGAGCATGAGGTGTCTCTGCAAACCGCACTCGCGGTCATGAAGGCATTCGATTTTAACAAGTATGAGATTAAACCTTTTTATATTTCGAAGTCAGGCCAGTGGCATGCAGGTGAGCTGCTGCTGGAGGCGCCGAAGGAAGTTGCTCAGCTGCGGTTCGATGCGGGGGAAGGAAAGCAGGAGGAAGATGCGCTGGTACCGGTATTTAAGGGGCTGACTGCCGCTGCTTCGAAGTCCGAACATGCAGATGCAGAGATCGACGTTGTGTTTCCGCTGCTGCACGGCACGTATGGTGAGGACGGAACCATTCAAGGGCTGCTTGAAATGGCAAACCTCCCTTATGTGGGAGCTGGTGTTTTGGCCTCCGCTGTCGGGATGGACAAGGTGTTGATGAAAAAGGTATTCGCGCAGGAAGGGCTGCCTCAATGTATATTCCGCTACTTTAACCGGACGCAATGGAAAAAGGATCCAAACTTTTTCATTATGGAGGTTGAAGTGTCGCTTGGTTATCCTTGCTTCATTAAGCCGGCCAACCTTGGCTCGAGCGTCGGGATATCGAAAGCGAAAAACCGCGAGGAGCTCATTGAAGCGATCGAATATGCATTCCGTTTTGACCGCAAAGTCATCGTTGAGGAATTTGTCGAAGCGCGGGAAATTGAAGTGAGCGTGCTTGGAAATGACGAGCCGCGAGCCTCAGTTCCGGGCGAAGTCATTTCTTCCAGCGAATTTTATGATTATAAAGCGAAGTACATGGATGGCAAGTCCGTCATGCAGATTCCTGCTGAAATTCCGGATGAAACGGCGCAAGCAGTGCGGGACATGGCGCTGCGCGCTTTTATGGCGATAGACGGCTCCGGCTTGTCGCGTGTCGATTTCTTCATGCGCAAGTCCGATGGACAGCTGCTCATTAATGAAGTCAATACGATGCCGGGCTTTACGCCGTTCAGCATGTACCCGCTCATGTGGAAGGAAACGGGCGTTTCCTACCGGGAGCTGCTTGATGCACTCATCGATCTGGCGCTTGCCCGCCATGCCGATAAACAGCAAATTGATTATAGCGGCGGTTCGTTGTAATTAGAATTAGGAGGTTTGAGAATGGGGTTTGGAACGGAGTTTAATTCGGTATGCAAGTTCAAGTCGGAGCAAGAGCTGTATGAGCTGCTTGAGTACGGCCGCGGCAAAATGGTCAAAAGCGGGTTTCGCGTTTTTCCGACGGGACAGAAGGTCATTGCATACACGCCTAAAAATGAGGCGATCGCGATCGTGCGGATCGTCGCGTCCATTGCCGAGATTAATTTCCAGGGAGAGGAAATTACACAGGTAGAGATGGAACTCGTGCGCAAGCTCACCGAGGAAGAGTCGAGAATTCAGACGGCTCTCGCGCATGAGATGTTCTTCGGCGAACGAGAATGATCGTAAGGTTCGGCTTCGTCGCGATGAGCATGCTGCTTGAGAATGCATCGCCTTCGCGTACGATGACCTACAAGAACTTTGCCAAGCTGGCCGACCGGGGAGCGGCTGTGCGGAAGCTGGAGCGAATCGCGGAAGAAAACTTGAACCACACGCTGAGGGTGCTCCGGCATGCCGTGGCACACGATATTCGCGTATACCGTTTCTCTTCCAGGCTTATTCCGTTGTCCACCCATGATGAGCTTCATGATTGGAATCCGTTTGAAGCGCTTAAGGATGCATTTGCCGAGGTGGGACGTTATGTGCGTGAGCAAAGGATGCGGGTATCCTTTCATCCGGATCATTTTTGTGTGCTCAATTCGCCCCGCCCGGAGGTGCTTGCCAAGTCTATAGCGGACCTGGAGAACCACGTCCGGATGCTGGATGCAATGGGGCAAGACGAAAGAAGCAAGTGCAATATTCATGTCGGGGGCGCATACGGGGATAAAAAGTCGTCCGGCGAGCGGTTTATTAGGCAGTTCGCCGAGCTGGATGACCGATATAAAAGGCGGATCACGCTGGAAAATGACGATAAGACGTTTACGGCGGAGGAAACGCTGGCGATCGCGGAAGCATCGAACGTGCCGATGGTGCTGGATATCCATCATCATGCGGTTAATGGCGGCGGGGTGCCTGATTCCCGGCTGACAGGCGAGATCTGGCCGCGGATCGTCCGCACCTGGGAAGGTGAGCGGAAGCGCCGTCTGGGACAAGCCGCATCAGTTAAGCCAAGCGGGTATAGCGACGAGCTGCCGCCAAAGCTGCATGCTTCCAGCCCCAGAAGCGAGCGCGATCCGCGCAGCCATGCCGACCATGTGGAACCTGGACCGCTGCTTCGATATTTATATGAGATCGCAGACTCCGTACCGCGCATCGATGTCATGCTGGAAGCCAAACAGAAGGATGCGGCTTTGCTTCAACTGATGGAGCAGCTTCGTTTGTTGGAGAAAGCGGGCGAACCTGTAACGGTTATTGATGGAGCAAGTGTGGAGATTAATTCGCGCTGACTCTTGATATCTTTTGCCAAATGCAGTAATTTGGACATGAGGTATTGTATACGTTTCCCATATGGGAGAGGAGGATTATAAAATAATGAGTGAGTTACTAAAAGGAAAAAATATTCTGGTCATGGGAGTTGCCAATGACCGCAGTATCGCTTGGGCGATTGCTCAATCGCTGGCTTCGCAGGGCGCCAGATTGGCTTTTACATACGAAAGTGAGCGGGTAGAGGAGCGGGTGCGCAAGCTGGCGGATACCATACCGGGCGCAATTACTCTTCCTTGCAATGTAACGGTCGATGAGGAGATTGATTCCCTGGCCGATCAAGTAAAGGAGCAGTTCGGCGTGCTGCACGGCTTGGTGCACAGCATTGCATTTGCCAAAACGGAGGAGCTCGAAGGCATGTTTGTGGACACGTCGCGTGAAGGCTTCGCATTGGCACATGATATCAGTGCCTATTCTTTGACAGCCGTGGCCCAGCGGATGTATCCGCTGATGACTGAGGGCGGAAGCATCATGACAATGACCTATCTCGGTGCGGAACGCGCGCTGCGCAACTACAATGTCATGGGCGTTGCAAAGGCGGCACTGGAGGCTTCTGTCCGGTATTTAGCGAATGATCTCGGACCGCATAACATTCGGGTGAACGCGATTTCTGCAGGACCGATTCGTACATTGGCGGCCAAAGGCATCAAGGATTTCAACTCGATTCTGCGCCAAGTGGAGGAGAAGGCGCCGCTGCGCCGGACAACCGAAACGGCAGAGGTCGGCGACACCGCGATGTTCCTGATGAGCAATCTTTCGCGCGGCATTACAGGCGAAGTGATCTACGTCGACAATGGGTATCATATCGTTGGGGTGTAAAATACCCTTCTTTCAACCCTGCACTGCTTGTTTACCGGCAGTGTAGGGTTTTCGATTTTTCAACGAGAGTAGGCTAATCGAATGCTTGAAATTGTTTTGTTTGTGCTGCTCGGACTTATCGCCGCGATCTTCGGCAGTATCGTAGGCCTTGGCGGGGGCATTATTATCGTGCCTGCGCTTATGCTGCTGGGGTCGCAGTTAACCGGAGCGCCTATCGATCATGCGACTGCAGTGGGCACATCGCTTACCGTCCTTATTGTGACGGCGCTCGCTTCAACGATGTCATATGCCAAAGAAAAGCGCGTTGATTTTCGTAGCGGATGGATGTTATTTATTACAAGCGGCCCGGCGACCATGATCGGTTCATTGATGACTGGACTTTTGCAGGGGGGCGCTTTTCAGCTCGTATTCGGCCTGTTCATGCTGTCGATGGCCGGCTTGTTAATTGCCCGCGAATATTTAAAGCCGATTACGAAGGCTTGGCCAATCGAACGTACCTATGTGGATGCCGCAGGGAACGTTCATACGTATGGATTTGCTATAGCGCCGGCGCTTGCCGTAGGATTCGGGGTTGGGCTCGTCTCCGGTTTGTTCGGCATTGGCGGCGGTTCCTTATTTGTCCCTGTTATGGTGCTGCTGTTTCGATTCCCTGCGCATGTAGCGACAGCGACCTCTATGTTTGTCATATTTCTGTCCTCTATACTGGGGAGCGGCGTACATGGCTGGCTTGGGGAGATCGACTATTGGCTGGTGCTGCTGCTCGTGCCGGGAGCATGGATTGGCGGCAAGCTCGGCGCTTATATTGCAGGCAGGATGACAGGGAAAAAGCTGTTATGGCTGCTGAGGATCACGTTAATCCTATTGGCCATTCAGCTCATTGTGGAAGGCTTGGCGAAGCTTTGATTACGAGTTGACGTGGATGGATATCTGAATTAGGCTTAATTTTGCAAGAATTGGGCGAAACTAAGAAGATATCCTCTCGTATATTAGAGCAGTGAGCGCTGAAACGAATTGATAGGAAAGTAGAGTGATGGACAGTGTCAGATCCAGGAAATGAATCGATCGTTGGAAGAAAAAGCTTTACCGCCGTGGCCATCAACTGTGCGGCTAAAGCGGGAGAATGGATTAAAACGAAACTCGGGGCCTATTCGAGCCTTGATCTTAAATATTCGTCGCAAGACCTGGTAACGGAGGTAGACCGCGGCTCGGAGAAGATGATACGCAATCTGATCATGACGCATTTTCCGGACCATTCCTTTCTTGGTGAAGAAGGGGTGGAGGCTGGGCCGGAAGCTTCGAAGAAAGCTCTGCAAAACGCACTTGAAGAGGAATATGTGTGGATTGTCGACCCGATTGACGGTACAACCAATTTTGTGCATGGATTTCCATTCTTTTCGGTGTCCATTGCGCTTGCTTACCGCGGCGAAGTCATTGTCGGGGTCGTGTATGACCCTTCCAGGGATGAACTGTTCGTCGCCGAGAAAGGCAAAGGGGCTTATATGCACGGCAAGCGAACGAGCGTAGCTTTGCAGACCACGTTGCGCGAGAGCTTAGTGGCAACGGGACTGCCGGCGGATCAGCATTATGCCCTGCCAATCAATCTGAAGGGAGTGCAGGCAATAACTCCCCAAGTGCGAAACATACGTATCGCCGGTTCTGCGGCACTCCATATGGCTTATGTTGCAGCAGGAAGGCTTAATGGCTTCTGGGAGATTGGACTGAACAGCTGGGACCTTGCCGCCGGATCGCTGCTGATCCAAGAATCCGGGGGACGTGTAACCGATACGTTCGGAGAGCCTTATCATCTATCGGTTCGAAACGTTGCAGCCAGCAACGGCCATATTCACGATGAGCTGTTGGATGCGCTGAAAAAAGCGGAAGCGCAGGGCTAAAGGCGTCAGCATGGGCACAGGCTTATCATTAGAACGACTCCCTCAGGCGGCGGTGCTGCCCGAGGGAGTTGCTGTATCAAGCCAAAGTGCATAGTGTGAGATGCATGAACTAGTTGGAGGGTTGATCTGATATGGACAATTTCGAGTTGAACAGCCGCCGCGGGAACGCCGGCCAAGATCGGGGCCCAGAGGAAATGCCCGAGCGGGACCAGCCGGCGAAACAGATTTCGGATGTGATGCAAACATTGGAAAAGGAGCTTGTTCAACATTTGCTGGAAGGCGAGGCGTCTTCGGGCGCTTCTGATGATGGGGCAAAGGAGCAAGCGGTTCGCCGAAAGCTTTCGGTTCCTTATGAGATTCGGATCCAAACCGAATCAGATCCGATCGTGGAGCAGACCATTCGCTACCGCCAAATGGCACAGGAGCTGGATGGCCGTTATGACCGTTACATGGAGCAGGCGAAGGCGGATAGTCAAAAACCGTCGTCAGACTAGCGGAGAATTGGAATGTGCCGTACATCAGAGAAGGGACCGTTAATCGACGGTCTTTTTTTGTTTGTGGCATAAAATGATGCTGTCTGTCATAAGGACAGTGAAGCGCATTTTTCTTCATTAAACTTTTTTCATTTTCTCTGTTTGAAAGCGCGTAAATGGGTGTAAAGTCTCTATAGCTCGCCATGATGCCGGCACATCGTGAACCATTATTTTATGGGAGGTCATCCTGAAATTATGAAAAAAATGAGAATGCTGTCCCTTTCCTTTGTTGTCCTGTTCGCCATGGTCATCTCTCCTATTGTCGCAGCCGCAGATGTAAAGAAGGCAATATCGCTGGAGGAATCGCCGTTTGTGATGGAATTTATGGGTAAATCGTATGATTCTGCAGCTGATGAATCCACGTGGTCGTATCGCATTTCCGTGAAAGATGATAGGAGAGGTGATACACAAGTTCTAAACTATACCATGATGAACGTGTGTTACGATCTCGCGTTAGTTGAAGCTTCCGAGTCAAACGTCATCTTGGGCGCGCCGGATAAGGTGTTCGGTTACAAAGTATTGAAGTTTACTGAGCCGATGAAGAACAATGAATCATTGATTCATTCCTTCACGATCAAAGGCAATCCGGAACCACAGGTGATCTCGGCGACACTGAAGAGCGACTCCGACGTGTTGGTGACCGATATTGTGGGGCCTGCTGCATGTGAACCCCAAGTGGATACAGAAGTAACGGTTGATGATGTGGTGACGATTGATGTGGATGTGGCGAGAGTCATCCTGCTCGAGGAAATTCTTAAGAACCAAAGCAAAATACTGGTTGATTCCTCTACATTCCAGCTTATTGAGTTAAACGACGGCAGCTGGGCGATTCATCTGATCGTGGAGGATCTGAAGGAGACAGAGGGAACTTGGTCATTAATCATTGATGGCAAGAAGAAAACCATCGACGGCAAGGGAAGCCTGTATTATGTAATCGGCAAAGCGCCGAAGGATAAAATTAAGCTGAAGGGACACTTCGAAGCAGATAAAGATGGACAGAAAGTACGTTTGCTGCCAATTGATCTCGAAGCAGGGATGACCTCTCAGGTGAAATTTGAGATCGAGAATGCAGCATGGGATGGCAAAGATAAAGGCAAAGATAAAGACAAAGTTATCGAAAAAGTCATCGATAAAAAAGGTTGGAACGATAAGGATAAAGAGGCAACGGGTGATCAAAAGGTTATCGTTGCGAACGGATTCAAGATGACAAGCGATATGAAAACGCTGGTGGAAGATGCAGATGTTAAAGTATTGTTCTCAGGAGACGGAAAGCTGGTGATCGTGACAATGCTTCCTGAGGATATGCAGCAGCAAGGCACTTGGAGATTTGACATTGGCGGGCAAGTGTATGAGGTGGAAGGCGAGGGCAATATGGTCTATACGATCGACCGGGCTCCTGCCGGAACCTATGCGATTGCAGGCGAATTTATGACAGCTGATCAAGAAAGCTATGTGCTCGGTGACCAAGTGGTCAATGTGCCGACGATGACCGGCGGGGTGCTGCCTGACACAGCAACACCTTGGTATAATCTACTGCTGATCGGAATGCTGCTTGTTCTGGCTGGAGCAGCAGGAAGATACATCATGGTGAAACGTCTTGAAGCCGGCAACTAAAATATGGATGAAGTATCTCCCCTTGGCAGCGATTCTGCTGGGGGGGATTCTCATCTTTTATGCTGTCTACCACATAGGTACTACTTATGCTTTAGCGTTAAAAAGCAGGGAAGTTATAACGGATCACGTTGTGACTGTGTCAAACAACGTTGATGCGATTGATACCTATGATTCAGGCGATCTTAAAGCGTATGGCCAGCTGCCGGATACGCCGGATGTGGTAACTGCGGATGTGGAGGATCCGATGGGGGCAAAAGCGGCCGCTGATCCCGCAGTTGAAGCAAAAGAAATCCCTCCATCAGCCGATAATGCTCAGGGTACGCCTGAGCGTCTGCCCGGCATTGCGGCCAAGAACGGAGTGCTTTATCCGAATCGGCCGGGACAAGGCGATTCATTAGGTACATTGTATATTCCAAGGCTGGATGTAAGCCTGCCTATCATTCACGGAACGGATCCGGATGAGCTTGAAAAAGGCGTCGGGCATTTTGCCCAGAGCGTTCTGCCTGGAGAGAACGACAATAGTGTGCTATCGGGCCACCGCGATACTGTATTCCGCAAGCTTGGTGAATTAGAGAAGAACGATCTGTTTACAGTCAAAACATCTGCCGGAGAGTTCACGTATCAGGTTCGTTCGATCAAAATTGTCGATGCGGACGACCGAAGCGTCATCATACCGACGGATTCAGCGATGCTGACGGTCACGACCTGTTATCCGTTTAACTTTATCGGAAGCGCTCCGGATCGTTACATTCTTTCCTCTGAACTCGTTAAAAGCCGTACCTCCTAACCATTGAGGAGATACGGCTTTTTTCTGTGTGAACAGTTCTGCGCTGGATTTACTTCCGGGTGGCCATCTGTGCAAAGGCGCGTTCGGCAGCTTCAATCGTTTGCTTGATGTCTTCTTCCGAATGCTCGGTGGTAAGGAACCATGCCTCGTATTTGGAAGGTGCCAGACAGATTCCTTCGCTCAGCATGAGCTGGAAGAAACGGGCGAACCGCTCTCCATCCGTATCTTGTGCTTCCTCGTAGTTCGTGACCGGATGATTGCAGAAATGGGCTGAGAATGAACCCCGGATCCGGTTGATCGTGATGTCGATACCGTGTTGATCTGCAGCTTGCTGCAGGCCTTCGGCCAGCATGATAGCCAATCGGTTCATGCGCTCGTATACGCCTGGCGTTTGCAGGACTTCGAGGCAGGCGATGCCGGCCGAGATTGAAGCAGGGTTGCCGGCCATCGTCCCGGCTTGGTATGCCGGACCTAATGGAGCGATCTGTTCCATAATTTCTTTGCGGCCGCCATAGGCGCCGATCGGCAGTCCGCCGCCAATGATTTTGCCCAGTGCGGTCAAATCCGGTTCAATGGCTTTGTGGTCTTGGAAGGCTTTGAAGGTTTGCGCGGAACCATAGTGAAAGCGGAATGCGCTGATGACCTCATCATAAATCACGAGTGCTCCTGCATCACGCGCCAGCTTACATAGCCCTTCCAGGAAACCGGGCTCCGGCATAACCATTCCGAAATTACCGACAATCGGCTCGACCATCACAGCGGCGACATCATCGCCCCAATGTTCCAATGCTGCCTTCAGGCCATCAAGATCATTGAAGGGAACGGTAATGACTTCTTGGGCGATCGTGGTCGGAATGCCGGCGCTGTCGGGAATGCCAAGCGTTGAAGGGCCGGAACCGGCTGCGACAAGCACGAGATCGGAGTGGCCGTGGTAACAGCCGGCAAACTTGATAATCTTGCTGCGCTTTGTATAGGCACGCGCCACGCGGATCGTCGTCATGACGGCTTCGGTTCCGGAATTGACAAATCGCACCTTGTCCAGTGAGGGAATCGCATCTTTCAGCATTTTAGCCAGTTTGATTTCCAGCTCGGTTGGCGTTCCGTATAAGGTGCCGTTCTGAGCGGCACGAACAATCGCGCCGGTAATATGAGGGTGCGCGTGGCCGGTAATAATGGGGCCGTAAGCAGCCAAGTAGTCGATGTAACGATTTCCGTCGACATCCCAGAAGTATGCACCGCATGCCCGTTCCATAAAAACGGGAGCGCCTCCGCCGACAGCTTTGAAGGATCTGGAGGGACTGTTGACCCCGCCTGCAATATGCAACAGGGCTTCCTCATATAGCGCTTCTGAATTTGGACGATGTGTAATGGACATAGTAATTTTACCTCCGTAGATTGATCAGGGTATTGAAAGGGCTGCCTCAACATCGATGAGGTCAGCCCTTTGAATGATTATTATGGTGTGCTGCCGCTGGTTCCGTTCTCTGCGGCGTCACTGCCGCCATCGGCAGTGCTGCCATCCGCGGCACCTTCAACCGGTTCAGGAATGGTCTCATCCTTGCTAAGCGATTCCTGAACATACTCGAGCAGCCTCTGCTCGTCGCGTACGACGAGTACGGAGCCTCCAATGTTGGACTCGGCGAGCAGATTCATCGGCGGAATCTGTGCCGAGCCGGCCATGTGCATGCTCAATCCGAGCTGTCCGAGCCTCAGCATATCCTGTGCTGAAAGGTTCGTTTCAATATAAGGCTGCACGCTCTCGATGATTTTTGTCATCCGCAAGAGATTCCATGTTGATTGCATCTCTAAGGCGACGGCTTTCATGAAATTCCGCTGGCGTTCCGTGCGCGTGAAGTCGGACATCGCATCATGCCGGAACCTGACATACTGGAGCGCTTCGTCTCCGTCCAGATGCTGAAATCCCTTTTTCAAGTTGATGTCGTACCGGTTGCCATCCGCGTTGTCAATCCAGGTCATATCCTTCTCAACCTCGAAGTCGATCCCTCCGATGGCGTCGATCAATGATTTGAAACCTTCGAATTCAGCATAAACGTAGTATTGAATATCAAGTCCTAACAGGTTACCGACCGTCTCCATCGCCAGGTTCGGTCCGCCCAGCGTAATGGCTGTATTGATGCGCCCGTTGCCATGCCCGGGAATATCGACGTAAGTATCGCGAAGAACGGAAAATAAATGCGCTTTTTTCGTTACCGGATCTAATGATGCAATAAGAATAGAATCGGAACGTGCGATACCATTGCTGTTCTCCGCCCTTCCGTCACCGCCAAGCAGCAGAATGTTGACACGCTCCGTGCCTTCCCATTTGGGAGGCTCTTTTACCTCTGCATCATCAAACTGATCGAACCGGGATTCCGCATTTGCTTTTTGAAGGCCGTTTAAAGCGTTATATATGCTAATGCCATGGTAAGCCGCATAACCGACTACCAGCGCTAGTACGATGAGCACGCTGTAAATAACCAACTTCCACGGTTTCTTTTTGCCTTTCCTGACCCTGCTTTCCATGCGGTCATGATCACCCTTTCGTGATTGTTCTTTCGATTTCATTAAAGATCATGTATTATTACATATCATAAAATTATAATTTGCCGGAGGGTATCAAAGCAAGCCATTTCCTATATGTTAAAAATATATCATAATTTCCCGGGAAATGTCGAAGCGAGAGGAGCAGAGGTATCAACTATGTTAGCGATCGATGTGCAGCTTTTGCAAAAGAAGTTCAAAGTACAGAAAAATCGGGAAGGGCTCGCAGGTGCGCTTAGAGATCTGTTCATGCGTGAGTATATCGAAGTCAAAGCTGTAAAAGATATAAGCTTCCAAATTCCGCAGGGCGAGATTTGCGGATATATCGGCGAAAACGGTGCAGGTAAATCAACCACAATTAAAATGCTGACCGGCATTCTTGTTCCGACTTCCGGACGCTTGCTTGTTAACGGTTATGTTCCATTTAAGGAACGGGAGAAGTTCGTGAAGGAAATCGGTGTCGTATTCGGTCAGAGGAGCCAGCTATGGTGGGATATCGGCGTCATTGAATCCTTTCAATTGCTCCGCAAGGTCTACAAAGTGCCCGAGGTGGATTTTCAAAATCGGTTGAATGAGCTTGTGGAACGATTACAGCTGGGCGATCTGCTCAACCGTCCGGTCCGCAAGCTGAGCCTCGGCCAGCGGATGCGCTGCGAGCTGGTTGCATCGCTGCTGCATAATCCATCGATCCTGTTCCTGGATGAGCCAACGATCGGTCTGGATATTGTCGTGAAAACAGAAATTCGCGATTTTCTCAAGCAGATGAACCGCGAGCATGGCACGACAATCCTGTTAACGACGCATGATCTGCAGGATATCGAGGCGCTCTGTTCCCGCGTCATTATGCTCGATGACGGCAAGATCATCTATGACGGCGGGCTGGAGCAGCTCAAGGCCAATTGGAGCAAAGGGCGGGAGGTATTGTTCCAGTTCGCGGACCATACAAGGTTGGACAAGCTGGAGCAGCTGACACTGGGCCTTGGCGTAGAGTGGACCTTGGAGAATGATCTGACTGCCCAAATGTGGCTGCCTCATGGGGTCAATGTGTCAGACGCACTGGCGCGTGTCGTCGGAGCCGTTGAAATTCGGGACATTAAAATTTTCGAAACAAATACCGATGAAATCGTACGCGAAATTTATCGATCAGAGAAGGTATCTTCATGAACAGCGCATACCTTGATTTAATTCGCATTCGTTTTATGATGATGCTGGCTTACCGGGTGAATTATTATAGCGGAATTATCATTTATGCCATCAATATCGGCGCTTATTATTTTCTGTGGCAGGCAATCTATGGCGATCAGCCGTCATTAGGCGGTTTTACTGTAGCGCAGATGACGACCTATGTGGCTGTATCCTGGATGGCAAGGGCATTTTATTTTAATAATCTTGACCGGGAGATTGCCACCGAAATCCGGGATGGCAGCGTCGCGATTCAATTTATCCGGCCTTATTCTTATCTGATGGTCAAAATGATGCAGGGACTGGGCGAAGGCATCTTCCGTCTGCTTTTGTTCATGGTGCCGGGGATGATCATTGTTTGTCTTATTTTCCCTGTTTCGCTTCCGACCGATCCTTTTGTATGGCTGTTGTATTTGGTTATGCTGGCATTCAGCTTTCTTATCAATACACAGATTAATATGTTGACTGGATTATTTGCTTTTTTTGTGGAAAACAATGAAGGCATGATGCGGATGAAGCGGGTTATGGTTGATTTATTCTCCGGTGTCGTCGTGCCGATCTCCTTTTTCCCCGGCTGGCTGGAGATGGTCATGAAATGGCTGCCGTTCCAGGCCATTACCTATTTGCCGAGCTCCGTATTTACCGGCAGAACCGCAGGCAGTGAAGTATGGGGCGTGCTTGGGCTGCAGGCCATCTGGTTTGTTGTGCTGCTCCTGCCGATCTGGTGGGTTTGGAGAATGGCACGCTACCGGTTGTTCGTGCAGGGAGGTTGAGGCAATGTTCTATATCACTTTATTTTGGGAATATCTAAAAAATTATGCGAAAACCCGGCTCACTTATCGAGCGGATTTCTGGATTGAAGTCTTGTCTGATCTAATGTTTCAAGGCATGAACCTGATCTTTATTCTGATTGTCTTCCAGCACACGGAATCGCTTGGCGGCTGGTCGCAGGCTGAAGTGGTATTCGTATATGGCTATTTTATGATTCCCTACGGTATTTTCGCTTGCTTCTTTAATTTGTGGGGGTTTAGCGAACGGTATATCGTCAAAGGCGAGATGGATCGCATATTGACGCGTCCGGCCCATAATTTGTTCCAGGTACTGCTGGAAAACATGGATCCGCCATCCCTGATTGGCTCGCTGGCCGGAGCGATTATTATGGCAATCTCCTGGACGCAGCTTGGGATGGGCTTTGAACTGACCGACTTGCTGATGCTGACGCTGCTTGTTGCCGGTTCTGTCCTGATCTACATGGGTGTGTATACATCGCTTACAGCGATAGCATTCTACTCTGACGCTCCTACGGGAATACTGCCGTTAATGTACAATATCCAGAACTATGGCCGTTATCCGGTCGGCATTTACAATAAGGCCATCCGGTTTGTGCTGACCTGGGTCATTCCGTTTGCCTTTGTCGGGGTTTACCCCGCCTCTTATTTCTTGGAACGCGTGCAGGGGGAAGAAGCTTCAATGGCGCTGCTCACGCCGGTTGTCGGTTTTGTATTTGCAGCGATCGGGTTAATGATATGGAATCATGGAGTGAAGAGATACCGCGGTGCGGGATCATAATCTGTCAGTAAAAGGAGTTGCAGTTAACATGTCGGAACTAACGATCGGCCGGGAGGCGCCTGATTTTACTCTGCCGGCTTCAAGCGGAGAAAATATTCGCTTATCAGATTTGAAAGGCAAAAACGTTGTGCTGTACTTTTATCCCAAGGATATGACTTCTTCCTGTACAACGCAGGCATGTGATTTTAGAGACCGTCACTCAGACTTTAGCGAGGCAAACGCGGTGATTCTGGGAATTAGTCTTGATCCGATCAACAGGCATGAAAAGTTTATTGATAAATACAACCTGCCTTTTTTGCTGCTTACCGATGAGGAGCACCGGGTTTGCGAGCTTTACGGCGTGTGGCAAATGAAGCAAATGTACGGGAAGCAGTACATGGGGATCGTCCGTTCGACCTTCGTCATTGATACTGACGGCGTATTGGTGAAAGAGTGGCGGAAGGTAAAGGTGCGCGGCCATATTGAGGAAGTGCTGCAGTATGTTAAAGAAAATTTGTAACGTGCATAGGTGATGAGGAACGGGGGCCCTTGGGCTCCTGTTTTTGTTTTGAACATCGGCGGTGGCCGTTTGTCATGTCATGGCGAAAAAACTTTACTTTATATGTTAGGTTTTAAAGGGTATAATATAGGCAATAGGCACTACTATGCTGTTGGCATTTGATTCTACCTAAAAGAACAGGTGAAATAGACATGAGAGAAAAGTCCCGCACAGTATTGGAAATCGCGAATAATGTTTTAGAGGTACTCAAGGATTTTATCGGTGTGAATACGTTATTTGTTGCTACCAATGACGGATTAAATAATACGATTATCAGAGCTTACAACCGCGATGAGATCCTTGTCGAGGAGGGCAGCATACTTCCTTTACACAAGACGTATTGCAGCTTGGTGTTTGAAAGTGATTCCGGGAGCGTCACGATAAGCGATACAATGAAAGATCCGCTATCTTCTGTTATGCCGATAACACAGGTGCTTGGATCAGCTTCATTTATAGGCTTTCCGATTAAGGTGTCCAACAATCCTGCGTATGGCACCTTATGCGTGATGGACCGCAAGAAAAGGGAGTATAGCCAGAGCGAGCTGTCGCTGCTTCAGTCCATGGCGGAAATGATAAGTTATGTGGCCGAAATCGAAAATCATGCATTTATAGATAGCTTGACCGGCTGTTATAACCGCCATTTTCTTGAACGGTACGAATTGAAGCACCCATCCGCCATTTTATTTATCGATGTGGATAATTTTAAACAGGTTAATGATGTTTACGGGCATCAATGCGGAGACCAAGTGTTAGTCGAGATCGCCGACCGGACGAGAAAAGTGCTGAAAAGCAAGGATATCCTCATTCGTTATGGCGGGGATGAATTCATTATCATTATGGACCGCATAGATGTTGAAAACGATGTTGACCGATTAGCCCAGTCGTTATTAGATGAATTCAAACTGCCGGTCTTTGTGCAGGAATATGAAATAAACGTATCGCTTAGCGTTGGCTGCAGCATATTAAACGACAATCTATCATCGATCTACTCCGTCATACGAGAAGCGGATACAGCGATGTACGAAATAAAAGAATCGGGTAAGGGCAGCTATAAAGTCCATCACCGGCAAGTATGATGACCTGCGGCAGGCGCAGGTTATTTTTTTTGCCCGCATGCGCACTTCGATTGTCATTTCCGCTTGGCCTGCGGACTCCCGAATCTATCGCGTCTAAAAGTTGATGAGGCTGGCGACACTGGTAGATAGAAATAGATTACCGGGAGGTTGTTCGAAACATGGGAATGGCAGAGATTAATTCAAACATGCCAAGAGACAATACAGATGAATTGAGATGGCCGATGGAACCGCATGCCCTGCTTCATCGCATGCGCGGCAAGGTGGAGTCCGTGCTGATCGGCAAGCGGGACACGGTGTCGATGGCGTTGACGGCGCTGCTGGCAGGCGGACACGTGCTGCTCGAGGATGTGCCGGGAGTCGGGAAAACGATGCTTGCCCGCGCTTTTGCGAGAGTGATGGGAGGCGAGTTTGCAAGGATTCAATTCACATCGGATTTGCAGCCGTCCGATGTGACGGGCGGCTCGATCTGGGATGTGAAACGCGGCGATTTCGTGTTTCGCGCGGGGCCAATCATGAGCAATGTCGTTTTGGCGGACGAAATTAACCGCACATCGCCCCGCACGCAATCGGCACTGCTTGAGGCGATGGAAGAGCGATGCGTATCCGTCGATGGCGCGACAAGGCGGCTGCCCGAGCCGTTCATGCTGATTGCAACACAAAATCCCCTGCGGGATGAGGGAACCTATCCGCTGCCGGAAGCGCAGCTGGACCGATTCATCATGCGGCTGTCGATCGGGTATCCGGCTCCGCAGGATGAGATTCGCATGCTTGGAACCGGAAGCACCGCTGAAAAGCTGGAAAGTTTAAGACCGGTTGTGGTACCGGATGAGTGGATCAAGCTGCAGCAGGAAGCGGCACAGGTGCATGTCCATGATGCTCTGCTTGCATATGTCGTTGAAGTAGCTTGGGCGACACGCAGGGCAAAGGAGCTGACGCTTGGCGCCAGTCCCCGCGCTTCGCGGGATTGGGTGCGCGCCGCGCAGGCAAAGGCATATATCGAGGGTCGAGGTTTCACGGTTCCCGATGATTTCAAAGCAACTGCAGCACCAGTGCTGCTCCACCGGCTTGTTCTGCGTTCCGGTCATGAAACAGGAGCTGCCCGGCAGGCAGAGGTGCTGGAGCGGATCATGCAGTCTCTGCCGCAGCCTGTGGATGCAGCGGGAACGGGGCGAAAGCGATGAAAGGGAAAGAACAACGGCTCATCGGATGGCTGCTGCTTTGTATGCTCTGGAGCGGATTAATGACTGCAGCCCAGCTGCGCGGCGGGGCCACGGAATGGTTCGCGTTGATCGTTTTGACAGGGGTGATCTTATTCGGTGCCGCTGCGCCGATGCTGTCATTAAGAGGAATCAGCGTCAAGCGAAGCTTGTTGAACCCGGGCTTGCACGCAGGCGCAGAATTAAGGGTCAGGCTGGAATTTCGCGCGGGTCTGATATTGCCGATGATCTGGATTGCCGTGAAAGAGGAAATAAGGAATACGACGAACCCGCGTATAGAGCCGGTCATATACCGGCGTGTGATTCTGCCATGGCTGCGGCGTGAATATACCATCGATTATGTAGTCCGTCCCCTCCGGCGCGGCGAATTAAGATTTGAACCGGTTGTGGTGACCGCGGGCGATCTATTCGGGCTTACTGTCAGACAGATTACATTAATCTGTGAGGGCAGGGCGGTTGTACTGCCTGAGCTGATCGGAGAGCGGGAGGACAGGAAAACATGGCAGCTTGCAGAAACTCGTATGGCCGAATCGGCCCGGACGATTCCCACGCCGGTTGGGGAACCAGGAGGGCTGGCAACAGCCGGGCTTCAAGCAGGAGCGGGGGAAGAGGTACGCTCTTATTCGGCCGGCGATCCGCTCCGGTATCTTGATTGGCGCGGCTTGGCTAAAGGAAGAAGCTGGCAGACGCGCAAGGAATCACCGGAAGAGCCGCTCTTTGATCGGTTGATCGCCGTGGATTGTTCAGAAGTTTCATTTCGGAAAGAGGAGCGGTTATTTGATGCCTGCATCAGCAAAGCGCTGTGGGCGTTCGAGCAAGCGCTGCTGGCAGGTTCCCGCGTACGCTTGTATTGCGGCAGCAGCGAGCCTGTGAAGCTGGAAGGTCACAGGGAAGCGCGCGGCAGCTATATGCGCGCAGCGGACCGGTTAGCCCGAGTGAAGGCGGATTCCGATAAGCCGCTGGCTTGGCTGCTGACGCATATGCTTGGAGGATTGTCTAGGGGCGGCACTGCTGTCGTTATTACGACAGGGCTTCAAGACTGGAGGGAAGCGGTCAGGATGGCGGTGAATCGCGGCTGCCGGATGGAGCTGTGGCTGATCGTGGGCGGCAAGGCGCCTTCCTATGCGCTGCGTGAGGGGATTCGGGACTGGGAGACTTACGGTTGTAAGGTTCGCGTATGGACACTGCCTGCCGAAACCGGGAAGCTGACTGAAGCTCTGGAAGGAGACGATGCAGATGAAGGCGTTTCTTAACCTTGCAAAATCGGCTCCGGGCGATGAAAGCGGAAAAAATAAGCGCAGCGGAAAATCAGCGGATGTGACAGAGACGGTCTATTTGCCGCTGACACTGCGCATCGTGACGAGTCTGCTGTTATTCGGTTTGCTCGTTGAATGGATATTTCCGCTGGAGCTGTTCGGCCATTGGACACAGCTATACCGGATCGGGCCGCTGATTGCCGTTGCCGGTTTTGTACTGGCAATCGGCATACTGCTGCCTCCTTGGTGGCTGTCGTTTATTTTGAACGGAAGCCTGTGTACGATAAGCGTGATGTGGTTATTTTATGAAGGCTTGAATCCGGTAATGCGGCTGTCTGAGCTGACCAGAACGCTGCAAAGCGACCTTGCCGCTTTGGCAAGCGGCAGCGGCGGTTTCGTATCCGGTGAGCTGCGGACGCTGCTGCTCTTTACCGGATCGGCGATGCTCGTGTCGGCACTGCAATCTCTTGTCTGGGTAAGATACTGGGGACCGGGACTGGCTGTTCTGACCGCTGTATATCTGTTGGTCATTCATTGGTTCACGGGCGCCGATATACATATGGGCTTGCTTCGCGTCGCCGGGGAAGGATTGCTGCTCACCGCGTTGATTACCTATATGATGGCTGTGCGGCGGTATGGAAGCGGAGTACAGCGGGTAAGCCCGATAGAGCTGCATGGGATGTGGCCGCTGCGTTGGTGGGCGGCTGGCTTGACCAGCGCTGTTGTGCTGCTGGCTGCGGCTTATGGGGCATCCTGGGAAAAACCGAGGTTATCCGAGCCGGCAGCTTGGACGCTGGACAGCGATATGATGTGGGAATTGGCAGCTTTAACAGGCGTTGATCCGCAGTTGCGGTCAATAGGAGAGACGCAAAGGCCCGGCGTAAGAATGAATGCGGCGTTTTCCGGTTATGGCTTTGACGACAGGCGATTAGGCGCGCCGCTCGTCGTGGATGATTCGGTCGTATTTACAGCGACCTCCCCGGCTCCGTTATATTGGAGGGGAGATTCGTTGGAGATTTATAACGGGAGCGGCTGGGAACCGGGCGAGCGGCAAACGGTGCTGCTTCCGATTGATGAGGCAATGGACGGCAACAAGGTGGCAGATGGCTCTGTTTTTGCCGATCAGCCTGCACCGGAGCAAGCTCAGGCCCAGCAGGCCGGCATGGAAGGAAGCGGGATAGAATCGATAGAGAAGAGTAAGGTCACGGCAGCGGAAGAAGTAATGGACCGCGCAGAGATTGTCCGTCAATCGGCTGCAAACGAGAAGGAAACGGAAAGCGGCGGCGCTATTCAACAGACGTCTCCGGCGGAGAATCCGGGCATTGATATATCGGCAAGTGAAAAGGCAATGGACAATAGCAGGGTAACTCCACAATCGGTAACGATGGAGGAACCCGGCAGTGAGATACCGGCAAGTGAAAAACAATTGAAAACCAGCAGAATGATTCAACAGACGGTAACGATGGCCCGTGCGGCGGCCGGGTGGCCGCTGTTTGCGGGAGGAAGCGATGTCCGCGTAACTTCTATCATTGCAGGAGAACCTCCCCGGTCGCTTCAGTCCTATCGTAAAAATGAACAGTCGGAGGGGGTGTTTGCTCCTGCAGAGACCGTCTCTATTGCCGCTTACACCGTTGAATCGGTAATCACAGACCCGGCCCATTGGACGGCAGGGGAAAAGATCGCAGAATACAACCAGGCAGGCGGCATTGCCCGGGATCCATCTGATCTGTCAGCGGCTTATCTTCAGCTGCCAAGCACGCTGCCTGCCAGGGTGAAGGAGCTTGCCGAGCAGATTGTTTCGACTGCCGGGGACAGCCGTTATGAGCAGGCGAAAGCAATCGAAAGTTATCTGCGCGGTCATTTTGCTTATACGTTGGAGGGAAGTCGGTCACCGAAGGCGGGAGACGATTTTGTGGACCATTTCCTGTTTGAACAGAAGCAGGGCTACTGCGTTCATTTCTCAACGGCAATGGCGGTGATGCTGCGCACACAAGGCATTCCGGCACGCTGGGTCAAAGGTTTTGCGCCGGGAGAGCTGATCAATGATGAAGCGTCAATGCTGGGCACCTCCGGCCCGGGCGTAACGCAGGCAGAGCAGCGTTATATCATTAGGGGCCAGGACGCCCACGCATGGGTAGAGGTCTTCATCCCGGAAGCGGGCTGGGTGTCGTTCGATCCGACGCCGGGTTATGACGGCGCTGCATCAGCTGCGGCTGCGATTATGTCCGCAGCCGAAGGGGACGCCGCCGGCAGCAGCCCGGCGGCGGGCGGCGATGCCGCATCGGGGCCACAGGCCGATGCGGCACGGGCCGCGCTTGCGCACGGCGGCTTCGCCGGCCGGGCGTATGCGCGGCTGCAGGCGGCCGCTGTGCAGGCCGCCATCGCCTTGCCGCGAGGGGCGGAAGCCCTCGCGGAGCGCGCGCTGGGCGCGGGCGGGCGGCTCGCAGCGGCCGCCGCGGATCCTGCGGCCCGCCGATGGGCGGGGGCCGCAGCGGTTGCGGCAGCGCTGGCATGCGCAGCGCTGGCCGCGGCATGGCGCAGCCGCGCGCGCTTTGCGCTGGCGCTGGCGCTGCGCCGCTACGGCCGGGCGTATGCCGCCGGCCGTGATGCGCGCGGACGCTTCCTGGCCGTGGCCCACCCGTGCTGGCGGATACTTTACCGCCAGTATGGGGGCAGGCCGCCGGCCATGACCGCGCGCGAATATGCCGGTTCGCTTACGCTGCCGGCGTATGGGAACCAGCAGCTGAAGGATTTTGTCCGCTGGGATGAACAGGCTCGCTTCGGCAAGGAATGGCCTGCGCCCCCGCCGCCTGATACATTGGCTGCGACGATCAAAGCGCTGCTCGCATTTTCACAAAAGCGCAAACGTCCCTAATGATTTGACAGAATAGACCGCATCGCTTGACACGCATCATCTCGTACACAGCCAAGGATCGCCCCGTAAATTTTGCGGCAAGCGATCCATCTTACATGAACGCTCCCGCCGCAGCATCTCCCATAGAGCAAATAGTGAGTTCCAACCGATTAAATCTGACCGCATCATCCTCGGTTCACGAAACGACATAAGCCGCCAAAAACGGCGATAGCCGTTTCTTCTTGACTGCCGTAAATCCGGTTGGATATAATATTCTTTATGAATCGAGGGAGGCTCGGAAATGAATAAATCGAATGAAATTATTGTTGTCTTGGACTTTGGCGGCCAATACAACCAGCTTATTGCCAGACGTATCCGTGACTTGGGAGTATACAGCGAGCTGCTGCCGTATAACACGACAGTAGACAAAATTCGCGAATTGAATCCAAAAGGAATCGTATTCTCCGGCGGACCGGCCAGCGTATACGCTGAAAATTCGCCATTGGTTGACCCTGCGGTATATGATCTGGGTATCCCGATCTTCGGGATTTGCTACGGCATGCAGATGATGTCGCATCAATTGCAAGGCAAGGTGCAGCGTGCAGGAAAACGCGAGTACGGCAAAGCAGAGGTCGATTTCCAAGACGCCTGCCACCTTGTCAAAGGACTGGACAAACGCCAAACGGTGTGGATGAGCCACAGCGATCTGGTAGTTGAGCCGCCTGCCGGCTTCCAAGTGGATGCGGGCACGGAGCATGCGCCGATTGCGGCGATGAGCCATCCGGAGAAGAAATTCTACGCGGTACAGTTCCATCCGGAAGTTCGCCACTCTGTATACGGCAACGAAATGATCCGCAATTTCCTGTATGACATTTGCGGATGCGAAGGCAACTGGAGCATGGAAACTTTCATCGAGGATACAATTCGCGATATCCGCGAGCAAGTGGGCGACCGCAAGGTATTGTGCGCATTGTCCGGCGGCGTTGATTCTTCCGTAGTAGCGATTCTGCTGCACAAAGCGATCGGCGACCAATTGACCTGCATGTTTATTGACCATGGCCTGCTCCGCAAAGGTGAAGCGGAAGGCGTCATGGAGACGTTCGTCGGCAAATTCGATATGAAAGTGGTCAAAATCGATGCGCGCGAGCGGTTTATGGACAAGCTTAGAGGCATTTCCGATCCTGAGGTGAAACGGAAAAATATCGGTAATGAATTTATCCGCGTATTTGAAGAAGAGTCATCCCAATTCGATGATTTTGAATTCCTTGCGCAAGGCACGTTATATACGGATATCGTAGAGAGCGGCACAGCTACCGCGCAAACGATCAAATCGCATCATAATGTCGGTGGATTGCCTGAGGACATGAAGTTCAAACTGGTTGAACCGCTCAAGGCATTATTTAAAGACGAAGTGCGCAAGGTCGGCGAGGAGTGCGGATTGCCTGAAGAGATCGTATGGCGCCAGCCATTCCCTGGACCGGGTCTTGCGATCCGTGTATTGGGCGAGGTCACGGAAGATAAGCTGGAAATTGTCCGTGAATCCGATGCGATTCTGCGCGACGAGATTGCCAAGGCCGGACTCGACCGTGAGATCTGGCAGTACTTTACCGCTTTGCCGGACATGAAGAGCGTTGGTGTTATGGGCGATGCGCGCACCTACTCCTACACCGTCGGCATTCGCGCAGTAACCTCCATTGACGGCATGACCGCCGACTGGGCGCGTATTCCGTGGGACGTGCTGGAGAAAATCTCGACCCGCATCGTCAACGAAGTCGACAACGTCAACCGTATCGTCTACGACGTAACGTCGAAGCCGCCGGCAACAATCGAGTGGGAATAAGTTAGTGACACCTTACTCATCCCAGAACGTTGATTTTACGCTGTTTAAGTAAAACTCATAAGACTTACTGAAACCCGAATTCACTTGAATTGTCTCCAAGATTGTCGCCAAAAACTCTCGCCGAATCATTGTCGGTGGGAGTTTTTATTTAGGCTTTAGCCGGTTGAGTGCGTGGAATGCGCGAAACATAATGAAGATGCCTAGGGATTTCCTTTAGGACATTTCTGATCGATTAGCTTCATCACGATGGCATGGTGTATTATGTGGTAAGTGACTGTCGAATAAAAGGATTTCCGGCTAGAGTGAGGAATAAGTATGTTGGAATAGGTAAGGGGCTATAAAGCCTTTAAGAAGTGCTTCTATAGACAATATAAGTAAGAGGGAAAATTTGGAGGTATACAAATGACAAGTGCAGCACAACGTGCCGAATTACAATCTCAAATCTGGAAAATAGCCAATGATGTCCGTGGCTCAGTAGATGGATGGGATTTTAAACAATATGTTTTAGGAACGCTTTTTTATCGTTTCATTAGCGAGAACTTTTCTAGCTATATTGAAGCTGGAGACGAAAGTATCAAGTATGCAGACCTTCCTGATGATATTATATCGAAAGAAATCAAAGAGGATGCCATTAAAACAAAAGGTTATTTCATATATCCGAGTCAGCTGTTTTCTAATATTGTGAAAACCGCCAACACAAATGAAAGTTTGAATACAGATCTAGCTGCTATATTTGCTGCCATTGAAAGTTCAGCAAATGGTTATCCATCTGAACTAGATATTAAAGGATTATTCGCTGATTTCGACACCACAAGTAATAGACTGGGGAATACTGTGAAAGACAAAAACAGTCGTTTAGCTGCTGTCATTAAAGGTGTTGCAGGGCTTAATTTTGGTAAATTTGAAGATAATCAAATTGACCTTTTTGGTGATGCCTATGAGTTTTTAATCTCTAATTATGCTGCCAATGCAGGGAAATCTGGAGGAGAATTCTTCACACCTCAGCATGTATCAAAACTTATAGCTCAATTAGCAATACACAAGCAAACAACAATCAATAAAATTTATGACCCTGCAGCCGGTTCGGGATCACTTTTATTACAAGCAAAAAAACAGTTTGATGCTCATATTATCGAAGATGGGTTTTATGGACAGGAGATTAACCATACAACTTATAACCTTGCTCGTATGAATATGTTCTTACACAACATAAACTACGATAAGTTTAATATTGCTTTAGGAAATACACTATTAGACCCTCAATTTGGTGATGAAAAACCTTTTGATGCGATTGTATCGAATCCACCTTATTCCGTAAATTGGATTGGTAGTGATGACCCAACGCTTATTAATGATGAAAGATTTGCCCCTGCAGGCGTATTAGCGCCAAAGTCCAAAGCTGATTTTGCCTTTGTACTTCATTCGCTTAGTTACCTTTCAAGCAAAGGTCGTGCTGCTATCGTTTGCTTCCCTGGTATCTTTTACCGTGGTGGTGCAGAGCAGAAAATCAGAAAATATCTGATTGATAATAACTTTGTTGAAACTGTTATTTCATTAGCACCTAACCTTTTTTATGGAACTTCAATAGCGGTTAATATCTTGGTTCTCTCTAAACATAAAACCGATAATAAAACTCAATTTATTGATGCAAGTGGAGTAGATTTCTATAAGAAAGCGACCAATAATAACATACTTACAGATGAACACATTGAGAAAATTATGGGGATTTTTGATAGGAAAGAAAATGTTGATTATGTTGCGACATCTGCTGATTATGATGAAATCGTTCAAAAAGATTACAACCTATCTGTAAGCGCATATGTGGTAGCGAAAGACACAAGTGAAGTGATTGATATAAATGAGCTGAATGCAGAAATAAAAACAACTGTAGCAAAGATAGACCAACTTCGTGCCGAAATTGATGACATTATTGAGGTGATTGAATCTTGATTAATCCGAATTATATCGAGAAACTCCTAGAGGGGGTTGAAGTTGAATGGAAATCATTAGGGCAAATAGGGGAGTTTGTTCGAGGTAGTGGACTGCAAAAAAGTGATTTCACAGAAAGCGGTGTGGGTTGTATCCACTATGGTCAAATTTATACTTTCTACGGAAATTTTGCATATGAAACAAAATCTTTTGTTTCACAAACACTGGCAACAAAGTTGAGAAAAGCTCAGAAAGGCGATTTAATAATTGCAACTACAAGCGAAAATATTGAAGATGTTTGTAAGCCTCTAGTTTGGCTGGGTGAGGCTGAGGTCTGTGTCAGCGGAGAGACTTACATTTTTAAGCATAATCAAAATCCAAAGTATTTAGCTTATTATCTGCAAACCCCTATGTTTTTTGAATATAAAAAGCAAAATAGAACTGGAACTAAGGTTATTCGAGTACATGGAGATAAGTTAGAAAAATTCAAACTCCCCATTCCGCCCCTTGAAGTACAGAAAGAAATCGTCCGTATTTTGGACGCCTTCACAGAGCTTACAGCAGAGCTAACAGCAGAGCTAACAGCAGAGCTAACAGCTCGTCAAAAACAGTATGAATACTATCGTGATAGGTTGTTGACTTTTGAAGAGGGTGAGATTGACTGGAAACCGTTGGGGGAGCTTGCTGAGAATCTTGACTCAATGCGTAAACCGGTTACTAGTGGCGTAAGAGAGTTTGGTGATATCCCATATTATGGAGCATCCGGTATTGTTGATTATGTAAAAGATTATATTTTTGAAGGGGATTTTTTGCTTATTTCGGAAGATGGGGCAAACTTGGTTGCCAGAAATACACCAATTGCATTTAGTGCTAGTGGGAAAATATGGGTTAACAATCATGCTCATGTACTTAAGTTTAAGACTTATGAAGATCGTAGATTTGTTGAGTTTTATTTAAATTATATAGATTTAACCCCCTATATATCGGGGGCAGCTCAACCTAAACTAAATCAGAAGAATTTGAATAGCATAATGGTTCCTAATCCTTTACCTATACAAAAAAAGCGTATAGTATCTATTTTAGACAAATTCGATGCCTTGACATCTTCTATTACCGAGGGCTTACCTCGTGAAATAGAATTGCGTAAAAAGCAATACGAATATTATCGTAATATGCTACTTTCATTTCCGAAAAGTGAGGTAGAAGCATAGTATGGGGAAGAGTTTAATTGAAATTGCACAACAATTAAAAGAGAGCGATAAAAAAGTTCAATTAATTTATGGCTTTAATGGAAATGGAAAAACCAGACTATCAAAAGAATTTAGATTGCTGGTTGCACCTAAAAACGATACAGAGACGGACGAAACGGGGCTAGCCAGCAAAAAAATCATTTACTATAACGCTTTTACGGAAGATTTGTTCTATTGGGACAATGATCTAGCAAATGATATTGATTTAAAACTTAAAATTCATCCCAATTCTTTTACTGAATGGGTGCTTAATGAACAGGGACAAGATCAAAATGTTATTAGTCATTTTCAGAATTATACTGATCGTACATTAACACCTAAATTTAATTCGGATTTTTCGGAAGTTACATTTTCTTATGAACGAGGAAATGAAGAACCTTCTCCAAACATTAAGGTTTCCAAAGGTGAGGAAAGCAGCTTTGTTTGGAGTGTTTTTTATAGCTTGCTTAACCAAGTGATTGATGTATTAAATATAGCTGAGCCAAGTGAACGAGAAACAGATCAACTTAATCAGTTGAAATATGTGTTTATTGATGATCCTGTAACTTCATTAGACGATAACCATTTAATTCAACTGGCTGTAGACTTGGCTCATTTGATCAAAAAAAGTGATTCCGAACTAAAGTTTGTTATTACAACTCACAATCCTATTTTTTATAATGTGCTCTATAATGAAGTTAATAAAAAGACCTGCTACATGCTAGGCCGTAAAGAAGATGGTACTTTCGAATTAGAAGAAAAACCAGGAGACTCAAATAAGAGTTTTTCATACCACTTGCATTTGAAGAATACGATAGAGGAAGCTATTGAGAACAATCAAGTACAAAAATATCATTTCACTCTTTTAAGAAATCTATATGAAAAAACAGCTAGTTTTCTTGGATTTCCATACTGGTCAGACTTATTACCTGATAATAAAGAAGCATATTATAATCGGATTATTCAATTTACAAGTCATTCTACTCTGGCGGATTCAAGTGCAGCAGAGCCGTCTCCTCAGGAAAAACAAACAGTTAGGTTATTATTCGATCATTTGATAAATAACTATAGCTTTAGGAAGGAGGCATAAAGATGAGCGAGTACATACCCATTGCTGAATCAAATCACTACATCGTTCTAGATAAATATAGCAAGATAGC
Source organism: Paenibacillus abyssi (assembly GCF_014640295.1). GTDB lineage: Bacteria > Bacillota > Bacilli > Paenibacillales > Paenibacillaceae > Paenibacillus_D > Paenibacillus_D abyssi. The sequence continues at coordinate 38,158 of NZ_BMGR01000020.1, read as the reverse complement.
CGAACAAGGAGTCGGCTATCAAACGGAAGCTAATTTAGAACGAGAACTGATTCAAGATTTAGTGAATCAAGGCTATGAAAAACTACCTAACTTCACTTCTCCTGAACAGATGCTTGCGAATGCTCGTGTGCAGATCCAAGACTTGAATAAAATGCAATTTTCAGATGCCGAATGGCTTAGGTTTTGTGAGCAGTATTTAGATAAACAGAGTGACAACCATATCGATAAAACCCGTAAAATTCATGACAATCATATATATGACTTTGTGTTTGATGATGGACATATTCAGAATATCTACCTAGTAGATAAAAACAATATTGCCGGTAACAAGGTACAAGTTATATCCCAATTTGAACAAAAAGGAACGCATGCGAATCGATATGATGTGACCATCTTAGTCAATGGCTTGCCACTAGTACAAGTGGAGCTTAAAAAGCGTGGGGTTGCCATTCGTGAAGCCTTTAATCAGGTTCATCGATATAGCAAAGAGAGTTTTAATTCCGAAAACTCATTGTTTAAGTATGTACAAATCTTTGTGATCTCTAATGGCACAGATAGCCGCTATTTTGCCAATACGACGAAACGGGATAAGAACAGTTTTGACTTTACGATGAATTGGGCCAAAGCGGATAATATCCTCATTAAAGATCTGAAAGATTTCACGGCGACTTTTTTTCAGAAAGATACGTTATTAAATATACTGCTAAAATATTCCGTATTTGATACAAGCGATAACCTGCTGGTGATGCGACCTTATCAAATAGCCGCAGCAGAAAGAATACTATGGAAGATTAAGAGTACATATCAAGCGAAAAAATGGAGTAGCCCGGAAAGTGGCGGGTATATTTGGCATACAACTGGTTCCGGGAAAACGCTTACTAGTTTTAAAGCAGCTCGCTTGGCTACTGAACTCGATTTTATCGATAAAGTCTTTTTTGTTGTAGACAGAAAAGACCTCGACTTTCAGACGATGAAAGAATATCAGCGATTTTCTCCTGATAGTGTGAATGGTTCCGAGAGTACGGCAGGGTTGAAGCGTAATCTTGAAAAAGTTGACAATAAAATTATTGTGACGACGATTCAAAAACTAAATAATCTGATGAAGGGCGAAACCGAGTTACCTATCTATCATAAGCAAGTGGTATTTATATTTGATGAAGCTCATCGTTCGCAATTTGGGGAAGCTCAAAAAAACATAAAGAAAAAATTCAAGAGGTTTTATCAATTTGGATTTACAGGCACGCCTATTTTTCCGAAAAATGCCTTAGGTTCTGAAACGACGGCTTCTGTCTTTGGCAGAGAGTTACACTCGTATGTCATTACCGATGCGATCAGAGATGAGAAGGTATTAAAGTTCAAAGTAGATTATAACGATGTCCGCCCACAGTTTAAAACGATTGAGCAAGAACAGGACGAAAAAAAGCTATCGGCTGCAGAAAACAAAGAAGCATTGCTACATCCTGAACGGATTAAAAAAATTTCTCAGTACATTCTTCATAACTTTAAAAATAAAACGCACCGTTTGAATGCAAGTGGTAGAGGATTTAACGCTATGTTTGCTGTGAGCAGTGTTGACGCAGCCAAACTTTACTATGAGTCTCTGAATAATTTGCAACAAGGAAGCGATAAACCGCTTAAGATTGCGACAATTTTCTCCTTTGCTGCGAATGAAGAGCAAACGGCGATCGGTGAAATTCTGGATGAAACGTTCGAACCAACCGCTATGGATAGCAGTGCTAAAGAGTTTTTAAGCGCAGCCATTAAAGATTATAATGCGATGTTCAAAACCAATTATGGCGTAGAAAGTAAGGAGTTTCAAAACTATTATCGTGAACTTGCGAAACGAGTAAAAGACAAAGAAATTGATTTGTTGATTGTAGTCGGCATGTTTTTAACGGGTTTTGATGCCCCCACATTAAATACTTTATTTGTCGATAAAAATCTTAAGTATCACGGGTTAATGCAAGCTTATTCGAGAACTAACCGTATTTATGATTCCACCAAAACCTTTGGAAACATTGTTACTTTTCGAGATTTAGAACAAGCAACCGTAGACGCCATTACGCTGTTTGGTGATAAAAACACTAAAAATGTAGTGCTGGAAAAAAGCTACAAAGAGTATATGGAAGGGTTCGCTGATGTGACAACAGGTGAAGCCCGTCGTGGTTATGTTGACGTAGTAAAAGAATTAAAGGAACGTTTTTCTAATATTGATGAGATTGTTACTGAAAGGGATAAGAAAGAATTTGTTAAACTTTTCGGTGAATATTTGCGGATTGAAAATATCCTACAGAACTATGATGAATTTTCAGGTCTGAAAGCTTTGCAAACTATAGATCTGACGGATTCGGATGCGGTTGAAGATTTTAAGTCTACTCACTATGTAACAGATGAAGATATAGCTAGCATGCAAGGGGTTCAAGTGTTAGAGGAAAGGACGGTTCAAGATTATCGTTCTACATACAATGATATTCGTGATTGGCTGCGTCGTGAAAAAACGGGAAAAGAAAAGGGGAATTCCGCTATTGATTGGGATGATGTTGTCTTTGAGGTAGATCTACTGAAATCCCAAGAGATCAATCTGGATTACATTCTTGAACTTATTTTCGAATACAACAAAAAGGTGAAGGATAAAGCATCCTTGGTTGAAGAAGTTCGCCGCATAATTCGTTCTAGTGTAGGAAATCGTGCAAAAGAAAGCTTAGTCGTTGATTTTATCAACCAAGCTGATTTAGACAATATCCAAGATAAAGCCAGTATTATTGATAAGTTTTTCTCCTTTGCTCAGATGGAGCAAATACGTGAAGCAGAAGAACTGATTAGTGCGGAAAAACTTAATGAAGAGGCAGCAAAAAGATACATGTTAACCTCATTGAGAAGAGAATATGCCAGTGAAAATGGGACAGAGCTTAATGAAGTTCTTCCTAAAATGAGTCCTCTCAATCCTCAGTATTTAACCAAAAAGCAGAGTGTTTTTCAGAAAATCTCTGCCTTTGTGGATAAGTTCAAGGGTGTAGGTGGAAAGATTTGATTAATCTATAATAGCGGTTAAGAATTTGAATTCTAGAAATTGATATATTCACATCGCCTTTGGATTTTAATCCGAGGGCGTTTTTTTGTTGATTTTTAAGCGTATAGGAATTGAGGTGCTTTCCTGTATACATTTAAAGGCTTCTTCCAAATTTGCTCGAAGCTTAGGACTTAACTGTTCATTTCCACGATAAAAAAGCCAATCAAGGCTAATTCCGTATGTATCTGCAATTTTCAAAGCTAGGTCAGATGAAAGGCTCATCTCTCCACGCTCAATGCGGCTAATGGTGTTGGATGAAACATCAATACTTTCTGCAAATTCGAGTTGTGTAAGATTCTTTATTTCTCTTAATTCTTTAACGCGCCCAAGTGTAATATCTTTTTTTCGCATATTCGATCCTTTTTTATCGGTCATTTTTCCGCTCCTTTCCTAGTCCATGAAATTATTTTACTATACAAAGTCGTATAGTGACAATCGCGGAAAATGATGCCCTCAATTTGCCGTTTAGGTTCTCGTTATCTGAATATGGCTCTTTTACAATAAAGATACGACATGGCCATGTTGAATTTAATTACAAGGTGATGAACACATAATAGAAAATGCTTTTAGTCGGTGCTAGGGAGCTTGGCTTCAAGGTAAATGACGGTTCACAGGTAAAGGGAATGCAGCCTTTATGTAGCCTATATAGCGGAGAATAAAAAAGTCAAAGGAATCATGAGTACAGGGATAAATAAATCTATTCAATATGCATTAGTCACGCTGCAAAAGGAGACCTTTATGAAAACAAAAAATTCGCGAAACGCATACAACGAGAATACAGCAAAGCAGTATATTTCAGACGAGAAACCAATCATCAGTGTTTCTTCCGAAGTAGAAACACAATATAACTGGATCGACGGTAAACGTACAGATGAAGTAACAGGGTACAAGCTTTATTTTGTACAGGAAGGAGTTAACCCCTTTATGGTTAAATTTGTGAAGAAACCATCATTAGCACCGTTCCTTTCTGAAGTAAGGCTAGATAAACTTGAAGCAATCGAAATCCGCTCGAATGTGTATTTCCGTTCAGAAGGGGTACGGGTTGTTAAATAATGAAAAACTCAGAACTTGAAGGCTACTTGATCCAAGCTCTGAACATGGCATTACAGATAAATGGTGAGACTTCTTACACGAACTCATTTGATGTAAGTGTAGCGGACGAAGGTTTTTACTTCGTCCCTCGCCTTCCTGCAAGCTATGTCGTTGATAATGAGCTTTATCAAAAGATTTACCTCATCAGTAATGCTGTTTTATATCCAGATTATACGCTTTTAAAGCAAACGGGATCGTATTTTGTCCCACTGGATACAGAAGATATTCATGTGAAAAGGGCATTGTTCTTCCCTTGGAGGCAAGGCATTTCAAAAAGATTGATTGTACGGGATATCGAAAAATATGTTGATGACTTGCCACTTAACCAAGTTCCTGTGATGGAGAATTACACTATCAATCTAAACAAAGTCACAAGTATTGCTATCGCAGGAAATTCAGGTTCAGGCAAGTCCTATGTGTTGACATATTTTTTATGTGTATTGAAAAAGAGTTCAAGACTCGTAATTATTGATCCGAAATGTGATATGCCTAGTAGGTGGGGAAGGGAAAACCATGTTAAAGTCATAGCCCCAACTGATAACAGGAACAAGAATGATTTTGTCTCAAGTGTGAATGCAGAGCTTAGCCAGTGCTTGGAGCTAATTCATCAACGGCAGCAGGTGCTTTACGATAACCCTCAAGCCGACTTTGAACACTATACGTTGGTAATTGACGAGGTTCTAGCATTGAGTGATGGTGTGGCAAAGCCGATTAAGGAAGCATTCTTTAGTCTTCTGTCGCAGATTTCATTACTAGGTAGAGCTTCAAAGGTTCATTTGCTACTGGTATCACAGAGGTTTGATAACAATGCAATTCCTATTTCTTGTAGAGAGCAACTCAATGTGTTAATTCAGGTTGGGAATATTAATTCCAAGACAACACAATTTCTATTTCCCGACCTCTCACTTGAGGGGATAGTCATACCGCAAGGAATTGGGACGGGTCTGATACAGGTTATTGACTCGGAGCACCCATTTCAAATTATTCCATTACTAACACCAACATTTAATAATTTGAAAGGAGTAATGTAGATGAAAAAAACAGGTAAATCATTCTTCATTCGGACGTTCCATATTAACCGATTTCTGTTATTTATTTGATTGATACTCCTTCTATTTCGAGTTGCGTTCAAAATAATAGAAAGTCTTTTGAACGATGAAACAAGTTCATTCCTGAGAGAATACTCAGAAATAATGTCTAAAGTATTGGGGTCAATTTCCAACACATTGGATGGGATGATTCTGTTATCGGTCGGGGCTTTACTGATACTGGTAGTTCCAGAACTAATAACAAGGATAGTTCATGACTCATTAGGGAATTGGTTCAATTCAATATGGGTTAGCTTCCGTTTAAGAAAATTCCTAATGAGACAGGCAGACCATGAAGGTGAAGGGATATTCAAGCTACAACAGCATAATAAAGCAATCAGAAAATCCATCATTGATATTAGGAATAAAAAAATCACCTATCTCGCTAAATTGCCAAATGACATGCAAGCACAAAAACTAATCTTAGAAGCAAAAGAAATTCTTCGAGAAGAAATATCAAGTCGCTTTCCAGACTACACTTTCTCGAATTTTGAACGGTACAAACACTGGCTGACAATTGAGGGAACAAAAATGAGGTGAAGAATAGCGGAGCTTTTGCCTGCCTTGGGCAGAAGCAAAGGAGCTCCGCTATTCTTGAAAGATGGCAGAAAGCGATATCCCACGGGGCTACTACGACCCCCGTGGGATCAATAATCAATAATCGAGGGAAATGAACTATGGATAAGAAAAAAGAGCAGAGAAGCAATAAATGGGCGTTCATTTTCTATCAAGAGAGTGCCCCGAAGAACTATTTAGAGATTTTAGAAGAAATGCACATACCTTTTGTGTTGAGCCCTTGGCACGATAAGGACGTGAATAAAGAGACAGGGGAAATTAAAAAGGCACACAAGCACGGTGCACTATACTTTGATTCTTTGAAAAGCTATTCGCAGGTTTCAAGTCTGATTAGCGAAAAGCTTAACGCTCCAAAGCATGTTGAGGTTGTGATGTCCCCAAAAGGAATGTATGAGTATTTCACACACGCAGAAAATCCAGATAAGACACCCTACCAAACAGAAGATATTGAGTGGGGGTGTGGATTTGAACTTGGGAAATTCATTGTTGAGCATAATACGGGTGAATTTTTGAACAGCATTATTGATGTGATTGCAGAACAAGATTTTAAGGAATTCGAAGAACTTGTAATGTACGCAAGAAGTAATGATTATTTGTTGCTTGAGTTAATCGTAGATAAAACGTATTTCTTCTCAAGATTACTAGATTCAAGGCGTTACAGTTCGGAAAGACCCATTAAGAAAATTTATAAAGAAATGGGGGATGGCGATGAGTAAAACAATGGTGAACTCAGAGGACTTAAAGCGTGCTGGATTCTCACCTTACACGGCTTCCAATATCATTAGACAAGCAAAACACTATATGGTACAACAAGGGTATGAGTTTTACGAGGGGCGGCGTATTTCTGTTGTCCCCTTACAGGCGGTAAAATCCGTTATCGGTGATGTTGAGTTGTCCGAAACGGAGGATTAAATTTGTCAAAAACTAGCTACCAAGATATTTATCAGGATGAAAATGGGCAATTCTATTACGAGGTAAGCTTAGGTACGGACAAAATCACAGGAAAGCGTATCAAGCGTAAAGGTCGCAAGTCGCAATCTGGAAAGAAATTTGAGTCAGCAAAAGAAGCCTATGCGGAAGCTATCCGTGTAAAAAATGACTTTCTGCAAACTCAAGGATATTCTGATTATGGTATGACCTTTGAACAATTCATGAATAATGTCTACATTCCACATTATAAGACTGAGGTGACAGAAAATACATTTGAGTCACGGAATCCATCGTTGAAAATTCTGTTCGAACGTTTCGGAAAGAAGCCATTACGGAAGATTACTTTGCACGATATTCAATTTTTCAGAACGTGGCTTCTAGATAAAAATGCGGCAGGATATTCACAGGCATACGCTTCATTGGTCTTTGGAATGTTTAAGAAAATTCTTGAATTTGCCGTAACCCTCAATTACCTTGATAAGAATGTTGCTCGACAAGTGAAACCAATTGCTAAAGTGAAAACGGATGTTGCATACTGGACGAAAGATGAATTTGAGAAAGTAATCTCAAAGATTTACACCGAAGATTTTTATGAGCATTTGTGCTTTGTGATGTTGTGGGTCTATTATATGACAGGTGTTCGTGTGAACGAAGGAGCTGCTCTCTGGTGGAATGATGTTGATTTTGAGAAAAAACAGCTTCGTGTTCATCATATGTTAGTCACTAGGAGTCGAAAGAATTACATTCGGAAGAATCACACGAAAACAGTTGATGGAAAACGGGTGCTCGCTTTAGATAATGATACGATTGAAGTATTGCGTGTATGGAAAGAACGACAAGCAAAACACGGAAATGTGGATTTCATTTTCTCCTATGACGGCTTACCCATGATTAAATCAACGATAGCCCGAATTATTGCTCGTTATGCGAAGCTAGCAGGTTCTCCAGTAATACAGGCTAAAGGTCTACGTCATCCACATGTAAGCTTTCTCATCAATGAATTAAATGCGTCTGTCTTGGTTGTCTCAAAACGTCTCGGGCATAGTTCGCCAGAAATTACGCTAAAACACTATGCACATTTGTGGCGTGGAATTGATGACGCTGTCGCAGAATCAATGGCAGGCATTATCAAAATTAACACTGCAACAAGTAAGCAATTTGCATTTGTCGGTAATCAAACGGTGAAACGATTGTCGCCAAAACTGTCTCCAAGATAAGGGAGACACCTTATAAATGTGATAACAACAGGCTTTACAAGTCCTATCCGCTCCATCGAGTGGGAATAAGGATGTAACTCCATAAAAGCATGATATAAGCGTCGTCAGTGCCTACTAAAGGGTTTTCCTAAGGGAGAATGCCGGAATGGCCTGGCGGCTTTTTTCATTATGGTTCGACTACCGTGATACAGTGCTGCAACCGCAGCACGGTCCTCAGGATATACACACATTGTTAAATTTCCTGCTCGGGTTTTCCGCGTAACTGCAGCAGCAATCAGGGAAAAATCGGAAATATTTCAAGTGCAAACGTTTACAAAATGCCATCACTTCCTAATTCCGAACAATGGTTTATGAAAAATCGACATTATTCGTAAAATCTGTTGACAAAGTTGTACAGCTCTCATTAGAATAAATGAGGATAACGAACAACAGCATACCTTTTCGTATAATTCCAAGAATAGGCTTGGAAGTCTCTACGAGGTCACCGTAAATGATCTGGCTACGAAAAGCGGGAAAAGTAATAAGCACATCCGGAGCGATATGATCCGAAGGGTATACTTTTCCTGTTTTGCGCGGAACCTAGAAGAGCATGCCAATATGGCGCTTTTTTAGGTTATTTTTGTTCCACTACATTTTTTAGGAGGGTTTAGAAAAATGGAACGTTTCTTTCGGCTGAAGGAAAACGGAACAAATGTCAGAACGGAAATCATGGCGGGACTGACGACTTTTATGACGATGGCCTATATTTTGGCTGTCAATCCGTCAATTTTGGTTCCAACAGGTCTTACTTGGGATTCCGTGTTTTTGGCGACGGCTTTGTCCGCAGGGATTTTTACGATTGCAATGGGTTTGTTTGTTAACTTTCCGGTCGCTTTGGCGCCGGGTATGGGGTTAAATGCTTACTTTGCAGCAGTTGTACTGGCTTCACAAGCAACCGGCACACCTATTTCGCCGGCTATGGCATTAACCGCCGTATTTATTTCGGGGATTATCTTTATTATCCTGACCGTCACTCAGATTCGTCAAATGCTGCTCGAAGCGGTGCCTGACAGCATTAAGCATGCGATCACGGTTGGGATCGGTCTTTTCATCACGATCATCGGTTTGAAGAACAGCGGCCTGCTTACCGTTGCAGTTCAAACGGTGAATGATGTGCCTGCAGGACAATTCACAAACCTGATGGGCTTTGAATCCGTCATTCATATGGGAAGCATGCATAATGAAGGCATTTTGTTGACGATATTTGCTATTCTTGCGATCGCGATTATGATGGTACTGCGTGTTCCAGGCGCAATTCTGTTCGGGATCCTGCTCACGACAATCTTGGCTATTCTGGTCGGCAACGTGGATGTGAATGCTACATTGAGCGGCAAAACATGGATGCCTAATTTTGCTGAATTGAATTTTTGGCACTTTGATTTCGCAGGGGTTATCGAGGTTGGCCTCATTACAGTCATCCTGACGTTCACCTTTGTGGAATTGTTTGATACATTCGGCACGTTGGTTGGTACGGCCAACCGCGCCGGCTTTATGAAGGACAAAGATAAAGGCAAGCAAAAAGTTGGTAAAGCGATGTTTGTTGACGCCATTGGCGTAAGCGGCGGTGCGGTGCTTGGTACAAGTACAGTAACAGCCTACATCGAGAGCTCTGCCGGTATCGCGCAGGGCGGCCGGACGGGTCTTACTGCTATAACGACGGGTATTTGCTTCTTGCTGGCGATCTTCCTTTCCCCGCTTATTGCGCTCATTCCGGGCTCAGCAACTGCAGCGGCATTGATTATTGTCGGTGTGCTGATGATGCAGTCTGTGAAGGAAATCGACTTTAGCGATATGGTATATGCGATTCCCGCGTTCTTTACCATCGTGATGATGCCTTTCACATACAACATCGCTAACGGTATTTCGTTCGGTATTGTATTCTACGTTGTTCTTGCTGTGATCGCGAATGTAAGCGGCAAAGCAAAAGAAAAATACTCGATCCACTGGCTGATGTGGGTGCTCGCGATTTTGATCGTCGCACGTTACGTTTTCATGGAAGGCCATTAATCGAATAGAGCTCAATAAAGAGGCAGCGCTGGAACGGCGCTGTCTCTTGTTTTGTTCACAGACCTGGTGCGATCACGCAAGAGAGAATAGTGGCTTTCCTTTCACGAAACGTTTACAATAATTCTCATAGATTTTTGCGGCTATTGGAGCAAAGGAGGATATCCATACATGGGAGCGGAAAAGCTTCTTATCCAGGGAGGACGTGTCGTGCTGGAAGACCGGCTGGCAGAGGGCGACATCGTCATTGAAAATGGGCGTATTACAGCAATTTTAACCGAACAGGACGGCAGAGCAGGGCGGGAAGCAGCAGCCGCTGAACGTGGTGGTGAAGATAAGGCTCGATGTATAGATGCTAAAGGGAAATATGTGCTGCCCGGGCTGATCGATATTCACTGCGATGCGATCGAGAAGGAGGTTCAGCCTCGTCCGAACACGTTGTTTCCGCTGGAGATGGCGCTCATCGAATTTGAACGAAAGCTGCCTGTGCATGGCATTACCTCCATGTATCATTCTTTATCGCTTGGGGTGGGATTAAGCTTGCGGGGAGACCATCTGCTGACACAGATGATCAAGCTCATCCATCGTTACCGCAGCCGCAGAGCGATGATCAGGCATGGGATTCATTTGCGGTATGAGGTGGCTCATTTGGCAGGATTGCCGATTGTAGAGCAGTTTGTACGTGAACGTAAGGTCGATTATTTATCGTTTATGGATCATTCACCCGGACAGGGACAATATAAGGAAGAGGGATCCTTTGAGCGTTATGTGATGAAAAATCAAGGCGTTGATGTGATCGAGGTGCAGGAGATTGTGAGGGATCTGCTGGAGAGACAGCAGCGGGTGGACTGGAAGCATCTAAGCGATCTGGGGCGGTTAGCGGCCGAGCAGGGAATTTCAGTTGCCTCCCATGATGATGATTCGCCTGATCGGGTACGGGAGTTTATGGGCTTTGGCGTGAATGTATCGGAATTCCCGATGAATATCGGGACGGCACAATTCGCAGCGGAGCAAGGCCTGCACGTTTGTGTGGGAGCGCCTAATGTAGTAAGGGGCGGCTCCCACGACAAAAATATGCGGGCCGTTGATGCGATCCAATTCGGCGCAGCGGATATTCTTTGCTCCGATTATCATCCGGCCTCCTTGCTTGCCGCTGTATTCAAGCTCGCCGAGCAAGGCATCATTGACCTGGCGGCGGCCGTAAGAATGGCTTCTCTCCACCCTGCAAAAGCGCTTGGCGTGGGTGGTGAGCGAGGCTCCATTGCAATCGGCAAACAGGCCGACGTACTGGTCGTTGATACGTTTGACCGTTATCCGATGGTTTCGCATACCATTGTTGACGGCACGCTTGTATATGAGAGCAGCGCTTATTTCCCGCGTTAAACGGTTGTTTTCTTCTGGAGACTGTTATGAAGCGCACTAACCATTGTAGTCTGTGCGGCTTTATCGCTTTCTTGCCAGATCATTTCGAACAATACGCCCAGACCGGGCAGCGTACGTTCATCATTGCCGATTGAGCTTTCGATCACATCGGTTAAATCTTCATCCGTTTTGCCTTGTACCCTTTGTATGATGGCTTGGCGCAAATCAAGATTATTCAAGCTTAAGTCCCTCCATACGTCGTTTTCCCGATTAATATGTCCCTGAGGCTGCCGTTTCATCCAGAGCGTAATCAGAACCTCGATGTGATATAATGTGAAGATGAATTAGCGATGCTGAAGGGATGGGAACAGGATGGCGAAAAAACAATACGCGGTAATCGGTATGGGACGTTTCGGTACAAGTGTCGCCCAATCTTTATCGCAAATGGGATTCGAAGTGCTTGCGATCGATACCGATGAGCATAGAATACAGGAAGTTGTTAATATCGTTACCCATGCGGTTGCTGCGGATTCAACGGATGAAGAAGCAATGCGCGCAATCGGAATTCGCAATATAGATGTGGTCGTCGTAGCGATTGGCGAGGATATCCAATCCAGCATCCTCACGACGTTAATATTAAAAGATCTGGGCGTTTCGACGATTATCGTCAAAGCGCAAAACGAGCTGCACGGAAAAGTGTTAAATAAAATTGGGGCGGACAAGGTTGTATACCCGGAGAGAGATATGGGCTTGCGGGTTGCGCACCATTTGATATCGCCGAACATCCTGGACTTCATCGAGCTGTCGGATGATTATAGTATTGCTGAGATTAAAGCCCCGAAAGCCATGCTCGGCAAAAACTTGAAACAGCTCGATATTCGGGCCAAATTCCGCTGTAACGTGATGGGAATTAAGTCCGGGGCAGGGATGAACATCGCACCTCATGCGGAGGATACGATCAAAGAGGGCGACGTCCTTGTTGTAGTAGGCAAAAATACAGATTTGACGGGTCTTGAGCTCGCTTATTCGGAAGGCTGATATAAGAACAATGAACAGCGCACATGTTGAAATCACATCCGCACAAAATGCGCGGGTCAAAGAATGGGCCGGGTTGCTGGAAAAGAAGCACCGCGATCGCAGAGGCCGGTTTCTGATTGAAGGCGTTCACTTGGTACAGGAAGCCGTGGCGATGCAGGCTGAGATCGAGTGTATTGTATATGATTCGGAACGGGGCGTGCCTCACGAGCTTCAGGACATCCTGCAATTGGAAGCGGTGGAATGGATAGCGGCAGCTCCGCATGTCATTGCGAAGTGTACGGAGACGGATACGCCGCCGCCGGTATTCGCGGTGGTGGCCAAGCCTAAGCCTTCTTTGGAAGCCTTGTACAAGGAGCGGGCTCTCGTCGTCGTATTGGATAGCGTAAGGGATCCCGGCAATGTCGGCACCATTATCCGCAGCGCCGATGCGGTCGGCGCTGACGGCGTCATACTTGGCAAAGGCTGTGTCGATCTGTACAATCCCAAAACGGTGCGTTCTACGATGGGGTCGATCTTTCATCTGCCGATCATGGAAGCGGATCTGCTAACACTGCTCCCGGAAGCTAAGCAGCGCGGCATTCGCCTAACAGGAACGAGCCTGCAAACGGATCATTCCTGTTATGATTATGATTGGACAGCGGCATCCTGGCTTGTGATGGGCAGCGAGTCGCAAGGCCTCTCTCCGCAGATCAAGGCACTGATGGACGAGACGGTGCTCATCCCAATGCGCGGCCGCGCCGAGTCGCTCAATGTGGCGATGGCGACGACGGTTCTGCTGTACGAGGCGCTTAGGCAGCGGATCAAGTGAATAATTTATAGAGTCACCAAATGGCAACAAAACCTTTGTAATACAAGGACTTGTTGCCATTTGGTTTATATATGAGCTTAAACAATTTGAAAGATGTATGATAAAAAAGTGTACTTTAGACCCGATAAAATTTTATATCCTAGGTTCGGACAAACCGAAGGATCATATCCACTTTCGATGTGGAAGCGGAAGCTAATCTTATTTCAATGTATAGAAGGCTCAATTCAGACTATCAAGAAAGTGTTGTTGAATTTGTTGATTATAAATTCCATAAGAAAAATAGGGAGTTCTAGACTATGGGATGGTTAACAGCCATATTCGCCGTATGGGGAACCGGTTTAATTTATGCCGGAGAATATGTTCAGGCAGCCGAAAGTTTATTAATTGGTACTTTAATTTATGCTTTATATCGAATGAATTTAAAGCTTGAGAAAAAGTGGTTGATTAAGTAAGAGCCTATCCTCCCAATAGCCCACATGAGTTTATTATATTCGTTACGCCAGCTTGAAGATTTTCCATCCGAGGGATGACTATTTCTGGCCCCACGGCCTTTCCCAATTCTTAAACTTTTTTTACTTCTATACTTTTGCCCAAGAAAAAAAGCGTCTTGGAACTGACCCCAAAGCGCGTGAAATCAAAATACCTTCAAGACTGAATGTGACTATCGAAAGATGTTCATATAATCTTGGAGGTGTTTTTCATGGCACCTAGTATTTGTTACTAGGAAAAGTAAAGACCACCACATTTCTTAGCATGAGGGCACGGGGCGGCCATCATTTTCGTGGATATAGCCATGAGATTTGACGAATTCTATTAGGTTGATGTTGTTATATCATACAAAAATTAGAATTCTTATTTTGAAATACACCATCTCCATAAGGCAAATTTGTTTCTTTGCGATAGGGTTCCAAAGAAGGCGGCGGATCCGGATTTTGACAAGATGTTAGGTGAAGTTAGGTATCCGTTTGCTATCTGGAGGTATCGATCCCCATATTATAACGGCACATGTTTTCACGTATTTATTGCCGTAATACTTAACTTAGCACGCCGACAGGGATGAAATATGGAGTAAAAGTTTGTGAGTGGTCAGTATGTTATCATAACAATTTATGTAATTATAAAACTTTTAATTGCGATATGCCAACAATTTGTTATGATATTAATGTAAGCGCAAGCATTGGAAAATGCGGCGGATGGGCGGTTACCGTCGTTGCAGCCGAAGAATGGGAGTGAGGAGATGTGAACGGGACAGACGACGCCTGCTTTCCGCTTCTGGAAACGCGCAGCGTAACTCGTGTGTTCGGCAAGGGAAACGGCAAAGTGTACGCGCTCAGAGGTGCAACGCTAAGCGTCGGTCAGGGCCGGCTGATCGCCTTGAAGGGACGCTCCGGATCGGGCAAGACGACGCTGCTGAATATTATGGCCGCACTTGACTCTCCTACCGAAGGCACAGTGTTTTACAGCGGCAGGGACGGCAGTGAGATGACTGAGCAGCAGAAAAATGAGATGCGCAAGAGCGAGATTGGGCTTATATTCCAGTCATTCGCTCTCGTTCCTTATATGACGGCATACGAGAACGTCGAGTTCGGCCTTCGCATCGCCGGCATTCCGACGCCGGAGCGAAAGAAGCTGGCGGAGCAGGCGCTCTCATTCGTCGGTTTGGCCGGTCGAATGCATCATATGCCTTCGGAGCTCTCGGGCGGTGAGCAGCAGCGGACAGCAATCGCTAGAGCGATCGCCCACAAGCCAAAGCTCATTCTGGCCGACGAACCGACGGCGGAATTGGATTCGAGAATGGGGAAGCAAGTCATGCAGGTGTTCCGCGAGCTTATCCGAACGGAGGGGATCACCATTGTCATGTCGACGCACGACCCGCACATTATGGAACTGGTTGACGACGTATACGCATTGGAGGATGGTCAAATTGGATCGGAAAGCATCAAGGAGGCTTAACCCCCGCTTATATGTGCTGGGCATGCTGGTCGTCATTGCCGCAGTATCGGGCGGCTGCAGTCTGCTGCCGCAAGAGCAGACTCCGCTGAAGCCGCCGCTCGTCAAGCCGGCGCAAGCCGAAGCGCGGACGGTCGACGCGAAGCTGGGGAGCATCGTGAGACAGATCGCGGGTTCGGGCACGTTCGTGCCGACCAGCGTGAAATATTATCAATTCCGGGAAGGCGGCGTCATCGACACCGTCAGCGTACGCGCAGGAACCGCAGTCAAGAAAGGCGATGTGCTCGTGACACTGGAGAATGAAGGCCTCGATGTCGAACTGCTGCAGCGGGAGCTGGAATACGAACGGAAGCGGCTGGCGCTGGATGATGCGGTCAAGAGCGGCAATGAAGGGCAAATCAAGATTGCGCGGCTGGATTATGAGCTTGCAGAGCTGTTGTTCGACAAAACGAAGGAAAAGGCAGCCACTTCGGTGCTCAAAGCGGAGGCCGACGGCGTCGTCTCCTACTCCACCGATCTGATGCCCGGCGACCGGGCGGAACCCGGCCGCGTGCTGGCGGCGGTCGCCGATCCGTCGGGTGTGCGGCTTGCGTTGCTGACGACCAGTAACCCTGTGCTTTCCGATATTAAAGTCGGCATGGCAGCGGAAGTGACGTTCCAAGGCGGGACGTATTCGGGCAAAGTAACGCAAACGCCCGCGTCGGCGCCGCAGACGGATGACGACAGGCTGCGTGAGGAATATTCCCGAACGTTGTATGTCGAACTGGACAGCCTGCCTGAGGGTGCGGCGCTCGGCGCGATGGCTGACGTCAAAATCGTCGCCGCGCGGCGGGATCACGTAATCGTCGTTCCGAAGGCCGGCGTGCGCACCTATTTCGGGCGGACCTTCGTGCAGGTGCTCGACGGTGAACGCCGCCAGGAGCTCGACGTCGAGACCGGGCTTGAGACCGCAACGGAGTATGAGATCGTCCAAGGCGTCGAAGAAGGCATGAAGATCATTCTTCAATAAGCTTACGGAAGGAAACGAGGGAGCCCGCCAATGTCTGTTCTCATTATGTTGTTCCGCAAGCTGGCAAGAAACCGCTGGCTGGTTGCCAGCCTGCTCGCGGGCATGCTTTGCTGCATCGCGCTGACATCCAGCATGCCGATTTATAAAAACGCCGTACTCCGCTATATGCTGGTCCAGGACATGGACCGCAGCTACGCGGAAACGGGCAGTCACCCGGGCATCGTCTCCATCGACATTACGATGCGCGACGACAATCCGAAAATACAAGCCGCTATTATGGACCGGCTTGCTTCATACTGGTCGGCCAACATCACAGGCGGCAGCCTGAAGCTTCTGCACGACCAACGGATCATGGAAACCGTTCGTTTCGCCCTCACACCGGCCGACCCGTCGCGCGTCGACCCGACGGAGAACCGTTCGGCCAAATTTGCCGCCCGCACCGGCCTCGAGGGAAAGGTGCGCGTCGTAGACGGCGTCCTCCCCAAGAAGGAGCCGGTGAACGGCGTATATGAAGTGATGGTAACGGACAATGCGCTCGTTGAACTAAAGATGCTGCTCGGTCAGGAATATATCATCGACGACCCGAAGACGGAACGGCAAGACATTCGCGTAAAGCCCGTCGCCGTCATCGCGGAGAACGATTTGAGCGATGTCTATTGGAGCCGCGCAAGCCTGGGACCCCAGCGCAACACGCTGTTTCTGCCAGACGGGTTGTTCGCGCGCGACTTCGCGAACGAAGGTCCGTTCGTATTCTCGAAGATCGGAGCATTAGCGGCTGCTGATTATACGACGTTTGACATCAAGACGGCGGAATTCATGATTGGGCTCAAAGCCAACATGGCCGCAGAGATGATGGGCAATTACAATTTCTCCGTCAGCTCGTCGGTCTGGGTTCCTGGCAGCGACGCAATGACCGCATATGCCGACCGGGAGCAGACGCTTCGCAATTTACTTTGGTCGCTCAACGTTCCGCTTTTTATCCTGATCGGTTTCTATCTCTATATGGTCACGGGTATGCTGATCGAACGGCAAAAGTCCGAGATCGCCGTCCTCCGCAGCCGCGGAGCGACACGGTTTCATATCTTGTCCGTCTACGCGATGGAATTCGGACTGCTCGCTTTGGCCGCGCTCGCTGCCGGCCCTGTTCTAGGCGCGGCGTTCACGCGGATGCTTGGTTCGACCAGCACGTTTTTAAGTTTCGTGGACCGCGGCGCGCTGGATGTGCAGATTTCCGCCGAAAGCTGGCTGTACGCCGCCGGGGCTGCTGTTGTCTCCTGGATCGTCGGCCTAGTCCCTGTATACATGGCAACCCGCGCTTCGATCGTCGATCAGAACCGTGCGAAAGCCAGAGAGGGGAGGCGTCCGGCCTGGCAGACGTTCGGCCTGGACATCGTTCTGCTCGGCCTCTCGTTTTATGGCTATTACTTATTCAATCAGCGGATGCGCGATCTGGTCAAGCTCGGGCTGGACGGAAAATCGCTGTCGGCGGATCCGCTGCTCTACACGGTGCCAACGCTCTTTATTCTCGGGGCGAGTCTGCTGCTTATCCGTGTGTACCCGCTCATCGTTTCGCTCATTTATCGGCTTGGCCGAAAGCGTTGGGCGCCGCAGCATTATTCCACGCTGCTGCTGGTCAGCAGGCGGAACCGTCTTTACCACGGTCTGATGGTGTTCCTCGTACTGACAATCGGCACAGGCGTCTATAATGCGAACACCGCCCGCACGATTAACGGGAACATGGAGGACCAAATCTGGTATGACAGAGGCAGCGACATCGTGCTGCGCCAGCATTGGGTCAGTGACGCTCCGCCGCCTCCTGTGCCCGGTCAGGCCGGCCCGTCCCAGCCGATTGCCAGTCCGTCCCGGATCAACTATCAGGAGCCGCCGTTCGAATTGATCGAGCAGCTTCCCGGTGTTGAGCGGGCGGCAAAGGTGTTCGTAAAGGATGAATCGGACGCATGGCTCGGCAACAAGAGCGGTAAGGTTCGGCTGATGGGCATCGATACAGACGCTTTCGGCGAAGCCGCCTGGATGAAGGAGGGGCTGCTGCCGCATCACTTCTATGATTATTTGAACCTGATGGCACCCGACGCTCACGCCGTGCTGCTGTCGAAAACGGCGGCCGATTATTATGGCGCGAAGATCGGCGACGTCATGGACGTCGGCTGGGAAGGGATACGGCCAACGCGGTTCATCGTCTATGGCGTCATTGACTTTTTCCCGTCATTCAATCCGAATCCGCCATCTGTTGCGGAGGCGCCGGACAACCGGAGTCCGATGCTGATCATCGGCCATCTCGAGAAGATCCAGAGCGAGCTGGCGATGGAGCCGTACGATGCGTGGATCAAGCTGGCGCCGGGCGCGGATCGTCATAAGCTTCTTGAAGCAATCGAAGTGAAGGGTATCGCGCTTGAGAAATTCGAGGATACGATCGGCGAAATAGCGCAGAGCCGTCTCGACCCGTTCCGGATGGCGATTAACGGCGTTATGAGCCTCGGTTTCATTGTTTCATTAGTCATCAGCTTTATCGGTTTTATGCTCTTCTGGCTCCTGTCGCTGCAAGGACGCATGCTGCAGCTCGGCATTTACCGGGCGATGGGCATTTCGTTCCGCCAGCTGCTTGGTATGCTCATCATCGAGCAGCTGCTGACGACAGGCGCGGGCTTCCTGATCGGCATCACAACGGGATTGGCCGCAAGCCGCCTCTTCGTGCCGCTTTATCAGCTCTCTTTCGATCCTGGGAAGATCGTACCGCCGTTTGCAGTGATCTCGGATAACGCCGACATCGTCCGGCTCACGGCCGCAACGTGCCTCATGCTCGCCGCCGCGCTGATTATTCTCGCCTGGTTGCTGAAACAAATGAACATCTATCAAGCCGTCAAGCTGGGGGAGGATTGAAACCGATGATCACATGCGAGAACCTGGTGAAAATTTACAAGACGGCCGACATTGAGGTCATGGCGCTGCAGGGACTGAACCTGCAGGTCGAGCAAGGCGAGATGATGGCGATCATCGGCAATTCCGGCAGCGGCAAGTCGACGCTGCTGAATATGCTGGGGGGACTGGACCGTCCATCCGCAGGAAGGCTTACGATCGGCGGCATTGATATGCAGAAACTGACGGACAAAGAGCTTACGCGCTACAAGCGGGAGACGGTCGGCTTCATCTGGCAGAACAAAGCCCGAAATCTGATACCTTATTTGACGGCAAGGGAAAACGTAGAAATTCCGATGCTCCTGCACGATCGGAAGAAAAAGCGGGAGCGTGCCATCGAATTGCTTGAGGCGGTAGGACTCGGCCACCGCATCAACAACCGTCTCGAGCAGCTCTCCGGAGGAGAGCAGCAGAGGGTCGCGATCGCGATCTCGCTTGCGAACCGTCCCAAGCTGCTGCTGGCAGACGAACCGACCGGCGCACTCGACACACGCACCTCCGCTCAAGTGATGGGGCTTCTGCGGAAGCTGAACGCCGATCTGGGTCTGACGATCGTTATCGTCACGCATGATCTTGATCTTGCGAAGCAGGTGAAACGCGTCGTGGCGATCCGCGACGGGCGGACCTCCTCGGAGATGATCCGGCGGCAGGACGAGTACACAACCGCCGAATCGGCCCCCGCAGACGGCGAAGCGGACGACACGCATGTCGAATATGCGGTCATGGACCGCGCGGGACGGATCCAGGTGCCGGAACACTATCTGGAAGCAGTCGGAGCAAAAAACGCCGACAAGGTGCTGCTGCGACTGGAAGATGACAAAATCGTCCTGTTGCCGGCGGATAATGTCAAATGATCTTGGACATGCCCGACTTGATCAGGTGGTTCGACACGATTTCTCCTATCATGTATGATAATGGCAGGAGCAGCAATTGAAAACTCGTCAGTTAGGATGATTATTTTGAGAGAGAAAGTAACGATTCAGGAGATTGCGGATTTGGCGGGCGTATCAAAATTCGCGGTATCGCGCGCGCTTGCCGGCAAGGACGGCGTGAGTGCGACGACGCGTGAAATGATATTTAAGGTGGCCGGACAACTCGGCTATTTTAAGAATAACGAGCCAAAACGTTTTTCCGGCGAATTGCAGGATCATGACGACCGGAAATGGGCGGGAACGATTGTCGTCTTGTTTCCCAACATCCGTTACCAGAACAAGGAATCGGTGTATTGGGGAGCTGTATTCGACGGCATATCCACAAGGCTCAATCAGAAGGGCATCGATATCTTGACGCTGACGGAACCTTCCAGCGACCATGTTTTCTCGCTGCTCAAGCCGGAAGCGATCCAAGGGATCATAACGGTCGGTACAATCTCTACGCCTATTTTACTTGAAATCGGACGTCTTGACATCCCCGTCGTCATGGTCGATCATTCGGATCCGGCGTTCCTTTGCGATACGGTTTTCATGGACAATTTCAGATGCATGCAGAATTTGATGACAAAGCTCGTCAGCAAGGGCTACCGGAAATTCCAGTTCATCGGCAATATAACCGATGCGCACAGCTTTATCGAACGATGGCTGGCTTACCGGACGACACTCGAAAGCTTTGGGATTGTCTTGAATCAGGACCCTCTCCTGATCGGGCAGGAAGCGGACGACATCTATAAGCTAGTCCCTCAGATGACCCTGACGGAGCTGCCGGAAGTGTTCGTCTGCGCCAACGACATTTCGGCCCAATTTCTGATCGACGAGCTGGGCAAGCGGAATATCTCCGTACCGGTGGACTGCGCCGTAACGGGCTTCGACAATACATGCGATACCCACCCGATCCACGGCACGGTGGATGTCAATAAAGAGCTGCTCGGCATGCGTGCCGTCGATCAGATGCTGTGGCGGATAGTGAACCGCAGCTCGGCCTATGAGAAAAAGCTGATTTACGGGGAGATTATTATTCGCGATCAGTACGCTTACGCGGCGGAGATTCATCGGGAGATTTGATGCGCGTCAAGCAAGTGTAGGATCCATCTGTCCAAAAAGAACCGATACACGGTGAACCGGTATCGGTTCTTTTTGATCTTGGAAACACTTGTTCATGTCCGAGCAGAATCCGTAACGGCGACGGTTCAAAAGAACAAAGCAGCCAGCGAAGCCGCGCTGACTTAAATGAAATAAGTTAACGAGAGGAAACTCTCTCCGTTAAGCAGCAAGGTTTGCGAAATTAAACCGCCAAACAAAAACATAACAACAACCAAACAAATATTTAGTTTTTTGCTAAATTTGAATTGACGATGATTGGTTGTGGTGTTATGATTGTTTTGCAATCAATCAACACGTCAGATTACGGTGGTGATGAGGCGGTTATTTTAAAGTGATTTTTGTAAACGGTTACTTTCGGGGAAGGGGCCATCGCGAAGCGGGCTATTGCGCCGCAGTACCACGGCAAAAAACAAAATAATATTAAATTGGGAGGCTTGACAATGAAAAAGTTGAAAGGGCTTTCATTCCTTCTTATCGCCATTCTGCTCGTTGTGACGGCTTGCTCCGGCGGCAATAATGCGCCCAATGCGCCTGCCGAGAATGCCGCGAACGACAGTGCGGCAACGAATGATGCTGCAGCGGCCAATGCGCCTGCCGTTGAGGAAGCTGCGCCTGCGGCAGTCGATCTCGGCGGCCGCACGATTAAAGTTGCATCCTGGTGGGACCAGAAGCCGGCGGGTAACACGGCAGGCGAGAAAGCGCGTCTCGACAAGCTGGCGGAGCTCGAGAAGCAATACAATTTCAAATTTGAATTTATTAATGTTCCATTCGCAGAGTACATGGACAAAGTAACGACTTCGACGCTTGCGGGCGAGCCCTTCGCGGACATCGCGATCATGGAGCTCAAGCGCGCGATTCCTCTCGCGAAGCAAGGCCTCATCCTTCCGATCAGTGAATTCACGTCGGACACGGACGATATCAACAACGAGCAGAAGCTGATGACCAGGCTGCCTGCGATCGGAGGCACGGAGTACTCATTCGGCACGCCCGGCGTATCGATTGTCGGCACCTATTACAACCGCGATCTCGTGAAGAAGCTTGGGGTGCAGGACCCGCAGGAGCTGTACAACGCCGGTCAGTGGACCTGGGAAAAATTCCTGGAGCTCGCGAAAGCCGCGACGCGCGATACGGATAACGACGGCAAAGTGGACACGTTCGGCTACGCCGGCTGGCCGGTCGATGCCGCCCGCCACTTTGGCGTAACGAACAACGCGATGTTCGTGTACGAAGATTTGACGATGGGCATGACGGATCCGAAATTTGCCGAAACGCTGGATTTCATCAACCGTCTCTATAACGTGGAAAACGTCGTCAAAGTCAAGTCGGGCAACAAGATGGACTGGAATGAGACGAACACGTTCAAAGACGGCGACGTCCTCATGTCGGTCAACTATGATTGGAACGTGGGCGACCTGACGTTTGAAGTCGGCGTCGTGCCGAACCCGGTCGGTCCGAACAGCGACGGTAAGTATACATATGCAAATACGGGACTAAATGGCTGGTTCATGTTGAAAGGCGTCCAGGACGCAAAAACGATTTACTCGATCTGGGAGCAAAGCTTCGACGTGCCGCCGACGGAAGAGTACCTCGGTCAAGATTGGCTGGAATCCCGCTTCAAGAACCAGGCTGACATCGACCTCGGTCTAAGCAAGATTAACGGCACCGGCCGCCTTTCGGTCGAAGAGGGAATCCCGGACTTCCCGCTGTTTGCGGTCATGGATGAGGTCATCATCCAGAACCAATCGGTATCGGCCACGATTGAGAAGCACAAGGCAGCCGCTGAGGCTGCGCTCGCCAAGGTACAATAAAAGAACCGTTCACGCAGTATGCGGTTATAATGGGGAGGGGGTGTGCAGCTCAAATCGGCGCACCCCTTCTTTTTGGGCATTGCTGACAAACAGACCTAATCTTCTCTGATCGTATTAAAGAGCATTCCTGCCAAAAATCTACACTAGTCTACAACTTCTGATCGACACTTGACAAAATTCGGTTAAATTACGGGGAATAATTTCAACATAAAATAACAAAAGACTAACATATTTTGTTTATATATTAATTATTGTTTGGTTTGGTGATGCATCTTGATGCATTGTAAAAGGAGACCCGGTGTGTATTTGATTCCAGCAGGCGGTCAAATGCGTGACGCGAAGACATCCGTCGCTTAGCTTTTGAGGGGGGTTAATTTTGAAAGGGATTCCACGGCTCAAAAAAATGGCGTTGACGGCGATGAGCACCGTCTTAGCGCTCAGCGTATTGACTTCCGGACCTTGGATTTCAGCAGAAAGCCCGAACGATACAGCCGATACTGCAACCGTGCAGTTGTCCGCGGAAGATGAGCTTTTCTCCATGATCCAAGACAAGGGGAGTTACGCGGCTTACTCGGCGGAATATGAAAGCGCTGTCCGGCCGAATCGCGAAGTCGTCATCATGGCTGCCGACTACGACGCAATTGAAGGCGACGGCTTCGAGAAGCTTGACAATTTCGAAGGACAAAGCGGCGCCTCGCTGAAGACCGGCGAGAGGGGGCAGGCTGATTGGACGGTGGAGGTGCCGGAGACGGGATTGTATCATATCTCGATATTCTATTATCCCATCGAAGGCAAGAGCTCGAGTATCGAGCGGTCGTTCCTCATCGACGGTGAAGTGCCGTTCGAAGAGGCGGCGTACCTGCAGTTCGACCGCATCTGGGACAATGAGCTTGATGAAGTGCGGCAGGACAATCGAGGCAACGATCTGCGGCCGCAGCAAATCGAGAAGCCTGAATGGCGCGAGACGCTGTTTAAGGATTACGAAGGTTATTTCGAGCAGCCATTCCTGTTCTATCTGACAGCCGGCACCCATAAGCTGTCACTGCTCTCGCAGCGAGAGCCGATGGTGATCCGTCATTTGAAGCTGTTTCAGCACAAGGAACCGGCTTCCTATGAAGAAACGCTGAATGGCTACCAGCAGGAAGGTACTCAGGCTCCAACCGGCGTATTGCTGACGATCCAGGGGGAAGACGCCGTCGCGAAGTCATCGCCGACCCTTTATCCGCAAACGGAACGATCCAGCCCTGCGGTTACCCCTTACAGTCCGTCCGAGGTTCGGGTCAATACGATCGGCGGCTACAACTGGCGAATCCCGGGTCAATGGATGGAATGGGAGGTAGAGGTTCCGGAAACCGGACTTTACAAGCTGGGGTTCAAATCGCAGCAAAATTTCGTGAGGGGCATCTATTCGACGCGCAGATTGCTTATTAATGGCGTTATTCCGTTCAGCGAAGCGGAACGTGTGCCATTTCGGTTTAAGAGCGGCTACCGTGTCGATGTGCCTGGCGGCGCCGAACCGTACCTGTTCCGGCTGAACGAAGGCAGGAACGTCATCCGCCTTGAGAACAACCTTGGTGAATTCGCGCCGCTTATTCGCGCCATCGAAGAGAGCTTGTTCAATCTGAACAGCGTATACCGCAAAATATTGATGATTACCGGCACGGCGCCGGACCAGTACCGCGACTACCGTGTGCATGTGCGGATTCCGGATCTGCTCGATACGTTCAAAGCGGAGAGCGACCGGCTCAAGCTCGTCAGCCAGGAGCTTCGCCGTCTGTCGGGCGGAAGCAGCGACTCCGAAGCGCTGCTGAAGACGATGTATGTGCAGCTCGACGAAATGATCGACGAGCCGGATACCATTCCGCGCCGTCTTGTCTCCTATAAGACCAATACGGGCGGTCTTGGCACCTGGCTGCTGCGGACTCGCGAAATGCCGCTCGAGATCGACGAGATCTACGTCGCTTCGCCGGAGAAGAAATTTCCCCGTTCGGGCCTCGGATTCTTTTCGGAGTTGAAGCACGAAATCGTCACGTTCGGTTACTCCTTCTTCATCGACTATAATACGATCGGCAACGTTGCCGAGGGAGACGATCGGCGCTCCGTCACGGTCTGGATCGGCTCCGGCCGCGATCAGGCGAATACGCTGAAGGCGATGATCGACGAGACGTTCACGCCTGAGACGGGCATTAACGTCAATCTGAAGCTCGTGCAAATGCAGACGCTGCTGCCGGCGACGCTGGCCGGGCAAGGACCCGACGTTGCGATGCAAATCGGCAACGACATCCCGGTCAATTATGCGATGCGGAATGCGGCAGCGGATTTAACGCAGTTTGACGACTTTGAAGATGTCGCCGAACGTTTCCGTCCGAGCGCGCTCGTGCCGTACACGTACGAGAAAGGCGTCTACGCTCTGCCGGAGACACAGACGTTCAATATGCTCTTTTACCGTAAAGACGTCTTGAACGAACTGGGGCTGAAGATTCCACAAACGTGGGATGAAGTTGCGAATCTGCTTGCCATCTTGAATAAGAATCATATGGAGTTCGGCCTGCCGCTCGTCCTGAACCCGACGTATCCGGGAGAGAACTTGCCGCCGAACTCGATCTACGCCTCCTTGCTTATGCAGAACGGTGGTCAATTCTACCGCAACGACGGGAAGGAATCGGATCTCGATTCCCGTACCGGCATCGAGACGTTCAAGACGTGGACGGAGCTCTACACAGATTACAAGCTGGAACGCGAGTTCGACTTCGCAAACCGGTTCCGTACCGGCCAAATGCCGATCGGCATCGCCGATTATACGACTTATAACCTGCTCACCGTCTTCGCACCGGAAATTCGCGGCATGTGGGGCTTCTTGCCGGTACCCGGCACACCGAAAGAAGACGGTACCATCGACCGGTCCGTTCCAAGCGCGGGCAGCAGTACGATCATGCTGAAGGGCGCTGCCGACAAGGATGCCGCGTGGGAATTTATGAAATGGTGGACATCCGCTGAGACGCAGACACAATTCGGCCGCGAAATGGAAGGTCTGCTCGGCGCATCGGCCCGCTACCCGACCGCCAACATCGAGTCTCTCGACAGCTTGCCGTGGCCGGTTACCGAGTACGAAAACCTGAAGGCGCAGTTCGAATATGTAAAGGGTATTCCGGAGGTTCCGGGCGGGTATTTTACCGGACGCCACCTGCTCAATGCATTCTATAAAACCGTGGTCAACGCGCAGACGGAACCGCGCGAAGCGATCGTCGACTACGTGCAGTACATTCACGAAGAAATCAAAGCCAAACGCAAAGAATTCGGCCTGCCGGAATAAAGGGGAGACTACCGTGTCCAATATCACGATTGAGCGTTCAAAGCAGAAGCCGGCCGGATCCGGCAAACCGGCACGTTCCCATACATGGTGGGCCGTCCAGAAGCGGGAGATCAGAAACAATAAACATTCATACATCCTGATGGCGCCGTATATGCTTTTGTTCGCGGCCTTTACGATTTTGCCCGTCATTATGTCCATTATCATCAGCTTGACTTATTTTAACCTGCTCGAGTTTCCGCGTTTCATCGGCTGGCAGAACTATTCGAGGCTGTTTCTGGAAGACGACGTGTTCTTGACCGCAATCAAGAACACCCTTTTGTTCGCCGCGATTACCGGCCCAGTCAGTTACATTGCCTGCTTCATCTTCGCGTGGATCATCAATGAGCTCGGACCGAAGCTGCGCGCAATGATGACGCTTGTCTTTTATGCGCCATCCATATCCGGCAATGTATATTTCATCTGGCAGATGATTTTTTCCGGCGACCGTTACGGTATCGCCAACGGCCTGCTCATCAAGCTCGGCGTCATCCTGGAGCCGATTCAGTGGCTCAAGACCGAGGCATATATTCTTGGCATTATCATTCTCGTACAGCTCTGGCTGTCTCTGGGCACCGGCTTCCTGGCATTCATTGCCGGTCTGCAGACGGTCGACAGGACGCTGTATGAAGCCGGCGCGGTGGACGGCATCAAGAACCGCTGGCAGGAGCTCTGGTTCATTACGCTGCCGTCAATGAGGCCGCAGCTGATGTTCGGCGCCGTCATCCAGATAACGACGTCGCTCGCCGTCGCGGACGTCTCGATTAACCTCGCCGGATTCCCGAGCGTCAACTACGCCGCGCAAACGGTCGTTACCCACCTGATCGACTTCGGCACGATCCGCTTCGAGATGGGCTATGCTTCGGCGATCGCGACCGTGCTGTTCATTATCATGCTCGGCACGAACCTGGTGATCCAACGACTGCTCAGGAAGGTGGGGGAATAATCGCATGAATTACATCCTTTCGATGCGAAAAAAGCGCGTCAACCGGTCTTTCATGGGAAGTTTCTCGCTGTTTGTGCTGCTGGCGGTCGTCGGCGCATTCATGGCGCTGCCGCTCGTCTACGCGATCAACGCGGCGTTCAAGCCGCTCGACGAAATTTTCCTGTTTCCGCCGACCCTGTTCGTGCGTAACCCTACGTTCACAAACTTCGTCGATCTCATGACGCTGCTTGGCCAATCGTGGGTGCCGTTCTCGCGTTATATTTTCAATACGTTCTTCATTACCGGGATGGGCGTGATCGGACACGTCATTCTGGCATCGGCGGCGGCCTATCCGCTTGCGAAGCATGTGTTTCCCGGTAAAGCGACTTTGTTCCAGACGGTCGTCCTGTCGCTCATGTTCACCGGCGCCGTAACGTCGATTCCGAACTACATGATCATGTCGTGGATCGGCCTTATCGATACGTACTGGGCGGTCATTGTACCGGCATTCGCGTACCCGCTTGGCCTTTATTTGATGAAGCAATTCATGGAGCAGCTGCCGGATTCGCTCTTGGAAGCGGCGAAAATCGACGGCGCGAGCGAATACCGCATTTTCTGGCAGGTCGTCATGCCCAATGTCAAGCCGGCATGGCTCACACTGATGATTTTGTTGTTCCAGCTGCTGTGGGGGACGGACGGCAACGGCTTCATCTACAGCGAGCAATTGAAAACGCTCCATTATGCGTCCAATCAAATCATTCAGGGCGGCATTGCCCGTGCCGGCGTTGGCGCAGCAGTCGCGCTGATCTTGATGAGCGTGCCGATTTCGCTGTTCATTTTCTCGCAGAGCCGCATTATCGAGACGATGGCGACATCCGGCATGAAAGACTAAGGGGGATCGTCCGTGAAATTAAAAAAAGCGCTTGTGCTGGCGGCGATCGTCTCCATGCTCGCGACCGCAGCGTCGCCGGCCGCTTCCGCCGCAACGCCGTATGAGGCATACACCTACAACTATTATGAAGATTCGGTGCCGTTGCCGGCGCCGTATGTCCCTGAGAAAGCCATTTCGGGTCAAAGCCTTGGCGTGGGCAGCTTCAATCAACCGAACGACCTTTTCGTCACGGAAGACGGATTCATTTACATATTGGACAGCGGGAATGCGCGGATCATCGCTCTCGACAACGAATGGCGGGTGATTCGGACGATTGAAAGCTTCGACATCGACGGGACGGAGAACAAGTTCGCGAACCCGTCCGGCATTTTCGTATCGGATAAGAAGGAGATCTACGTCGCCGATACAGACAAAGGCCGCGTCGTCGTTCTGACGAACGAAGGCGAGCTGATCCGGGTCGTGAATAATCCCCAGTCGGAAATTCTGCCGCAAGGCTTCAAATTCGTCCCGCTCAAGGTAACCGTAGACAAGGCGGGCCGGATCTTTGTCGTCGCGCGGGGGATGTATGAGGGCATCATGCAGTTCGACGAGAAAGGGCGGTTCCTGGGCTATGTGGGCACGATCAAAGTGTCGACGAACCCGGCCGACCGGCTCTGGCGGACGCTGGCGACAGACGCGCAGAAAGCGCAGATGCAGCTGTTCATTCCGACGGAATTTGCGAGTGTCGATATCGACAGCAAAGGATTTGTCTATGCAACGACCGTCGATATCAACTCGACCGAAACGATCAAGCGGCTCAACCCGTCCGGACAGGATGTCCTGAAACGATTCGGCTATTATCCGCCAAGGGGGGATATCCGCTACCGGAGACTCGGGAACAACTCGGGTCCGTCCAAACTGGTTGACATCAAGGTGCTCGGCGACGGCATGTATGTCGCGCTCGATTCCCTGCGCGCCCGGCTGTTCACGTACAACGATGAAGGCGAGCTGCTGTACGCCTTCGGCGGACGGGGGACGCAGCTCGGTGTCTTCAATACGCCGGTAGCGGTCGAACGGGCCGGCGATAAGCTCGTTGTGCTTGACCGGGGCAAGAACAATATCGTCGTCTTTAAGCCCACGCAATTCGGAAAACTCGTCACCGAAGCGACCATCGAGCATTACAACGGAAATACCGACCGTTCGGTCGATATATGGAGAGATGTGCTCCGCTTGAACTCGAACTTCGATATCGCTTATCTCGGTATAGGCCGGTCGCTGCTCATGGAGAAAAAGAACAAGGAAGCGATGGCGTATTTCAAACTCGGCATGCACCGTAAATATTATTCGACGGCCTTCAAAAGATACCGCCGCGAAGTCATGCAGGAGCAGTTCGGTAATTTTATGACGACCTTGATGGTGCTTATCGCCGCCTTCGTTGCCTATCGGATCGCGAGGAAAGTCAGGGTGAGAAGGAGTGATAGACGTGAAGCGTGATTTTGTTAAGTTTCCTCTCCATGTCATCTTCCACCCGTTCGACGGGTTCTGGGATATGAAATACGAGCGGAAGGGGAAGGTCAGGGTCGTATTGACGATTCTCGCGCTGCTGATCCTAACGTTGATTCTCCAGAAGCAGTTTTCAGGCTTCCTCGTCAACTTTTATGATCCGCGCGACCTGAACAGCCTGAACGATATCATATACACGCTGCTGCCCTTCTTCCTGTTCTGCGTTGCGAACTGGTCGATTACAACCTTGATGGAAGGTGAAGGAAAATTTAAGGAAATTGTGATGGCGACAGGCTATGCCTTGCTGCCGCTTATTCTGCTCAACCTGCCGATGACGTTCATCAGCCGGATCATGGTGTCGGAGGAAACGGCCTTCTATTATATGATGAACAGCTTTGCCGGCATCTGGTTCATTTATTTGCTGTTTGTCGGCATTATGACGGTACATCAATATACGGCTTCGAAGACGGTCATCACGATGATCCTGACCGTCATCGCCATGGGGATCTTCGTATTTCTGGGCACGCTGGCCATTAGCCTGGGGGCTCAGATTTGGTACTTCATCTATGATATCTACCGCGAACTAATATTCCGTACGTAAAGGAGGGCCGCACCAGTGAACAGAAGAAACAAACTTTATGCGGTGCTGGCTTGTGTCGCGGTGGCCGGTATCGGCGTACTGCTCTACGTCATCCTGACCAAAGGAGCCCCGGCCGTCAGCATTTCCACCTATGTCGTGTCGACGCCGGAGCCGGCCGCCGGCTCTGAAGCCAAGTTTTTGTCCGGAAGCGCTGTTCCGGGCATGAAGCTTGCCGCCGAGACGGATGCCTTGGCCATGTATTTTCATGAAGAAACAACCGAAATTGCCGTCGTGGACAAAAAGAGCGGGAAAGTATGGCGGACGAATCCGGAGACGCGGAACGAGGACATGAAAGCTTCCCCTTTTGAAAAGGAGCTGCTGTCCTCTCAGGTAACGGTCAACTACCGCGATCGCATCGGGACGCTCGGTACGTTCACCAACTATGCGCATTCGATCCTGAACAAACAGTTTAAGGCCGAGATAATCGAGAACGGCCTTCGCCTTACCTACACGATCGGCGACATGTCGCTCGGCATCGACGCGCTGCCGAAGTTCATCAGCAAGCAGCGGATGGAAGAGAAGGTGTTAAGCAAGCTGGACGACCAAGCTAAGGTGACGATTAACAGGGCGTATCTTCCGTCGGATACGAATCCCGACGTGCTGGAGCGCCTGGACACGGCGGTCTCGCGTGCGCTCGTGCTTCAGCGTGTGCTGGACGTCTTCGCCAAAGCAGGCTACACCGATGAAGATCTCGCGTTCGACAATGAGGAAAACGGCATCGGCGCCGGAGCCGCAGAAAAACCGAATTTCAGGGTCGTCATCGAATACCGTCTCGACGGCGACAGCTTCGTCGTGAACGTGCCGGCAGGGCAGATGGCGGAAAGCGAAGGCTACAGAATAAGGAACCTCGAGCTGCTGAACTTCTTCGGAGCGGCTGGCCTTGACGAGCAGGGCTACATGCTGGTGCCCGACGGATCGGGCGGTTTGATCCATTTGAACAACGGGAAGTCGAATGCCGAAGTTTACGCGCAGCGTGTATACGGCGACGATTATAACGATAATAGCGGCCGGCGCGGTCAAGTTTCGGAGAATGCCCGTCTACCGGTATTCGGCTTGAAATCCGGCGACAACGCATGGTTCGCGCAAATCGAGAAAGGCGAATCGATCGCAAACATTACAGCCGACATCGGCGGACGGCAAAATTCGTACAACAATATCTATGCGAGCTTCGCGCTTCGCGGCGAGGACGAGCTGGAGCTGTATAAAGGCAACGAGGTCGATGAAATTCAGCTCTTGTCCGAAGCGCGCTATACCGGCGATATTCAGCTCCGGTACGACTTTCTGTCCGGTTCGGATGCCACGTATGCAGGTATGGCCAGGAAGTACCGCGAGCGGCTTGCGGCGGACGGCCAGCTGACTCCGGTCGAAGCCGAAGGCGGCCTTCCGTTCTACGTGGACGTGCTCGGTGCGGTCGACAAGCGCAAATCGTTCCTGGGTGTGCCCTACAAAGGGCTCGTGCCGATGACGACGATCGAACAAGCCGGCGAAATCGCGGATGTGCTGGACGAAAAAGGGATTTCGAACGTGCAGATGCGTTATCTCGGCTGGTTTAACGGCGGCATGAAGCATTCCCTCCCTGCCAGCGTAGATATCGAAGGGAAGCTTGGAAGCAAGACGGAGCTACACGCGCTGGCCGAGAAGCTGGAAGAGTCCGGCGGCAAGCTGTATCCGGACGCAGCGTTCCAGCATGTGCTGCGCGACAGCTTCGCGTTTAAGCCCGCCTCCGACGCGGCCCGGTTCATTACCCGTGAGCAAGCCGCGCGGACACCGTACAACCGGGCGTTCAATACGATGGATTACGATCTCGGCACCTACTGGCTGCTGTCGCCGGCCAAGCTTCCGTACTTCGTCAATCAGTTCATTGCCGGCTACGACGACTACAAGATCGATTCCGTCTCGCTCCGCGACCTCGGAGATTTGCTCCATGCCGATTATCGCGCCAACCGGGTCGTCTTCCGCGAGACGGCGAAAAATATCGTTACGGAACAGCTCGGCAAGCTGGAGGGGAAATTTCCGAACCTGATGGTAACCGGCGGAAACGCTTATGCACTTCCGTATGCCGACCAGCTGATTAACGTACCGATGGAAGGCAGCGGTTTCAATATTGTCGATGATACCGTTCCGTTCTACCAAATGGTCGTTCACGGCTACATCGACTATGCGGGCCCGCCAGTCAACTTGAACGATGAGCAGGATTTGCAGTACCATCTGCTTCGTTGGATCGAGTATGGCGCGGCGCCGCACTTCTTGTGGTCGCACGAATCGTCTTCGGAGTTGAAGTTTACGGCGTTCGACATTTTCTTCTCGACGGAGTACACGAATTGGATCGACGCCGCCGCGGACATGTACGCCAAGGCGAACGAGGCGCTGGGCGGCTTGCGTTCTCAGCCGATCGTCGATCATATCGCACATCAGGAAGGTGTCGTCGAGGTGCGCTATGGCAACGGTGTCTCGGTATACGTCAACTATACCGACAAGCCGGTGACGGTGAACGGCATGGCGGTCGAAGCGAAATACTTCTCGGTAGGCGGTGATGGCAATTGATCAAGAGAAGTCTGACATTGACACAGAAGCGGGCATTTCTCGGGATTTTCTTCATCCTGCCGTGGCTGCTCGGATTCCTCTTCCTGTTCGTGACGCCGTTCGTTCAGTCCATGCAATTCAGCTTCAGTGAACTGAAAGTGGCTCCTAATGGGTATGAGCTGAACTTTACCGGTCTCGATAACTACAATAATGCGCTGCGGGTCGATCCGAACTTTAACCGGATCTTGACGCAATCCGTTTCCGAAATGGCATACAACGTGCCGATGATCCTGTTTTTCAGCCTGTTCGCGGCTACGCTCTTGAATTCGAAGTTCAAGGGACGGCCGCTGGCGCGCGCGATCTTCTTCCTGCCGGTTATTCTCGCGTCAGGTGCAATTGCGGCGGCGCAGTCCGCAGGCTTGATTCAGCTGACCGGAAGCTCCCAGATTGCGCAGGAGCTTGGCGAACAGCAGAACGGCTTCGATCCGATGATTCTC
Organism: Paenibacillus abyssi; assembly: GCF_014640295.1. GTDB lineage: Bacteria > Bacillota > Bacilli > Paenibacillales > Paenibacillaceae > Paenibacillus_D > Paenibacillus_D abyssi. The sequence continues at coordinate 4,889 of NZ_BMGR01000020.1, read as the reverse complement.
GCGGCCATTCTCGACAACGGCGGCATCCCGCTCTGGTTTATCGACTACATCGTAACGGCCGTTAACCGGATCTATGAGATTATCCGCAGCTCGGGCGTCCAGATCCTGATTTTCCTGGCCGCACTGCAATCGGTTCCTTCGACGATGTACGAGGTCGCGAAGATGGAAGGCGCAACCGCGTATGAGTCGTTCTGGAAAATTACGTTCCCTATGGTCAGTCCGCTTATTTTGACTAACGTAATCTATACGATCATCGATTCGTTCGCTGACAGCCAAGTGACGCAGTACATTTATGAAACAGCGTTCACGTCCCAAAATTTTGGGCTTAGCGCGGCGATGGCATGGATGTATACGATCATCGTCAGTATCATTCTGGTCGTGGTCGGCGTCATTATTTCCAGAAGGGTGTTCTACTATAACTGACGTACCTAGAGGGGGGTTGGCAATGTCCGCCAAAATAAGCGAAAACGAAGCCGTCCTGCTTCGGTACCAGCGTGCTCGAAACAAGAGCGTCGAGCTGTTGTGGTCGATTTTCCGCTACATCCTGATTCTCGGCATCTCGTTTGTCATTCTGCTTCCGATCCTGAAACAAATATCGGTCGCCTTCAAAGCTCCGATCGATATTTACGACCCTACGATTTATATGGTTCCCGTTCACTATACGATGGAGAACATTAAGCTGGCGATGGGCATTCTGGACTACTGGCCCCTGCTTCAGAACACGCTGCTGTTCGTCCTGTCGACGACTGTTCTGGCCGCTGCGTCTTGTGCCCTCGCGGGTTACGGATTCGCTCGGTTTACTTTTCCAGGCAGCAATATTCTGTTTGCGCTCGTCATAATGACCATTCTGATTCCGTCCAGCACGCTCATGGTACCTATGTACCTCCATTTCCGGGCATTTGATGTGCTCGGTTTTGTAAAGCTTTTTACAGGTAGGGAAGGCATCAATTTGCTGAACACGTATTGGCCTTCTCTCATCACTTCGGCATTCGCCATCGGGTTGAAATCAGGCCTGTACATTTATATCTTCCGGCAGTTCTTCAGAGGACTGCCTAAGGAGATCGAAGAATCGGCACTCATCGACGGTGCGGGCGGCTTGCGCACGTTCTTCACCATCATGCTGCCGAACGCGGTTCCGCCGATCATCACGGTTGTGCTGTTCTCTTTCGTCTGGCAGTATAACGACACGTTCTATACGTCGCTGTTCATGAGCGATAGTAACTTGATGGCGGTTAAGATCGCGTCGTTCCCGGCCGACGTCAATCAGTTTCTTCCCCGCCTGCTCGGCATCGAGGGAACCGAGGCGCGTGCGGATCCGAACCATGTATCGATGATCGTCGATACCGGAATTCTGCTGGCCATTGCGCCGCTCATCATCTTGTATCTGTTCGTTCAGCGTTATTTCGTCGAAAGCGTCGAGCGCACCGGCGTCGTCGGCTGACCGGCCGGAATAAACCGGAAGAAGAAGCGGTTCGAAGCGCAGCGCGGCTCTACGAGAACCGCTTTATTTTCAAGCATATAAGGGAAGGAAGCGTATGAAATGAAGAAGCATTTGCAAGGGAGATTAACGGTCGAGCCGAAGCTTGTCAATCCGGCGGCAAGCGACAACGCAAAACGGCTGATGGCCTATTTGTGCAGCATTTACGGAAAACGGACGCTGACCGGACAGCAATACGGCGTCGTCTCGACGCCCGAGATGGATGTTATTTTTCGGGAAACCGGGAAATACCCGGCAGTCGGCGGCTTCGACTTCATGAACGATTCGCCGTCCCGCGTCGAACGCGGCGCTGTCCCAACCGACACGCCGCTTGCGATCGAATGGTGGAAACGCGGCGGGATCGTCACGTTCTGCTGGCACTGGAACCCGCCGAAAGATTTGATTGATGAAGAGCCGGACAATGGATGGCACCGGGGCTTCTATACGACGGCAACGACGTTCGATATCGCCAAAGCCATGAACGACGAGTCATCCGAAGACTATATACTTCTGATGCGCGATATCGACGCGATTGCCGTCAATTTGGGGCGCCTGCAGGACGAGGGGATTCCCGTGTTGTGGCGGCCGCTGCACGAAGCGTCCGGCGGCTGGTTTTGGTGGGGCGCTCAGGGGCCTGAGCCTTGTGTCAAGCTGTGGATCACCATGTACGAGAGGCTGACGAATCTGCACGGGCTTAACAACCTGGTCTGGGTATGGAACGGTCAGCATAAAGATTGGTATCCGGGAGACGAATATGTCGACATTATCGGAGAGGACATCTACCCGCCGGAGCGGACGTACGTTTCTAATGTCGACCGGTTTCGCCAAGCTCTGGACTATACGGCGGCGAATAAAATTATTGCCCTGTCGGAGAACGGACCGCTGCCGGACCCTGACAAGATGGTCGGCGATGGCGCGCCCTGGGCGTGGAACTGCACATGGTACGGCGACTTCGTATGTTTGAGAGACGCAGACGGTGAATGGGTCGTCGGCGAGCAATACACGGAGCGGGAAATGCTGCTCAAGTTTTACGGGCATCCGCTTACGGTGACACTTGACGAATTGCCGGATCTTACCGTCTATCCTCTGCCGGACAAGACGTAACGTCAAGTTGAATAGCCGCTCCGCCACGCGCTCTTGGGACTGTTAGCTGGTGTTGCGGAAAGTATGGTGAACCTTTTTGCCCAGCGTCTCATAGAATAATCTTTTTCACCGCTACCTATTACGAATAACAGGAGGAAACGGACCATGACTTACAAAGTGCTGACGGAAGAGCAGGTCGAGCATTTCATCGAGAAAGGCTGGGTGAAGCTCGAAGGGGCATACGCCCGGGAAGACGCATTGGCGGCTCAGGATTATCTGTGGACCGAGGTTGAAAAGCGCAGCAGCGTACGCCGGGACGACAAAGCAACGTGGACGCAGCCGATGGTTCGGATCAACGAAACGTTCCTGACGCCGGACTTCGAGCGCTGCAATAGCGCTCGGCTCGGCGACGCCATTGAAGATTTGATCGGACACGGCCGCTGGGCGAACCGCACTGTATACGGTGAGACTAAGCAGCTGAGCGGATTCGGCTGGTGGCCCGTCAACTTCTTCTTGGACGCCGACCAGCCGTGGACGGTTCCGGTGAACGGCTGGCATTGGGACGGCATCCACTTCAAGCATTACATCGACAGCCCGGAGCAGGGACTGCTGTGCCTGTGCCTGTTCTCCGACATCGCGCATCAGGGCGGCGGCACGTTTATCGTGGAAGGCTCGCACAAGGTTGTAGCCCGGTTCCTGGAAGGCCATCCGGAGGGGTTGGAGCTGGGGGAGGCAATCCGTCTGCTGAACCGCGAGCATCCGTATCTGCGCGAGCTGACCGGCGCGGATCAGAGGGCGAACAAGGAGGGCGGCGATATCTATGCCGACCAGGAAGCGCAGTCTACCGGGCGTTCGGACGGAAAGTCGACCGAAGAAATCGCTACGGAGCGACTCGACAAGTTCATGAACAATGACTACACCGATGCCGACGGCTTCACGCTGCGCGTGCTAGAGACGACAGGCGGACCCGGCGATGCGATTCTCTGCCATCCGTTCCTGTACCATTCGTCCTCCCAGAACCTGATCGGCGTTCCCCGGTTTATGTGCAACCGCACGACGCCGGTGAAGGAGCGGCTCAACCTCAACAGGGAGAACGAAGCGGATTACTCTCCGCTGGAGCTCAGCATCCGCAGGGCGCTCGGGCGTCAGGATAGCGTGGTATAATCGAATCGCTCCAAAATCGAAAGCGGCAGCAGGATCAAACCGAAATGAGGGACGGCATGGAAAGATTGTTCATCAGGGGTATGACATGGGGCTGGGGCTCGAAGCGCGGCGACTATCGAACGGAAGCCGCGGCGGACTCCATGCGCAGGCTGAAGGAAACCGGAAGCGAATGGATCGCGCTGTCGTTCTGGACCTGGCAGGAGACGGTGCATTCGACGCAGATTCCGTTCGACTACGGCTATACCGTAACGGACCGCGACATCGAGGCCGCTGTGCGCGAAGCGAGACAAAATGGGCTGAAAATCTGCCTCAAGCCCGTGGTCAATTCACACGACGGCATCTGGCGGGCGCATATCGGATTTCCGGAGGAGGAAAGCGGCGGCCCCTCCTACTGGGACCGCTGGTTTGAATCTTATACGAACTTTCTCGTTCATTATGCCGAGCTGGCCGAAGAATTAGGCTGCGAAATGTTCTGTGTCGGCTGCGAGATGCTCAAGACCGAGTCGCAGACGGCCAGGTGGACGAATACGATTGCGCGCGTGAGAGAAGTTTATTCGGGCCCACTGATCTATAACGCCAACCATGGTAAAGAAGAAGGCGTCGCGTGGTTCGACCAGGTGGACGTCATCGGTACGAGCGCGTATTATCCGGTCGGCAGCGTGCCGGGCGACACCGAGGAGAACATGATCGCCAAGTGGCTGCCGGTCCGCGAGAAAATGGAACGGCTGCACAGAAAGTTCAACAAGCCGGTCGTATTCATGGAAATTGGCTGCAGAAGCGCGCACGGCTGCGCGACGATGCCCTGGGATTATATGCACCGCGGTCTGCCGTACGACGAAGAGGAGCAGGCCAACTTCTACAGTTCTGTCCTCAAGGTATTCTGGGATCAGCCGTGGTTCGGCGGTTTCTTCTGGTGGGACTGGAGCGTGAACCTGTACCCGCTGTCGGAGGCGAAGACGAACCGCGGGTTCGATATTTACGGCAAGCGGGCAGGCGAGATTTTGACAGAATGGTACACAAGCCGGTAATCCGGCAACGCCCCGGAGCAATCGAGGCCACTGAAAAGTCCCTTTGATGTAGAAAGATACACCCCCTCAGTAAGAATGAGGCCACTGAAAAAGTCCTTTAAACAAAGAAGGTACCGTCCCTCAAATACATTGAGAGA
>NZ_BMGR01000019.1 GCF_014640295.1 Paenibacillus abyssi | reverse complement strand
CTCTCTCAATGTATTTGAGGGACGGTACCTTCTTTGTTTAAAGGACTTTTTCAGTGGCCTCGAGCCAACTGGCGGGGGTTGCTTTGTTATTATTTAACCACGTGAAGGGGGACCTTCGAGTTCTGAATCACATAATGGCTTACGCTGCCAACGAAGAGTTCCTTGAGGCCGCTTAGTCCGCGGGATCCGATAATAATAAGATCGATTTCTTTTTCGGCTGCCGTCTCGAGGATTTGCTTGCCTGGATCACCTTGCAATACGGTCACTTCCGCTTGGATTCCAGGTTCAGCTGCTATGATCGACCTGGCCTCGGCTGCCCAATGCTCGGCTTCTTCAACCATGGCCACTGAATTTTCAACAGGCGGCGGGATCATCGCTTCTCCCACGATCATAACCGGTATATCGTAAACATGCAGCACTTCTAATGAGGCATTCCAGCCAAGCGCCATTGTCATCCCGGTTTTCAATGCCCGAACTGACTGTTCTGAGCCATCGTATGCGACAAGCAGCTTTTGATAAGCCATCAACATTCCCCCTGCTTCTTTTTATACTCATTACCCGCTTTATAGGCAGATGAATCGTATAGATGAAGCTGGGGGAAATTATATATTTTTCTCTTGTTGATTGGGTTCGAATCCCTTTATCAGCACCATATATAATCAGTCACGGCGCGGTGTTCCGAATATTGGAACCGCGTCTTTTTCTTGTTGCCGGGCGCAAGCCCGGCTATGCAGCTTGGCGACATTTGGAATAGAAGAAGACGCGGATTCATTCCTCGGTTTTTTCATACGCGATCAAGGTTACAGGGTTACCTGTTAATTCGGCAATTGACGCTTCGGCTTGTTTGATGATTTCAATAGCTCGTTCGTAATCGTTTATCGGGGCGACTTTGTAACTGTCCGTGTTAATATCCATGGGAACAAATCCTCCAGATCAGATTGATAATATAATCTCCCGATAGCAAGGAAACCATTCAAAGGTCAGTCTCTATCTTTTAATCGCTCTTTCAGATGTTTGGATTTTACTCGTATAGCTTCATGGAGAACGGCACAAATAAATGCCTGTGGAAGTAAAGAGATCGTTAGAAGTAAAAAATAAGCCACGGTAATCCCCTCCTCTATTACTCTTATTCTAGGCAGAAGCGGTGAAATCTATACCAGAATAATAGAGAGGGGAAAAGATTGCGGCCGGGGAGTGTGTGACTAAGCCAAGCGAGTTAGCCGAGCTGCGCAAGCGAGCGGAAGATCCCGGCGTAATAGGAAGATTCACGGGGAACGAAGCGGGAGGCGGTTACTGTCCGCTGCGCGAGCTGCAGTTGTCCGTCCGCGGCAGGCTCGACGCCTTGGGCGCCTACTTCGGATATACGTCCCTCGAAGAGGGCGATCATATCCTCGAGTTCCGCTTCGTAAACGCCGGCGACTTCTTCAGCCTGCAGCTTCAATGAAACAAGAGGAACCTTGCAGACCAAGCCGAATACATGGCTCAGTTCACGATCGATGAATGGGACGCCGCCGGCTTCCGAGGCGGATTCCTCGCGATATTGACCGAGCGGAACGAGCTGTTCAAAGTCAGCGCTTAATCCGAGCTCTTCCTCAATTTCCCGAACGGCCTCTCTGACGGTCTCACCGGCGCTGAGATGTCCTGCAGCCGTAATATCGTAATGGTCCGGATAGGTATCCTTTCCGGCTTGCCGGAGTTGAAACCAGACGTAACGGCGGGATCCATCCCGCCGTATGAGCCAGCAGTGAAATGTTTGATGCCAATGTCCGAGCTTATGCACCTCAGCCCGGCTTGCCGTACCGATCGGATTCATCTGTTCATCATAAATATCGAAGATCTCCATTGCTCAGGCTTTCTCTTCCACGAGATGGGATGTGCAGTGTGCGCAGCGTGAAGCTTTAACCGGAACCTTGGATAAGCAGTACGGGCATTCCTTTTCAGTTGGCGCCGCCGGCGGTTTTTCAGCCTCTTCATTTTTACGGCGCAAGGAATTAATGCCTTTGATAAACAGAAAGATACAGAAGGCAACGATGAGGAAGTTGATGGTGATATTAATAAATTGGCCATATGCAATAACGGGCACTCCGGCTCCAGTGGCTTGCGCCAGTGAAGTGATCGGTTCGCCGTTCTCTAACCGCCGCTCAGGCTCCAGATTAATGAACAAATCGGCGAAGTTCACGTTACCCAGCAGCTTCCCGAATGGGGGCATGATAATATCATTAACCAACGAGGTAACAATCTTTCCAAATGCACCTCCAATGATCACGCCGACGGCCAAGTCAATCACATTGCCTTTTACGGCAAATTCTTTGAACTCTTTCACAAGGTTACCCATAAATCCTCCTTTAATGTTAACACAAGATTATTGTCGCTCCATTATACCCGAATAGCAGTACATATTGAATATATAAGCAGATTAAGAGAATTGTCATAAAAATACGTATAAAAAAGGATTTTACGTAAAATTGTCGAATTTTAACATTTGTTATTTAATTCATGCGTAGATGAGGGAAAGAATGAGGGATCATTTCGGCACCGACAACTGTTTGTTTACGTTGTTGTCATTGACGATTAGTGTATTGTCTTCTTATACGACGTTTCAGTTAATCGGTAATTTTAAACAGTGGAATCGGTCAGGACAGCGATATTGGTTATTTGGCGGTGCTGCGGTATTTGGACTTGGTGTATCGGCCGTCCATTTCTTGATCATGCTTGCTTCGGATACGATGGTTATCATTGATGTCAAGATGTCATTGCTGCTACTGATCGGGACGGGACTGTCCTTTCTGTCCTTTCTCCTGCTAAGAAGCGGGATGCATTCGTTAATCAGAGTGCTTGCCGCTAGTTTTTTGATATCAGTCGCCACGTGCGGCCTGTTTTTTGTCAGTATGTTCTCGGTGCCATTAAACGGATATCAACTTCACGGTGGCTTGGTTCTCCTATCGTTTATTCTGAGTTGGGCGTGCGCATTCGGCGCGTATTATTTGTTCGAGCTGAAAGAGCGGAGCAGTAATTTAATTTGCAGCTTGCTGCTCGGAAGCTCGATGCTGGTGATGCAATTTATTGCGATCGAAGTTGTTGCTATCGAATATACGCAGATTATGACGGCTGATCGGCTTAGTGACAATCAAACGATGCTTGTCGCGATGCTGGGCATCGGGATACTGATGGTAATCGGCTTCAGTCTCATGACAGCGATGGCTAACAAGCGTCTTGAGCAAGTCGGAGAGCAATATAAACTGCTTGTCGAGAATTCAATCGACATGATTGCAATATGTTGTGAAGGACAGTGGAAATATGTGAATCGTTCCGGCATGCGGATGTTCGAAGCGGAGCAAGATGAAGATTTAATCGGCAAATCGATCTATACTTTTCTTCATCCCAATTATCACAGTGTGCAGCTCAGGCGGCTGAGCACGCTGGAACCCGAGATTTCGCACGGTCCGGTGGAGCAGGAGTGGTATACGGTAAAAGGAAAGTTATTGTATACGGAGGTAGTGGAGACGAGGACGGCCTTGGCCGGCAAGCCCGCAGTGCAGATCATTATTCGCGATATCTCGGAACGCAAGAAGAATGAAGAGCTTTTGATTAATTCGGAAAAGCTGTATGTAGCAGGACAGCTTGCCGCAGGAATCGCGCATGAAATACGCAATCCGCTGACGTCGCTTAAAGGGTTTCTGCAGCTCATTACATCCGGACGATGCGCCACCAAGAACTACTACGATATCATGAAATCAGAGCTGAGCCGTATTGAATCTATCGTAAGCGAGCTGCTCATGCTGTCTAAGCCGCAGATCTATGATCTGGCCTATATTGACACGAGAAAAACCATGGGGGATACCGTTACCTTGCTTGAAGGACAAGCGATGCTGCATAATATCGAACTGGAAACGCAATATAATCCTTCTCCTTTGTGGGTACGCGGCGTGGAGAACCAAATCAAACAAGTCTTCATTAACGTCCTGAATAATGCGATCGAGGCGATGAGCGAAGGCGGTAAAATACATATCCGCTGTACGCGGGAAGCAGATGAAGTGGTTATACGAATTACAGACCAGGGTCCGGGAATTGCCGAAGAGCAATTATCCAAGATGGGACAGCCATTTTATACGACAAAAGACAAAGGAACAGGGCTAGGGTTGATGGTCAGTTATAAAATCGCAGATAACCATCAGGGGAGTATTAAAGCTTACAGTGAGATTGGCATCGGTACGACATTCGAAATTACACTTCCTTATGCGGAATATGTCCCTGCCGAGGAAGAAAGCGCAGCTCCGAAGGTGACCCCAATCAGCCGCTTTCGTGGAGGAAATTAACGGTACAAGATTGATCGGGACAGATGCTTCTGCTTATCTCACGATGTTTTCCTGCGGGGAATCGGCTATAATATACGTCAGGCAATAACATCAAGGGCCGTGCTGAGATAATTGGATTCATCCAGCCGGCTGCGGGAGGTTTACATCTATGACAATCGGCGCTCGTGTATTGAAAACAGGCTTAGCAGTTGCGCTGGCCATCTTTGTTAGCGAGCTGCTGCGGTTTCCTTCCCCGATCATTGCCGCAGTTGCGGCCATCTTCACCATTCAGCCATCGATCTATCGTTCTTGGAAGCAAATGCTGGATCAACTGCAAGCAAACCTGATCGGAGCGGCGATCGCGTTGGCTGCCGTCAGGCTGTTCGGTAGTACGCCGATTGCTGTTGGCCTCGTCTGTATTGTGGTGATCTTAGTCAACATGCGCCTGAAAATGGAGAGTGCAATTGGATTGACGCTGGTCACGGTAGTTGCGGTAATGGAAGCCCATGGAGAAGGATGGTTATTTGCGCTTGAGAGGCTGGCGATGGTGTTTAGCGGTATGGGCTCAGCATTTGCCGTTAATGTGCTGTTATTCCCGCCGCGCCCCAGACGACAGTTCACCGAGCAGGTGCATCAAGCGTTCGATCAGCTGTCACTGCTGCTGCGCACTGCGATTTCCAACGAAATGAAGGAACAGATCCATCATGAGGAAAAAGAAAAGCTGCACGATATGCTGCGCAAGCTGGATGAGCGTTACCGGCTGTTTGAGGAAGAGAGGGCGGTTACGAAGCTCAGCAAGCTCAATCAGGCCAGGCAGCTTATCGTCTCCAAGCAAATGATCAAAACACTGCAAAAGGGCGCTGACCTGCTCGATGTTGTGGAGGAGCACTATTTCTCCGCGCCGGGGGCGCTGGAATGGGCCAAAGAATTCGACCACCAGATCGAGGAGTTAACCAAGTATCATGAGCACATCCTGCTGAAGGCTGAGGATAAGATGAAGCCTGGGGTGAGTATTGTGCCGGATGAACAGCTTGGGGGAGGGTTTGAGGAGCAGCTTGTGGATTATTGGAGCGATGAGCCCGAGGAGCGCAAGCGATTAGTATTCGTCGGTGCTGCCCTGCTGGAATATGGCTATCATCTCCGCAGGCTGGAGAGATTGATTGAACAGGTACAGCAGCGTACGGACCTGCGAGTCGATAAATAAGAAAAACCCCGGTCAAGCGCAACTGCGGCTTGCCGGGTCTTTTCTTATTTATCCCCGCGATCGATGTGCCCTCTGGGGCTGGATAAATTTTTGTTCGTCGGGTCTTCTTTCTTGGGAACAAGCCTAGGGTCGGTTCGCCCTTCATGATGGTTGTCGTAGCTCAGCTCTTTGAGATCCCATTCGGTATTGCCGAGTATCGGATCGGCAGGAAACCGTTCGCCGCGTTTCAGTTCTTCTTCACGGCCCCATTCGGTCTGATAGATCCCGTCAACCTCAACCTTCTCGCCAGACACCGGATTCATCTCGCTATGCTTATCGCTCATGCTTGTGCGCCTCCTTCTGGAATGATGTCAGGACCCTTACAGGCCGTGTTTCGGAACGGCAGCGCGGTCGGCATCGGATTGCAGGTCGCTGGCCTTTTCCTTGTTCACGCCTGTACGATCCGCGATCGACTGGGCTTTTCTCGCCGCTTTTTGTTTGTCGGATGGGTATGTGCCGGACATGAGGACATCTTCCTCCTTTCGCCTGTCGGTTGGCATTTCCAGCATTAGTCTGCCTCGAATGGAAGAAAGCTATGAGCGAATGAAGGAGAAAATGTGATAAAGTCAGGTTTGAAACCGGATCTCCAACCGTTTACCGATCAGCCACATCATGATAAGTACAATAGCCGCAACAGCGATGCGCCATGGCTCGGAGATAAGATCTGTAATATCGAAGCTTAATAAGGAAATACTGGCGATCATCACCGCTTTGCCGAGCAGGATTGCGATTGTAAACGTTCGAAATGGAACCGTGCTCAGACCTGCTGCGATGTTGATCAAGGAAGAAGGCGTGAACGGGAAGCAGGCCAGCAGAAAGATCGGCGTGAAGCCGCGCCGTTCGATCCAGCGAAAGAAACGCGAGCTGCTGGGAAAGCGTCTTTGCAGCCAGAGCCCGAAGCGGCCTCCCAGTTTGCGCGAGAGCCAAAAGACGAGCACGCAGCCGGCGGAGACACCGATCCACGAATATAATATGCCAAGTCCCAAACCATAGATATTCGCATTCGCAGCGATGATGAGAAATAACGGCAGAAACGGCAGAAGGGATTCCACCATGGGCGCTATAATCCCGGGAAGCGGTCCCCAGGAGGAATAACTCTCCAGTGTCTGCTGCAGCTGATCCGGATCTATTTGCCTAATTTCGCGTATCCATTCTTGTAGTTGACTCATGAATTTAATTCCATCCTTTTTCAAGAAATACGGTTAATCTCCCCACGAAATGAGCGGAAAGGAAAGCAAAGGTATAATAATGCGATTAACCCGAATAACACGGCGCTAATCCAGACAACGGATGTTTCGCCTCGTGACGAAGCAAGAACGCCGCCTAATATCGGCCCGATCATGACGCCAATGCCCTCGATGGTTGAGAACATGCCCCAGCCGAGCCCTTGCTGCGAGGAAGGGATATAGGAGGCAAGCAGCGCGTTCCAAGCAGGCAGGACAACGGCATAAGATAAACCTAACATAGCTGCCAAAACGATGCATTCCCATATTGGAGGCTTCCATGTCAGCAGATAGAGAATGATGGAGAATAGGCCGAACCCGGTAACGAGGAACCATTTCTTCCCTCCCAGCTTGTCCGATAAACGCCCCATCGGCATAAGTCCCAGAACGGTGAACAGTCCCCCTGCAAGTAAAATATAAGAATATTGAGTGTGGGTCATGCCAAGCTGCTTCTCAGCAAAGCTGGGAAGGATCGGGACAAGCATGCTTGCGCCTGTCGTTTGCAGTATCATGCCGGGCAGCAGCAGCTTCATCTGGCGCAGCTTATCTCTAAGTATATCCAATTGCTTAAGGAAGGGAATCGTCTGCACGGTTTGGGCTGTCCGATAATTGATCATTAAGGAAAGCATCCAGCCCAGCAGGGAAAGGCCGACAAGTAAATAATACGTGAATGACGTATTAAAATCGAGCAGCATATTGCATACAATCGGTCCTGCACCGAGACCGACAAACCAGATCGTATATAAAAATCCCATCTGGGTGGCGCGCCTGTCATCCGTCACCTTCATTAAACAAACGATCCATATCGGAGATATGCCGATTCCGTATATAGCAGAAGCCGTTATAAACACCCAGGGCAACTCGGCATAGCCAAGCAGAAATACACCGCTCAAGCAAATCAAAAGGCCGAAATGGACAATAAAACGAACGGAAAATCGGTCGAGCAAATAACCAATACCTAACTTTAAAACGGTATCCGTCAAATAATGGGCCGTGATCGCAATTCCAATGATATCGAGCGTGAGGCCGAGCTCCTTTTCTCCATAGATCGGAAGGAAGCTGATCAGTATAGCCCCGCGCACGAACTCTACAATTAGCATGATAATGGAGAGCATAAGCATCTCCGGTCCGAGCAATCGGCTGCGAAATCGACTCACCACACAGACTCCTTTGCACTTTCGTATAATGGTAAGGTGCCCCTTAACTGCCAGGAGATTTATTCCATTATATTCCAGGCTGAAACGGACATTCAAAAAAGATGGAGACAACGGAGCTGCCATGGCATAAATTCGCTATCGATCGCTTCTTACTATCATAACGTACAGGGACGGCGGGGAGTTTCAAAAATTAGGAAAGCCCTGCGCCGGCAGGGCTTTTTCTGCGAAGAAGCAAGGATAAGGGTCATTCCTATTTCAGCCTATAATTCAATGCGAACGAAACGGATGCCACTAAAATGAGGAGCAGAAATGCACGATAATTCAGCTTTTGGGCTTAGGGCGCTTCAGGGCCGGGAGGCCCTGTGCCCAACCGACTTAAATCAGCAAATTAAACAGCAGCGGATCTTTATTCAGCTCGAGGAACTGGAAGCCTTTTTTGTTCATGCGGTCGATTAACGGTTCATAGTCGCTGCGATGCTTGAGCTCGACGCCGACGAGGGCAGGACCGTTGTCTTTATTATGCTTTTTCGTATATTCAAAACGGGTGATGTCATCGCCGGGCCCTAATACATCATCGAGGAATTCACGCAGTGCCCCGGCCCGCTGAGGGAAATTCACCATGAAATAATGTTTTAATCCCTCATATACCAATGAACGCTCCTTAATCTCCTGCATCCGGTCCACATCATTATTCCCGCCGCTTATTACACAGACGACCGTCTTTCCGGCAAGCTGGTCCTTATACTGCTCCAGCGCCGCAATCGGAAGGGCGCCGGCAGGTTCGGCGACTATAGCATTCTCGTTGTAAAGGTCAAGAAGCGTAGTGCAGACCTTGCCTTCAGGCACAACGATGATATCGTCCAGAACATGGCGGCACAGCTCGAAAGTAAGCTCGCCGACCTTTTTCACGGCTGCGCCATCAACGAATTTGTCGATCTGCTCCAGCGGGGTAACCACGCCTGCTTCCAACGAAGCCTTCATCGATGGTGCGCCTTCAGGCTCGACGCCAATCAGCTTCACACTGGGCTGAACCGTCTTAAGATATGCGCCAACGCCGGCGGCAAGCCCGCCTCCTCCGATCGTTACGAAAACATAATCCGGCGCATCGTCCATCGCATCCATAATCTCCAGGCCGATAGTGCCGTTGCCGGCTATAATTTTTGGATCGTCGAACGGATGGATGAACGGCATGTCCTCCCGCTCGCTGGCTGCGATCGCTTCTGCATACGCATCGTCAAACGTATCGCCCACGAGGATGACTTCAACATACTGTCCGCCGAAGAAGGAGACCTGGCTTACCTTCTGCCGCGGCGTAGTGCTGGGCATATAGATTTTTCCGGGGATGCCTAACGTCTGACAGGAATAGGCGACGCCTTGGGCATGATTCCCCGCACTCGCGCAGACGACCCCCCGTGCCAATTTATCGGCAGGCATTGATTTTATCAAATGATAAGCGCCCCTGATTTTAAAGGAACGGACCACCTGCAGATCTTCCCGCTTTAAAAGGACATTGCAGCCGTAACGTTCCGACAGCACACGGCTGTGCTGAAGCGGAGTGCGGATCACGGTATCCTTGATCAGATGCTGCGCAAAAACGATTTCCTCCAGACTGATTTGCTGTACAGACTCCTGTTTGTATCCGCTATTTTCCTCCATTGTTGTATCCCCCTTCTAAAAATTAAAAAAAATCCCGTCCCAGTCAGGGACGAGATTATACTCGCGCTACCACCCTTATTCCGCGTCATCGGTTAGTCATCCAACTAAATCTGCGGCACTCAGCAACGTACTGTCATACGTGTTCCCTGTAACGGCGGACACCCGTCCGAGGCTTACCATACATCCGCTTCACGTACTCTAACACGCAAGCAGCGACTTCAGCTCGGATTCTCAGGGAGGATATTCGGCCCGTCTCGGATCATCGGCTCTCAGCAGCTGCCGACTCTCTGGAGATCGCGACGTTCGGGCTTACTTGTTCCCGTCAACGAATGGTTTGATTTAACTTTTTTATACTCCTGTATGAAGCAAATGTCAACCTTCCACATGATAGATTTATTTTGTAGGCATGTAGAGGTGTAAAAATTGGTACTCGAGCGCCATCTGGACAGCTTTGAAAATGCTGTTTCAGCAACATCATTTTAGGGTAAAGAGAAACTGGGTCTTTTTTCAGAAAATTAGTTCTGTTAGACTATTATTACAAAGAGATATAGGACTTCAAAGAATGGCTAATTACCTGTTTTTGTTTAAGGATATTTCTACAGATTTCGACAATGGTATACTATATTTTCATAGGCTATCTTGATAATTAACATGGATCATCTTACTCTGGCGCATCATAAGTCATGAAAATTTAGCAGGGGTGATGCATATGATCGGACCCCGCAAGCGGATTGGGGATCTGTTAGTCGAGACAGGCGTAATTACCGAAGAACAGCTGCAGCAGGCATTAAAGCAGCAATCGGAGATGAAGATGCGTCTGGGAGACGTGTTAATTACGCAGGGATACATATCACAGCAGCAGTTCATCGAGGTTCTGGAGTTCCAGCTTGGCATACCGCATGTCAAATTATACAGGCAGAAGATTGAGCCTAAGGTCATTCAACTCATCCCTCAAAAGCTAGCTGACCAGCATGGCGTGCTGCCTCTGCGGGTGGATGGAAACAAGCTGATCTTGGCAATGGCTGATCCCCTCGATTATTTTGCGATCGATGAGATTCGTATTGCTACCGGCCTGCGGATTGAACCCGTTATTGCTTCAAAAGATGAGCTGCAGCGCGCAATCAACCGCTATTACGGATTACAGGAGACGATAGAGCAGATCAGCCAAAACCTGCTGTCCAGAGAAGAAGAACCGGAGCAGGGCTTGGAGGAAGAGGATTCTCCTGTCGTCAAGACGGTGAACCAGATCATTACGCAAGCCGTGCAGTTCGGTGCCAGCGACATCCATTTTGATCCACAGGAGGACAGCTTCCGGATCCGGTATCGGGTGGATGGGATCATGCGGACGGAGCGCACATTGCCTCCTAATATGCAGGCCGTTATTATTGCCCGGATCAAAATTATGGCCAATCTCAACGTTGCAGAACGTAGATTGCCTCAGGATGGACGAGTTGAGCTCGATATTGAATTTCGCAAGGTAGATATCCGAATATCCACACTGCCAACCGTACATGGGGAAAAAGTGGTGATGCGGATATTGGATTTGGGGAATTCCCTTCATAAAATAAGCAGGCTTGCGTTCTCTGAACAAAATTTGGAAGCTTTCCTGAAAGGCATTGAAATGGCGCACGGCGTTGTGCTCATTACCGGACCTACGGGGAGCGGAAAGACGACGACATTGTATTCGGCGTTATCCCATCTTAACCGCGACGATGTCAACATCATTACGATTGAGGACCCGGTAGAGTATCAGCTCCAGGGGATCAATCAGGTGCAGGTCAATCCGGTAACCGGACTTACTTTTGCCAGAGGGCTGCGGGCAATCCTCAGGCAGGACCCGAACATTGTCATGGTCGGTGAGATCCGGGATATGGAAACGGCGGAAATTGCGGTTCGAGCCGCAATGACAGGTCACCTCGTGTTCAGCACGCTGCATACGAACAGCGCCGTTAGCTCCATCAGCCGTTTGATTGATATGGGAGTCGAGCCGTTTCTGATTTCTTCGGCGGTCAACTGTATCGTGGCTCAGCGCCTGGTGAGGCGGATTTGTCCGAAATGCAGTGAGAAGGTCGATCCGCTGCCTGAAGAGGCGTCACTTTTGAGGCGCCATGGCATTGTTGTGGACCTGTTGTCGAAAGGAAGAGGCTGCGGCGATTGTGGCCGTACCGGTTACAAAGGGCGGCTGGCCATTCATGAGGTGCTGCTCATCGATAATGAGCTTCGCTCGATGATTCTGGCCAAACGTTCAGACAATGAATATATGAAGTATGCCATGGATAAAGGCATATTGATTCCGATGGCAGAGGATGGCTTACAGAAGGTGGCGGCGGGACTCACCACGATTGCCGAAGTATTCCGCGTGACCAGCCATGAAGAGTAACAGGATGTTAATTATCTAAAGGGGGATGCGGATGGGGCAAGCGACGGACATTCTTACTTTAGCCCATAAGCTTCAGGCGTCGGATATTCATATCACTGTCCATTCGCCGGTCATGTTTCGAGTCCATGGGCAATTAAAACCGATTAACCAGGAACCGCTAAACCCGGAGGACACGGCGGAGTTAGCCAAGCAGCTCATGACGGTAGGCCAGTATGAGGAGTTTATGGGACGCGGGGACTTCGATCTGTCCTATGTGATTCCCCAGCTCTCGCGATTCCGGATTAATGCCTACAAACAGAAGGGCAGTGTTGGCTTGAGCATCCGGTTAATTCCGATTGAGGTTCCTTCGCTGGAGGAGCTGGGATTGCCGTCAATCGCCGGTGAATTGGCGAATAAGCCGCAGGGCTTGCTGCTTGTCACCGGCCCTACAGGGAGCGGGAAATCAACGACATTAGCGGCAATGCTCGATTATATCAACCGGACTCGCTGTGAACATATCGTGACGCTGGAAGATCCGATTGAGTTCGAGCACGTTCACAAGAAAGGGATTGTTAACCAGCGTGAGATTGGCGTGGATACCCTGTCGTTCGCTGCCGGTTTGCGAGCTGCGCTGAGACAGGATCCCGATGTGGTGCTCGTTGGCGAGATGCGCGATCTGGAGACGATCAGCACGGCCATTACCGCAGCGGAGACCGGCCATCTCGTGTTTGCAACGTTACATACAGCCGATGCGCCCCAGACGATCAACCGAATCATCGACGTGTTCCCACCGGAGGCCCAGCAGCAGATTCGGATGCAATTATCTGCCGTGCTGCTTGGTGTCATGGCCCAGAGGCTGCTGCCTAAAGCGGATGGAAGCGGCAGGATCGCTGCTATGGAGGTCCTTGTCAATACACCGGCCGTTGCGAATTTGATCCGATCAGAGAAGATTCATCAGATTCGCTCTGTCATGCAAACCGGCAGGTCGCAGGGTATGCAGACGATGGAGAATGCGCTGCGTGAGCTGCTGCAGCAGGGCCGGATCTCAGTCGCAGAAGCAAACCAGGCTATGTTCGGATTTGCAAACCTGCAAGAATGATTAAGAAGCATCAATGGAGTTGGTTCGCATGCCGAAGTTTCAGTATAAGGCGGTAAACGGAAGTGGAAAGCGTTATTCGGGTGTGTTGGAAGCAGCCACGCAGCAGCAGGCTGCGGAGCTGCTAAGGGAGCAGGGGTTGTGGGTTACCAAGCTGATTGACCGGAGCAAGAGCCTGCTCCACCGTGAACTGGAGTTTGGCGGTCCAAAGGTAAAAACGGAACATTTCACTGTGTTTTGCAGACAGCTGGCGACGATGTACAAAGCGGGGATCGGCCTAGTGGAAGCGGTGCGTATCCTGAGTAAGCAATCGCCCGGCAAACCGTTTCGTAAGCTGCTCGCTGAGATCGCAGAGGACATGAAGGGCGGCACGCAATTTTCGGTGGCGGTCAGCGCGTATCCTACGGTGTTTACACCCGTGTTCGTCAACATGGTCAGAGCCGGTGAAGTGTCCGGCAAGTTGGATGAGATGCTGGAGCGGCTGGCGGTCTTTTTCGAGAAGGAGCGCAACACGAAAGAGAAAGTAAAATCGGCGATGGTGTATCCGGCAGTGATGATGATTATTATGGTGCTGGTTGTCATCTTTATGATGATCTTCGTCATTCCGAGGTATGTGGAGAGCTTTGCTTCCATGAGCATTGAACTGCCGCTTCCGACCCGCATTGTAATGGGGGCAAGCGAGTTTATGCAGGGGTACTGGTACATCGTTGTCGCCTCGTTGTTTGTGCCGTCCCTGCTCATAAGGCTGATCCGCAGAGAGGCGTGGGGCCGCGAGCGGCTGGATTACATCAAGCTTAAGATTCCGGTCTTCGGCAAGCTGTGGCACAAACAGGCGATTGCACGCTTCAGCCGTACGTTCAGTTCCTTATTTGCCGCTGCAATACCACTGATGCAAGGATTGTCCATTGTCTCGGATGTTGTGGGAAATCAGGCGATCGGAAAAGTGATCTCGGACATGAAGGGTCAGGTGCGCAGCGGTAATTCGATGGCGGAGTCGTTAAAGGAATCGTGGCTGTTTCCGCCGATGGTCGTACAGATGATAGCGGTTGGAGAACGTTCAGGCTCATTGGACAGCATGCTGGAGAAGGTCGCGGATTTCTATGAAGCGGATGTGGACGCGATGGCGGAACGTTTGAAGTCGCTGCTCGAGCCTTTGATGATCGTTGTGCTTACGGGGGTCGTAGGACTGATCGTGCTGGCTGTTCTGATGCCATCTTTTGAACTGATGCAAGGATTATAAAATAAATGGTACAGGAGGAGATTACAATGAGAAACATGCTGAAGAACCAAAGAGGTATTACGTTAATCGAGCTGCTGGCGGTCATGGTCATTATCGGAATTATTGCGGCGATCGCTGTACCTGCCATTACAGGAACGATTAATAACGCTGAACAAAAAGCGGATGAAGCAACAAATAAATTAATCGAGGAAGTCGCCCTGAGATATGCGATTGACCGAAATCTGACAACAACAACTACAGTTCCTATTGCAACTTCCGGTACAACCAATGACGACCTTGTTGATCTCGGCTATTTGAATGCCGTTCCGGAATGGAATAAAGACGCGAACAGAAGAGCAACTGCTACAATTACCGTAACAAATGGGAGATACTCCGTTTCATTAACTGCACCTTCATCGCCATAATTTTGTAAAGGCAGCCCTTCAGGTTGCCTTTCTTTCGATCTTACCGTAGCAAGGCGGGAGCATCATGTTTATCGTATTTCCGATCATTATCGCCATCACCGGGCTGCTGCTGGGCAGCGTACTGAATCGGTTTGCCCTGCACTGGACCGACAGGCCGGTCTTGGCCTCCCCGTTAATGGGGCTGGCGACTGCGCTGTTGTTCGGCTTGGCAGCATTCCAGCTTGGCATGCAAAAGGAGCTGGCAGCAGCTCTGTTTTTCATTTCCATCCTGATTATCGTGGTCCAGACCGATCTATCCGAATTAATCATCCCGAACAAGGTGGTTCTGATCGGAGTGGCGGGTGCGATCCTGCTTCGTCTTTGGTCGCATCCCTTACCGTTGTGGAACTATGGGATCGCTGCCATTGCGGGGAGCGGGTTTCTGCTGCTGATCGGAATAGCGGGCGGGAAGCTGCTGAAGAAAGAAGCAATGGGAGGAGGAGACATTAAGCTCTACGTCTTCATCGGGCTGGTTCTGGGCATAAAGCTGACGCTGCTTAGCATTTTCTTGGCTAGCGCAGCCGCCCTTGCCATTGGCATCCTTCAGCTTATGCTGCGCGTGTACCAAAATGGACGGACGATACCGTTCGGACCGTATATCGCCGTCGGGGCCATTACCGCTTATTTCTGGGGCGATCGTTTCATTGAGGCTTACCTATCCTTGTTATCGCAAGGTGTAGGCAACGGTTGAAGCGGTATCTATTTGGCCGTTGGGGAGCTGCATGCGAAGCGTAATTTCCACTCTTGTATTGCTTTCGGACAATCCCGCATGGAGGTAATCGACGTGGCTAGACATCACTCGACGGATCAGCACTTTTTCCGTTCCTCCGTCGGGGATCAGAAAAGAGACTGATTCCAGAGTATTGCCATCCAAGCGATACGAGATATATTGGCCTTCGGGCCCCTCCAAACGAAGCGTTTCGGCAGCGCTGACTGATGCAGTAAAGCCTGTGCGGATGGAACGGACCATATGATCTATAATATCGCGGGATTCCTGCTTTATGGTTTCGCGGGATGTGATTTGCGAAGAGCTCGTATGGGTCTGATTAAGCATCACGAGTACTACGCCAAGTACAATTGCGGTGATGGATAACGCGCCCAGAACCTCGGCTAGCGAGACGCCTCTTTCGTTGTTGTACATGGATTCACCTCTGTAAGTTAAGGTTTGTACTCTGCATAGCCTTCAAGGATATACGATTTATTGGTGGTCAGGTTGATGCTTGTGACCCGAATGAGCCGGAAATAGTCCGTGATCTGATAGGTTTGATCTTTAAAATGAATGTCTGATAAATTGTACACGTCGGATTCGACCTTAACCTCGAATTGGGGGTCGGCTGCGTTCGGATAGTAGATGGAATAAGGCAGCTTATAGGCAGGCGCATTGTCTCGCAGCTCGGTCAATGCAAGCGTCTGTCCATCTTCAAATAGCGAGATCGAATCGCGGCTTGCCAGATTGCGCTTTATTTCCTCCATCACTGTCCGGGAGATCGATACGGATTGGTCGATCGCTTCATTATCTTTGGCAAACAGCGAGGTCTGCTGAAGCAGGGCGGTGATGGCCAGGACAGCGACGGCCAGCAGGGTGACGGAGCCTAATATTTCGATTAAGGTCAAGCCTTTTTGATTGTTCACAGCCGCACCTCCTAGGATAATACAATCTACCTTTACTATAGATTAATTTGTTGAAAGATGGAATGAAAATGTCGAAATCGTTTCGCTCTGAAAAAGGCAACACGCTCATTCTCGTACTCGGTTTTATTGTCGCCGCTACGCTCATGGTGGCTCCGCTGCTAGCCCGTGTCAATGTGGGGATGCTGCAATCGACAACCGGTTCCCATGCGGAGCAGGCGTATTCGATGGCCGAATCGGCTTCTGCCATCTATACGCGTTTATTCGAAGAAGCGGCGCAGTCCGGATTGCAGGCGCAGGATTTGCGAGCCTTAGCCGCCAGTCTGGAGGCCAGTCTGAAAAGTAACGGCGTGGTAGAACATATCGCCGTAAGGAATAACGGGAACGGCGATCCGATCGCTGTAGAATTCACTGCGAGATGGGGCTCGGGGAGCCGTGAAAGAGAACGGGTGGTCATCCTGCAGCTCAATCCCCCGGCTTCAGAGCCGGGTGGTGGAGGCGGCACGGGTCCATCCAGCGGCAGCACAGGGGAAGAATTTTATCATAAGCACGGGGTTGTCATGAATAAGGACGATTTCAATCGGGTTTTTGCTGCCTGCGGTGCAGAGTCGCCTTCAGAGAACTTTATCGAAAACAACTATGACCGGGCCAAATTCGCGGAAGAGTTCAGAAATTATATTGATTTCTATTTTGACGATGCGCTGCTGCCTGATTATGTGCCCAAAGGCGTGTCATCCATAAATGATAAGGTGACGCAGAATAGGACGCATACGATCTATGCCTCCGGAGCGGGCGTGAAATATGCGGGTGATATCGATATAGTCCGAACCTGGAACAGCATGACGATCGACGCGCTGCCGGACGGGGTTGCCATTGAAGCAGCCGGGGACCTGGAATTTTCAGACTATGTGAGTCAGCCGTTAACGATTGGCGGGCATGTCCGGGTAGGCGGGGATATGGCCATTGGCGGGGGGAAAAAAATTCATATTAAAGGTGACCTGCTGGTTAAAGGCGATATAGAATTTGACGATAATATCGATGAGATCATCATAGAAGGCGATTTATTGGTCGGCGGAGAGTTAACCTTTGAATCACTGAAAAAACTGGTCGTGCGCGGCGATTTAATTACCGGGGGAAGCACGATTCTGGATGACACCACGCAGGATCTTCAGGTCGGCGGCGCTTTCGTGAGCGGATCATCCATTCTCATTGATCGTATTCACCGGATCGAGATCGGGCGTGACATGATTGCTGCAGGCGATATCCGGTTTTCCGGTGTAGTGAGCCATCATATGCTTGTGGGCGGATATATGGCGGCGCTTCGTGATATTCGGTTTTCGAATAATATTCATATGTCCACGAATGTGCTGGGCGGCTTTTATGCAGGAAGAAACACCATATTTCCCGAATGGTATGCGAACAACGGCAGGGTGGGCACGGATGCCATCTGTATTGATTACTTCCCTTCCGGAACTGGAGGAGGCGCAGATGCCTCTTACGGAATTGGTGGCAGAAGCTCCAAATGAAGCTCCAAATAAGATTAGCTGGCCGTATTCAGGCAAGCTGAAGGAAAGGAGGGCGCTGATATGATACAAACGCTGCTGCGCGGCATGAAACGGGGCCATGCTGCCCTGGGTCTGGAAATAACCGATCAGCATATAAAAATGTGCGAGGTACAAGAATTGCCCGATGGGAGCCATCGGGTAATCCATTTCGCGATGCGACCGCTGCCGCCCGGCACGATGAATGACGGGCGGATCATCAACGAAGGCATGCTGCATTCCGTTATTCAAACTTTACTGGATGACAGGGAATGGAGCTCCCGGTCGATTCACTTTGCGATTCCAAGCCAGAATGTCATGATTCGGACAGTCAAGCTGCCGGATGTAAAGGAGAAGGAGCTAAGAAAGCTCATCCAATTCGAGCTTATGCACAATCTCCATTTGCCGTTTGATGAACCGTTTTATGATTTTATTAAATTGCCAAAGCCGACTGCAGCTGAAGAAGAGGTGCGGAAAGCTGAGCCCTTGCTGGAAACGGCGGATGTAGAGTGGTCAAACGCAGAGACAGAGGCTCAGCTGTGCGAGGTTATGCTGGTCGCGGCGCCAATGGAGCTGCTTCAGACCTATGTTCGGCTGCTTGAATCCTTAGGGCTGTCCATACGCAGCATGGAGATCAAAGCCTTCTCATTGCAGCGTCTTCAAGAAAAGTGCCTGCCTATAGAGAGAGGGACATGGTTGATGCTCGATATCAATCAAACGGCCTGTGATGTTTCCATCGTCAGCGATGGCGTTATAAAAATCACGCGAAATATTGAAGTCAATCTCATCCATCCCGGGTCAGCGGCCGATCCTTTATCCGGCGAGCCTTTGAACGGCTTATTTGCGGAGTTTAGGTCACCAGAGCAATCCTTTGAAACGGCATGTCAGGATCTTGTATCCGAACTGGAGCGATTGATTAATTTTTACCGGTATACGCTGAACAACCGTGATCAAGAATTTGATTCGGTCATTGTATCAGGGGATCTGCCGAACATGGACAAGCTGATTTCGATACTGAAATCCAGGATGGCGCAGAAGATTGTTCCATTGGAATGGCACCAGCTCCCTGTTGAAGGGGACAGCTCGGAATGGAATGTAAGCGCGTTTGCCGCTCCGTGTGGACTTGCACTCAGGGGGAAACAAAGATGAAATCAATAAACCTATACCCTCGTCCCTCCTTTATTGATAGAAATAGGACCCTGCTGTGTGTAATTATTGGGGGACTTGCTGCAGTTATATTAGGTCTTCAGCTGTATTTTTATGTGGAGTGGAAACGGGATGCTTCCCAGATCGGTGCGCAAATCACGCAAGTAGAGCAGGAGCTGCTGCAGGGGCAATATACGGATGGGATCAGCGCTGCAGCGTACAAGCAGGCTGACGGCATCATCGAAGCGGCGCGCAAAGGCCGGAAGCAATGGGCGCCCGTGATGGAAGATGTCCTTGGCAATTTCCCGTATGCTGCTGCGACAGTGATTAGCATGAATGTGAACAACGAAGGGCTTTTGACCGGGCAGTTTTACTTCGATACCTATGAGCGGCTTCGATTATATATCAATGAATTGGAACAGGTGCCTGATTTTGAAGGCGTAACGGTTAGAGAACTGAACCATCTGGCGGAAAATGCGCGGGAGCTGCCGGAAATGGCGAATGCCGGAACATCGGCAGACCGGGTACCAGGTTCGGTGTATAAGCTTGTTGTTGACATTCAGCTTAACCGGGAGAAGTGGGGGGCGGACAAATGATGAATCAGACGGTACCAATCAAAAGCAAGCTTACGCCGTTAATGCTCGTCTTGACCGCCGCGTCTTTTGCGGCTTTGATCAATATCGTTGCCGCACTATTCTATGTCTCGCCGGTGTGGCTTGACCGGGAACAGCAGCAGAATGAGCTGCGGGAAGCTCAGCATAGGCTGGCACTGGTTAACAATACATTGGAATCTGATCAAGTAACGGATGAAATGATGTCAAGCTTGCTGCAAGCCGTTCCTTCCTCCAAAGAGCTCTCAGGCATTCTGGGGACACTGGCGCTCGAGATGGAAGAGGCAAGGGTGTTGTTTGCGGATTTGAAGGAAATTGGCCCGGACATGGAAGGCACGCAAGCGCAGCCTGACAATCAGCTCCAAGCGAACACATTCGAGCTGTCTGTCATTGGTCCGCAGAGCCGTCTTCTTCAGCTTCTTAATGAGCTTTATACGGCGAAACGGCTGTTTGCAGTGGAAGAGTGGGACTATCGTTATGTGGATCCGGGAGATATACAGAGAATGGATGCTGAAATGCTGCAGCGGCTTGGCTCGGGCGAAGATGAAGACATGTACACGATGAAAATAATTTTCAAAAGCTATACGATGCCGATGCTCGGGGAAGCGGAGCTGGAATTTGAAAGAAATCAATGAAAATGAGGAAAAAAACAACATTTGACCATTCTGGAAGCTTATGTTTTCAGAATGGTCTTTTTACGTAGGAATGGATAAGGTATAATGAAAAGGAAAAATTTCGAAATTGAATAGGGATGAAGCGCAGTGCAGGAGTGGATTGAAACCGCCATTGAGGGCTTGGTGGAAATGACGCAGCTGAGCGGCCATTATTTATTGCTGCTCACCGTACCTCTAACCATTATTCAAGGAATTATTACGATCTTTCCTTTCGCAACATTGCTTCTTCTGCATGTATCAAGCTTGGGTCTGATGCAAGGTCTGTTTATCAGTTGGGTGCTCGGAACGATTGCCTCGATTGTCTGCTTTATGCTCGGGAGATCATTTATCCAGGCATGGATCATCAAGAGGTTTGGCACGCGGTTGGCTAAATACGAGAAATGGCAGCGGCACATGGACCATTACGGCGTGTGGGTTGTTATTTTATTACGATCCGTTCCATTCGTGCCCAGCAATGTGACTTCCATTATGGCTGCTATATCTCCGCTTAGTTTCAATGCGTACCTCTGGTCGACAGCGGTAGGAACCTTTTCACAGATATGGATGTTCGGGCTGCTCGGTTCTACCGTTATATTTCCCAATATCGATTTGAGGACGTTATGGGTTGCTTACATAGGGTTTTGCGCAGTGTTATTCGCGATGTTCTTGCTTCGTCTGCTCAAGGAACAGAGAAGCATAATAAAACTAGGGGGAAGCAAGAGTGAAGAAAATCAAACTCATCCAGCAAATCGCAAATGAAGGCGTAGTCGCTGTACTTCGTGGAGATACGCCGCAGGAAGTCGTTGAAATGGCGGAGCAGGCGATCGCGGGGGGGATCAAGGTCATTGAAGTCACGATGACAGTGCCCTTCGCGCTTCGCGCAATCGAAGAGCTTGCCAAAAAATATTCAAGCACAACAGCAGACGCTTCAAAATACGCCATTATCGGAGTGGGCACCGTGCTTGATCCTGAGACGGCGCGGGCCGCGATTCTATGCGGTTCGGAATTTGTCGTGGGGCCGTCCCTTAATCCGGCTACGGTGGCGCTGTGCAATCGATATCGGGTGCCGATTATGCCGGGTGTCATGACGGTCAAGGAAATACAAGAAGCGCTCGAGCTTGGCGTCGATATTGTCAAGCTGTTCCCGGGCAATCTGTATTCGCCGGCGATGATCAAGGCAATCAAAGGCCCGATGCCGCAGGCCAACATCATGCCGACAGGCGGCGTATCGCTGGATAATCTTGGTGAATGGATCAAGGCCGGCGCCGTAGCGGTCGGCATCGGCTCTGACTTGACGACCGAAGCGGTCAAGCAGGGCGATTATTCGCTTGTCGCCAAGCGTGCATCCCAATATATCGATGCTTACAAGGCGGCTAAGCAGTAACTCGCTGCGGTTCCAAGGCAATGCGGCACAGATGGATTTCATAGAGGCTGCCCGGAAGCTGGACTGGCTTAGGGCGGCCTCTATGGCATTTTTGTCATAAAAGTCTCATAATAAAAGATTTGGATGTGGCCGTTAATTCAAGTATACTTATAAGGAGCAGGGAAGAAGTTTGCTTAAGTAAGGAGAACGAATGAAATGACTCAATTACGAACGGAAGAACAACAGAAAAGGGAAATCATTAACCGCCGAAACTTTTCGTTCCGGTTAAATGTCTTTTTCTTTCTTACCTTTTTCCTGTTTTCGGTATTGATTGTCCGTCTGGCTGTCCTGCAGTTTGTAGAAGGTCCCGAGCTTAGGGAGATGGAGTCCAGCTATGGCACGCGTAATGTCAAAATCCCGCCTATCCGGGGAAATATTTATGATTTGCATGGTTATCCGATCGCTTATTCTACCTCGACACAGTCGCTTTATTATACGCTTGAACCCGGTACAGGGGATGAAAGAGCCCGCGAAATGGCGAAGCAGCTTGCAGACACAATCAACAAGCTGGGCGATCCGACAGCCAAGCCGATGACCGCTGATGAGATTTTTGACATTATGGATGTTAACGGCAGAGTGAGTTATGTTTATGAGCCCCGGCGCATCAAGGCGGATCTGAACGAGAAGGAAATTGCCTACTTCATGGAAAACCGCGATCTTTACCCTGGCATAGAAATTGTTGAGGAAAGCATCCGGAATTATGATGAAGGCACGATTGCCGTACAGCTCGTCGGTTACATGAAGGGCTTCAATGCTCTGTATCAAGACCAGTATGGCTTGAAGTATTATCAGGATATTAAGAAAGACAACCTGAATCGGGATCCATCCGAGCAGTATCTGGACAAAGAAAGAGTCGGCTATGATGGCCTTGAATACATGTATCAAGAGCAATTGCGCGGCAAAAACGGCCTCAAAACATACCCGGTTGATAATATGAGCCGGATTGTTGGTCCGATGGAATTGACGGTGCCGGAGAAAGGCAATAACCTGTATCTGACGATCGACAAGGATGTGCAGCTGAAAACCGAGGAAGCGATCATGAATCATCTGGAGAAGATTCGTACCTCCTCGAATGTCCGGGAGCGGGCCGTGAACGCCAGAACCGGCTACGCGGTAGCGATGGAGGTCCAGACGGGGAAGGTTGTTGCGATGGCAAGCATGCCGGACTATGACCCTAACGTTTGGAATGGCAGCATTACGCAAGCGCAGTCGGACTTTCTGCAGTACCACATTAATAATGGAACCATAAGGGAAGTATACCCTTATTACGAAGATCCAAAAGTCGGCAGGAACCATCCTTCATCACTTGTATATCTTGGTTCGACGATGAAGCCGCTCTCGGTGCTGCTTGGTTTGAATGAAAAGTTATTTACGACTACGACCACTTATTATGACCGCGGATTATTCAGCTTCGGACGCAAAGGGTATGAGACTTCAGTTAGAAATGCCAGCAATGTTGCCAATGGCGCGATTGATCCCGCCCAGGCCATTGCGAAATCGTCGAATGCGTTCATGTCTGAAATGATCGGCAACAAATTGTATATGCTGCCCGGCAGCCAAGGGCTGGAGATTTGGGACCGGTATATGAAGGAGTTTGGCCTGGGTGTCGAAACCGGGAGCGGCCTGCCCAATGAATCCAGAGGCGTTGTCGATTATTTCAGCGAAACGGCCGGCAGTGAACAGGCGGCACTCATCTATT
Source organism: Paenibacillus abyssi (assembly GCF_014640295.1). Lineage (GTDB taxonomy): Bacteria > Bacillota > Bacilli > Paenibacillales > Paenibacillaceae > Paenibacillus_D > Paenibacillus_D abyssi. Next base: position 85,340 of record NZ_BMGR01000019.1, on the reverse strand, counting down.
CGTCGTTTGGCCAGCAAGGGCGCTACACCGCACTGCAGCTTGCCCAATACACATCCATGCTCGCGAACAGAGGCAAGCGGATGAAACCGCAGTTCGTTAACGAGATTAAAGATTCCGACGGCAGCCTCGTGCAGAGCTTTCAGCCGGAGGTTCTGAATGAAGTGAATATCCCGACGGAATATTGGGAAGAGATCGAACGGGGCATGAATCTTGTTCCGGTCCAAGGGTTTGACGGCTTTAAATACAGCTTCAGAAGAAAGACAGGAACATCCCAGCAGGACGTCGGCAATCGTAAAAGAGTCGAGAATGCCGTGTTTATCGCTTACGCGCCAGCCGATAATCCGAAGCTCGCGGTGGCGGTGGTTGTGCCGGACGGCGGGTACGGCGGCTGGGGCGCGGCGCCGATCGCGCGTAAAATTTTTGATGCGTACGATGAAGAGATCGGGCTGACCGGCGTGCCTGCAAAACCGCAGAATGAGACCGCTCCAGATGAAGCGGACAGCGTAGGGGCAGGCGCACAAGAGCAGCAAGCTGCAGCGCCTGTTGAATAAGAACGGGTGTGGCCGAACTGATCTGAGCCGTTCCTTTATCGTTGAGGTAAGCTATCCTGGAAAACCTCCAGTTAATTCATCCTTCAAGGCTTCTGGAAGAAGTAAAGATGGAAATCCTCCCGCTAGTTTTATCGGTTGAACTCGTCTTATCGCTCGAGCGCCGAATTAGCAGGAGGATTTCCAGTTTGGTGGGTCATTTCGTACGAAGACACATCTATTTACGGGAGGATTTCCCCGTTAAATGAATCCCTCATTCAAGTAGATAAACATGTGAAAGACGCACTGCAATCGACTGCAATGCGTCTTTTTCTAATTTAACCCCACTTTGCCGCCCATAATTTCATTTCCTTAAGAATTTGGTGCAAGTCCTTGCCTTTTGGTGTTAAGGTGTACTCCACGGTGACCGGAACGGTAGGAAAGACATGACGCTCCAGAACGCCTTTTTCCTCCAAATGGCGCAAGGTGCTCGTTAAGGCTCTGGGACTGACGGACGGAATAAGGCGCTGCAGCTCACCGAAGCGTTTTGTTCCGCAGAACAGTTCGCGCAGCACGAGAAAGGCCCATTTGCCGCCTAAAACATCGAGGGTCTTTTCGATATTGCAATCAATCACAACTGGAACTTTCGGAATATAATTGTTTGCTGACATAGACAGTCTCCTCCACGAAATCTAGTTACCTAAAGTATAGTATATATAAACAGTATAATATAATGATAAATATTTCACTACTTCTTTTATGGCATATTCTTCTATAGAATAAGAGGGGGACTGGTGTCCCTCTATTAAACCGTATTCAAGGAGGAAAGCGAAAATGAAATTTCGGAGACTGGGAAGAAGCGGCTTGAAGGTGAGTGAAATCAGCCTTGGCAGTTGGTTGACATACGGTGGTTACGTGGAACGGGAAAATGCTGTAAAGGCAATTGAAAATGCATATGATCTGGGAATTAACTTTTTTGATACGGCAAATGTATACGAGAAAGGCGCTGCTGAAGTGCTGCTTGGCGAAACGTTGAAAGCGTATCCGCGCGATAGCTACGTGCTGGCGACTAAAGCGTTCTGGCCGATGGGTGAAGGTCCAAACGACCGCGGCTTGTCCCGCAAGCATGTCATGGAGCAGGCTCATGCCAGCTTGAAGCGCCTTGGCGAGGACTATGTGGATATTTTCTACTGCCACCGCTATGATCCGGAGACACCGATCGATGAGACGCTGCGGGCCATCGACGATCTCGTTCGTCAGGGCAAAGTGCTGTACGTGGGTGTGAGCGAGTGGACGGCTACGCAAATGGCCGAAGGGCTTGGCGCGGCAGATCGTTATTTGCTGGACCGCATTGTCGTCAACCAACCGGTCTATAACATGTTTAACCGGTACATTGAGAAGGAAGTAATCCCGTTCGGCGAGCGCAACGGCATCGGTCAGGTTGTCTTCTCGCCGCTGGCACAAGGCCTGCTGACAGGGAAATATAACTCAGCTGCGGACATTCCTGCAGACAGCCGGGCGGCCAAGCTGGAGTGGGTCCGCAATGGCGTAACAGATGACAAGATTGCCAAAGTGCGCGAGCTCTCGGGCATTGCAGGCGAGCTTGACCTGACAGTGGGACAGTTGGCCTTGGCGTGGATTTTGCGGCAGCAGAACGTAGCGAGCGCATTGGTTGGCGCAAGCCGTCCGGAGCAGGTGACGGAGAATGCCAAAGCGGCGGGCGTGGAGCTCTCGCAAGAGGTCATTGACCGGATCGAAGGCATACTTGGAGCGGAATAAGAAAGGGGAGGCGGCATGACAAAGGCGGTAATAACCGGCGGTAGCGGAATGCTCGGTAAATGGGTCGTTAAGGAATTCGTCGAACAGGGCTACGAGGTTGTGAATGCGGATTGGAAGAAACCCGAAGAATCGCTCTGTCCGACCGTCATTGTTGACCTTACTCAATTAGGGGAAGCTTACGGCGTATTGGCCGGCGCGGATGTTGTGGTCCATCTGGGTGCAATTCCGGTCGCATACTCGCATCCCAATGAGGTGACTTTCCACAATAATGTCCAGTCGACTTATAATGTGCTTGAGGCGGCTGCAGGACTCGGCATCCGCAAGGCGGTCATTGCCTCGAGCGAATCCTCTTACGGAATTGTGTTCGCGGTGAACCGTTTCGGACCGCAATATGTCCCTGTAGATGAGGCGCATCCACAGCTTCCGCAGGACAGCTATGGACTGTCCAAGGTGGTGAATGAGCAGACGGCGGACATGTTCAACCGCCGTACGGGGATGCAGGTTGTATCCTTCCGGTTAGGGAATGTCATTCCTCCGGAGGCGTATGAGCGGTTCCCGTCATTCATCCATGATCCGGAGCAAAGGGATCGGATACTGTGGAGTTATATTGATACGCGGGATGCCGCGGTTGCCTGCCGGCTTGCTGTAGAAGCGGAGGGGCTGGGCTCCGTAGCGCTGAATATTGCGGCTGACGACAGCAGCATGGACATTCCAAGCAGGGAGCTGCTTGCCGCTCAATTCCCTGAGGTAACGGATTTCCGCGCAGAACTGCACGGTTTCGAGTCGCTGCTCAGCAACGCAAAGGCGAAACAGCTGCTGAACTGGCAGCCGGTGCATGCTTGGCGTAATTATGTGAAGATGTGACCATAAAAACAGCGCCCCGGTTGGGGCGCTGCTTTTTTTGTGGAGAACCGTGAGTGATGCGCATGCTCCGGCGATCGTAAACCACGATCAGACAGCATTTTAATGTATAGTGTGCAACCTCGCTTGTTACCCGATAATAATGTCTTCCTTTGGATAATGGTAGTTTTGCTTGCGCTGGTTCTTGCGGAAGATGAAGAGCAGCGAGAGCATGCCGATCCGGCCGATAAACATGAGCGCGACGATCACCCATTTTCCGGCGGTGGAGAGCTCTGTTGTAATCCCCATCGATAATCCGCTCGTTCCGAAAGCGGAGCAGATCTCAAAAAAGATCGCGACCAGCGAGATATGCGATTGCTCGGTATAAGCAAGCACCGTGGCGCTTAGGATGACAAGCATCGAGGCGGCCGTAAATACGACAAAGCTCTTCAGAATATCTTCTTGCTTGATCGTCCGGTGAAACACGCGAACATCGCTGCGTCCCAAGGCATAATTGTACAAGGTAAGCAAAATAACGGCGAATGTAGTCGTGCGGATCCCCCCGCCTACACTGGAGGGACTTGCGCCTATGAACATCAACGTAGCCAGCAGCAATTGGGTAGGCATGCTGAATATGGCTACATCCATCGTTACCAGGCCTCCGCTGCGTGTGGACAACGAGTTGAACAAGGAATAGAAGAGCTTCTCATGCCATGGCATCGCCGCGTAGTAGAGATTGTTCTCCATCAACCAGATGCCGGCCGCCCCGACGACGAAAAGCAGCAGGAACATGTAGCCGGTCGTTTTGGTATAAAGGGAGAAACGGTAATTTTGGTGTTTGCCAAAGAAATATTCCCTCAGCTCGATCAATACGGGGAAGCCTATCGCTCCCAGTATAAGCAGCAGCATCGTAACGGTCTGCACGAAATAATCGGATGAAAATTTCGCGAGCGAGTTGCCGAAAATATCGAAGCCGGCATTGGTAAAAGCGGAGATCGCATGAAAGATGCTGTGTACGAACGCCGTGAACCAATCATCGTAATAACCCATGAGCCTGAAATAGACCGTGAGGATAATGGCGCCAACGCCCTCAATGATCAGAGCGAGCATGAAAACCAGCCGCAGCAATTGGACAAGTCCGGAGAGGTTGTTGCGGTTCTGGTCAATCATGATCAGCTTCCGGTAGGAGAGGCTGATATTCCGTCCGAGAATCAACCATAAGAAGACACCAAGGGTCATGATCCCGATGCCGCCTAACTGAAACATAAAGAGCAGCGCAATCTTGCCAAAACCGCTGAATGATTCCGCAGTGTTAACAACGGTCAATCCGGTAACGCTGACCGCGCTTGTTGCCGTAAAAAGGGCATCCATCCATGACAGGTAGACCCCATCACGCCAACTGATGGGCAGTTTTAATAGCAGTGTGGACAACACCACGGCAATCAGATAACCGAGCACGATAAATTGTGTCGGGGTAATTTGCTTCATAAACTTAGTAGTGATCGACCTCATTAGAAAAGGAATGCCTCCATCGTTCAGGTTGCGTGATCGTTATTTTTCCTATACAGGAAAAAAACAATCCATGCAAGCCAAATAGTAGACTTGTAGGGTACGTTTGTCAATCAAATTCGAGCATAGCACACGTAAAGATCAGCCTTTTCCCGTTTCATCCGATATCTTTTTGGCGATACTATAAATGAAAGGGGGGGAGTATGGTGGCCATTTTACCCATTCATGAACGGCTAGCGGAACTGTGGACGCTCCGGGGCTGCCGGGAGTTGACCGATCAAGAGCGGATGGATCTGGAGCATTGCTTGGCTGTGAATGCTTCCTACTGCCGGGAGCTGGCGCATTTGAGAAATATCTCGCTGCTCGCTTCCATGACGAACGATACGGATTGGCAGCATGAGATTTGCTCGCAGATGGAAAGGCTCGGAGGTTCACCGCCGACCTCCCGCCATTAAACGGAGTTACCGATTGTCGGATAAAGCCTCCGCTTGCGGTGGTTTTTTTTGCTGTGTTTAAAAATGAATATTGTTATATCCGTATGAAAAAGTTCTCGTATCGGCAATATATTTCTTTCGTTATACTTTAGATATTGCAGCAGCAGATCTTGACTAACGAAAAAAGCGAGGTTATGAGCATGCCGAGAAAATTCATCTACAGCCCACCCGCCAACGGGTATCCGGAATGGAATAACAACCCTGACATATTTGCCTTGAACAGGATGGAAGCGCATACGGATTCGATTCATTACACCACTGTAGAAGAAGCATTGGACGCCAAGCCGAAGCAGTCATCCTCTTATTTCTCTTTAAATGGAAGCTGGAAATTCAGCTTTGCCGAAAATCCGGAGCAGCGGATTAAAAACTTCTATTCGCAAGACTACGACTATAGCGGCTGGGCGGACATGCCGGTTCCGTCACACTGGCAGCTGCAAGGCTACGACTATCCGCAATACACGAATATTCGCTACCCTTGGCAGGATACCGAGGAGGTGAAGCCTCCTTTTGCCCCGACCAAGTATAATCCGGTGGGCTCGTACATTCGCACCTTCACGATGCCTGAAGCTTGGCGGAACCAGCCTGTATTTATCAGCTTCCAAGGTGTAGAGTCAGCCTTCTATGTATGGCTCAACGGGGAATTGGTCGGTTATAGTGAAGATACATTCACGCCTGCGGAGTTTGATCTTACGCCATACTTAGTAGAAGGGGAAAACAAGCTGGCAGTCGAAGTGTACCGCTGGTGTGATGCGAGCTGGCTGGAGGATCAGGACTTTTGGCGGCTGAGCGGGATTTTCCGGGATGTGTATTTGTACTCGACGCCGCACGCGCACATCTATGATTACAAAGTCACAACCGATCTAGACAGCAGCTATGAACATGCCGATCTTACCGTGCAGGCGAAGATTACGAATTATGACATGCTCAGCGATGAGACGGTAACTGTGGAAGCGATGCTGTACGACAAACAGCGACGTCCGGTGCTTGATGCCCCATTATCGATGGAAGCGAACCTTGACGGTCAATCAGCAGAGATTGTGCAGGCATCCGTCATCGTCAACAATCCGCTGAAATGGAGCGCGGAGCATCCAAGCCTATATACCCTTGTGGTGAGCTTGAAGGATGCACAGGGACGGATTATAGAGACGCAGAGCTGCAAGGTAGGGTTTCGCGTGTTTGCTATTGAAGACGGCATCATGAAAATCAACGGCAAACGGATTGTGCTTAAAGGCGTCAACCGCCATGAATTCCATTGTGAAAATGGGCGGGCGATGGACTGCGATACGATGGTCAAAGATATTCTTCTGATGAAGTCTCATAATATCAATGCCGTGAGGACCTCGCATTATCCGAACCAGCCGCTCTGGTATTCGCTTTGTGATGAGTACGGCTTGTATGTCATTGATGAAGTCAATTTGGAGACGCATGGTTTGTGGCGTTACGGGCAGCAGGAGGAAGAGGATACGCTTCCCGGCAGCAAGCCGGAATGGAAGGATAATGTGCTCGACCGCAGCAATTCCATGTACCAACGGGATAAGAACCACCCTTCCATCATCATCTGGTCTTTAGGGAACGAGTCGTTTGGCGGGCAAAACTTCATTCATATGAGAGATTTCTTCAAGCAAAATGATCCGGGACGGGTCGTACATTATGAAGGAACGTTTCATCACCGCAAGTATGATGCGGCATCGGATATTGAAAGCCACATGTATACCACGCCTGCGGGAGTGGAGCAGTATGCGCTGAAGCCCGGACCGAAAAAGCCGTTTATTCTATGTGAATACAGTCATGCGATGGGCAATTCCAACGGGAACTTATACAAATATACCGATTTATTCGATAAGTATCCGGTGCTTCAGGGCGGATTCATCTGGGATTGGGTGGATCAGGCGATCCGGACAAGGACGGCCGATGGCATCGAATATCTTGCATATGGCGGCGATTTCGGCGAGTCGCCGCATGACGGCAACTTTAGCGGCAACGGCTTGCTGTTTGCGGACCGCTCTGTGACGCCGAAGCTGTATGAGGTGAAGCGCTGCTACCAGAATGTGCGGTTCGAAGCCGTTGATCCGGCAGCGGGGGAATTAAACGTAACGAATCACTTCCTGTTTACCGATCTGGGTGAATATGAGTGGATCTGGCAGGTTACGCGGGACGGCGGGATCATGAGCGAATACCGCGGCAGCTTCCCCGTTGCTCCCGGCGAGACTGCATCAGTAACGCTAACGTATGCGCTGCCTGATATTGCAGGCGAAACAGCGGATGAGTATGGATTAAACGTCAGCCTGGTCTTAAAAGAAGACAGCGCATGGGCGCCGCAAGGCCATGAGGTGGCATGGGACCAATTCCGGCTTTCCCTCGGCACCGCTAATCACGCAGCATGGAAACAGAATGAGCTGCCGGCCCTTGAAACGCAGCATGCGGATGGGCAAATCAAACTGTTCAATGAACATTTCGAGGTTTCTTTTGACGCCTCTACCGGCCAGATGCTCGCTTACCGTTATGCAGGCGAAACCCTGATCTCTATGCCGCCGGTGCCGAACTTCTGGCGCGCTTGGACGGATAATGACCGCGGCAGCAAATTGAACGAGAGAAGCATGATGTGGAAGGAAGTAAGCGGGGATCACGGCAATGCGGCATTGACGGGAGTGGAAGGCGGCCGGGAGCAAGTAACGATTCGTCAGCGTTGGACCTTGCAAACAGCAGTGCCATCGATCTATGAGGTGACTTACGTGGTGCAAGGCGACGGAGCTATTCAAGTAACAGCTGTGCTGCTTCCAGGCGCTCAATCACTGCCGGAAATTCCGGAATTCGGCCTCATCTTTGTGTTGGATGCTTCGCTGGAGAAGCTGAGGTGGTTCGGAAAAGGCCCGCATGAGAGTTACTGGGACCGCAGCGCAGGTGCGAAGCTGGGCGTGTATGAGAGCACTGTACAGGAGCAGCTCGTCCCTTACTTAAAACCGCAGGAGTGCGGCAATAAAGTGGATGTGCGCTGGGCTGAGCTCACCGATGATAAGGGGACAGGCCTGCGGTTTGCCGGAGCGCCTACCGTTGAATTTAACGCTCTGCCTTTTACGCCGGAGGAATTGGAAACGAGCAGCCATGGATACAAGCTGCCGCAGAGCGACAAGATTGTTGTACGGGTGAACGGGAAGCAAATGGGCGTAGGCGGCGACGACAGCTGGCAGGCCCGCACACATGCCGAGTTTACCCTGTATGCCAGCCGTAATCACAGCTTTACTTTTACGTTCAAAGGAGTCTAGACGGTAGAACAGGAGGCGCTGCAATAGGCAGCGCCTATTTCATTTATTGCCAAAGGGGTTGAGACAATTTCTTATCATGTTATAATAGAGATTGGTGCCTAATGGTAAAGATTTGATTAGCGTATTCGGGGCATTCCGATTGTTACATCCGAAATAACGCCCACTGGCGTGGGTATTTTCATACATTTTACCAATGGTTTATGAACTCTTTGTTGTTTTCCGGATATTATTTGTGGTTACTAAGGATAGAATGAAAATTAACCGATAAAAAGAAAAGGAGGCAAATACGAGTGAATATTAGAGAAACCGGTTTGCCGGGTATTGGACAAAAGTATCAGATCGAAGCCAGAAGCGGTGACAAGCTGGTTGTCGTTATCCATGATGACGGAAGACGGGAGCTGTATCATTTTGAATATGATGATCCGAATGAGAGCATTTCCACATTGACGCTGGAAGACGATGAAGCCAGACAGGTCGCAGCCATTATGGGGGATATGACCTACAAGCCGAAAGCGCTGGAAACCATCGATATCGCACTCGATGATCTGACAATAGAATGGTGCAAGATTGGAAAACAAGCCGCGTGCATAGGTAAATCAATCGGTGAGTTGAATTTCCGCCAGAAAACGGGAACGACCATCATCGCGGTTGTGGAGCAAGAGAAAAAGCATATCAGTCCGGGACCCGATTATGTATTTAAAGCGGACTCCACGTTAATTGTTGCCGGAGAAAGAGAGCATCTAAATGCGCTTAAACAGATTTTGTTTCATTCAGGCCGCTGAAACCGCAAATTAATGTAGAAAAGGAGGTACAACCGTGCATTCAAACCGCCCGATGAAAAGATGGCTTAAGAAAACACTTGTTGTCCTCCTTTTGATCTTATTTGTCTGTGTTCCGTTAATGCCTGTCAGCACCAACGGGCCCATTATTCAAGCTCCCCATATGTTGGACAAAGCCGAGCGTACCGACATGCTTGGCATAAGACAGGCGGTTATTGCACACACCCATTGGTCTTATACTCTATTGATTCCCATTATCATATTATCACTCCTCCTGTGTTATCTCTTAACGATCCATTCCGTGTTTTTTAGGATGTTTATTCCTGCGCGTTTAAAAAGCCTGTTTCTCATGCCGATCAAATTCACCTCGATGTTTGTGGCTAAGGTTGACAATGCCAGCTATGCAAGGTGAACGAGGCCAGATTTGTGTCAAAGTGACACCTGTCTGAATTTGATGAGAAGGGATTAATCTAATCATGAAGAAAAGCAGAATCGCGGCATTTTTGCTGACGGTTATTCTAACAATGGCAATCGTCTTCACAACGGTTCCCGGTATTTTGGGCGGAGTAAAGCTAGGCCTTGACCTCAAAGGCGGCTTTGAGATTTTGTATGAAGCAGAGCCATTGACCGAAGGTGGTACGGTTACAAGAGAAGCGCTCAGACAGACGGCGATAAGCCTGGAGAAAAGAGCCAATGCATACGGCGTTGCCGAGCCGGAGGTTACGCCTGAGGGCAGTAACCGGATTCGCGCAAGAATCGCAGGCGTTGCCGATGAAGCAACCGTTCGCGAAGTCATGAAAAAACCTGCCGAGTTAACCTTCCGCGGTCCCGATGGAACCAGGGAAATGCTGGGAAGTGACTTCGTCGAAGGCGCGGCTACAGTAGGCTATAATGAATTTCAGCAGCCGATCATTCAAATTGAAGTTAAAGATCCAGCAAAGCTAAGAAGTGTATCCGAGAAGCTGCTGGGACAGCCGCTCGCCATTTATTTGGATGAGGAAATGCTGTCCGCGCCCGTTGTTCAAGCCGTGTTAACAGACGGTAAAGCGACAATATCCGGTGATTATACGTTAGAAGAGGCCAGAGAATTAGCGGATGTTATTAATCTGGGCGCATTGCCTTTGAAATTGACAGAGAAGTATACGCAATCCGTCGGCGCGACGCTCGGACAACAATCCCTCGAGCAGACGGTGAATGCCGGTATTGTCGGTTCCATCTTCATCCTGTTGTTTATGATTGCGATCTACCGGGTTCCCGGCATTATAGCGAGCATCACTTTGGTGACCTATACATGGGCTTTGCTGCTTGTATTCTATTGGATGCAGGCCACATTAACACTGCCCGGAATCGCGGCATTTATACTTGGTATAGGGATGGCAGTAGATGCCAACATTATTACGTATGAACGCATAAAAGAAGAACTGCGCAGCGGCAAAAGCATGCTGTCTGCTCTAAGGACCGGCTCCAAAAGCTCGTTCCGCACCATCATGGATGCCAATTTAACGACCATTCTTGCCGGCGTAGTACTCTATTATGTGGGTACAGGAGCTATTCAAGGCTTTGCATTGACGCTGATCCTCAGCATCCTGCTTAGTATTGTGACCAATGTCTTCTTATCGAGGTTGCTGCTCCAATTGCTGGTTTCCAGTAATGTCTTACAGAAGCCGGAATATGTAGGGGTCAAACAATCTCAGATTGAACCGCTGGAGCAAAGCAAATCAAAAGCGGTCATTCCGATGAATAACAAATTTAACTATGATTTTATCGGTAAACGCAAGCCGTATTTTATTTTCTCTATTGCTATAACGGTTATAGGAATTTTGTCATTATTAATTTTCAATCTGAATTACGGCGTTGATTTCAAGGCCGGTACCAGCTTGGATATTGTCGTTGGAGAATCCATCACTAGAGAAGACGCGGAACGTTTAATCGGTGAGGCGGGGTTTGAGCCTGCTACCTTAACCATAGGCGGCGATGACAGTGACCGTGTATCGGCAAGATTTGATCAGGTGCTTAGCTCGGATGCCGGTGAGGTGGAGCGTATCCTCGACGGCTTCCGGGCAGAGTATGGCGACGGTATATCCGGCGAGGAGAATACGGTCGATCCCGGTATTGCGCAGGAGCTTGGATTAAAAGCGATTATTGCAGTTCTTGTAGCCAGCTTGGGCATCATTGCATATGTAAGTTTCCGGTTTGAATGGCGGTTTGCAGTGGCAGCGATCATTGCGCTGCTGCATGACGCGTTTGTCGTCGTCAGTATTTTCTCCATCTTCAGGATGGAAGTAAACCTGCCGTTTGTAGCTGCCGTATTAACGATTATCGGTTACTCGATTAATGATACGATCGTTCTGTTTGACCGGATTAGGGATAATCTGAGATTTGCCAAGATCAAATCGGCCGAGGATATAACCAGACTGGTTAATGCAAGCATTTCGCAAACGTTGACCCGTACGATTAATACCGGTTTAACTGTATTAGTGGCATCATTAATCTTATTTTTATTCGGAAGCCCAACTATTCAGTTATTCTCGCTGGCCATAACGATTGGCCTTGCCTTCGGGATGTATTCGACGGTATTTGTCGCAGCCCCGCTGTGGGTACTGCTTAAGAAAAATTCGTTAAACAAAAAACCAACAAGAACGGAAGGGGATCCTATCAATGAACATTAGAGAGTCGGATTTGCCGGGAATCGGGAAGAAATATCAGATTGACACACGAGGCGGAGAGAAGCTGGTCATTGTCATTCATGACGACGGCCGGCGTGAAATGTACCACTTTGAATATGACGATCCGGACGACAGCATCTCCATGGTGTCGCTGGAGGATGACGAAGCGCGCCAGGTTGCCGCGATTATCGGCGGAATGACTTACAAACCGAAAGCTTTGGAAACGATTGAAGTCGCCCTGGATGATCTGACGATCGAGTGGTATAAGATTGAGCCCAACGCCAAATCGATCGGCAAATCCATCGGCGAGTTGAATATTCGCCAGCAAACCGGCACGACGATCATTGCGGTGGTGGAAAAAGAGAAGAAGCATATCAATCCCGGACCAGACTATGTGTTTAAACCGGAAGCAACTTTGATCGTGGCGGGAGAAAGGCAGCACCTTAAGGTTCTGAAACAAATATTGCAAAGCGGGAGTGTGTAAGCCATGGACCATCTCGTCTTTGAAGTCGGCTTAGCTGTCATACTCATCGCATTAGTAGGTCTTTTATCCGCTAAACTGCGGTTTTCCGTCATCCCGTTTTACATCCTGCTCGGTATGGCGGTCGGTGAGCATGCTCCTCATTTTGGACTGCTTGATTTTCGCTTTATTGAAAGTGAACCCTTCATTAGCTTTCTTGGACGTCTGGGCGTATTATTCCTGTTGTTCTACTTGGGGCTGGAATTCTCTGTAGGCCGGCTCATAAAATCAGGACGTTCGATTGCCGTAGGCGGAACCATTTATATCCTGATTAACTTTACGCTGGGGATTCTATACGGTTGGTTTACAGGGTTTCCGCTTAATGAAACGCTGGTTATCGCGGGGATCACGACGATATCGTCCAGTGCGATTGTGGCTAAGGTGCTGGTAGATTTGAAACGAACCGCCAATCCGGAGACGGAAATGATTCTGGGGATTATCATGTTTGAGGATATTTTCCTTGCCGTCTACATTTCCATCCTGTCCGGACTTGTGCTTAGCGGTGCGACTTCACTGGGCGGAATTTTATTGTCGGCGTCGTATGCACTAGGCTTTATGTTATTGTTCATTATCATTGGCCGCAAAATGGTGCCGGTGCTTAATAAGGCATTAAACATTCGATCTAACGAGCTGTTCCTGCTTGTTATCTTCGGCGTTCTTTTCCTGGTGGCCGGCTTCTCCGAGACGATCCATGTCGCGGAAGCAATCGGCGCGCTGCTCGTAGGTCTGGTGCTGGCGGAGACAGAGCATATGAAGCGGATCGAGCATCTGATTCTTCCGTTCCGGGATTTCTTCGGCGCGTTGTTCTTCTTCAGCTTCGGCTTGACGATTGATCCGACGATGTTCGGCGATCTCCAGGTTTGGCTGCTTGCACTCGGAGCTGTTGCCATCACGCTGTTCGGTAACTTCACGGCTGGCATGCTTGCTGGGCGGTCGGCCGGATTGTCAGGCAAAGCATCGTCGAACATCGGCTTGACAATTGTCTCCCGCGGCGAATTCTCCATCATCATGGCGAACATCGGGAAAGCAGGCGGGCTGCTGGCTATCATTCAGCCATTTGCCGCGCTGTATGTCTTGATCTTGGCGATCTTGGGGCCTCTGCTGACCAAAGAATCCAAGCTTGTATACAAAATGCTAGATAAAGTGTTCCGTTGGGAAAGAAGAGAGAAGCTTAAAAAGGAAAGATCGCAAACCCAGCAATAAATGATAGCAAAGGACCGCCAGGCCGGCGGTCCTTTGCTGTGTCTAACCTCTCAATAAATCTGATGCACAATATCCTCAAAGTCCGGCTCCTCCATATGGACATCCTCGATAATGCCGAGCTGTTCAAGCAGGCGAAGCGCCTCCATCGCGCTGAGCTCTTCACGGTTGCAGCTTATGGTGAGCGTGCGCCCTTCTTGTGAGATAAGCTGAAGCCTTGTATCCGGGAGGCTGCCGCAAGGCGGAACTTGTGATGCATAGCATACCCGAATCTTAGTCGGCAGCCCAATCCTGCTTCTGAGCCTATCGATCGACCCGTCAAATCCGAGTTTGCCATGGTTGATCACCATAACCCGCTTGCATAACTGCTCAATATCATCCATATCGTGCGTCGTTAACAAAATCGTCTTTCCCAGCTCACAATTAATTTGTTTAAGGAAATTTCGGATGCTGCGTTTAGCGATCATATCCAGGCCGATCGTCGGCTCGTCGAGAAACAGAATATCCGGATCATGCAGCAGCGCAGCTGCGATATCCGCCCGCATCCGCTGGCCAAGCGATAGCTTTCGTACGGGTGTATCGATAAATTCGCCCAGCGCCAGCAGCTCTGAGAGCTGTGCGAGTCTTGTCTCTTTCACTCGATTATCCTGACCGTACATCGCAGCCAAAATATCGTACGAATCCTTAACGGGCAGATCCCACCACAACCCGGTCCGCTGTCCGAACAGTACCCCCAGCCGCCTTGTGACCCGGCGGCGTTCCCGGTGAGGGCTCATGCCACAGATCGAGACCGTACCGGAGGTGGGATGAAGAATGCCGGCGAGCATCTTGATTGTGGTCGATTTGCCTGCGCCGTTGGGACCTATGTAACCGACGAATTCTCCAGGCTCAATGGCAAAACTGATGCCGCCTACCGCTTCTTTCACCTGATAATCCCTGGAGAGCAGTGTTCGTAAGCCGCCTGCGGCCCCTTCTTTTTTTCGTAAGGTTTTAAATTGCTTCTGTAAATCCGTCACTTGAATCATATCTTCAACCTCCTTATTAGCTTCCAGTGCTCTGATAACGGGATATGCCGACACGCCAGGCAGCAAGCGCAGCCCCCAGAACAAGGAAGGCAACAGCACAGCTCAGTGGAATGATCCACCAGTCCATCTGCTGCCGTACGATGTATAACGAGGGCAAATAATTTGCGAATGCAACGGGAATACCGCCGATAAGCAGCCACTGCAGCCAGTTCGGATAGATGGACATAGGGTATTGGGCCGCTGTGCGCGCCGCGTCCTCGGTGATATTCTGGAGCTCTTCGATTCGGAGAATCCAGAAGCCGGCAGTGGCGGTCAGCAGTCCAATCGCGAATAACAACACCGCACCCGACATAATAACGACCATGGTTAGAGGTATTGCAGTCCACGTCATTTGGCCCTGCCGTATCATTACACCCATGCATATCGTGAGGATAGCTGTTCCCTGAATGAGCTCACCGGCTTTAAGCTGGAAATTTTGCGACATGAGCGCCAGCAGGATGGGGATGGGACGGAGCAGCAGCGCATCGAGATCGCCGCCCACCAAATATTTCTCCAGATGATGGACATCAGAAGCTGCGGTGCGGTAAATGGCCTTGGACAATGTGAGCACGGCATACAGATAACCGCATTCTTCCATTGTCCATCCTTTGATATGGCCGAATTTCAGCAGGATGACAGCCAACATAAGAAATTCAACGACATTAATAATAACGGCCATTAAGGTGGAGAACCAGAAGTTGAACCGGTACTCCATACGGCTTCGTATACTAGCGGCAATCAGTAATCGATACATGCGCAGCCATTTGATCATCCGCCCTGCACCTCCACTTTTCTGCGCATGAAGCCAGTTGCAGCCAAGCAGAGAAAGGTAAAAGCGGCACACCAGCATACAGCCCCTATGAGCGCGGAGCGGTCTTCCATACCGAGATAGATACGCGTAGGGATATAATGCAGGTAGGGGTAAAAGGAGCTGCGGCTAATATCGGCCAAAGTCTTCGGAAGCCATTCAATCGGAATGAGAAAACCGGAGAGCAGCATGCTGAAGGCATAATTGACCCAGTACAGCCAGCGGGATTCAGTGGTCCATAACGCGAGTGCGCCGATGAGATAGTTCAGGCAGATCGTAATGTAAGCAGCTAGTGACAGAGCAGCGGCAGTCCAGAAGAAGGTCTGCCATGAAGAAGGGACATGCAGTGGAAGCACGAAGAAGTAGAGCGCATAGATCGGAAGGAACTTGTACACGAATTGATAGGCGATCTGTCCCCATTCCTTGCACATCAAGTGATAGAACAGATGGACGGGGCGCATCAGATCGAGCGCGATTTGGCCGGTGCGTACCGATTGCTCCATCCCCAGGCCGTTCGTGAGAAAAGCGGCAACCCAGAGGGAGGCTTGGTTAAAGGCGACGTAACTGACGATCCCTGTCAGGCCGTATTCGCCGAGCGGCCGGTTCTCGCCGATCCCCATCCAGATCGACACGTAGATAAAGCCGAACAGGGCGCTGGCAATATTATGCACCAGATGCGCACTGCGGTACTGCAGGTTGCGCGCATATGTTTTGCGCGCCAATACGAGAAATAGCATGCAACACCTCCATTAATTGGTAAAGGTGGCGAATCTGCGTAGAGAGAGCGAAAAATATCATATCAAAATTTGGAAGCGGAATGCAAGTTTTTTTTCTCGAGTAGGGTAACAGCCGCCAGGTGAAAAAGTAAACGATGTGGAGAGATAGTTGACACTGATAATCATTATCATTAGAATAGAACCTGTAAAGCGTATTACTTTTACAAAAGGAGGCTGTTCTCGTGGCGGATAGGGAAGGATCCAGCCGGAAGGATTGGTTTATGTTTCATTTCTCGTCGGTCAAAGTGTTAGGGGAGCAATCGTTAGTCGCAGCACCCATGGGTCAAGGCGTGCTTCGTAAAGATAAGGCAGAGGATTGGGAGAGCATCAACAACGGCTTGCCGGGCGGCACACATGTCAACCGGTTGTACGCGGATCAGGATCAGCTCACTGCATGCACGAATCAAGGGTTGTTTCATCTGCACAATGACGTATGGGAGGCTTCCGGCCTGGTGATCGGTTGTTACCAATACAAGCAGGTCGGCCGGATGGGGATTGCGGCGACGCAATACGGATTATGGAGCGGACTCGGCGGCAACTGGAGCCAAACGGCTTACCCTAATTCGATTGTTTATGATGTATTGTATTTGCCGCAATTTATAGTACTGGCGCTGGACAGAGGGATTGCCGTTTACGATCGGCTGACAGGCGCATGGATGGAGTACTCGCTGGGGAGCGCGGTTATTTCTTTGGCTGCCTATAACGGGATTGTGCTGGGCGTAACGGAACGCGGAGAACTGCTGCAGGGCAACAAGCGAGGCGGCTTTGATAAGATCAATTTTGCCGGGATGTTCATCTTCTCCATAGTGACCAAAGGAAGCAACGTCTTCGTGTGCTCCGATCGGGGCTTATACCGATTGTCCACGATACATAATCAGATCACGCTCCTATCGGTAAAATTGGGCTGCCCGGTCACGGACATGGATTCGGACGGCAGCAGCTTGTACCTGGCGACTTTGTTTGAAGGCGTTCAAATGATCGGGCAATAACGGCGGGCCCCGTTGCGGGCATGACCGGCAATACGGAGAAACGGCCGGACTCATCGTATGCACAATATGGTGCGACAGTCGATATTCTAATTGAAAAGCTGCAGGATGCCGGCGCAAGCAATGTGCTTGATCTTCAAGGAAGCGCTCAATCCCTCTGCTGCGGAAAAGGAGGACTGCAAGAGCTTCGGAAGGCACTTCGTCCAATCGTTGTCGTAAGGCGTTTTCAGTTCCATACTTTTAAAAAAAGCAGGTGATCCCGCTTGGGTGTGTTATATGAAATCATCAGCCGCACGATCGAACAGGGGATTGTTGAGGAACTTAAACATGAACATGCATCGGTTACGGAAACGGGCAGGGTGGCGGAGACAAACGTGGAGGCGATCATAAGAAAATGCCATCAAGAAGCCGAAAGAAAGCTGAAGGCTTATTATGCTGAAGAGAATGGGGTGAATCGGGAGTCGTTGTATCGCGTAAAGCGTGAAAAAGATTCATTATAGGGCAGCAGAGCTCCATCAACCAAGAATCCTCCGTTGCGGGGATTCTTTTTATTTTGATAGAATGAATAAATAAGCGGATCAGCGTGAATCGAACCGTTATCCATGCCGTCGATAAAGAGGGCTGAGGGGAAAGGAAAGTTATGAATTTATTGTCCGTAGAAAACCTAACCAAGAGTTATGGTGAGAAGATATTGTTTCAGGACGTTACGTTTGGCGTAGCCGAAGGCGATAAAATCGGCATCATCGGTGTCAACGGGACGGGAAAGTCGACATTTCTAAAGGTGGTTGCAGGGCTAGAGCCGCCTGATAGCGGAAAGGTGTCGGTGGGCAGCCGGGTAAAGGTGCAGATGCTTTCGCAAAATCCTGCGTTTGAGCCGGAGATGACCGTGCTGGAGCATGTATTCCAGGGCGATTCGGCCGAAATGTCCGCGCTTCGTGCGTACCAGGAAACATTGCTGGCACTGGAACTCAATCCCGGCAGCACGGCCTTGCAGGAAAAGCTGATTGAAGCAAACCAGCGCCTGGATACGCTGAATGCATGGCAGCTGGAAAGTGACGCCAAAATGGCATTAACGAAGCTGGGCATCACGACTTTTGACGCGAAGCTTGGCACATTGTCCGGCGGGCAGCGCAAGCGGGTAGCGATGGCGGCTGCGCTCATACAGCCTTCGGATATACTCATTCTGGACGAGCCGACCAACCATATCGACAATGAATCGGTGGCTTGGCTGGAGAGCATGCTTCAAAAGCGCAGAGGGGCGCTGCTCATGATCACGCATGACCGTTATTTTCTGGATCGTGTCAGCAACCGGATTATGGAGCTGGACCGCGGCCGCGCGTTTTTCTATACGGCGAATTACAGCCGGTTTGTGGAGCTGAAGCTGGAGCGGGAAGAACGCGAAGCGGCGTCCGAGGACAAACGGCAAAATCTGCTGAGGAATGAGCTGGCCTGGATCCGCAGAGGCGCGAAGGCACGCACGACAAAGCAGAAAGCGCGCATCGAGCGTTTCGAGAAATTGAAAGAGGCAGCACCGGAGAGAACTTCCGGCAAGCTGGAGCTGTCGGTTGCTTCGACACGGCTCGGCAAAAAAATATTGGAGATTGAGCACGCCGGCAAGTCGTTTGGCGACCGTAAGCTCATACGTGATTTCAATTATATCGCCGTGCCGGGAGACAGGGTCGGCATCGTCGGCCGCAACGGCAGCGGCAAATCAACGCTGCTCAAGCTGATCGCGGGCCAATTCGAGCCGGATGCGGGCTCCGTTGTGCTCGGGCCGACCGTCCAATTGGGTTGGTTCACGCAGGAGCATGAAGAGATGGATGAGAGCCTGCGTGTCATTGAATATATTCGCGAAGCGGCCGAGCAGGTCAAGACCGGGGATGGCACAACGATCTCCGCGACGCAGATGCTTGAGCGGTTCTTATTTCCCGGGCCGATGCAGTGGACGCCGATTGCCAAGCTGTCCGGCGGGGAGAAGCGGCGGGTGCAGCTGCTGCGTGTGCTGATGAGCGCGCCAAATGTACTGCTGCTCGATGAGCCGACCAATGACTTGGATATTGCGACCTTAACCGTGCTCGAGGATTATCTGGACGACTTCCCGGGAGTCGTGTTTGTCGTCTCGCATGACCGATATTTCCTTGATCGTACCGTGGATCGGATTATCGCCTTTGAAGGCAATGGTGTGATCTCGCATCATGTCGGCAATTATTCCGATTATCAGGAGCAGGCCGGACAGCGGGAAGCGGCAGGTACCGGGTCTGCGCAGGATGTTACGCGGGGAGCAGGCAAGCCGGCGGACTCAGTTGAAGGCAGCGGAAGCTCGGGAAGCGCCCCGCAGGAGCGCGGAAAATCATTGAAAATGAGCTACAAAGACCAAAAGGATTTTGAGCAAATTGACGAATGGATCGCCGATGCCGAGGAGCGTTTGAATAGTGTGCTGTCCCGAATGGAAGCGGCGGGAAGCGACTCCGTGCTGCTTCAGCAGCTAACGGAGGAGCAGCAGGCGCTGGAGAACAAGCTGGAAGAATTGATGGACCGGTGGACAGAGCTGAACGAATTAGCGGAGAAGATTGCCGCTCAGAAACGGGGATGACATTCCGATGAACGACATTTGCAACGTATATTGTATTGGACGGAATTATCGGCTTCATGCGTTAGAGCTAGGCAATGAAGTGCCGCAGGAGCCGCTCGTATTCCAGAAGCCCTCTCATTCGTTGGTCCCGATGGATGGCCGGGTGATCGAACTTCCAGGTGACCGGGGAGCGGTTCACTTCGAGGTTGAAATTGTGCTGCGAATCGGCAAAAGCTATACATCCGGTACCGATGTGGACAACTGTGTGGATGCAATGGCCCTCGGACTTGATCTCACCCTTCGCGAGGTGCAGGATACGCTGAAGCGGAAGGGGCTGCCCTGGCTGGCTGCCAAGGGATTTCTCGGCTCGGCGCCGATCGGGCCATGGATGTCTTATCCGGGAGCCGAGGGGCTGAAGGCAAGCAAGTTCGCGCTGCTTCGCAACGGGCAGCAGGTGCAGCTGGGCAATGCCGCTGATATGTTGTTTCCAGTGGCACAGCTGATCGAGTATATAGGAAGCCAATATGGCTTGGGAGCGGGAGATGTTATCTTTACCGGCACGCCGGCGGGAGTAGGCGCGCTGCAGGATGGCGACCGCATGGAATGTTTATGGGATGGCAAGCCGGCGGGAAGCTGCCTGATCAAGCTGGGATGAAGCTTGGCTTTAACCAGCTCAAATCAAAAAAGGGCGGTCAGGGAATGTTCACCTGACTGCCCTTTATTTATGTTAAGCTTATCTGCCGTTAAAAGCCTTAAGCATCCATACATGTTTCTCCAGACCTGTATGAATAACCAGCAGCAGATCAGCGGTCGTTTCATCGTTTAGCTCCTGCGCCTTTGCAATGCCATCCTTGAGCTGCGCGATCAGTACGGAGTAATCGGTGATCAATGCCTCTACCATTTGCTCGGCGGTTTCATCGCCTGCAGCGTCCTTTACGCTGGACATGGTCGTGAAGTCGCTGAGCCGTGCAACCGGCTTGCCCTGCAGCGCAAGAATACGCTCTGCGAGCTCATCGACGTGAAGCGCGGCTTCCTCGTAAAGCTCCTGGAATTTCGCGTGCAATGTGAAGAATTGCGGTCCGCTCACATACCAATGGTAGTTGTGAAGCTTCACGTACAGTACGCTCCAGCTTGCGATTTGACGATTTAATACCTCATGTATAGCTGTGCTCATTTTCAAATCATCCTCTCTTATCTATTTAAATTAACTGGCCTTATACAAAGGCGTGAGCTGCTTCATGTGCTTCCAAGAACCGCTCGCAGTCGAGCGCTGCCATGCAGCCGCTGCCTGCTGCAGTAATCGCCTGACGGTACTTATTATCCTGTACGTCGCCGCAAGCGAACACGCCAGGGATATTGGTCTCCGAAGTGCCTGGCTTTACAATAATGTACCCAGTCTCATCGGTTTCTATTTGTCCGCCCAAAAATCCGGTGTTAGGCGTATGGCCGATTGCGACGAATACGCCATCTGTTTCCAGCAGCTCTTCCTCGCCTGTTTCGTTATTGCGCACTTTCAAGCCGGTTACGCCAAGTCCGCCGGCAACGACTTCAACTGGAGTACGGTTCAGGCTCCAAGTGATTTTTTCATTGGCACGTGCGCGATCTTGCATGATTTTCGAGGCCCGCAATTCATCGCGGCGGTTAACCACGCGAACTTCTGATGCAAAACGCGTTAAGAAATTAGCCTCTTCCATTGCGGAATCGCCGCCGCCGATCACAATAATCTTTTTCCCGCGGAAGAAGAAGCCGTCACATGTCGCACAGGTGCTCACGCCGCGTCCGACATTGTCTCTCTCGCCCGGAATCCCCAAATATTTAGCTGATGCGCCGGTAGAGAGGATAATGGTCTCCGCTTGCAGCTCGCCGAATCCATCCACCTCCAGCTTGAATGGGCGCTGGCTCAAGTCGGTTCTCGTTACCCAGCCGCTTTTGAACACGGCGCCGAAGCGCTCCGCTTGCTTACGCATGTTGCTCATCAGCTCAGGACCCATGATGCCATCGGGAAATCCCGGGAAATTCTCCACTTCGGTAGTTGTTGTAAGCTGTCCTCCAGGCTCTGGTCCTTCCAGCACCAATGGGTTCATATTCGCTCTTGCCAAATAAATTGCAGCGGTCAATCCCGCAGGTCCGGTCCCGACTATAATTGTATTATATTTAGTAGTCACAGTTTCGCTCGCCCCTCCCAAAAAATATATACTAATTCTCTTTTTATAATTATTATAAATAAGGGCCGATTTGTCAAGTGTAATCTCTGATGCGAAAATAGTATGTTTACGATGAAAAATAGAGATTTATAGAGTAAATTGAGGAATGAGTGAGAAAAGTTGACTTTAATTGACCAGTACGGTTATTTTTGTTTATAATTAATCCATTAAGGTGAGTCATTATCAAAAAGTGCTGCACCTAATGTACCGATGAGGAGGTTATGGATATGTATGAGCTGAAAGACCGAGAACTGATTTTTGTCTTCACGGGGCCGGATGGTTCAGGCCGTAAAACCGTTGCTGATAGTGTAGGGGCAACACTCGGATTGAAAAAGGTGCTTTCTTATGCGACACGCGATCCACGACCTGGGGAAGTCGACGGGCAAGATTACCATTTTATCTCCATGGATCTGTATGAGCAGATGGAATCGCAAAATGAATTTTTAGAAAGCGTCACGATCAACAACAATAAATACGGACTCCGTGAATACGATATTGAGCATAGCTTTGCCAATAACGGATGCATTTATCTGATTATGAACCGCGACGGAGCGGAAATATTGAAGCAAACCTACGGCGATCACGTCATCCGGCTCTTCATCTATGCAGACCGGGCAACGGTGGAAAAGCGCCAGCGTGATCTCGGCCTTAGTGAAGAAGTCATTGCTAATCATTTAAGCCATTACGATTACGACATCGCCTATCAGTCCGAATGCGAGCATGCTTTCGAGAATTACGATTTGGCGCATACGGTATTTGAGATCTCGAATACGTTGGAAGGTTACCTCGACCGGAACCTGGTGGAAAAGGACTAACGTACAAAAACGACAGAAGGCAGTCAAGCGACGGATTAACGTTGCTGACTGCCTTCTTCCATTATTATTGGAAGCTTCTATTTTGATTGCCAGTGTTCATGCTGTGCATGGTGCCGCCGCTCATTGGAGCTTGCGCTCCGTAGTGCTCACTAGGGGACGTCATCCCCGTTATGCTGCTTTGCATGCCATGCTCGAGCTGATGACAGATCGAAACGACGTGCTGCATCTGCTGCATAGCAGTCTGATGCCCCTGCAGAGCATGTTGAATCATCTGTACGGCCTGCTGCTCGCGATGTGCCAATTGCTCCAGCTGCATGGCGTTTTGCTGCTCCTGCTGCAGCATTTGCTGATACAGCTGGGAAGCCTGCTGAGTTTGTTGGATAAGCTGTCCGATCATTTGCCCGCATTGCTGCAGCTGCTGCTGGATTGTGCCTTGGTTCATATTCATGTGTTCATTCGCCTCCGATTGTGGGTTGTTTTTATTCCCCGAATTAGGATGGCGGATACGCAGAAAAATATGCATTCAATCTGTAGTCAGCAGTTTGATGTGGTATTCCCGTGAGCGGGGACCGTCAAATTCGCAAAAGTAAATGCCCTGCCATCTTCCGAGCAGCAGCCTGCCGCGATCAATAATGACTGTTTGTGAGGTTCCCGTGGTCATGGCTTTAAGGTGAGAAGCCGTATTGCCTTCACTATGCCTGTATTTGGGGTGCTCCCAGGGATAGACCTCATCCAATCGCATGAGTACGTCAAGCTTCACGTCTGGGTCGGCATTCTCTTGGATGGTAATGCCTGCGGTCGTATGCGGACAGTAAATGACGGCAAGGCCTTCGGTGATGCCGGATTGCGATACGATGGCGGATACTTGACGCGTAATGTCGATCATTTCATCCCTGCGTGAG
Organism: Paenibacillus abyssi; assembly: GCF_014640295.1. GTDB lineage: Bacteria > Bacillota > Bacilli > Paenibacillales > Paenibacillaceae > Paenibacillus_D > Paenibacillus_D abyssi. The sequence continues at coordinate 61,636 of NZ_BMGR01000019.1, read as the reverse complement.
GTGCGAAGGGTCTGCGTATTCAACATGACATGCACTCCTCTTTAGTGAATGTATGGATTCAGATTAAGTTTGGCATGATGGGTGATGTCTGTCAAATCAGGGGTGAGAAGGTTTTTTTTTCATGCATTTATGGTATGATTTTGCCATAGGAATAGGGGATGCCGTTAATTTCCGGGCAGCTGCATTTTGATATCAAGGGGAGTCTAATGATGAGCAAACAGAAAGTGAGAAAAGCTATCATACCGGCTGGAGGATTAGGGACCCGTTTTTTGCCGGCTACTAAAGCGCAGCCGAAGGAAATGCTGCCCTTGATCGATAAACCGGCAATCCAATACATCGTAGAGGAAGCGGTCGAGTCGGGCATTGAAAGCATTATGATTGTGACGGGCAGAAATAAACGGGCGATCGAGGACCATTTTGATAAATCAGTTGAGCTGGAAAAAACACTTGAGGAACGCGGGGATGACTGTACGCTTTCTCTTGTTCGCAATATTTCCAAAATGGCGGAAATCTATTATATAAGGCAGCACGAGCCGCTGGGGCTTGGCCATGCAGTTCTGTGCGCAAAAAGCTTTATTGGCGATGAGCCGTTTGCCGTTCTGCTCGGCGATGATATCCTTATGTCGAATCCGCCTTGTTTGCGGCAGATGATCGATCGGTATGAGCAGGATGAGTCGTCCGTGGTAGCAGTCATGGAGGTGCCGTGGGATCATACAGAGCGGTATGGTATCGTATCGCTTGAGCCGGATGGCTCAGACCGGATCCGCAATCTGGTGGAGAAGCCGGCACGCGGCGAAGCGCCGTCCAATCTGGCAGTCGTCGGACGATATGTGTTGGACCCGGCTATCTTCGGCTTATTGGAAACTTCCAAACCCGGCAAAGGCGGAGAGATTCAACTGACAGACAGTCTGCAGCAATTGAACAGCCTCTCATCGATTGCCGCTCATCGATTCCAAGGCAATCGTTACGACGTTGGGGATAAGCTTGGATTCGTGCAGGCGACCATTGATTTGGCGCTGAAGCGGGAAGATATGGCGGAGAATGTCATCGAATATTTGCAAAAACGTCTGGCAGAGTATCGCTAAACAGCGTACAGCTGCATAACCAAAGTGTTGGTAGATGACTAACAGTTGTTGAATGCTGAATCGCCGGACAATTAACAGTTGCATACCCACTGGGGGTATGTTAAGATTCAATTACGGAAACAGTTCAACAAGGGTGGTGATACACATGGATCTCAATCATGATGTGGCAATGGCCGAAGTTTGCGAAGATGGAAGCTGTCATACAAGCAGCGCAGATGAACGCAAGAGTCATCATTCCGATAAATTCAAGTCCAACCTGGTATCGCGTCTTAACCGGATTGAAGGTCAGGTTCGCGGGGTCAAGGGGATGGTTGAACGGGATGTCTATTGTGATGATGTGTTAAACCAGATTGCTGCGATTCAATCGGCTTTGAATGGAGTGGGCAAGCTGCTGCTTGAAGGCCATATGCGAAGCTGTATCGTCGAGCGAATCGAATCTGGCGATCGGGAAGTGCTTGATGAACTGCTGACAACGATTAACAAACTGGTGAAATAGATATGGAGTTGAACTCGTTGAATGATGTCATACGTTTAGCGATTTCAACTTTTATTTCAACCCATTATACATTACTGGGGTATGGTTAAAATAGCGGCAGGTTAATATGGCAAGTAATAAATTTATTAAATAAAGGAGAGATAAACGATGCAAGAAGTGATCTTGAAAGTAGAAGGCATGTCGTGTGGTCATTGCGTAAAATCAGTCGAAGGCGCTATGGAACAGCTTGGTGCAAAGGGAGAAGTTGACCTGGGTGCCAAAACTGTTAAAGTCTCCTATGATGAGGCGAATGTCTCAGTGGAGAAAATCAAAGAGGCGATTGAGGATCAAGGCTACGACGTTGTGTAACTGAGGACGCACGGGATGGCCGCAGCAGCAAGTGCAAGGTACCCAAAGAGGGTGCCTTATGAGGCAATGACTGGCTTGAAGTTACCTGATAGGGTAGCATGAGACAATGACAGGCTTGAGGTTACCCGAGAGGAAATCGGATAAGACAATAACAAGCTCAAAGCTACCCGAGAGGGCGGCGCAGCGATGTTCGGTGCGGTGGCGGCAGGCGCTGCCAAAGGCGGATATGACAGCATCGTGGAAGCAGCGAAAAATATGGCGCGCGTCCGCGAAGAGACGTTCAAGCCGATTCCGGAGAACGTTGCGGTGTATGATAAGCTGTGCCATGAGTACAACCTGCTGCACGATTATTTCGGACGCGGAGCTAATGACGTCATGAAACGGTTGAAAGCAATCAAGGAAGAAGCACGTTAAACATTGGCGTGATTAATGATTAATGCATCAAATCAATGGATTGGATTTGCAAGCGCGAGTTGCAATACAATGGCTTATTCGGCATAGCCCTCAGGGGGTTATGCCTTTTTTTTGTTTCAACGCTCGAAAATATGGTGAAATAGTTACGATGGGTATAAATAGCGTATACTGAATGTGATCCTATTTTCGTTAGTGGGGGAAATATATGGTGCTTACACGCAGAAAAGAGCCATTTCGATACTTATTAAAAGAACCGGAAAGCTGCCGGTTTCAAATCGTGGATATAAACGGGAAAGCGGTACATACCAAACTGGCCAGAGCCGAGTTTATAAATGTAAGCAAAGCGGGCTGCAGATTTGCCGCTAAGCTTGATTTGCGCCATACACACAACAAGATAAAGCTCATCATTCATATTCAATTAAATGAGGAGCCGCTGCAGCTGAAGGGTACGATTCGCTGGCAGCAGCAGGTTGGCGGTCAGTTGTTCCTCTATGGAATGGAATTTGATCCGGACGACAGGATGTATGAGCTAATTAGCCGCGAGCTCAGGCTGCTCGCAGGCAGAAATAAAATTACCGTTGTATAATTTGTGGAAGGAAACCAGCCCGCGTCATAGGATGAGCTTTTTTTGGAGAGCCGGAGGTTGTCCGGGTAGTGCTAAAGATGAGAGGGGAATCATGATGCCAATGAAGAGAACGCCAAAACAATGGGTGGAGGAAGTGAACGCCTCCAGTCTGCCGCATGGCGCTGTCGCCGTGTGGTTTATCGGTCAAGAAAGCGTCATCATGAAAGGAACGCAGACGATCGTCTATGTGGATCCCTACGTATCCGATCACCTGGAGAATGCAGCGGGCATTCAACGAGCCTACCCTGCGCCGTTTCCGCCGGAGACGATTACGAATGCAGATGTCTGCCTGATCACGCATGAGCATGCCGATCATTTGGATGAAGGAACCATTCGGGCGATGGCCCAAAACAGCCCCCACACTGCTTATGTTGCACCGGCCTGCTGCAGGCAGCAGCTGTTAGGCTGCGGCGTCCCGGAGGAGCGCATCACGGATGCGATCGTGGGTGAGCGATATACATTTGGAGAAATCAGTGTACAGCCGGTGGCAGCAGCACATGAGGAAATGGAATTCGATTCGCAAGGCCGGCACAAGTATGTCGGTTACTTATTGGAGATTAATGGTGTAAAAGTATATCATGCAGGAGATACCGTCATGTATCCGGAGTTAGTCGATACGCTTAGCGAACAGAAGATTGATCTGGGGTTGCTGCCGATTAACGGCGGAGATTTTTTCCGTAGATCGAATAATCTCGCCGGCAACATGGACTACCGCGAGGCCGCAGAGCTCGCTGTGGCTGCTGGGATGGATACCGCCGTTCCGCTGCATTACGACGTATTTGCCTTTAATAGCGAGAAACCTGGGCATTTCGTCCAGTACTTATATGAGAACTACCCGGAGCAAAAGTTTCATGTGATGGCGAGATTTGAACGGTATATCTATGTATCGGATAAAGCTTTCCGTTGATGCGCTGCGAGAATGAAGCGTAATCACGCGAATTTGTCTTCATTAATGGATTGAAATTAAAAAACAATGGATTGAAATTAAAAAACCGCCAATGGAATTCACACTGGCGGTTTTTTTGTTGGTTGGATTGGCTAGGGCCTATTCCTCTTCAGGTCTTGGAAATGTTCCAGGTCCAGGCCCTGGCGGGAACGTCCACGGTCCCGGAGAGAAAGGCTCAGGACCGGGAGAGAAAGGCCCAGGACCGGGAGAGGACGGATCTGGTCCAGGAGTGATCGGCCCGGGTCCAGGAGAGAGTGGCCCCGGAGGGAAAGATCCCATAGGATACCCGCTCGGGAAGCCGCTCGGGAATCCGCCCGGTCCACCGGGGAACCCGCCCGGTCCACCGGGGAACCCGCCCGGTCCACCGGGGGAACCCGCCCGGTCCACCGGGGAACCCGCCCGGTCCACCGGGGAACCCGCCCGGTCCACCGGGGAACCCGCCCGGTCCACCGGGGAACCCGCCCGGTCCACCGGGGAACCCGCCCGGTCCGCCGGGGAACCCACCCGGTCCACCGGGGAACCCGCCCGGTCCACCGGGGAACCCACCCGGTCCACCGGGGAACCCGCCCGGTCCACCGGGGAAGCCGCCCGGTCCACCGGGGAACCCACCCGGTCCACCGGGGAAGCCGCCTGGTCCGCCGGGGAACCCACCCGGTCCACCGGGGAACCCGCCCGGTCCGCCGGGGAACCCACCCGGTCCGCCGGGGAACCCACCCGGTCCACCGGGGAACCCACCCGGTCCACCGGGGAACCCACCCGGTCCGCCGGGGAATCCGCCCGGTCCACCGGGGAATCCGCCCGGTCCACCGGGGAAGCCACCCGGTCCACCGGGGAAGCCGCCCGTTCCGCCGGGGAATCCGCCCGGTCCGCCGGGGAAGCCGCCCGGTCCTGGAGGGAACATCCCTCCTCCTGGGGGAACTGGCCCAGGACCAGGTGGGATTGGCGGTGCCGGCGGCGGTGGCGGCATTACTGCGCGGGCAGCACCTCCGCAGCCACAGCCACCTGCTCTTACGGTTGAATATCTTACAGATTCATTCGACATGCATACAAAACTCCCTTATTTTTAAATTGGGCTTTCGTCTTGATGCATTGTATGCACCGGGCGCTTATCCCGTCACAAATGCTTGTTCCTGAGCAAAAGCTTGGTTACAATAACCAGTAGTGAGGTTTTTTTAAATGGGAGGTTGAACGATGAGTACCATGTTAAAGATGCTTGTAGAGGAAAAAATCGTAGCCATTTTTCGTAATATAGAGAATCAGCATGCGGATCAAGCAGGTCAAGCATTAATAGATGGCGGGATCAGGCTGATGGAAGTAACGATGAATACGGAAGGCGCAACGGAGATTATCCATCGCTGGCGGGAAAAATTTGACGGAAAAGCGGCCATTGGAGCGGGCACCGTGCTGGATCTGGCGATGGCCGAGGAGGCTGTCGCTGCAGGCGCACAATTTCTGATCTCTCCAAACCTCGATGAGGAAGTCATTGCGTACGGTGTACGGCATGGCGTCTCGGTATGGCCTGGGGTAATGACGCCCACGGAAATCGTGAGGGCATGGAAGGCAGGGGCGGAAGCGGTAAAAATATTTCCGATGGCAACGCTAGGGGTGAAGTATTTAGCGGAAGTACGCGCCCCGCTGAACAACATTCCTATGATGGCTACAGGCGGCGTTGATTTGGACAATATCAGGGACTATTTTGCGGCTGGAGCATGCAGCGTCGGCATGGGCAGCAAGCTGGTGAATTTGGATTGGGTACGCCGCGGCGATTTTCATTTGTTGACGGAAAGGGCAAGCAAATTTGTAGAAGCAGTGAAATCGGTATAAACAAATGAAATGCCAAAGGGGCGAGTTTGTGTGCTGTGGTGGACGATCAGCTTAATCGGAATGGGGATCTTAATACTTGTCGCTGTGGGAATATGGAAAATGAGTGTTGCCAGCCAACGTCCACGCCTAATGCCCAATGAAATCGTGCCCGATGTGCCGTATGAAGAAGTGACCTTTCAAAGTGAAGGTTCCAAGCTGCACGGATGGATCGCTATGCCTCCGAATGCTGATCGCTGTGCGGCGGTTGTCATTGCGCATGGCTGGGGCTCCAATCGGTCGCGCGTGCTTCGTTATGCCGGGCCGATTTATGACAGCGGTATAGCGGTGATGTTGTTCGATGCCCGTAGCCATGGCGATAGCGACCCGATCAATGCGCCATCCGGACTGATGTTCCGGGATGACGTAACGGCGGCTGTGGACTTTTTGAAGAGGCAGCCAGGTGTCGACCCGGAGCGAATTGCGGTGTTGGGTCATTCAATGGGCGGATTCGGGGCTTTGCTTGCATTGGGTAAAGGACTTCCTGTACGGGCAGTCGTTACGGATTCCACGCCGATCCGCTTTGACACGATGTTTACAGCGGAGTTGAAGCGGCGAAAGCTGCCGATTTTCCCGCTGGGCTATTTGATTCCGTGGATATGGCTGTGGCGGTCAGGCATTTCCAGGGCAGATATCCGCCAGTCCGATATTCCTTCCATACTGGAGCGCAATCTGTCAGCAGGCGGTACCCCTGTATTGATGGTGCATTCTGTTCGTGACGGATTTATTCCAGCGGATGATCTGCAGAAGCTGGTTAAGAAAGTGCCGGTTGAGCATCTGCTGGTGGATTCGGAGGGCCACAGTGTATCCGAGAAAGACCCGGCGTTTTGGCAGCAGGTTCTTCCATTTTTAAAAAAGCATTTGCTGTCCTAAGACACAAAGATGCCTGCGGAACAAACCGCAGGCACAAGAGAGAATATATAATAAAGGGGGGTCATGTGTTAAATTATAGGCGGGGAACATGAATGTAACATGAAGGAAAAATTACAGTTATATTACAAAAAATTAAACGGTTACAAAAAGAGTGACTATGCTATGTTAGTGAGGAAAAATAAAGTTCTTTAATTGAAATAAAGTTGTTTATTTGTTGCATAAGCGGCAGAACCGGTTCTTTAAGGTTAACAATATCGTTCTCCTTCGAAAACCATTCAGTACTCAATTCAATAAAAAAGTCTTGCGGAATTCTCCAGCACCGGCTTTATTTTCGACTTGTCATCTGTATCTGGCTATTCATTTCATGATAGCGTAAATTATTTGCTGAATTTTCAAAGCGACGTCATGTGCTTTTTCGATTAACCGATGAACATCTCGACGTTGAATTCCATCTTCTTCGCTGGTCAATGTCATATTAAAAGCTCCTGCATCTGCAGGAGCTTTTTTTATAGGGGCTATCCGGAAAATTCCTGGAGCGCGGCTGGCTATGTTTTTATTCATGCAGATCGTTCCTCTTAGGATGAGCAGATTTATTTTTTAATGTCGAGCGCCGTCATGGCTTCATCCCACGAGAAGGAGGGGAAACCGTCTTTCAGAGGGACGGCGGTGTATATCGATTTCTCGCTCTCGGCGGTATAATTCCCTTCCGTATCCATAATTTCCGTTTTATACACCAGGGCGCCTACCGCTTTGCCGTTTTCAAGATGTGAATTAAATTCGATTTCCATACGGCGTACTTTGCCGCCGGACAGGTTTTGATTCCGCACCATTCCGCCCCAATACTGCGTGCCTTTATCCTTAACGGTATAAGATTTGCTCATGAAAGAAACAAAGGTCGCTTTTTCATTTCCGCCGTCCATGTCTTCATCGGAATCGGTTATTTCGTTACCGTGTTCATCAATATCCCGATAGAAGCTTCTGATGTTGTAGGTATAATAAACTTGTCTTTCAAAAATCCACCGTCCGTTGGCAACGATCCCTACATCTCCATATTGAAGGTTGGTAGGGTTCCGAACAGCAGTAGGGCCGTCAAAGCCGACGTGCGGCATCATAAAGACACCGTTGATCCGTTTTACCGGTACATCACCTTCAATGGTCAGTTCTTCAACCGGCCAGTCTGCCGAATCGCTGACGTCATGATACGTATAATGAGGACTTCCATCGGTATACGTGTGTATGGTTTTATGGTGAATAATTGAAACCTTACCGGCCCGATGATCTTCTTCAACTTTTGCGCCAACGTATTCATAAAGTTCCTTTATAGGAAAATAGGCAATCCCACCCTCAATGACAGGCTTCGTTTTGAACGGTACCGCTTTGCGGTCAATATAAAATTCAGGTTTCAGTTTTTGGCCTTTAAGGACGATATTGGCGGCTTCATTTTCCGGGGTCCAAATGCTGGTATCTTGAATGATAAAAGCTGCATCCCTTATGACAAGCGCCTTTTTCGCTTTGAGAATATCGAAGAATGCTTCAGCCGGGATATAGAGCGTTTGATTGATCATCTGTGCCGGCTGTTGCAGCTGTCTTTTGTTTTTGGGTAGTGTATATGATTTGCTGTTTAATTTGAAAATGGCATAGTGGCTGCCCTTCATGGTTTTCCACGTCTTCACTTTCTTGTTTTCCACAATGGCAACACCAAACTGCTTCAGTACAGTCAATGGAATCATAGGTGTCCCTTTTACGAATACTTGCGGGAGAAGGACTGTTTTTCCGGCTGCTTTCAGCATAAAGATTTTTTGTGGTACAGCTGCGGATGCAGGTGAGACGGGGAAACAAAACACGGTGACGACAGACAACATGAGACAAATTACAACGGTGCGCAACAAACCTGTCAACTAAATCTCCTCCAAGGTGATAAACTGTGATCCATAAAAAAACTGCTCCCTGAGAGAGGAGCAGCCGCCGACGTATGATAATTCGGCAGCCCGGCTGTCATGATCGCATGCGACTTTAGACCCGTGGCTTTGCGTCCCCATCTTTCAACGGGTTTGCCGTTTCAATGTTTATGTATCACTTCATTATACAGCGATTCATTTAAATGTCTACCAGAAGTTACCTCAATGATTGTGGAGGATTAAATCGCCCTCACTGGGCCTAGTCTATAACAATGGACCTATTCTATGATTATGGAGAAGCTTGGTAGTAGAAGTGAAACTCCATTTATAAATGGGTCCGTAAAAAGCTCGTTCTAAATGTATAATGTACTGAAGAGCATACTAATATAGGTTTCTTTAAGGGGAGTACTTCATTGACTTTACAACAATTAAAGTACGTTATTGAAGTCGCGAATCAGGGTTCGATTAATGAGGCTGCCAAACGGCTATTTATTTCTCAGCCCAGCCTTTCTAATGCAATTAGAGATTTAGAAGAGGAAATGCAGATTGTGATTTTTGAAAGATCCAATAAAGGGATCTCATTGTCTAACGAGGGTGTTGAATTTTTAAGCTACGCGCGGCAGGTAGTCGAGCAGGCCGAATTATTGGAAAGCCGATATCTCAACGCTAAGCCGTCCCCGCAGCATTTTTCGGTATCTACCCAGCATTACGCTTTCGCGGTGAATGCATTTGTGAGTCTGGTTCGGGAGTATGGTCAGGATGAATATGAGTTTGCTCTGCGTGAAACCAAAACCTACGAGATTATTGAGGATGTCAAAAGCCTGCGCAGCGAGATCGGAATCTTATATCGCAATGAGTTTAATGGAAAAGTCATCAACAAGCTGCTCAAAGAAGCTAATTTGCAGTTCAACAGCTTATTTACGGCGAAGCCGCATATTTTCATCAGTGTAAGGAACCCGCTGGCAAAGCAATCTATCGTGACTATAGAGCAGCTTCAGGATTATCCATATCTTTCTTTTGATCAAGGGGAGTATAATTCCTTTCATTTCTCAGAAGAGATTCTCAGTACGGTGACCCGCAGAAAAAGCATTCGTGTTCATGACCGGGCGACGCTTTTTAACTTATTGATTGGATTGAACGGGTACACCATATCGACAGGAGTGCTAAGCGCCGATCTGAACGGCAATGAAATTATCCCGGTACCTCTGGATATTGAGGAAAGCATTAACGTCGGCTGGATTTCCCATCGCAATATTTCGCTTTCCAGACTTGGTATCGCATACGTTGAGGCGCTTAAGCAGGCAATATCCTGATCATCGTTGCTATATCTACAGGCTATATCCAGGTATAGTTTAATCGAGTTACGCTATACCAGGTGAACCGTGATATCTTTGTAAACAACCGCATGTTCCAAAAGCTAACGAAGGGGAGTTTACAAGATGGTGAAAAGCAGTGTGCTCGGATATCCGCGTATTGGAGAAAATCGGGAATGGAAAAAAGCGCTCGAAGCGTTCTGGTCAGGCAAGCTCGAAGAATCGGAGTTTCAACGCCAACTGCAGGAGATCCGCTTGAATCATTTGCGGAAGCAGCAGGAGAAGGGCATCGCCCTCATCCCGGTCAATGATTTCAGCTGTTACGATCATCTGCTTGATACGGCAACCATGTTCGGTATTGTTCCGAAACGCTTTGGCCATAAGGGCGGCGTCGTGCCATTATCTGTATATTACGGGATTGCCCGTGGGACGAAGGAGGCCGCGGCAAGCGAAATGACCAAATGGTTCAATACGAACTATCATTATATTGTTCCTGAATTGGACGGTGCATCCCCGTACCTTACGGAGAATAAGCCCCTTATCGCTTACAGGGAAGCTAAGGAGAAGCTCGGCATAGAGGGCAAGCCGGTAATCGTCGGACCGCTTACCTTCCTGAAGCTGTCAAAAGGGTACAGCCTATCGGAGACCGATGCCTGGCTGGACCGGTTGCTCCCGCTTTACGTGCAGATTTTTCAAGAGCTGGCCAGAGAAGGGGTGGAATGGGTACAGATCGACGAACCGATTCTGGTAACTAAGTTAAGCGAGGCTGACGTACGGCGGCTGAAAACAATCTATAAGACGTTTGCCGAATCAGCGCCAAACCTAAACATCATGCTGCAAACCTATTTTGAATCGGTTGAGCACTATAGAGACATTGCAGCATTACCTGTCAAAGGAATCGGGCTTGATTTCGTGCATGGCTTCTCCGGAAATATGTCGTCGATAAAAGCACTGGGTTTTCCGGAGGACAAGGTTCTGGGTGCGGGTGTTATAGACGGCCGGGGTATCTGGAAAGCGCCGCTTCGTGAGAAACTGGAACTCATCGAGGAGTTGGCTGAGATTGTATCACCCGAGCGCCTGATCGTCCAATCGTCATGCAGTTTACTTCATGTTCCCGTGACGGCAGGACTTGAGACGAAGCTTGAATCCGAATTGAAGGAAGCTCTTGCGTTTGCGGATGAAAAGCTGGACGAGCTTGTGTTACTTGCAAAAGCATTCTCTCGGGATGAAACCGGAATTACGGGTGAACTGGAGCAAAGCGAGCAAGCTTATGAGACATTCAAGCAGTCAGGGAAGCGCAAACGCAGCGATATTCAGCATGCTGTCGCTGCGCTTAGTGATCGGCATCTGGAGCGAAGCAGCCCTTTTTCCGAGCGGCATATTGCACAGCAGAAGAGATGGCAATTGCCGGTGTTCCCGACAACGACAATCGGCAGCTTTCCGCAAACCGTAGAGGTGCGCAAGGCCCGTCAACTGTGGCGCAAGGGCGAATGGAGCCATGAGAAGTATGCCGGCTTTATCCGGCAGCAGATCGATATCTGGATCAAGCTGCAGGAGGAACTCGGCCTGGATGTTCTCGTGCACGGAGAATTTGAGCGAACCGACATGGTCGAGTTCTTTGGTGAGAAGCTCGCGGGTTTTGCGTTTACGCAGAATGGATGGGTGCAGTCGTATGGTTCTCGCTGTGTTAAACCGCCAATTATATTTGGGGATGTAGCGTTCACAGGGGAAATGACCGTCGAAGAAACAAAGTATGCCCAGTCGCGGACTAAACGCCCAGTCAAAGGCATGCTGACCGGACCGATTACGATAATGAATTGGTCGTTCGTCCGTGAGGACATCCCGCGCGAACAAATCGCCTACCAGCTTGCCTATGCGCTTAGACAAGAAGTGGAGGCGCTTGAGCATGCGGGCATTAGTATGATACAGGTAGACGAGCCTGCGGTTCGCGAGGGGCTGCCGCTTAAGGAAAATGAGCAGGCAGAATACCTGGCATGGGCAGTCAAAGCATTCCGCATGGCCACCTGCACGGTCCAGGATACAACGCAAATTCACACGCATATGTGTTATTGCGAGTTCCATGACATGATTGATTCGATTAAAGCGATGGATGCGGATGTGATCTCGATCGAAACGTCCCGCAGTCATGGTGAACTGATTCATAGCTTTGAGTTGAACACTTACAAACAGGGCATCGGTTTAGGCGTATACGATATTCATAGTCCGCGTATTCCTCGCGTAGAGGAAATGACGAGTATGATCGAACGCGCCTTGCATGTGCTGGATCCTAATCTTTTCTGGATTAATCCGGACTGTGGACTTAAGACTCGCGGATTTGAAGAAACTGTCGAATCCTTGCGCAACATGGTTGAAGCGACCCGGATCGCCCGTACAAAGCAGAATATACAGACAATCAAGTAGTTATAATGAAATGATTGATTTCCAATAGATCAGTGTAAGCGGAATGCCCAAAGCATTCCGCTTTTTTTCTGGAATTTTGCAGTTTGCAGGCTGCTAAAACATAACGGGTAACATAAATGTTTTTCATCCTGTTGACAAAGAGTACAGCATCACTTATCATAATACCTATAGGGGTATAAGTATTAAATGCTGAGCATTAAACATTAAGGAGGGGACTTGGTAAACACTAAAGATGATTAAATGTAGCGTATCAGGGAGGGATTAAGTATGGAACTTGATATAGGCTGGATGCTGACCTTGTTCGCGATTGGCTTCATCGGTTCCTTTATATCAGGCATGGTTGGTATCGGAGGCTCGATTATTAAATATCCAATGCTTCTGTATATTCCTGCAGCCTTAGGATTTATTGCGTTCACAGCGCAGGAAGTATCGGCAATCAGTGCGGTTCAAGTCTTTTTCGCCACATTGGCCGGAATATTCGCATATCGGAAGGGCAACTTTATCAATAAAAAGCTAGTCCTGTATATGGGTATCCCGATTGTCATCGGAAGCTTCATTGGCGGATACGGCTCCAAGTTTCTTCCCGATTCGGCAATTAACTTTACCTATGCAGTATTGGCATTAATCGCTGCGATCATGATGTTCATGCCTAAAAAAGGCGCGGAGAGCGAAGATTATTCCAAGCTTCAATTTAATAAAAGCATTGCTTCAATCTCAGCTGCTGTTGTAGGTGTTCTATCCGGTATAGTAGGTGCGGCGGGTGCCTTTATTACAGTGCCTATTATGCTCGTCGTATTAAAAATTCCAACCCGTGTGGCGATCGCTTCTTCCTTGGCGATTACGTTCATCTCCTCGATCGGATCGACCGCAGGGAAAGTGATGGGAGGCCATATGCTCCTTATTCCATCGATCATTATGGTTGTTGCAAGCATCATTGCTTCACCAATTGGAGCAAAGGCGGGGCAAAAAATGAACGTAAAGGCGCTGCAATGGATTCTGGCGGGACTCATAATGGCAACCGTCGTTAAAATCTGGTTTGATATTTTAGTCTAGTTAAGGAGTGATTCAGCATGGCAGGGAAATTTTCGAAGGCGGTTATGCCGCAGGAAGTCAAACAACGGTTAGCATCAGGTGAAGCACTCATTATCGTCGATGTGCGTGAAGATACTGAGTGGGAATCCGGCCACATACCCGGAGCTAAGCATATTCCCTTAGGATCCATTGGCGAGAGGCATCAGGAACTGGATTCGAGCCGGGAAACGATTGTCGTATGCCGCAGCGGGAATCGAAGCGGGCTTGCCTGTGAAGTGCTGGAGTCTAAAGGTTACAACGTTGTAAATATGACAGGCGGAATGCTGGAGTGGACCGGTGACATCGAATAAGAAGTTTACGAAGCAGTGCTGTTGACAGGTGAAAAAAATTTGATTATTATAATACCCATAGGGGTATTAGTATGAAGCGAATAATCCCCACCTGACAGGAAAGCTGATAAGAACAAAATATAAAAGCGGAGGTTAAAATCATGCCGACAATTAAAGCGGATCAAACACTGGATTGTAAGGGGCTTGCTTGTCCGATGCCAATTGTAAAAACAAAAAAAGCAATCGATCAATTAGAGGCCGGCAAAGTGATTGAAGTACTGGCAACCGATAAAGGCTCACTTGCAGATATCCAGGGCTGGGCTAAAAATACAGGCCATCAGTATTTAGGTACGTATACCGAAGGGGAGGTATTGAAGCACTACCTGCGTAAAGCCAAGAGCAGTGAAGCGAAGGAGGAAACCAAATTTCCCCACACCTTGACCAACGAAGAATTGCAAAAGAAGCTCGAAGACAATGAAAAGGTAACGGTTTTGGATGTGCGGGAGCCTGCTGAATATGCGTTCAACCGGATCCCCGGCGCAATTTCCATTCCATTGGGGGAATTGGAGGAGCGTATTCAGGAATTGAACGAAGAGCAAGATATTCATGTCGTATGCAGAACTGGTGCCCGCAGCGATCTGGCCTGTCAATTGCTCGCGGATAAAGGCTTCAAGAATGTTAGAAACGTAATCCCCGGCATGTCCGGCTGGACGGGACCGACTGAAAGCAATCAATAATCATATCTTTGAAGGATTCAAAACTGCGAATGTACTATGAGTTTTCCTGGATTTCGCGAAGGATGCCAACGTTTCATTAACATTCTAGATAAAAGGGGAGAAGAAAATGACAACAGCTTTAGTGGGGATGACGGCACAAGAATTGACGAGCATCGTGCTGAACAAGGAAGAGCTTTTCATCCTTGATGTCCGCAACGACAGCGATTTTAATGATTGGAAGATTGAAGGGGAGAGCGTTACATCCGTTAATATCCCGTATTTTGATTTGCTGGAAGGTGTAGACGAGGCGCTGGGCAGCATCCCGGAAGGGAAAAAAGTGCTCGTTGTTTGCGCCAAAGAAGGCTCATCCAAATTTGTCGGTGAACAGCTTGTGGAAGCCGGCTTGAATGAGGTTTACTACCTGGAAGGCGGGATGAAATCATGGAGCGAGCATCTGGAGCCCGTTAAGATTGGCGATCTGAAGGACGGCGGCTCGATCTATCAATTCGTCCGCATCGGTAAAGGCTGTCTTTCCTATATGATCGTTTCTAACGGCGAAGCGGCGATCGTGGATACGCTCAGAATGAGTGACGTGTACGAGAAATTCGCAGCGGAGCATCAGTTGCAGATCAAATACACCATCGATACGCATCTTCACGCGGATCATATCTCCGGGGGCCGGAAACTCGCCGACAAAGTGGGCGCCACTTACTGGCTGCCGCCGAAAGATGCAGACGAAGTCGTATTCCAATACGACAAGCTGGAAGAAGGTCAGGTGCTTACGGTTGGCAGCACGAAGTTGAATATCCAAGCCGTTTACTCGCCAGGCCATACGATTGGCAGCACCTCGCTTATCGTAGATGATCAGTATTTTCTGACAGGCGATATTTTATTCATCGAGTCCATTGGCCGTCCTGACCTGGCCGGGAAAGCTGAAGATTGGGTTGGAGACCTGCGCAATACGCTATATAACCGGTATAAAGAGCTGTCGGATGATTTAATTGTTCTGCCTGCCCATTTCGGTAAAATAACCGAGCTTGGCGAAGGCGGCAAAGTGTCGGCCCGCTTGGGAGATTTGTATTATAGCAATCCGGGGTTAAACATGCACGACGAAGCAGAATTCCGGCGTGCGGTGACCGGCAATTTGCCGCAGCAGCCGAACGCTTATCAAGAAATTCGCCAGACGAACATGGGCAAAATTACACCATCGGATGAAGAGCAGCGTGAGATGGAAATTGGTCCGAACCGCTGTGCCATCCACGATAAATAAGGAGGAACTAACAATGGAAACGAATATTACAGTAGATACTAAAGGAATGGCATGTCCAATGCCGATCGTAAAGGCCAAGAAAGCGCTGGATGGCTTGCAGTCCGGACAAATCATGGAGGTACTCTCGACGGATAAAGGCTCCGTGAACGATTTTCAAGCTTGGGTCAAGCAAACCAAACATGAGCTGATTAAGCATGAGGAAGAAAACGGCGTATATAAATTTTATGTGAGAAAAATTTAATCGGTAAAATCATAAGCGGGCACATCAACACTGCAAGTGTTGATTGCGATTTGGAGCAATTCACTTGCCAATTCAAATGAGTGGGGTAAAGGTAATACAAGATGAGGGGAGAACAACATGGTAGAAACAATGGCAGAAACAAAAGATAAAACTACGATCGTGCTGTTCAGCGGTGATTTAGATAAAGCGATAGCGGCGTTCATCATTGCTAACGGAGCGGCAGCTTATGATCATGAGGTAACGATTTTCTTTACCTTCTGGGGATTAAATACACTTCGCAAGGATGAACTGGTGAAGACAAACAAAGGTATTCTGGAAAAAGCCTTTGGCTGGATGATGCCGCGTGGAGCGAAACGGCTGGGCTTATCCAAGATGAATTTTGCAGGTATGGGTCCGAAAATGATCAAGCATGTTATGAAGAAGCATAATGCGTTAACCCTTCCACAGCTGATTGAATTAGCGCAGGAGCAAGGAGTAAAGCTGGTCGCTTGTACAATGACAATGGATCTGCTTGGCTTGCAGCAAGAAGAGCTCATTGACGGACTGGAATACGCAGGCGTAGCGGCTTACTTGGGAGATGCCTCGAACGGAAAAGTGAACCTGTTTATTTAAGAGATTTGAAGGTTTTATTTTGGTAATTTTTATACCTATACATGTATTGGTTTATGGATCACATGCAGCCGCTGCATCAGGCGTTACCTTGATGGCGGCTGCGAATGCTTGGCAAGGAGGAGACACGAATGTGGGTTGTATATAGTATCGAACCTGAAAGGAGGACAATAACCAGATGAAATATGATGAGAACGTATTCCGTCGGCTAAAAAGAATGGAAGGCCAAATACGGGGCGTAATGAAAATGATGGAAGAGGACAAGGACTGCAAGGAGGTCGTAGCGCAGCTGTCCGCTGTACGCAGTGCTGCCGATAAAGCTATGGCCTACATTGTAGCGGTCAATTTGGAACAATGCATCATGGATGAACAGGAAAAAGGAAATGATACCGGCAAGCTGGTCCAGGAAGCCGTCGAATTGCTGGTGAAGAGCAGATAAAAAATCGGTATGACTTACGCGAATCATACAGAAAATATGGGAGGGGAATCATAACGTGGATACATCAACAATCATAAACATCGTCCTGGTCGCTCTGGCGGCATTATTTCTTTATTCTCGCTTGGCGCCCGTCAAAGGGCTGAAGAACTTGCCGAGTCAGGATTTCA
Source organism: Paenibacillus abyssi (assembly GCF_014640295.1). Taxonomy (GTDB): domain Bacteria; phylum Bacillota; class Bacilli; order Paenibacillales; family Paenibacillaceae; genus Paenibacillus_D; species Paenibacillus_D abyssi. The sequence goes on along the minus strand of NZ_BMGR01000019.1, from coordinate 44,554 downwards.
ACAGCGCGCTTCAAGGGACGAAAGAAGGCATGCTGATTGATGTCCGTGAACCGGGTGAATTCAAAGGCGGATTCATACCGGGCGCCCGAAACATTCCGCTGTCTCAGCTTGCCCGGCGTTTGGACGAGATACCGAAGGATAAGGAGCTTTACTTGTACTGTCGAAGCGGGATGCGAAGCAAAACCGCTGCCAAGCTGCTTGCCAAGAACGGCTACCGGAAACTTGCTCACCTTCAGGGCGGAATTGGGGCATGGAGCGGTAAAGTTTCAAGGTAATCACGTTCGGGGAATAGGAATCGGATGAGACTGTAGAATGTGATAGCTCCATTACGAGGAGGATGAAAGCGATGTTTCATTACACCGTGGAAACAACCAAATCGCCGGATCAAGCGATTGCCGACCTGCAGGAAAATCTGAAAGAGGAAAAGTTCGGCGTGCTGTGGCAGCTGGACCTGAAAGAAAAGCTTAATGAAAAAGGCGTCGATTTTGACCAGACGTATCATATTCTCGAAGTATGCAATCCTGTTGAGGCAAAACGGGTGTTGACGGAGAACTCGCTTGTCGGCTATTTTTTACCTTGTAAAATAGCCGTATATGCTGAGGACGGAGTGACCAAAATTGGGATGCCGAAGCCAACGGCGCTAATTGATCTCGTAGAGAATGAAAAGCTGAAGGGAATCGCCGAGGACATTGAGAAGCGCCTCATTTCATGCATTGATCGAAGCCTGTAATAAATAAGCAAAAGATTAGGCGGGGAGTAATCCCGGCCTAATCTTTATATAGAAAGACTTTTGGGGGCCGCGGAAGCGGCTCCTTATTAGTGTTATGCAGCAGGTTATGAATGATGAAGATCTCAAAAGCACATGGCGGCCACGGTCTTTCAGGATGCGCAGAGCCGGGAAAGTGAGCCAATGTCCCGGTTTGAGAAGGGATACGAGTAACATTGGCAATCCGAAATCTCCGCCTGAATGGACAGGCGGTTTTTATTGCTGCGGCGTGGGGTAATTGTTGTAGATAATTGTTGTAGATTAGCGAAAATAGTACTAGACTAGTATAATAGAATTTACTAAAATTATTCAAATGCACACATAAACGGTAGAAAAGTTACAACTGGGTTCACCATAGACTGCGAAGAATAGGTGAGAAGATGAGCATTCGGAATAAACTATGGCTAAATACGGCAGTGATCACCATGTTGTCGGCAGTTTACGGAGCATCGGCCTTGATATATTTTCAGGGCGTGTCGCTGCTCCTGTCCGTTTCATTAAGTGTGATCGGTATTTCAGCGGTATGCGCAATCACATACCGCATTCATCGTAATATGGAGAACGGGCTGAAACGCTTGGGTAACATTGCGTCGGACATGAAGAACGGGACGATCGAATCTTCCCTGTCAGGACTGGCTGCCCATGACGAGTTCAGCCATATGGCGCGCTCGTTCCACACGCTCGCCGCCGATTTTCGCGACAGCACCGAGCAGGAGCGGGTTCTTCGGTTAGAAGCGGAAGAACAAGCCTGGATCAATATGCAGGTGTCGGAGATGGCCATCCTGCTGCAGGGTTCGGTCAAGGTGGAGAAAGCTTCCGGCATTTTCATGAGCAAGCTGGCTTCCGTCCTGCACGCCAGCTACGGTGTTCTATATGTAAGAAGGCTGGATTCATTTCACTTCGCCGCAGGCTATGCTTGCGACGAAGCGGATACGCAGCGCGAGCCGATTGCGATTGGCAGCGGCCTTGTCGGACAATGCGCAATAGACAAGGAACCGCTTGAAGTCGACCATTTGCCGGATGGTTATATCAAGGTGCGGTCTGCGCTGGGCGACGCTGCTCCCTCCCATCTACTGGTTGTCCCGATCCTCTATGAGAACGAAGCGGTTGCGGTGATGGAACTGGCTTCATTCCGTGAATTTTCGGGCAAAGAGCGACAGTTAATCGACATTGTCAGCCGCAACCTGGGTGTTCTGCTGAATACATTGGCGGATATTGCGCGGATTGACGCGCTTCTGCGGGAAACGCAGAATCAGCGTGAAGAGCTGGAGGTCCAAACGGAAGAACTGCAGGCTCAGACCGAAGAGCTGGAGGCCCAGACGGAAGAACTGCAGGCCCAGACGGAGGAGCTGTTCAAGCAATCCGAGCTGCTTGCGTCTTCGAATGAGAAGCTTCGTGTCGAAGTGGAGCTGACCGCACATCAGAAAGAAGAGATCGAGCAGCAGGCCGAGGAGCTGCAAGCCCAGACGGAGGAGCTGCAAGCCCAGACGGAGGAGCTGAAGGCTCAGACGGAAGAGCTTGCGGTATCTAACGAGAATTTGCGGCAGCAGATAGAGCTTACCGAACGGCAGAAGCTGGAGATCAAGGCGCAGGCGGACGAGATTTACATGGCGGCGCAGCACAAGTCGGAGTTTCTGGCGAACGTCTCGCACGAGCTGCGGACACCGCTCAACAGCTTGCTCATCCTCTCGCAAATTCTTGCGGAGAATAAGGAAGGGAACCTTCAGACGAAGCAGCTGGAATATGTTCATACGATCTTCTCCGCAGGCAAGGACTTACTGCAGCTCATCGACGAGATTCTTGACCTTGCCAAGCTGGAAACCGGAAAGATGCAGTCCGTCGTCGAACCTACCGACCTTCGGGATGTCGCCGACCATCTGTTCCGGAATTTTGAGCTCCAGGCGCAGAAGAAAGAGATTAAATTTGATGTGCGTCTCGACAAAAGCTTGCCGGAATTCATCATGACCGACGGGCATCGCTTGCGCCAGGTTCTGCGCAACCTGTTATCCAACGCGCTCAAGTTTACGCAACGGGGCACAGTTTCGCTCGATATCCTCAAAGGAGGCGCGAGTGCCGGCCTGCGGGTCTCGGCCGGTGTCGACGAGACCGTCTTTGTCGTGTCGGATACAGGCATTGGCATCCCGTCTTCGAAGTTCGACGCGATCTTCGAGGCATTTCAGCAAGCGGACGGAACGACGAGCCGCAAGTACGGCGGAACGGGACTCGGCTTGACCATCAGCCGCGAGCTTGCCGGTCTGCTCGGCGGCAGGATCGAACTCGAGTCTGTCGAAGGCCAGGGAAGCACCTTCTACCTGATCCTGCCTGCCATTCTGGCGGACGCCGTCCTACAGCCGGCAGCAGACACTGTTGTGTCCATTGCCGCCGCCGCCGAGCATACCGAAAAGGATAAATCCTCCTTCAGGGAGTCGTTCGTTCCGGATATCTCAATCTCCAATCCGAAGCTGCTGCAATTCTCGGAAATGGAAGACGATCGTTACCAATTGCAGCCGGACGATACGGTGCTTCTAATAATTGAAGATGATCAGGACTTCGCATCCATACTTCTTGAGCTTGCGCGCAAGCGGGGCTTCAAAGCTATCGTCGCTTTCCAGGGCGACCAGGGTCTGGCGCTTGCCCATGCCTACAAACCGGATGCGATTCTGCTCGATACGGATTTGCCGGTCCTCGACGGATGGGCGATCATCACCCGGCTCAAGAGCCGTCCGGAGCTCAGGCACATTCCGGTTTATGTCATCTCGACGGAAGAAACGAACCCATTGACCCTGTCCATCGGCGCCTTGTCGTTCTGGAAGAAGCCGAGCGACCACGAAGAGCTGGAAGCCGCGTTCCTGCAAATCGAAACGTATATCCGGCGTAAAACCAAAAGCCTTTTAATCGTCGAAGACAATCCCGACTTGCGCAAAAGTCTTGTCGCCTTTATTGCCCATCCGGATGTACACATCACGGCGGTTGCAACCGGGCGGGAAGCGCTGGAGCAACTGACGCTTCAGCATTTTGACTGTATGGTGCTCGATTTGGGCCTCTCGGACATTTCCGGCTTCGATCTGCTTGAACAAGTCAAGACGAACCGGAAGCTGCAGACTCTCCCTGTCATCATTTATACGGGCAAGGAGCTCAGCAAGCAGGACGAGCAGCGGCTGAAGCATTACGCAGAGAGCATCGTCATCAAGGACGTGAGGTCACTGGAAAGGCTCTATGACGAGACGGCCCTGTATCTGCACCGAAAAACCTCGGATTTGCCGCCGGACAAGCAGCGTCTCATCGAGAAGCTTCACAATCCCGAAGCGGCTTTCGAAGGACGCCGGATCCTGCTTGTCGACGACGACATGCGCAATATATTCGCGCTTTCCAGCGTGCTGGAAGGCTATAATATGGATATCCGGTTCGCCCAGAACGGAAGGGAAGCATTGGGCCTGTTGCAGCAAGAGAAGGATATCGAGCTCGTCTTCATGGATATCATGATGCCGGAGATGGACGGCTACGAGACGATGAAGGCCATCCGTAACATGCCCGAATACGAGAACCTGATCATAATTGCGCTGACCGCGCGCGCGATGGAGGAAGACCGCATCAACTGCCTCCAGGCCGGCGCGTCCGATTATATTCCGAAACCCATCAACACGACCCAGCTCGTGACGATGCTGAAAGCCTGGTTGATCAAATAGACGTGAGCGACGAAGGGGGGATTCGATGAACTATCCGATTAAAATACTGTTGGTGGATGACCGCCCTGACGAGTTCACCTCCATCCAGGCGATTTTGTCCAATACGCCGTATGAGCTGATCGGCGCTTCCTCGGGCATGATGGCGTTGAAAATGCTGCTGGAAAACGAAGTGGCGCTGATCATCATGGACGTGCTCATGCCGGACATGAACGGCTTTGAAACGGCAAAACGAATTAAAATGCGCAAGAAATCGCAGGATATCCCCATCATCTTTCTCACCTCGCTTACCTCGGAGCTTGAGGATTATATGATGGCATATACCGCCGGCGCGATCGATTATTTAACGAAGCCGTTTCACCCCGACATTTTGCGCAGCAAAATTGAAGGATTCGTACAGCTGTACAAGATCCGGAAGGAGCTTCACATAAAGACGATCCAGCTGGAGGCGCGAACGTACGAGCTTGAGGAAGCCAACCGCAGCTTGACGCAAATGAAGGAAACCGCCGAAATCGCCTCCCAGATCAAAAGCAGCTTCCTGGCGATGATGAGCCATGAGATCCGGACGCCGCTAAACGGCATATTGGCGATGTCGGACATGCTGCTGGAATCGGATCTTCGTCATCAGGATCGCGAAACGGCGGAAATCATCCGTACGAGCGGATACGGACTCCTGTCAGTGATCAATCATATCCTGGACTATTCCAAGCTTGAAGCCGGCAAGATGGAACTGGATTACATGCCGTTTAGCCTGGAGCAATGCCTCAAAGAAACGGCGGACTTGTTCCGGGCGCTTGCCCGCGAACGCGGACTCAGTCTGGAAACCTATGTGGATTCCACGATCCCGGAAGTCATTATCGGCGATCCGAACAGGCTTCGGCAAGTGCTGAACAATTTGATCGGCAACGCGATCAAATTTACCGAGTCCGGCGGTGTAAAAATATATGTGAACAAACGCAGTGAAGCCGGAGCTGCCGTGCAACTGGAGTTTGTCGTTGAAGATACCGGCATCGGAATATCCTCGGATAAGATGGGTCACCTGTTCCAGCCGTTTACCCAGATCGACTCCTCGGGTACGAACAAGCTGGGCGGCACCGGTCTTGGATTGTCCATTTGCAAGACGCTCGTCGAATTGATGGGCGGCACGATATACGCGTCTTCGAATGCCGGGGACGGGACCATGTTTATTTTCACCATCATGGCGACGTATAGGGTGCCCGATTTCGCGGACCTCGAAGCATCGCATACGGAATGATTTGTTTTGCTGGATGGAGCCTAAGAGAACCCGTGCATTTTCAAATGCGCCGGTTTTTTTTCGTTAGCAAGGCAAAGCATGACACCGATGAGTCCCCATGTCACTTGACCGAAGAAAGAATACCGCTCGATGCGAAATGGCCAGGATTCAACGGCAATGGAATCATAATCCGGACAACCTGCTCTATATAGAAAAAACTTTTGGGGGCCGCGAAAGCGGCTCCTTTTTAGTGTTTTGTAGCAGGTTATGAATGATGGAGATCTCAAAAGCACTACATATGTTTGTTTATTTTATAGCATCAAATACAATCTTGACTCCAAGTATAGGATAAGTCTCTTCTTTGTAATGACCTTGTGGACAGGCCTTGGTATAACTTATCGCATCATGATCGCATAACAAGGCTTGATTGCAATCGGGGCAGGTGTTGGCAATCATCTTTTTCAGTACATTCATCATTTTAAATCACCCAATTTCCTATTAATTTACTTGGTTTTATTATAGCCGATTTTTTAGCGCCAGTACAGATGGCTGATATTTTCTGCGAGCCCGTTCGAGTGGAATGGCAGCGGAGTCGTTATGTGTTGTCTCCCCAATCTGGTCCTTGTTCATGCCCGTGTTAATATGTGCAAAAAGTTGTTGACCTGGGATGCATTTCATAACGTAGGATCAAATCACTGCAGAGGAGCTTCGAATAGAAAGGAGGTTAACATGGTGAATAAAAAGCTAATCTTTTTTGACATCGACGGCACACTTCTTGATCATGACAAGAACCTGCCTTCCTCAACCAAACAAGCCGTTTTTGAGCTGGTTCGGGCGGGACATGAAGTCGCCATTGCGACGGGACGCGCTCCGTTTATGTTCGAGGACCTAAGGAAAGAACTCGGGATCGATACATTTGTTTCGTTGAACGGACAGTACGCTGTATCACAAGGAGAAGTGATCTACCGAAATCCGATCGCCACCGAATTGCTGCTTGATGTAACCGATTTTGCCGCTTCTAACGATCACCCGATTGTGTACATGGATAAGAATGGCATGAGATCAAATGTCCCTCATCATCACCATATCGAATCAAGCTTAGGAACCATTAATATCACCCTGCCGGTACACGATCCCGAATACTACTTAACCAATGAGATCTATCAAGCGATGGTCTTTTGCGGTGCAGCAGAAGAAGGTTTATATCACGAATCGTTTGACCGGTTAAGGTTTGTCCGCTGGCATCCATTCTCTATGGATGTTATGCCTGCGAATGGCTCCAAAGCAAACGGCATTGCTTATGTAATGAATGGGCTCGGAGTGGGGATCGAAGACGTGTATGCCTTCGGCGATAACCTGAACGATCTGGAAATGCTCCAATTTGTAGGGCATGGCATATCCATGGGAAATGCGCCAGAAGTCGTTAAAAAGTCAGCCAGGTATATTACAAAAAATGTGCATGAAGACGGCATATTTTTCGGGCTTCGCATGGTTGGATTATTGTAAAAAAAGGTTCCAGATAAAAAGTCAAAAAAAATTTTATGAAAACGCTTGACCTGGGATGCATTTCATATTTTAAGCTGTCTTCGAAGGGTTATTTATTACATCGGATGGCGTTCGCAAGGACGATCACCGAATCACACGATATCATTGGAGGATGGTAAACATGAAAACAGAAAACGTAGTGAATAACATTATTGAAACGGATTTTAAACTAAATGAGCGCCCGAATAACGAACCGCTCAGAGTGCTCAGCGAAGAAGACTGGAAGTTCTGGAAAGAAAACGGCTATGTTATTATCCCGAATGCCATTCCGCAAGAGAACATCGACCGTATGGTCAATCTCATCTGGGAGTTTGAAGAAAAAGATCCTCAGGATCCGTCAACCTGGTATACGGCCCCTCGCCGGGAGATTCAAATGAAAGAGCTGGCGAATACGGGAATGGTGGAGCTCTATAACCACCAATATTTATGGGATAACCGCACGCATGAGAGAGTGTACAATGCTTTTGTGGACATTTGGGGCACCGAGCAGTTGTGGTCCAGCATTGACCGCTGCAACCTGAACCTTCCTATGCGGCCGGGACATGAGTATAAAGGCTTTATTCACTGGGATGTGAATACTTCCCTGAATCCGATTCCCGTAAATGTTCAAGGCGTATTGACGCTCGTTGATACCGATCTGGAAATGGGCGGTTTTCAATGTATTCCGGAATTGTACCGGGATTTTGATGAATGGGTGAAAACACAGCCTGCCGACAGAGATCCGCACAAGCCGGATACGACTGGCTTTACGCCAACAAAAGTAGTTGCAAAAGCCGGCGACCTGCTTATTTTCAACAGCATGCTGGCACATGGCATTCGTCCGAATCATTCGACGAAGCCGCGTATTGCGCAGTACATTTCCATGTTCCCGGCACAAGAGAGCAACGAGGAATTGAAACAGTCGAGAATCGAATCCTGGAGTGACCGCATTCCTCCGAAAGGCATGGCATTCCCTGGAGATCCGCGTAACTGGGAGCAGGAAAAATACGAAAGAGCGACACTAACGGTATTGGGCGAGAGGTTGCTCGGATCGAGAAGCTGGCAAGAATAAAGCGAGTTTGTATAAAGGCTGGGCTGCTGAATAAGCAGTTCAGCTTTTTTTCACAACGTAGATGGGATTAACTTGTCCCACTTGAGGGAATGGAGCTTTTTAGCGGCGGACTGCTAGTTATAGTATAGTGATGATAGTATAGAATGGATAAAAGGGGTGCTTCATATGGCCAATATCAAAGAGATTGCCAAGCTCGCGAAGGTTTCCGTATCCACGGTCTCGCGGGTATTGAATGACCATGCATATGTAAGCGGCGACAAACGCAAGGCCGTCTTAGAGGCGATTGAGCATTTGAACTATTCAAGAAATATGAGTGCCGTTCAATTGATCAATGGCAAAACCAATGTGATCGGCGTTATGCTGCCCTTCATTAACCACCCTTATTTTACTGGGCTGGTAGAAGGGATCTCTGCCGAGGCCTTAAAAAATAATTACCAGCTGATGCTGTGCCAGACGGATTATAATGAGCTAAATGAAATAAACGTGCTGAAAATGTTGAAGACAAAGCAGATTGACGGCATCATCATTTGCTCTAAACATATGCCTTTGGATCAGATTGAGCCCTATGCCCGTTACGGGCCGATTGTGGCCTGCGAGGATGTCGGCAGTTCTCCTGTTTCTTCCGTTTTTCTTGACCATTATACAAGTTTTCGCAGAGGCATAAATTATCTGATCGAACGGGGCCATCGTCATATCGGCTTTTGCCTGGGAAGAAATAACGGCGTTAACAGTCAGATGCGCCGGAGGGCCTATGTCGATGCGCTTACTTCCATTCAGGAGGCGATTCGCGAGGAATGGATCTTTTATCAGAGCTACCGGATTGAAGATGGAGTGGATGTGTTAAGAAAGCTGCTGCAGATGGAAACCAGGCCGACCGCTCTGTTAGTGACAAGCGATCAGGTAGCGGCAGGCATTATTATGGAAGCCGGAAAGAACGGGTTAAGGGTTCCCGAAGACCTTGCTGTCATCGGATTTGACAATCAACCGATTGCCGAGGTATTTGATCTGACGACCATTGATAATCAACTGTATGAAATGGGCAGCCAGGCGTTTCGTATCGCATACGATCAAATCATGAAAATAAGGGAACTGCCGGAGTATCGGGAGCTTGAATACCGGCTGATCGAGCGTTCGAGCGTTTGACGGTTTGGCCAAGCTTCTAACGATCCATAACATAAGGCATGAAGAGAAGGCTCTCATACGTATTGAGGCGTCTTTTTTATGTCTAATTTCCGAAAAAATTCACAGCGGGTTCCGAAAAAGATCCATATTTTTATAATTTTTCACAGTCTATAATCAGAACTATCGTTGATGAGGGGATGGGAAGTATGGAGGATAAGCCCTATATTCTGCAAATGAAGAACATTAGTAAAGCGTTTTCAAGCGTTGTAGCGCTGAGTGACGTATCGTTGAATATAAAAAGAGGCGAGGTCCATGCGCTTATGGGAGAGAATGGCGCAGGCAAATCCACGCTGATGAAAATATTGACCGGCATTTATCAGCCGGATCGCGGAGAAATTGTGTTGAAGGGACAAAAAGTCCGGTTTGCTGAGCCGCTCGACGCCATGAATGCCGGAATCAGCATCGTGCATCAGGAACTCAATTCGATCCTGGATATGACGATTGCTGAGAATATCTTTACAGGCCGGGAGCCCTGCAGAAGGCTGGGCATCGTGAACAGGAAGGAAATGCGCCGCAAGACGATGGAATTGTTCCGTTCGGTAGATATGGCGATCGACCCGGACAAAAAACTCCATGAACTCAGTGTCGCAGAAATGCAAATGGTTGAAATCGTAAAGGCGATTTCCTACAACGCTGATATCATTGTTATGGATGAGCCTACTTCAGCGATTACCGACCGGGAGGTCGACAAGTTATTTGAGATCATTCGCAAGTTGACTTCACAGGGCAAGGCTATTATTTATATCTCTCACAAAATGAGCGAGATTTATACCATCTGTGATACGATCACCGTCATGCGCGACGGGACCTATATCGATACAAAATCGACCAAAGAACTGGACCAGCAGAAATTAATCTCCCTGATGGTTGGCCGGAACCTGGCGGATATGTACGTCAGGCAGCCTTCTCCGATCGGCGACCGGTTTCTCGAGGTTAAAAACTTGTCGCTGAACGGGAAATTCAAAGATATTAACCTTGAGGTAAGAAAGGGCGAAATTCTGGGTATCGCAGGATTGATGGGGGCTGGAAGAACCGAGCTTGTGGAGGCCATTTTTGGCGCGAGAAAGATCGACGGCGGGGAGATCTATATCCAAAATCAAAAAGTCGTCATCGACTCGCCGCAAAAAGCGATTGAACGGGGCATTTCTCTGGTGACCGAGGACAGGAAGCTTTTTGGCCTTAACCTGAATTTTTCCGTAAAGGATAACATGACGCTGGTGAACCTGGACCGCTACGTGCGCTTTGGCCAAATCGTGAAATTCAAAGAAGAGCGTGAGGTTGCGGACCGCCAGATGAAATATCTCAATGTCAAAGCATCGAGCCGCAATACCATGGTGGACACGTTAAGCGGCGGTAACCAGCAGAAAGTGGTCTTGGCCAAATGGCTGCTCTGCAATCCTGATCTTCTCATTCTGGATGAACCAACAAGAGGCATCGATATCGGCGCAAAATCCGAGATCTATAAAATTATTAATCAGCTGGCCCATGACGGTAAAGCGATTATCATGGTCTCTTCCGAAATGCCCGAGCTGCTCGGAATGAGCGACCGCGTGCTTGTGCTCCATGAAGGAACAATCACCGGTGAATTCAGCCGCGAGGACTTTAACCAGGAGAGCATTATGGAATGCGCGACAGGTTTCAAAAAGAAACGTTTGAAACAAACAGTATGACAGGCAAAGGAGAATCGCAAAAATGAGCAGCTTAAGTTTGAGCCTAAAAAAAGACACCGGTAAATATTTAGCCAAGTATGGCATTTATATTGCATTTGGCATCCTGCTGATTGTGTTATCGGTCAGTTCGGAATCGTTCCTGACGGTGACCAATCTGCTGAACATTCTCCGCCAAGCATCGATCAGCGGCATTATTGCGATCGGCATGACATTCGTCATCATCAGGGGAGGAATTGATCTATCGGTTGGTTCCATCCTCGCTTTTTCCGCAGTTGTCGCCTCCAGCTTTGCGCATTCGGACATGTATCCGACGATTGTGCCGATCACGCTTGGCTTGATTGCCGGCCTGGTTTTGGGATGCATTAACGGGATCATCATCTCCCGCTGGAAAGTCGCTTCTTTCATCGTGACGCTGGGAATGATGACCGCAGCAAGAGGTTTGACGCTGGTCTATACAGACGGGCGGCCGATCATCAACCTGAACGCAGGCTACGGCTTTATTGGCGGCGGTTATATTGCCGGGATTCCCGTACCTGTTCTCATTTTCGTAGGGGTTATCCTGCTTGGCTTCTTTGCGCTTCATGTAACCAAGTTCGGACGGCACGTATTTGCTTCGGGAGGCAATGAAAAAGCGGCCAAGCTGTCGGGCGTCAAAGTCGGCAGAGTTGAGGTTGCGGTCTACGCGATATCGGGTTTGGCAGCGGGACTTGCGGGAATCCTGCTCTCCTCAAGGGTAATGACAGGCTCCCCCGTTCTTGGTACCGGTTATGAGCTCGACGCCATTGCCGCCGTCGTAATCGGCGGGACAAGCCTTGCCGGAGGCAGGGGCAGGATCGTTGGAACAGTCGTTGGGGTGTTGATCATCGGCATTATGAACAACGGGCTGGATCTGCTGAATGTATCCTCTTACTATCAGCAGATTATCAAAGGCGCGATCATCGTATTGGCCGTGCTTTTGGATAAAAAGAATCAATAACGATACATTCGCTGCATTTGGCGATGTTATAAAAAAACGATTGGGGGAATTTCAATGAAAAAAATGAACATTTTAGTGTTTGTAACACTGCTGACATTTGTATTGGCGGCATGCGGCAGCGGCGGCAATGAGCCGGCGGCAACAACGGCGGGCGCAGGAGAAGAAGCGACCAAAGCCATGAAAGTAGGCGTCACTTACTCCAACCTGCAAAATGAATATATCATCGCCACGCAAAACGCTATCCGCGATAAGGCGGCAGAACTCGGCGTTGAATTGATTGAGAACGACGGACAAGGTAAAGCGGAGAATCAAATTACGCAAGTCGAGAACTACATTACGCAAAAAGTAGATGCCATCATCGTCAGTCCCACGGATCGAAACGGTGTAGCGCCTGCCATAGATCTGGCGGTTAATGCGAACATTCCGGTTATTATTCTAACCGCTGAGGTAGCGAATCTCGATAAGGCAACAGCCTTCGTCGGTTCGGATGATGTCATCGCGGGCAAGATGGAAACCGAATTCGTTCTGGAAAAGCTGGGCGGAACGGGAAATGTAGTCATTATGCATGGACCGAATGGCAATTCGGCTCAAATAAACCGTTCGGAAGGGATCAAGCAGGTATTATCCCTAAATCCCGACGTACAAGTACTGGCTGAACAAACCGCAAATTGGGATCGTGCACAAGCCTTGTCTTTGATGGAAAACTGGCTGCAAACGTACCCGGACATCGATGCGGTCATTGCCCAAAATGACGAAATGGCGCTTGGCGCTTACAATGCAATTGAAGCTGCGGGAAAACAGGATGAAATCATGGTAGTTGGAATCGATGCAATCCCGGATGCGCTGAAATCCGTCGGCGAAGACAAACTGGCGGCAACGGTATTCCAGGATGCGCGAGGCCAAGGAAGCACGGCGCTTGAAATTGCCGTGAAATCGGCAAATGGTGAGACGGTAGAGCATATGAACTTCATTCCGTTCCAGCTCGTAACGAAAGAAAATCTTGCTGATTTTCAATAAACTGCATTGATGTTACGCCAAAGGTGACAGCCTCCGACTGCGTTCAGAGACTGTCATCTTGGCGTATATTTTATATTGTATACGTTTTGAAGTAGAATGGGGGAACCACGCATGATGCGCAAGCTGGTGAACAGGATTTTCAACATGAGAAGCATGCAGTATCAATTGTTATTAACCTATTTGTTAATTAACTTGGTGCCCCTCATTATTGTCGGCAGTTTATCCTATCGGGTAGCAGCTGACTTAATAACCCGCGAAGCGATGCAAAATAATGACCTGCTCCTTCAAAGTATTAACCGGAACGTCAATTCGTATCTGAAGGAAATCTATGACCAATCCGATATATTCACCGCATTAATTATCAAAAACGCCGCCGCTGATGGAACAAGCAGCATCCACGCCGACTTATCCGATCCTGTAAATCTAGCTTACCTATCTACTTATATGAAGGATCTTCTCGATAACGATGAAGAGTATATCAGTATACGCATCTTCTCGGATGATGGGCAATTGATAAGCTATGCCAGAAACGCGGACACATATAATCACAAGTATAATTCTCCGGAGGAGCTTACATGGCAGCAGCTAATGAAAGACAATGACGGCGATGACCTTATCTTTGATATGCATACGTTTGAGGTGAATGGCATCTACAGCTTTACGGCGTCCCGGGCAATCATCCACCCGGTGAGCGGCGAGAGGCTCGGGTATATCAGCTATGATAAATCTCTTTCCTCATTTGCCTCCTATTTCAGAGAGATCGAGTACCGCAGCGGTGGAATTATGCAAATTGTACGGAACAACGATACTTATCTTTATCATTCCAATCATGCACGCATCGGCAAACCGGTCGATGACAGTATCCGCTCCCGTCTGGAAACGATACGCGCGGATTCCTTTGTAGCCGAGATGAATGGCAAGGATATTATTTTTTCCTATAATACGCTCATGAACAGCGGGCTCGCAGTCGTGGGCTCCGTGCCCATGTCCGAGCTCACTGAAGGATTGCAAAGCCTGCGGGATATCACGCTGGCCGTCAGCATTCTCTCACTAATTCTGGTATTCCTTCTTTCTTATTATTTGTCGATCTATATGACAAGGCCGATCCAGCGGCTGAATAGCCTAATGACCAGAGTGGAGAGCGGCAATTTTAATATCGGCCGTGAGAAAATGGGCAATACAAACCGGGAAATCCATCAATTAAATAACAGTTTCCATTCCATGGTTACGAGAATCAATCAGTTAATAAAAATCCAATATGAAACAGAGCTTCACAAAAAAGATGCGGAGCTTAAAGCTCTATTAATGCAAATTAACCCTCATTTTTTATATAACACGCTTGAAGTGATAAACGGTATTGCCGATTATGAAGGCGTGGAACAAATTTCAGAGATTACCCAGTCATTGAGCAAAATGTTGAGATACAACATTGATTTGTCCAGAGATCAGGTTGCGCTGGCAGACGAATTGGAGAACAGCCGTAACTTCGTTTTAATTTTAAAAAGCAGGTTTGAGGATCAATTGGATGTACAGTGGGATATCGATGACACCATCCTTCATTGTAAAATTGCAAAAATGGTGCTGCAGCCGTTACTTGAAAACTCCATCAAGCATGGCGTTGAAAAAAAGCTGGGAAAAGGCTTCATTCGCATATCCGCCAATAGGAACGGCGAGAGGGTGGAAATACGGATTGCCGACAACGGCGCAGGATTCAGCGCCGATAAATTATCCGATTTCGAGCGATACAAGCGGATGTCCGGGCATTCTTATTTTGACATGAGCGCTTCAAGCAATCTGGGATTGAAGAATGTATTTAACCGGTTAAGGATTGTGTTTGGAGAGGAGTTAATATTCGACATCGTCAGTGAGGAGCATGAGGGAACGACAGTCATTATTAACATTCCTGGGATTGACTACAAATGAAATGGGGAGAACAGCATGGACCCTCATAAAGATACATTTAACGTGTTTATTGTGGAGGATGAAATCGGGGTCAGACGCAGCTTGATCGGCAAAATTAAGTGGGATGAGCTCAATATTCGCCTGATGGGCCAAGCGCAGAATGCGGAGGAGGCCTATGAAGCGATCAAGGTCCATCCTCCGGATATCATTTTATTGGACATGCGCATGCCGGGCATGGGAGGAATGGCTTTCCTGGAGATTTTGAACAAAGAGTTTCCCTTGATCAAGATCATCGTGTTAAGCGGCTACTCCGACTTCGAGTATGCGAAGAAAGCGATCGTGTGCGGAGCGTCGGATTATTTGCTAAAGCCGATTATCAAAGAGGAGCTGGAGAAAGCGCTGCAGAAAGTTGTGGACGAACTGGGGATTCGCATGAAGAACAGAAAGGAGAAGATTGAGCAGCATATATTGCTTAATCAAAGCGTTCCTCTGTTAAAACGCAATCTGCTTAACACGATGCTGCAGGGCAGCCAGATGGATACGCACAATCTACTCGAAAAAATCGAGCTGATGGACATCAATCTTCGTTTTGGGCATTATGCGCTGGCGATTATTAATGTCATTGATTACGAAGCTGTGAAATCCTTTTACGGCAAAAATACGGCGCTCGTCTTTTTTGCGATCGAGAATGTGATGGCGGAGACGATCCCGCATACGATTCACTTTGTCGGCTTCAAGAGTGAGTTCAGAGAGAACGAATACATCTGTATCCATGGATTTGACGATCCCTCAGAGATTCGCGAAGT
Organism: Paenibacillus abyssi; assembly: GCF_014640295.1. Lineage (GTDB taxonomy): Bacteria > Bacillota > Bacilli > Paenibacillales > Paenibacillaceae > Paenibacillus_D > Paenibacillus_D abyssi. The sequence continues at coordinate 28,722 of NZ_BMGR01000019.1, read as the reverse complement.
GCTGGCAGGCATCTATCAGAAAGTAACGGATAATATAGAGACCTATAACAAGACAAAAATCAATGTGTCGATCAGCAGACCCTTTGATTCGATCATGTCGACCCATCCATACTATCTGGAGACATCCTACCTGTGGCAGGACAAGGAGATATCCAGGATTGCCTTCTATGATGATATTGATTTCGGTGATGCCGGGTTGCTGCATTTGTGGAATGCAGAAAAGAGCGGTTTACTGATGGATAATATAAAGCAAAATGACAGAAAAGCCATTGTGACACAGATTCAAGAGCTTTTTGCCGAGGCTGGCAAGCAGTATGGAGAAGAGCGTGCGAAATACAGGGAGTTGGCTGCACAGATTTACCGCGCGGTGGAGATGAATCTTCCCAAAATGCAGCTGTCAGTGCGAGGCCAATCAGAATACAGCCTTCCGCGGTTTCATGAGTGGATCGACTCCTTTGAATTAAAGGATGATATGAAATACGGCCTCATTCAGCTTTTAGACGACATAGCCGAGGTGTGTAATACATCAAACTATGAAACTAAAAATGTCATCCAACAAGCCCGCGAATATATGGATCGCTGTTTTTACGAAAGCTTGACACTGGAAAGTATGGCTCTGAAATACCATATGAACCGGACCTATTTCAGCGAATTGTTCAAGCAGGAAACGGGCTGCTCATTCAAAAAATACCTCATTCAAATTCGCATCGAGAAGGCGAAGGAGCTGCTGGCGGAAAAAGACATGAAAGCGGTCAATGTGGCTTTGCTTGTCGGTTTTAACGATCCGATCTATTTTTCAAACGTGTTTAAGAAATATACCGGCCGTACGATTAAAGAGTTTAAGGAGAATGCATGATAAAGCGGAGAAACAAACGATGAAAAAATGGAAAACAGTTGTTCTTGCGGCACTCTTAATGGTTCAGCTCACGGCATGCGGCAGCAGCGGCATTGGACGCGATCCGGCGGATTCAGCTGTCCGGCATGAAGAAGGTATGGCCGACAAAAAGGTGCTGCTGGGCGTCACCTACTCCAAATTGCAAAATGAATATATCGCTGCCCTTCAGCATGCGATCCGCGCTAAGGCACAGGAGATAAACGTTGAACTGGCTGAGGCGGACGGGCAGGGGAGAGCGGATAATCAAATTACGCAGGTGGAACGGTTTATTGCGGATGGGGTGGATGCCATTATCGTGAATCCAACGGATCGAAAGGGCGTGGCTCCTGCCATCGATTTTGCGGTTGATGCGGGCATTCCGATCATTGTTCTCACCGCTGAGGTATCCAATCTGGATAAAGCGACGGCCTATGTCGGTTCAAACGATGTCATAGCAGGCCGGATGGAAACCGAATTTATAGTGAATGCATTGGGTGGTAATGGCGCTGTGGTTATCATTCACGGGCCTAATGGCGATTCGGCACAGATGAATCGTACCGAAGGGATTAAGCAGGTGCTGTCCCAAACGCCCGACATCAAAATTATTGCGGAGCAAACCGCCAACTTTAGTCTGATGCAAGCTTTCTCATTGATGGAAGGCTGGCTGCAAACATATCCTCGGATTGATGCGGTCATCGCCCAAAACGATGAAATGGCGTTAGGGGCGTACAAGGCGATTGAGGCGGCGAACAGGCAGGACGATGTCGTTGTAGTCGGCGTCGATGCGATCCCGGATGCGTTGAAATCTATTGAGGAAGGGAAGCTGGCGGCCACGGTCTTTCAGGACGCGCAGGGCCAGGGAAGCCTTGCCGTAGAGATTGCCGTCAGAGCTGCAAATTCAGAACCGGTTAACCATATGAACATCGTCCCGTTCGAGCTTGTTACTCAGGAGAATATTTTTGAGTATCAGCCATAACGCTGAATAACGCCGTAGAGATTTTCAATATTCCCATTTGGCGTATTTTCCAATTCGACAATAGAGTCAGGGAGATTTCCGGTTCCTTATTCCGTTAGCTATCAAGCGTTGGAAATGGTTAGCCAATTATTAACAAAATCGCTGGAATGACCGATATATAGAAATGATAGGACATTTGGCCTGAACATTTGCCGGTAAGATAAGGCGTAAGTCATGATGAATCAGACAGCAGATAGGTATACATACATAGCCATGACCTGTCAGAGACGCTTCCGGAAGCGATAGCGGGCCGTTCATTTCTGCCTAAGGAGGGAGAAACGTTACGCATCATCCAGCTTTACTGACTATGGGAGAGGGAAGGATGGAATTGGAATGAAACGAATGCTTTGGAGTCTGCTTGCTGCTGTTATGATTTTTACACTGTTTGGTTTAGGGGACAAGGGGAGGTTCGTTCACGGGGCAGACGGCAACGAATACGCGTATACCGACCAGGTAACAAAGATGAAAGTCGAGCCGATGGATTTTACAGAATATGAGTATGTAAATGTCGGGGGCGGCTATATCATATGGGTACTGCATGAAGATTACGCCCAAAATATATTTGCGTTGAACCTGCAAAACGGGGAAGTTCTTCAATTGACCAACGACAAATCCAATAAAGGCGAACCTGTCGCCGCGCAGACTACTCAGGGTACTTTGGTTGTCTGGACACAGTCCTATCTAGGGGCAGGCAGTGAAGTATGGAGCTATAATTTAACGACCAAAGAAATGAAGAAGCTGGCCTCCAGCAACGAAAAAAGTTACCAGAAGCCCACTGTTGACGGCAACTACATCGCCTGGGAAGAGAGGGGCACTCGGGTTGTCCATTTGCTTGATTTGACGACCGGAGCGGCGGAAGCGGTCGGCGAGGGGACGGACCCGCAGCTGAAAAATAATGTGCTTTTCTATCTGGAAGGGCTATACAAATTAATCGCCTATGTCCCTAAGACCGGAATAAAGCAGGAGATGGCCGGGGTAAGTTCAAGTACAATCGGGCTTTTCGCTACCAATGGCAAACAAATTGTGGCCGAAACGAAATATCCTAACTCTGTCAGTCAATATAAATGGCTGAATGCTTCCCAGCCTGAAGAGTATGGAACCGCCCTTGTCAAGAATGGGCTCCCCGCGTTCAAAATGTTCGCCGGGCAGAGCTATGGCGCATGGGTGGAAAGGGGAGAGCAGGATCGGACGCATATCACCGTTGTTGATCTGCTTTATAAGGACACATTCGAGATGCCGATTGATGTGAATTACCATCGTGTCATCGGATTTTCCGGAGATAAGCTTGTTTATTTGAGCAAAGACGGATTTGTCGTTCTGCGGTCCTTCCAGCCTCCGGCCGCCCGCGCCGTCCGGGATGTGGAACCGATTCAGATTATTATGGACGGCGATGAAATCGAGCAGCGCGTGCCGCCAATGATCATTAAAGGCAGTACATACGTGGAATTCCGTACCATTTTCGAGAAGATGGGATTCCGGATCAAGTGGGACGGCAAAACCCGCACGATAACCGGCACGAAAGATAATACGGAAATCAAGCTGACCATCGACCGGAAGGAAATCATGGTGAACGGAAAAGCGGTCAAAACCGCGCAGGCGCCGATCATTCGAGGCGGCACGACGTATGTTCCGCTTCGGCTGATCGGAGAAGCGGCGGACCGCATCGTAACCTGGAACGGGAAGAAAAGAATCGTGTTCATTCGTCCCAAAGATACGGACGATACGCTGTATTTCGAAGATGGAACCGTGAAATACCATGGAGACCTTGTTAACGGACTACGGGAAGGGTATGGAACGCTCTATCACGACAATGGGAGAGTCCAATATATAGGGGAATGGAAGAACGATAAGATGCATGGGAAGGGCCAGAGATATTATCTCTTTACGGATGAAGTATTTTTTGAAGGAATCATGGAGAATGGCAACATGGTAGAGGGAGTAGAATATTATCCCGGCGGAGCAATCCGATATCAAGGTACTTATCACCGCACGGCTTCCCATTGGGAAGGCACTGAAGTGCGCTTTAACTCAGAAGGCGAGGTCCTGATCGTCCAAATCAGGGAAGGGAGGATGAACGGAGAGGCGACATGGTTTTACGCTGACGGCAGCGTCATGATTGAGGGAATCTACCTGGACGACCGTTTTATAGAGGGAACGCTCTACGACCCTGAAGGCAATGTGCTTCATATCGGAGAGTTTGATACATTCGGGGAACCGATCCGGGCCGCATCATGAATACTGGAGCAAATAAACAATCGACCTTGCGAAAGCAAGGTTTTTTTTGTCGTTTCTCCTTGTTTCCCAAATCCCCCGTTAATACGGCAGAAATCCAAGCGCCGCTTCAATTGTTCGGCAATAAGATCTCATATTTTTTTATAGGCATGCCTCTTAATTCGGCTGGACATATTCAGCCAGAATGCGACATTTTTTTGCAATTTTTTTCATTTTATTGGTATAAATTATGTTTCATCGTATGAATTAATGGTATGATTAAGTTGATTTTATTTTTAAATGGCAGAATGAAGATGAGATTACTTCGTGCAAATGTCAGATTTATGGAATAGTATTATCATTTGGTTATTTCTAAATATAACCGTGAGGACGGTAATTTCGGGGGAGGTACAAATGATCTATATCGTTCAGTCTGTGGTTGAAGTCCCATTGGAAAAAGTGGAAGAGGTCATCGGGCTGTACAGGAACCGCTCAAGATCCGTAGATAAGCAGCCTGGATTTTTGTCGTTTCAGCTGCTGCAGAACGAGCCGAAGCCGGAAGAGCTGATCGTTCACATGACCTGGGAGAGCAAGGAGCATTATGTCGCGTGGGTGACAAGTGAAGATTTTAAGCGCATTCATGAGCTGGAGAAGAAATATCCCGATCAGGAGTTGGCCAGTATCAAGCCTGTAGTAAGACGCTATCACGTCCGGGCCGACTGAGGAAGGAGGCGTTAATCAGTGCCTATCAAGCAGGATTTACCCGATGTTGGCAACGCCTTGCTGAGCCGCATCGATGAAATGACTGAACGGGTAACGGAAATTCAATATCAATTGCAGCCTGATTTGCATGAGCGATTTGGTCCGCGCGGCCTCGAGAAGACAAAGCAGGACACAAGATATAACCTGCGCTACCTGGCTCAAAGCGTTCAAATACAGAGTCCGCTGTTATTTGCCAGCTATATGACCTGGCTGAAGGTGCTGCTTGCCGGCTACCGGGTAACGACGAAGGACCTGCAGGTGAACCTGGAGTGCATCATTCAGGTTATGCAGGAGCGATTGCCAACGGAAATTTTCGAAATGGTTAAGCCTTATATGGACCAGGCCATCGCACAGGTCAAGGAACCCGTCGAACCGGTACCGTCCTTTCTGGAGCAGAGCGAGCTGAAAGAAGAAGCGCAGGTGTATACGGAGCTTGTGCTCAAGGGCGACAGGTACGGCGCATCGGGGCTGATCATGGAGCTTGTCAGGAACGGGGTGCCGGTCGAAAGTATTTATTTGCAGATCTTTCAGCAGGCTCAATACGAGATCGGCCGGCTTTGGCAAGCGAATAAAATATCCGTCGCCCAGGAGCATTATTTCACGGCAGCGACCCAAATGATCATGTCCCAGCTGTATCCTTATATTTTCACCACAGCGAGCAAAGGGCATAAGCTGGTTGCCGCTTGCATCGGCGAAGAGCTGCACGAGATCGGATTGCGCATGGTATCCGATATTTTTGAGATGAACGGCTGGGATACTTATTATATTGGCGCCAATGTCCCATCCGCCTCCATTATAAGGACAATTAATGAACTGGAAGCCGATATTCTGGCCATTTCAGTGACGATGACCTACCATGTACATCTGGTTGCCAAGATGATTGAAGAGATCCGCAGCAGCAAGGCGGGAGCGCGCGTCCGCATACTCGTGGGGGGGATGCCCTTCAATATCGATCAGAAATTGTGGGAGACCGTAGGCGCAGACGGATATGCTCCGGATGCGAAAACAGCGATCGAAACAGCTTATATCTTGCTCGGCAATCGTACAATATCCGAAAATTTATAATCTATAGGAGGGATCCCGGATTGAATGTGCGCACGGACAGCGTCCTATCACTCTTATGCGACAGTGCAGGCGGGATTATCCGCATCATTCGGGATGATATTCGTTTTGCGGACGGTGTGCAGGGCCGGACGGGCGTCTATGCTGTGCTGGACGAATTGAATGCAATGAAATTCCGAGATTTCCTTACAGAACTGTATGAAAAACAGGCGATCTTCAATTGGGAAATCAATTTGCGTACAGGCGACGTCATGAAAACGTTCTATTTTAACGGAGGACTGTTTGAGAACAATGCGTTAATCGTTGCTTCGGATTACAGTTTCGGACACGCCTATTTTTATGATGAAATGATGAAAATCAATAACCAGCAAATGGTTTCACTGCGGGAGACGATCAAGAAGCTGTCTCAGGAGATGGTGCTGAAGCTGGAGCAGGAGCTCAAAACGTATGATGAATTCTCTTCGCTCAATAACGAGCTTGTTTCTTTGCAGCGCCAACTGGCGAAAACCAATATCGACCTTAAGCTGGCCAAGGAGAAAGCGGAAAGCGCGGATCGGACCAAGAGCATGTTCCTGGCCACGATGAGCCATGAAATCCGGACTCCGATGCATGGAATTATCGCCACTGCGGAGCTGCTGGCTCATTCGGGCTTGAGCGATACTCAGCGTAAATCGTTAGGTATCATCATGGATTCCGGCCATCTTCTGCTAAATGTCATTAACGATATTCTCGATCTGTCAAAAATCGAAGCCGAGGAAATGAAGCTGAGCCGGGTCCGCTTTCGGCTGCAGGAAACGATCGATCATGCGAAGGGGATGCTGAGAAGCCGCGCCGAGACGCAGCAAACCAGGATGACCTGCTATATCGATCCCCAGCTTGCAGAGGAATATTACGGAGATCCAACCCGGCTCGGTCAAATTTTGATCAACCTGATCGGTAACGCCGTTAAGTTTACCTATAAGGGTGACATCGACCTGCGGGTATTTAAGCTCAGCGGCGGGGGAGACAAACAGCGTCTCCGTTTTGAAGTGAAGGATACCGGAATCGGCATCTCGCGCGAGAACAGCGAGAAGCTTTTTATGCCCTTTTTTCAAGTGGACAACTCGCTTACGAACCAATTTCATTCCACGGGATTGGGCTTATCGATATCGAAACGGCTGGTGGCGATGATGGACGGCTCGATCGGGGTTATCAGCAAAGAAGGAGCCGGGTCGACCTTTTGGTTTGAAATAGATCTGGACTTTGCCACGGAACCGCTCCATACCGTTAACCCGGTTTCAACAGGAATTCAAGAACGGCGGAGGCCGGAAGGCAGGGAACGTTCTTCGACCATTTTGCTGGCGGAAGACAATGAAGTTGTCCGGAATATCCTCATTCTGCAGCTTCAGAAGCTGGGTTACGAACAAGTTATAACGGCGGCGAACGGAGAAGAAACGTTGAAGCTGTGGAAAGAGGAGAAACCAGACATCATACTGATGGATAACCAGATGCCTGTTCTTAACGGCTTCGACGCGACCAGGCGGATACGGGAAATGGAACGGGAGCGGGGGATGGCCGTGTATACGCCGATCATTTCCGTCACGGCCAATGCGATGAAAGGCGATAAGGAGCTTAGTCTGGATGCGGGGATGGACGATTACATTACAAAGCCGGTTCTGCTGGACAAGCTCCGTGAAGTATTGGACAAGTGGCTGGCCATATCCGACTTTACAGCAGCGGGAAGAGAAGAAGGAAATGAAGCCGAAAGCGGCATGCTCAACCGGAAAACAATCGAGGATATCGTAGCGCTGCCATGGGACGAACAGGACCGCGAATTGCTGAAGCAGCTGATCGGCATGTACCGCCAAGACATGCCGGGTAAGCTGTGTCTTCTCAAGGAAGCCGTTGAAGCCGCCGACTATAACCAAATGGGGCAAATCGCCCATGCGATCAAATCCGCAAGCGTCAGCGTCGGATTGAGCGCACTTGGCCAGCTGCTTGCCGGCTTCGAACAGCACGCCCGCGCGCAAGACATGATCATCTGCGGCGCTCTTCTTGACGAGATCGAAGGTCTGTTCAAAGAATCATGTGAAGCGTTCGACCGGATGATTGAACAAACGCAATGACGGAATCACCGACAGCACGATGTCGGTGATTTTTTTAATGGAATGAGGCGGCCTTAGCGTTTTGCTATCCAATGGCTTACATCGTAGCGGTCAATCTGGAGCAGTGTAAAAATTCAGGATAGATTTATTCCGAACCGTCTGATAAGATGAAAGTGTCTATATTACAAAATATGGTTTTATATTATAAAACAAGCAAGAGGAGCTTTACCGCTATGCCAATCATCCAAGCATTGGACCGGGCTTTAAACATTATCGAGCTGTTTGATGAACAGACGAAAGAACTGAAAATTACGGAAATCAGCTCGCGTATGAAGCTGCACAAGAGTACGGTTCATTCCCTTTTGAAAACGCTGCAATTACATGGATATATTGACCAAGATGAGCAAACGGGCAAATACAGGCTCGGCATGAAGCTTGTCGAGAAGGGACAGCTTCTGCTGCAAGGCATTGATATTCGCGGGCTTGCAAGACCCCATCTGCAAGCGTTGTCGGCGGCCACCGGACAGACGGCGCATCTCGTTGTTTTGGAAGGCAGTGAAGGGATATACATCGACAAAGTCGAAGGGGCCAAGGCTGCCATCCGCTACTCCCGCATCGGCCGCAGAGTATCCCTGCACAGCAGCGCGGTCGGCAAAGTGTTGGCTGCCTTCCGTTCGGAGCAGGAACGCAGCCGGCTGCTCATGGATTATCGCTTCGAGAAGCGGACCGGGCATACGATCGACAGCCTTGGGCTGTTTTTGACGGAGCTTGCGCGGGTCAGGCAGGAGGGAATCGCCTATGACCGTGAAGAGAATGAGCCGGGTGTGCGCTGCGTCGCCTCGCCAATCTACGACTACAGCGGCCAAGTGATTGCGGCGATGAGCATATCCACGATGGTCTCCCAGGTGGATGAAGCAGAACTGCAAAGGCTCGCGCAATTGCTGCGGTCAGAAACGGGGTCGATCTCCAGAGAACTGGGATACCGGGGCTAGACGGACCAGGACTGTTTTATAAAAAGACGTTTTGTTGAGGCTGGATCTTGATGTCTTTTTAACAGAACGTCGTTTTATAATATAAAACAAAGGGAGTGGAACGCATGAAAGTGATTCGTTTTCGTGAAGATCAGGCGATTAAGCTTGCTGCTGTGACAGAACAGGATGAGACATTTATTCTTGCGGAGCCGGATTTTATGGCGCTTGTTCATCATGCCGATAAGGCAGGCATAACACCGCTTGAGGCCGTCAGCCGGCAAATCGGGAATACGAAGCCGCTGCAGCGGGATTGGCGTGAGCTGGAACTGGTTGTGCCCATTGAAGCGCCGGAAGTGTGGGCAGCGGGCGTAACCTACGAACGGAGCAAGGAGGCACGGAATTACGAAGCGACCGGCGGCCGAATGGACGCCTCGACCTTCTACGATAAGGTATATGACGCGGAGCGGCCGGAGTTGTTTCTGAAATCAACGGCAGCGCGTACAGTCGGTCCTGGCGGCGAAGTCTGCCTGCGAAGCGACTCCCACTGGCAGGTTCCCGAACCGGAGCTGGGTCTTGTGCTGGACCGCAAAGGACGCATCGTCGGCTATACGATCGGCAATGACATGAGCTGCCGGGATATCGAAGGGGAAAATCCGCTGTATTTGCCCCAAGCCAAAATTTGGCGCCAGTCCTGTTCCATCGGGCCGGCCATTGTCCTGGCTGAGGCTGTGCCTGATCCTTATGCGCTGCAAATGACATGCCGGATCTTCCGTGATGGACAGCAGGTCGTGGAAGAAACGGCGAGCACCGGAACGCTCAAGCGAAGGCTGGATGAGCTCGTTTCCTTCTTGAGCCGTGACAATGTTGTGTTTGACGGGACGGTACTGCTTACAGGGACCTGTATCGTGCCGCCTAATCAGTTCTCACTGCAGGCTGGCGACCGGATCGAAATTGAGATTACAGGTATCGGCAGACTTGTGAATACGGCCGCTTCGGCTTAAAAGCTCTATAAAGACATTAAATCTGCGGGAGGAAGGGTGAGCAGGATGGAGAAGAACACAATTCCATCGTTCGACAATTACATCAATGGAGAATGGATGCCTGCTGTCGGGGGAGGGACGAAAAAAAGTATCAACCCCTCGAGAAGTCATGAGATTGTCGGTTATGTGCCGGACTCGTCGGAGGCCGATCTGAACGGGGCGGTCGCGGCGGCCGAGGCCGCAAGGGCCGCATGGCGCAAGCTGACCGGCGCGCAGCGCGGCAGTCTGCTGTACAAAGCGGCGGACCTTCTGGAGAGCCGGTTGGATGAGATCGGCGAAACGATGACGCGCGAGATGGGGAAAACATGGGCCGAAGCCAAAGGGGAAACCGCTCGCGGTGCGGCTATCCTGCGGTACTATGCCGGTGAGGGCATGCGCAGCATCGGTGAAGTTATTCCGTCTACCGATGCGGAGGCCCTCATGTTCACAACCCGTACGCCGCTTGGCGTAGTCGGTGTCATTTCCCCATGGAATTTTCCAGTGGCGATCCCGATTTGGAAGATGGCGCCAGCGCTCGCATATGGCAATACGGTTGTCTGGAAGCCGGCGACGGAAACGGCTGTAACCGCGGCGAAGGTGATGCAATGCCTGCATGATGCGGGCTTCCCGCCCGGCGTTGTCAATATGGTGATCGGAAGCGGCAGCGCGATCGGTCAGGGAATGGCCTCACATCCCGGCATCCACGGCATTACGTTCACCGGCTCCAATGCCGTCGGCAAGCAGGTCGGCCAGGCGGCGCTGGCCAGAGGGGCGAAATACCAGCTGGAGATGGGCGGCAAAAATCCGATTATTATTGCGGCTGATGCGGATCTGGATCTGGCGGTTGATGCCACCATTAGCGGGGGCTTGCGTTCGACGGGGCAAAAATGTACGGCTACAAGCAGAGTTATCGTCATCAAGGACGTCTATGAAGCATTTAAGGCCAAGCTTCTTGATAAGGTTGCCGCGCTGAAGGTTGGGGACGGAATGGACGCATCGACTTGGCTCGGACCTTGTGCGAACGAGAATCAGCTGGATACGGTGCTTTCCTATATTCGCAAAGGCACGGAGGAGGGAGCGGTGCTGCTGGCGGGCGGAACGCGTCCAAGCGATCCGGATCTGGCGGACGGGTTCTATGTCACACCGGCTGTATTCGATAACGTGACGCCGGACATGTCCATCGCCCGGGATGAGATCTTTGGCCCGGTCCTGGCGCTGATTGCAGTTGAACATATCGAGCAAGCGATAGCGGTCGCCAACGACTCGGAATACGGATTGAGCGCTTCGATCTATACGAAGGATATCGGCAATGTTCTCTCGTTCGTGCAGGAGATGGAGGCGGGGCTGGTCCGTGTCAACGCGGAGACGGCGGGCGTGGAGCTGCAGGCGCCGTTCGGAGGGATGAAGCAGTCCAGCTCCCATTCCAGGGAGCAGGGTCAGGCTGCAATCGAGTTTTTCACCTCGATCAAGACGGTCTTTATCAAGCCGTAAAGCTTTACAGACAACCCTGAAAGGGATGAACGGCATGGATCCAAGCTTTGAGAAGATAATGGGCGGCAGTTCAGAGGCAAGGGATTTCAACGTGATTACCCATGCTGCGGGTCCGGAGGGCAAGCTTCCCTTGACACCGGATATGCTCCGAAATGCGCCCAGCGGCGATCTGTTCGGATGGTCGCAGAATGTGGGAATGGGCTGGAGCCCCTCAAGACTGCTGGGCAAGCAGGTTCTCATATTGGGCACGCAGGGCGGTATCCGCAATGAGGACGGTACGCCTGCCGCACTCGGTTATCACACGGGACACTGGGAGGTCGGCCTGCTCATGAAGGAGGCGGCGGAGGAAATATCGCATGCGGGAGGCATTCCGTTTGCCGGCTATGTCAGCGACCCGTGCGACGGACGCTCCCAAGGCACCTCCGGCATGTTCGACTCGCTGCCTTACCGGAATGACGCGGCGATGGTGATGCGCAGGCTGATTCGTTCCCTGCCGACCCGTTCCGCGGTGATCGGGGTGGCCACCTGCGACAAAGGCATGCCGGCGATGATGATCGCCCTTGCAAGCATGCGCAGGCTGCCGGTTGTGATCGTGCCGGGCGGGGTGACGCTTCCGCCGACGAATGGCGAGGACGCGGGGAAGATCCAGACGATTGGCGCAAGGTATGCCAATGGGGAGCTGTCGCTCGAAGAGGCGGCCGATCTGGGCTGCCGGGCATGCGCCACGCCGGGAGGAGGGTGCCAGTTTCTCGGAACGGCAGGCACGGCCCAGGTGGTGGCGGAGGCGCTTGGGCTTACGGTGCCGCACGCGGCGCTGGCGCCTTCCGGCCAACCGGTTTGGGCGGAAATGGCGCGGCAATCGGCGCGGGCGGCGCTGCACATGGCCGAGCAGGGGATTGCGGCGGGCAGCATCATGACCGACGCGGCCATCGGCAATGCGATGGCGGTATATGCAGCATTTGGCGGTTCGACGAATCTGCTGCTTCACATCCCGGCCATCGCCCATGCCGCAGGTCTGCGCGTGCCGGATGTCTCCGACTGGGCGGAAGTGAACCGCAGCGTTCCCCGTCTTGTCAGCGTGCTGCCCAACGGGCCGATCTATCATCCGACCGTAAGGGTGTTTTTGGCCGGCGGCGTACCTGAAGTGATGCTTCATCTGAGAAAGCTCGGTGTTGTTGAGGAGCGCGCGCTGACGGTTACCGGACAGACGGTTGGCAGCGTATTGGACTGGTGGGAATCATCGGAGCGCCGTCACCGGATGAGAGCCTATCTGCGGAATGAGGAAAATATTGATCCGGATACGGTTATTTTCTCTCCTCCGGCGGCCAGGGCAGCAGGATTAACCTCGACAATCACATTTCCGACCGGAAACATTGCCCCGGAAGGCTCCGTCATTAAATCGACGGCGATCGATAAGGCGATGCTGGACGCTGAAGGCGTCTACAGGCATATCGGCCGGGCAAAGGTATTCACAACGGAGCGGGCGGCGATCCACGCCATTAAAAACGGTGGAATCGCGGCAGGGGATGTTATGGTATTAATCGGCAGAGGTCCTTCCGGAACAGGGATGGAAGAAACGTATCAGCTGACTTCCGCGTTGAAGCATTTGTCGTTTGGCAAGGAGGTTTCGCTCCTTACTGATGCCAGATTCTCGGGCGTATCAACCGGCGCTTGCATCGGCCATATCGGGCCGGAGGCGCTTGCCGGCGGTCCGGTCGGAAAGCTCCGCGACGGCGATTGGATTGATATCCGGATCGACGGCAGACGCCTGGAAGGGGAGATTAATATGGTCGGGATCGGCGAGACGCCTGCCGGACCGGAGGTCGGGACGGCTATCCTGGCGGCTCGCACTTCGCATCCCGATCTGGCAGAGGACCCGGAGCTGCCGGATGACACCCGGTTATGGGCGGCTTTGCAGGCGGCCAGCGGAGGCACCTGGAAGGGCTGCGTCTATGATGTGGACCGGATTGTTAGCGTGCTGGAAGCGGGCATGAAAGCGCTGCGGGAAGGCGGGCAGATTCCAGAATAGCGGCACGAGCGCAACGCATGCAATGCCATAGGGGAACATCCAATCAGGAAACAGAAAACCTTGCGGAAGCAAGGTTTTTGTGCTTGCAGAAATATAGGAACGAATGATTGATCCTGCGTTTCACGAGAATACGGTTTATTTCTATCGATAAGAAAGGTAAGATGGACATAGAATTCGACATGAGGATGTTCGTCTATGAAAACTTACTTTCCGTTTACTTACAAAATGATGGTTCCCTATCTGATACTCGTGCTGATAACCGATATCGTGATCGGCTACATCTCCTATACGATGCTTATTCAATCGCGGACGGAGATGGCGGAGACGAACATCCGGACTGCGATGGAGCAGACCAGAGACAACATTCAATACCAAATGGATGAAATCACCCGGATGTCCGATACGCTGTTCGGCAGCCTGTCTTTTCAGCGCGCGCTGCAGAAGAAGGGAGAGCCGCTGGAAATATATCTGACGATGATGGACGATATCGTGCCTCAAATCCAAGCGCCGCTTCAATTGTTCGGCAATAATATCCGGCTGATCCTGTATACCTTGAACGGAGATCTTAATTTTGTTGAAGGTGACAATATGTCGGAGCGGATTAAGGAGAGCGATTACTATATTCTTTCCTTTCATGAAATTAAGGACACCGACTGGATGCGGAACATTACAGGAAATGGGCTGGATAATGTGTGGCTGCAGGTCGATACCGACCGCGAGCTGTCGAATATCTCCCATTTTCGCAAGCTGGTATCCTATAGCGATTATCAGACCGTCATCGGTTACGTCAGAATAGCGGCAAACCTGGAGGATCTGCTTGGCAATTTCGCGGCCTATCCGGTTGAGGAAGGCATCACTTTAAGGCTGATCGACCAGAAGACGGGAGCCAATCTCTATCAGCGCGGCCCTGCCGGCCAGGAATCGGGCCAAAGTGCTTCCCTTCGGTTAACGGAGCAGATTCCAGACAGCGATTATGTCATTGAGACGCTTGTCCCGTATTCTTACCTGAACAAAGATGCGGCTGCGCTGCAGCAAGTCATCATTATGGTTTGTACCGTCAGCTTTCTGGTCATGGCTGTGATCGGATTTATCGTTGCGCGTCTGTCGGGACGGAAGATGAAACGGATCGTTACCTTGGTCCGCTCATTTCAGGAGGGTAACTTCCAGAAGAGAATCCGCTTCTCGGGCAATGATGAATTCGTGCAGATTGCCGAAGCCTTTAACAATATGGCCGCCAATATTCAGGAGCTGATCAACAGCGTTTATGTGCAGGGCATTCAGAAAAAGCAGGCTGAGCTCGAGGCGCTGCAGGCCCAGATCAATCCCCATTTTTTGTATAATACGCTCTCTACGATCAGCAGTCTGGCCAATCTGGGCGAAACGAAGAAGGTAACGGAGATGGTGCGGGGGCTGTCCAAGTTTTACAGACTGTCGCTCAATCAAGGCCAAGTGTATATTCCGCTTGAGAAGGAGCTCGAGCAGGTAGGCACGTATCTTGATATTCAGCGGGTGAAATACGCGGATGCTTTTACAGTACAATACGATGTAGAACAAGATATCATGGATGCCCCTGTGATCAAATTAATTCTGCAGCCGTTTGTTGAGAATATATTCAAGCACGCTTGGTTCGGGGACACGATTGCGATCCGCATAACCGGCATACGGCTGGGGGACCGGATCGAGCTCAAGGTGATTGATAACGGGATCGGCATGAAGCCGGAGACGGTAAGCCGGATGCTCTCCCATGCCGGCGATTCGGACGGCTATGGACTGAAGAATGTGGAAGAACGCATTAAGCTGAGATACGGAGACGAATACGGCATTCATATCGCCAGCATTTACGGAGGAGGGACGACGGTCCAGATCCTTCTTCCAATGGACGGTGCGAGCGGGCAGGATGATCATGGACCGGAAGGGAGTTTCTAACATGAACAGCATAAATGTTCTGTTGGTGGATGATGAGGCGATTGATCTGGAATGGCTAAGGCGCAGGGTAGCAGGCTTTGACCTGCCGCTGAGCCTTGCCGGCACGGCCAATAACGGATTCAATGCGCTAAAGCTGATGGAAGAGTCGCAGATCGATATCGTGCTCTCGGATATCCGCATGCCGATCATGACGGGCATCGAATTCGCGCGCAAAGCGAAGGAGATCAACCCGTTAGTCAAAATTGTATTCATCAGCGGACATGAGGATTTCAGTTATGCAAAGGAAGCAATTAAAATCAATGCCTACGGCTATCTGTTGAAGCCGGTCGAAGACAACGAGCTGTTCGATATGCTTGCAGCGTTATGCGCAAAGGTGGAGCAGGAGAGGGAACAAGATCGTACTGTCTCCGAGGCCTTGACGTTAGTTAACCAGGAGCTGCTGCTGCGTTGGTTCAATGAACACGCCCCGGGCCCGGTCGAGCAGCATATCCGGGATTTTCTGCAGCCTTTACTGGGCAGGGGAACCGCCGTCGCGCTGATTGAAACCGACGATCTGGAGTGGAAGACGCGTGAATTGCCGGAAGAAGAGCGGCGGGCTGTCATCTCGAATATGGAGCAATTCACCCGCAATTATGTGGAGGAGCGGCAGTTGGGAACCTTTATTGCCAGCCATCACTCGCGGTATGTAGTGCTTGCTGCTCTGCAGGAGGATCGGTTCACGGCGATGCTTGAGGAGTTGATTCAAACGGTTCGTCAATCCTGCCCGCTCACGATCACGATCGGAATCGGCAGATATGCAAGGGGAACAGACCAGCTCCATGAATCGTATCGCCAGGCCCAAGCAGCGCTAAGCGTCAAATGGCTGCTCGGCAAAAACAGGCTTATTCAAGAGCCTTCCAAGTCGACATCCCAAGGCACGCCGGCAGCCAATCTGGAGCCCGTCGTGGACCGCATGTTACAGGCGATACTGGAATATGACCTGGTTGCGATCGACGACTGCCTGCTGCTGCTTTTCGGCGGGGAGGTACCATTATCCCAAAAATCGGACGTGTACGACTTGATTATTCGCATGACTTCGAAGCTGCATGCGGATCTGCAGCAAATGAACGAGAATTTGTACGAGCTGCTCAAGTGGGAGTCGCATCAACCGGTTATTTTGTTCCAGTTCGAAACGGTGCATGATATCTTGTCATGGCTTAGAAGACGGTTCTTCGAGCTTTCCGAGCTGTTGTACATGAAGAGGCAAAAGCAAAAACGGAAGCTGATTGAGGAGATTATGCTGTACGTGGAAAGCAACTTAGAACATAAGCTGACTCTGAAAGAGGTTGCGGCTCACTTCGATTTCACGCCCAATTATCTCGGCCATCTGTTCAAAGAGGAGACCGACATGCTGTTCAGCGATTTCCTGCATGAGAAGCGGATCAATCATGTATGCCGGCTTCTGAAAGACCCAACGATGAAAATTTATGAGATCGCCGAACGCTGCGGGTACAAGAATATCATTTACTTCAACCGCCAGTTCAAGCAGTCGACGGGCATGACACCGGGGGAGTACAGGAAGAAGCACAAAATTTAACTCGCAAAATAACATACAGCACAACAAGCACAACAAGCACTGCCTTACGGCTGGCTCTGGTCCCGACGCGGACCGGGGCTTTTTTTGTGATCATTTCGCCTGCACGAAGTGAAATTTATATGCGTTATTCAACAAATCGTAGAATGTGTATTATTTTTAGTTGCTTCCCTGAATCCAACCGCATTGCCGCAGCGGCTATAATGAAAACATGATAAGACAACAAAGAGAGGAGCTCACAGATGAACCGACACGGTTTTTGGGGCGAAGTCGTAAAACATAAAACATTACTGTTGATGTTAACGCCTGCCGTATTGTTTTTTCTCCTGTTCGCTTATATACCGATGACCGGTATCGTCCTTGCTTTCAAACAGTTCAATTATGCCGGCGGCGTCTTCGGAAGCCCTTGGAACGGACTTGACAACTTTCGTTTTTTCTTTGACTCCGGAGATGCATGGCGGGTAACGAGAAACACCGCACTGTACAATATCGCGTTTATCATTGTGAATAACGTGCTTCAGATTGCCGCTGCGATCCTGCTGTTTGAAGTGGCGGGCAAATGGTTCCGCAAAATTACGCAGACAGCCCTGTTCCTGCCTTACTTTATTTCATGGGTTGTGGTCGGAGCCATCGCCTATAACTTGTTCAACTACGATGTGGGAACGATCAATGTCTTCCTGAGGGCTGTCGGTATGGAACCGATCGATATCTACAACACGGCGGCATACTGGCCTTTGATTCTGGTCATCATCTCGGCTTGGAAGGCGATTGGTTACGGAACGATCATGTATCTGGCCGCCATCACGAGCATTGATACGGAAATGTACGAAGCAGCCGAGATTGACGGTGCGAATGTGTTTCAACGCATCTTCAAAATTACGATTCCGAATTTGTACCCGACGTTAATTATTCTGATCCTGCTGGCCATAGGCAACATATTCCGCGGAGACTTTGGAATGTTCTACAACATGGTCGGCAATAACGGTATCCTGTTCTCTACCACCGA
This sequence comes from Paenibacillus abyssi, assembly GCF_014640295.1. Lineage (GTDB taxonomy): Bacteria > Bacillota > Bacilli > Paenibacillales > Paenibacillaceae > Paenibacillus_D > Paenibacillus_D abyssi. Next base: position 10,699 of record NZ_BMGR01000019.1, on the reverse strand, counting down.
TGTCATCGACACCTATGTGTTCCGCTCACTCATTACATCGAATGAAATCGGGATGTCGGCCGCCGCTGGCTTCTATCAGTCCGTTCTTGGGTTTGCGACCATTATGTTGGCAAACTGGGCGGTGCGCAAATACGACAAAGACCGTGCTTTGTTCTAAACAAACGGAGGGAATGCAATGCGAACAACCGGTATAAACACCAGCAACGTTACGATGACAACAAGAAAAAGGCAGTCAGACCGCCAATTGCTGGCCGTCATCGGATATATTTTTCTTATGATTTTAGCCGTCTTCTGTATCTTCCCGTTTCTTCTCATCCTCTCGTCGTCACTGACGGAGGAAAGCAAAATCATTGAAGACGGATTCCAATTAATCCCTACGGCATTCTCGCTTGAGGCGTATCGCATCCTGTTCGAATTTCCGGATCAGATGATGAAGGCCTATGGCGTAACGATCGCCGTAACCGTTCTCGGCACATTGCTCGGGCTGTTCATGACGGCGATGACATCCTATGTGCTGGCACGAAAAGATTTCAAGTGGCGCAATCATTTTTCGTTCTTCTTCTTCTTCACTACGCTGTTCAGCGGCGGCCTTGTCCCTTGGTATCTGCTGATTGTTAATTATCTGGATTTGAAGGATACGCTGCTTGTTTTAATTCTTCCGATGCTGTTCAACGTGTTCTATATTATCGTCATGAAGTCGTTCATGAGCAGCATTCCGGAAGCGATCACAGAGTCGGCGAAGATCGACGGCGCCGGAGATTTCCGTATTTTTCTTCAACTGATCATCCCGCTCTCCAAGCCGGCGCTGGCGACCATCGGTTTGTTCATCGCCCTTGGCTATTGGAATGACTGGTATAACGCGCTGTTGTTTATCTCCAATGACAATCTGATGCCGCTTCAATATTATCTGTATAAAATGCTCGGCAATATGGACGGCATCCGCAGAGCGATGCTCGGCTCGGGTGCAGTCGTGACAACGAGCATTCCGACCGAAAGCCTGAAGATGGCCATGACGATCGTGGCAACCGGCCCGATTCTGATCGCCTACCCGTTCATCCAACGGTATTTTGTACAGGGCTTGACGATTGGCGCAGTAAAAGGATGATCTCAGGGAAACCTGGTTATCAATATTCAAAAAAACACTTCATTATTAGGGGGAAATTCAGCCATGCAACACAAGAAAAGATATGCGACGTTAGTATTGACGATCTTCATGGCGCTGGCGCTTATTGTTTCCGCATGCGGAAACAATGCGAACAACGGAGCAGCCGTAGACAACGGGTCGCAATCCGGTGCAGACGCAGGAGCGAACAATGGCGGAACGTCGGAGGAATTGACGCTGAAGCTGCTCATGGTCGGTGCAAAGCCTGTTGATTATGACGTGGTATTCACAGAGCTGAATAACAAGCTGAAGGAAAAAATCAATGCAACCGTAGAAGTGGAGTTTCTGGACTGGTCCGACTGGACGCAAAAATATCCGTTGAAATTCGCTGCAAACGAAGATTTTGACATCGCTTATACAGCGAACTGGGCGTTCTATAACGACCAGGCCTTGAAGGGCGGTTTCCTGGAATTGACCGAGGATATGCTGTCCACCAATATGCCGCAAACCTGGGCAGCGATGCCGAAGGTAGCTTGGGAACAGGCAAAAGTAGACGGCAAGCTGTATATGGTGCCTCATAACAATACCGAAGTGACGGACAAAGTCGTTCTGATCCGTGAAGACCTGCGCCAAAAGCACAATCTTGAGCCGGTGAACAGCCCGGAAAGCTTTGCGAATTATGTGAAGGCGATTGCTGCGAATGAGAAGGGCGTTACCGCTTATGGCGCGAAAGCCGCTGACGGCTGGAAATGGCATGAGCTGGACCAAATTTTGCTCGAGCAGCAGAATGAATGGAATCTGGTGGACTACAATGTACCGTTAGCATACAAGCTGGATGATGCTTCAGGCCAGCTCTTCAACGTATACGATACGCCGGAATTCAAATCGCTGTTGACTTACTACAAAGATCTGGCGGATAACGGCGCTTGGTCGAAAAACGTTGTCAGCAACAAAAATGACGTATGGCAGGATATTAAAGCAGGCAAAGTGGCTTCCTACGCGCAAAACCTGGGTACCGTTGCGGCAAATGTAGCCGAAGCACGCAGAGATACGCCGGATCTGGAAATGGCAATTGCGGATCTTACGCCGGACAAAAAGAAAATCGGCGCGATCTCAACCCAGAACGGCATGGCGATCCATGCAACATCCAAGAAGGTGGAGCGCTCGCTCATGTTCATCGATCTGATGCAAAACGATAAAGAGCTGCATGATCTTGTCATGTACGGCATTGCAGGCACGCACTATGAGCCTGTAGGCGATGACAAGTTCAATGCAGGGCCAAGCGCTGCGAACTATACCGGATTCTCGAACTGGGGTTTTAACTCCCCGCTGAACCGTACGGATGCCTCTTATCCGCAGGAAGCGATCGACATGTCCGCTGAGTGGGAATCCAAGCTGCACCACTTCCCGCTGGAAACCTTTGTATTCGATGATTCCAAGGTGAAGAACCAGGTGGCGAGCGTAGGAAATGTGATGCTCCGCTATGCAATCCCGCTGGAATACGGTTTGATCCCGGACATCGACAAAGGGCAGGCCGAGCTGTTGAAGCAGCTGGAAGCGGCTGGCATCAATGAGATTCAGCAAGAGCTGCAAAGCCAGATCGACGCTTTCCTGGCTAACCAACAATAATCAATAAAGAGCAGGAGGAGACAAGTGTCCCCTCCTTTCTTTATCACGACAAAGGAGATCGAGAGAGATGGAGAAAAAGGTTCCGCCAATCAGCAGCAAGCTGCCCGTGTTCATGCACGGCGCCGATTATAATCCGGATCAATGGCTGCACGACCCGAAGGTGTTCGAAGAAGATATTCGATTAATGAAATTGGCCCATTGTAATGTCATGGCGGTAGGCATTTTCTCTTGGGCGACCTTGGAGCCTGCAGAAGGGGAATTCAATTTCGAATGGCTTGATCATGTATTAGACACGTTTGCCGGGAACGGGCTATATGCCTGGCTGGCTACGCCTAGCGGAGCACGGCCGGCATGGATGTCGCAGAAGTACCCGGAAGTCCTGCGCGTTCAGGCCAACCGCACACGCAATCTTCACGGCTTCCGCCACAACCACTGTTTCACCTCGCCGGTGTACCGCGAGAAGGTCGCGATCATGAACAGCAAGCTGGCTGAGCGCTATGCTTCGCATCCAGCCGTTGTCGGCTGGCATATTTCCAACGAGTTCGGCGGCGACTGCCACTGCGATTATTGCCAGGATGCTTTCCGGGCGTGGGTAAAACGCAAATACGGCACCTTGGAAGCGTTGAACCGCGCATGGTGGACAACGTTCTGGAGCCACACCTATACGGATTGGTCGCAAGTGGAGTCGCCTGCCCCGCACGGCGAGACGCAGGTTCACGGACAAAACCTGGATTGGAAGCGTTTTGTAACCGACCAGACGATCGACTTCTATAAGCATGAGATCGCTCCGCTCAAGGCGGCTAATGCAGATCTTCCATGCACGACAAATATGATGGATCTGTTCTATGATCTGGATTACCGCAAATTCGCGGAGGTGCTGGATGTGATCTCGTGGGATGCGTATCCGACATGGCATGAAGCAGCTTCGGAAGGCAATATTGCCTCCTGGTTCGCGTTCAATCACGACTTGTTCCGCACGCTGAAGCAGAAGCCTTTCATGCTGATGGAGAGCACGCCGAGCCTGACGAATTGGCAGCCGGTCAGCAAGCTGAAGCGGCCTGGCATGCACCGCTTGTCCTCGCTGCAGGCGGTGGCGCACGGATCGGATACGGTGCAGTATTTCCAATGGCGCAAGAGCCGGGGCTCCAGCGAGAAATTTCATGGAGCGGTTGTCGACCATGTAGGCCATGAGCATACACGGGTGTTCAAGGACGTGTCGTCGCTGGGCGAAACGCTGGCCGGATTGACGGAAGTCATCGGGACAACAGTGCCTGCCGAAGCGGCTATCTTGTTCGACTGGGACAACCGGTGGGCGGTAAATGATGCCCAAGGTCCGCGCAACGGCGGCATCCATTATGAGAAGACAGTGGTGCAGCACTATCGCGCATTATGGGAGCAGGGCGTGCCGACCGATATTATCGGGTCGGAGGATGATCTGTCGAAGTATAAGCTGCTTCTTGTGCCGATGGCTTATCTGCTTAGGGAAGAGGCGGGAGCGCGCATCGAGCAGTTCGTCCGCGACGGCGGCACAGTGGCCGTGACCTATTGGTCAGGCGTCGTCAATGAGAACGACTTGTGTTACTTGAACGGATTCCCGGGGCCGCTTCGGAGCACGCTTGGCATCTGGGCGGAGGAGATTGAAGGGCTTCACGATCATGACCGCAACGGAATCGTGCTGCAGGCGGGCAATGCGCTCGGACTTGACGGCAGCTACCAGGTTCATGAGCTTTGTGAGCTGATTCATGCGGAAGGCGCTGACGTCCTTGCCGTGTACGAAGATGATTTTTATGCAGGCAGACCAGCCCTTACCGTACATGCGTTTGGCAAAGGCAAAGCTTACTATCTGGCCGCGCGCGTAAGTGACCCGGCGTTTTACGATGCCTTCTACGGCCGGTTGATTAAGGATGCCGGCGTTCGCCGCGCGATCGATGCCGAGCTTCCGGCAGGCGTCACGGCACAGCTTCGCAGCGACGGTGCGTCCGATTACGTCTTTATCCTGAATTTCTCCGGCGCGGCTTGCGAGATCGGGCTGAATCAGGCCGGTTATGTCGATGCGGAGACCGGGGAAACCGTGTCAGGCCGTGTCGAGCTTCAGCAGCACGGAGTCCGTATTTTGAAACGAAAAGTTTAATTCACTTCACAGGTAATTGGACGGCGGGCAATCGCCGTCCGATTGCTTGCATTTCAAGGAGGCCTCGTGATGGGAAAACCTTTTATTCATGGCATGGACATGTCCTTTCTGGATGAGATCGAGATGTCTGGCGGAACGTATGAGGACAACGGCGCAGCGGAGGATGTTTTAGTCATCCTGAAGCGCAGCGGAGTGAACGCGATCCGTCTTCGCATCTGGAATGAGCCGGCCGGAGGCTTTTGCAATCTGGAGAGGACCATTGTCATAGCAAAACGGATTAAAGCGCTCGATATGCATTTTTTGCTGGATTTTCACTATTCCGACAAGTGGGCCGACCCTGCGAACCAGTGGAAGCCGAAGGCTTGGGAGAGCCTCAGCTTCGAGGGGTTATGCGAAGCGGTCTATGACTACACAAAACATGTATTATCCGAGCTGCAGAAGCAGGGCGCTCTGCCGGACATGGTTCAGATCGGCAACGAGATTACGCCTGGCATGCTCTGGGACGAGGGCAAGGTTAGCGGGGAATTCGATACGGATGAGCAGTGGGAGAGGTTCACGACGCTGGTCAAGTCCGGTATCGCCGCAGCCAAAGCGGTTGATCCGTCGATCAACGTGATGATCCATATCGACCGGGGCGGAGACCTTGCGGCCAGCCATGCCTTTTTCGAAAGGTTCCAAAAGCATCAGGTTGAATTCGATACGATTGGACTATCCTTTTATCCGTGGTGGCACGGTACGCTTGAGGATCTTCGCATGAATCTGTTCACGCTTGCGCAGGTGTTCGATAAGGACATTAACGTGGTGGAAACAGCCTATCCATGGACGCTGGACACGACGGGCGGAAGGCAGTTCATCGTCGACAAGGAGGAACAGCTTCATGACGGTTACCCGGCGACGGTGGAGGGCCAAGGCAGTTATCTTCGCGATCTGATCGGGATCATCAAACAAACGCCGGAAGGCAGGGGCATCGGCTATTATTGGTGGGAGCCGGCCTGGATTCCATCAAAGGAAGAGTGGTCGGTGGGACATGCGAACAATTGGGCGAATCTGACGCTGTTCGATTTCTCAGGCCGTAAGCTGGAATCCATGGAGGCGCTTACCGGCTCACCGGATACCGAATAACAGCTAAAACAGGCCAATCAAATGAAGCTTTTTTGCGGAAGAATGACCGTGAAGAAGCTTTTTTTGTTAGGAAAGACTGCATTCCATAAATGGAAGAAGATGATATATCGTAGAAAGTGTATTCGTTTTAGTTGTTTGTCTCGATGTTCGGCAGTACGGCTGAGAACTACAATTAGGAATGAATAAAAAAATAGGGAGGAAAGGGAATTGAATCAAATAAGACGGAAATGGACGATTATTTTAGTGACAGTTACGTTAGCGCTTACATCGTTTGTTGGCGTAAACGTGCAGAGACCAGCCGCAGCTGCGGGGCAGTCAGATCCGAACGAATTTATTAAAGGCGTAGATATCTCGACGCTGCAAGCGCTGGAAGACAAAGGCATCAAATTCTATGACGGCGGCGGGCAGAAGGATCTGTTGGTCATTCTTAAGGAGCACGGCGTGAACTACGTCCGTCTTCGCGTATGGAATAACCCGATAGAAGCAGAAGGCTATAATGATAAGGCCCATACCGTGGCGATGGCACAGCGGGTAAAAGCGGCAGGCATGAAGCTGCTTGTCGACTTCCATTACTCCGACTTTTGGGCAGATCCGGGCAAGCAGGTGAAGCCTGCCGCATGGGCGGGTTTGGATTTTGCCGGATTAAAGCAGGCGGTCTATGACTACACGGCTGAAGTCATGAATGATCTGAAGGCGGTTAACGCTTATCCGGATATGGTCCAGATCGGGAACGAAATCAATAACGGGATGATCCATCCCGAGGGCTCCGCGAGCAGATTCGACAATTTGGCCGAGCTGTTGAAGCAGGGCGTCAAGGCGGTTCGAGACACGACACCGCAAGGCCATACGACGAAGATCATGCTTCATCTGGCAGAAGGGGGCAGCAATGATAAATTCCGCAGCTTCTTTGACAATGTTACGCAGCGGGGTGTCGATTACGATATTATCGGTTTGTCTTATTATCCGTATTGGCACGGCACGTTCCAGCAGTTAAAGACGAATATGAACGACATGGCAGCCCGCTACGGCAAGCAAATTGTCGTCGCCGAGACGGCCTATCCGTTCACCTACGAGAACGGAGACGACTTAGGCAATATCGCAGGGGAAGTGGAAACAAAGGTCGCAGGCTTTCCGGCTTCGGCAGCCAATCAGAAGCTGGTCACTCAAACCGTGATGAATACGGTATATCATGTCAATGATGGAAAAGGATTGGGTATCTTTTATTGGGAGCCGGCTTGGCTGCCGGGCGTAGGTTGGAAGCTTGGTGAAGGCAACGGCTGGGAAAATCAGGCGATGTTCGATTATCAGGGCAGAGCGCTTGACTCACTCCAAGTGTTTCAATATACACCGGGAAGCATCACCGAAACAGCCCCAATCATGGTGTACGCTTCGCAAAGTATCACAACGGTGAGAGGCGAAACGCCTCCGCTGCCTGATAAAGCCGACGTACTTTATAATGAAGGCACGGTCTCACCTGCTGACGTCACTTGGGACAGCATCCCAAGCGAGCAGTTGAATACGCCTGGCAAGTTCACAGTACAAGGTACAGTCGCGGGATTGAACCAAAAGGCATCCATCGAAATCACCGTGCTGGAAAATCCGAATCTGGTGAGCAATCCGGGCTATGAGAGCGGAGATCTGACCGGGTGGACGATGACGGGCACAACAACCGCCGGCAAAATCGATGAGAGCGCCGGCAATGCCCATTCCGGGAGCCATTCGTTTAACTATCACCATAATACCGACTATAGCTATAAACTATCCCAGACGATTACGGGCTTGAAGAACGGCACGTATCGGTTGAAGGCTTGGGCTTCCGGCGGCGGAGGCGAGACGAAGCTGAAGCTGTTCGCGGAAAATTACGGCGGTGCGGCATTGACCACTGATGCGGTGAATACGGGCTGGAACGTCTGGAAGCCGTATACGGTGGACAACATTCAGGTCACGAACGGCCAAGTGACAATCGGTTTTGATGTTGAGGCACCGGGAGAGGTGTGGGGCTTCTTCGATGATTTTGAGCTGATTGAAGCGCCTCCTGTTAATCAGGTCAAGAATCCGGGCTTCGAGAACGGAGATTTGACCGATTGGACGCTGACCGGAACGACGGATGCCGGCAAGGTCGAGAATAACGCCGGCAATTCATATGCGGGAAGCCACGCGTTTAACTACTGGTACGGCACGCCGTATGCCTATCAATTGACCCAGACGATTAACGGACTGGAGAACGGCACTTATGCGCTGAAAGCATGGGCCTCGGGCGGTGGAGGCGAAACGAAGCTGAAGCTGTTCGCGGAAACGATGGACGGCGCTGCGAAGGCGATGTTAAGCACGGATATCGTTAACACAGGCTGGAATGTGTGGAATGCGTACACCGTCGAAAACATCAAGGTAACGGATGGTCAAATGACGATCGGCTTCGATGTTGAGGCGCCGGGAGATGTCTGGGGTTATTTTGACCAAGTAGAGCTGATGTTGGTAGAGGCGGCACCTGCAGAACCCGCACCAAGCGAACCGGCGCCCAGCAATCCGGATCCGGTTCAATCGCCTGATCGCAAGGATACCAATCAGACGGTGACTGTCGGTCCGGAGCAGCTGAAGCATAATCAAGCCGGGAAGGCGACAGTGGAGCTGCCTCCAACGGCTTCTAAGGTTGAACTTCCATCGGAGCTTCTAAACCAGTTAAATGATGATCGGCTGGAGATCAAGACGGACAATCTGACTCTCGAGTTTCCATCCGGGCTCTTGAAGGACCTGCTGGGCGAATTGCCGGAAGGTGAAAAAGGTACGCTGGCGCTATCCTTCACTCCGATCGGGAAAGCAGAGGCGGAAACAGCTCTGTCAGGCAGAAATCCCGGTTTAACGGTTCAGATTGCCGGCCAGGCCTACGACTTTATTTTGGTTCTGCAAACCGAAGATGGGGAAGAAACAGGCATATCTCATTTCAGCCAGCCGATCACGATTCGTTTAAAGGCTGATCCTGCTGCGGACAGACGATTGACCGGCATCTATTATATTGCAAATGACGGCAGCATGGAGTATGCGGGAGGAAGCTGGACAGGCGGCGAGCTTACTGCGCAAATCGACCATTTCAGCATGTACGCCGTTCTCGAGGTGACGCCCCGGTTTGACGATGTAGAGGCTTCATTCTGGGCCCATGATGTCATACAGGAGCTTGCGGCGAAACAGATCATGGAAGGCACCGCTCCGGGCGCTTTCGAACCGCAGCGTTCAATTACGCGCGCTGAATTTACCGCACTGCTAGCTCGCGCGCTGGGGCTTCAAGCTAACGGGCAAATGCCATTCACCGATGTGCCTGTGGATGCATGGTATGCGGAGGCTGTGGCTGCCGTTTTCGAGGCTGGCATTGTAAAGGGCCGCAGCAGCGAATCCTTTGATCCGAACGCTGCGATTACACGCCAAGAGATGGCGGTCATGGCCATGACGGCGTATTCGATTACCAATGGGACAGCCGCAGCAGTGGACATCACGCTCCCATTTAAGGATATGGAAGAAGTGGACCAATGGGCAATTGACTCCGTCCGGTCCGCATTTGAGCTTGGCTTGATAAAAGGGCGGAAATCAGACTTGTTTGTCCCTCAGGCATGGATGAGCCGTGCCGAAGCAGGCCAAGTGATCCATCGCATTCTAAACCAATAGCACAAGAATAATAAAGTGGAAAAGGCCCATTTGTTTACCAGATGGGCCTCTTCCTCAACGACATGATAGAGTGAAAAGGTTTCTTTTTTTGGAAGATGTTGTTTATAATGAAAGAAAACCGAGGAGGTGCAGGGATGAAGAGAATGTTATTCAAATTATGTTTACTCTTATTCGTTATCATCGTCGGTTTAGGCAGCGAATTGAAGTTCATGCCTGTTATAGCAGACTCTTCCTCCATTTCATCTTTAGCGGAGTTAAAGACGCGGATCGCCTCCAATTTGCTCATACGGAACGAAGAATTCTCGGTGCAGTATTCAGGCGATAAAGACGAGCTGTCGGCCAGCCTTCCGGCTGTCATCATGGAAGCGTTGGAGACGGACGATTATACGGGATATATTGTTGACTCCTATTTCTATACCATCCAAACCTGGAGTTCCAATGCGAAGATCAAGCTTGAATTTGTATACAGGGAATCGCAGGAACAGACGGCATTTGTCGATCGAAGGGTTTCAGCAATATTAACAGATATTATTAAGAATGGAATGGATGACGATCAGATCGTCAAGCAAATCCATGATTGGATCATCTACAACGTAGCTTACGATCGGAGTTATCAACGGTATACGGCTTACGATGCATTGGACAGCGGGCTTGCGGTGTGCCAGGGCTATTCGCTGTTAGCGAACAAGATGCTGAATATGGCCGGCATTCCGAGCCGGATCGTAGAAGGGACAGTCGCCACCGGCGATCATGCATGGAATCTCGTGCAGGTTGACGGGGTTTGGTACCATATGGACGTGACCTGGAATGATCCTTTGCCGGACCGGGGCAGGAAAGCGGACTATACGTATTTTTTTTTTTATTGAGTGATGATCAGATGCGGGCGGACCATACATGGACGAAAAGTTATCCGGCCGCTGAGGCGGAGTACCTCCTATCGCCGCGAACCGAATAGTAATCATGCTGACTGCGCATAGATGTGCGGTCTTTTTTTGCATGGCGTGCCCAGCTAAGCACGCATTCTCTAGCCGGTGAAAGTCCGGTCACAGGAGGGGCCA
>NZ_BMGR01000018.1 GCF_014640295.1 Paenibacillus abyssi | reverse complement strand
ACTACTCCAATAGTGACATTTTCTCGGACGAGTTAGGGTGACATTTTCTCAGACAATTGACACGGTCTATCTCGCTTACTGTCTATCTCGCTTACCCTTGATACATTTTTGCAATAGCCTGTTAATCCAGATTCGAAAGACCACCGCAATCATAACCGGTACGCGGACAATCTCGACCACGCTGCTCATCGGGAGGATGAACGACTTAATTTTAAAACGTGTTCCTTCTCCTAATTTTATCTCAATATCGATCATACCGCTGAGCTTTTCAATGTGATTGCGAACGATATCCATGCCTACGCCTCGGACTGAAATGTCACTGACCGATGAAGCGGTGGAAAATCCGGGCCGGAAGATCAAATGAATCGACTCCTCTGCGGATCAATGCCTACCCCGTCATTTGCCTCTCACATTCATAGGAAGTCCTTACTCCGGAAGTTCCATTCGGGCATAACAATAGCGCCTTGGAATTAAAGGCGCTCGATAGTACTCGTCTAACTAATATATATAATAAAGCAGCGCATGAGAAACGTTATGGCTCTCCACTCGGCGGGTATATTACCTTCCAGATTCCGATAGTGCATTCTCTTCCAATAGGCAAACATGTTAGTGGAAATTACATTGAAGAAAGACATTGTTTTCATAAATGCTGTTAACTTCCCACCTCTTCCCTTGAGCTTCGAGCACAGGCGGCAATCCTGATTGCCTTTCTCCTCTTTGCTCTGACGAACAAACCTCTAAATAGGTTGCAAAAAATGGTTTTCAATCCTGTCACTTCAACAGCCGTTTTCAATTAATGTTTCCTCGCAGGGGCAAGCTCTTCTTCCGATAAGGATCGGGCAGCACTAGATAACCTTCAAAGTTGTAGAAATCGATCTGATCTTTAGTCAAGCTTCCGCCCTTCAGCTGTTTAACCATCAGTCTCCCCTTCCAATATCGAAAACGCAACAGTAGACTTTCATACTTTGTTTAAAAAAATATTATACGACAAATTTCGCAAGATTTTATTTTTCATGGTTTTTTGCTATAAAAACGTTTAATATGGGGATAAGCAACAATTATGGAGGTTCTATATGTCTAACGTTAGGCCAGACGATCAAACATTTCTTGATCTGCTTTATAAATATTCACCTTTCGGTATTGGAGTACTCTCATTGGATGGAGCCTGGATGAAAGTTAACCCGGCACTCACCGAAATCGTAGGTTATTCGGAAGATGAATTGCTGCAGCTCACCTTTCAGGATATTACGCATCCGGAGGATACAATTCGAATATTAAACCAGTTACATCGTTTATTGAATAGTGATATCCGATCCTTTGAGCTGGAAAAACGCTGCATACAAAAAAGTGGAGACTTTATCTGGACTTCACTCCACATCACCCTCGTGCGCGATGAATCAAACGGAGATCCGATGTACTGTATCGCACAGCTTATTGATATTTCAAAGAATAAAGCGGCGGAACAAAAGCTGCAGGAAACGATAGAACGATATACATCGCTAAAAAGATATAATCATGATGCTATCTTTTCACTTGATTTGGAAGGCAATATTATTCACGGCAATGCAATGGCAGAAAAACTCGTTGGAATCCGAATTACTGAAGCCGTCGGCTCCAACTTTTCGAGTTTTATCAATCTCGATGATATTACGCTGAAAAAATTACTGTCAGAATCAGTTCATGACATTTCGGTTGAAAAAGCGATCGAGAAGATTAACCATAAAGAAGGTTATGCCCTTGAAGTTTTAACAACCATAGCGCCAATTATCATTCACGGTAAGAACGTCGGATTCTATATTATTGCCAAAGACATTACCGAACAGAAAAAAATGCTGGTCGCTAAAGAAGCGGCGGAGAGTACAAACAAAGCTAAAAGTGAATTTCTGGCGATGATGAGCCATGAAATCCGTACTCCGATGAACGGGATCATCGGAATGTCGGATTTATTAGAAACGACAGCGTTGGATGATGAGCAGCGGGAGTACGTTGACATTATCCGTAAAAGCGGAGATTCGCTTCTATCCATTATCAATGACATTTTGGATCTATCCAAAATCGAGGCCGGTAAGACCGAATTATTGGAATCGGCGTTTGATGTTAGAACCTGCATTGAGGAAACGTTTAACGTGTTATACTCCAACGCGAATGAAAAGCATCTGCAGATGTCTTATTATGTGGATCAGGATGTCCCTCATTCCCTGATTGGTGATCCGGGACGACTTAGGCAGGTGTTACTCAATCTGATCGGTAATGCGGTAAAGTTCACAGCGAACGGATTTGTCTCTGTAACCGTTAAAAACCATTCACGTAAAAACGGTAACCCTATACTTGAATTTGTAGTAGAAGACAGCGGGATTGGCATTCCTCCTGATAAAGTACAGTATTTGTTTGAGCCATTTTTTCAGGTAGATAATTTTATGACTCGTAATTATGATGGTACGGGATTAGGATTGCCCATCAGCAAAAAAATCGTCGAACTGTTCGGGGGAACCATTTGGCATGAACCAAAGGGTGGTCCGGGATCAACCTTTAAGTTTACAATGAGTTTAAAAGAAGGAGATCCACTGCAAATTGCGGCACAGATTAAACAGGTTGAGGACAAGCATAACCAGCTCAGCATTCTAATAGGTGAAGATAACTATATTAATCAGCTCGTTTTAAAAACCATACTCGAAAAGCAAGGACATGCCGTGTCCGTAGTAGAAAATGGGGAAGCCGCTGTCCAAGCCGCCCTGCTCGAGCACTACAATATCATCTTTATGGATCTACATATGCCGGTCATGAATGGTTTAGATGCGACAAGAACAATCAAGGAGGCTTTACCTCCTGAAAAATCCCCTGTCATTATTGCTCTGACAGCAAACGCACTAAAAGGGGACCGGGAAAAATGCCTGGCTGCAGGCATGGATGATTATATTAGCAAACCTGTGAAGAAGAACACGATCGTAGAAATCATTGATAAATATTATATGAATCACTTACACGGCATAGAGATCCCGATAACCGAATAAGGCTCAAGGCTGCAATAGGATTTTACCTGCCCCGCAGCCACCGCTAAGCAGCTCTTGAAACGACGAAACACCGGCTGAGAGAGGGCGAATCTCCGTCCACCCTTAATATCCACTTCAGATCGAATTAGTCCGTATACTCCCAATTTACCGATTAAGCCAATCTCGGAAACAGCCCTCCCTTGAGCGCATCTCCAGCATTCAGCCCTAAGCCGTCCGTACAGATGTGTCCTTTCCCATTCCAGGTCGTGCCGTCGGCCATAAATATAATTGCGAGGGCCCGCCGCGGCTTGTCGCTTTGATTGGCGTGGGCATAATGGAACGTCAGTCCGTCGTGGAACGTGCAGCTTCCAGCCTTCATGCGCACCACGACAGCCTTATTACGATCTACGCCGCGGGCTTCTTCATCTAAAAATATATCATTTGGCGTAATAAAATCGATGCTTTTCAGGTTCTTGATCTTCTGCGTCTTGGGCACAAACATCATACAGCCATTATGCTCATCCACATCATCCAACGCGATCCAGACCGAAAATGCGCCCGTCTCCTGCATGGGCCAATATGGCCAATCCTGATGCCAAGGCGTCGGCTTGGAATCGTGCGGCATCTTAAAGAGCGCATGGTCATGGAATAAACGGATCCCGTCATAACCTGTAAGCTGCTTGCCCATATCGGCAAAACGGCTGCCCAGTACGAACCGGGCCATACCGCCGTGTTCTCTCCACGTATTAACCCTTTGGTTCAGCACCTTATAGTATGCTCCGCCCTCCCGGTCAGTCTGCACAGAACGGTTTCCGGCAGTGCTCATCGTTTCATGAAGATAGGTCCGCAGCTCCTCAAGTTCTTCTTCAGAAATCACATCATCCACCTGTACGAAGCCGTTCTCACGATAAAAATCAATTTGCATTTTGGACAAAACCTTCTTATCATTCAACATAGACATGCTCCTCTCAAGATGAAAATTATATCTTCACTATAAGCCTGGGGCCATCTAAACTCTTGGAGGATCTGCGAAAAAAGGCAGACGATCTGCTAAGGAGGAAAATCAATGGTGTCCACATTACAAGGAAAAGCCTATTTCGAGGGAGACAGCTTCCCCTTCTTCATCCAGCGTTATATCATTCAGAAAGACGAGACCATCCCCTCGCATACCCATGATTTTATCGAATTGATCTATGTCGTTAAAGGCAGCGCTTTACACGAAATGGCAGAGCAGCGTTACGCCCTTGCAACCGGAGACGTGTTTGTCATCGAACCGCAAACCTACCACAGTTACATAGGCTCCGATACGGAAGAAACAATCATTTACAACGTTCTATTTGAAAAACAGCTGCTGCAAAAGGAGTTAGGTGGATTACTGGAAATCCCCGCATTTATTCATTTCTTTTACCTCGCGCCGTTTCTGCGGAAAAACGCTTCTTTTGTACCGTACATTTCTCTAACTGTTGAACAACGGCGGCAAATTGAGTCACTACTCCAAAAAATTGACCGTGAATTCCACGAAAAACCGGTCGGGTATCAGCTCATTATTAAGACAAGCTGGATCGAATGCCTCGTATTGCTAAGCCGCTATCACGAAGAACATCAAAACAGCAGCAATCATACGCTACCGAAAGAAGATTGGATGGATTCCATTCTGCATTTCGTTGAGCAGCATCATCGCCAGCCATTGTCATTAGATCAATTAAGCCGCACATGCGGAATGAGCGTTTCATCCTTCACAGCGAAATTCAAAAAAGCAACGGGCAAGAGCTTTATCGATTACAAGCATTCCCTTCAAATCCGCCATGCCTGCGATATGCTGAAAGACCCGCACAACAAGGTTATTCATATCGCACTCAGCTCCGGATTTCAAGATATCAGCTTCTTCAACCGGATCTTCCGCAAGCATATGGGAATGACGCCGGGGCAATTCCGGCAGCAGCAGACGATATAACATAACAGCCAATCATTCGCCGACTGGTCGACGTAACTTTCACACTCTTAGCTTCCACACGCGATGCAGGATAACCGAAGCTTGTGCACGGGTTAACTGGCCGCCCGGCTCAATCTGTCCATTGATGCCATTCACAATGCCGGCCGAGATCAACGCAGCTGCACTTTCTAGTGCATAGGCAGCCACTTCAGGTGCATCGGAGAAGTCATCCAGCGTTCCTTGCGCTTCAATGCCATGACCTGCCGCTTCTAAAGCGTGGACCGTCAGCACCATCATTTCCTGGCGCGTAATCGGTGCCGTCGGACTAAAGCGGTCGCCGCCCGTACCTTGTGTTATACCGAGCTGCTTCGCTATGCGAACCGCATCATAGTAATAGTCGGCTTGTGACACATCGGAGAATGCCGTGCCGCCTTCGCTCTGAAGCTCAAGCGCACGCACGAGCAGCAGCAGGAAATCCGCTCTCTTGATGGTTCCCGAAGGCGCAAATTCGCTGTCGGAGCTTCCCTGTATAACTCCTCGGGAAGCCATGGTCTCAATCGCCGCTTTGGCCCAATCATAAGATTGCAAATCGTCGAACGTTTTGAATACGGAGACAACCGTAAAAGAGCTGAAATGCGTCGTCCTGAAGGTTACGCTTTGCGTTTGGGCGTCCCATCTTGCATTCGGTACCGGCTTTGTATCCCCATTACCATCCACATACCAGATGATAATATGATCCGGGTTAGCCAGCTCTTCAGTCGTAGGCTCGTAAGGGATGGAAACGGCAACTGCGGCATTGGGATGATTCCATTCGATCACTTCGCCAGCGGCAAGCACGTTCAGATTTATCGCCGGGCGATTGCCAATCCTGCTTCTAAGCTCAGTATCGATATGCTCCAGGTTTGCCGCTTCAATCCGGATGGCTACCTGCTGCGCCGATACATCAATATCTGAGAGCATGCTGCTTGGGATATCGATAATGCCCAGCGGCGTTTGTACGGACAATACGAACGGCAGCTCACCGTTTAAGCCCGCTGCCGGGAGTAGAAGCTCGTAAGCGTCTGCCCCTGCTTGCGGCGCAATCTCAACGGTAATGCGCTTCACACCGTCCGCATTCGGCTGTACCTGCTGGAGGGCTAACTCCAGAACGTTGGACGGAACATTCACTATGGCGCGTCCGTTTTGATTCTGGACTGCAATATTGATCATGCCACCCACAGCTGCCGGACCGGGGTTCGATCTAGGATTGCTGCCTGACGTCGGAGCTTGATCGTTAGCAGGCGGAGCTTCCACATCTTCAACCAGCCGCAGCACGCCTAACTTCGAAGTATTCGTGTAGGATTGGCCTGTCGTATCGCTCCAGATCGCGACACTGTCTCTTGAGCCGTTGCCGTCTTGGTCATTATTTACTTGCAGATCGAAGCCAATGATGGTATCGATCGCAGGTGTAATGAAGCCCAGCTTGATTGCCGCTTCGACAATGTAACCTCCGTCAACGATCTTTGTTACCGTCTCAAAGGTTTCGCTGCTTGCATTGCCGCCGTAACTCTGCACATTATTAAAGTTCACGCGGTATTGACCATCATCGCTTTGATAGAAAGTCGTCTTGCCGTTATTCTGATCTACGAAAATTTCAATTGAATCTTCTTCCCATGCATTCGCACTGGCATCGGACAACAGCGGATCGGATACCTCAGCATAGACATAGAGATGGTTTTCGTCCCACATCGTCCAGAATTTCGCTGTGGCACCACTCAAGCCCTGCGCGAATCGGCCTGTAGTCAACTGCTGCGCATCTGTCCATATCGCATCCTTCTCCCCGTCGATTGTCGGCGAGCCTTTGACCGCCTTATCGGCCAACGTTGCATGAACCAGCGTCATTACACCGAGCCCCGCTCTGTCCGAATGCTGTGCGTTACGCATATCGCTCCAAGACGTTACGCCGCTTGTATCCGCATCTGTGACGCGAATATCAAACTCCAACTGATCGCCGAGCAGAGCTGCTGTTTGAAGCGGTACGGCAACTTCGACAATATAGCCGCCATCAACTTCAGTCACGACTTTACTTTCACCATTCAACGAATGCCCGCCGGTACGGGCAAATTGAGCTTGGATATACGAGTCCCTGCGCCCGGCAAAGATCTCGACTTTGTCTTGTGCGGAAATCGTGCTGTCATCGACCTTCGCCCAGATGTAAGCATGATTCTCATCCCACAGCGTCTTGAAGGTTGCCATCAAACCGCCTTTTGTTTCCGTTTGAAGGGACGGAACCGTGCTCCATACGATATCCGCTTTTCCGTCTACAATAGGCTGACCGTATGGGGATTCCGCCAGCTTAGCTGTGATCGGAAGCTGCGATGGATCTGCCATCCCCCAATAAGCCGGCTTCGCCTGAAACTGCTTGTCAAACGGGAATGGAGCATCTTGTCTTGTAATCGGACGATTGTGAAGCCATGAATGGTCGTCTGCAATCCCCCATAACGTGACATTGCTGATGTAATTCCCTTCCTCATCCAACCGTTTCAATTCCTCGAACAATTCTTTGTAGCGATACCCTTGTTTCAAAAGCAGCTCTTGAGGAACGACTTCATGGGCGTCGCTGTTGTTGGAATAAACCGAAATGTCGAGCTCTGTAATTTGGTTGTCCAGTCCAACCTCTCCGAATTTGCGGATCGATTCGGAAATGAGCGCGATGGAAGGATTCGAGATGTTGATATGCGTTTGGTGACCTACTCCATCAATCGGAACGCCTTCCGCTCTTAGCTGCTGAACAAGATCAAACAGGAAATCGCGTTTTCTCGGATTATGAGTGCTGTAATCATTGATGTAAAGCTTTCCGTCCGGGTCAACCTCCCGGGTAACGCGGAACGCTGTCCGAATGAAATCCAGGCCTGTGAGCTGATACCATCTGCTGTCGCGCATGCCGTTTGGCTGGCTTTCATCGATCACCTCGTTCACAACATCCCATGCGTCTACTTTATCTTTATAACGGCCAACCACCTCGCGAAGGTAAGCTTCAAGACGTGCAAGAACGAGCTCCTTGTTCTCCGGCGTAGGATCCAAATAATTGCCCTGCTCGTCCTGGAACATCCACTCCGCGGCTTGAGAATGCCAGACGAGTGTATGGAAGCGGAAGTACATGTTGTTATCATGAGCGAAATTAATTAATTGGTCTGCGGTTGCCCATTGATAATTGCCCGGATTAGGCTGAAGGTACGCGGGCTTCATCGCATTTTCCGCTACCAGGGCGTTGTAATGATAATCAAGCATTTCTTTGTGCTTTCCGCTCAGCTGGTACGCTTCAACCGCCGCGCCGATCGTGAAGTAATTTTCATAGACTTCTCTCAGCTTTGGTATGTCGGTCTGAATCGGCAGCCCTTCTGCCGGAGGTGCCAAGGATTCGATGCCGACGTCATCAATGTAGTAAGCATCCGTTGCCTTCTCGCTCTCGATATATAAGCCCAGTAAGGTTGCGTCAGTATTCAGCGTGAAATTGCCTTTCAACTGAAACCAATCCGTATGCCCGATCGGAGCGGAAGCAATCGTCGTCCAGGATTTCGCCCCGTTGACATCGACCTCCATGGACAGTTTGACCGAGCTCGGAGTGGCAGGAGCGTCGACAAATTTGACATAGGCGGATATTTCATAGCTTGCGCCCTTCGCAATTTTGCCTGTCACATCCACGTTCGGGCCATGCCATTCAACGATTCGATTAGTCGTTTTCAAGCTGTATTGGCCGGAATTCGCCGCTTCTAAAGACGGCTCCACGATTTCAGTGCCATTTCGTCCAGACCAGCCTTGCGTTGTATTGTCTTCGAAATCATATACAAAAGTCGAGGGCTCCACGACAACCTGACCCGGCGCTGTAATGGTCAGTTTGACATCGTCAATGAGATAAACAGCCGCAGGAGCTTGCTTCGCATAAACGTACAAGTAACCGTTTGCCGCATCCGCAGAGTAAGTAAATTGGCCGGAAAGCTTCGTCCAACCGTTGCTTGCCACTTCGGCAGGGGTGCTGATATCCGTTTCCGTATTGCTGCCGTTTTTCGTTTCCGTCAAGGCCAGATGCATCGGTGTAGAGCTTTCCCCGTCAGCAAGCCTCGCATAGAGCTCGACCTCATAAGAAGCTCCCTTCTCCAGCAGGCCGGTCATCTCCACTCTCGCCATGTGCCAATCCTGCGATCTACCCGTCATTTTCAGACTGTGGGTGCCGGTATGCGCCGCTTCGTCTGTCAGCATAACCTGACCCGCTCCGCCTCGAACCGTCCAATTGTGATAATTGTTATTCTCAAAGCCATGCTCTGCAATAACTTTCGGATAATCCGGCGCCGGTTCTTGAGGCTGAGGAGGAGGCGTAATGAGCTTGATCGTAAAATCATCCAGAACAAACTGACTCGTCGCATCGCTGCTCTCCAAGTAAAGCGTCAATCCGGTTGCATAGGAATTATACGTATAATTCCCCTTGAGCTCTACCCATTCCGTATCCGTTACCGCTGCAGGATTATTGACCTGCTTGTACTGATCGCTT
The DNA here is from genome assembly GCF_014640295.1 of Paenibacillus abyssi. Taxonomy (GTDB): domain Bacteria; phylum Bacillota; class Bacilli; order Paenibacillales; family Paenibacillaceae; genus Paenibacillus_D; species Paenibacillus_D abyssi. The sequence goes on along the minus strand of NZ_BMGR01000018.1, from coordinate 108,652 downwards.
CCTGTCAGACCGGTTTGTTCGACCGAAAATTTCAGATCGCTTGCGGGTTGGCTCGCTGCAAGCTTCACGTAACCTGATATTTCATAGGTCACTCCCGGTTGAAGAAGCGATGTCACGTTCAAGCTCGGACCATGCCAACCTGCTGTCCTACCTGTCGTTAACAATGCGCCGTTTCCGGTACGAGACGTTTCCTTGGTGATACTCGTTTGAGCAGCGCCGCGGTTCCCCCATCCCTGTTTGTCATCGCTTTCAAAACCATGTGAAATAATCGTATCCCCTGGCATTGGCTCAGCGGCATGTGCGTTTTGAATGCCGATTCCTTGCGGAATAATCAATGCCGCGATGAGAAGTGCCGCTACGAATGACTTAAGCCTTTTTCTCACTGAGTGCATCCTCCTTCAGAAATTGTGACTTCTTTCATTTCGTAAACGCTTTCAATAAGACTCGATTGCTGTAACCCTCCTTTCGTTCCCTTTCAGCATAGCGCTCAGTCCGGCTCGGGAGTACCCAAGAAAATATAGGATGTACTGAACTAATTTAAGATATTTTTCCAACAAAAAAAACCAAAGCAAGCAGCGCCATATCCCAAGAGCGGCTATTAGATAGTCACCAAGGGAATTCAAGCGATGAACTGGCTTCGGCCTAGTTAGTCTGTCTCTTATTTTCATTGGTTATTCACACGCGGATCTTTAAAATTATCAAACCGATCCCGAGCGTGACTGGAAAACTCAATGACTACAGCACCTTCTTCTCCAGCTTGAAACCAATGGTACTTGTTGTCTTCGATCGTGCATTGATCACCGGGTTTTAGTTCAATTTGGCGGAACGCTGAGAAATATAATTGATCCTCCGAAGCAATATGGGCTGCAATACGGCTGCTGGGCTTTCCTTCTGTATAGGCCCAAACCTTACCCCAAACGACACGGAAGGTTTCTACCTTGCCCGGATCCTCTCCAATCGGCGGATGCATGTGCTCGGGGATGGTTTGTCCCGGGAGAAAAATGAGTTGGCGCGCACAATACCGTTCAAAATTAATATATTCGACGAGTTGGACACCATATCGGGCTATATTCCGCAAACCAAAATCCAAAACTCTCAGTCCCGCCCTTTCGCCCTTGCTAAGGGGAATATGCGCCTTGTCTAATAATTCTAAAGCTTGTTGATACGCCTCATCAACGGAAAGCACTTTAGACATGTTTACCTCCCCCTCGTATTAACGTACGGCAATGGAAGTGAATTTCCGGATATGCTCTGTGATCGCTCTTTCCACTGGAAGCCGTTCAGCACTTGATGCCCCGTAGAAACCGTGTATACCAACGGTATGCTTCAAGATGAATTCTGCATCCTCAGGCTCTGCAATAGGTCCGCCGTGACAAATGACAATAACATCCGGATTAACGGCCTTTGCCCCGTCACTTATATCTTGTACAATTCGTGCAGATTCTTGAAGCGTGAGGGTGGTGTGAGCTCCGATCGATCCGCTGCTTGTCGTCCCGACATGGGCTACGATAATGTCAGCACCCGCTTCGGCCATTTTACGTGCCTCGTCACGAGTAAAACAATAAGGAGTAGTCAGCAGATTCATTTCATTTGCAAGACGAATCATTTCTACCTCCTGATCGTAGCTGATCCCTGTCTCCTCAAGGTTTGCACGAAATTTTCCATCATATAATCCTACTGTAGGGAAGTTTTGCACACCGGAGAAACCCGCTTCCTTCACCTGTTTCAGAAAGCTAGGCATATAGCGAAATGGATCCGTACCGCACACCCCTGCTAATACAGGTGTATGTTTGACGACGGGTAAAATCTCACCGGCCATCTCCATGACAATCGCATTCGCATCACCATACGGCATTAGACCGCACATGGAGCCTCTGCCTGCCATCCGAAAACGCCCGGAATTATAGATGATGATTAGATCTGTCCCGCCCTCTTCCTCAAATTTAGCACTGATTCCGGTTCCGGCACCCGTTCCTATTATCGGCCGGCCTTCTTGAATACGACTTCTTAAACGCTCTAATATCTCACTGCGTGGAATCGCCATTTTCTCTCTCCTTATTCAGTATCATAGAGTATTTTGGGATCAATAGATCTAAAAGCACTTCTACCGCTTTGTCAGCAAACGTTGGGTGGTTTATTGCCTCATTGATTTCGATGATTTCAATATGAGGCAACAGCATATCCTTCAATGTATCGAACAATACTTTATCGGCTGTTCGGTCACAGAACGGCTGACCATCTTCGTCCAAAAGCGATAGTCCCTGGAGCGGCAACAGAACCTTCACCGGTCCCTTTGCTGCATTGAGCCGAAGGGCAATCTGTTCTCCGATCATCCGATTCTCATGACGATTTGTTCTCATCAACGTATTCGAGGGATTCCATGAATAAAAGTTTCTGCCTGCCTTGTTATAGTGCTGCGGAACACTCAAGCGAGGACCGAAGTTAACCATATCCAAACATCCCGGTGCTATGACCTGAGGAATACCCATGCGGGCAGCGGCTGTCAATCGCGTTTCCCCGGCGCTCATCATTCCTCCGCAAATTTCATCTGCTAATTCTGTCGTGGTGAGATCCAGAACTGCATCCACATATCCCTCCTCGATGAGTGCTTCCATCATTTTGCCCCCTGCTCCAGTCGCATGGAAAACAAGCACCTCACATCCAAGTTTTCTCAATTGATGCATACATCTTTGTACACAGGGCGTTGTGTTTCCGAACATTGTAGCCGCTATGACTGGTGCATCTTTTTGGCTAAAAGGAATGATCTCCGTATCTAACATGCCGCATAATGCACCTGCCGCATGCGAAATCGTAAAACGTGATAAATGATTGATACCCGCAATATCCACAAGCGAGGGAAACATGACAATGTCTTTTGTGCCTACATAAGCGGAAACGTCACCGGAGGCGAGCGTTGAGACGCACACTTTAGGTATGCCCAGAGGTAATGCCCGCATCGCCGAGGTTGCAATAGAAGTCCCTCCACCACCACCCATTCCTATGATCCCTTGAAATCGGCCGGCGTTGAATAGTGACAGAATGATAGAAGCGGCCCCTTGACACATCACTTTCATCGCATGACTTCGATTCTGATCTCTACGCAATTCAAAAAGGCTGCTTCCTCCAGCCTCAGCAATTACATCCGCATCGATATCGACCTGAATCTTCTTGGATGACGACATCACACCTACATTAACCGTAAGGACATTTTTACCCCGTAGACGAAGCTGATTATGGAGGTACATGAATTCATTCTCTTTCGTATCTAACGTGCCAATCATCAGAATCGTGGCCGTCACGTTCCGCCCCCTTCTTTTGACTTTCAATCATCGTTTTCATTATCCTTTTAGCCCTGTTAGCGTAATGCCTTCAATGAAATATTTTTGTCCAATTAGAAAAACCAGTACCGTTGGAAGAATGACAACAGTTGAAGCAGCCATCATGTAATTCCACTGGGCATTGAATTGCCCTTTGAATTGCTGCAGTCCAATTGCCAACGTGTAATTTTTCTCTGAATTCAAATAAATAATAGGAGATAAAAAATCATTCCAATGGTGCAAGAACGCAAAGAGAGCGACCACAATAAGCGCCGGCTTAATCAAAGGCAGCAGAATCGATGTATATATGCGAAACAAACCCGCCCCGTCAATAAGGGCCGCTTCATCCAATTCCTTCGGAATCGTCTTAAAAAACTGCCTTAACAAAAAAATATTAAAAGCGCCGCCCCCGAACCACGAAGGTAAAATCAGGGGGATGAAGGTATTGATGGCTCCGACCGTTCTCCAGCCCAGAAACGTTGGGATGAGTGTAGCCGCACCCGGAAGCATCATGCTTGTCAGGATGAGCGCAAACATCTTGTCACGGCCCGGCCAATTCAATCTGGCAAAGCTGTAAGCGCAAAGGCTGCTCGTTAGCACAGTACCCAGTACACTGAGGGAAACGATTGTCAACGTGTTGAGAAAATAGGTGTGAAAAGGAAACATGGTCAAGGCATCGTGATAGTTGCTCAATTGAATCGGCGAAGGGAACCAAATCGGCGGCATCACGAAAATTTGATCCAATGTCATTAGCGAGCTTCTAAACATCCAATAAAAAGGGGTCAAACAAACCAAACAACCGAACGCCAAAAATAAATACACCAGCGTCTTGGATCCGCGCTCTACGAATGCACTCATTTGTTCCCCTCACCTTCATAGTAAACCCACATCCGGGAAGTTTTAAAAATCACAAATGTGAAGACCAGAATAATGATAAAAAGAAACCATGCCACCGTACTGGCATAAGCCATATTGGACAATTGAAATGCTTCGCGATAGAGATAAAAAACAATGAACAAACTAGAGTTGTTCGGACCGCCCTGGGTCATGATATAAGCCTCCGCAAAAATCTGAAACCCTCCAACAAAACCGAGTACCAGATTAAAAAAAATAGTCGGAGACATCAGTGGAACAGTAATATAAAGCAGCTTATGAAGCTTGTTACCACCGTCAACTTCGAGCGCTTCATAAAGATGATTCGGAATGCCCTGCAGTCCCGCAAGAAAAATGATCATGGTATTGCCCGTCACCCACAGCCCCATCAGTACAAGGGAAGGAATAACGGTTTCCGAGGAGTAAATCCACATGCTTGTGGGAAGCCCCAGTGTCTTAAGCACGTTATTGAGCAGTCCCAAGTCAGGATCGAGAATCCAGATCCAGATCATGGAAGAAGCAAATACGGGCACAATTGTCGGTAAATAAAAGACTGTACGAAAGAATGCCCGCCCCTTTATTTGTTGATTCATCAAAAGGGCCACGCAAAAAGCGAACAAAATATTGAGAGGTACACTCATAAATACATACTGAAACGTTGTGGATAACGATTTGTAAAATAAACCATCACTGCCCCGAAACAGCTGGACGTAATTATCCAGACCGATGAATTTAATCGGGTTGATCAGTTTTAAATCGGTAAAGGTCAAAACAAAGCTTGCCAGCATGGGACCCAATGTAAAAATGAAAAAACCCAATATGGCGGGCAAAGCAAATAGAATTCCCATCCACATTTCTCTGGTCATCCTTTTGGACGAACCTCTATATCGTTTCCCTGAAACCGGGTGTGCTTGTTCCATGACCCATCATCCTTTCGCAAAATCCAGGGTAGGCGGATCGAGTCCGCTTACCCTGGCAACGCTTTCAATCATTCCGTTATAACGGTCGAATTAACGCGACCATTTATATTCACCTATCATCAATTCTTCTACCCTCGGCTTAATTTCGTTCATCGCATCCTGGGCGGATTTGTTGCCAAGCCAAACTTCTTCAAGCGCTGGAGTGACAATCGTATCAATCTTGCTATAGTTTTTCAGCAGATCAGCAGGTCCCGGCTTGGTGTTCTCATCGAATAACGGCTTGATCATCACATCCACGTATCCGTCCGGATGTTTATCATTGACAGCCCATTGACTAAGCTTTTGCTCATCCGTAAGCCAATCCTTGAGCACGGGAATGGAGAGGCCATCCGCATAAATACCAACGGAAGCGGCTGGATCGGCAGCAAATTTGTAAAACTTCCATGCTTCCTCGATATTCTTTGTAGAGTTAAATATCACCACCGGTGAAGCAAGTATAACCGCCGCGTTTTCTTTCATTTTCGGATAAAGTCCATACCCGAATTTCGCACCCGCAGCACTTAGATCAAGCGTCAACCAATTTCCACCGAATGCCATTGCCGCTTTTCCGGATTGCAATGACGTTGCCAGGTTCGGAAGACTTTTCAATTGAACAGGGCTAGGCGCTACATGATGCACATTAATTAAATCCGCCATCTGCTGAATGACCTCATAGGCTTCCGGCTCTGAAAGTCCAAATTTAGTTCCGTCTTCGGTCGCATAACCTCCGCCGTTGGACAGAACAAGCGGCAGATAGTTCGCCCACCATGTTTCAAACATCAAGCCATATTGCTTAATTTTGGTGTGATCGAAATCGGGGTCAAGTGCAGTTTTACCATTTTGGTCAACTGTTAATTTTTTGGCCAACTCAACAAATTCGTCCCAATTCATCGTTTCTTCCGGATTTCGAGGGAGCGGCGGAATGCCTGCCTTCTCAAAAACGTCTGTATTGTAATACATGCCCATAGCACCGATTCCGATCCTTCTGCCGAGCGCTTTCCCCGGCTCCCATTCATACCATACATTCGGTGCATAGTTATCAAGATTAAAGTCCGGATCGACATCAAGTTGTTCGAACACATTGTACAACTTTCCCTGCTCAGCCAACTCGTAAGCTTGACCTTCTGACATATAAGCCAGGTCAGGCTCATCGTTTCCAGCAACCATTGTCGCCACTTTCGTTGCATAATCATTGTTCGGTACATGAATGACTTCGATGGTAACGTGAGGATTCATCTCCATATATTTTTTGGAGTAATCTTCGACAGCTTTTTTCTCATTCGGACTTCCCCACACCATATATCGCAGTTTAACCGATTCTTTCTCAGCATCCGCGGACTTATTATCTTGCGAGTTTTGGCCGCCCGTACTGCCCGCGTTTTGGGGGCTCGACCCTGAGTTAGATGCAGAATTACTGCAAGCCATTAAACCGGTAAGCAAAAAAACAGCAAGTACTATAGAACACATTTTGGACAGACTCATTTTATCCAACCCCTCAGTTAAGAATGGTTACGCTACTTGAGACTGTACTCGAAGTTTGGGATGATAACTTCCTTACCGCCATTCATCGCCGATTCATGTGCACAAATGCCAGCTGCTGTCCAGATCGCCGCTTTCACCTCATCAACATGCGGCGGTCTTTCTTCAATGATGCTTCTTACGAATTCATGCACCAGGTGCGGATGAGAACCACCATGCCCGCCGCCTTGTAAAAACGAGAGATGCGGATTGCTCTCGTCGTATACTCCGCGCGTTGTAAATCTTTGAATCTCTTTCGGCAGGCTTTCCGGACGGTCAGGGATTTCTACGCGCTCCCATGATATCGGACGTCCCCTGTCCTTCGTTAATTCACCCATACGCATGATAATCGGCTTCTCTTCTTCGATCTGCTGCCATTCGAAGGTGGCCTTCTCACCGTACACATTAAAACATTCCGAGTAAGCTCTTGCAGTATGGAACATTGTCCGTGTGAGTTCGACAGCAACATCAGAATCCTCCAATTGGTAGATCGCAGTTTCAACCGGAAACGGATTGCCGTATTGCTGAACAAGCTCATCACGCATCGTACCCGAACCGAAGCAGTGTACTTTGACAGGACGCTTGTTGATTAAATCCAATACAGGACCGAGCGCATGTGTGGGATGCATTAGAGGCGGGAAACCTTTCCAATAGTCAGGCCATCCGTCCATATCTTGATAATGAGCGCAGCGCAGGAATTGGATTTTCCCCAGTTCACCCTTTTCATACATATCTTTTACAAACAGAAATTCACGGGAGTAGACTGCTGTTTCCATCATCATGTAATTCTTCCCGGATTCCTGTTTTGCCGCTAATACTTCGTTCAATTCTTCAAGAGAGAGCCCCATTGGAATGGTACAAGCGCAGTGTTTGCCTGACTTCAACACAGCAACCGAGTGTTTTCCATGATAGGTGACCGGTGTAACGAGGTGGACCGCATCATATTCGTCTGAAGCCAAAATATCTTCCATATCGGTGTATCTGCGTTCCACCTGGAATTTGTCGCCTATCTCGTTCAATGTTTTGGGATCGCTGTCGCAAATCGCTAAATACTCCACATTAGGATGGTGAAGATAGATGGGAACGAACTCTGCTCCGAATCTTAGCCCTACTAAAGCTATTCTTATTTTTTTATTTTGCATGGAGATCATCTTCTTTCTATTTGTATTAGTTCCGGTTAGCTACCCACTTTGAAGCATTGGAATGAAATCATTCAATCGAAATGTAAGGGCTTACTAAAAATCTTTTTTCAACCTCCTTTTTTATAATTCTCAAAGTGTCTGTGACTCACAGATGTAATTTTATGATATCAAACCGTTAATCGAAAACAATGCAATAACAGAACCATATATGTAAAAAACGGATGTCTTTATTAAAAATATCTTTTCAAATAAGTTCTGATTGCTTGTAAATAAGCATTCTAGTAACATGAACATTAAAGTATTATTAAAAATAAGGATGATAGATGATGAATAAAGTCGACAATGAGGTTCCATGGTTTAGGTTAAAAAGCGATGCTGAAATCGAAATGATCGGCCGTATATCGGCACATAATAAACATCCAAACCGGATACTTCCCTGCTGGGTTTTAGGGATCGTTCATGCCGGAGAGCGAACCGTAAAAGTCGGCAAACATAAGGGTCGTTTAACGATCGGGGAATATTTCCTGCTCCCTCCTAACACTTTCCACAGCGGAATTGAGGAAGATCTGCACGATGTGTCTTTCATTCACTTTCAAATGCGTGGGGAAGCGATGGAAATCCCCCAGCAGATCGACTCCAGCATGATCTCACTCCCAATTTACGGGAAGCTTCCGAAAGATAGCGACATCTATAAAACCTTTCAATACGTACACGATCAGTATCGCTCCGAGCTTGTGGGCAATCACTTTCTTAATATTCAGCTTCAAGCTATTCTCTATCAATTGAGCTTTTATATGCAGAAGAGACGAATACTAAACAAACGAAACAACAAGCTCGGAGATGATCTATTTCAGTTTGTTCTTTCCAATCTTACGGAAGAGCTTACAGCAGAAGTGTTTGAGCGGAGGTTTGGTTTGAGTTACAGGCAGTTGAATATCATTTTCAAAAGGCAGTTCAATACAACGATTAAGCAGAAGGTCATAGAGCTTCGCGTCGATCAAGCCTTCAATATGCTGATGTTAGGAGAAAGCATTGCTGTGGCAGCGGAGAAATCCGGTTTTAAAGACTACTTTTACTTTCTGAAATGCTTTAAAAAAATTAAATCTTTCACACCGAAAGATATGAAAAAAAACTTTTTTAGGCAGCAATAAAGAGATCGAAGAATTCGTTCTCCGATCTCTTTATATCTGAAATTACTTGTGGGGTGAAATATTTCTGCGTATTCCTTGCTTATGATCCTTTCAATTCTCAAAAGAAAAAGACAGCTGCTCTAGATCGGGCTGATAAACTGAATTGCTGCAAGGAGGAGCATAGGTTATTTGGGGAGAGGTCGTCTCTCGGTGGTCAGCATTTGATGTTGTAGCCGTATCCCTGGACAACCCGTATTTCTGAAGCAGGTGATCCGCTCTCTCACGGAGCGAAGCTGCATAGTCATTTGGGGCATATGCGCCCGTGTATAATTTCTTATATGCGTGCAGCAGCTGTGGAAAATGCATGTTCAACACCCCCAAATACCATGCTTTTACGTCTTTTGAAAGACGCAGCGCCGATATCATCGCAAACTGCGCATGATGCGCTTTAGCCGAGGCAATCAAGCTTTCCAAATCTTCCGGAGAATCTGTTAGATAAGGAAGTACGGGAGCCACAAAAATACCGGTACGAATCCCGCTGTTAGTAAGCACGCTTACCGTTTCCAATCTTTTTGCAGGCAAGGGCGCAGCCGGCTCCATCTTACGGATGATCCGGGTATTCGTCGTGTTGATGCTTATATTGACGGACTGAATATTCATCTCCTTCAGCACATCCAGATCGCGCAATATGAGCGGGGAACGTGTTGTAATCGTCGTTGCGATCCGATATTTGGCCAGAACCTTCAAGCATTCCCTGGTAATAAGCGCTTTACCTTCAACAGGTTGATAAGGATCGGTCGCCGTGCCGATGTTCACTAACCCGATTTGCTGCGCTGCAGCTGATATATCATTATTGAATTTGCCGGCGTTTCTGGCGAGTTGGGCTTCCAGAGCCTCTGCGGCATTGGTCTTCAGTATGATATGATGTTGAAACTCGTCATTGGATTCCAGCCCGATAAACCGCTGAAAGGCTCTCGCGTAGCAAAAGCTGCAGCCATGGGCGCAGCCTCGGTAAGGGTTGATCGACCAATCGAACGGCATCTTCTCCTCGGACACCCGGTTTAACGTCTGTTTTGTCGAAATGCTGCTGTAGCTTTGCTTAGGCATGACGCCACCTCCATACACAAAAAACGTACATATGATCTGTTTATTGAAATATACCAAACAAACGTTCGTGTGTAAAGAGATGTAAAATTTTTAGGAATTGTCTCCATAACGATAAAAACCCCTCCGCTTGACAGCGATATATCCATAAGACGATGGACTCGGCTACATTCCGGCGGAGGGGATACGAATATCTTCAAGTCTTTATTAAGCGTTCAAATTACGATCCTCAGCGTACCCGATTGATCGCTCTAACCTTCGGACCAGCAATAAATAGCTAAGCATTGCGCCAATGGAGCACGCTGCAATGACCAGTCCGAGCGGTGCAGCCGACTCGCTGCCGCCCAGTCCCGCTAACGGAGAAATCGCGGCGCCGAAGAGCATGCCGATGACGCCGAGCAATCCGGCTGCGCTGCCGGCCGACTGCTTATGCTTCTGCAGCGCCAGCGACATGCTGGTCGTACTGATGATCCCGACACTGAAGACAGTCAAGAAAAGCGGTGGAATCACCCAATATAGGCTCGCTTTAAAAAGCAATCCAAGCAGCAGAAAGATTCCGGCGCCGGATGAAATGATCAAACCTGTGAGAAGCAAGGAGCGCTCCTCGAACCTGCTTACGAGCCGCGCTGCTCCCTGCGCCCCGAGAATAAATCCCGAGCCGTTCAGGGCAAAGAGCAAACTGAACGTCTGCGGCGTTACTTCATAGATGTCCTGCATAATAAAAGAGGAGCCGGAAATATAGGCAAACAGCCCGCCCATCATTAGCCCCTGCGTGATGGAGTATCCGAGCAGATCACGGCTCTGCAGCAGCCTTGTCATCGTCGACAGCGATTGGCTAAGCCCGCCCGTGATACGCGCTTGCTGAGGCAGGGATTCCGGCACTGAAATGATTACCGTGAATGTTATGCAGGCGCCAAACACCGCCAAGGCGACGAACACGCCCTGCCAAGACGTGAACAGCAGCAGTTGGCCGCCCACAAGCGGCGCAACGATTGGACCTGCCCCTCCAATCAGCGTGAGCAGCGCATAAAACTTCGTGAGCTCCGGCCCATCAAAGCTGTCCCTTGCGATCGCTCTGGCAATTACGAGTCCGGCCGCGCCTGCCAGCCCTTGCAAAAAGCGAAGGATTAAGAGTGCATTGATCGAAGTTGCTAACGCGCACAGCAAGGAGATGGCCACAAAGGTCGTCATGCCCACGATCAGCGGTGTTCGCCTTCCCAGCGCATCGCTGACCGGTCCGGCAATGAGCTGACCGAGCGCCAAGCCTACTAAAAATAACGTCAGGCTCAGCTGCGTAAATGAGGCGCTTGCCCCGAAATCAGCCGCCATATCAGGCAGTGCAGGCAAATACATATCGATCGAGAAGGGAGCAATCGCTGTAATGGTCCCCAGCACGATGCCCACCGCGAGCCTGGACTGAGGCTTGCCCGTCAACGCCTGTGTTCTCATCCATTCCTCGATTCAGCCAAACCAATCGCTTCATGCAGTTCCTTCACCACTTCCGGCGATACGCCGAAGAACGGCAGGAACGCAGCGGCGGTTCGCATCGGCATTCCGATCATGATCGGGAAGAACGGACTGCTCGACTCGACATTCATTTTGGCAAAAATCGGCTTGATGCGGTCCGCATAACGGTCGTCCTCCAGCCAATCCTTCAGGTCGTGTAGCAGTGTCAAAGGTTCCCGGACCTCCTCCTGCGAGGCAAAATTCACCTTTCCGGTCAAACGAATATTGCGGGAGGAAGCGCCGACACCAATGACGAACTCGCCTGATTCCACCGCAAACCTCCCAAGATGCTCGGCATAGTGGGCAAAGGCGCGTTCGCCGAGCTCGATGAGCACCGTCTTCGTCTCTCCTGCGGCAAGCTCCACCTTGCAGAATCCTTTCAGCTCCCGGAGCGCTTTGGGCACGGAGGACTTGACGTCCTGTACATACACCTGTACGACTTCTTTCCCGACACGGGTCCCCGTATTTGTGACATCCACTTTTACTTGAAGCACGTCTCCATTCGTCAAGCTTGCCTGCGACAAGACCAGATTGGAATATTCGAACTTCGTATAGGACAGACCGTATCCAAATTCATATTTCACGGGGAGCTTTCGCGTATCATAGTGCCTGTACCCGACAAAAATGCCCTCGCTGTATGCCACTTGGCGAATATCGCCAGGGAATGATACATACGACGGGTTGTGCTCGAGCGCCACCGGGAAGGTCTCGCTTAATCTGCCGGACGGGTTGGAATCCCCGAACAATACATTCGCGATCGCCGTGCCGCCTGCCTGGCCGGGTAGCCAAGCGTGAAGAATTGCTCTGGCCTTCGGTTCGAAACGCTCGAAATCGACGGCGGAGCCGCTATGGTTGACGACAATGACGTTCGGATTGACGGCTGATACCGCTTCGATCAATCGCAAATGGCTTTCTGGAAGACTCAAGTCCATCCGGTCATAGCCTTCGCTTTCAATCCGGTCTGTCGTACCGACGAATAGGATGACCGCATCCTGACCCTTCGCTGCTTCGACGGCCTCTTGAAGAAGCGCTTCCGAAACCGACTCATCCTCATACCCCGCACGATATTGAACCTCAGCGAATTTTGAGATCGCTTCCAGCGGAATGTCCAGCTGCGCCGGGTTCATATGGGAGCTGCCTCCGCCTTGAAAGCGCGGAGCCTCGGCGAATTTGCCCAGCACTGCGACCTTGACTTGCTTCGGAAGCGGAAGAAGCTGGCTTTCATTCTTCAGCAGCACAAGCGATTCCTCCGCGACGCTCCTCGCGATCGTATGGTGCTGCCCCAGGTCGACCGAAGGAACTTCGCGTTTTTGTTCGATCACGCGTTTCACAACGTTCAAGATCCGGCGGACGTGATCATTCAGCTGGTCGTCCGTTACGAGGCCATTCTTGTACGCCTCGAATACTTCCCCGTTTCGGTGTCCCGGGCCGGGCATTTCCAGATCAAGACCGTATTGGACGGAAGCGAGCTTGTCGATGACTGCGCCCCAGTCCGACATGACGAGGCCTTCAAAGCCCCATTCCCGCTTCAGCACACCGTTCAAGTACGCGTCGTTATTGCCCATTTGGACGCCGTTAACTTTGTTGTACGAACACATGACAGTCCATGGTTCTGCTTCTTTCACGACCATTTCGAACGGCAGCATATAAATTTCCCGCAGCGTGCGCTCGTCCACCTCGGAGCTGACGACCATCCGGTTCTTCTCCTGCTCGTTGGCAACGAAATGCTTGATCGAAGTGCCTACGCCGCCGGATTGAACACCTTGCACGAAGGCTGTCCCCATCTTGCCGGTCAAATACGGATCCTCGGAAAAATATTCGAAATTGCGGCCGCCAAGCGGCGATCGCTTGCCATTCAAGCCAGGCCCGAGCAGTACCCCGACCCCGAAATACTGACACTCTTCCGCCATGACGCGGCCGGCGTCGCGAATGAGCTCCTCGTTCCAGGTTGCTGCCATAGCCGCTTCGTTCGGAAACGCGGTAGCGGGCTTCGTATGCTGTGTTTCCATATCCGTGAGGCGTACCCCGTGCGGGCCGTCGGTGACGACGACAGACGGTACGCCCAGCCGTTCGACCGCTTCAGTCGCCCAGAAGGATTCTCCGGCAAGCAGCCTGATTTTCTCTTCAACCGTCATATCGCTGATAATCTGTTCAATATTCATGGAAATCCTCATTTCATTTGATTTTTTTATCGCTGTCCGTAATTCAGCGCAAGCTTCGCAAACATATCTTCCAGCGTAAACCGCGGATCGACGTAATGATACACGCGGACCATTCTCTCCTTCTGATCGTGAACGTAGTACATATCCTGCGTAATGCGTGGAGCCGACATATATTCATATCCGTATTCGTGGTCGTCCAGGAGCAGGCTGATCGCCGGCGAATCGCCGAGCGACCACATCTCCCCCTTCGGCCACTGCGGGTATGTCATCGAATTGTTGAAATCAACCAGCTGTTGATACAAGTAGTCCCCGATCGCGCCGCAGGGCTTTACCTTGTACATGAGCTCAGCGAGGCTTACGCGCATTGTGCTGTATACGTTCCGGGGCACCTGCCAGAGCTCGATGTCCGAATCGAATACCACATTGGCCGCGTAGATATCATTGAACAGATTATATTCCCAGCCGCCTTTGGGATACATTTCTCCACCGATCCAGATAACCGTCACTTTCCCTGCGATGCTTGGCTCCATCAGATAAGCCGTTGCCATGTCCGTTAACGGCCCTAGAAATACGACGTACAGCGGAGAAGGATCATCTGCGAGCGCCTCACGCACAATCGCCTCCGCCCCCTCCGACGGTTCCGGAGACGATTCGTCGGCGAGTGGATTGACGGCGCCTTTATACACCGGCACTTGTCCATCAAGATCCATTAAGGACAGCACCTTCCGGATCTCATCATAGCTTTGCTGCATCGTGTTTTCCCGGCCCATCATCTTCGCCGTCGTTTCGAACTGGGCGGCAATGATGCCTTTAATTTTAAACCTTGGCGTGAGCAGAGCGTGAACGATGGCGAACTGGTCGTCCGCCTCGTTCTTGGCATCCGAATTGATCATCAACCGGATTTTGCGCCACTCCGGTACGTCAAAAGGCAGTTTCATCCTAAATTCACTCCTATAAGTTAATAAATGAATACATAATCGCCCGATCCGGCGGATAGGCTTACTCCCGTGTCCGTCTGCATCGCTTCAGCGATGCCGTCCGCTTCCGCCAGCGCCTTCCCGCCTTCTGTGACGACATCCAATAACGCATCAGGCAGGACAATATCGGCCGCCGCATTCACCGGAATTGAAACCCGGATCTCCATGCGTCCGTTCTCCAGCTTGCTCCAGCGGGAGCAAACCTTGCCATACATCGTATCCAACCGGCCTTCGGCCCACTTCAGCCCGTCACCCGGCTGCGGCCGGATCATCATCCGCTTATAGCCCGGACCGCTCTCCCCGGTATTGATCCCGGCGACCACACGGTACAGCCAATCGCCGATCGCGCCGTACGCATAATGATTGAACGAATTCATCTGGTCGCTCCAGAACGTGCCGTCTTCCTTTATGCCGTCCCAATGCTCCCAAATCGTCGTCGCGCCTTTGGTCACCTGGTACAGCCAGGATGGGAAGTCCTGCTGGAAGAGCAGCTTGTAGGCAATTTCATTCAAGCCGAAACTGCTAAGCGCATGGTTCAGATAAGGCGTACCTACAAAGCCCGTATTGAGGTGGAAGCTGTTGTCCGCGAGCAATTTCTCCAGCTTCCTTACCGCTCTCTCCTGGGCCTGCCCTTCCAGCAGCCCGAATGTCAGTCCGATCACTTGGGCTGTCTGCGTCGGCACGGATAACCGTCCTGACGGCGTGACGAACTCCTCCGTGAACGCTTTCTTAATGCCTGCATACAGCTCCGCATAACGCGCCTCATCCTCCGTCCGGCCGAGCACAGCCGCCGTTTTCTGCAGGATCGAGGTGGATAGGGCGAAATAAGCCGTAGCGACATAATCTCCGTCCGTGGCCCCGATGAAGGCGCCTTCCTTCGCGTCTAACGCCAGCCAATCCCCGAACTGAAAGCCGGTGTTCCAGAGGAATTCATTGTCGCCTTGACGACGCATGTATTCGACCCAAGCCTTCATGCTGTCATACTGCGTTTCCAGAATTCTCTTATCTCCATAACATAAATAGATCGTCCAGGGGCAAATGACGGCGGCGTCGCTCCATGCTGCGGCCGACGTCGGATTGGCAAAGACCGGTTCGAGCGTCATCTTCGGAAGCACGTTCGGAATGACAAATGGCACGCCTCCGTCTTCCCCTTGCTCCGCCTTCAAATCGCCCAGCCATTTGGTGAAGAAAGGGGCAATATTGGCAAGGTATCCTGCGGTGCGGATGAAAATCTGCGCGTCGCCGGTCCAGCCGAGCCTCTCATCGCGCTGCGGGCAGTCTGTCGGCACGTCGAGGAAATTGCCCTTCATTCCCCAAAGAATGTTGTGCTGCAATTGATTGACGAGCGGGTCGGAGCAGGTGAACTCACCGGTGATGTCCATATCCGAATGGAGCACGACACCGGTAAAATCCTCGAGCCGCACCGTCTCGCCGAATCCGATCAAGCGGATGTAACGGAAGCCCTGGAACGTGAAATGAGGCTCAAACGTCTCCTCACCCGAGCCCTTGCACACGTAACGGATCCTCTGCTTGGCAGCTCGAATGTTGCCGATGTAGAAGTTTCCTTCGCGGTCAAGCACTTCCGCGTGATGGATCTCCACCTCACGGCCGCCCTCTCCCCGCACCGTAAACCGGACCCATCCGACCATGTTTTGACCCAAGTCGATCACGGTATCTCCGTCCGGCGTACGCAGCAGCGCAACCGGCTTAATCTCTTCGATCTTCCGTACCGGAACATTCTCCTGCGCGATCAAGAGGTCCTTTCGACGCTCCAATGTCTCCGCGCGGCTCCAATCGGAGTCGTCGAAGCCAGGAAGACACCAGCCACTAAGTTCCAACCTAGCATCGTACGTTTCCCCATGGTAGATATCCGACATCAGGATCGGACTACCCGCGGCCTTCCAGCTCCCGTCGGTGACGATCACCTGCTCCCGGCCGTCCTCGAATGCGATATGAAGCTGAAGAAGCAGAGCGGTCCGGTCGCCGTACAGCGCTTTATCTCCAGCCCAACCCAAATGCCCTTTATACCAGCCGCCCCCGAGCAGCCCGCCGAGCGCATTATCGCCAGGGGTAAGCAGCTCCGTCACATCGTACGTCTGATACTGCAGGCGATGGTCGTAGCTGGTCCAACCGGGCGCAAAATAGGCGTCGCTGACTCGCCGTCCGTTAAGCTCCAACTCGTAAACACCGTGCGCAGTAGCATATACTCTCGCAGAACGTACCGCGCCGTCCACCGTAAACGTCTTGCGGAGCAGCGGCACCCGCTCTGAGTCCGCCGGGAACGAACCGGTCGGCGCGGCGATCCACTCCGCGGACCATTCGGCGTGATCCAGCAGACCCATTTCAAAGTAAGCAATCTCCGACCATCCTGTGGTTTGCCCTTTTTGATTCCATGCCCGAACCCGGTAGTAGTACCGCCTTCTCGATTCAATATTCATACCGTTGAGCTCAATATGGACAGACTGATCCGATTCGTTAACTCCCGAATCCCACAACATATCATTGAAGGTTTCGTCAGTGGCGGTCTGAATCTGATAGGCGGTTTGGAGGATCCCCCTACCGTCAGCTTGAAGCTTCCAGCTAACCCGCGGCTGGCGCGTGCCAAGCCCGATCGGATTTTCGAAATATTCGCATCGCAGTTCGCTAATCGTGAACATGGTTATCCCCTTTCCAATGACCAAGCTGTAAACGAAGCTTCAATTTCAATAACGAAAAACAGCGCACCCCACGGTTAGATGGAGCACGCCATAGATTCTGCTTGCTTATTGCGCGCTGGCTGCTGCCCAAGCATCGATCTGCTTTTGCTTCTCGGCCATGATCTTCTCCAGACCTGCCGCTTTAAGCTTATCGTTGAATTCATTAATGACGGATGGATCCAAGGTGCCCGATTCAAGGCCGACGCGGTATTGGCTTAAAACGTTGTTTGCGGCTGCAATTTCCGTTTTCACCGGATCTGCGTTAAAGGAGAAGCCAAGCGCTTTGGAGAATTTCGCCGATTGGTTAAATTCCTTTGTCAGTTCCCAGATTTGCGGATCTGTGCCTTCCCATACATAAGTAAGGAAATTGTTGCCGATCTGCCATTGGTTGAACTGGTAGCTCGATTCACTCACGCCGTCCGGCTTTCTGATCGTGTCGTCTTCGTTCATCACGTAATGCTTGCCTTCGATACCGTTAGCGAGCAGATTCATCACATCCGCATCGGTATATAACAGATTCATCAGCTGCATTGCGCGTTCCGGATGCTTGCTGTTTCTGGCAATGGACATCATGAAACCGTTCCCCGCATTGGAGATGGACACCGGCTCGCTCAAACGGACGCCGACCATTTCCATACCGATGATGTTGGTCTCCTGCTGTTCAAAGCCGGGCTTCATGTTGGAGAAATAACCGAACGCTTTGCCGGCTTTCACCAGGCTTGTGCCAAGCTCCTGCGTGGTCGCTGCGTCCTGTAAAATATAACCGGCCTGATACCATTTTCTCGCCAGCTCTACCTTCTCCTTAAAAATATCGGTTTCGAACAAATTGACGATTTTCAGCTCCGGATCGTCGAGGAGCAAACCGCCCAGATGATCCCCCAAATGATCGATGTGAGGATACATCATCATAGCAACAACGCTTTGACCTTGGCTGCCCTGCACGAGCGGAGTCAACTCCGGTTCGTTCTGCTTGATCGTTTCAAAAATCGGCTCCAAATCCTCGAAGGTCTTCACGGCGGAGAGATCGATATTGTGCTTGTCGACGATATCCTTGCGCATCACCATGCCGTAATCCGCCGCGGTATCCCGAATACTCGGCACACCATAATTTTTCCCGTCAATCTTGGTGCCGTTGTAGATCGCCGGATCCATTGTGTTCTTAATTTCCGGCCCGTAAGTTTCCAGCAGCTCATCCAGCTCGACCAGTTGCCCCTTGGCCACTTGAGCGCTGTAATTGAAGAAGGATGACGTCACGATCAGATCAAGCGGTTCGTTGCCTGCGAGCAGCAGGTTAGTCTGTTGATTCCAAGCTGCGACATCGATCGGCATGAGGTTAACGGTCGCATTGATTTTTTCTTTCGTAATCTTATTGATTTCTTCCTGTACGGAGCCCATGTCCGCCATATTTCCGATATTCAGGAACGCCATTGTCAATTGGACGGATTCGACGTTTGATGCTGCCTCGCCGTTCCTCTCAGCTGTTGCCGAGTTGCCTGATTCGTTCGATGAACTGCAGGCCGCCAGCATCAGAGACAGGATAAGCAGGATGGAAATAAAACCTAACAATCTTGATGATCTCATACGCATTTTTCCCCCTATAATTCCTTTTGATTTATTTACCAACCGGATACCGGAGTAACCGGGAATGGTTAACCTTTGACTGCGCCAATTGTAAGCCCTTTAACGAAGTATTTCTGGAAGAATGGATATACCATGATGATCGGCAGAATGCCGACAACCGCCATCGCCATCCGTACGGAGTTCATCGGCACACTGGCTGCCGCCTGCGATGAGTTGCCTCCAAGGTTGTTCTGCTGCAGGAACTGAATGTTGGTCAGCATCCGGTTCAGCAGATTCTGGATACTGAAGAGCTCAGGCTTCGTAATGTATATGAGACCGTTAAACCAGTCGTTCCAATACGAGATCGTCAGCATCAAGCCGATCGTCGCAAGGATCGGAAGCGACAACGGGAGCACGATGCGATAGAAAATTTTGAATTCCGTCGCCCCGTCAATATAGGCGGATTCGATGATCGGCACCGGAATGGAGGTGCTGAAGAACGAGCGGATCAGCAGGATGAAGAAACCGTTCGTTAACAAGCCTGGTATGATCAGTGACATTAACGTGTTCTTCAGATGGAACACTTCCGTATAGACCAGATACGTGGGTACAAGTCCACCGTTGAACAGAAGGGTGAAGAAGACGAGGAACGATAACACCCCGCGCATTGGCATATCCCGTCTGGAAAGCGGGTAAGCCAGTAAGGCCGAAATGAGCAGGCCGACGAATGTGCCAATGACCGTAATCATAATCGTAATGCCGTAAGCGCGGAGCAGAGCGGTCGACTCATTCCATAGATAGGTATACGCATCAAGGCTAAGCATTTTGGGAAATAAGCTGTAACCGTCCCGCACAATGGATTGCTCCGCTGTAAACGAGGCCATGACTAATAATAGAAAGGGAAACAGGCAAAGGCTGACGAGTACGATAAAGATCGCATGGACGAAGCCCTGATTCATATAGTTTTTGTTCATAATTGTGTCTACTCCTTCCGATTAGAACAGCGCTTGATCGCGGTTTTTACGACTAACAATATAGTTCGCAACCAAGACCAGGACAAATCCGACTAGCGATTGATACAGCCCGGCGGCCGAGGACATTCCGATATCGCCCAGCGTCATAAGGCCCCGATAAACATAAGTATCGATGACATCGGTGACCGGCTGCAGCGGTCCGGAATTCAGCGGCACCTGGAAGAACAAGCCGAAGTCCGAATAGAAGATGCGTCCGATTGCAAGCAGCGTCATAATCGTGATGGTCGGCATAATAAGCGGTACCGTGATGCTGCGGATTTGCTGCCATTTGCTGGCGCCGTCGATGGTAGCCGCTTCGTAATATTCATGATCGATGCCGATGATCGACGCCAGGAAGATGATGCACAGATAGCCGACATTCTTCCATATATTAACGAAGGTTAAGATATAAGGCCAGTACTTCGGCTCGCTGTACCACGAGATCGGATCGATTCCGAGCATCGGCAGAATTTGTTTGTTCAGGAAGCCGCTCTCCACGCTCATCATTGACAATCCCAGATAACCGACAATGACCATGGAGATCAGGAACGGGAGCAAAATGATGCTTTGGTAGAAACGGGACAGCAGCTTGATCCGAACCTCGTTCAGCAGGATGGCCACCGCGATCGCTAGCACCGTATTGATAAAGATGAACGATCCGTTATACAATATCGTGTTTCGCGTAATGATCCACGCGTCCGACGTTTTGAACAGATATTCGAAATTTTTAAAGCCAAGCCAATCGCTGCCCAAGATCCCTTTGGCGTAGTTAATGTCTTTGAACGCGATAATGACGCCGAACATCGGCAAATAGTTGTTGATGATCAAATAAAGCATCCCTGGAATGATCATAATGAACAAGGCGCGATACCGTTTTAAAGTTTTCCAGAACGCGCTCTGCTTTTTCACCCGTGCCTCCGTATCGGCAACCGGCATATCCACTTTATTCGCTGCTTCCACATCGTTTCCTCATTTCCTTTGTTGATATCCTCATTGTACAGACATCTTGGATATGCGAATAACCACGAATACGACTTTCGATTTTTGTTTTTCCGACTTTTTGATGCAGCAGCAAGACGGCAGATGAGAAACGGCTGACGCCATTCTATGAAGAGTCATCGTCAAAAAAGCCGACCAGCACCTGCGCGTCTGGTCGGCTTATCGGAAGGCTGCCACCGGTCAAGACCGGGCTTGCCTGCGAAAATCGCCCGGGTTCATACCCGTAGCCTTCTTAAAAATCGTAGAAAAATATGATAGATTGGAGTAACCCGATTCCAGTGCGATATCACTGACCAAACGGTCGGTATTGACAAGCAGCAGTTTGGCGTAATCGATGCGCTGCTGCTGCAGATAGTCTGAAATCGATATCCCCGTTTCTTTCTTGAACACGCGCGACAAGTAGTCTGGATTCAAAAATACATGGCTTGCGACATCCTCGCGCGAGAGCTCCTGCATGCCGATTTGCTCCGAGATGAACCGCTTCGCTTTCTCGACAATCGAAATATTTCCTTCCAAGGAATGAATGTGGTTCATGGCGACTTCCATTACATATTGCACCCATTCCTGAAGCGCCTGCACGGATCGCAGAACGCTCTGCGGCGTTTCCGTCAGCAGGCTTTGGGAGAATACTTGATTCGCCTGCAGCCCTTTCGTTTGTAATATAAAAAACACCATCTGCAGGAAATCCTGATAAAACCGGTGCAGCAGAGAAGCATCTATGCCGTCCCGGGCTTGATTCCAGCCATTCAAGTACGCTTTGACTTCCGTCTGCACCTTCTCCTTGGCGCCTTGCTTCATCCAATCCGCCCACTTGGCAAGAGGCGGCAGTTCAATCAGACAGCCGCTTTTCTGCGTATCGTTATAGAGAAACGCTTCATTTATACAGGTAACATTGTTCGCATCCATCTTCTGCAGCGTCTGCAGCATGTCCGACAATTGATGCATGTAAACGGGCTTTCCGATATAACAGCATAAATCGCAGGCGAAATATTGATGGCAGGAGTTAATGTAGTCCTGCGCGCCTTCCCTCCAAACCTCCAAGTGCTCCGCAGCGCCGGACGGAGCGATGAGGAGAAGTCCATCGATCAATGGGATGATTGCGGCATCCGGATTGTTGTCGTATATTTTCTCTTCGGCCGCATTCCGGAGCGCATATTCCATGATTTTCTCTTCCCGCTGGGATAGCGGTTTGTACCAGCGCTGCACCCGGATATAGACGGGTACGAAATACTGGTACGTATTGTAGGATAAATTATGGGAAGCGGCCTGTTCCGCGATTTTCTCCGGATTCGAGGAAATCTTCTGTTCGATAAGGTCAGTCCAGAAGCGTTCCTTCAGCAGCGGGCGGTGCGACGCCCACAGCTTGGCATAATGCTTGTACGTCTCCTCGAAAGATAACATCTCCCGGTCTTTGCGCACTTTATCGAGCGCCTTTGCAATAACGCATTCAAGTTCCGTATAATCGACCGGTTTGAGCAAATATTCGAAGCTCTTTAAATGGATCGCCCGTTTGGCGAACGAGAAATCGGAATGACAGGTCAGAAAAATCGTTTCCGTCATCGGATGATGCTCCCTCACCCATTCCAGCAGCTCCAGTCCGGAGCCCTGCGGCATTTCGATATCGCAAATCATAAGATCCACGGCGTTCGAGGCAAAAATGTCCTGGGCCTGTTTCTTGCTGTGAGCCGTCAGCACCCGGGAAATGCCCGAGTGCTCCCAATTCACGCCGGCAGCGAGGCCCCGTACGGCATGAATCTCATCATCCACCAACAGTACTTGATGCATCGTCATCCCTCCTTTTTATCCATCGGCAGCCGAATTTTAACCGTTGCCCCTTTGCCACTCTCATTGTAAAAAGCGATCGCCGCTTTTTCCGGGTACAGTAACTGCAGCCTGCGTTTCACATTCCATATGCCGACCTGATCCCCATCCTCGCTGACCGTTTCCTCGTCGGCCGCAAGCTGCATTAACACTTCTTCCGGATAACCGGGACCCGAATCCTGGATTTGGATGTGCAGCATGGCAGGCTCCGCGGATTCGTCGGCGAATGCCCGGATATGGACCTCCAGCAAAGCATCCATGCTTACGGCGTGCTTAATTGAATTTTCCACGATGGTCTGAATGACAAGAGGCGGAATGCTGCAGTCCAGCAGCGATTCTTCGGCTTCAATGCTGTACGTGAGGTGACCGGGGAACCTCAGCTCCTGGATTCTCAAATAATTGCGGGTATGGGCGAGCTCATCCTTTAAGCTGACGACATACGAATTGCTGCGGAACATAAACCGGAAATAAGCGACCAGGCAGCGGGTCATCTCCTGGATAAGAGCGAAGTCTTTAATTGTAGCCAGATTATAAAT
The DNA here is from genome assembly GCF_014640295.1 of Paenibacillus abyssi. Taxonomy (GTDB): domain Bacteria; phylum Bacillota; class Bacilli; order Paenibacillales; family Paenibacillaceae; genus Paenibacillus_D; species Paenibacillus_D abyssi. The sequence goes on along the minus strand of NZ_BMGR01000018.1, from coordinate 85,339 downwards.
AATGTTCAATGAATTAAGAAAAAAATGCGGGTTGATCTGCAGCTGCAAATGCTTCAATTCGGCCCGTTGATGATTGAGCTTCTCTTCGTATACATTGATCTTCAAATCGTGAATCTCCGAGACCATCCGGTTAAACGTCTCGTACATCACCTGGAATTCCAGGGAACGCGGCGTCCGCTCCAGCTGCGATTGCAGCTGTCCGTCCCGGACTTTGCGCATTGCTGCAACCATATGCTGTATCGGCAGCAGGAATACTTTCCTCATAATGAATAAGAACAGCAGCAGGAATACGCAGGCACCGATTGTTACGAAGGAGGATACCCGTCCGAGATAAGGCAAGCGTTCGAGAATTTCGCTTTCCGGCAGCATAGCGATCAAATGGAACTTCCCTCTGCCGGAGTCCTCTCCCATCAGCATGTAGGACGTATCGTTCCCGGTAATGGAATACGTGCCCGGTTCAAAACGCAAATCGATTCCTTCCTGCATGACCCAGTCGGCATGTGACATCGGCTCATAGGCTTCCGTAACGAGCAGGGCCGCCCCCGACTCGCCGAAATCCATTAAATCGAGCGGCGTCATGAGCTTCCGGATATGCACCCACGATCCGACATAGACATTGCCGGTCCGCACAAGATGAAACAGGGAGTACCCGTTGTCGCCTTGCCATACGTTCCAATGCGCATAATCGAGCTCGCCTGGAGCGCCTTCAATCATCTTTTCGATCTCTTCCCTGGTTAACAGACGATCTCCATAGCTTCCTTCACCCGTATGCGCGACAATCAGGTCGTCGTTTACAGCAGAATACATAAATAACGCGTCGAGCGATGGATAATAACTGATCCCGTTGGAGATTTCCGTATACAATCTCAGCTTGGCAAGCGTGTACTGCGTTTCGTTGTAGGAGCTCGGAAATTCCAGCAAGAGCAGATCCATATTGCGCTCCGATAGATTGTACAGATAATTGTCCACCTGCTGCAGGTTGCGGTCGATTTGATCCATATACATGCTAAGCAGGTTTTGATTGGATTGCGCCACCTGATTGCGGACCACCTGGGTCGAGTAATGATTGTAATAGATTAAGAGGCCGATTAACGGCAGCATAAACAGCAGAATCGTTGCAAACAGCTTGACGCGCAAAGATTGAAACTGCGGCCCGAAACGACGGAATCGCATGGCGTTCTCCTCCGATATTCAGTACGTTCATTAAACCACCAAAACTTCAAAAAAAAGACATACCGGCTGAAAAGGCCGGCATGCCCGGGTAGTTACGCTTTTGCATTCTAACCGTCTTCCCCCATCAAACCGTTAAAATTAAAACGTCCATTATACTAAACTGTTTAGAAATTATATCCTCAGATTAGCATTCGGGAATGAGGGAGTCAACGAAATTTTCGCTGATTCATCGACGATTTTATATAAACACAACTAAATTAAGCTGAATAAAAGAAAGAAATCCAGTCCAACAAATCCTGATTGCTCTTTACTTTAAAAACATTTGCTCCGCTTGATCGAGTGACATTTTATTGCCAAGCGCCGAATAATCGAGCCACGGTTGGTCGGGGATCATGTAGACCTGATTTGCTTTGACGGCCTTTAATCCCTGCCAGATCGGGCTGTCTTGCAGCTGCTCGTATAATTTTTTGGCTCCATCCTGATTATTGACGACAACAAAGATCGCATCTGCATTAAAATCCGGCAGCACTTCCTGTGAAATGACTTCATAGGACTTATCGCGATTGATTTTTTCAACGCCGCTCGCAGGCTTCAGCCCCAAATCCTCAAACAGCATAGGCCCCATTGGACGTCTCAAGCCGAATACCCGCAGTTCTTTCGCTGTCACGCGCACACCCATGGCGGTGCCGTCGCCGATTTTGTCATGAATAAGCTTCTTTACGCGTTCCGCCTGAGCCTGATTATCCTTAATAAAATCTTCGGCCTCTTGCTCACGGTTAACAAGCTCCCCGATTTGTTCCAGATGGTCCCGCCACGTGCCTTCATCCAGATTGAACACTTGAGTTTTCGCGATTTTCTCATACCTTGAAATGTCGCCGGCGAGCTGCTCGTCGACATAAATCACGTCAGGCTTTAACGCAAGCAGGGTTTCCATATCGGGGTCCGCAGCCGTCCCAAGCGGTTTTGTATCCGTCAAACGGTCTGCGACATGAGGGAGGAATGTTTTTAATTCACCGCCTACCACCGAGCCCACAGGAGTGATACCAAGCGCCAGCAGATTATTAGTCAAATGAATCGATAAAGAGGCGATACGGGGCTCCCCATCAGCGGCGGCATTCCCGGTTTCCGCGGAGGAAGCTTGCTCTGCGGCCTGCCCGCCCTGCTGTCCGCATGCCGACAGGATAACAATTAACAGGATGCTTAATAGAAGCATGAATGTTTTTTTCATAAAAATCTCCTCTTTCATCTAGATTATTTGGTTCTTCGCAGCAAATACAGAAAATACGGAGCGCCTACTGCAGCAACGACCACGCCTGCCGGAATGGCATTCGGTTGAAAGATGGACCGGCCGATCGTGTCTGCAGCCACAAGGATAACCAGGCCGACTAGCCCGGCAATGATCAGAAAATGCTGGTGCATCGGCCCGACGAGGCGGCGTGCGATATGGGGCGCAACTAAACCGATGAAGCCGATTCCTCCCGACATCGCAACGCTTGCGCAGGATAAAGCCACTGCGCATGCAAGCAGCAGCAATCGCTGCCTGCGTACAGGCGTCCCGATGCCGGCAGCCAGCTCGTCGCCAAGCGAGAATGCATTCAATGATTTGGATTGGAGCAAGACATACGGAACGATGAATGCGATCCAAGGGAGCAGTGTGTACACATGAATCCAATCCCTTCCCCATACACTTCCGATCAGCCACCTTGCAGTGAATGCGTAGGTCTGCTCGTCAAGGCTCAAGGATAGAAACAGCGATATCGCACTAAATCCGGCAGAGACGGCAATCCCGATTAATAGTAACCGAACCGGCAGGAACCCCTGATGCCGATCGTAAGCTAACCAGACGATCAGCAGCGCTGCTGCCGTCCCACCCGCAAACGTAAAAAATGGAATGAGCAGCGAGGACATGCTGTTCATCGAATGAAAGAAAGTTACAAAAAGGATCAAACCGAACGAAGCGCCTGCATGGATGCCCAAAATGCCCGGATCAGCCAGCGAATTTTTGGATAATCCTTGCAGTATCGCACCGGAAATCCCCAAACCGATACCCGCTAACAACGTGACCAAAATTCTCGGAAGCCGAAATTCAAACAAAACCATTGTATCGTCCGGACTACCCTTGCCGATAAAGGTTTGGATGACGGTCATAGGAGAAAGCCGGATCGAGCCGGTATTCAAACTGAGGATGACGATTCCTGCAGCGATAAGCATCAGAATCGCTCCGACCGTCATGGCTCTCCTGCGCCTGTCTAACGTATACTCCATATTCTACAAATTCCTCCTCTCCCGATGCGCGAGATAAAGAAAGAAAGGAACGCCGACCAGCGCAACCATCACTCCGATGGCCAGCTCCTTCGGAGGGTTTACCATCCTTGCGGCAAGATCGGCCAGCACCAGCAGTACCGCGCCCAACAATGCCGACACCGGAATAATAAGCCGGTAATCCACGCCAACGAGCTTACGCGCGATATGCGGAATCACCAGCCCGACAAAACCAATTGAGCCTACCGCGGAAACGGAAACGCCGGCGAGTACCAGCGCAGCTGCCATGCCTAAAACACGAATCCGTTTCGTTTTTACGCCTAAATTTACGGCAACCTCTTCCCCCATCGCAATGATCGAAACGGAACGCCCCAGCGCAATGGAAGCCGCAATCGCGATCAAGATAATCGGCGCCAACAGCTCCAAATGATGCCATTTCACGCCTGCCACACCGCCTGCGTACCAGAAAGCCAGATCTTGGCTCAATTCATAATAAATCGCGATCCCGGAGCTGAGGGAATGCAGCAGAGCCGCCACCACCGCTCCCGCAACCGTTAACCGCAAAGGAGTCAGGCCGCCCGGGGACGAACCGAGCAGGAAGATAAGCAAAGCGCTGAGCACAGCTCCCATAAACGATAACAGCATTAAAGCGGAATACGGCAAATTCGGAAAAAATGCGAAGCAGAGAACAATCATAAAGGTCGCGCCCGCATTAACCCCTAAAATTCCCGCATCAGCAAGCGGGTTGCGTGTTACGCCCTGCATCAAAGCCCCAGCGACCGCAAAGGCCGCTCCGATCACAGCCGCAGCCAGCACTCTTGGAAGCCGCAATTCATGAATGATCTGATGCGCTGTCAATTCCGGATTGTAGTGAATGATTGCAGTCCATACCGTGCTTAATGACAGATCTTTCGCTCCGAACGATACCGCCAAAAACATGGAAAGCGCTAATCCGAACAAAGCGAAAAAAAGGACTGCAATGAACTGAGCGATACCTGCGCCGGAGGCTGCCTGTTTTCCTAACCAATGTTGAATGAAGCCCGTTCTCATCGTGAACATTCCTTTGCTTTGAAATGCAGCTGAATGTAGATGCCATGAAGGCATCTTTATGTACGCCTTCGTTGAAATTCCATTCTAGTTCGAACTATATGCGAAGCACCTCCCGTGGCTTGGCGGCTTTCGAATTAATTGATAATGATTATCATTACCATAAAGGATTTTATAATTATCTCATCCCTTTGTCAATGAAAATTATTCTCACTATGAATGACAGGATACAAGACAGACAAAAAAAGCATGCCTCCCGCGGGCATACTTTTATCATTCTGCTGGGAAACGAAGCTGGCTCTGCAGCACGCCTCAACGCATGGGCGAAAATGCATGCAGCCTTGTCGACCCGGGTGCGGCAGCAGCTTGCAGGCACCTAGGATGGGCGGCACCTAGCACTTCTCCGTACCTGCGCTGGATATTCCCGTAGCCTGAAAATGCCGGTCAAACGAATATAACAGGTTATCTTCCAGCTGCTCTCCGGAAAGGAGCTTTCGAACCAGCGTACGGCCCAATTCAGGTGTAACGCCCTGATACCATAAGCCCTCAGGATATACGATCACTATACAGGCGTCGGCGCACCTTCCATTGCATCGTGTCCGCGTCGTATGTATCAGCTTGTCGGCCCTGCGCTTTGTAATCTCCTCCCGTATAGCCAGGGTTACTTCCTCCCCGTGGCGCTTCAGGCAACTGCTTCCATTGCAGATGAGCAAGTGATTCCTAGTTTCACTTAAATTCCAAGTTGTCATCCGTTATCTCTCCTCCTCACGATTAACCAACAGCCAACTTCCACTCCTCGAGCGACCTCGGCGGTATTTTCCCTTCTCGCATAACAGCCGGCAATGCGTTCCATGCCTCGAGCAGCATAGGGGTTTCCAACCCAAGCTCTTTAATGTAAGCAGCATTCTCAAATATCTCAAACGGCGTCCCCTCCATTACACATTTTCCTTGATGCAGGACGCACAGCCAGTCCGCCCAGGCATAAGCGATGTTCATGTCATGCGTCGCCATAACTATTGTCACGCCTTCAGCGTGAATCCGGTTCAATTCGTTCATGAGAAGCTTCTCCGAAACCGGATCAAGATAGGCGGCAGGCTCGTCCAAAAGGAGAAGCTCCGGCTCAAGCGCCATTACACCGGCTAACGCTACCCGCTTCTTCTGCCCCAGACTCAGACGGTGGATCGGCACATCCGCCAATTCCTCCAAATTTAGCAGCTTCAGCAATTGGTTGGACCGCATGCGGATTTCATCTTCCGGGAGGAAGGCATTTCGTAATCCGTATGTAATATCCTCATAAGGCGTATTCATAATCAATTGTTGTTCAGGGTCCTGAAAGACCAGCCCGATTCTTCTTCTGAGCAATTGCAAATCTTTGTTGCGGTAAGATATGGGATCGCCATTCCATTTGACAGTGCCTCCCTCGGGCTGGAGGATACCGGTCATATGCATGAACAGCGTTGATTTTCCTGCACCGTTATGCCCGCATAGCGCGGTTCTCTTTTTTTTCGGGATCCGGATCGTCAAGTCGCGAAGCACCTCGCGCCCATGACCGGGATAATTGTATCTCAGGTTACAAACTTCCATCATTTCAGTCATCTTATCCCTCCATTATAACCACAGCTTAATAACAAAAAGCACTGCTGTTCCGGCTATCGATTCAAACCGGTACCGCAGCGGAACAATACTTTTTTCATAAGGAGGCGGAGTTATTGAATCCGTAAACCCCCTGGAGATAAGGCCGTAAGACAGCTTACGGTACCTGTCCATAGTTTTTGTAAACAGGCGGACGATCAAAATTGCCGTGTCGCGTATTTTCCCCCGGAAGCCGGACTGACCCCCCCGGCACCTTTGGGCAAGCAGCATGTTATGGGCGGTATCCAGCAGCAGAAAAATGAACCTGTACATGATAACACACAATTCAATAACGATCAGCGGAATACGCAGCCGACGCAAAACTTGAAGCACAGCCGGAAACGGTGTGGTTAGCGTCACAAAAAACATACACGACAAGCAGGCAAGCACTCTCATCAGCGTTTCCAGCACGATACCCCACGCTGTATCGGGCACATAAACCAGGAAGCTCTCCGTTTTGACCAGCAAGAGTCCCTGCGCAATCTGGCCCCCGGCTGCGGCGGAGCGGAATTCCAGCATAAGGGCGGGCAAACTCAGGACATACAGCGAACAAGAAACAAGCATTAGTCTAGCATATAATCCGGTTGGAACTTTGGCATAGATAACCGTCCATATCAACATCCAGACTACGATCATTGCCTGCAAAACCGGCCCTGTCAGATAGGCAAACAGAAACAATACGGATGCGAAGCCGCACTTCCACATCGGTGAGAGAAGCCTGAACCTGTTGCTGTACGTAACGGAATCAATTTGCTTCATCATAACCGTTTCTTCTCTGCCCGGCCAGCTTTTAACGTACCAAACACATAACCTATGATCCCCGCACCGATCGCAGCCTGCAGCGCAAAAAGCATGCTTTCCGTCTCGGATGGCAGTTCGGCCAGCGGATTTGCCCAAGGCTCGTATTCCGGATTAATTGCGAGAATCATTTCTTCAGCTTTCCCGTCCGCCCCCCCGAAGTCTCCATTGATGCTCAGAAGGGGCAATACTGCCAGAAGAATAATTCCTATAACAAGCAGAATGTTTAACCATGGCTTGCTCATACGTTTTTGGCTCCTTTATTAATCTTTGACAGAACGGAAATGTCTTTCAAATCAAATGATTTCAACCAATTCCAGACCAGGAGGGTCAACAATCCCTCGCTGATGGCAAGCGGCACTTGAGTCAGCGCAAATATGCTGCCGAATTTGATCAGCGATGCGGCAATGCCGCCTTCCACCGAAGGGAATGCAAGCGCCAATTGAAACGAGGTTACCACATAAGTAAACAAATTGGCACAAGCGGCGGCAGCAAAGATAGACCATGATTGGTTCGTTGTTATTTTGGTCATACACCGGTACACAGCATATCCTGCGAATGGCCCTGCAACCGCCATAGAGAACGCATTGGCGCCGAGAGTGGAGAGACCGCCATGGGCAAGCAATACGGCTTGAAACAGGAGAACGATCGAGCCCAGGACACTCATCGGCAGCGGACCGAACATCACCGTTCCAAGGCCTGTGCCTGTCGGATGTGAACTGCTTCCGGTAATAGACGGTATTTTCAGAGCCGACAATACAAAAGTGAATGCTCCCGCAAGGCCAAGCAGCAGCTTTAGTTGGGGCGCCTCCCGGGTAATCCGGATTAAACGGCGGACACCAAGCAGAAAGAATGGAATAAATGCAGCCCACCAGAACAATGCCCATCCGGGTGAAATAAAACCTTCCATGATATGCATGGCATGCGCTGTTTGCGGATCGTTAATCGCCAGATACATCGTTAATCCCGCGACCAAAGCCAAAAATTTCTTCAGGTTGTTTAGTTTCACGCTTACCTCTCTCCTTTTGTATTGCCGCAGCCGCAACGAGTTAAAAATAGCGGTTGCGTTATGTGTCATCCTCCGTTATTCATCGTTACGCTTGAGCGGTAAGGCGCCATGGGACAAGCATCCTGTCTGCGCCGGCAGCAGGATGCTTGTCCCATTTACTTATAAATCGTTAGAACGGACAGATCTTCTAGAGACACTTCTCATTGAGCAGTTCTTTCGTTTTGGAATCCCATTCCTCACTGCTGATAATGGAGGAATCGATTACGATACGTTCGAGTGCAAGAAGCCATCTCTCATAATAATCCCAGCTTGGGTCATCCTTGCAGTGACTGGCTTCCCATTCGGCAATGGAGGTAATCAGTTCCTGACGGAAGCTTTCCCATTCGTAATGCCCTTTCTTGGACAATGTGATTGCCAAGCCCATGGCCCGGTCTTCCCATAGCTTCTTGAACAGCAGATCCCCATTGCTGCGCGGGAGCGTCTCACTGCCTCCCATAAGACTCGAAGCGGCGAAATGTTCAAATTTAGTTATCATACCTACCTCCTGTGAACGGCACTTAGCCGACTTTAACTTTGGCAGCGCCCTGCATCGCTTCCGGCGTCAATAATGCCGCAAGCTGCTCTTCCGTAAAACCTTCCGTTCCGGCCGGTCTTTCCGGAAGAACGAAATAGCGGATCTGTGCGCTGCTGTCCCATACACGCACTTCAACGGAATCATCAAGCTCAAGTCCGAATTCTTTCAGCACAGCCCGCGGCTCACGAACCGATCTCGCACGGAAGCTTGGATCCTTGAACCAATAAGGAGGCAGACCCAAAAGCGGCCAAGGATAACAGGAGCAAAGCGTACAGACGATAAGATTATGTACATCAGAGGTGTTTTCAACCGCCTTCATCTCTTCTCCCTCTACACCGGTCATGCCCCGGGGAAAGTTCATTTCAGCGACTGCTGCAGGCGTGTCTTTCAGCAAGCGGGCTTTGTATTCCGGATCAACCCATGCTCTGGCGACAACCTTGGCGCCATTGAAAGGGCCCATATCTGTTTCGAAGTAACCAATGACTTTGTCGACAGCTTCGCTGCTAATGATTCCTTTCTCAATAAGCAAGGCTTCCAGCGCTTTCACCCTTGCGGCACTAAACATTTCCCGATCTTCTACATATTTAAAACGTTCACTCATTTGTTAGCCCTCCATTCGATTTGGTAAGCTTATTGCGCCAGTTTGTCCATATACGCTTCATAGATATCGACATAGATCATTGATTTGGACTCTACATGCTCGCCCCAGATATCCTTCGGGTCGAACCGGACGCAATAGACCGGCATCGGCTCGCCAATCCCATCGGTACCCGTTGAATTTGGATACGTATAGTTTCCTTCATACACAATTTCAATCACGCCTTTTTGCGAACGCACAAAACCAGGGAGACGCGTGTGAAGCATTACATGATTATTTCTTACCAGCACGGTTTCTCCTGCACTGAACTGTGGTTTGCGGTCACTCTCACGGTACAGCGAATCTCCTTTGCGCAGGTATTCAATCACTTGGTGATCGATGGCCGGTTCGGATACGGAAGGAAGCTGCTCATCGGCATTATTCAAATACACTGCCGTTTTTGCGTCCCATTCTTCTTCGTTAATGTAGCCTCCTTTAATCAGGAAGTCTGCTACGCCGCCAACCCATTTCTCATAGTACCGGAACTTGAAATAATCGAACGGATGCATGGACTCGGCGCGTTCCCGCAGGTCCGCCCAAGTATATTTGCTGTCGAAGTTTGAAGGTATATCCTGTATCCCTTCCAAATGATTGCTTAGCCCCATCATCGATACATGGATCGCAAAAATCCGCTTCTCCCATGGCTCTGCAAATACTCTCGTATCAAAATCAATCGGGTCGTTAAGTCCTTCCAAGCCTCCAAGATATTGTTGTAATTTCATGGAATAACCTCCTCATAGTTATGAACTCGGTCATACAGAACCAGATGAATGCGAAGCTGCCGGTGTTGGCACAGTTTGCTTCTTGGTCATCGAATCTCCCCATATTTCGGATACATAGCCGAACAGACCGCCTACAATAACGCCTGCTGCCGCAACTAATCCTGGATTGTTCCATCCTAGAGATGTCATCGGCACGTCTGTTGCCACCATAGTAGATACCGTCGAAGCAAAGCCCCAGACTATAGCCGGCAGAATAGACAGCAGCGGGATCTTGGATGCCTGAACCATGGCCGCACTGCCGATCCCTACACAGATCGCCGCAATAAGGGGGCTGCCTCCCATCACCGAAATGATAAGCAGTGTGCAGGAAGCGATAAGCACACCAGCCAGATTGGAGACGACGCTTCGTTTCAATCCGGCCAGCTTGCCGCCGACAATAAAGAATGACGCCCAAGCGATAAAAGTAACCCAAACGGGGACCGGCAGGATGGTTGCTGTCAAATAGGTATCAATGGCACCTAATATACCAATGCTGATACTATAAGCCTGCAGCTGCTTCATGCAAGGTTCTCCTCCTCTCCTAATACTCAACCCTCATTTAAACAACCACATTTGCCAGGCAGGATATCACCCCCTCTCGGATCGCCTTCTCATCAAGATTGCGGCCGATGAATACCAGCTCATTCCTTCGCAGTTCACCCGGGCCCCAAGGACGCCCCGGACGGCCGTCCAGTGTCATATGAACACCTTGAAAAACATAGCGGCGATCTTCATCATCGATATTCAGTACACCTTTCATGCGATAAATATCGTTGCCATTGGCCTGCAGAAATTCCAGCAGCCATCTGGACAGCTTATCGCTGTCGATTGCGCCCTGTTCGGCAATGGATATGGAGTAGACGGATGTGTCGTGCTCATGCGCATCCTCGGACAAAAAGTTCGGATCAACGGAAAGCGCGTTCTGCAGATCGAATTTTCCGAGATGCAGCAGGGACCCGGCATCCAGTTCACAATTCTCTGAACGCAGGATATCGGCCATTGCGTTCATCTTTGTAATGCGCTGCGCAAGTTCATCCAGATCCTGCGGAGCAACCAGATCCGTCTTGTTCAACAGGATCACGTCGGCGAAGGCCAGCTGCTCTTCGACTTCCGTGGAATCCCAGTGCTGCACAATGTGTTTGGAATCCACTACGGTAATCACCGCGTTGAGCTGCGTGTTCGCCCGCATAACATCGTCTACGATAAAGGATTGAAGAACCGGGGCCGGATCTGCCAAACCTGTCGTTTCAACAATGATGTGATCATATGCGTCGCCATTCTCCACCATCGTCCCGACGATACGGATTAAATCGCCCCGTACAGTGCAGCATATACATCCGTTATTCATCTCAATGACTTCTTCCTTGGATTCAATGACCAACTGATTATCGATCCCGATTTCCCCGAATTCATTAATAATGACGGCGATTTTTTTGCCGGGGCTATCCGATAAGATACGGTTTAATAGTGTTGTCTTTCCTGCACCCAAGAATCCGGTAATTATCGTCGCGGGAATTTTTCCCTTTCGGCCAATTGCCATATAAACCCCTCCAGTTCATACGATGTTTTATTTAGACGCGGACAGTGCGTATTTCTTGTCTATTTTCGCTACCAGCGAATAGTAGGTGTCGACCATATTTCCGACATGGAGCTTGCCGATTTGAGTCAAGGCCTGATAGGCTTCCCATTTATCCCAGCCGAGTTCCACCATCCAGCCGATCAGCTCCGCGTATGCGATACGCGCCGCATCCTCCATCGGCCTTGCGCTGCCTACAACCATATATTCGGTCGGACTTTCAATCCGCGGCCATTTGATTTCCTTGCCCTTGATCAATTCAAATTTCAAAGTGACTTTAGCCGATATCTCCAGTGCCGTTCCGCACAGCTCCCCATCGCCTTGGCCGGCATGGCAGTCTCCTGTGTAAAAGTAAGCCCCAGGCACCTTTACCGGCAAATATACGATGTTTCCGGGCTTGGTCTCGGGCACATCCATATTTCCACCGTGCTCGGCCGGCGTCAGAGCGGATACCGCCTCCAGATCCGGGGCCGTTCCGATCGTCCCTAAAAATGGCCGCCAAGGAAAGCTGAGTCGTTCATTGCAGGTTAACATGCCGTCGGCAAGCTGATACATAAACACTTTCTCCGGGAGCGGTTCATTCAACATTCTGGTGATTTCCGTTCCCGTTAATCCGCCAAAGTTCGGCAGGTGCACGCTGACCGCATAATCGCGGGTCGGTTCAATATCGATAATATGTACGGCCAGCGTATCGCCCGGCTCAGCCCCTTCTACGAAAATCGGTCCCGTTTGGGGATTCAAATACCTGCCCAAAATTTCCGAAGCTATGTCTGTTGCCTTCGTGATGCGATCCTCAAAGGCGTCCTTTGTAAAGATAGCGACTTCCTCTCCTGGATTCACCTTGGCAATGGGCTCCAAATAACGACTGAAAACATAACTATGCGCTCCCGGCTGTCTGATTTCTTTCAAAAAAATCGACTTCCTTTCAAAATTAAAAATATTAAAAAGCAAATTTCATTGTAGGGTTATATCACATATTGCGTTCATCTACGTAACATACCTGGTCTGACCAGCCCCATGCATGTCATTATAACACCAAAAAAATAATTTGAATAGCATAAATGTTAATTTATATAACACCTAAATTAAATTTCTATCGAGATTCAGGAATATTATTCCTATATCCCTTGGTTTATGTAATTTTTGTTGCCATTCTAGTATAATGAGACAACAAAAAAAGACCTTTTCAGGTCTTTTAGTGCAGCTTATAGTTTGGATTCCAACGATTTCACCAACCTAATATGATGCTCGATATGCTCCTCCATTTCCTGCGCTGCAAGACTGCTGTCCTGCTTCACTATAGCTTGTAATATCGCTTGATGCTGCCTGGCAAATTCTGTATTTACCCCTTCAATGACATGGGTTCTAATTCGTGTCGAATACAAATTATTACTGATCAAATCCGAAATGAACCCCAGCAGCTCGGATAAGGTATGGTTATATGCAGCTTTTGCAAGAGAGATGTGGAAATCAACGTCAGCCTGGATCATCACCTGCAGATCATCGGTTGTAAACATGCGTTCGACTGCATCCTGCATCTGTCGGATATCTTCATCCTTCCTCCGTTCCGCTGCTAATTTAACAAGACCCGTTTCAATGACCTTCCTTGATTCAAGAAGTTCAATTGACCTTTCCTCAGGTATCAAGAAAAACGGCATTATGTTCGTGAATATAGTCGGAACATGAGGGGCTTTGAGAATCGTGCCTTCTCCGGGTTTGGATTCGATGACATCAAACATCTCCAATATGCGCAGCGCTTCCCTCACCGATGATCTGCTCACCTGTAAAAAAGCAGCCATTTCGCGTTCAGTCATTAACTTATCGCCCGGTACGAGATTTCGGGACGTTATGTAATGGTGAATTTGTTCCAGCACTTGTTCAAAAATTCTAGTTTGTTTGTTTTCTGACATAGCAAACACCTTTTGTCTTATTTTTCTTAATTTATTTATTTTGTTTTCTTGTAAATAAAAATAGTAATGTTAATAATAACAGCTATTTCTCATCCGGTAAACGGTTACTTTAACCCTTCAATAAAAAAACATCATAATTAATGTGTAGGTACACCGCTTAAACCCATAGCTAAAGCGCTAATGCTTGCCGTTCGGAATGCTGGATAACACTGGCTGTCCCTGGCCGTGAGAAGTCCTTCAGATCGCAATCATTCATGGAGCGCTTATTCAGGAGTTCACGATGCGCCAGTCGGGAAATGAGTTGCTATGCAAGGCATTGATGCTGAACATTCTGGCTCATCTGCTTCGAGTCCCGAGATCGCTTGCTCATGTTTCCCAGCATGATGTAAAGCTCATGGAGCTGATGGGGCAGATTGAAGCGGCTCCCGCCGGTCATTGGACAAATTATCCTGACATCCACTATTTCAGTCGCATACTCTCTTAATCAGCAAGTGTATCAGATACCTAAAAGGGTGACATCATTGTCACCCTTTTTGCGCTTGTTATTTCAAACTCCTCCACTTCAGTTCTGTATTCCGGCCATTATTTGATCGCTCCTTGCATGACGCCTCTGATAATATAACGCTGTCCGAACAGGTAGGCGATGAGAACAGGCAGAACAGTCATCAGAATTGCCGGGATCAACAGCTCCCAGTTATTCATGTACGTTCCGTTGAACACTTTCATTTTAATCGGCATTGTATAGTAATGCTCTTTCGTCAGGACTAACGACGGCAGCAAATAGTCATTCCAAATCCACAGGACATTTAAAATTGCGATCGTTACGGACGTCGGCATAAGCATAGGCATCACCACCTTGAAGAAAGTCTGTTTCCGGGTGCAGCCGTCGATCAATGAGGCTTCCTCCAGTTCGAGAGGAATTGATTTAATGAAGCCGTGATAAATAAAGACAGAAAATGCGCTGCCGAATCCGACATATAATGCAATCAATAAGGGGATCGGTGCCATTTCAATCATTTTGAGTTGGGCGCCGTAGATATAAATCAGAGGGATCATAATTGATTGGAACGGAATAATCATTGAAGCTACCAATATTGCAAAAAAAGTTTTATTAAATCGAGTTGCCACCCGAACCATGTAGTAAGCGGCCATCGCTGAAAACAGCGAAATGAGCACTACACTGACCACGGTGATAAGAACCGAATTTTTAAACGTGACCAGAAAATTCATCTTTTCGATGACATCGACAAAATGGCCGATGCTCAAGCTTGTCGGCAAGGAAAAAGGATTCTCCAAAATTTGTCCATTGTCCTTGAATGAGTTAACAATCAGCAGGAGAAACGGAAACAGAAAAATAAACAATGCAGCGATCAGCAAACTATAGGTTATGATTATGAAAGCGTTTCTGCGATCAGCCATTATCCGCTAACCTCCATTTTCTTGCTGTAATACACTTGCACTCCGGTCACAACGGCCACAATGACAAACAAAATGATCGCTTCCGCTTGACCGACGCCATAGTTGTTTTCGATGAACGCTTTCTGCACGACGTGCATGGAGACCATCTTCGTGCTGTCGTAAGGTCCGCCTCCGGTCAAAGCGAAATTCAAATCATAGACCATAAAGGCATTTTTCAGTGAGAGGAATACGGTAATGACAAAGGCGGGAACCATTAAAGGAATTGTCATGCGGGTTAGCCGCTGCCATGAGTTCGCCCCGTCGATCGTCGATGCTTCGATTACATCTCTGGGAATGCTGATTAAACCGGCAATAAAGATAATCATCATATAACCTGCGGATTGCCAAACGGTTACAATAACAAGCGCCCAAAAAGCCAGATTCGCATCACCTAACCAGCCCAGGCGAAATAACTCGACGCCCAACTTTTCCCCAAGCGTCGGCAGCGAACGGACGAAAATAAATTGCCAGATATATCCCAGCACCAGCCCCCCGATGAGATTCGGGGTAAAGAAGGCCGTTCTGAAAAAATTTTGCTTTCGCAGTCCAGAGGTCACTAAATATGCCAAAGCAAAGCCGGTTACATTGACCAGCACAATGGTCGCTCCGACATATTTGATCGTCAGCCACATGGAATCCCAAAATTTATTATCGCGGATTGCCCGAAGATAGTTTTCAACCCCCGCGTATTCCATCGGGCTTACCGGGGTTGCCATCTTCATCAAGGTGAGATAAAAACCGTAAACAAATGGGATCAGCAGAGCAATTGAAAAGAAAATCATTGTCGGTCCCGTGAAAAATAACTGGTTGCCCAGCCGTTTCATTACTCTTTGCCTCGATATCATGAGCCACTTCACACCCTTGAACGAAATTAACGAACAATGGGGCGAGCGTGCTTCTCACCCCATTGATCAGACAAAAGGAAACTACCGAGTATTGAGATTAATTGCTTGTGTAATAGGACTGAATAGCTTGGGCAAGATCCTCGCGTGATTTCCTTTTGTCAATATACTGCTGCACTTCCGGACCAAGAATGGAAAACCAGTCACCAGGCACAATATAGTTGGTGCTGAACGGCATCGTTTTTCCTTGCGCGATCGCCACCGCAATCGCTGCGCCGAGCGGGTTCGTCACTTTATGCGGATTGTTCTTGAAAGCGGAGATCACTTGAGCTTTATTCACAAGCCAATCTTGGCCGACTTCGTCGTAAACAAGCCAATTCAAATATTTTTTGGCCGCTTCCTGCTGCGCCGGCGTTGCGTCTTTGTTAATAATGTAGATATTCGTAGGACCGGCAACAATTTTGTTGTTAAGAGGATTGTCGGGATTGTTGTCGACCGGGACTGGAATAAATCCAAAGGAATCGCCTGCAACGGCTTGAAGCGAATCGAATGCCCAGTTTCCATTGAACAGAATCGCGGATTCGCCCTTTCCTACCGAAACATGTGCGTCATCGTAGTATTGTCCAATCGGACGCTCTCCGTATTTGTTATATTGTTCGGAAGCCAGCAAATCCATCGTGTCATAATAGCCGTTCCATACTTCATTACTTGCCAGATCGAAGGTGCCTGCCTTCAACTGATTGACGATTGAATTCGGATCCTCCGCCTGGTTCAAAAATTGCGAGCTGTAATGATTGCTCACCGACCAGCCCTCTGTTTGATAAGCTACCGGGTATTGCACACCGGAAGCCTGAAGCTGATCGAACAAGGCTATCAACTTATCTCGGGTATTGATGGAGAACGGATCGAAAGAACCGCCAACGGCATTCTCGACAACTTGCTTGTTGTATACAAGTCCAAAGCCCTCGATCGAAAATGGAAACCCGACAATGGTGCCTTCCGCATTTTTGATGGCGTCATTTGTTTCTTCCACCCACCGTTCTCCTGAAAGATCGATGCCGAAATCTTTATACTTCTCAAGTACGCCATTAGGCTCTACCATAGCAAGCGTAACAACAACGCCCGATGAGGTCAGCCGATCCAGCACACTTAGAGAATCACCAACCGCCCCTGTATGGACCTCAACAGTAATGTTCGGATTCTCCGTCATGAAATCTTTTGCAGCTTGTTCATACAGTGCAGTGAGCTCGCCTTTGCCGTTTGCAATAATGATCGTAACCGGCTCATCCTCGGCGACTGCTGACGGATTGTTATTTGTTGCGGTCGAATTATTTGTATTTGATTCGGCCGTTGTGTTGCCCGTTCCTCCGCAAGCTGTCAATACAAGTACAGCCGCAAGCAATAAGACTAGAACTGATACGAATGTTTTTCTCAATCTGAACCCCTCCAAATATGATGTCGCTTGACCTGTTGAAGGTCTTGGCGAACGATTTATAAATGCTTTCAAATTGAAATGATAGCGTTTACTTATCGTTATGATCATTATAGAAAAGGGGGGCAGCTCCCGAAAACGCCGGGAATTGATCGAAAAATCGTCGTAAATTGATAAAACTGCCGATTAATAAATAAGATGAGTTTAGGAACCCTCGGTCCTAAAACTCATCCCGGTTTATTCATCGACAGTTTGGTGTTCGTTGGTCGTCTCCCATAAAGTTTGCAGCTGCTGCAGTACCTGCTCCGCTGTCATCTGATCGCCGATATAAGCCTGCATAACAGGGCCAAACTCATAATCGGACACACCATCCGGATAAGTATACCAATTCCATGATAACGTTTTGTTTTCATAAGAATAACGCAAAATATCATCAGCCAACGGCCCCAGGGAATCCGTCTGAATATGATGGAACGCCGGAATAAATTTCAGACGCTCGACGAGATGCATTTTGCCCTGCTCGGATGAAACCATCCAATTTAAAAACAGTTTGGCCTCCGCTTTCTTTTGTTCGGAGCTTTTTTTGTTAATCACCCAATTATTAGGAACTCCAACCGCTAATGCATCATTGCCGGGATTGTCATTAATCGGGATCGGCAGCATACCGATATTCATGTTCGAGGTGATTTGATCGAGCATCGGTTGAATCCAGTTTCCCTGCTGGATCATAGCCGCTTTACCTTGCGCGAATTCGCTCACCTGCGCATTGTAGTCGAAAGTCAACGGCTGATCATTTCCATATTCAAGTGTTACATCCAGAAGTTTTAATAGATCAAGAAAGTGCGGATTCCCTTCGATACTCTCTGTACCTCGACTCAAATTTCTAATAAATTCATCGGTATTGTCCTGATGGGCGAATGCAATATTGATCAGGTGAACACCGAGTACCCATTTCTCCGCATAAGCATTCGCAAATGGAGTAATGCCGGCCGATTTGAGCCTGCTTGCCGATTCCGTCAATTCGGATAACGTTGTCGGCAGTTCCACAATCCCCGCCTGCTTGAATAAATCTTTGTTATAAATAAACCCGTAACCTTCAATGTTGACCGGCATGCCGTAAACTTTACCATCCAGCGTCATCGGCTCCAACGCCATGTCAATCGCATTTTGAACCCATGGCTGATCGGATAAGTCCTCCAAATAATCGCGGTACAATCTGGCTTCCTCGTAGCCTCCGTTCGTAAATATATCCGGTCCCTGACCATACGCAAACATGGCCCGCAACTCAGCGCGGTCATCCGCCCCGCCGCCGACCGTACGGACGTTAATCTGCACATGCGGATGTTCCTTCATGTAATCATTCACCATTTGTTCGAATTGCGATGCAATTTCCACCTTCGGGTTAAGAATCTCCAGCGTAATTTTATTGTTTTCCCCGCTTGGCAACGTAGCCTGTCCTTCCTGTTCGAGGCTGGAATGAGCATAATATACCACTGTCACGAGCAGCGCAACAAGCACAATAGCTGATGACAATAGAACCATAATCCGTTTTCTGCTCAACTTGTTCCCCCTGCCTTGCCGTCGCGGTACTCCATTGGCGTCATGCCGACCATTCGCTTAAATAATTTGGAGAAATATTTCTCATCCTGATACCCCAGCTTGACGGAAATGGCGAACATTTTATCCTCTGTCTCACGAAGCCATTTTTTGGCCTGCTCCACTCTCAACTGATTCAAATAGTCGGAAAGCGTCATCCCCGCCTCCTGCTTGAACCGTCGCGAAATATGCTCGCGGCTAAAGAAAAAGCGGCGCGCCAACAGGTCCAGACTGATTTCTTCGGTGAAATGGCTGTTTACAAAAGTGACAATATCCTGGATGCGCCTGCTGTCATCCTGAGGGCTTAATTGATGGATCATTCTGAATTGATTGGCTTGCATTGCTTGCTTGGCTTCCTCATACGCGAAGGCCAGTTCCTCCAAAGATCGGACCGGAAATGCACCGGTCAGGCGAACTGGAATGTCAACCAGCTTCGCAATCCATCGCTCAATCGCTTGCAGCTTGCCCGCGGCGCTAATCATTACGTATAAATGGCGTTCGGTCTGCAAAGAAAATACATTGCCAAAGTCCAGTTCAATCAACTCCTCCGATAGACGTTTTATATAACTCTCCGGCATATGGGATTGATAAAAATAAATGAGCGTAAATTCATAGTTCTCTGCATAGGGGATGCTTTCGGTCAAGATGTCCCGGTCATACGGCCGCCCATCACAAGCTGCGTTTACGTTGCGGCTCCAGCGCTCTCTTCTCACCTCATCATGAATCCCCGATTGCTTGTCCCGCCTTGCCTCTCTCTCGTTGTTCCAGGTCTGCACCGCACCTTCCAATATCACGTTAAGCTCTTCAGGGTTGACCGGCTTCATCAGATAATCGTAAGCGCCGAAATTAATCGCCTTCCGCATATAGACGTAGTCATCATAACCGGTGAGGATGATCACCTTGCACGAGTATTCGATCTCACTCAGCCACTCCAGCAACTGAATTCCGTTCATCTTGGGCATCTTAATATCCGTGATCAGAATCTCGGGCTGCTCCAGGGCGATTAACGCTTTAGCCTCTTCGCCGTTGGCAGCCTCACTTATTTCCTCTATGCCGAGCTGCTCCCATTGGCCGAAATAACGAATCACGTCCCGGACATTCGCTTCATCATCAACGAGCAGGATTCTCATTATGCTCCTCCTCCTCACTGTTGTGTACAGCCAAGCTGTGCTGATTGCTCATTGCTTGTTCACGGGGAAAGATCAATCGGACTTTAAAGCCGCTTGCATTGTCCGAGTATACCTCCAGGGCTGCATCCGCTCCGTAATTGAGTACAAGCCGCTCATGAATGTTTTTCAATCCGATGCGATCATACGAATGCCGACTCTCATGATCCTTCATTCTGATTTTGCACCTGAGCTCTTCCAGCACTTCCCCGGCGAGGCCCGGCCCATTGTTCTCAACCTCAATAACGAGCTGTTCATTGTTCATCGTACCACGAATACTGAGCTGGGTATCGCGCCCGTCCTCCTCAAAGCAGTGCTTGAAATAGTTCTCCACCAAGGGCTGTAGTATCATAGCGGGAACGGGAACATCCATGATAGACTCCGCTATATCGATTCTGCAGTCAAACGTTGTGCGAAAACGTTCCTTCTGCAGATTCAGATACGCCTCCACGTAATCAACTTCACTGCGCATGGTCACCCAATGATCCGGCCGGAGCGTATATCTCATCATTTTCGACAAGGACGTCACCAGCTTGTACACTTCAGGGGAACCGGAACGAATCGCAACGGCTCCAATCGACTGCAGCGCATTATTCAAAAAATGAGGATTGATCTGGGATTTAAGCGCCCGGAATTGATTTTTTTTATTCTCAAGCTCCAGTCGGTACTCACGCTCGATATGGAGATTAATGCGGCTCATCATCTCCTTGATATGCGTCTCCAAATGGCCAATCTCATCTTCTCTTGCGCTTTCAAATTGAACAAGCAAATTCTCGCCTCCGATTTTCCGCAACTTGCGGCTAAGCAGCTTGATCGGTTGAGTCACTTTGTAAGAAATAATGCTGGTCATCACCAAACCGAGGATGACGACGATAATGCCAACCATAATATTCGTATAGGCGGCTTGACGAACCTCGCTGAACAGAACGTCGCTGGTTGAAGTCTTAATCAGGCTCCATTGATTTAATACCCCTGACAGCTCTTCCGACAATTGAATGTCGCCAGTCTTTTGCCCGTTCACCGTACTATGGACAGAAGCGGCAGTTTGGCCTATCCGATCCGCATCGGAAGAATAAATAACATTACCGTTCGAATCCGCAAGCAGCACCGCCTCATGATCTTCTGATATAAAGCGTTTACATATTTGTGAAATCCGATCCAGATCGATATCCATCGTGACAAGACCAAGAAAACGATTATTAAATACGTCCATAATTTTATGATGGAAACTGAGCACCATCGTCCTGTCCGATACGGGCAAAACAGCCGTTTGATTGTAATTTACAATTGGATGCGGCGGTTCAATCGAGTAAGTGCTTCCCGAGGTTAACAGCGCTTGAATAGAAGGCTTGTCAATAACTTCCGGCATTTGTTTGCGGGCGCTGACCATTGCATCGTATACCGTAAAGGAATCTCCCCCTTTTGCGATAAACACGCGAACTTGGCGGATTTCTTCCCGCATCAGGTAGAATGTCTTCATTCCTTTGTCGATGGCGATCTGATTAACATAGATGGAGTCTTCAAAGCCTCGTTCAAACACCCGGAACAATTCGGGATTCCGGTATAGAATCAGCGGCAGATCGATCATTTCCTGAAAATATTGCTCCAATTCCTCGCTCGTCTTTTGCAATTGCTCGCTGCTGTTTTTCAATTCCATCCGTTCAACGTTCGATTTGGTTTGCCAGTAAATAAGGACAACCGAAATAAAATAGGGGATAATGATAAATATAAGAAGCAATAAAAGAAGCCGGCTGTGTATACTTTTCATTCGATCACATCCCCTCCTCTCATTTCAGAATATAAATGATTATGAATAACAATGTTACCGGCAATTGGGGACATGCAAAGAAAAGCACCCCGGAATCAAAATGCTCATTCAAGTATAGATAGGGAAAAAAGGCAGTAAAACGTCGTATGTTGATTATAAAGTAGTCGTAAATTGATCTTCCGCAAGAAACTAAGAAAGCCTAAGGCACAAACACAAGCCTAGCTCATCGATAGGCGCATCCATCTACGTTCAATCAGTCCTCTTCGCTGCCGTAATCGTCGCCTCCCACGCAAATATTCGTCAGAACATTCAAAACATAAGCTCATATCCATCGTCACGATGGATATTCCTGCCGCCTTACACAAAAATTGACGCTACCGATCATTATTACTCATAACTATTTTAACCCGTAAAATTGCATCCTCCTAGTGCTCTTTCAATCGTATAAGGCCGCGTGGCAGAAACAAATCATAGAAATAGATTGATAGCCATATCATATCACATTGAGAAAGTGAGAAGACATGAAAAAACCGCCCCCAATAAATCGTGGAGGCGGCGCAGTCGAACCTGAAAACTCAGATTTGATACGCATCAATATGCTCAAGCTTATCACTGCCGCATTTCATACAGCAGGTGTTTAAGTCACCATGAAAATCATCCTGTATTTTATTAATGTCCCTATATGGACAGGAATTATATTTACGTAAAAACTCGTAATTTTTTAGAAATCTGCTGCTTTTTAATGACGATTATCAAATTTAACCGCCTTTCCTATTACCCTCTCTTCTTGCGTGTCATGACGTCGAAAATGACCGCCGCCGCCAATACGCCCCCGCGAATCATATACTGGTACGAAATCCCGACGCCCAGCAGATTCATGCCGCTCGACAGAGAAGCCATGACGATCGCACCGATGATGGCGCCCGTCACTTTGCCGACCCCGCCCGCGGAGGAAACGCCGCCGATATACGCTGCGGCAATCGCGTCAAGCTCAAACAGCGTGCCCGCAGTCGTGGTAGCAGATTGGAGGCGGGACGTGAACAATATGCCTGAAAGCGCGGCGAGCATCCCCATCGAGCCGAACACGATGTACGTGATCTTTTTGACATTGATTCCGCTCAGGTGAGCCGCTTCCGGGTTGCTGCCCACGGCGTAAATATGCCGCCCGAGAACCGTCCTGGTCGTCAAGAAATGATAAACGACGACCACAAGAAGCATAATGACGACCGTCCAAGAGAAACCGTTGTATTGGGCGAGAATCCAAGTAATATAGGCAATTATTGCAGATACGAACACCAGCTTCAACGCGAAAATCGGTTTGGAAATGACCTCGAATTCGTATTTCAGTTTATTGCGGCGGGTTGAAATTTCACTCAGAACGTAAAGCACGATGCATAACAAGCCCAACACCAATGAAAGCAAATGCAGCCCGTTCACTTCAACAATAGAGGGAATAAACCCGTTACCGATCGCGTTAAAATGTTCATCCTTAATAATAATCGTGCCGGTTTTTTCAGTAATTTGCAGTAAAGCGCCGCGGAACACGAGCATCCCCGCCAATGTCGCCACGAAGGACGGAATGCCGATCTTGGCGATGAGTACCCCGTTGATCAGTCCAAGTACAGCGCCGAGCACGAGTATAATCGGAATGGTGATATACATGGAGACGCCCGCCTGCGTAAGCAAGATCGCCGCAATGGCGCCCAGGAAACCGGCCGCGAAGCCGACGGACAAATCGATTTGCCGGATGACGATGACAAGTGTCATACCGACCGCGAGCACGGCAATATATCCTGTCGCATCCAGCAGATTGCTTATGTTACGGGAAGACATGAACAGTCCGTCCGTCATTATCGTGAAGGTAATCATGATGACGAACAAAGCGATGTACATGCCGTATTCACGGATATTTTCTTTGATTAGCGTCCTTGCCTCTTGAAAGAAGCCCGCCGGCGTCCCGGCCGTGACGGCCTCCGGCTTACGATTCAACTCCATAGGTGAACCTCCTATTGCGTAGCTAGCTGCATAATTTTTTCTTGATCGGCCTCGGCGATCGACAATTCCCCTTTGATCTCGCCCTCGGCCATGACATATACGCGGTCGCTCATCCCCAATACTTCACCGAGCTCCGACGAAATCATAATGATGCTCATGCCTTCACTAATCAGCTTGTTCATAATCGTGTAAATTTCGAATTTCGCCCCGACGTCGATGCCTCGCGTTGGTTCGTCCAAAATGAGCAGCTTCGGCCCGACGAACAGCCATTTGCCCAGAGACACTTTCTGCTGATTGCCCCCGCTTAACTTGCCGACCAGCTGTATCACGGAGGGCGCTTTGATGTGCATGGAATTTTTATATTCGCTCGCAATCTTCACTTCTTCGTTGTCGTTGATGACCCCGCTCGTGGAAATCCCCCGCAAATGCGCGGCGGTAATGTTGCTCTTGATATCTTGGGCCAAGAACAGCCCGTTGCCCTTCCGGTCCTCGGTCACGTACGCGATGCCCGCCCCAATCGCGTCGCTCGTGTGCGCGAACTTGCGCGGTACACCCTCCAGCACCAGCTCACCCTGAAGTTTGTACGCTTTCGGGTTGCCGAAGATGCTTAGCGCCAGCTCCGTTCGGCCCGAGCCCATTAGCCCGGCGATGCCGACGATTTCGCCCTTCCGCACGTGAAAATTGACGTTCTTGGCGACATGCCTGCCGAGCTGAGGATCGAATGCGGACCAATTGCGCAATTCGAGGACGTCCTCGCCGATTGACGGATTTGGCCGTTTCGGATAAATGTCGTTGATCTCCCGGCCGACCATATGTTTGATAATCGCATTCTCGGTAATTTCGCCCTTGGAACCGTCCAACGTACAGATCGTTTGTCCGTCGCGAAGCACCGTCGCGGAATCCGCGATCGAGATGACCTCTTTCAGCTTGTGGGAAATCATGATGCACGTAATGCCTTGGGTTTTCAGCTCCCGCAGCAGCTGCAACAGGTTTTCGCTATCGTCCTCGTTCAGTGCCGCCGTCGGCTCATCAAGGATGAGCAGTTTGACATCCTTGCTTAACGCTTTGGCGATTTCGACGAGCTGCTGCTTCCCGACGCCCAAATCTTTGACGAGCGTTTCCGGATTGATGTTCAGCTTCACCTTCCGGAGCATGTCCTTGGCATTAACGATCGTCCGGTTCCAGTCGACGAGCTTGCCGCGCTTCACTTCATTGCCTGCGAAAATATTTTCATACACCGTCAAATCGGGGAACAGCGCCAGCTCCTGATAAATGATGACGATGCCCGCCTTGACGCTGTCGGTAATCTTGTGAAACTGCTGTACGGCGCCCTCGAATACGATATCTCCTTCGTACGTGCCGTACGGATAGACGCCGCTGAGCACCTTCATTAACGTCGACTTGCCCGCTCCGTTTTCGCCGACTAAGCAATGAATCTCGCCTTTCTTCACTTTAAAATTGACGCTCGCGAGGGCCTTCACCCCGGTAAATTCTTTGGAAATCTGCCGCATTCCCAAAATATTTTCGCTCATTGTTTGCCCCCTTTGCTCCTGCTGCCTTCACAAGTGCGGAATAGTGATAGAGTCTCTATCACTATTCCGTGTTGCATATTCTGTTAATTACAAACCGGTAAATTCGCTAGCTTCATAATATTCGGAATCGATCAGTGCACTCTTGACGTTCGCTTTGTCGACGACGATAACATCGGTTTGCTTCGCTTTCACTTCAATACTGCCGTTATCGTAGGAGCCTGTCGTTTCCGGCGTATTGCCGTCCAGAATCGAAACTGCCATGCCCATTGCATCCGTCACGAGCGACCGCACGTCCTTGAACACCGTCATCGATTGCTTCCCGTCAATGATGTATTGGATAGACGCCTTCTCAGCGTCTTGACCAGTTACTACGAAGTTCGCGACGTCGCTGTCGGAAGCGAATACGTCGGCGATCGAGCGGGCCGTCCCGTCGTTCGGCGCCAGGATAGCGACGTCGCCCTTCATGTCTGCACTTGCCGCCGTCAGATGCGTTTGCGCTTTGTTTTTCGCTTCATTCGCATCCCAGTTCGTCGTGACCTGGCCGATGATTTTGCCTAGTTGATCGCGGGCCAGTTCGGCTGTACCTTTCAAAGCTTCAGCTTCGTTCGAGTTGGCGATTTTGAACGTACCGTCGGCGATTTTCGGCTGAAGCACGCTCCATGCGCCTTGGAAGAACAAGAACGCGTTATTGTCGGAAGCCGCGCCTGCGTACAAGTAAAGCGGTACACCGGTGCCCTGCGCATTGTCGACCAGATATTGCGCTTGCGCTGCGCCGACCGCGACGCTGTCGAATGTCACGTAGTAATCAACCGCATCCGTATTCGTGATCAAGCGGTCGTACGCAATAACCGTGATGCCTTCCTTCTTGGCCGCTTCGACCGCAGCCGCGGCCGCATCGCCGTCCTGCGGACAGATGATCAGCACTTGAATGCCTTTGTTGATCAACGTTTCCACGTTTTCCTTTTCTTTCGCGGATGAGCCTTGGCTGAACAAAATTTCGGTCGTGTAGTCCGTGCCGGATAGCGCATCCTTGAACCGCTGCTCGTCCTGCACCCATCTCGGCTCGTCTTTCGTCGGCAGTACGATGCCTACGCTGACACTTCCGCTGCCGCCGCTGCTGTTCCCGCATGCCGCAACGAACACTGCAACCATCAATACGACTAACATCAAAGCAATCGGTTTCATGATTTTTTTCACTTCTGTTTACCCCTCTCGAATGAATCTTTATTGGCTGACAAAGTAACTATATCACCGGAGATAACTTGTGAAAGCGCTGTCCACTAGCACTTTTTTAATATCGCCTTCACTTTTTTAAACTTTCTGCGGAGGGATTGTGGCCGACCGCCGCCATGCAGCGCAAGTACCGAATCCTTTGAAACCGTTGAACTTGATTCCGGTTACTTCATCCCTCACGATTCGATAACGACTTCGCAATTGCCGGTTTCAAGACAAGAAGGTTCAGGAGTAAGCCCTTATGACTGCTGCTCTTCCGAACATGAAAAAATCGCCTTCCACCTGGCCATGTAGGCATAGTAGAAGGCAATTGATGTTACTGAACTATTATTTGACGTTCTGATACACATCTTCTCTGGAATGGAAGCCGTCGGCGATGACCGTCTCGTCGATCGAGGTTCGGTCGACAGCGATCGGCGCAAGCAGCAACGACGGCACCCGGGCCTTCCCGTTGCTGATGGTCCGGTTCGCCGTCACGGCACCGTCCGTCGCCAGCTTCACCGCCAGCTCAGCCGCCGCCTGCGCCAACGACTGGATCGGCTTGTAGACAGTCAGTGTCTGCGTACCCTCGACGATCCGCTGTGCCGCCTTCAAATCAGCGTCCTGCCCGGCAACCGGTACCTTGCCGGCGAGTCCCTGTGCCGCCAGCGCTTCAATGACGGCGTCCGCCGTCGCGTCGTTGGCGGCGATGACGGCGTCGATATCGTTATCATTTGCCTCCAGCGCCGCTTGTATGTTCTCCAGCGCGTTCGCAGGCTCCCAGTTTTTCGTCCATTGGTCGTAAACAATCGTAATGTCCCCGCTGTCGATCAATGGCTGCAATACGTTGAACACGCCCTTTTTCAAAAGATGCGCATTATTGTCCGTATCCGCGCCTCCAATATATACGTATTTTCCCCGGGGGACCAACTTAGTGATTGCCTTCGCCTGCAGTTCCCCGACCTGTTCGTTATCGAACGAGACATACATATCAACGTTAGCGTTGCGCACCAATCGATCGTAAGCGAGCACCTTAATGCCGGCTAAGTGGGCTTTCTGTACGATCGATGCCATCGCCTCGGCGTTATGGGGAACAATGACGAGAAGATCGATGCCTCGGCTGATTAATGTTTCGGCCTGCGCGATCTGCAGCGCGTCGTCTCCGTTCGCCGCCATAATGTCCACTTCTGCCCCGAGCGCCTCTACCGCCGCTTTAAACAATTCGCGATCCTTCAGCCAGCGCTCCTCCAACAGCGTATCCATCGAAAAGCCGATTTTCACCTTGTCCCGCGCAGTCGGACTTTCTCCGCCCGCCGCTTCCACCGCAAGAGAAGCGGCAGGCTCGACTTGGTAAGCAGCGCCGCTGCCGCCGTCGTCGTTTTCCTCGCATGCGGCAAGGATACCGGCCATCGCAAGCAAGAGCAAACTCAAGAACAGAATCATCCTGATAGAAGTTCGAAATCGTTCCACCGCTCGCCCCCCTCTCATTCGTAACATTTTCAACCTTTAGCCTTTCTTCCCTTGCAGCAGCGCTTTTCGGTATTCCGTCGGCGACAGTTCGCACATTTTCTTGAATACTTTGCTGAAATAATTCGGATCATGATACCCGACCTCGAATGTAATTTCCTTCAAGCTTTTCTCCGGATTGGCCATCAACATCTTCGCCCTCTCGATACGGCACTCCGTCAAAAAATCGATATAGTTGATGCCGAGTTGTTCCTTGAACAGTTTGCTGATGTAAAAGGGGCTGAGTCCCACTCGTTTGCCGATCGCCTCAAGTGAGATGTTCTCGTGGGAGTGTTCTGCGATAAACTGTTTGATTTGATGAATCGTATCCGGCGCCAACCGGCTGTAATACGCTGTATACGACTTCTCCATCCGGTCCAGCATGCTGCCGGTTTCGGCTCTCAGCTGCCGAAAATCTTGCGCTTGGAACGTGTACATCGGCGCTTGCGTTTCAACGCCCATATCGCTCAACATTCGTGACGCGATCCACAGCAGCTCCAGCATACGCTGCTGTGTCTGAACCAAATTCGCACCTTCGTGCTCGTACCGCCCGATAATCTCGATTACGATCGCATGGACCGAGTCCCATTGCCCGAGCCGGATGTGATCGAACAGCTGCTTCTCCCGCTGTTTTCCGGTTTGCCCGATAGGCACGCTGGCAGCGCCCTGCGCCGGCACGTCTTCGTAAAGCCGGTATTTAACGGCCGGCGACGTATCCATGGAAGCGATAAGTGATTCTTGGTAGGATTGCCGGATTTGGTGCAGGGAGCCGCAAACGTTGCCGATCCCGATAAACCACCCCGCTCCGCGGACGGATCCCGCCACGGACAGGATGTCCATCGCCAAGGACATCGCCTGCGAACGGAACGATCGGTCCGGCTCGCGAAATACGATGATCGGGATTTGCCGACCGTTCATCGCGCCGACTAAGCAACTTTCCACCCGCCGCGCCTTCTCCTTCACCGCGGAATACAACGATTCCGAGGCCGGCGGCAGCATGACGTTCATCGTGAACATCTCGTTCGCCGTTCGAATGTCCAAAAGCCCGACCAGCTCCTCCAGATGCACTTCGTGAACATGGTCGAACAACAGCTGTGTCACGATGTCGGTTTCGACGAGCGGCATCGCCTTCTTCAGAGCAACCTGCTGAAGCATGCTGACCTGAATCGATCTTCGTTCCTCCTCGATTTGCTTCAGCACCTTGCCGACCGTCTCCACGATTTCGCGCGCTTTGGTCGGTTTCAGCAAATAATCCTTCACGCCGAGCTTGATCGCTTGGAGCGCATAATCGAATGTATCGAATGCAGTAACCATAATATATCGGATGTCGGGATGCTCCGCAGCGATCCGCTCTACGGTCTCGAGGCCATTCAGCCCCGGCATCTTAATATCCATTAAAATCAAATCCGGCCGGAACGATCCGACCAATGTCAACGCGATTTTTCCGTTAGGAGCTTCCTCGATCTCAACATCGGGCAGTCCATTCTTCAAGATCGCATGCAGCCCTTCCCGCTCGATCCGTTCATCATCCACGATCAAGATCTTGAACATACGCTTCGCTTCCCCTTATCTTCGGTAGTTTCAATACGATCTTCGTGCCCGAACCCGCGACGCTCTCGATGTCCAGAACGTCCGGAATACCGTAAAACAGCCGTAACCGCTTGACGACGTTACTAAATCCAATGCCCGTCGAATGCCCCTCCGTTTCGAACGTATGCTCCTCCATAATCCCCCTGACTTTATGGTCCGCGATACCGGGCCCGTCGTCCTCGATCTCAAGCGTCACCCGGTCCGGCCCGTCGATAACCCGGAACCAGATCACGCCCCCCTCCTCACGAGGCTCGATCGAATGAATGACGGCATTCTCCACGATCGGCTGCAGCGTAAGACCCGGCATTTGCACATGCAGGCACGACTCGTCAATTTCTGTATAAAACTGCAGCCGCTCCGAAAATCTCGCCATCTGAATCTCGATATACTGCCGCAGCACTCTCACTTCGTCATAAAGTGTAACCGAGCGGTCCAATCGCTTGAGATTGTAGCGCAAGAGGTCGGCGACGTTGACGAGCAGATCGCTCGTTTCTTCCGATCCTTCCAAATACGCCTTCTTGGAAATTGTATCGAGCGTGTTGAACAAAAAATGCGGGTTGATCTGGCTTTGCAGGCTGCGCAGCTGGCTTTCCTGGAGCAGCAGCTTGCTTTGCTGAAGCTCCTTCTCGAGCTGGGCCTTCTCCTGAATTTCCACGATCAAGTTATTAATATTGATGCGCATCCGATCGAACATTTTGGCAAGAAACGATATTTCGTCATTCGATGCCACCTCGATCTTCAGGTCGAACCGCCCCCGGGACAGCTCCTTGGCCGCCTGAATCAGCGTCAACACCGGCCTCGTAATGCTTAAAGAAAACCAGTACGTGAACAGCGCGAGCAAGAACGTGATCAGCAGGAGCAGCCACATCCCGAGCCTCTTGAGCGCCTCCGACTGCTCAATGATCCCCCGGTAAAACCGGTCGTATGTATTTAACTCTTTATCGATCAAGGTGAGCGTCATTTCTGAAATATACATGGCAATGCGCGTCGCTTCGGAGAACGCTTTTCCCGACGCTTCGGCGTCTTTCTCCTCTTGAAACAACAGAAGCGAACGGTCCGTCGTCCCGACGAGGCTGTCGATCAAATGAACGTAATTGCTTAATTCAAAGTCGTTGTCGGTGTTTCGGAGACTCTGCACTTCAAATTTCGTTTGACGAAGCGTGTCTTCGCGCGCCTGCAACTCCTCCATTTGCTTCGGCGTCGGCGAGCGCAGATAATTATTCAGCGCCGCGACCAGTTGCTGGCTAGCGATCGTCACTTCGTTCATGCGCAAATAGCGCTGTAATATATCGTTGTACTGGTCTTGCGACTTCTGGTTATAATACGTAAGCGCGATCCATATTGCCGCCATAATACTAAGCACGACCGAGGCGAGTAGCCATATTTTCTTCTGAATGCTGGTCATGGCGCGTCCATCGCCTTCAACATATGAATGTCGGTATAATAGCCGTTCATATCGAGCGGGATCGTCTCGCCGTTCAGCCATTTCACCATCAGGTCCACGCTCAGTCTACCCATCACTTCGGGCGATTGCTCGATCATGCCGTCCAGCTTCCCTTCCTTCAACAATGACAACGACTCGGGACTGTCGTCAAAGGAATATATATGGTACGGTTTAATTTGAAAGCGCTTTCCGATCGCTTGGACCAAAGCCTCCACAATGTTGGCATTCACCGCGATGAAAGCGTCCGTGTCGGGAAATCGGTTCATGACGTCCCCGGCTGCGGCAATGACACTTTCCCTCGCATCAGCCGTTTCCGCGTATACCGTTACGATATCCGGATAATTTTTCAGCACGTTTTGAATGCCGTCCAGCCGCTGTTTCTGGTAATACTGCTGTCGGCTGTCGCCGATCAGAACGACCGTGCCCGCCGGTCCCATGTCGGCTGCCAGCTCTCTCCCGATCATCCGCCCGGCCGAATAATGATCGGATCCGACGTACGTCCTTCTCAGACTTTCCTGCATCGGAACGTCGTTGGCCACCGTAATGACGGGTATACCGTATAAACCGGCTTGAATTTTCGTCAGTTCCTTGAACTCGGCTGTGTCCAACCCTTGTACAATAATGCCGTCGACTTTGGACGTAATAGCAATTTCAATTTTCTTTAGAAAATCGTCCTCGTTTCTGCCGTAGCTCCCCCATACTTGCAGATTTGCATCTACCTTCTTCGCTTGCTCAAGCGCACCGTCACCGACTTTGTTCCAGAACGGCGTTTCCAGCTCCTGCGTAATCAGCAATAGGCGATATCGTGCCTGCTGTTCGTCCAAGGCGCGCGGCAGCGGCCAATCGGCACGAAATGCCTCCCCTGCCGATACGAATGTAAAATAGCAAAGGACGACGGCGATCAGTCCCAGTACGATCATGGCCGTTTTACGCAAATCCAACGCCCCCCCTATATCATATGCACTAGTTCCATCCTATCATCTTCGGGAAAATTCTCAACCCCCCCGGTCGGTCTGCACGATGGTCAAAAACGATGAGTGATAACAATCGCAGCCGTCCGCCCTTAAACCTGTCACGATCTCCGGAAATCCAATCCGGACCTGTCATTCCACTCCTGATCCGTCGACGTGATGATCTTCTGGTAACAAAAAACCGTATGCTACTTTTTCGGTAGCGTGCGGTTTTTTCGCTGTCTTATAAAATATTCATTCGTTGCAATTCCAACCAGTATAACGGCTGGAACTATATCGTATAGATTGAAATGTCCGTCTACGGTATACCTCAAAAGAAAAAAAGTTAGTGCGCCAAACCCGATAATTCTAAGCAAAATCCATCGGTTCATTAATAAAAACCTCATTTCCAAAAAAATGATTAGATATTAAAAACTTGGAATTTAATATTATTATAGCAAGTACTGGTTCGCAAATAGTCTAGAACCGCGCAAAAAAGTAGGCATCACAGCAATTTATAACCTTTGCGCATTTTAGTGGTGCGTGCGGACTTTAGAATCATCCTTAAATTCCCTGGGATCTTAGCCCAAAAGGACATGCCCCAAATAAACACGGTATAACCGCTTTACTTGGGGCATAGGACCAGCTGATAAGCACCATTTTTTATTTAATCAATTTATCGCACATTCATTTCACTTGGCTTCGGACCTTTGCGCCGGTCGCAGTCGAGTTGATTTATTTGTTCCATCTGATTCGCGGTCAGCTCAAAATCAAACACGTTAAAGTTCTCTTCGATTCGTGATGGCGTTACGGATTTCGGAATCACGATGGAGTTGCTTTGCAAGTGCCAGCGCAGCACGACTTGAGCCGGTGTTTTGCCAGTGGCTTCGGCAATCTTCACGATAGCTTCATCCTTCAACACATCGCCTCCCTGATCCAGAGGGCTCCATGCTTCCACAAAAATATCATGCTTGCCGCAAAATTCTTTTAACTCATTCTGAGCAAGATACGGATGGCACTCAACCTGGTTTAAAACAGGCTTCACTTCACATTCGTTAAGCAAGCGTTCCAAATGCTCAATTTCGAAGTTGCATACGCCGATCGCTTTGGCTCGCCCTTCACGATACAGCTTTTCCATAGCTTTATATGTATCAATGTACTGATCATATTGAGGAGTAGGCCAATGGACTAAATACAAGTCAATATAATCGAGTTCCAATCTTTCAAGACTTTCATCAAATGCGCGCAAGGTGTTATCGTAGCCTTGATCGCTGTTCCAGACTTTTGTTGTAATAAACAACTGTTCACGAGGAACACCCGATTGTCGAATCGCTCTCCCGACACCTTTTTCATTTTTATAAATCATCGCAGTGTCAATGGACGTGTAACCTGCTTCAAGCGCTTTGGAGACAGCTGCTTCAGCCGCATCATCTTCTACTTGCCAAACGCCAAACCCGAGTTGGGGCATTTTTAAACCATTGTTTAGGGTAACATAATTCATACTAGTGTCCCTCCTAAATTGAATTAAATTATCGGACCACGCCACTTCTAATACCGACCTTACTGAAATAGATTACTTAATTTTTGCCCAGAAATCAATAAGAAACGGTACTGCGCATTTTTATAATAAGATCCAGGTGTGTCCATATTAAGCCTCCAAAAGTAATTTGGCTTAACCCAGCTTCTCCCGCAGAAAATCGAAGGATAAGCTTAATGCTTCTTCCAGTTGCGGCGTCGAACCGGCAAACGGATGCACCGCTCCGAACGTATGTCCAGTTTCCCGAATGATCTTATACCGGTGCTGAGGTGCATGCTCCCGGAGCTCATCGAATCCCCGCCGGAGACGGGCTCCATCCTGCTCCGCCATCAAAGCCAGCACCGGCGTGTGCAACCCTTGCATAATACGGATCACATCGAACCGCTCCCGGTTATGTTCCAAATCCTCATAAAATACCGGACTGATCGGCATCTGTTGCTTCGTCCGGGTATTCGGGATATAGGCAACGCCGTTCTTCTGCAGCTCGTCCTTGAATTTTTGGTCGAACAAATCCACGTAGGCCGTTCCGTTCCAGGTAACAACGGCCCCAATCTCCGGATGCTCCCCTGCAAAAATGACGCTGTTCGCACCGCCACGGCTGTGACCGATCAGTCCGATCCGCGCCAGATCAGCCGATTCGGCCATCGGCAGGCGATTCTCCTTTATCGCCTGCAGCAGTACTCCCAGGTCCTGCTGCTCGCGCGAATAGGTATTGACCGCAAACTTATCCAGCTCGTCGAAATCCGTCTCGTTCACCCCGCTGCACGAGAAGCTGAAGGTGACCGTATAGAAGCCCCGTGCCGCGAATCGCTCTGTCACATAAGGATAGAAACCCCAATCCTTGAAGCTCTTGAAGCCGTGAACGAAGATGACTATGGGACGCAGTCCTTCTCCCTCCGCCGCGAGCCTCACGTCCCCCCGAAGCCGCAGCCCTTCACCTAAATCCAGCAAAAACGTCTCATGATGAATTTTGTCCATCAATCCCATACCTCCCGAAGCTTGTACTGTCGGATCGGTCCGCGCGCAGGAACGAACATTGTTTGACCCTGAGCCCAATGTATCAGATGTGTGTAACAGTGGCAACCTCAGAAAGGTGAGAAATATAAAGACAGTCCAAAATATCCTCCGAAAAAATTTACAAGCTCTTCATAGCATATAAAGAGGCCAATGACTTTATTGGTATCACGGTCCAGCGAAATAAAAAACGGAGCCTGCACATGCGCGCGGCTCCGTTTTTCCGTTCATCCGCAAGTGAGGAATGAACATAACTCTTTTTTCAGATACATACGCAATTACTAATTAGAGAGCACTTCTCCTTGTTCTTCAATAACATAATGATGATCCGTTGAAGCCTCTTCAATGTGGCCGTATGCCCAATGTTTTGCGCTGACGTCTGTCCACGATGGCGTAGTTACACCTGTTAATGGTCCCCGGTTCAACAGACGATTGAATAACGTTACCGTTTCAGCACGGGTAGTATTCGCTTTTGGACGGAACGTTCCATCCGTATAACCGGTAATCAGGCCTGCTTGATTTGCAGCATTGATAGCATCGCGTGCCCAACTGCCCGAAATGTCCGAGAAGCGATCAGCTCCATTACCTTCAACCTGCTTAAGACGAGCTGCAAGACCTGCCATTTCTTCCCGGGTAATCGGTTGTTTCGGCCGGAATGTACCGTCCGGGTATCCGTTCATCATACCCGCTTTCGTAACGGCGGCGATTTCATCCGCGCTCCAATTGATGCTGCTTACATCCGTATACGCGATTTCCGAACCGGTTAGATCAGCATCAGCAAGCTGATAAATCCGGAACAGGATAGCGGCTACTTCCTCACGGGTCACATTCCGTTCAGGCATAAACATGCCGCCTGGATAACCTTCAATATACTTCATATGCTGACCTGCCGCTGTAGGAACTGTAACCGACACGCTTTCCGACTGCTTGGATTCCACGCCGTTAACGACGGCCGTAACCGTCAAGATATAGGTTTTGCCTGCAGCAAGTCCCGTTACATTATAACTGGAATCATTTACATTGGAAGCAATACGAACACCATCAACGTAAATATTATACGATGTCGCTCCCGGTACCGGATTCCATTTCAATGTGACGCCGCTTTGATCTGCCTGTTCGGCAGTTACTCCAACGGGACTAGCCGGCTGCTGCGGAGTAACGGCAGATAATCCGTTATTCTGTTTAAATTGGATAATCTGGAATCTACTGAACTTTTCGATCTCAATTTCAATGCCTGTCGGCTCACCGGCTTGGTTAAATACGATGTCGCCTGCAAGCAGCGCTTTCGTTCCGTCGCTGTGCTCAATAAATACTCGCAGGCTGTTTAAGAAATCGTCACGGTTTTGAGCCGTATCGGAAGGCACTTCAATATCCGTTAACGGGAATACTACCTTCGTCTTGAACCCTTTATAATTCGTTTCAATCTTCCTCGGGTGGCTTAAGACAACGATTTCCTTACCCGCTGCAGCTTGATGTACGAGCGGATTCACATGAACCTGGGTCAATGCTTCTCTCTGTTCCGTCTCTATCATGACAGGTATGATCCGGAAGTAAAGATCGTAACCCTGCTCGCTCAGTTCGGCAAGTACACTGCTTTGTAAACGAATGGATGCCTCTTCGGTTGCAATTTCAAGGTTTGCATTCCGTCCTGCCATCGTCGATACCGATGAACTTGGAATTTCGAATGCCATTTCATCCGATTTATCGCTTGCAGGCTGGTCCATTGAAAGGGTTACAATGCGGTTACGGTCATCAGGATCCGTTGGATTGATTCTCTCGGTTAAAGAATTGATTTGAGCGCCATCCATAATGATGGCATCCACTTTTCGGCCGTCATCCAGTGTCGTTCTTAAAACATTCACGAGCTCCTCTTTAAAGGAAGGAGATTCCGTATTACCTGTATTTACAGCAGATGTACGGTTGATTTGTCTTGTACTCGATGCTTCTTTGTTCACACTTTTGTTTTTAACAACAAGCAGGAAGTTTTTGGACACCGAAGCGTCTCCAACCGTAAGGGTTGCCGTTAAGATAACAGTAGCATCCTGTGTTTGCGGACGATTGACGTCGGCGTTTAATTTTCCGCTTACATCCACGCCGCCAAAATCTACGACATTTTCATTATTGGAGGACCAGGAAATGGCTGCGCCATAATCGCCTGTTTGCAGCAGCAGAAAGTTGGTCGTAATGCTTTCCCATGTATCGTCCGCCCCGAAACTAAATGCATTAGCGATCGTTAAATTTCTGGCCGCAGCCTTGACTGCTTCTGAATTTGACATCTCGTTCAAGTTTACGACGAACACCTTAGTAATCCTCTCCAACGGATTAGCCGGATTTTTTAATATTGCGGTAAGGGTAATCGTCTGATCGCCTTGACCGGGACCCGGACGCGTGACTTTTCCTGTTAACGGATCAATCATTCCTTCCGGTGTGGCGCTCCATTCGATATCAGAGCCGCTCTCGCCCTTTCTCGGCAAAAATACATTTTTCGTTACATGATTGGCGTCATCACCGGAGCTGAAAATAACTTCCAGCTGATCGGCATCGTTTGTTAAATTAAAAGTGCTGGTACCTTTTACAAGCAGATAAAAATCTTTATCGCGGAAAAATCCGTCCATCGAAAGCCGTGCCGTCAGCCGTACTTTCGTATCGCCGGCTTTGCGGTTCACAACGCCGGCAGCGCTAACCACATCCGTGTAATTGCTGGTCCATACAATATTCGTGCCGTTCGCGCCTGCTGCGGGCAGCGTTACATGCTGCGTAACGGAATCCGCATGATCACCTTCCGCATACCCGATGGCGAGGAGATCCGCATCTTCCGCCAGCCATGTTTTTGCATCCGCCGGCACAGCTTTGATTGTCAGTACATATTGTTTCGTTTGAACAACGTCGCCTCTTTTGATCGTTGCCGTTAAGGTAACCGTTTGATCTCTATCTGTGTGCGTCGGCCTGTTTACCGTACCTGTTGCGCTAATGACATCTTCATTGCTGGATGTCCAGGTAATTTCGGTATCGTTCTCGCCTGCTTGAGGAAGGTTCAATGCTGTTCTTACGGCATTAGGACGTTCATTTAATTCTCTAATGACATCCCAGGTCAAAGACGACTTGTCTTCATTTACGGCTTGCTCATCCGTATCGATACGTTTCTTTACAGTGACTGTAAACTCTTTTTCTACTGTAACGTCACCGCTTGCAATGATCGCTTTCAAGGTGACCGTTTTGTCGCCTTCCTCGTATGCGGGTCTCGTTACAATTCCCGCTGTGCTGATCACAGCTTCGTTGCTGGAAGTCCAGACAATCGCACTGCCGTATCTGCCGGCCGTAATGAGGTCAAGCTCTGTTTTTACCCCATTTGGAATCAGATTGGCTTTTCTTATAAGCTCCCAAGTCAAATGGTCCTTATCTAGTGCCGCAATTCTTGAATCTTTTGGCGTGTCCAAATTAAAGTTGTTTGACGTCATCGAAGCTTCCGCTCCGTCTACAATACTTTGATCTGCAGTAATCGACGCAAACGCGGAAGACATATCTTTCTTTGTCGCTTTGCCCACAAAGGACACCTTCAGCTCGGTCGCACTTATTCGCACAACCGAAATCTCCAGTCCCTCCGGCAGGTTGTTTACAACGATTCCGCCGGCTACATCTTCTTTAAATGTACCGTTCTTTAAAGAAACGGTTATGGTCTCAGAGATGCTGCCATCTTCGTTATCGCCAATCACATCCGGAGATACCTCGATCATCGGCAGCGGCTCCTGGAACAGAATCGCAAACGTATTGGATTCGATTCCTTCCGTCAACCCTTCCGTGAGAGGAGAAATAATCTGATTGCCCGCGACACTTACTTGTGCGTCATATACACTCTCCGTCACACTATGGCCCGGTACATTTCCGGCGATCGAGATAGTGATTTGCGTACTGCCGGTCCGTTCTACACTTCCAACGCTTAATCCTGAAGGGAAGCCGATCGGATTCACATCGCTTGCGCTAATGCTTTCTCCGAAGGTGCCATTTACCAGATTCATGATCAGTTTGTCCGATACACTTCCATCATTCCGGTCAGATTCGAACAAAACAGGCGTCTGTACCGTTAGAAACGGCTCCGCTTCCTCAAAATTGATTTTGAATGTATTGGTCGTTAACGGTGCATGGCTGCCTGCAATTTTTTCGGAATTGATGGTAACCGTTGCATTAAAAACATCATTCAAACTATTTGCAGTTCCCGTAAAATCAATTTTGATTTGGGAGTCCGACACTCTAGTAACCGTTGTGCCCAAGCCTTCAGGCAAATGGTTGACAAGCACATCGGCAGCGGCAATGTCAGCGGCAAACTTGCCGTTGGCTAACGTAATATATAAGGAATCCGTAATAACCCCGGAGCCGTATACGCTTTCGGACACAACACTGTTGTCTGCAACTATGCGGGCCGGATCGAAAAACGTGATATTAAACGTTTCGCTGGTGAGTCCTTTTGCCGCATCCACCAGATTCTCCTTCCCAATCGAAACGGAAGCATTTTTCACCGAAAATTCGCGGTTATGCCTGACGGCGTTGCCTGTGAAACTAATTTCAATTTCCGTACTGCTTTTTCTAACAAAATCAAAATCCAATCCTGGAGGAAGATTGTTGATTCGAATACCGGTTTTATCAAGCTCTTCTTTGAACGCGGCACCGCGGATTACAACCTTCTGTTTTCCGGTTAACGATCCGTCATTGTTAGACGACTCTACGATGTCTGCAGCGCCTCCGCCTTCGCCGATGATAATCTCGGCTTCTACCGCGGAAAAATCGCGCTCATCCAAGCTGGTGAAGTAGACAAAGCTTTTACTTTGAGAGGGAGCCAGTTCTGCGGAATCCCATGTCATTGTAATGCCGATATCTAATTGTATTGTCTTTCCTTTTGCGCTTGGTGTGTCGTAAGCTGCCGCTGCATACGGATCTGTATTGGAAAAGCCAAATACCGATGCGACAGCCCGCGGATCGCTGGAATAAAAGAAGAAAGGAATTCTTGAATTGAACGCTTGATACATCGGATCATTGTTATCAAAGGTTTCTGCCTTCACTACCGCTCTGCCGTCTTCGGCTGCCGTGTGAGTAACGGTGTTCGCAGTACTGTAGGAGCCTCCCTGAAAGACCGAATTATCCGGATCAAGGCTTCGCATAAAACGGGCGCTTTCATAGGTTTGATCAGACAAGTTTTTAATCGTAACTTCATTACGGTAATACTTGTCATTGACCTTAAAGCTGATGACCTGAGTGATCTCCATCTTACCCGCCCACGTCGAGACGACTGTTGCCTTCAGGAGGCCATTCTCCAGATCAGAGTTATTCGTAACCGTAGTGGGCATTTGCTTTGTGTTCATGAGGGATGAATTGGATTGGGCAAAGGTGCTTCCTCCAACCTTGTATCCAACAGCAAAACGCTCTTCCG
Source organism: Paenibacillus abyssi (assembly GCF_014640295.1). GTDB lineage: Bacteria > Bacillota > Bacilli > Paenibacillales > Paenibacillaceae > Paenibacillus_D > Paenibacillus_D abyssi. Next base: position 45,496 of record NZ_BMGR01000018.1, on the reverse strand, counting down.
GCGTTCCGGGCAAATAATAATCGACAGGCTTATCAAGACCTTGCCCATAGCCATCGTGGTCGGCACTCATGCCTACACCCGGATTTCCATCCGTCCCCCGGAAATTGGCCGGTTTTGCGCCTTTAGTGCCGAAATCACCCCAGTTGCTGATTCCCAGCTCGATATAATTGCCGCCCAGGAACAGCTCCGTTCCTCCCTCGCCGCCAAATACAGCCCGGGCACCGCCTATAGCCGATGCCTGCGTAGTTGCCGGAAGGACTGGAAAAAGAGAAACAATCATGGCCGCAATAACTAACAACGATAAGCTTCTTTTCATTTTTCTCATGTCTCCGCTTCTAAAATAGTAGTTAACATTTACGTTCCACCATTCTAGTGCAAGGCACTGGACAAATTCTGAACATTTTCATCAAAGTTTGACATAAACATAAAAACTACCCCAAAAAGAACAGGTAGTTTTGTTCAATCTGAACTATACAAGATAGCTGTGAATGAGTTCCTCTGTTTCTGTTTCAGGCGTTTCACCCATCTCTGCCCAAAGCTGCTCTTTCAGTCTAAGGTAAACCTCGGCCGCTTGTCTTTCTGCACCCGATTGAAGGTAATAGCTTATCAATTCCCTAGAATATCGCTCCTGGAACGGATCCATTTCAAGCAATTTATCCATAATGTCTTTAAAATAATCCGGCCTGGCCAGCCCATTGTCATGCCGGAACGCTGCCCCTTCCAATAATCGCTTAAACTTTTCCTTTATTTTTTCCTTATGCGGAATCGACCAATGATAATCCTCTCCGTCAAGGTAGTCGTTCCGATATAAATCAAGCAGCTTAACGAGGCTTTCTTTGTTTGGTTTGAAGAAATTTATTGCCTCTAGCAGTGATTCCACATCGCTTGTCTGATCGATACGAATGGAATAGCGCTCATCCTGATAGATAATCGGATTATCATTGCCTTGTATTTTCAATTCTTTCCGCAGTTTATAAATGCTCGTGTGCAGCAGAATCGACGCCTTCTCCAGCGATTCCTGCGGCCATAAATCTTCTATGATTTGGCTTCTGTGCATCGGGGCTGCATGGTGCAGCAAATATGCGCACAGCTCCTTCACCTTTCTTGTCCGCCACTTCAATGGCTGACCCTGAGCGTCATACAGCTCAAAATGGCCCATGAAACGCGCTCTAAACCCGTCGTTATAAGGAACAGAAGAAGTGTATGTCCTCCTTCTTTTCAATATCATCTCGATCGTCCTTCTTAATCTGTCTCGTTCAACAGGCTTTAAAACATAATCAAGTGCGTGGACATTAAAAGCATCCAGCGCATACTGGTTATAAGCGGTGACAAAAACGATATCCGCATCCATGCCGTATTGGCTTAAGCGTTCGGCAACCTCAATGCCGTTTGCATTCGGCATTTCGATGTCCAGAAAAATAATGTCCGGATTCAAGTCTTTAATCAGTTCCATACTGGCATTGGGATTCGTAAATTTTCCCGCAATCTGAACCCCCCCGATATCCAGCAATAGCTTTTCCAGCAGGCTGATCGCCAGCACCTCATCATCTATTAAGACAGCTCTCAGAATAATCACTCTCTCTTCAATTTGGATTATAGTATGGTATTGTAATCGTAATCGTTGTGCCCTTATCCGGTTCACTCTTCACCAGGAAGGATGCTTCCGGGAGCTGATGAATCCGCTTGGAGATGTTTAACAGCCCGACGCTTCCAAGATCGTGACTGGAAAATATTTGATGCACTTGCTCCTCGGACATCCCCGCCCCGTTATCTTCAATTTTAAATACGGCCATTTTTCCCGCTCGTTGAATAGTCAGCTTCACCTTGCCGTTATCGCCTTTCTTAATCACGCCATGCCGTATCGCGTTCTCCACAATCGGCTGCAATAGCAGCGTAGGGATCAGGCAGTTGATGCCGGTCTCCTTCTCCAGCTCAAAGGTGAATTGCTCCGGATAACGCGCTTTTTCAATTTCAACGTACGTATGAACCAGGAAGAGCTCCTTCTCCAGCGTCACGAGCCGGTTCGTATTGCTGAAATCGAAGCTTCCTCTTAAAAAGGCGGCGAAACTCGTAATCATGCTTCTTGTTTTATCAATATCCATATAGCTTAATGATAGAATGGAATTTAACACATTATATAGAAAGTGAGGCTTAATCTGCGCTTGTAAAAACGCCACCTCCATCGATACCGCTCTTCGCGCCGATTGTTTCAGCATAATCAAATTGCTGATTCTAGCTTTCAATTCAACCGAATCGAACGGTTTATGCAAAAAATCATTGGCGCCGGATTGGAAGGCTGCTACCATGTCCGCCGGCAGTATAGCCGCTGTCAGCATAAGAACAGGCAGCTCCGGCAACGTGTAGGTTTCTCTTATTTTTTGGCAGGTCTCATAGCCTGACATTCCCGGCATCATAATATCAAGAAGAATTAAGTCCACATCGGCATGTTCGGTCAGCTGCTTCAGCACATCCGCCCCATTGTTCACTCCGATGATATAATAACCCTCCGGTTCCAGCGTTTCGATCAGAACTTTAAGATTCGTATCGTCATCGTCCGCTATAATCACTTTTTTTCCTTCCGGATCTCCCGCTATAACAGGAAAATCAGAATAGCCTGTCTGTTCATGGGCAGCTCCATAATGGATGTTCTCGCCCATAGGCTCCACTCTTTCTCCCGCTGGCGCAGAAGGAATCCGGAAGATAAAGGAAGATCCCTTGTCCGGCTCGGATTCGGCCCAAATTTCTCCGCCCTGCAGTTCCACCAGATGCTTGGAAATACTTAGTCCCAGACCAATGCCTTGCTTGTTTTGCTCCAAGGTGCCCGACTGCCGGTAAGGATCAAAAATAGATTCAAGCTTATCTCTCTCAATCCCATAGCCCGGATCTTTCACGGAAACCGTGATGAAGCCGTTTTTCTCATAAGCTGTAATTTCAATAACACCCTGTTCCGTATGCTTAATCGCGTTATCGATCAAGTTATATAATATTTGCCGCAGCCGGTTTTCATCCGCTCTCACATAAGGCAGGTCGCGTGAAACCGAATTTTTAATCTCAATCTTTTTTTGCAGCATGTACGAAAATACTTCAGTGACCATGTATGTATTGGTAAAAAGGTCCACATTTTTGATTTCGATACTCAGCTCACCGTATTTCAGCTTTGAGAGGTCCAAGATATCATTGACCAGCGCGGATAACCGCTTGGCGATGTCGACAACCCAATTTACTTTCTCGCTCTGCTTTTTTGTGAGAGAGCCGCTGTCCGAACGGCTAAGCATGGATTGTAAAATCGCAATCATCCCGTGGAGCGGCGTACGAAATTCATGTGACGTTTTGGCCAGAAATTCATCCTTGAACTGGTCCGCCCGAATCAGGAGTTCGGAAAGCTCCTTATTTTTATTGAATGTATCTGCAAACCGATGTGCCATAAATAAAGAAAGCATAAGCAGATAAATATACGGCACAAAGGGAGGAAGCGCATTAATGTTGAGATTGGCGATCAGATTTAAAGTTCCCGTTAGAAAATACAGTATCATAGTAAAGGTGCCTAGTATTAAGTACACGCTGCCGGTCGTGCGGTTCAGGATTGCCCTGACTTGAATAAATAGAATAGTCAGGATGATCATTATCAAGTAGATAAAGCAAACGACTTCCAGCATGGAGTTTATGCGTATAGGCAGGAACATCGAACACACGAGCAGGATGCCGGCTATCGTTAAGCCTTTCACTGCCTTTGGGGCGGAAACCGGCTTTAAGGAAAAGTGAAAATATAACAGCAAAAAAAGCCCGATCAGCAAAGTTGATATGCCTTGAAGCCTTAAGAACAAACCATACGGCATAGCCTGAAACATCAGGTGCAATATTTTTTCACCGTGAGTCGCGGAATAGCAGACCATAGCAAAGCAAAAAAGCGAGAAAAACAATAAATGGATATCCCTGCGAAGATGCGCGTAAAATCCGAGAAAGTATAGTCCCATGATCATGAGGGAAGCCATCATAATAAAATCATAGGCCATCGCTTTCTCTCGAAACCGGTTGATGCTGTCCGCATCCCCCAAATAGATAGACGCAACGATGCCTCCGCCGGAGGCATAATCGAAATTGGCTGCATGCACAACCAATTCCAGCTGATCGTCTCCGTTATGAAAATAGGCAACATAGGGCGTATTGTGCGGCATATAAGAAGAACGGTCGCGTTCTGGCATCCCGCTATGTCCAATCAGTTCTCCGTTCGCATAGATTGCGTTGGACATGCGGATATTTGTCGTTTTAATGCCCCAAACCTGATTGTTGTCCGGCAGCTTTATGCGCAATCGATAGCTGGCACTCGTGTAGAGAGGGACCTTTTGACCTTCAAGCTTGTACTTTGACCACAGCGAAGGAACAGGCACATAGATCTTCCCCTCCCCTTCCCTATTGAAATATGCTGTATCCACCAAGGAGCCGGGCACAAACTCCCACTCGCCGTCTAATGCGATCGGGTCTTTCCCCGCAAAATGATAACCGCTTAAGTCAAGAAATCCTCGATTGGCCTTGGGAGTCTCTTCTTTTTTCTCGGTTAGTACGGATACCGCTCCCCACAGCAGAACGGGAATCAGCAGAATGCTAAATATAAATTCCAGTTTAATTTTCATAGCATTACCCCGTTATTCGACAAACTTCTACTTTTTTATACAAGAGTACCACAAAAAATTAGAAAGAAGCACCATTATTCGTAAAAAGCGGACAAGGTAGGATTCATTCTAATTAATCCTGCCAATCAGGTAAAAAAAAGCCGCCGGTTATGGCGGCAGCCTCGTCCTGGTAGTTTATGAGCTGTTATAAAAACTTCGTTATTTATGATACGGTTCTCCCATTCTCACCGACTGGTAAACCACATTCCGTGAAATCATCGTCCTCCAAGAACCAGAGGACGATTTTCTTAAGGGTCTTTCTATCGCTTTCCATATGTACTTCTTTTATTAATGCACGAAGCAAAGTTTTTTTCTCTTCATTTAAAGCACCATTGAACAACTCGTTAAATTGTTTCAATGCCTCAATAATTAATTCCTTGTTGATGTTTACCGCATCTCTTGCTTTGTCAATCTCTCTTTCTAGGTTTCGGATAATCTGTTGAACTTGGGATAGTTCAACCTCACATTCTCCGATAACCTGTTGTAAGTGGATGCAAATTGTCCTTTCTTAAATCTATCAAGATTTGTTGCATCCCGGGACGGTTAAAATCTTTGCCCGACCACCCACCATCTACGTACACATAATAAACTTCATATCCCTAGCCTCGCATTATTTTCTTAATGCTTCTTCTTGGGCGCTTAAAGAGAATCCCTCTTTCTTTTGCTCTTCTGTAGACACCCTGACGTAAATTGCTACTCTCTTTTTCTTGACTACCACTGATGTATAAAACGACATTTTTGTTTCCTCCTGAGCCTCGTGCGGCTTTGATTGTTTTTATCCTTGTTGTTTCTTTTGGGTATAGTTTTTAATAAGCTCGGCAAGCACACTAATTAACTCTTGCTTCTTTAGTTCCTCACGCGATTGAATCAACAATTCATTGCCAGCAATAAAACAAAATAGAAAATCCGATTTGCGCGAAATTCCGATTTATTTTCTCAAAACAGACTAAAAAAGATTTATTTTTGATTTCTCGACATCTGACACCTCTTCAAGAGTATAATTGACCATTTCCTCCGTCAATTCAGAAGCTTTTAATTGTTTGAAGTTCTTTTTTGACTAAAAGAAAACCGCCCTAATAATCAATAGGCGGTGAATTCCAAGCTAACCATGAATCCCCAAAGTGATGATTACTATTTTTTGTGAGTTAATAGCCAAGTATAAAGTTCAGCATTATTGTATGTCTCATGGAATACTTTATGGTCGTGTTTTAATCCGGAGTAATAAGTGACTTTGATATTCCCTCCTATATTTGTTAAAGCCTTTACCATATTTTCTGTTCCTGAAACATGGACAACATCATCGTCCACACAATGAAATGCCCATATTGGGACATTCTTTAGTAACATAGCCTTATCGGGCTCAAACCACCCTGAAATTGGAACTATGGCTGAAAATAGTTCTGGCGACCTTGAAGCAAAGTCCCATGTTCCGTTCCCACCCATACTAAATCCGGATAAATACACCCTGTCTAAATCAACTGGATAATTTGAGATTATTTCATCAACTAAGGCTATGACCAGGCGATATTCTAATGACCAATTTGAATCTGTTGGGCATTGTGGGGTAACAACAATAAAAGGAAGTCCGTTTTACTTTCTGCAATCCAAGTAAGCCCGTAATTATTTAATAGGCTAATATCCTCCCCACGTTTTTTGACACCATGTAAGAACAGAATTAATGGATATTTTTTTTCTTTTTTTGGTTCAAAATCATGTGGTAAAAACAATTGATAGTTCATACTCACGTTCGTAGGTGTATCCTTGTAAAACGAATGATTTGTAACTGCCATTTTTTAACCCCCATTCAATCGCGAAGCCTGATGCTGTTATGTTCGAAATTGAACTGTAAAAATCCTCCTTTTACACTTGACTACTAATTATTACGTAACTGCCCCTAACATTAACTTCTTGAATGAATACTTCAAAGTATCATTGACCTGGAGCCTCTATTGGACACTGTTAGTGAGCTCAGCCGCCATCCCCGTTGGGTCGCTACGTTTAGGGGCTGACAGCAGGACAGCTTGCAATGTCCGCCTCTCCACGTCAATGAACCGCTCCGCTTTCTTAAATCTTGTACTACATTGAAAAATCAAAAGTCGTGGCTTCGTTTTCATTATCAAAAAAAGAAACCGGATACAGTGTCTTTGTACAAGCCATAACAGAAGTTAATGAATAAAACGAACAAGCAAGATTTTATCTTGCTTGTCTCTTTTTTTTGAGCAGAGTCTCGCCATATGAAGGAATCATTTCTTTTATTTTCTGTTCCCACTCCTTTAAAGGCTGCGGGAATGTTCAAACCATAAACCGGTACCCCGATCCCCAAACCGTACCGATATATTGCGGCTTGGACGGGTTCTCCTCGATTTTGTCCCGGATCCGGGCGATATGTACCGTAACCGTCGACGCGTCGCCCAGCGCATCCATGCCCCAGATCCGTTCAAAAAGCTCTTCCTTGTTGAATACCCGATTGGCATTTTGCAGCAGAAACAGGAGCAGGTCGAATTCCTTTTGCGCCATGGTGACCTCGTTCCCGTTCACAAAAACCCGTCTGGCATCCCTTTGGATCTCCAGTCCCCTTACCTGGAGCTTGCCCCCTTCGTCAGGCTTGCCGAACCTTTCTTTCATCCGCTCAAATTTCTTCAGATGGGCGTTCACCCTGGCAACCAGTTCACCGGAACTGAACGGCTTTGTAATGTAATCGTCCGCGCCGAGACCGAGACCGTTAATTTTATAAATCTCCTCCGCCCTCGCCGATACGAGAAGCACGGGAATGTCTTCCTTCTCCCGGATGGTCCTCAAAACCTCAAACCCGTCTATCCCCGGCAGCATGATGTCCAGAATAATAAGGTCAAACGCTTTCTCCCGAAGCGCTGTCAAACCGTCGCTTCCGTTATTCACGATCTTAACCGTATAGCCGCTCAGCTCCAGGTAATCCTTTTGCAGATTGGCAATACTTGGATCGTCCTCAACAATCAGTATCCTTCTCATCGCAGCCTCCAAAAATACTAACCTTTTTTCAGAGATATCATCATACCGGTGCCTTCCCCGACCGTACTTCTAACCCAGATCTTCCCGTCGTGGCCTTCCACAATTTGTTTGGCAATCGCCAGCCCAAGGCCGCTGCCGTCCGCGCTCCCTCTTGACGGGTCCGCGCGGTAAAAGCGTTCAAAAATATGCGGAAGGTCGTTCTCGGGTATTCCTTTTCCGTTATCCCTGATCTCGATTATAGCGGACGTCCGGGTTTCCCTTAAGTGAATCGCAACCTGGCCGTCCGTCTTCCCCATATACTTCTCGGCATTATCCAGAATGTTTTGAACGACCCGCTTCAACCTTTCTCTATCAATTAAGACATGGACGACTTCCTTCAACTCGCTGATAAGATCAAGTCTTATATTAGCCCTTTCATATTGATGACGATAGTCCGAAACGCAATCCTCGAAATATTGCTCCAGATTCGTGCGCTCAAAATGATAAGGAATTTGGTTCAAATCCAGCTTGGAATACAGGAGAAGATCGTCAATCATGGCGTTCACCAGAATCGTCTTGGACCGCGCCGTTTCCAGGTATTCCTCCATTTTTTCCGGTGTTGCGGCCACCCCGTCGATAATGCCCTCGATATACCCTTTAATCGAAGTAACGGGGGTCTTTAAGTCGTGAGAGATGCTGGACACCAGAAATTTCCGGTTTTCGTCGTATTTCTGCTGCAAATAAACGGACTCCTTCAGCTTGATCCGCATGAGCTCCAGCGTTCTGCTCAGTTCTCTGACCTCATCATCGCCATCCTCCGCAATCTCGTAGCTTAAATCGCCTTCACTAATTTTAGCGGAGGCGTCTCTCAGTCTGGAAATCGGTGTAATGATTCCCCGCGAGAAGCGGTAGGAAACCCAAAAGTTCATGATCAAAAACGAAAGAATGAAAAAACCGACCGTAAAAATGCCAAGAAACAGGTAAAAGCCCGTATTAAGCTCGATCGGCGCAAGCAGCAGCAAAACGCCTTCATCTCCCAAATGAAGGCTATAGTCCGCTCTGGCGAATATAAAGGTTGTGCCGTCGAGCTCCAGCGTATCCTGATTAGGCGTATTGTCGGACAGCATCAAGCTTTTTTCAATATCGATCGCTTTGAATGGTTGTGTGGAATACAGGACCTCCCGGTTTTTCAAAATAACGGCGTTCGCGCCCAAAACACGGACATGATCGGACAGCTCCCGCTGAAACCCGGTATCAAGCAGCTGTTCGAACTCGAGGGTCTGCGCCGACCTTATGATCTCGCCGATCCCCGACCGGACTTCAAAAATCCGTTTCAACTCGCCCATATCCGCTTCCGGGCCAATCACTTTCGTATAAGCGGCAACAAATATAATAACGGCCAAAACAGTTACGGTTACTGAAACAAGCACGGTCAGCGCGTTCATCATAAAAAAACGTTTGGTTAATTGCATGTGGATTACCTTTCTATACTATACATCCTTGCGGTCAAACAAATAATAACCCGCCGTAAACAACATGATACCACAGCCAAAAAGAATAAGGATCTGGCGGAAAATTTTAAAAACGTTGGCGGTTTCCGAAATCCAGAGCGTATACCAGTCAAACATGGAGGTCATCAAAAAACTCGAATAATTGGAAAAAACAATGCCTATAAAGTTAAATCCGATGTACACCATAATCGAGAGAAAAAATACCGCCAGTCCTCCCCTTATTATATTAGACAGCAATACAACGAGAAGGGCAAATACAAAAACAGGAAAAAACGTTGCGGCATAGGACAAGACGACGCTTACGATCCCCGACAAGCTGGCGGACGAAGGATTAAAGATGAATCCGGCAAGTAATGCAATGATCATCACAAACAGCAGGTTCGCCGCAATGAACAGGGCCAAATTCAATACCTTCGCGCTGAAAACGCCGAATCTGGAAACCGGCCTTGCCAGCGTTATTTTCATTGTATTGGATGAAAATTCGCCGTTAAACATATCGATCGCAACAAAGATCGCAAAAAGCGGCAGGATCGTGTATGTAAATCCCGACAGAACCACTAGAGGAAATTCGGTACTGCCTACAACTCTTAATCCAAAGCCATGCTTAATCGCCGTTACGGCAATTTGTCCAATCAAAACGGCAAAGATGGACAGGACGGCGGCCGCGATTATTTTTTTCTTCTTCAACAACTTGATGGATTCGTTTACAAATGCAGCCTTAAACCCTGCCATTTCGGTCTACCTCGCTAACAAAATAATTTTCGAGCGACGAATAATTGGTTAGGATGTTGCGGGTATATTCCACATTGACCAGCTTCCCGCCGTATACCACTCCGATTCTGGTGCAGGTAAGCTCCACATCATGAATCAGGTGACTGGAAATAAAGAACGTTGTACCTTCTTCGGCTAGCCGTTTAATCATTTTCCGCATATCCAGCATACCCTCGACATCAAGTCCGTTCAAAGGTTCGTCCAATATTAACAGCTTCGGCTTTGATAGAATCGCAGCCGCCACACCGAGCCTTTGTTTCATGCCAAGCGAGAACTTTTTCGATTTTTCATTTTTATATTTTAACATCCCGGTAATTTGGAGACATTCGTCGATTCTTCGCTGATCGACCCCCGGATAATACCGGGCAAACAACTTCAGGTTTTCGTTAGCCGTTAAATACGGATACGACTCCGCCGTTTCGATAATACAGCCCACATGCTTCATCGCGTTCACATAGTCTTCGGTAATGCTTGCGCCAAAAATCTTCACATCGCCGCGGTCGGGCTTCATAAGACCCGTCATCATTTTCATCGCGGTCGTCTTTCCGGCGCCGTTGGGCCCCAAAAAACCGAATATATCGCCTTGATCGACAACCAAATTCAAATCGCTGATTCCCCTGCCGTTCGTATAGACCTTGGCTAGATCGGTTATTTCAATCGCTTTATTCGTCAATGATCGCATCCTCCAATAAATTGGGCACGGCTGTCCCTGAAGCGAAAAGTCCACTTCAGGGACAGCCCCCTTGTTACTCTTCAAATACGCGGTTAAATTCGCCGTTGAAATATTGGATATCAACGTTGGATCTATAAGAGTGCTCATCCATAATTTCAACGTTCAGATCGAGGTAAAGCATTCCGAGGTCGTTCGGATGAATTTGCCCGTTCTCCTGTTCCCCTTGCGCATTCGTATACGTGAAAAAGGACATCGGGTTTGAATTGTCCGGCGTATATTCAAAGCTGAAGTTATACGCATTAGGATATTCGGCTTCGAATCCGGGCTTCACCGTTTCGTAATACTTGCCTGTCACTTTTTTATTTTCCACACTTGTAATTTCAAGAATCCGCTCGCCGATTTTCACGAATTCCCCGTCTTTTTCGATCACGATGTTATTTTGATATGTTCCCACATGCTTGCTGCTGAAGCCGCCGGACTGGCTTACCTTCTCGATGTTTGCGCCTGTCAGATCGGGCATTGCAACCTGTGTATTTCCAATATCGGACAGCTTGAGAACGACGTTCAGCGTGATATCATGCTGTGCTCCGCTTTTATCTATGCCGGAGAGAGTAACATCTCCCGTCATTTTTTCCAGCAGTCCCGCGTTGTTCTCAACTGCTGTGCCCGATACCTTTTTAACGAAAATATCGCTTTCCATTTGGGGCAGCTTCGAATCTCGTTCCATGCGGCTTTGGTCACTAATGAGCTGCTTGATCCCGAAAGAAGAGACGGCGTTTACTGCGGCAGGCACCTGCGCCTCGGACAAGCTTCCGGAGTACGCCCGTCCTCCCTCGGGCCGTTCTTCAACCTGTACATAATCTTTTAGACCGCCAACCAATGCGTCAACGATTTTCTCGATTTCCGCTGCTCCGCTTTGGTTAAAAGGATTATCAAACCGATTCCAGTTCTCCCTGCTCGAATCAACGGGGTATTCCATGACATAATATTTGTCCTCCTCACCGCTTTTCCAAACCGAGAACTTCTGATCGGTATAAGAGTAGTTGGTTCTGGTTTCGCCATTCGTTTGTTGTGTCGTTGTCGATCTTTCCGACGCCTGCTTTTCATTATCGATCTTTTCTAATGTGGAGGTCTGAACCATGGTTTGACCGTTATCCTTCAGCGTAATGAGGGTCTCGATCGTGTAGTTGTTCAAGCCCTTCTCCATCTGCGCGGCGGTATTTTTGATGCTGCCCTTTAATTGGTCGTAACCTGAGCCAAGCGCCATATCGGCAAAAGCCGTCGATATAAAAACACATGCTCCGATCGTAAATGAGAGGGCGGTTACTGCTTTTTTGCTAAGTTTCATCTCGGATCTCCTTTATTTCATATTGGGGAAACGTCTCCTTGTATTTCATTATATACGGGGCTTATTGAATCCATCTAAATAAACTATTAACAAAAAATAAACTCAGGCCGGGGCGGGTAACAAGAAAGGCAAAAAGGCTGCCGGTGTTATCCGGCAGCTCTGAATGATCATATCCCGTTAGAACATAAAGGTAAAGGCAGCCTAAAGTCAGGCCGCCGTGGTATAGGTTGGTTTTTATTTTTGCAGAGCCGCTTCAATGAAAGGTTTCATTTCATAAGGCTCTGTTGTGGATTCGAATCGATTGAGGACTTGACCGTCGCGACCGATAAGGAATTTCGTGAAATTCCATTTGATTGAATTGCCCTCCATATAATGAGGCAGTTTCTCGTTAATTAACGAAATCAAGATTTTGGCAACAGGATGTCCCTCATTAAATCCCTCGAATGGCTTGGAATCTGCAAGGTATGTAAACAGGGGATGAGCATCTTCATCGCGCACATTCACCTTCTGGAACATGGGGAAGCTAACGCCGTAGGTCAACGTGCAGAACGCATGAACCTTCTCGTTATCATCCGGTTCTTGGTCGGCAAATTGGTTGCAAGGGAAGCCGAGAATCACAAAATCTTGATCCTTGTACTGCTCATAGAGCTCCTGCAATTCTTTATACTGAAAGGTAAATCCGCATCGGCTTGCAACATTTACTACAAGAATAACCTTGCCTTTATACGCTTCTAATGAAATTTCCTTGCCATTCATAGCTGTTGCTTTAAAGTCGTAAATATTCACCAGTTTCTACTCCCTCTCTCGCATTTGTATAATCTCTGTAAATATGGTGGATCACAATGATTGCATAACTCAGGGAGAAAACCACCTCCCTAAATTATACAAACATTATACAAAAGGTTATACATTAATTCAACTGGCATTCAAATTAAACCTGAATCTTTTTGTCAAAATCATTTTTGCAGGAAGTGTTAACGGGAGGTTCAGCGCTTTGTTTAACCGGCGAAGCAAATCTGTTAATGTGTCAACTAACTGGTCGTCCGTACTGCCGCTGAGGCCCAGCATTCTTGCGATATCCGCATACCGCTTACTGTCCGCCTTCTTATTAAACTCAATTACGTACGGGAGATACAAGGCATTTGCCAAACCGTGCGGGATTTTAAAAATCGCTCCGCTTTTACAGCGTCTCCTGTGACAATCAACACGAAAGAAGAATCGCGCATGACAATCAATCAGCCTCACGCCGGAGACGGCGCGAGGCTGATTTGTGCGTTGACCCTCCCATGTGACCGGCAACCGCTACGTCAAATCCTTCGTCCACTTATTCAGGTACGTGGTGAGATGCAGCGCGGGATGCTTGAAGAACGCCTTGTCTTCCGTGATCCGCTCCGACACCTCCAGGTCATGGGCGATCATGCCGCGGACGGTATCCGCAAACGCCCGACCCCGGACCAGAACACCAAGCTCAAAGTCATGGCAGGCGCTGCGCTCGTTAATATTGTATGAGCCGTGGAAGACGCAGTCGGACCGCTTGTCGTAGGTGATTTTCCAGTGAGCGAAGCGTTCCGTCTTGCTATAGTCGTAGAACGAAACACCTTTGCGGAACGGCCTGTACATATGGCTGCGTACGGCGGCCAGGTTGGTAGGGTGATCGTTCACATGGAGCGGGTTGCAGATCGTGATATGCTGCGCTTGCTCCGCATCCAACGACTTGAGCTGCTCCCAGAACTTCTCGTCGATCAGGTACGGGTTGACAATGATCGTCTCGTCCCCGGCATGAGCCAGCAGCGAAAGATAATAGCTCTGGATCAGATTCACCGGATTGCCGGGAAAGCTGGCTACCAGCGTGCACTCCTCGTCACCGAAATGCAGGTCCTCCTGTGCGGCATAGAATTCATCCTTCGGATCGAAAATGTCGCCGCCCAACACGATCCACTGGAACGCGAACAACCGGTTGAGCGATCCCGCGCATGCGCCCCGGATCCGGAAACAGCCGTCATGCCACTCCTCTTCGCCCGACGGCACGCCTAACGCGCGGCCCTGGGCGAATCTTCCAGGCGTTTCACGGATCGGCGTCTCGTACGTGTATTGATCCCCAATGTTCATGCTGCCGATCACGGACGTCACGCCGTCGACGATCATGAACTTGCGATGGTTCACGACGTTCAGGCCCAGCACCATGACCTCCTGGACGAAATCCTGGAGGAACAGGTGGCTCTCCGGCACGCCCTTCTCCGCAAGCTCCGCGCGTTTGGCCGGCCATTCGCCGCCGTCGTAGCAGGTTTTGAACGTGTTGATGACCTTCGCGCCGGCTTTCTCCAGCTTCTCCGCCAGGCCGCCGAATTCACCGACCTTCAGGTTCTTGTTATAGCCAAACGCCGTGACCCCGTAATCCACCATGAGCCTCACCTTGACGCCGCGGGCCAGCGCCGCAAGCAGCGCCTCCGCAACAAGAGCGCCTGACCGGTCGTTGTAAAACAGCATGACAGACAGGTGGATGTACCTTTTCGCCCGGCCGATCTCTTCCAGCAGCACCCGGAGATTATCGGGCCCGTTAACGAAAGCCTCGACCCGGTTGTTACTCGTCGTGTCCGGCACAAGCGCATCCAGCTTGGCAAGATCAAGTCCGTCCACCAGATAAGCCAGCTGCTCAAGACAATTCGGGCCGATGCCCGGCAAATCGCACAGCTGCTCCCATGCGGTGAAAATGCCGCCGACCGACTGGCGATACCGGACAGCAGCCCCGCGCGGAAAATGCACATCGGCATACTCAACCGCCGCCTGCGCGCCCTCGACAATTTTGTCCAGCGGTCCTCCCGATAACAGATAGTTCATGAAATCCACCATCGCCTTGCGCAGCTTGCCATCCCAGTCCTGCAGCGCAATTTTGCCTGCGTTAGTATTCATCGAACCGCCTCCTTGCACCAGAGTCATGTTTGTATAGTGGTTTGACAACCATTACCCGTAATCCGGCCGGATAATCGGGAAGTGAAAAAAAGACGCGATCAAACGAGCGCCCTCATCCCTCATAAGTGAAAACCTCTTCGACCTGTAGGTTGAATATGCGCGCAATGCAAATGACATTATGGGCGTTAGCAGCCGCGATATGATGGGCGCCATGATCGAGGGCGAAGAAGATCCGAAAACGCGCAAGGGCAACAAATATCTCCGAGCGGCACTGATTGAAGTCGCCCACTCCGTATGCAGATCCGACAACTACCTGGGAGCCCAGTACCGGCGGATTGCCGCACGAAAAGGCAGACACCGGGCAGCCGTAGCTGTCGCCCACTCCATTATGGGTATTGTGTATTATCTTCTCACACGTAAAGAGGATTACAAAGATTTAGGCAGCCATTACTTCGAACAGCGGCAGCAAGAAGCGATCGTCAGACAAGCTTTACGAAAGCTCGAGAATCTTAGTTTTCAAGCGGCGTTATCTGCCTCACAAGCCTCTTAACGTTCTACTTCCCATACGACCAAGCAAGCACAGTTTGTAAAAACCATTAAAGCTGGGCTTAGTTTCGTGCTGCCATTTTTGGGTCTCTGCTATGAGTAATTTTCGGGGTAGCTTAATCCACACTTGCTAAAGATGCTTGGTACAGTTGTATAATTGACATGCCCAATCGTTGTTAGTGTGCGTAAGGATGGTTAAAGAGGTATTCTCAATAAACGTTCTTTTAAATCGTTGAGGCAAAAGATGTTGCAATGACAAACCAATCAATGCCCCATGACTTACAATTAAAATTCTTTTATCAGTATGTTTGATTTTGCTCACGCCAATTAACTCCCCCAACGATCGATGCGTTCTTCCTCGGTGGTACCCTCAATTAGACCACAATTAATTTCTCTAATACGCTCATCAATGAATACAGAGTCTACTCCTAAAGATTGCCGTATGATTTCAGCCGTTTGCCTAGCTCTCGTCAGATTACTGGAGAAAATAATGTCCCATTCTTCGCCTGAAAGTCTATTAGCCAATGCAGTAGCTTGCTTTATTCCTTCTTCTTCGTTAAAAGGTATATCGGAAACACCTTGAGCCTTGCCAAGATTATTCCATACGGTCACTCCGTGCCTAATAAGCGCTACTGTGGTTGCCATTTCTGCCGCCCCTTAAAGAATCCCGTTAAATGCCTATTCCAGAGGTTAGTTTAATCTTAAAGAATCTTTTCCATATGTATACCAGCAATAAATTCCCCTGATGGCTTAACTCTTATAGAGATATCGAAAGGTCTAAACCCATGCTTTTTATAAAATAAAATTGCCCGTGTATTAGTGTTATGACAGACCAGTTTCAGTTTATTTACATTCATATTTTGTTTCGCAATTGATTCCATAGTTTCAATTAAAAATTGAGACACAACTTTTCCTCGATAATCCTGGGACACAATGACGTTGCCTAGCCAACAAGATTCACCATCATGATCATAAAAATTAGCGTAGGACACAACTTCATTATTAAACAAAACAACAGTGGGTTCCAATCTACTTTTAACGGCTTCCTCAATTTGTTTTGGTGTTAACGGGTATGTCGCTTTAGGGAACATATAATATAATTCCTCTTCGCTTTTCGGAAAAGAGCAAATAGTTTCAAGATCATTTTTTTGTAAAGATCGATAGTTATACATATGTTCCTCCCCATTTAAGAATTAGAAAATCAGCCTAGATTACCTATAAAAAACATCAAGACCCGCGGATCTTGCCAAATTTGCCCGTCTCACCCGATTCGCCGCGCGTGGAGCAATGCAAAAAAGCAGCCCATTTCCGCAAGGAACGAATTGCTTTTTTCTTTGATTGCTCGTGTTTTTGTAGTCTAATTCCGAAAATCCGGCTACCGGTTAAACTAACGTTCTCCGTCCCTCGGTTTTAAGGGTTTATCTAATTCATTAATCGCCGCCCTTATCTCACTTTCTTGATAATTGCTCTGAGGGGTGTAAATTATTGTTAAGTCGGACCGCTTATGTCTTTGTTTTTTATTCATAATTATTCTGATACGACCACAACGTATTTTTCTGCCTCTTCACTGCCAATTAGTTGGGCCAGGAGAGCTTCTGCGGCAGTTTGCATTATCAGTTTCAACCTATTCAACAGATGCCTTTGAAGTGGCTGCTCCAGTTCACTTATTGTGTTAAAAGCCGTTGTTCCTGCATCAGTAGTAATAGTAAATGATACTTGAAGATCATCCATCGAATTATTACCTCATTTCTTTCTTTGTCCAGACCTGTCCAATTGTGAAGATTTTAAAAGCTCCAACGCTTCCTCTGGCCCGTTTAAGCAGTAAACATCGTATTCGAGACTTTCTAGGAACTCCTCAGCCAGTTGCTCAGCTTTTTCATCTGTCGTTTTGACAATCATGATCTCATCTAAATTGCCGGTGATCAGATACCAATTAGTTTGCATGTACGTCACTCTCTCCAAAGTTAAATCCCTGGGGTTAATCTAAATACTAAGCCATAAAATTAATCGTGGTCAAAAAAGGAAATTTAGTGATGAGTATAGAGAAATAATATTTACACAATTTTTTCAACCAATTTCGGTTGAATATCGATGTTTTTGGTTTTCGTTCCGCAAATTTAATTCGAGAGTCAAGTCAAGAATGCTAAACTAACAGTCTGAATAACAATTTGGACAAATCTCTGGCTTTATTTTCACTCTTAATCATTAAATCATCAATTCTCCATCTTTAACTTATTTAAAATAAAAATGACCACCATTCAGGCGGTCACTGAAAATAATTCCATATCAATCTACCAAGTCTCATGGCAGCTTAATGATTTTTTCCGATTTTATTACTGTACCGCCAAAAAAATGGATTTAATGAGCGTTTTGAACGTTTTCTTCTGGGCTCAAGCAATCTAGTTAATCATACATGTTTTGTGTTTTTTCAACTAACACTTTTTTTATTCTTTTATATGAGTTTGGAAGATTTTTATGGTCAAGCTCCCTTAAAACACTCATAATAATTTCAATCTTTTTAATTTGTTTATGTCTTTGCGTCAATAAATACTTTTTCGTTTTCGCCGCTTGTTCTTCGGGTGGAACTAACAGTTTATCATAATAAACTCTTGTTGCTGTACCAGAGGCCACTAAGTCAACCTCAAGACAATAGTTCATGGATATAATATTGTATTTTTCAAGAAGATCCATCGCTTTGCTATGATTGGTTTTGAATAAATTCAATAATTTTGCCCGATCTTGTTCTTTTGGAATCAATTCTTCAATAAGTGCTGTGTTTTTATATTCATACTTATATTTAGGAAATCCATTTTCATTTCTGCTTTTGTCCAGTTCTCCATTTAAATAAGGGATAAAGAAATCTTTATCCAGAATTATAAAATATGGGATTCCTAAGTATTTAAGAAGGTAATAAGGGTAGGTTAAATTCGTGACACCTTCTAAATTAATAATACTGACTCCATACAAATCGGGATCGATATCTCGTTCATTTAATAGATATTTCACCACTTCTGCATCATTCTTACTTTCAACAACGACGATAAATTTAGAGAAAAAAAACTCACTATTACGGTACTTATAAAACTGGTAATATTTAAACTCTTCAAGCTCATGCCTTTCCCAAAAATTTTTCGGAACCTGATAAGCTTCAGTTTTAAACCCTCGGGTTTCATCTTCTACCTTCCTCATTAAAATGATTTCATCATGTTCAAGTTGATCGACAATAACGGCAGAGTGTGTGGTAAAGACAATTTGGATCTCGTTAGATGCACCATTCTTGTTCTCTTTAATGGATTTAATAAATTCCCTTTGAGCCTGAGGATGTAAATTGATCTCTGGCTCCTCTATCCCTAAAATGATATTGTTATGTTTTAATTCTGCTAGATATCGATAAAGTGCGATGATGGTCAAACTTTGTATTCCACTTCCACTTTCGGTAATGTTATATTTTTGCCCCTTTTCTTCGATGTCTAGCGTGATATCGTTTAGTAGAAGAGAATAATCGATTAATTTATCAAAGTTAAGTTTAAATTTAAAATTCCGGTTCATCGAGTAATATTTTTCGATTTCAGCTTGGACTTTAGATAAGGCAGTCCGTTCCAGATTCCTTGCTGCATCCTTAACTTTAGGAGTTAAGGTGTCTCTTCGTGCGGTATGCTTTTTAAGGAATTCCTCTAAAACGATCTTTAATAAGGCATTTTCAGCCCAAACGACATGTCTATGATCACGGTTTGGAGGAATGAGGACATAGTTAATATCCTCTTTTAATAATTCAATAAATTCAACATTTAAATTTTCATAATTTCCATTCTTTTTATAATGCAGGGATCGCTTTTTCGTAGTAAAAGAATAAGTCATCCTAATTGTTAGTTCACCGTGATTAATAAGATCCCGATATCGATCATTTTCTGGCACCTCTGAAAAAGTGAGCTCAATTTTTACTAAGCTTTTATTTGAGTATTGATGAATCCCTCCAAGTAAAGAATACTCCTCTTTTTCATAGTTAAAAAACACATTCAAAGCTTTCAAAACCCCAGATTTACCTGTGTTGTTCTCACCAACTAGAGCAGAAATTTTCCCACTTTGAACAGTACAATTATTAATTGATCTGAAATTTTTTATATTGATTTTATCTAATCTCATTTCCTGCCCCCGATAATGTGGTATCTTTTAACACAGCATTAATTGGATGTAAGACGAATACAACTTTTTTAACTTTTTATTAAGGCAGGTCCTTTCCCACCTAATCCCATGAAAGGACATGGGTGGAAATCATTATCAAGGGGCTTCGCTAGATCACGTTCTAACTAAAGTAAAAAATTCGCCATCCTTAACCATATGACGATATTCTTTATGTAATCAATAATCACATTTGATTTGCGTTTAACAACATTAACTTTTCTTATTCGACCAAACTTATTGTTTACCTGCAAGAAAGCAAAAAAGTCCCCACTGAATGTGCGGGACTTCATTAAAGATATACCCTTTAATTTAAATCGATTTAAAATCCTGAGTAAATTTATTCATTAAATCTCTTAAGGCAATAGCCTCTTCTTTGGACAAAGTAATTCCTTTACCCAATTTATCGTGCTCTGGTGACCATTCGCGAATATCGCATTTTGGTTCGCGGTCATTTCAGCTTATCAGATTTAGTTCCTTCTTCCAACCCTTAGCACCTTCTGATAAGACTCCAATTTGTTCTGTAATCGAATATTTTATCTCTGCCATCAGGTTTAACACTCCGATCCACTTTCAGTTAGCTGAGACTCTATACGGCCGTGTCACCTTTAAATATTTCTCCTTTGCTATTATAAGTGACAGTAAACACCATGTCTGAAAGCCACTTCTTAAACGATTGATTATCGTTAAACTGCTTGAAGATCTCCATATTGTCGGTCATCAAGTTAATGATCGCTTTGTTTAACGCCTTCTCGCTCTCGATCTTGGCATTTTGTTTGTCAGAATTTTTCATCGCATTTTGATAATCTTTATCCTTGGCAACCATTTCTGGGATGCCTGCTATGTGCTTCTTAACCTGATCTTCATCCTTCCAAGGAATATTTCCGAAAAGGTCATGGAAGTTCGATAATATATTGCTAAGCAAATCAAGCTCTGGTTCTGGCTTTACACCAATAGCGGAAGTGGGAACAGCATTTATTTCGTAAGCTGGTGAGTCCTCCATAATGATCGACATTGTGGCCTGTGCTTCCGCTCGATAGCTATCTAAATCAATCGCTTCAAGAATACCTTTGGACAGGTCTTCCTCTTTTGGTGCAGGCAACTTTGTGATCAGGAAAGATAGAAATATAGATAGCTTTTCCCAATCTGCATTTCCATATGGAAGGATGGAAGCTAGGAAACCATAGGTTCTTGTGAAAGCCTTAGACTTGCTTTTAAAGTCGACTTGTTCTGTCTCATCAAGATCATCTTCATAAATTTTTGCACAAACATCCAGTATCGGATCAAGCTTGTCCCGGTCAGCTCCATTTAAATATAGCTCAACAATAGTATCAATATGGTAATCCGTAAATACATGATAGCTCCTAATATCACTTTCCAAATCATTGAGCTTATCTGGATCCGTTACATCTGACAAAATCGTAGTTGTGTAGTATTTGGAGAAAGCTTCTTTAATTGTCTCAGTTTCATTGGCAAAGTCCAGGACAAAAGTATCGTGTTTTTGCGGATGAGCTCTGTTAAGCCTTGATAATGTTTGAACCGCTTTAATATCCGATAACATTTTATCAACATACATCGTATGAAGCAGCGGCTCATCATAACCGGTCTGAAACTTATTCGCAACAACTAAGATTCTATACGGATCTTTCTTTAATTTCTTTTCGATTTCATTACTTGGAAAGCCATTAACACTGCTTTCCGTAAGCTTTTTACCTCCATATTCATGTTCGCCGGAGAACGCCAGAACAGCCTTATACTGACTTTTACGTTTTACTAAATACTCTGAGATAGCATAGAAATACTGAATAGCCCGCTCAATGCTGCTCGTAATAACCATTGCTCGAGCTTGACCGCCAATTTTACCTTTGGGTATGACTTGATCGTGAAAATGATCCACCATGATCTCAGCTTTTAGTCCAATGGCAGTTTCATTCGACTCGACATATTTACGCAGCTTTTTCTGTGCTTTTTTCTTATCAAATAACGGGTCGTCTTCGATTATTTTCGCAATTTTATAGTAACTTTTGATGGGGGTATAGTTTTTAAGCACGTCAATAATAAATCCTTCTTGAATCGCCTGCTTCATGGTGTAGATATGGAACGGTCTGTGCTTTGTTTTCCCCTCCGCTGGATAGGGGACACCGAACATCTCAAGCGTTTTATTCTTTGGAGTTGCTGTAAAAGCAAAATAACTTGCATTAGAGAGCATTTTACGCCCCTCTAATATTTTGAGAATCTTATCCTCTGTTGTTTCATCTTCACCGTCCTCATAATTTTCGGACAATGCCATATTCATTTTGGCAGACATATTACCACTTTGACTGGAATGGGCTTCATCAATGATGATAGCAAAGTTATTCTTTCGCTGTTCATTTCCGATGTCTTCAAGGATATAAGGAAACTTATGCACGATTGTAATAATAATCTTTTTACCGTCTTGAAGTAGCTTTTTAAGATCGCCGGAGCTTTCAGCATGTCCAACTGTATTTGCAACTTGCATAAAGCTCTTGATTGTATTTTTTATTTGTTTATCCAGATTGATTCGATCCGTAACGACGATGACCGAATCAAATATGTTTTTCCCATCCTTTGTAACTGCGACGAGCTGATGTGCAAGCCATGCAATAGAGTTTGACTTGCCGCTGCCGGCGCTGTGTTGAATGAGATATTTTTGCCCAACGCCCTTAGAGCTCACGTCCGCTAGGATGGCCTTAACACCCGAAAGTTGATGATACCGTGGAAAGATTTGAGTTCGTTTAGTTTTCTTTGTCTCTTCGTCTTTCTCCTCAACGATTTGTGCGTAGTTTTCAATGATGTTTGAAAGCTCATCTTTTTTCAAGATCTGTTTCCACAAGTAGTCCGTTTTTATCCCGTCGGGATTAGGCGGGTTGCCAGCACCATCATTGAAGCCCTTGTTAAAGGGTAAAAACCACGACTTTTTACCATCAAGCTTCGTGCACATTTTGATTCCATTGTCGTCCACCGCAAAATGCACCATGCATCGGCCGAAATTAAACAAAAGCTCCCGCGGGTCCCGATCCGTTTTGTACTGATAAACTGCATCTTCTACATTTTGCTTTGTAAGTCGGTTTTTAAGCTCACAAGTAATAAGGGGGAGCCCGTTAATAAAAATGGCAAAATCAAGGGCAAGCTTTGTATTGTCTCTTGCATACATAAGCTGCCGCGTGACACTGAAAATATTTTTTTCGTAAAGTTCTTTTGCCTTATTATTTTGTTCTGACGGTGTAAGGTAGAATAAATCTAATGTAACCGGGTAAACCTTGATACCGCTTCTTAGAACATCAATGATGCCATTTTTTGCAATCTCACCTTGCAAACGATTTAGAAACTTTGTCTTATTGATATCACTATTGAATACACCCAGTGTCTCTAGTTTCTCAGGTTGAGTATTCCTCAAGAATCTAAATAATCGTGTTTCATCGATGGCATATTCTTTGTTATAATCGTTGTTTTCACCTTGCTCATATCCATTCTGGTTCACAAGATAATTTATTATCAGAGTTTCAAGTCCGCTCTCTTTGGTGTTGGTTGGCACTACACCTCACACTCCTCCAAATCTGCAACATCTTCATTATCAATCAATGCATCATCATTAGTTATGTCTAGGTCTGAATCTTCACTTAAACTTTCCCCTATAACGATTTCTCCAATGTGTTTTCTGCCTGTGACTGCATCAGCGATAAGACGTGATCGGAATTCAATTATTAAGCTGATTTCATTTTCGATACTTACGATACTCCTATTCAATTTTTCGGTTTTTAAAGCGATGTAATTCAAAATCTGGATCTGCTCTTCTAGGCTCGGAATTGCGAGAATTACTTGTTTAAAATCATCCTTATTTATTTTAGGTTGTGCTGCCGATTTATTTGCTTTAATTTTTAATTGGGCTTGTACATAATTACAATTAACCGCTTCTACGATAAAATCTATCAATATCCTGTCTTGCCTAAATTTTGCCATCATCATATTTGGAGCAAGAGTTGCGGGATAACTCACCTTTGGCATTATACATGCATAGCCAGCATGTGCACCAACATTTGCGATGAGAAACTCGCCACCGAACAATTTTGACTTTTTCAAATAATTATACGCATGCTCCGAGACATATACTCCTGGATTGAATAAGTTGGTTCTTAAATCTGTTAGCCTAATAGCTCTAGCATATCCCGCATCAAGATATGTCACATTTTTTGCTAAATCACCAAATGAGCCATTTGCAGTGTAATCAGTTAAAAGAGTAAGGATTCGCTTACACATAACCAGTTCCCAATGTTCTGGTATCTCCCCAAGCCCATCAATACCAGAAGGTTTTAACTGTATATTTGTATTAACTCCTCGCGATATCGCATCGTTTATGACAGATTGCTTTAATTCTTTGAGTAGCTCAATTTGCCTTCTCTTAATCCGGACGAGTCGGGAGACTTTCCTACCATGGGCATCTAAGAAATCAGCAATTTTCTTTTGTTCATCACTCGGAGGGAATAATGACGGCATTTGTTTAAATTCATCCCAGTATAGCCTGTTACGATCTGCAACAATTCCATGTGAGTATTTATTTACTTCATTCATATATGATTGAGTTCGAAAAAGGTATGAGTAATACCGACTATCCACTCCCGAAAAAGGACTTGCCACAACGTATGCTGGACTTATCAAGCCATCGACAGGTGCAACTCCGACAGCTCCTTGCCACATCCTCATCATGTTGTAGGCAATATCACCTTTGGCCGCGCGTTTGTACTTTCCACGATCACTCATAATTTGTTTGCGCTTAGAATTATCAAAATCTCGCACTCGAACTCCCGTTTTTAATGATACCTCTAATATTGGCAAATCAGGAAATCCCGTCTGATTACGTTGTGAGAAGATTTGACCATTCCTAAGGACTTTCCAGTGAGTTGGGATTAGTCCAAAATACGGCAAACCAGAATCTTTATACTCCGAATATGGGAAAAGGTCATCTAGCATCATTTTCTCCTTCCAATAACTTGCTCTAATAAACCTTCAGTTTCAATCTCAAGTTCGTAAATCTCCGCTTTTATTTCAACAAGTGTTCGTAGTTCTACTGGTTTATAAAAATATTTAGTAAAGTTGATTTCATAGCCTATTTGTGTTTTGCTTTCGTCAACCCAGGCATCAGGAGCAAAAGATAAGATTTCATCCTTTAAAAACTGTCCAATGCCTCCTATATACAATAATGGGATCTGCTCAGTATCACGCAAATTCACGTCTGGTTCATATTCCACAATGCATGTTTTGCCATCAACATCAATAGTAAACAAACCATACAAATCATTAGCATCTATTTTTCCAGCCTTGTGAATTTTCTTAATAACTTTTTCAGCGTTCTCATCGGTCTGAGCTAAACTATTCCTAATGAGATTCAATCGTTTAGCGGAAAGTTTGACATTTATTCGATCAGCAACCTTGCTTAATTCTGAAACAAACAAATTATAGTCGTTTATTTTTGTGTATTGAAGTTTCTCGGCTAACTCTGAAATTACAGTCATAATCTCCGTTTCTTTTTGAGCTACACAAATCGAATTGAAATCAGCTAACTTTTCCCTAGCTAAATCCACACTTAACCGCAACGGCCTTTCAACCGTAATTTTCCAATACCCAAATTCTTTATTATCAAATATCTTCGATTGCTCATTTTGAGCAAATTCAATAAGCATATTGGTAATTTGTGTTCTTATTTCAGGTGTAAATTCGCAGTTTTTATTGCCTAAGTTTTTTCTCAAAGGGCTTTTTAAGCTTGTTGCATCAATGAGTTGAACCTTCCCGCGGCGGTGTGGTGCTTTTCTATTTGTTACTACCCAGATATAGGTTGCAATTCCAGTGTTGTAAAACATATTTTCAGGAAGTGCAATAATAGCTTCAAGCCAGTCATTTTCGATGACATATCTGCGGAGATTGCTCTCACCCTGCCCTGCATCACCTGTGAATAATGAGGAGCCGTTGTGTACCTCTACAATCCGGCTGCCAAGCTCTGTATTATGTTTCATCTTACTTATTTTATTTGCCAAAAACAGCAATTGCCCATCACTAGAGCGGGGGATCATTTTAAAATCAGCTTCACCATTATGCGTTACGACAAACCGAGTATCTGTGATATCTCCCTTGCCACCTAAGCGTTCTAAATCGGTTTTCCAGCTCTTCCCATAAGGAGGATTTGATAACATAAAGTCGAAGCTATTCGTTGGGAATCCATCATTGGAAAGTGTTGACCCGTAAGCAACATTTTCAGCTTGCAACCCTTCACCCTTAAGCAGCATGTCTGCTTTAGTGATAGCATAAGTTTCAGGGTTGATCTCCTGGCCGAACAAATTTATGGAGATCTCTTTGTTATGTTCTGTCGCCAGCTGGTGAAGCCTTTCTTCTGCAATTGTCAGCATGCCGCCTGTGCCGCAAGCACCATCATAAACTAAATATGAACTATCTTTAATTTTATCTGCGACCGGCAAAAAAGCGATATCTGCCATAAGCTCAACAACATCACGGGGAGTAAAGTGTTCCCCTGCTTCTTCATTGTTTTCTTCGTTAAATTTCCGAATAAGTTCCTCAAAAATCACTCCCATTGAATGATTATCAAGTGCAGGGAGTTTAATTTCACCGTTATCATCTAGTACAGGCTCAGAGCTTAGGTTAATAGTTGGGCTTACAAACCTCTCTATAATTAATCCCAAAATATCTGCTTCAATCATCGTGTCAATTTGGTTTCTAAACTTAAACTTCTCAAGTATTTCCTGCACATTCGGGGAGAAACCGTCTAAGTATTCAATAAAATCTGCTTTAAGCTGCTGCTGCTTTGCCCTTGATTTTAAGTCTTTAAGCATGAAGGGTGAAGAGTTGCAAAAAGCTTGACCTGCTACATTACAGAGCGCGGCAGTTTGATTTATCACACCAGCACTATCTAAGTTAGCCTTCATTTGAAGCACAGCTTCTTTTGTCGGCTCAAGAACCGCATCTAGACGACGAATAACTGTCATTGGCAAAATTACGTCTCTGTATTTCCCACGAACATATACGTCACGCAAACAATCATCCGCAATGCCCCATATAAAATTAACTATTTGATTATGTAATTTGTGATTCATTAATAAGTCCTCCAATAAATACATATCTCATAAGACCCTCTTATTATACATCATTTCAAGCGGCACTTGTTCGATATTCGTTGGAAAAATCATACCTTGCTTTCCTCATATGAAAACCCCACCTGATCGAATTCAGAATTTCACTTCAAAACAAAGCAAAGAGCAGTTGGCAAATTGCCTAACCGCTCCCTGAGGTAAATATTTATTCATTTCAATGTATGCTTTATACAAAGTGTATATTTATACATTGTGTTGTATATCCGTATTTTCTTCCACTTTTCGTGATACAAAATTATTAACAGTTGTGTTCATTTTGGTAGCTTTGGTGATTCCTCATAAACACATGACCACGCTTAGTCACTTTTTAACCCTATGAGCACTTACTATAACCACAATTACTGCAGGTTTTACATCCTTCGATGTTCAGCAGGGAAGCGGAGCCGCATGACGGGCAAAGGTCCCGGGACAAGGCGTTCTCCGCTTTATACTTAACGGCTGCCAAGTGTACGGCTTCTTCCTCGACTGTCGCGCTTAACGCTGGCGCTGGTTCAGCGCTTGCAGCCCACTCTTCGCCAGCTTGGGTATGAATCTCTAACGACTTGGCCACCGCATCGGCGATCGACTCGACGCGGTTCGTGCCAAAGCCTACTGCTCCGCTGCCGCCTATGCCCTTCAGATGTTTGATCAACAGCGTCACTTTGTTGCCGTGATCCCCGTAACGCAGGAACAACGAGCAGACGCGGCCGAGCGCCTCGGCCATCGCGAACACGTCGGAGCCGGCTTTGCCGACATTTAGGAAAATCTCTGCCGGTGAGCCGTTCAGGTCATTAATGGTAATGTATGCCATCCCGAACGGCGTGTTTACCTTGTAGGTCGCGCCGCGCAGTACCTGAGGACGGCGTTTGTACTGCTTGTCGAATACCAGCTCCTCCTGCGGCGCAACCGTGCTGTTAAGCGCCTGATTCAGAGCCGAAAACGGTTCAGCACTAATTGCTTCTACCTCTGCCTCAGTCGTGTTCTCAGCAGCAGTCTCAGCTGCCTTCTCGCCATCTTTCTTCTCCGTGGACAGGACCTGCACATCACGGCTGCCGTCGCGGTAGATGGTCACGCCTTTGCAGCCGAGATCGAAGGCCATCTCGTACAACTCCTTAGTCTCTTCGACGGTGAAATCGCTCGGGCAGTTCGCCGTTTTTGAGATGGAGCTGTCGACCCAACGCTGGATCGCAGCTTGCACACGGATATGATCCTTCGCCGACAAGTCCATCGCTGTGACGAAGTAATCCGGCAGCTCCTGGCCTGGATTCTCATCCTTCCAGGACTGGGCGATCGGAACGAGCTGCTTGTCGAAGCCTAGCCGGCTCTGTCTGAAATATTCAAACGCAAAGTAAGGTTCAATACCGGTCGACGTGCCGACCATGGTGCCCGTGCTTCCGGTAGGTGCCTGCGTGATGACCGTTACGTTGCGGATACCGCGCTTGCTGACCGCTTCGCCTACCTCAGGGTAAACTTCTGCCATGTTTTTCATAAAACCGCTTTGGAGATATTTCTCCGCGATGAATTCAGGGAATGAGCCCTTCTCTGCTGCAATCTCCGTCGATGCCAGATAGGATTCCTTCGCGATGAAGCCATACAGCTTATCCAGGAATTCAAGCGATTCCGGGCTGCCATAACGGATCTCCAGCTTGATCATCAGCTCAGCCAGCCCCATTGTGCCAAGGCCGACGCGGCGTTCCTTCTTCTGGTTCTTTTCATTCTCTTCAAAATGATAAGGCGTTTTGTCAATGACGTTGTCCAGGAAACGCACCGACCAGCGCGTCACCTTCGAGAGCTCTTTCCAATCGACATCATGATTGGCTTCATCATAGAACTTCGACAGGTTCATCGCCGAGAGGTTGCAAACGCCCCAGCCCGGCAGGCCTTGCTCGCCGCACGGATTCGTACAAATAATCGGATTAAAATACCAGCTGTTCGACATCTGGTTGTAATATTCCATAAAGACAACACCCGGCTCGGCCGATTTCCACGCAGACTCGATAATCGTATGCCATACATCGCGCGCTCTGACCGTGCGGTAATGAATCACTTTCTTGCCCAGCTGGCGCCATTTCTCCAGATCGCCGTCCCACAGCTTGTCATACTCCGGATCCTTCGTGTCCGGGAACACCAAATCCCAGTCCAGATCCTCCTTCACGGCGCGCATGAAATCATTGCTCACGCATACCGAAAGGTTAGCGTTCGTCACTTGACCCATTGTCTGCTTCACTGTAATAAAATCTTCAACGTCGGGATGCCAGTCATTGATCATCAGCATCAATGCGCCGCGGCGGCTTCCGCCTTGCTCGATCAGGCCGGTCGTGTAGCTGAACAGCCCGCCCCATGATACAGCACCGCTCGAGGAACCGTTAACGCCTTGGACAACCGAACGTCTTGGCCGCAAAGACGACAGGTTGATACCAACTCCGCCCCCGCGCGCCATAATTTCCGTCATCTCCGTCAGTGTCGTCATAATGCCCCCGCGGCTGTCATGCGGCGAAGGAATAACGTAACAGTTAAACAATGTCAATTCTTCGCTTGCCCCTGCGCCGGCTGCAATCCGTCCGCCAGGCACGAGCTTCCAATCATCCAGAATATATCGGAAACGTTCCGTCCACTCCTGCTGCTTCTCCTTCGTCTCTTCAACCGAAGCCATTGCAGCTGCAAGGCGGTTCCACATTTCTTCAGGTGTTTTCTCTATTGTTAAGGTTAGCTTCTCTACGGTGGAATCGACATTCTCTCCGCTGCGCGTGCGAACCGTTACCCGGTTCCCTTCCCTGGCGATGACTTCCCCTACTTCCTTTGCAGGAAATTTCGGGTCATCCTTCGTCAAGACCAATACGACATCACCCACCTTGGTCTTGCTCGTATCCGCGTTCTTCCATGCATACCGATCCAAGAATATTTTCTCGCTCAAGCCTTCCAACCGATTCTTCCGAGTTGTTTCCACTAACCAAACGCCTCCCGTCAATTGCCGAATCTACGCCACAATAAGTCAAATATAGTATATGTAACCGATACAATATATTGTGTGCATTTATCATTATACTACACTAGATATTGGGATTCTAATAAGAAATTGTCGAAATAACTCAGACAACCCCATTCAACATTCGCTTTGCTTTCGTTTTCTTCCTGCTGCTCTTTTTTTAGCATGATCTTATGATTCCCTGGCATTGGGGTCATACTAAGTATATCTGATTCCTTGATCTGGAAAGGAGCCATCCATGGCTGACACTCCTATACATTCCAACTCCATTCCAAGCCGCGCCTTACAGCAAAATGCAAAGAACAGGCTGCACCCGCTGGTAGATCTGCAGTTCGATCGCGGCTGGCATGATGAACTTCAAGCCCGCTTGGGGCGCAACGGCCCTTGGGACGATTGGACCCTCTATCAACTGGCGATTGAAGCCCGGCAGTCCCGTCTGGTGGGAAGTTTTGATGAATTACAATGCATTCGCAGTCTTCCTTCCTTCGAACCGATGCCGCATCAAATCAGCACAGCGTGCAAGGTGCTGCATGAGATGGGCGGACGGGCCATTCTTGCCGATGAGGTAGGACTTGGCAAAACCATCGAAGCCGGGCTTGTGCTCAAAGAATATATGGTGCGCGGACTTGTCAAACGCGCGCTTATTCTTGTCCCTGCTTCACTCGTCCTGCAGTGGGTGCGGGAGCTAAACCAAAAGTTCGGCATATCCGCCGTCGCGCAAAAGAAAGAGCATACCTGGCACTACGACGTTGTGGTCGCTTCGATCGATACCGCCAAGCGGGATCCACATCGCGATATTCTGCTGGGCAATGACTACGACCTGATCATTATTGATGAAGCTCACAAGCTTAAAAATAAGAAGACAACAAACTACCAGTTCGTCACCCAGCTCCGCAAAAAATACTGCCTGCTGCTCACCGCCACGCCGGTGCAGAACGATCTGGACGAGCTCTACAACCTCATTACCCTGCTAAAGCCCGGTCAACTCGGAGGTCAGCGGGAATTCGCAGCGAACTTTGTCGTTGACAAGCGGCTTCCTAAAAATGAAGACCAGTTGCAGGAAGCATTATCCACTGTCATGATCCGCAACCGGCGCGGCGACGGCGGCATTCATTTTACCAAACGTGTCGTGAAGAATGTTCCGCTCCTGCTCTCCCCCGAAGAACAGGCGCTCTATAACGCTGTGACGGGCTTTGTACGGGAGCGCTATGACGAAAGCGGCGGTGACCTGACGAGCATGCTCTCCCTTGTTACCTTGCAGCGCGAAGTGTGCAGCAGCCGCGACGCGGTGTTTCTCACCTTGGTCAATCTGTTCAAGAAAACAGCCGAGGACTCTCCGATGCGTCCGAAAATATGGGAGCTGGTCGAGTTCATCAGGCAGATCAAGGAAAATACGAAAGCCGAGAAAGCCCTTGAGCTAATCCGCGAAATGAACGAAAAGGTCATTCTGTTTACCGAGTACCGGGCGACACAGGAGTACTTGCTGCAGTTTTTCCGCAGCCACGACCTTGTAGCCGTACCGTACCGGGGCGGCATGAACCGTGGCAAAAAGGATTGGATGATGGATCTGTTCCGGGGTCGGGCGCAGGTGCTGATCGCAACGGAAGCCGGCGGCGAAGGCATTAACCTGCAGTTCTGCCACCATATGATCAACTTTGATCTGCCTTGGAACCCGATGCGTGTCGAGCAGCGGATCGGACGCGTGCACCGCCTTGGGCAAACCGAGGACGTCAAAATCTATAACCTGTGTACGCTCGGGACGATCGAGGAGCATATCGTCAGCCTGCTGCACGAGAAAATCAATCTGTTCGAGCTGGTTATCGGCCAGCTGGACCACATCCTGGAACGTTTCGAAAAAGGGGATAAGCCGATCGAGAAGCAGATCGCGCAGATGATGCTTGAAGCGTCCGGACAGGAGGATCTGCGCAGCCGCTTTAATCAGCTCGGACAAACGATCGGACAGGTGATGGAGACGCTCCCGGAACCTGACGAGGCACAGAGCAAAGCGCCGGCCATCGGAGTTCTGCTTGACAAGGTGAGCCGCACTGTGGAGGTGAGACCATGAATTCGAAGCAGATCCATCGGTTCGTCCAGCATTATCTCGATGCGACAAACTGCAGCATTATAGAGAAATCTCCCTATCATTTTACGGTTAAGCTGTCTCCGGAAGCCGATCGGGTGCTTACCGGGCGGCCTTATTATTGGAGCTTCGTTGACCGGACAGGCGCCGAGCCGGAGACGATGTCGTATCTATTCGTCACCAACAAGGAGAAATACGACAGTGCGAAAGAACAGTCAGCCTCCAGCGGCACGGCGGCCAATCCCGGCGGCATGAACCGGACTGACGAAGCGGCAAAGTCAGCGCTTAGCCGGTCCTACGGCTTTGTGCATGGCGGCGCATTGGCTACCGGCAGGATGCCGCGGGAGGACTTGTATTACGGCTCAAAAAGGCTCGAGCAGCTGTTCGATGCCGCCCAATCGAGCGGCAGCTACGTCTGTCTGTTTCAGGAGCCCGACGCGCGCTCAAGCACTCCTTTTGAGTCTACGGCTTATACGCCTTGGCTTGGCGTGAATCTGAGGGTAGAGTTTCAGTGCGACCGCAAACGCGAGGAGCTGCATTCGTTTGGCGTCTCCCTGGCGACCGGACAGTGTGTGGAGAATTTCCAGGACCGGCTGAACGCGCTGAAGATGACGCCCCGGCTCCCGCCAAACATCCATCTTACCCGTAATGGCATTACACTGGGCAAAGCCGTTACAATCGCAGAATCGACGTTGGAGCGAAAGCTTCGCACCTACGATTACAGATGGGCTGAGGACGCTGCCGCGCGTCTTAAGGAAGAGCTGGAGGTCGTTAATCATTATTATGAACCGCTCCTGGAATCGGCAGAGGAAGAACGGCGCGAAGCGATCATGGAGCAATTCAATAACCGCAAAGCTGAGATCGACTGGCAGTTCCGGCCCCGGGTGACTGTATCTGCCATAAACTGCGGTATCTTTCATCTGGCCGGCATCGATTAGGGGTTATTCAGACGATGTTCGCAGCAATCCAACAAAAATAGAACATTGCTCGTCTGCGAGGGCGCGACAGGTTCCAACAGCCTTTTCGGGGCTTGTCCGATACAATTACGTAACACGCTCACACAATCAATCGCTTGCAACGACTAGTAAGGAAGGTGAAACGACGATCATGCGCAAATGGATTCCGATCTATGCGGCTGCTGTGCTGCTCTTTACGAGTCTCCATCCGGTCTATGCAGCCCGGAACGAGCACCCTCCAGCCATCAAATCAGCCCTATCAGCGGACAACGGGCTCAAGCAGCAGGTAGACCTCTGGGTGAACGAGCTGTCCAAGCAGCCGCCTTTTGAAGACTGGAAATCTGCTGAGTATCATATATCCGCTCTTGGCCCGGGCACGCACGGGTGGCTCATTACGTTCACCGCTGACAATGCACCGCTTGGTTATATGGTTGTTCATGCCAAGCCTGAAGGCGGGTACCAATTAGGCGAATACGGTTATGGCAAAGAACCGTTGTTTACGCTGCAGCCGCTGTACAGCTCCATGGTACAGCTCGAACTGATCCCTTCAACTTATCCTAAGCGCTTGCCGCAAAATAATAATCACAACCCGTTATTTGAGTTGGAACAAATGTATCTCTCTCCCCTGCTGGCCGTGTGGAAAGTTACAATGCGTCAGGAGCAAAAAACGGTTCATTATTTTGATGCGAAGACGGGCGAATATTTGCCGATTTCAGAGAAGGAATGGGATAAAGCCGACCAGTCCGTCAAGAAAACGATACATGCGGAAATTTCTTCAAAAAAGCCGGCTTCACCAATTTCGACCATTGTTGCCAAACAGTTAAATCCGGCTTTTGATGTTTATGAACGATTTCCTTGGTTAACCAAACCGCCGATAAAGGGCAATGTCATAAATGAGGTGTCCCTTCTCCTGGAGCAGCGCAAGAAGGTGTGGTACAGCGCGGAGCCTTACGGGAAGACTGTCCGATATGTATGGCCCGTGATCGGATATCAGCAGTGGGATGATGGCCGGTTATATATTGCCGTTGCTCAGGAAGGCGCCCGTTTCATTCCATCTCACGTTCTAACAGGGGCAGGCAGTTTTTACGATTAAACGAGTAGAACCGCTGGCGTACAATGAGCCGGCCGGCACACGTGGATCTTGACACGGGATGCCGGCCGGCTCTTTATACTGCAGGCGGTTATTTGCGCTGCCGACCTTTTCGGCCATTCCACCATATCATTAAGCCGAGCGGCGCTACGCCAAACCATTGTGTTAACCATGGCTCTTTATGCGCCTTCGCCTCCGCTCTACGCCGGTGTCTTTCTTCTTTCGGTGTTTCCATATAATGAACAACGCGTTCTGTCACATATTTTACATATTCCGCTCCATTCTTCGCCATCCTGGATTCCCCCCTTTCCAATCGCCTTTTACTATCCTTAGTGTGGCCGGAAACAGCAAAGGACAAACATGCATGAGATTGCCATTATTGAGTCACGCTATAACATACAAGTGATTCAACGCAGCAGACCAGACCACCTGGAGGGAAGACAATTGAAGAGCTATCGGATTCAAAGAGGTGTAATCCTATGTTGTTTAATGTTTCTAATGAGCTTATGCGGCAAGAATATGTGTCCCGAAGCCCAAGCGGAGCCGCTTGATGATCAGTGGGCGCTTCCCGAGGCGGAGATTCTCATCGATGTTGGACACGGCGGAATTGACGGCGGTACCCATGAAGGCGGCGTGCTGGAGAAAGACATCAATCTGGCGGTAGCCAAGAAGCTGTATCTGCTGCTCAATGCGCAGGGCATCAGTACGGTCATGAACCGCACCGCAGATTATGCGCTGAGCGACGACAATCGCTGGCACGCTACCCGCTCACGGCACGGACGTGATTTATCCCAGCGCAGCCAGCTGTCCCAAGAGATCAACCTCCGTATGCTCGTCAGCCTGCATGTGAATTGGTCCCGCAACCGCAGTGCGAAGGGGCCCGTCGTATTACATCAGAGCGAGGGCCGCAGCGCCCTGCTGGCCTTTTTTATTCAAAATGCGTTAAATAACCAGCAGGGCACCCGCACGCTGCCAAGGCTCGGAAAACCGTTCTATCTGCTTCGTAAGGTGGAGCAGCCTGCGGTCATCGTTGAAATGGGCTTTATCAGCCATCCGGATGACCTGAAGATGCTTACGAATCCACATGGACAGACCCATATTGCCGAAGCAATCGCGACGGGCTTAAGGCAATATTTGATCGTTACGGGCGGCTGAGGGCAGCAGCTCCGTTGCATGGGCGAACCGGGCCTTGGACTGCAGCTTTGGAATCGATTGTTCGATTGCTGCAGCTGTTTTTTTGCCGGGCGTGCCCACATGACCGATCGCAATACAGACGGCATTCGACTCCAATTCATCGCTTAGCTTTCCGAGCTGACGGGTAATGTGGGTTAAAGTGGATACGTCATCCAAAAATACGCTGTTGGACAAAAGCGGCACGCCAAGCTCCGCGGCAACCTGAGGGACGACTGTTCTGTACGTTGTGCGGCTGTCGAGGAAGAACAACCCTCTCTCCTTGCAGACACCAAGAACGACCCGCATGATCCGTACGTCAGCCGTAGCTTTGGAGCCCATATGGTTATTCATCCCTACGGCGTGCGGAACATCATCGATCGCCGCTTCGACCCGTTTCCTTATCTCTTCATCGCTAAGATCAGTTGTAATCGCACCGGGGCCCAGCCACTCCCGCTTGCCTTTATTCGGTTCCATCGGCAAGTGAACGATGACATCATGTCCTCGTTGAAAAGCGGCTTCCGCATCCTGCTTCGTCGTCGGCATGAATGGCATGATTGCCATTGTCAAAGGGATCGGCAGCTTAAGCATTTCCTCCGTCCCGCTCATGCGGTTGCCGAAATCGTCAATGACGATGGCAACCAGCTTCTCCTGTTTGTCTGTTTTTGGCATGCCCGCTCCTGTCATAGTACTGATGACAAGAACAGCGGCCAATACGCCTATTGTTATCCTTTGCATGTAATTGGGCCCTCTTTTCTCTTATTGTGTATCGTAGTATCCTCATTGTGCGACATAGATCGGTAAAATATGTATGCGGCCGGCACAACCCTGCTTTGTCATATTATCGAGCTCTGAAGTTATGTGTATTGCGTGAAAATTCCAACTTTGAAAGAACATTGAACGATCGCTTGACTTCACCTTTGGCCCATGCTAATATAAAAAACGTGATTGCGAGACCCAAGCAGTGAAATCGCATGACACAACTTCATATGCGGTCGTGGCGGAATTGGCAGACGCGCTAGATTCAGGTTCTAGTGGTGTAACAGCCGTGGAGGTTCGAGTCCTCTCGACCGCACCAACTTCAAACACAGTGAGCCCTTGATATATCAAGGGCTTTTTTGTATGGAATAATCAAGAAATTAATCATTTTGCAGGAATAAAAATTGACATCTATTTATCTTTCGCCTTATAATCGATACATTATGTATCATATAATGATGAAATGAAGTCATACCTTCATCCGATGGAGATCACTAAGGAGCGGAAAAATGAAAAAAAAAATCTTTTTATCCACCATCATCTCATTGGCCTTACTGTTGTCGGTTGCTGCAGGAAGTTATGCTGCAACAAAAATGACGCTGATTGTAAATGGCAGCGTTGCCAAGGTTGATCCGATCCTGATTAAAGGGGTCACTTACGTTCCTTTGCGGGCTGCGGCTGAATTGCTGGGCGCTGAAGTAGGCTACACGAAAAAGACCAATACAGTCACAGTTGACAGCTACTCGTTCAATGCGGCTGAGACCGTATTGGAAATCAACGAGTATGGCGGCCAAGACCTGGCGATCGTTGAAGAAGCGGGAGAAACAACCGCTGGAGTATCATTTACACAAATCGATGGTATCGAAGCTGACTCGGCTAATATTGAGATGATTTTCGAACTGCTTGTCGGATTCGGGGCCGATTATTCCATGGTGATCTATGAATCTTATGAGGGTGACGAGTATGTGGAGATAGGCACGATCTCCATTTTAACGAATGATTACATCGACTACCTAAACGGTGATATTTCCGAAACCGAGCTGTCGGATAAATGGATCATCACCGGTTTTGAGGAATAATACACGTCAGTTTTATCCCCTGCCGGCCGCCAAGGCCTGTAGGGGATTTTTTGTTTCGTGCTTGAACACGATACGATGCGCATATCATGTCAATTTACTTCCCATTCATGCATTCGATATGCTAAAATCGTATAAAACAATTCGAGGTGCCTGATGAAACAGAAACAAAATCCGCTTTTGCTATCCGTTGTCGGTTTATTTTTTATTGTATTTGGTGTGGTAGATTACATGTATTTGAACAAAGCGGTCGGCATCGCCTTTTTAGTGATCGGAGTTGCGCTTGGCGTTATCGGCCTTAATCGTTATAAAAAATTAAAGCAATAAGCAATAATAATGGCAAAATGCAAAGAAGCCTAAATATGATCGCACACCGGTTGACTAAGCGTAACCTTGTAGAACCCATCAATAGGCATTCGCATATGCTGTAGAAATACATGTTATGCGGAGGTCTAATTGACATGGAGAACAAGCAGGTTCAGCAGCAAGTGGTTCATCAAGCCGATTCGAATATGATAAATAATCTCATGCAGATGAGGGAGAAAATAAAGGAAGTGTGCAGTAAATGCGTAAATCAACGTGTACGAATCCAGACATTTGACGGATTTATATGTGAGGGTTACATCGTTGATATTAAAGGCGGGTGTGTGTATGTGATGGTTTCCGCATCACATCCGCATGTTCACGATCAACGCTTTTTCAGCCCTTTCTTCCCTTCCGGTTACTATGATAATGTGATATTGCCCCTTGTTCTCTACGAGCTGCTTGTCATTACATTACTTTATACTTAGCCTGGATGGGCTGTTATCAGGCAGCCGGCGGGCATAAGATGCACTTCTGTACCACGATCAAACGAAAAAACAGCTCTAAACGCCATTCTACCCGGCGGCGCATAGGGCTGTTTCGTGTTTGACTGGAATCAAGACTGTACTTTCTTTTTCTTATTCGTCCACATTTTATATGCAATAAAGACTAACAAAATAGCTATAACTACAATACTGACAGGCATCAAATAAGATTTTGCGAGCGCCCCTACCTCACGCCATTGGGGACCGAATTTCATGCCGAGCACTACATACAAGGCCGTAATTGGCAGCATAGCGCAAAACGTGTAAATCGAGAATTTCCATACATTCATCTTGGCGATGCCGCATGGAATCGAGATCGCGGTGCGTACCCCCGGAATGAAACGGCCGAAAAATGCAACCCCTGCGCCATACTTTTGAAAGAACCGATCCGCCTTATCCATTTCCTTCTCCCGGATGAAGAAGTATTTGCCGAATTTTAATACCAGCGGCCTACCGCCATATCTGCCCAAAGCATATAACGTAAGAGGACCTAACACGCCTCCGATACTGCCTGCAAGAATAGCCCAATATAAATTCATATCCCCAAGATAGACCCAATATCCTACTAACGGGAGCACTAACTCGGCAGGCACGAATTCAAACGTTAAGGCAATCATAATTCCGGCGTACGACAATTGTTTAAAAAACTCGATAAAATCCAATAAAATTTGTTCCATCTTTCACCTCAGTTTATATGATACACATTGTTACAACACTATTATAAAAACATCATGTTTGCAATAACAAGATTAAATTGTGAAATTGTGGTTAAATATTAAATGTTCTATACTAATATAGCAGGTTAATTAGGAGGCGCATATGTGGGCAATTGGATCGGGCTAATCAAAAAAGGCAATACCTCTTCGGCTACTGCCGCATTAGGAAACACGGGGCTGGCTATCATTAAAGCGATCGCCGCATCCGTAAGCGGCAGCGGTACGATGTTTGCTTCCGCTATGCATTCAGTCGCCGATGCGGTAAATCAAGGTTTTGTCTTTATAGGGAGCGTGCTGGCGGAACGAAAGCCATCACGGCGTTTCCCTACCGGGTTCGGAAGAGTCATTAATCTGTTCTGTATGATAGCGGTTATCGTTGTCACGATCATGGCTTATGAAACGATACTCAAAGGCTTCAAATTGCTTCAATACCCCGAAGAAGCCACGAACTTCTGGATTAACTTCGTGGTACTAATGATTGCGATTATAATCGACGGAGCCATCCTGCTTAAGGCGATGAAAGAAATTTTGAAAGAGACCCGCGTAACCGCCAAAGGCCTATCCATTCTCCCGGCAGCGTTCCGTAACGCCGGGCGGGCTGCGCCGCCGACAAGACTTGTGTTCTATGAGGATATTGTTGCAACACTCGGCGCGGTATTTGCTCTTGTCGCAGTCATCATCACCCAAGTTTCAGACGTGAAAGCGTTGGATGGCATCGCAACAATCTTGATCGGATTTTTGATGATCGGCGTAGCTTTCAAAGTCGGATATGACAACATGGTCGGCTTAATTGGTGTAGCTGCTCCAAAGGATGTTGAGGAGCGGGTTGCCTCCTTAATTCTCACTCAACCCGAAGTTAAGGATATATACAGGCTGCGCATTACGCAGGAAGGTCGCACTTATCATGTCGAAGCGTCCATTGAGCTTCATCCCGACATGACGCTTGCAGATGCAAGTGACATTAAATTGCTTGTCCGCAGCAAACTGCTTGCTGATCCGGATATATCGGATGTAAACGTTGGGTTAATCGAAGACAATGGAATAAAATCATGGCCGGTTAATTAGCCGGCCAACACAAAGATAGACGCCACTCCTTGTATGAGTGGCGTCTATCTGTTCATACATTCAAGACTTAAGCAGTATACAATAAATTCTCCATCATCGTGAGCAGCCTGTATCTCATGTTCTTCAGCTTATCGATCGTTTTCTCAAGCCAGATTTCATTGTGCATCATCCACTTCGATTTCTCAATCGTGGAATAAGCGTCGTCCATCGCCATAATCTCTTCCGAATTCTGCAAATCCTTATCGTAGATTCGTACCCGGTATAATAAATCTCCAGTCGTCTCGAACAACTCTTCCAAATATTCTTTCATTTTAGTGTTGTTCATTATAGTGTGGTTCATCATCTATATCAACCTCTCATCTGCAAAATTTAGTATTTCTACTAGAGTATGCATTCCATTTAGATGTTATTACCCACTTCCGCCAAAATAAAACAAAATAGCGCGCTGATGACCGTTATGCATAATTTTCTGGCTAAACAACAAAAAAAGACCCGCTCGGGTCTTTTATTTGCTTATTTATGAAGTTATTAATCGAAGAGGTCTCCAAAAACATCCAGTACCGTTTTCTTTTTCTTCTTATAAGGATAGCCGCGTTTATCATAGCCGTATTGACCTTGATTATGCGTACGCTGGTCATATCCCCGATTATCATAACTACCATAATTAGCTGGCGGCGTGCCATACTGTCCTTGGTTGGCCGGCGGATGTCCATATCCAGGCTGGTTTCCGTAACCAGGCTGTGGAGGCGGCGTGCCAACCCCGCCCTGCGGCGGCATTGCGTATCCTGGCTGGACAGGAGGCTGCTGCTCCCATTCTTCCAGTTCCTGACGCATCTCCCGAACACCCTTCATCAGCTTATCCAGCTCTCCACGGTCCAGCCAGACCCCTTTGCAATCCGGACAAACGTCAATAAGAACACCGTCCTTCTCAACCTCACGCATTCTTACATCTTCACATATCGGACATTTCATATCGATACACCTCCG
The DNA here is from genome assembly GCF_014640295.1 of Paenibacillus abyssi. Taxonomy (GTDB): domain Bacteria; phylum Bacillota; class Bacilli; order Paenibacillales; family Paenibacillaceae; genus Paenibacillus_D; species Paenibacillus_D abyssi. The sequence continues at coordinate 5,031 of NZ_BMGR01000018.1, read as the reverse complement.
ACATTATCTTTAGTTACTTTCTATTGCTTGTTTCATTCAACAGGCTCTCCGCGTTCTTCCGATGCAAGCTCGTAACGATAACTGCGGCTAAGCTTTACGATTCGCCGGTTCGGCCTTCGAACCATAACCTGCTCATCATCCCAGGCCACCACAATGCCGACAACGTCGTTCATTTCAAGATGGTCGCGCACGACGCGGACCTTGGTTCCCGTTACCCGTAAATCATCCAGTTGCTCATCGGTGATCAAGGCGAATCCCCTTCCTTTAGCTCTTGCTGCACTTCTTTATTATAGCAAAGAGACCCCTTCGCCGCAAAATCCGGCGCTAGAGGTCCCTTGTGTATCCCTATCAATGAGTGCGGACTAACTCGCTTAACCTACATGCTCTTTCGAATCGTTCGTCTCATACCATTCATCTAACACGCGGGAAGACATGACACGATTCGAGATATACTCGGCCTGACGTTCCGTGAACTGTTCACGCCACCCGAAATTAAGTTCCTCGCAAAGCTTAACTACCGTCAACAGCTCAGACCACGCGACATAACGTTTGTACCAAAAAAACTGCGGGTGCTCGATCATATACGGATAAAGATCATCAAACTCGGTATGTTTGCAATCCAGAGCACGCTCGAAATGCACTTTGGCATCGGTCAACTTCGTCTCAAAAAAATCAACGGAAATCTCAAATTTATTCATATCCTTCTGCCTCCCCTCAGCCACTTAATAACTATTATAAAGTAAAAAGCCTCGCGAGAAAAGAGATGGTTGACTGGAACTTTCTACGCAAACGTAATTTTTCCGCCTTCAAGCGATGCGATACGCACGAGCGACTCCACCCGAATCTCCTGTTCCCTCAGCGTCCGGGCTCCAGCCTGAAATGATTTCTCCACTACGATGCCAAGACCGGCAAGCTGGGCGCCGGAGCGTTCAATGATCTTGATCAATCCGCGGGCGGCATCGCCATTGGCAATAATATCGTCTATAAACAAGACACGATCCTGCGGCATCAGGTATTGCCTGGACACCATAATATCAGTGACGATTCCTTTTGTAAATGAAGGCACACGCTCAGTCAGCGCGTCCGGATCGGCGATCAGCGTTTTCTTGCGGCGGGCAAACACCAGCGGCACCCCGAGGGTCAATGCAGTCGCAAATGCGACAGGAATACCCGAGGACTCAACGGTAATGACTTTTGTGATTCGCTCTTCCGCATAAAGACGTGCAAATTCCCTTCCCATCTCCATCGTCAGTTCAGGATCTACCTGATGGTTAAGCAAACCATCCAGCTTCAACACATCGCTTGACAAAATCGATGCTTCGCTTAATATTCTCTCTTTTAATTTTTCCATCGTTCTCACATTCCCTTCACCGTAGACCCTTTTCGTTAAATTACCATAGGTAAGGCTGTTTCCGCAACTCATGGTTGCGTGCAACCCCAAAAATATAATGGGCGGATGCAACTTTTTCCCTTGTTTAAACGTCTAGTTATATAGAGTCGGAGAAATTCGACATTTTCCGGCAGAAGGTGGGGATCCGATGTGATGAGACACATGGCCAAACAGCTGTCACAATCCGCGGCAGCGGTTTTATTTATCCTAACAATCGCAGGTTGCTCAGACCTTCCAAGTTCTCTTACCGGGCAAGCAGCGGGACCGTCCGCCGCTCCATCCATCACTGAAACCACAGGGCTGCGGGAACAGATAAGCCCTCAACAGTCTTATAATATGCTTCAAAAAGAAGGCATCGCCGATGACACAAAAGTAATAACGCCACCCGATCAAAGCGCAAAGGCGCAGGGCACGGGCGAGAATGTCAAAACCGGTTCCAAACCTGACGAACAACCCGAGCAGGAGGCAAAATGGGATCGGACGCTTCCCAAGCTAAATGGAATGGCCATAGGAGACCGTTTGGAAACGATCAATGAACGATTCGGACAGCCGCTGGATGCTTATCAGCTGGTAGATGAAAACGAAACAATTCATGTGAGCGAATACAACGGCTTCTCGGTCGGCTTTGACGCACAAGACAAGCTAAAATTTATCGAGATCTATGATTCTTCCGTGATGACCGGGTTAAACGGCTTACGTATCGGGCAAAAAGGTGAAGCGGCCATACAATCGATCGGCAAGCCAACAAGCCAAACGGCAAATGTGCTTAGCTATGGAGCCAGCGGAGCGCTGCTTAAGCTCGATCTGGATCCGAGAAACGGTGAAATATTGTCCATCAAATTGTTTGTAAGAGCTTGACTTAATCAGCCAACGCAATCTTCCGCGCTTCGTATCCCTTACAGGGTATAGCCGGCGATGCGTTGGTTTTTTGTTAGATGTCATGCCTGTCCCTACTCGGACATACCTTATTAAAGAGGAATGAACGAAGGGACGGACGTGATGATGAAACGAACAGGAAGAGTGTTGCAGGTCGCATTAACGTATATGGGTACAGTTGTTGGCGCCGGGTTTGCCAGCGGGCAGGAAATATTGCAGTTTTTCACCCGTTTTGGTTTTATCGGCGCATTGTCAATTCTGCTGTCCACCGCTATGTTCATCTGGCTTGGAGCCAAGATGATGCTGATCGCCAATGAAATTTCCGCCAAATCCTATGTAGATCTGAACAAAGTCCTCTTCGGTCCCCGTTATGGACAATTAATCAGCTATTTTATGCTTGTCGTGCTGCTTGGCGTCACAGCGGTCATGCTGGCCGGCGCAGGCTCTATTTTCTCAGAGCATCTTGGTGTCTCTTATCAATCCGGACTGCTCGTCACCTTGTTCGCCTGCTTCTTCCTGCTGCGCAAAGGGTTAAATGCCATTCTGACTGTCAATGCGATCGTCGTTCCCATCATGCTGTTTTTTACCGTATTAGTCATGATCGATACACTGAAAACGCCCGGATCGGACCGGTGGCTGCTGCTGACAAGCGATTACTCCCCATTCGCGGCATGGGCTTCTCCGTTTCTTTACACCGCCTTTAATTTGTCGATGGCTCAAGCGGTCCTCGTACCGCTGGGCGCGGAGATCAAAGATCGCAAGACGATTATAGTCGGAGCCTGGATCGGCGGGATCGGCATCGGCTTCATGCTGTTGGTCGGCCATATCGCACTGTCAGTACATATGCCGGGCATTACACAGTTCGCTATCCCGATGGGCGGCATTGCCAGGCAGCTCGCACAGAGTGTGCAGTGGATCTATATTTTTCTTATTTTCTCTGAAATATTCACGACCCTGATCGCCGATGTATATGGACTGAGCCTCCAGCTGCAGGAAAAGTTGAAATGGCCCCGCGAGCTGATCATTCTGCTCATTCTGCTGTTCTGTTTCCTGCTCAGCCAAGTCGGCTTCGGCGTTCTGCTCTCCACCCTCTATCCGATCTTCGGCCTGATCAGCCTCGGCTGGCTGGTACTTATGATCAGACAGCAGCAGACAAAGCTGTGAAACCGCTGCCTGCTGCTGTCGCCAGTCTATCTTTAGCTCAGCGAGAGGATACGGGCTTCAGGAATCTGCCTGCTCAGTGTATCTTTCACATGATCATGGCATGTTAGCAGAATGACTTGATGACGCTCCGACAGTGTCTGGATTACATGGGAGGCGGCCGTCAGGCGATCAATATCAAAGTTGACGAACACATCGTCAAGCAGAACGGGTAACGCAACTGCAGGCGCAACCGCATCGGCAAGCGCAAAACGCATCGATAAATAAAGCTGTTCAGCCGTTCCACGGCTTAAATACTCCGCTTCCACCAGTCGCCTGTCCGCTGTTTCGAGCCGGATCGTCGGCTGGCCAAGCGCCGTCATAATCCGCTGATACCGGCCTCCGGTCATGATGGACATATAACGGGAAGCTGCTTTCATCACTTCAGGCTCCCTCTCCTCTTCCAGCTTGCTCTTGGTCGATTCGATCAGGGCGCTTGCCAGGGTTAACACCGCATAGCGATCGTAATTCTGTCCGAGTGCCGCCATCAAACGCTCCCGCTCAGCCAGGAGTTGATGGGAATCCTGACGGCCTGCAAGCTGTTCAAGCGATTGGCGCAATCGTCCACTAAGCTCGAGCAGCTGCTTGCGCTCCTCTTCCGCCTGTTTCAGTTCGCGCTGGGCAGCTTCACGTTGGACGAGCAGTTCTTCACGATCCGCCTGCTGAAGCAGCTGCTCCAGCCGCTCCCGCTTGTCCGGCTGCATGCCGGCACCGATCTCCACCTCCAAGCGAATCCGTTCCGCATCCAGCTCATTGGCTCTGCCTGCATGGGCGAGCAGCTCTCTCCACGCAGACTCGCCTTCCACCTCCGCCTCCTCAAACCAGTTGGAAGCCGCAGAGTACAGTGCTGCCAGCTGCTGGTTACATGCCTTTAGCTCTGTCTCCAGTTCCACATACTGCTTGCGAAGCCTTGCGGCGTCACCAGCCGCTTCCGATTGTTTGTGAAGCTCGATTAAGAGCATGCGAAGCGCGGTTACCGGATCGGGAGACAGCTGGCGATGCGATTGCGCATGGTCGGCGCACAGCCTGGACACCGCAGCCTCAAAAGCGGCCAGCTCGCGATCGATCTCTGCAAGCTTCCCCGTAATGCGTCGCAGCGACTGCAGCTGCTGCATCCCCTGCTCCGCCAGCTCGAATACTTCCAATGCCGCTTCAGGCGATAACGTCTCGGGAAGCCGGCGATCTGCGAGCCAGGCGCGCCACTGTTCCTCCAGGCGCTGCACATGCCGGCGTGCGGCGGCTTCGGATTCGCCGCGTGCCTGTTCAAGCGCACGCAAGCGCTGCAGCTCGTGCGCCAGCTCCTCGCGCTGCGAGGCAAGGGCCTGCGCATCGCGGAATGCGTCTAGCTGCGCGTCGACTGCTTCGCGCAGCCGCTCGCGCGCGTCAGCCGCATCAGCCGCAGGCGGCTGCGCCAGCAGCGCCGCCCAAGCCGCCTGCGGCTGGCGCAACAGCGCGGCGAGCGCGCCAGCGACGCGGCGCTCGCGCTCGTGCAGCCGCGCCGCTGGCGTCGGCGCTGCGGCGGCGGGCTCGCCGCGGCCGCGCCCGCGGGCGGCCTGGGCGGCGGC
>NZ_BMGR01000017.1 GCF_014640295.1 Paenibacillus abyssi | reverse complement strand
GGAAAACCTCACGTACGGTTTGATGAGGAGGGGCTGGGCTTCGCCCAGCCTTTCACTCTAGTTCCATAAATGGATAAGCTTCCACGTGACGGAATCGGAATCGGGATGTCTGAGGACACCATGAAGCAAATCTTTGATGAGACAAAGGAAACCAAGCTCGGATATGGAATACGTAATGTTAAGGGCAATAAAACACAATTAGGGGGAAGAAGATGCGTTTTGTCATCGGGGTAGACGGCGGGGGCAGCAAGACACATGCTGTCGTTATGGATGAAAAGGGGAAAAAGCTGGGAGAGGGCGTATCCGGCTGCGGCAATCATCAATTCGGCGGGATTGAGCAGGCAATCGCCCATATCAACGAAGCGGTGGAGCTTGCTCTGCAGGAAGCGGGGCTTCCGCCGCAGGCGGTTGATTATGTGATGTTTGGATTGGCAGGTGCGGACAGGGAGTATGATTTTAACATTTTGCGGCCGGCTCTTGCAGCGCTTCCTTATGCCAATTGGGATGTCGTATGCGATACGATGGAAGGCCTGAGAATCGGCAGCCGGGATAATCAGGGCGTCATTCTCGTATGCGGCAGCGGGACGAATGCGGCCGGGCGCAATGCCAAGGGAGAGACGATACAGACCGGAGGCTTCGGTTATTTGTATGGGGATGCGGCCGGCGGCGGTGCGATGGCGCAGGAAACCTTTCGCGCCGCTGTCCGTTCGTGGGAACAAAGAGAGATTCCGTCTGTGCTGACTGAGCTTGTGCCGCGTTATTTCGGGCAGGAGTCGATGGAAGCGCTGGTGAATGATTGCCTGGACAAAGAGATGGGCGTGGTCCCGTCCGATCTGACGATTGTTCTTCATCAAGCGGCTGACCAAGGCGATGAGCTGGCCATCCGCCTGCTGAAGGAAACCGGACGCGAGCTTGGCCTGGCAGGGCTATCGGTTATCCGCCGGCTGGGCGGGTTTGAAGGCGGGACGATCCCGATTGTGCTCGTGGGCAGCGTACTGCAGCAGGGACGAAATCCTCATTTGCTGCAAGCGCTGCTTGATGTGCTCGAACAAGACGGGCAGTCTGTGGAGCTGGTTATCCCTGATATGGCGCCGGTGTACGGCGCTGTAATGTTGGCCATGGACCGGATGGGTATTCCGGTGACGGAAGACATGAAATATACGTTTACAACGTATGGGGGATATAAGGGATGAGAAAGCGTGAATTGAAGGTAGCGGTCATTGGCGGCGGTTCCTCCTACACCCCTGAGTTGGTCGAGGGTTTTATCAGGCATTATGATGAGCTTCCAGTGAAACAGCTGGTTCTGGCGGACATTGAAGCGGGGCAGGAGAAGCTGCGCATTGTTGGAGAACTGGCCAGGCGGATGGCAGAGAAGGCCGGGGTGCCTATGGATATCCAATTAACGCTGGACCGCCGCGAAGCGATTAAAGATGCGGATTTTGTATCCACGCAGATTCGGGTCGGGCTGCTTGACGCCCGCGCGCGAGATGAGAGAATCCCTGCGAAGCACGGATTAATCGGCCAGGAGACGACGGGTGCAGGGGGCTTTGCGAAAGCGCTCCGCACCGTGCCGGTCATTCTCGATATATGCCGCGACATACGCGAGCTTGCGCCGAATGCCTGGCTGCTTAACTTTACGAATCCGGCGGGTATTGTAACCGAAGCCGTATTGAAATACGGCGGCGTGAAAACAATTGGACTGTGCAACCTGCCGATCGGGACGCGCATGCAGGTGGCCGGTGCGTACGGCGTGGATGTGGACAAGGTCTATATCGAGATGGCCGGCATTAACCATTTGAATTGGACGACACGCATTATCGTCGACGGGGAGGATGTTTCACAGGCATTCCTGACCAGGGCCGCGGGCGCTTCCGGACTGACGATGAAGAACATTCCCGATCTCGGGTGGGATGCGGAGTTTTTGCAATCGCTTGGCGCGCTGCCTTGCGCATACCATCGTTATTACTATATGAGAGAAGAGATGCTTGAAAAGCAGCGCGAGGAGCTGGACACGAAGGGGACGCGCGCCGAGGTGGTGAAGAAGGTGGAGGCGGAACTCTTCGAGCTGTATAAGGATCCGGAGCTGAAGGTAAAGCCGGCCCAGCTGGAGCAGCGCGGCGGCGCGTACTATTCCGAGGTGGCTGTCAATCTTATGACCTCGATCTACAATAACAAGAAGGATATCCAGACCGTTAACGTGCTTAACAATGGCATTATTCCAAGCTTGCCGGATGAGGTATGTGTCGAGGTGAATGCGGTGATCGATGCGGACGGGGCTCACCCGCTGCAGCTGACAACACCGCTGCGCCCGCAGATGCGCGGATTGCTGCAGGTGGTGAAGGCTTATGAGGAATTAACGGTGGAAGCTGCCGTACACGGCGATTATCACGCGGCGCTGCAGGCCTTGACGATCCATCCGCTTGTGGGCACGGCCGCAGCGGCCAAAGCGGTGCTGGATGATCTGCTGGCTGCCAATCGTGCGTATCTTCCTCAGTTTCAAGCTTGATTGATGTTCCAAGGGTAGTGTGATGAGTGGTTTAAATGACCCAAAGGCCGAAGGAGTGCATAAGGAGCACTCTTTCGGCCTTTGGGTGTTTAAGCGGTTGTAAGATTCGCGAGATCAGCTGTCCTCTCTGTTTCTGCTCTCAGTCATTTGCTGCCAGACGGAGCCGGCGGCTTCTTCGCCGCGTTCGATCCGCTCCAGCGCCATCTGCGCCTGCAGCCGGACCTCGAACTCGGCGTCCTCCGCCGCTTCGCGCAGCGCCGGCAAAGCCGTGTCGTTCCCCGCTTCATAGAGGAAGCGGGCAGCGCGCCAGCGCACGAGCTTGTTCGTGTCGCGCAGCGCTTTGATCATCGGCCCGATCGCTGCGGGATCGCCCAGATCGGACAGCGTGTCGCCGGCCGTACGGCGTACGGAGGCGGAGCGGTCTTCAAGCGCCGCGAACAGATGCGGCAGCGCTTCGGGCGCGCGCAGGTCGCCGAGGTAGACGACGGCGAGCCGCCGCACCGAAGCGTTGTCGTCGCCGAGCGCCTTGGCGAGTTGCGGCAGCAGCTCGAGCTCCGGCGATACGCGCTCGAGCGCCGCGTAGCGGATGCGCCAATCCGGCGCATCGAGCCGCTCGGCGAGCTCCGCCGCCGACAACGGCGCCGGCCGCGGCGGCAGCGCGGCGGCTTCGCCCGCCGGCGCATCGGCGCCAAGCGCCTTCGCGGCTTCAATGAGCTCGCGCAGCCGCTCCGGCGGATAGGCCGCGGTCAGCTCCGCCGCGACCTCCGCCGCAATCTCCTCGGGCTCGCCGTAGCGGACCCCGAGCTCCTCCAGCTTGCGCTCGCGGATCATGCCCGCGCCCGCCGCTTCCTGCACGGCTGCGCCGAACTGCTCGGGCAGCGCCGCGCGCACCTCGCTATCCCCGGATCGCACGCGCAGCTGCATCGGAATGCCGCGATAGGTCTGCATCACGACGTGCGCTTCCCCGAATGCCGCCTCCGGCTGCGCGCCCGTGCCGCCCGCCGTGCCGCCTGCACCGGCATCACTGCCGCTTTGCAGCAGCCTGCGCGTCTCTTCCAGGATGCGCTGCCAGTCCGCATTGGACTTGCGGTCCAGCGCGATAAAATCCGCGGTGCGGAACAAGCTGCGAACCCCTTCGATGCCGAGCAGGCTGCGCAGCGGCTCCGGAGCGTCCTGCGATTGCTCCGGCGCATACGTAAACCTCCGGCCAGGGGGCAATTTTTCATCCACATTTAGTTTCATCGAGTTGGGACTCGGTGTTGGTTCGATAGAGATTAATTTCAACATAACCCCTCCTTCACTACTGCTGGTAAAGGAATTATATCATAATCGACGCTATTGAGGCATTTGCCCGAGCTCCAGCTTGCGGACCGTTGCATATGCTGGCAGGGAAGTATCGACGTTTCCGGTAATCCAGACGCGGACGGTCTGACCCGCATGCAAGTCCTCGAACGCCGCCTCTTCACCGCTGGCCCCCGCCAATTCGGAATATTCATTGAACGAGAACCAGTAATTCGGGCTTTCCTCGCCTTCCTCTTGAAAGAGGATCCGCCCGTCTTTCATTTCAACGATTGTCCCGACAAAAGGATGTTCGTCAAGCTTCTGGATACTATAATGAAGAAGGTCCGGGTTGACGACCTCCTCGATGAGCGGAATGCTGCTCTGGCTGCTGTCCGGCAGGATGAGCGTGACCTTGTTGTCCATCACATCAATCATCGAGGAGTAGATGTTCGCTTTTTGATAAAGATCATGGTCAAACAATGCTTGCTGCGCTTGCTCCAGCTCTTGGATCGAATAGGCAACGTCATTGAGCGCAAAGCTGGACGCATCGAAGGCATCCGCGAATTTTTGCTCGATCTCAGGCGTCAGCTCCACAACATTAATATAGGTTTTACCTTCCTGCAAATAAATATCGCCGTTTGTAATGTTCTCGCTCTCCAAAAAATGTTTCACGGCTCCCGGTTCTGCATGAGGCAGCTGTATGGCGGCACCGAGCGCAGCCCGGTTCGGTTCATTCGTGTCCGGATCGTCTGCCTGCCCGCCCGATTCAGGCTTGTATCCGCAAGCCGCAAGCACAAGAACGGCTAACGAGAGCAGTGTTATGACCCGTAATTGGTGTAACATGGTTGATCCCCCTTTTTTTCATATGGTTTCTTATAGACGGAATTTCCTCCCCTATTGTTGCTGTTTGGTTTATATCTGATCCAGGAAGGGTAAATTTGCGTAAAATAGTGCTTAATTGTTATCCTGACTATAGAGCATAGAGCGTGAAAGCGAGGGATGGAGACTTGCGAAAAGTTCGATTTTCAAACATTGATCCCGTGAAAACGGAGAAAACACTGAATCATTTTAAGCGTTGGCGTCAAGAGCGCGCGCGTAAATTGAAGTTAAAGGATTACTCCTTTGTCGTTCCGAATGTGAAGCCTGACTTGACTTATTTGGACCATAACCATAAAGAGCCCTCCATTACATGGATCGGGCATTCGACTTTTTTCATTCAACATTCCGGCTTGAATATCGTGACCGACCCGGTCTGGTCCGGGCAGATGGCCATGAATAAACGGCTCGCACCGCCCGGCATTCCGATTACGGATATGCCGCCTGTGGATATCGTGCTCGTATCCCACTCCCACTATGATCACCTGAGCATCTCCTCCTTGAGGCGGCTGACGGGCTCGAAGACGCTGCTTGTGCCGGCCGGCTTGAAAGCGAAGCTGCAGATGAAAGGTTTTTTCAAGGTCAAGGAGTTTCATTGGTGGGAGACAGCGACGATCAGGGGCGTGAAGTTTACATTTGTGCCGTCCCAGCATTGGACGCGCCGCACGCCTTGGGATATGAACCGTTCCCACTGGGGAGGCTGGGTCATTGAACCTGTAACCCCGGAAGGGAAGAAAGACGAGAATCCGGATTTTCAGCTGACAGATACGCCATTTACCGAAGTGCCGCATCTGGACGTGCCAACTGACGCGCCATCTGCCGATTCACTGGTCGAAAGATCTGGCAGACCGGTCGTATCCGCCTCGCCGACGATTTATTTTGCAGGTGACAGCGGTTATTTTCAGGGCTTTAAGGAGATCGGCCGCCGTTTTCCAATCGATGTGGCGTTAATGCCGATCGGCGCTTATGATCCGGAGTGGTTCATGGGACCGCAGCATGTGTCGCCGGAGCAGGCGCTGCAGGCGTTTATCGATACCGGAGCGGGCTGGTTTGTGCCGATGCATTACGGATCCTTTAAACTGGCGGACGATACCCCCCGCGAAGCGCTGGACCGGCTCGAGAAGGGACGGGAGACGCATAAGCTCGAGCAGGAGCGAATCGTGGTTCTGCCCCACGGCGAGACTTGGCGATTGTCCGGCAAATAACGGATCCCGGAGCGGAAGAAAAGCAAAAACGTACAAGGAGACAGCAATCGAGAACATAGCCATATTCCTGTGGGACGCGTATACTTAACGGTAATAAAGACTACAGGAGGTATTGTACATGTCACCACAACCAATTCGTCTTGGCATCATCGGGGCAGGCGCTATCGGCAATGTCCATATGAACACCTTCAAACGAATCCCGGATGTTTTTCTCGCCGCAGTCACCGATACTTATCTGCCGCTGGCCGAGCAGCGCGCGCGGGAGCATGAAATTGCCGTTGTCCATGAAAATCCGCAAGCGTTGCTTGAGGATAAAGATATTGACGCTGTTGTAATCGGGGTACCGAACCAATTCCATGCGCCTTTGGCGATCGAAGCGCTGCGGCAGGGCAAACACGTGCTGCTGGAGAAGCCGATGTCGATCGACTCGGCAACGGCCCGCACGATTGTGGAAGCCAAGGAAGCAGCCGGCAAAGTGCTGATGATGTCACATCAGATGCGGTGGTTGGGCTTGAGCCGCGCGTTAAAGCAGCATATCGAGCGGGGCGAGCTCGGCCGGATCTACAATGCGAAGACCGGTTGGTTCCGCAAGAAAGGGATTCCCGGCTGGGGCTCGTGGTTTACGCGCAAGGATCAGGCAGGCGGAGGCCCGCTGATCGATATCGGCGTACATATGCTGGATTTGACGCTGCATCTGATGGGCAATCCGAAGCCGGTTGCGGTATTTGGCTCCACCTATGCGGAGTTTGGGCCGAAGCGCAAGGGCATCGGCACATGGGGCACGCCGAATTGGGACGGATATTATGACGTCGAGGATCTGGCGACTGCGCTGATCAAGATGGATAACGGTTCGACTCTCTCGCTGGAAGTGAGCTGGGCAGCCCATTCCGCAGGCTTGAGCCAAGATCCGTTCATCCATCTGATGGGTACGGAAGCCGGCGCATCGATCATTGGCGATAAGGGGACGCTCGTCACGCATGCGTTCGACCAGATCATCGAGACAGACATTCACCACCTTGGCGGAGAGGACGAGCGGACCTTGATGAGCCGCCATTTCGTGGAATGCATCCGCGAGCATAAAGAGCCGATGACTTCCGCATTGTCGGGGTATACGAACAACCGGATTCTCGATGCGATCTATGAGTCGTCCCGCAGCGGCAACGAAGTGAAGATCGAGTGGTAACCTAAAAAAGAGCCGCAGTCTCCACGCCGGAGATTGCGGCTTCTTCTATAGTTACACTTTCAGCATATCGTGGTCGACGTAACGCTCTCCGTTCAGCTCGGAGATGATGTTGATCGCAACCTTGGCGCCGTCCCCGGCTGTGATGATCGTGTGCACACTGACGCCGGCTGCTGTGCCAGCCGCCCAGATCCCGTCGATGCTTGTCTTGCCGGCAGCGTCAACATCGATGATCGTTTTGATGCGGGGCTCGGTTCCAGGCTTCGTGCCTACGCCGATCGCTTCCGCCAGATCCGTCAATGCGCCAGTGGCGAGAATGATATGTTTGGTTTCGAAGCTTTGGCCGCCTTCAGCCTCGATCTTCAGTCCGTTTTCAGCGCTTACTACATTCGTAACGGCTGCATGGACGATTTCCGCACCGAATTTGGCGGCTTGTTTCTTGCCTGTTTCGATAAGATCAGGACCGGTGGTCTCCATAAGGCCATAGTGATTTTCGATCCATGCGCGCTTGGTCATGCTTTTGTCGCTATCGATAAGCAATGTCTTCTTCCCGGCTTTTGCGGCAAATAATGCAGCGCTTGCTCCGGCAGGGCCGGCTCCAATAATCGTGATATCGTACATCGTAAACAGCTCCTTCTGTATGTTAAATGTGTAAAGCCCAATGGTAGTATTGCCGCTCTCTGAATAACTTCATATGCCTGTGTGTGTAGTTGTTATAGCAACTGTATGGCGCAGCAAGGACTGCAGTCCTGCCGCTCACGTATGGCTGCTGCGGTCCGCGATGCCCGTCTCGAGATTCGCACACATCTTGGAGAGGATGCGCCTGACTTGCGCGAATTCCTGCTCGGTGATGCCTTCGCAGATCTGCGCGTTGAATTCCTCGGCGACCGCAGCGACGCGGTTGCCCAGCTCCTTGCCCTCCTCTGTGAGAAAGACCTGCAGCGAGCGGCGGTCATGCTCCCGGGAGGCTCTTCGAATAAATCCCTTTTGCTCCAGATTAAAGATCATGCGGGCAATATTCGTCTTGTCCTTGTTCAGCTTCTCGGCGATTTCATTCTGAGTCAGGCCATCCTTCTGCCAAAGCAGCATCATGATCAGATTTTGCTCCGGGGCCAGGTTGAATGGCGCCAATCTGCTTTTCACATAGCTGGTGAGGGTCAAGTCTGTCTGATGAATGAAAATACTGATATAATCCTCGAAAGCTAATTTCAAAAATGTCCCCTCCGGATAAGGTTGCTATAACAACTATTCGATGAGACTAATTTTAGTTAAAAATACGTTGAATGTCAAATTTAGTATGCACGGCAAATCACGAATAAATGACAGCCCGCTGCCCATTGTTTCACGGTTTTATGTTATAATCATAGGATATGAATGAAATATTGTAGAAGAAGGACGGGATCTATTCAATGATTAGCACAAGCGGCGTCACGCTCCGTTATGGGAAGCGCGCGCTATTTGAAGATGTGAATATCAAGTTTACGCCAGGCAATTGTTACGGTTTGATCGGCGCGAACGGCGCAGGTAAATCAACATTCCTGAAAATTTTATCCGGCGAAGTCGAGCAGACGAACGGGGAAGTTCATATTACTCCGGGCGAGCGGCTGGCCGTGCTGAAGCAGAATCATTTCGAATACGATGAGCACAAGGTGCTCGACACGGTTATTATGGGCTACAAACAGCTCTATGACGTGATGAAAGAGAAGGATGCGCTGTACGCGAAAGCGGACTTCACCGATGAGGATGGCATGCGCGCCGGCGAGCTCGAAGCGGAATTCGCGGAGATGAACGGCTGGGAGGCCGAATCCGAAGCGGCTTCGATGCTGAACGGCCTTGGTATCCCGACAGAGCTGCATGACAAACAGATGAAAGAGCTGGACGGCAATCAGAAGGTCCGCGTATTGCTCGCGCAAGCATTGTTCGGCAACCCGCAGATCCTGCTGCTCGATGAGCCTACCAACCATTTGGACCTGCCGTCTATTGAGTGGCTGGAGAACTTCCTGGCCGGTTACGAAGGCACTGTTATCGTCGTATCCCATGACCGTCACTTCCTGAATACGGTTTGTACGCATATTGCGGATATTGATTTCGGCAAAATCCAGCTGTATGTCGGTAACTATGATTTCTGGTACGAGTCCAGCCAATTGGCGCTTTCACTGATGCGTGACCAGAACAAGAAGAAAGAAGACAAGATTAAGGAGCTGCAGGCGTTCATCCAGCGCTTCAGCGCCAACAAGTCCAAGGCGAAGCAGGCGACTTCCCGTAAGAAATTGCTTGATAAAATCTCGCTGGACGACATTCGCCCGTCCAACCGCAAATATCCGTTCATCAACTTCAAGCCGGAGCGTGAAGCAGGCAAGCAGCTGCTGCTCACAGAAGGCCTGACGAAGACGATTGACGGAGTGAAGCTCTTCGACAATCTCACCCTGACGGTGAACAAAGGCGACAAAATCGCGCTCGTCGGCCCGAACTCCCTGCCGAAGACGGTACTGTTCCAGGTGCTCTCCGGTGAGCTGGAGCCGGATGCAGGCACCTATCAATGGGGCGTCACGACGACGCAAGCATACTTTCCAAAGGACAACTCGGCCTACTTCGACGGCGTAGAAATGTCGCTCGTGGACTGGCTTCGCCAGTATTCCAAGGATCAGGATGAATCATTCATCCGCGGCTTCCTCGGCCGTATGCTGTTCTCCGGCGATGAAGCGCTGAAGAAAGCGAGCGTGCTCTCCGGGGGCGAGAAGGTCCGCTGCATGCTGTCCAAGATGATGCTGTCCGGCGCCAACGTGCTTATGCTCGATGAGCCGACCAACCACTTGGACCTGGAATCGATCACCGCGCTCAACAACGGGCTGATCGACTTTGACGGCACGATGCTGTTCACCTCGCATGACCATCAGTTCATCCAGACGATCGCGAACCGGATTGTGGAGATTACACCGAATGGCGTGATTGACCGGATCATGTCCTATGACGAGTATCTCGAAAGCGCTGAGATCAAAGCGCTCCGCGCCAAAATGTATCCTGAACAGGATTAATGGTCAAGCGCGAAGCGATAACGGATGCGGCAGCCTTCCCAAGGCGGGAAGGCTGCCTTTTTTTTGAGAGTAAAGCTTCCCGAAACTTTCGACAGCTTGCAGCGTATGAAATAAATATTAATACCTGAATGATGTCGAAAGCATGAAGTTCATCCCTAATGCTGGCGAATAAGATAAGGATCAAAGGAGAGAATACGATGTCATTTTTCGAGAAGATGAAACAAGGCGCGTCAGATGCCGCCAAAAAAGCGCAGCAAACCGTAGAAACAACCAAGCTGAAGGCGCAAATTTCCTCCAGGGAAAAAGAGATGGAACGCATTCAGACGAAGATCGGCCAGGCCGTATTCCGCGCCTATGCCGAAGGCGATGTGTCGCAATCCGAGACAGAGGTGATGGACTACTGCGAGGCGCTTGCTTCAATGCAGCAGGAGATTGAGGCCATCGAAGAGAAGATCAAGTCTTTAAAGGCGGAGAAGACATGCGGCTGCGGTAAAGTGGTTGCTGCCGAAGTGAAGTTTTGCCCGGATTGCGGGAAGCGATTCCCCGACGAGCCCAGGCAGGAGGATACGACCGGCGAGATCCGCGTCATCTGCTCCGGCTGCAAGACCGAGAACGACATCAATGCCAAATATTGCATCCAATGCGGCGAAGACCTTGCAAAGCATTAACAACAAGAAACCCTCCTGTTCATCGTGAACGGGAGGGTTTCTTGTTGTTATCATGCCGCGTTAGCCCATCTTAATTTCAAGCAGCTCATACTGCAGGACGCCTACCGGAGCGTTCACGTTGATGATGGCGCCGACTTTTTTGCCCAGGAGCTCTTTCCCGAGCGGGCTTTCGTATGAGATTTTGCTATCCGCTACATTTGCTTCGGCCGGACCGACAATCTGATATTCGATCTTCTCAGCGAATTCGATATCATTCAGGATCACCACAGAACCTACGCTGACTTGATTCAAGTTCATGCTTCCCTCGTCAACAACCCGGGCGGTTTTCAACATGCGCTCAAGCGTCAGGATCCTGGTTTCCATAAATGCCTGATCATCCTTTGCAGAATGATACTCGCTGTTTTCTTTGAGATCACCATAACTAATCGCTACTTTCAGCCGCTCGGCTAATTCCTTACGCTTGACGGTTTTAAGCTCGCGAAGCTCATCCTCTAATTTTGCCAGGCCCTCTCGCGTTAGAATCATTTCCTCTTTACTCATGTTATAACCCCCATCTGACTATCCTCGTACCATTGTACCTTATCCGGGGATGAATTATAAGGTCTGTTTCATCCTCCGCCAGCTGGGTATGCTAAATATGCCCTTCACCTTCGATACATTGTTTGCCTGCAGTACTGCGGAAGCCTTGAAGCTTCGTGGGACATGCTGTTGAGACGTGCCAAACATGTTGCAGCCATGCATAAAAGCCCGACCTTGGTCAACACTGTTTCTCTAGACCCACACAGGTTCGATCGGGTATCATACGTTAGTGGAAACAAAGGATATTCGGAGGTGCCTACGCTGAATCAGTATCAAGAGATCAAACAAGGGGAGAAAGGGGCTTGGGTAAGCATCACAGCCTACTTAATCCTGTCTGCGGCAAAACTCGGCGCAGGTTACTATTTTCTGTCAGAAGCGCTTGTCGCGGATGGCTTTAACAACATGACGGACATTATTGCTTCCGTGGCGGTGCTGATCGGCCTGCGGATATCCCAGAAGCCGCCGGATCAGGATCATCCTTACGGCCATTTCAGAGCGGAGACGATTGCCGCACTGGTCGCCTCGTTCATCATGGCGACGGTCGGCATACAGGTGCTGATCGGTGCGGTGAAGTCATTATTCGCCGGGGAACAAGTGGTGCCGGGACTGCCTTCTGCCTGGGTAGCGCTTGCCGCAGCGGTATGTATGTACGGGGTGTATCTCTATAACAGCCGCCTTGCGAAGCGGATCAATAACCAGGCGCTGATGGCGGCCTCCAAAGACAATTTGTCCGATGCGCTGGTCAGTACCGGTGCCGCGGTCGGGATTATCGGTGCGCAGCTCGGGCTGCCATGGCTGGATCCGGTAGCGGCGATTGCTGTCGGCCTGATCATCTGCAAGACGGCTTGGGAAATATTCTACAGCTCGACGCATGCATTGACGGACGGCTTCGACTCCAGTGAACTATTGTCGCTGCGCACCTCCATTGAGCGGACCAAGGGCGTCCGGTCCATTACGGATATCAAGGCCAGGGTGCACGGAAGCAATGTGCTGATCGATGTCATCGTGCAGGTGGATCCTGAGCTATCGCTGGTCGAGAGCCACAGGATCAGCGACCAGATCGAACGCAGGATGCAGCGCAAGCATAATATTTTGAATGTCCATGTCCATGTCGAGCCTTATATGGAACAGGAGCAGAAGCCGCCGACTACACCTTCTGTATAATCCAATGATAACAGCACCGCAAAAGCCACAGACTTCCGGCCGATTCCCGGCAGCAGGCGAGGAACCAAAAAGGTCGAGTAAGAGAGCAAGTATAGCCCTCTACTCGACCTTTTTTCAGTTTGGCTTTTGCATTTATGGCATCATCTGGAGTACAGCCCGCGAACATTGGGTAGGATTATATTGTTGATTCCGTTTGGAGAGCAGCGCGCGGCGGAATTGGGTGGCGGCATAGGGCTCCTGAATAAGGGAGAACCATTTGTCGACCGTTTCTTCCGTAAGCAGCATTTCTCCGAAGCCGTTGCTGATGAAGTAGTCCATATTCTCTTCTTCCTGTCCCGGAATCGGCTCGTAGAAGAGCATCGGAATGCCCTTGCTCAGTCCTTCCGTGCAGGTCATGCCACCGGGCTTGGTAATGAGGAGATCGGACACATCCATCAGCTTGCTGACCTCATTGGTGTAGCCTAGCACCTTAATGTTCGGATGCTGAAACTTCGGATTGGCGAGCATGCTTTCACGGGCCTTCTCATTGCTGCCGGTGCAGAAGATCATCTGTACGCTGTCACGCCAGCGCGTCATGTATTCGAACAGATTATCATCGCCGAGCAGTCCCCAGCCGCCGCCCATGATCATCACGGTAGGCATCTGCTTCAGGTTGAACTGCAATTGAATCTCCGACTTGTCATGCGTTGTCCAGAAGTCCGGATGTACCGGAATGCCGGTAACTTCGATGCGGCTGGAAGGAATGCCGTGTGCCAGCAGCTTCTTCTTCACGACCGGTGTGGAGACCAAATATTTATTTACTTCCGGACTGATCCATGTCCCGTGTGCATCGTAGTCCGTAATGAGCGTGTATAATGGAACATCAAGTCCGAGCCGCTTGAGCCTGGCCACAACCGCATTGGGCACCGGGTGGGTGCAGATGATCAGGTCAGGCTTAAGCTGCGAGATGACTTGGGAAGTCTGCGTGTAAAAAATCCGGTGAAGCGCCAGCTGCGCGAACCGGTTGAGTGATTTATGATATTGTGTGCGATACATCATGCCGACAAGCTTGGGCTGCTTGCTGACCGTCTTGCGGTATGCCGACATAATCCAAGGACCGACAACCGGATTCAGAAATTTTCCCAGCTCGATTACACGGGTTTGAATGCCGGGCGAGAGCTGCCTTAAGCCCACGGCCAGCGCATAAGCGGCTTGGGTATGTCCGGAGCCGAACCCTTCAGAGAGCAGAAGCACTCTTTTCTTACGCATCGTCTCACCTACTTTTCCTAATACCATATTACGACTTGAATGCGCCTTATACAAGATCAGAAATAAGGGTTGCGCAGCCATATAACCTTAATTTATCCTAAAAGTTGGGCAAACATGATAGATGAACATTGGCTGGAAACCATTCTTTAGACGAACTGGAGGGGTAATTGGATGCAAAATCATCCGGAAAATGTAATTCAGGCTGGCGAACTGGTCAAGATGACATACAAATCAGGGGTCTACATCGGTGAAATGATGGAAATGAGCGGACCGCGGGCGGTCGTAAAGGTGCTGGCCGTCATCAAACATCCGGAGCAGGGAGACCTGCATAATCCGTACGATCCGGACGTGCCGATGTTCCATGAGCGGCGGGCGCTCAGCTATACGGAGAAGGCGCTCGCGCCGCTGCGTGATCTGGAGCCTTACGCCGGAGAAGTGCCGGATTACCGGGAGTCGCTGCAGCATGCGCTGCACCGCGAGATGGCGATGCTGGATAAGCTGAAGCGCTGGGCGGAGCGGGGACTGACGCAGCTGGAGCAGCTGCAGAAGGAATATAAATAAGCGAAGAGACTGTCCCAAAGTGTGCATGCATGATCGGGATAAAACGAACACGGCCAAGGGCAAAAAAATAGGACGAAGCAGGGCGCTGTGCCCCGGCTTCGTCCTATTCCGTTATAGCGGGCGGGCTCGCAAGCCGGCGCGCTTATTGCCAAGACAGCCTATGCGTATTATTTATTGATGAATGCGGTCTTCAATTTCCCGCGGTATTCCACCTGAAAGCCCAGGCCGTCAGCGAGCACCGCGAGCGGCACATATGTCTTCTGTTCCTTGCCTGCCTTGTGCAGGAATGCCGGCGTATCGATCGCAATCGGATTCCCGTTCACGCGCATTGCAGACGCCCCGATCGTCAGCGCGACTTCATTACTTCCATAAGTGATGGTGACGGTCTTCGTCTTGTTATCCCACTTTGTCGTCGCGCCCATCGCATCGGCGATATCCCGGAATGCCAGATAGGTGCGGTTCGCTCTCAGTACGGGCTTGTTATCATTGATGATTTCTTTGCCGTCGACAACGACGGAG
Source organism: Paenibacillus abyssi (assembly GCF_014640295.1). GTDB lineage: Bacteria > Bacillota > Bacilli > Paenibacillales > Paenibacillaceae > Paenibacillus_D > Paenibacillus_D abyssi. The sequence goes on along the minus strand of NZ_BMGR01000017.1, from coordinate 106,057 downwards.
ATGCCGACATCCTTCGGTCTGGGCGCTACGGTGCGGACATCGCCCCAGATCGCCTCGGCGAACGCGTCTCCCATGACCGAATAGCCGTTTTGCGTCGGATGAAGATCGCCCAGTCCGATCGTGGTATACTGTCTTTCCTTGCCTTCGAACAGTTCCGCCGAGTAAGCGCCGTCGATTCGCACGCCCTCTTGCTTGAACCGTGCGACGATCGCCTGGAGCCGCTCTCTTAGCATCCGTGCCGCTTCAAGAAGGTAGGTGCGGTCATCCTGTGTAATACCGAGCACGCCCAAGGTTACTTTGTGATCCGGCACCGGCGAATACAGATCGGAGATGACGATCCGAGCGTTCGGATTCAAGGCTGCGATGGAACGGATGGATGCGGTGAGACCAACGTCATATTGCTCCAATGCCGCGACAAGCCATGCATCCGATGCGGCGCGGCCGCCGCTTAGCTGCTCGAATAGCCCCGAGAAATTATTGCCGCCAATCGTCATCACGACGAGGTCGGCTTGCTGCAGATCGCTGCGGAGCTGGGCCGTCTTGGCGATCGTCTGTTCAGCAAACAGGTAATTATTCAGCCCCTCCTGCGCCTCGGATGCCGTGATCGAGTCATTCTGCTCCGCAGCCGCCAGCCATTGCTGCAGTCCTTCCACTTTCAGGCCGAGTATCCCGTAATTCGCATATTCCGCGCGCCCTCTGAACAACGCTTGCTCGAATACGCGCTCTACATATCCGTAAGGCACCGTGTCGACGGCAGCGCCGTATTCATACCCGGCGGTGATGGAGTCGCCGATGCCTACGATCCGGAATGTCCCGTGCTGCCCAGCTTCTGCTTGTGCGGTCTGAACTGCCGCAGCGGCCCGCGGCAGAAACGGATTTGCGGCAGCGGCCGGCAGCGAAGCGGTAACCAGTGCCGCGGTTAAGAACAGCGCTGCGGCCTTGGGAGCCGTTTTCCTTAACTTGCTATTCAATACGATCACATCCTTTTGGTAAAATAGGAATTGCATTAATGCTTCATATTTAAATAGCTGCGATACCGGTAAAAGATTAATTATCACAACCATAAAAATATTAAATTGATATCGTTTTGGGGTGATGTTAAAATGATATAATAATGAAAATGCGCTTCCTAGCCGTTTTCCTGAATCGACAGCGAACGGCAAGCGACGTTTGCCCGGGACCGCGTCTTTTTTTATTCCCTCCACACAGTGTCCCCTGCAGTTCCATTCTATGATAAACCAGGTCGGAATTGAAGCTTTTTCTTGATTCTGGAAAAACATTGCTGCTCGGTTCAACAAAAATTTTTTGATAGAAAGGTTGCACAAAATGAAAGAGAATCGTTTGGGATTGCCACCGAAGCAAGGCCTGTACGATCCGCAGTTTGAGAAAGACGCCTGCGGTATGGGTTTTGTTGCGAATATCAAAGGAATCAAATCACACACTATCGTCCGCCAAGCGCTGACCGTGCTCGAGAATATGGAGCATCGCGGCGGCCAAGGCAGCGAACCAAATACAGGTGACGGAGCGGGGATTCTCCTGCAGATTCCACATACGTTCTTTGTGCGTGAATTGCGCAAGCTGGAGATCGAGCTTCCGCAGGAAGGCGACTATGCCGTCGGCATGCTGTTCTTGCCGCAGGACGAGCAAGTGCGCGCGGAGCAGGAGAAGATCCTGGAGCAGATGATTCAAGAAGAAGGCCAGACCCTGCTGGGCTGGCGTACGGTACCGACGAACGACGAGAAGCTCGGCGAGTCCGCAAGAGCGGCTAAGCCATATGTTCGTCAAGTGTTTATCGGAAGGAACGCGTCGCTTGAAGGGGAGCTTCCATTCGAGCGCAAGCTGTATGTCATCCGCAAGCGTGCGGAGCATGCGATTCGTTATTCCGGCAAAGTCGAAGGCGGAGACATGTTCTATTTCTCCAGCTTGTCGAGCAAGAAGATTGTCTACAAAGGCATGTTAACAACGGAGCAGGTTCGCTCCTTCTATACGGAACTGAATGATGAAGGACTGGAGACGGCGATTGCGCTTGTTCACTCCCGTTTCAGCACGAACACGTTCCCAAGCTGGGAACGCGCGCATCCATACCGTTACCTGATCCACAACGGAGAGATCAACACGCTGCGCGGCAACGTGAACTGGATGCATGCCCGCCAGACGCTGTGCGAAACCGCACTGTTCGGCGAGGACATGGAGAAGATCAAGCCGATTATTAATCCGGACGGCTCGGATACCGCTATGTTTGACAACACACTCGAATTCCTCTATCTTGCAGGCCGTTCGCTGCCGCATGCTGCCATGATGATGGTGCCTGAGCCTTGGTCCAACCATGAAGGCATGAGCGACGACAAGAAAGCATTCTATGAATACCACAGCACACTGATGGAGCCTTGGGATGGACCGGCGGCGATGGCGTTTACGGACGGATCGCAGATCGGCGCATTGCTGGACCGGAACGGATTGCGTCCGGCCCGCTACTATGTAACCAAGGACGACACCATTATTCTCGGTTCCGAAGCCGGGACTGTTCCGGTTGACCCTGAAAATATTGTATACAAAGACCGTCTTCGTCCAGGCCGCATCCTGCTTGTCGACACCAAAGAAGGCCGCATCATCTCGGATGAAGAGGTAAAAACGAAGATTGCTTCCGAGCATCCTTACCGTGAATGGCTGGATGAGCATCTGATCGGGCTTGACGATTTGCCGGAAGCGCCTGAGCTTCCAGAGCCGAATCACGCAACGGTACAGCGCCGCCAGCAAGCATTCGGTTATACGTTCGAAGATTTGCGCAAAGTGCTTGAGCCAATGGCAGGCAGCGGCGTAGAGCCGATCGGCTCCATGGGCTATGATGCTCCGCTAGCCGTATTGTCCGAGCGTCCGCAGCGTTTGTTCAACTACTTCAAACAGCTGTTCGCGCAAGTTACGAACCCGCCGATTGATGCGATTCGCGAGGAGATCATCACGGCAACCGGCACGACGATCGGACCGGAGCGCAATCTGCTGAACCCTGAGCCGGAGAGCTGCCGCCATATCCGATTGGCAACGCCGGTGCTTTCGAACGAGGAGTTCGGAAAGCTGCGCCATGTGCGCCGCCCGGGCTTCAAGTCGATCACGCTGCCAATCTTCTTCCCGGCGGCACAAGGCGAAGCGGGATTGCGCGCAGCGATCAAAGAAATGTGCGAAGCAGCGGATCGCGTCATTGCCAAAGGACATAATATTCTTATTCTGTCTGACCGCGGCATCGATGAAGAGAATGCGGCGATTCCATCGCTGTTGGCCGTATCCTCGCTGCACCATCATTTAATTCGTCAAGGCACACGGACCAAAGTGAGCATCCTGCTTGAATCCGGCGAACCGCGCGAAGTGCATCATTACGCGCTGCTGCTCGGCTACGGCGTGAGTGCAGTCAATCCGTACCTTGCATTTGAAACACTCGATGATATGATCCGCCAAGGCATGCTCAAAGGCATCTCGCATGAGAAAGCGGTCAAGAACTATATTAAAGCCGCAACAAAAGGCGTCACGAAAATTTTGTCGAAGATGGGGATCTCCACGATCCAATCATACCGCGGCGCACAGATCTTCGAAGCGGTCGGCTTGAAAGAAGAGCTCATCGAAGAGTTCTTCACTTGGACGCCTTCCCGGATCGGCGGCATTGGCCTGGATGTGATCGCGGAAGAAGCGCTCAAAGCGCATAAACGCGCTTTCGAAGGCAAAGAAGGCACCGAGATGGAACTGGATTCCGGCGGTGAATACCAATGGCGTAAAGACGGCGAAGACCATCTGTTCAGCCCGCAGACGATTCATACGCTACAAATGGCTTGCCGTGCGAATGACTATAATCTTTACAAGAAATATTCCGATCTGGTACAAGGCGAGGACAAGAAATTCCTGACCCTGAGATCGCTGCTTAGCTTCAAGAAAGAGAGCGGTCCTGTACCAATAGACGAAGTAGAGTCTGCCCAGTCGATCGTCAAACGGTTCAAAACCGGCGCGATGTCCTATGGTTCGATCAGCAAAGAAGCGCACGAGAGCCTGGCGATCGCGATGAACCGCATCGGCGGTAAGTCGAACACCGGTGAAGGCGGAGAGGATCCGGCGCGTTTCACTCCGGATGCGAACGGCGATTCACGCCGCAGTGCGATCAAGCAGGTTGCTTCCGGCCGTTTCGGCGTAACGAGCAACTACTTGGTTAACGCGGATGAGATCCAGATCAAGATGGCCCAAGGCGCGAAGCCGGGCGAAGGCGGACAGCTGCCTGGCCGTAAGGTTTATCCATGGGTTGCGGAAGTACGCGGATCCACGCCTGGCGTTGGACTGATCTCGCCTCCGCCGCATCATGATATCTATTCGATCGAGGATCTGGCAGAGTTGATCCACGATCTGAAGAACGCTAACCCGCGCGCCCGCATTAACGTCAAGCTCGTATCCGAAGTCGGCGTAGGCACGATCGCTGCCGGGGTAGCTAAGGGCCGTGCGGACGTCATTCTGATCAGCGGTTATGACGGCGGTACAGGCGCATCTCCGATGGCATCGATGCGCCATGCCGGATTGCCTTGGGAGCTTGGCTTGGCTGAGACCCACCAGACGCTCATGCTGAACAATCTGCGCGACCGCGTCGTTGTAGAATGCGACGGCAAAATGATGAACGGACGCGATCTCGCGATCGCCGCGCTGCTCGGTGCGGAAGAGTTCGGTTTCTCTACGGCTCCGTTAGTTGTGCTTGGCTGTGTCATGATGCGCGTATGCCAGCTTGATACCTGTCCTGTAGGTGTAGCTACGCAGAATCCGGAGCTTCGCAAGAAATTCATGGGTGATCCTGGCCATGTTGTGAACTACATGCTGTTCGTGGCGCAAGAGCTGCGTGAGATTATGGCAGAGCTTGGCTTCCGCACCATTGAAGAGATGGTGGGACGCGTAGACAGACTGGAAACGAAAGAACTAATCCATCATTACAAAGTGAAAGGCATCGACTTGACGCCGCTTCTGCATCAACCGGAAGTGCCGGCAGATGCCGCTCGTTATAACGTACAACAGCAGAACCATGGCCTTGAGCTGTCGCTCGATATGCAGGAGCTGCTGCCGCTTGCGAAGCCGGCGCTTGAGAATGGCGAGAAGGTCCGCGCAACGCTGCAGATCGGCAACACCAACCGTGTAGTCGGTACGATCCTTGGCAGCGAGGTAACGACTCGTTACGGAGCCAAAGGCCTGCCTGAGGATACGATCTGGTTCCACTTTGTCGGAACGGCCGGCCAGAGCTTCGGGGCATTTGTACCGAAAGGAATTACACTCTCCGTCGAGGGAGATTCGAATGACTATGTAGGTAAAGGATTGTCCGGCGGTAAGATCATTATCGCGCCTTCACCGAAAGCAGGCTTTGCTGCAGAAGACAATGTCATTATCGGTAATACGGCATTCTACGGCGCGACGGGCGGAGAAGCTTACATCCGCGGTATTGCAGGTGAGCGCTTCGCGGTTCGGAACAGCGGCGTATCGGTCGTTGTCGAAGGTGTGGGCGATCACGGCTGTGAATATATGACCGGCGGCCGGGTAGTGATACTGGGCGGCACAGGCCGTAACTTCGCAGCGGGAATGTCCGGCGGCATCGCGTATGTCTACGATGTGAACGGTGATTTCTATTCGAACTGCAACCTGGAGATGGTCGCTCTCGAGCGTCTTGAGGAAGAGGCAGACATTGCTGCGCTGCGGACGATGATCGAGCGCCATGTCGAATACACCGGAAGTGAGCCGGGCAAGCAAGTGCTATCCGATTGGGAAGGCTCGCTGGCGAAGTTTGTGAAGGTCATTCCGAAAGACTACAAACGGATGCTGCAGCAGATCAAGAAGATGGAAGATTCCGGCCTGCAAGGGGAAGAAGCGCTTCTCGCCGCTTTCGAAGCGAACATGAGAGATTTGGCGCGCGTAGGCGGTAATTAATCATACAGGTTAAATAAAAGGCAGTGCCCACAGGCAGATCATCTACCTGTGGGCACTGCCTTTTTCGTTACATGAATATTGTCTTCATGGTTGCATGCGCTCTCATAACGAAAAAATGCTGTACAACGATTTATGGGGGTATATGTATACTTTTTAACCAATCTTTAACTGATTTGATTGCTTTCGACAAAAAAGGTATGAACAAGCCAAGAACTGCACCTATCAAATGACACAATCTGTAGCGAAAATTCGTTACAATGATGCTAAGAAAGATAGAGAGGATTGAATTGGTCCGATATGTGCACAAGTGACAAGAACAAGAGTGAATTGAATTCAAAGCCATCCGTCGTGTTGGATGCCCGGTCGTTAATGGAGCAGCTAGGAATAGAAAAAGATAAATTGCCTCAAGACTTGTCTGCCTTGTTATCTCGTAAAAACGACCCCCGTTAATGGGGGTGTTATTCTGATCTACTTGGTTTCAATATTCCTCTCCGCTCTCACGAAAGCAATAAACCTGCGTGCTTCTTCCGGCGTTAGCTTCTGCCCATCAATGGTTAAGCTGAACTTCTCCAGAATCTCTGCATCGGATAGCTCCAATTGATCGACAAATTCTCTAACGGGATCATCGAGCGTAACCGTGGGGCGATTTGTCCGTCCTACCAGGTAATCTATAGAAACCTTAAACAAATCCGCAAATTTCGTCAGCGTATCATAATCAGGTTCTCTTCGGTTTTTCTCATAATGAGATAAAGCAGCTCTTGAAATACCTAATAATGAGGCTAAATGCTCTTGCGTCCAACCACGTTCTTCCCTCAGTTCGGCGATGTGGCTTCCTATGTCCATAAATTCCCCCCTAACCCCATATAAACTCATATTAATACGTAAAAGCGGCAATTGCATTCGTTGCAACAAAACGTCGCAATCATGAAAAGTTATATGAAAAAACTATTGACAATGTTACGTTCTGTATCGTAAAGTAACTATTGTAATAAAGATACAAATTGTATCAAAGTTATTATAAGTATTTCCAGAAAGAAGATCAATTATTCAAACTTGTCGGAAACCCGTGAATGGACGTGAAGGATGAACAAGAGGATGTGCTTGAAAGGTGATAAACGACAGCATGTTCGACTTCAAATGACACACGGATTAATGGCCGACCTCAGAATTATCGCAATTAGAAATGAACCGGTCAAGACCAAGCCATGCCGAGTGCTGATCAAGGATCTAAGCCCCAATGGATTGAGCTTTCTGACCATTCTGGATTTTCCGGTGAACAGCCGCTACATGCTGCAGCTCGAGCTCGACATTCCGCATCTCAAGCTTGAATTATCCGGCCAGGTGAGATGGAGGATGAGGGAAGACAACTTGTATTGTTATGGCATGATGATGACGAAGACCCCAAGTTCCAGATGCAGCCTACTCTACGCCCTCAATCATTTGCTTCTCCAGCAAAGTCCGACACAATCCAAAATTCATAAGCTCTATAGAACGATGAGTGCATTTCATTAACCTTTCCAGTAGGTGTTCGAGATGATTGATATTCATACCCATATCCTTCCCGGCTTGGATGACGGGGCTGAATCGATGGAAGAGGCGCTGGAAATGGCCAGGATTGCGGCCGATCAAGGCATCCGATCTGTTATCGCAACACCGCATCATCTGAATGGAAGATATGATACACCGATGACTACCGTTAACGAGATGGTAGAAAAGCTCAATCACGAGATTAAGAAACACCATATTCAACTGCAAGTGAAGGCCGGCCAGGAGATACGCGTGCACCACAGATTCGCCGAAGAGCTGTATCAAGGCCGCATCGGCTCGCTGAACGACAGCCGGTACATACTGTTAGAACTGCCTGATCATCAGATCCCGGAGATCCTTGATGAGGTATTACATGAGATTCTAGTTGACGGCATGACACCGATCATTGCCCATCCGGAGCGTAACGTCGAATTGGCTGCCCATCCGGAGAAGCTGGCCGAGTTGATCGGACGTGGCGTTCTTTGTCAATTAACAGCCCATTCCCTGATCGGCCTGTTCGGCAAGCAAGCCCAGAAGACATCCCTGCATTTCTGTAAGAGCAGGCTGATTCATTTCATCGCTTCCGATGCGCATAACCCCTACCGCAGATCCTTCGCGCTGAAGGAAGCCTACAAGGCCGTTCATCGTTTATTGGGTCCCCAATATGCGGACTACTACGATAATAACGCCAGCAGAGTGCTAAGAGACGAAGTCATCCTGGTTGAGGAGCCGGAACTGGTGAAGCGAAGAGCGCTCTTCTGGTGGTAAACATACTATTAACACATTATTGGAGGAACTGACATTGGAACTGAAACAGTATATGAAAATCATTCAAAAGAAGCTATGGCTGATCGCCGCCATTGTCCTTATAGCATGCCTGGGAACTGCGGTTAAAAGCTTCTACTTTACGACCCCAATCTATGAGGCGAATGCGAAGTTAATCGTGAATCAAACGGTACAAAATAATGAGCTGACGGTTGGCGCCGTACAGACTAATGTGATGCTGATTAACTCCTACAAAGAGATCATCCAATCCGCAGCTATTATGGATAAAGTGATCGAGCAGCATCCTGAATTTGAGTTAACCAGGGAGCAGTTGGCCAGCAATATAACGGTAAGCTCTGCGAATAATTCACAGGTTATGAATCTTTCCTATACAGATGCATCCTATGAAAAGGCAGCGAATATCGTGAACGCGGTATCCAATGTATTCAAGGAACAAATTCCTACGATTATGAAAATCGACAACGTTACGATTTTGAATGAGGCGAATGTGAATGATACCGCTAATCCGATCAATATCAGCCCAATTATGAATATCCTAATCGGCTTTGTTGTGGCATTGATGATGGCGTTAGGTCTAGTATTTCTGCTGGATTACCTGGACGATACGATCAAATCCGAGGCTGAGCTGGAAGAAGCACTGGGCATACCAATGCTGGCACTCGTAACGAAGATGAACAAGGAAGATTTGACGCCAAAACATAAAGAAACGGTATCTCAGAAAAAGGTAGGTGAGAGCAAATATGCAACGATCAACCAGTGAAAATAACTTGATTACATTCATAAATCCAAAGTCTCCGATCTCTGAAGCATACCGTACGCTTCGAACCAATATTCAATTTTCATCGGTAGATACACAGATGCAGGTGATGATGGTTGCTTCTGCACAGACAGGCGAAGGCAAGACAACGACGATCAGCAATCTGGCCGTTGCTTATGCGCAGGAAGGGAAGCGAGTGTTAATAATTGACGCAGATCTGCGTAAGCCGTCCCTGCATCATGTCTTCTCCCAGAGTAACCGGGTCGGCCTGACGAGTATATTGTCTAATCAATACAGCCTGCAGGAAGTAATGAAAGAGACGAATGTTGAACATCTGTACATCATTACATCGGGTCCGATTCCTCCTAACCCATCCGAGATGCTTGCTTCGAATAAGATGAGTGAGCTGCTGAATGAACTAAAAGAGCATTTCGATGTGATCTTGTTTGATACACCGCCTGTCCTGGCTGTAACGGACGGTCTCATTGTAAGTGCGCTTTGTGATGGTGTAGTGATGGTCGTACTGGCAGGCAAGGTGAAGAAAGAGTTGATCAAGAAAGCAAAGGCTAACCTGGAGCATGTCAATGCACGGATTCTTGGTGTGGTGCTGAATAATATGAATCGCAAAGACGGCGAAGCCTATTACTACTATTATTATGGAGCCAAGGAATAAGGGAAGCATATCCCTATAGGTAATGTCTACTGTACCTTTATCACTGTAGGCACTCGGTCACACTGTGGGTCAATCGACCTTAGACATGATTGTCAAGGGTGTGATGTGAGGAAGGGTTAGATGCCCATTCATAAAAGTGTGAGTTATGCCGCTTAATGGTAAGCGGCATAACTCGTGTTTTTATAAAAAGAATAGAGGATAGGGTGATTTGGATGAAAAAAGTAAGAAAAGCTATCATTCCGGCAGCAGGACTCGGCACACGGTTTTTGCCAGCGACCAAAGCAATGCCCAAGGAAATGCTTCCGATCGTTGACAAACCCACTATCCAATACATCGTGGAAGAAGCTATTGCATCAGGTATAGAGGACATCATTATCGTGACCGGAAAAGGGAAACGGGCGATCGAAGATCATTTTGATAATGCCTTTGAGCTAGAGCAAAACTTGATGGAAAAAGGGAAATTCGAGCTGCTGGAACAAGTGCAAAAGTCCTCCAACGTAGATATTCATTACATAAGGCAAAAGGACGCAAAAGGTCTGGGTCATGCAGTATGGTGTGCGCGTAATTTCATCGGTGATGAGCCGTTTGCAGTATTGCTTGGTGACGATATCGTCGTTGCAGAGGTACCTTGCACGAAACAGCTGATTAATCAATATGAATTGACAGAGCGATCAGTCATTGGTGTGCAGACGGTATCTTATGAACAAACGGAACGGTATGGAATTGTAGATCCGGTAGATTCAAAAGACAAGTTGTATCGAGTGAATCGATTTGTTGAGAAACCGAAGCTCGGCATGGCGCCGTCTAACTTAGCCATTATGGGCCGTTACATATTAACACCGGAGATTTTTGAATTCCTGGAAAGACAGGAGAAGGGCGCAGGCGGAGAAATTCAACTGACAGATGCGATTCAATGCTTGAATGAAACACAGGGCGTATATGCTTATGATTTTGCCGGGACTCGTTATGATGTTGGGGAAAAGCTCGGATTTATCACGACTACAATAGATTTTGCACTTCAAAATAATGAACTCAGGACTCCTTTACTGAGTGCATTAGAAGAGATTCTTGAACGAGAACATTTAAATAAGATGATATGAGGTGAATTCGGTGCCCCCAACTCCCCAAGGAAAAGGTAAAGCTGTATTAGACGGAGCTCTAATATATACAAGCTATGATCTTGAAAGAAAGAAATCCATGCGACTATATCTAATGGCTAAACGGACCCTGGATATAACCGGTGCATTCATTGGTATGGTTTTACTACTTCCTGTGTTTTTACTAGTCGCCTTATTAATAAAGCTTGAAGATCCTAAAGGACCGGTATTCTTTTATCAAACACGGGTAGGTAAGAATGAAAGAGTATTTAAAATGTATAAATTCCGCTCAATGGTTTCAAATGCGGAGGAACTGCTAGAAAAGCTTTTAGATAAAAATGAAATTAGCGGTGCCATGTTTAAGATGAAGGAAGACCCGAGAATTACAAAGGTAGGTAAGTTTATTAGAAAGACGAGTATAGATGAATTACCGCAGCTTTGGAATGTAATCCGTGGTGATATGTCGCTTGTAGGCCCAAGACCTCCTTTACCAAGGGAAGTCGACGAGTACAGCAGTTACGACAAGCTTAGATTAACCGTTACGCCAGGGTGTACAGGATTGTGGCAGGTTAGCGGTCGGAATGAGTTGAGCTTTAGGGAAATGGTTGAATTGGATCTAAAATATATTGAGCAGCGGGGGCTCCTATTCGATACCAAGATAATTTTCAAAACAATAAAAGTTCTTGCTGGTTCTAAAGATGCATTCTAGTTAAGCGATAGGAGTTGAATATATGGACAAAAATTCAAAAGTCTATGTTGCAGGACATAAAGGCTTAGTTGGTTCAGCAATTTTAAGGGCACTGCAAGAAAAGGGATTCAATAACTTGGTAGTTCGCACCAGTTCAGAGCTTGATCTTAGGAACAGGGAAGATGTTCTTGCATTCTTTAAGGACCAAAGCATTGATTATGTATTTTTAGCTGCGGCCAAAGTTGGTGGAATTGCCGCAAACAATGATTATCCGGCCGACTTTATTAGAGATAATCTTCTTATTCAGACGAATGTGATTGATGCAGCGTATCAAACGAATGTTGAGAAATTATTATTCCTTGGATCTACTTGTATTTATCCTAAGTTCGCACCGCAGCCTCTCAAAGAAGAATATCTTCTGACTGGAGAGTTAGAACCAACGAATGAACCGTATGCAATTGCTAAGATTGCCGGCATTAACATGTGCCAATCTTATAACCGTCAATACGGAACGAAATTTATATCGGTAATGCCTACTAATATGTACGGTCCTAATGACAATTTTGATCTGAAAACATCTCATGTACTGCCAGCACTGATCAGGAAGTTCCATGAAGCAAAAGAAAACAATTCTCCTTCAGTTGAAATATGGGGTACTGGGACACCTAAACGGGAATTCCTCCACTCCAATGATTTAGCGGAAGCATGTCTGTTCTTAATGGAGTCTTATGAAGATAATGAAATTGTAAATGTTGGTGTTGGTAATGATATATCAATTAAAGAATTAGCCGAATTAATTCAGTCAATTGTTGGATATGATGGTAAAGTTATATTTAATTCTACGATTCCAGATGGAACACCTAGAAAATTAGTTGATGTATCAAAAATAAATAGCTTGGGATGGCAAGCATCTATTTCTCTTGAAGAAGGACTCCGGTCTGTTTACTCGTCTTTTCAGAAAGAATACTTAATCAAACAATAAAGGTTACATTGGAGGAAATAATAGATGAAAAGAGCTTTAATTACTGGAGTAACCGGACAAGATGGCTCCTACCTAGCTGAACTATTATTAGAAAAAGGTTACAAAGTGTATGGACTTAGAAGACGCACAAGTACACCTAATTATGAGAATGTTGAACATATCAAAGATCAAATTGAATGGATTTCGGGTGATTTAACGGACTTAGCCTCCTTGATTGAAGCAGTCAGAATTTCAAACCCGGACGAAGTCTATAATTTGGCCGCACAATCGTTTGTCGCTGCTTCATGGCCGCAACCATTAGTTACTGGACAAATAACAGCATTATCGGTGACAAATATGTTGGAAGCTGTTCGGATTATAAAACCAGATGCAAAATTTTATCAAGCTTCCAGCAGCGAGATGTTTGGTAAAGTCGTTGAAACACCACAAAAAGAGACGACACCTTTTTACCCTCGAAGTCCTTATGGAGTGGCAAAAGTATATGGGCACTGGATTACAGTAAACTATCGTGAAAGTTTTAATATGTTTGCTTGTTCTGGAATTTTATTTAATCATGAATCTCCTAGACGCGGAGTGGAATTTGTAACAAGAAAGGTAACAGATGCTGTCGCCAGAATAAAGCTGGGTCTTCAAAAGGAATTACGTATGGGCAACTTGGATGCTCTAAGGGACTGGGGATTCGCAGGTGATTATGTCAAGGCAATGTGGCTTATGCTTCAACAAGATGAACCGGATGACTACGTCATATCTACAGGTGAAATACACTCAGTGAAAGAGTTGTTGGAAGTTTCATTTTCATACGTTGGCTTAGATTACAAAGACTATGTAGTAATAGATCCAGAATTTGTACGTCCAGCAGAAGTAGATTTGCTTCTAGGGGATTGTACAAAAGCAAAAGAGAAATTAGGATGGAAATTGGAAGTTGGATTTGAAAAACTTATACATCTGATGGTAGATTGTGATATTAAAAAAGTATTGTCTGAAATGGAGAGACCAAGTGGATTAATTGCTTTAAAATAATCGGAAACAAAGCACTAGCGTTGGACGGTTTCTATTCTATCTTAGAAAAAGATTCAGGGACTTTACAGCGCTAGTGAATAATTTTCTATACTAATCAAAAATTCAGTCTAACCCTGATGTATAGAATTAAATTATAAAGGGGTTTCTTATGGTTATTGGAGAGAAAGTAAACTACGTTATCATATTGGTGTTAGGCTCAATTATCAGTTTTTCTTATATTCCTTTGTTTGAAATTAATAGCATATTATCTCCAGTACTTTACTGTTCAATGGCTCTCTTACTAGCAATAAATTATAAATCTTTCATCGAAAACATCTTTAAACACAGATTTATAATGATGATCTTATTAGTAATGTTAAGTTATCTTCTAACAGTAAAAATATTTCTTCCGGATGTTAACTTCGGCGATATTAGATCTTACATAATAGGAATATTACTATTTTTTATTATCAATTCTATGAATTTAGCAAAGAATAAAAAGATCAGTTTGTTATTGGTTTTTTGTATTATAAATATTACAACGTCTTTTATCATTATTCTCCAATCATATAATGGGAATTATGCTGTAGCTATTGAAAATATTGGGGTATATTTCTTCGTAAGAAAAAATCAGTTTTCTCCTTTATTATTAATGTCCGCGATATATTTATTGTATAGGTATATATATATATCAAAAAATAGCATTTACTTAATTTTATTTTTGATGTGTACCATCAATCTCGTAATTATTCAGTCAAGAACAAATTTAATCGCCCTTTTTCTTGCAGCATTATTATTAATTTTTGTTTTAATAAAAAGCAAGTTAAAAACGTCATACGGAATCTCACAACTGTTTTTCTTCGTAGCTTTATTAATAGTTCTTTTTGCTTATAACTCAGAGAAAGTAAATCAAATAGTAGGTGATGCTTTTAGACTAGATTATATCCAGTATTCAGGCAAAGATAGTTTTATAGATAATTTAACAAGTGGTAGGATATCAAGTTTGCAAAGCAGTCTAAATATTTTTATTGAAAATCCTATATTCGGTGGCTTTTATCAAAGTCAAGTTATTTCAGAAGATCCTTCCTCCCCAGTTGGGTTGCATAACATTTGGCTCAGACTTTTGATTTATGGAGGATTAACATATTTTATTCTATTTCTTATTCTACTAATAACTTTGTATAAGTATTATTACAGAAGTATTAAATCAAATGTTTTATTATTATCAGTAACTATAGCTGGATTTGTAATGTCCTTTGCAGAACCGTATGCTCCGTTTGGTCCAGGTACTAGCTATTTCATGTACTGGCTAATATTAGGTTTTTATATCGAGTTTAATTCCAATAATGGACTTGCAAAAAATAATGAAGTAACACTTAAAGCTGTGGGTCGAATCGATCCACAGATTAAAATAACTAAAAGGATTTTTTATGAACAAAATTAAAAACGTCTTATATAATAAGAGTCATCCTTTATGGGTATTTATTCAGCAATTTGCATTAAGAGGATTATTAGGGATTAAATTTTTACTAATTGCAAGGTTACTAGATCCTGTAGATGTTGGCTTGATAACGATAGCATTAATAAGTCTAACATTAACTGAGGCATTAACAGAAATGGGTCTAATGCAAGCAATTGTTCAAAATAAAAATAGAGTTGAGCATATTAGAGTTATTTGGACATTACAATTTATAAGAGGTTTCATAATTACAGTTATATTATTAATACTAAATAACTATGTAGTTATTTTATTTAATGAACCGGACGCAAAATATATTTTGTTTCTCGCCGCTTTTGTTCCCTTAATTAAAAACGTAAGTAGTTCAAACTTTTATTATGCGGTAAGGGATAAAAACTTTAAAGTAATTTCCATTATATACGGTTTAACTGGCCTGATTGATTTAGTAGGATCAATCATCCTGATTGCAATTTTTAAAGATCCTATCTTTGCGATCGCTTCTTTGTTAATTGCTGAATTAATTAAGAGTATTTTAACTCATGTAGTTTTTGGTTGGACTATCAAGTTTGATTTTAGGTTCTATTTAATAAAAGATTTATTGGTTTATGGCAGATGGATTTGGGGTAATAGCATTTCCTCATTTTTTGTGAATCAATTTGATAAAATAATTGCATCAACATTTTTAGGTACTAAAATATTAGGTTTATATCAAATGGGTCAAAAAGTTACTCAAATGGCAATTGCAGATATATCATTTGCCGCAGGTCAATACTTATTCCCACAATTTTCTCAAATGTATAGAAATAATAATAACGACCGAAATCTAAAAAAATTTTACTCAAATGTTATGTTATTAATGATTGGTTTTTCAGTTGTAATCTCAAGCTTCGTTATTATCTATGCGAAACAAATAATTCTGATTGTTTTTGGAATTGGATGGGAAGAGATGAACAATATAATAAAACTTATGATAATAAGTTCTAGCTTGTCGGCCATAACATATGTATCAGTTGTATATAACAGGGCAATTGGTAAGCCGAAAAAAGTAACAATAGTATCCTATATACAGTTGATTGTATTCGTATCATTATGCTTTATATTAGTTCATCCACTTAATATTAATGGTTTAATATTAGGAAATATCATTTCGTATTTATTAGGTCTACTACTACTTAACTATTCTTTTGAAAATAAGATTAAATATGTTATTAATTCAGTTAAAGAAAATTATGTAATGGTAATTGTAACTACAGGGATAATAGCGCTGATGCTCACGATTAATAAAGTCACACCATCTATTCTAGGCTTTTTTTTAAGTCTGGTTTTTTTGATGTTTGGAGTATTTTATCTAGGACAAAAGTTCATGAAACGAAGACCAACGGATTCACTCGAAACTATGTAATATCCTGCAAATGAGTCAATATCAAACAGTTTATAATAAATCAAAAAACATATTTGTTAGGAGGACATTATGTCTGAATATCTTATCAGGGAAAAGATCTTGATGAAATTACCAATCCTCAGGGTTTTCAAGGCGGTAGTAATAAAAAGAATAAGAAAACTGAGGAGTAACTATGGAAAAGAAATAATAATGCCTTCGAAAGGAAATGAATTAATAGAAAAGCTGTTGAAAAGCAATTCACCCTTTATGGTTGCGAGACTTGGATCAACTGAATTAGAATGCGTAACCGAGTATCTAAATAAAAACAACTCAGATAGAGGTTGGAACGAAGGAATCAGGAAGAAAATATGTACATTATCTGGTTTTTTTCCGTCCG
Organism: Paenibacillus abyssi; assembly: GCF_014640295.1. Classification (GTDB taxonomy): domain Bacteria; phylum Bacillota; class Bacilli; order Paenibacillales; family Paenibacillaceae; genus Paenibacillus_D; species Paenibacillus_D abyssi. Next base: position 89,377 of record NZ_BMGR01000017.1, on the reverse strand, counting down.
ATGATTCGTCTTTAGACAGATTTTCAAAGGAGTTTCTTGAACATGTTAAAAATGTTGATGTAATGGGTGTTTGGTACAATCCAAATGAAGATGTGATTTGCAGGCAATTTTGTTCTAATGCAAGTTTAGTAAGTCTAACTTCACTGGAGCCTTATTATCATTCGGATCCATGGAGTAAAAGCCTTGTAGATAAAAAAGTACTTGTCATTCATCCCTATGCCGAAACAATCAAACATCAATATCAATATAAGCGGGAGTCCTTATTTACTCATACAAATGTGTTACCTCACTTTGATTTACAAACTATACAAGCTGTTCAATCTATAGCTAACAATAAGACAGATTATAATAGTTGGTTTGATGCTTATGGGTATATGTGTGACGAAATTGCAAAGAGGGATTTTGATGTTGCTATTATAGGAGCAGGAGCTTATGGTTTACCATTAGCTTCATTTATTAAAAACATGGGGAAACAGGCCATTCATATGGGGGGAGCTACTCAGATTTTATTTGGTATAAAAGGTAAAAGATGGGATGATCATAAAATAATTTCGAGTTTTTATAATGACGATTGGGTTAGACCTAGTTCTAATGATATCCCCCAAAACTATAAAAACGTTGAAGGTGGCTGTTATTGGTGACAAATTAGATAATGTATAAAGAGTGAAAGATTACCTTAGTAATAGTTTCATCTTAATCGAAAAGGCATAAGGATATGATATGCCAAAAAATATAACGTAGTAAATAGTGGAGGGAGAGCAATGGTAACAAATAATGCTGTTATTTTGTTTATTTATAATCGCCCTGATCATACAGAAAAAGTCATAGAAGGACTGAGGAAGAACAAAATTCAAAAATTGTATGTCTTTTCTGATGGTCCCAAAACAGATTCAGATCGAAAACTTGTTGAAGAGACAAGAGAGATTATCGAAAGTATTACGTGGTGTCAGGTAGAGTCAGAATATAGTGTAACTAATAAGGGATTGGCTGATTCTGTTATTTATGGAGTGAGTAAAATATTTTCCAAAGGTTATAAAAGCGTTATTGTGTTAGAAGATGATTGTGTGCCTAATGAAAATTATATCAGATTTATGAGGGAATCTTTGAACTATTATGGATCTAATAAGGAAGTCATGCATGTATCGGGTTTTGGTTTACCAATTAAAAAATATACAAATGCAGATGTCTATATCACCCCGTACCCATGTTCATGGGGATGGGGGACATGGGCTGAATATTGGAATAACTGTAATTTTAATGGAATCAATGAATACAGGGAATTATTGAATAATAAACAGGAAATTAAAAGGTTCAACTATCCAGGCGAGGCATTCTCTTCATTCCTGCAGTTGCAATTAGACCGAAAAGTTAATTCATGGTTAATTAGGTGGTACTTTCATATTTACTCCAATCATGGAAAGTGTGTGTGGAGTTATGACTCCCTGATTGAAAATAAAGGATTTGACGGAACGGGAGTGCACAAGGTGAGATACGATCGCTTTAATCAAAAAAAGAGTGTGGCTGGTAATAACGTTAAGAAGAAGTATATTTTAGAAGATAATATGAATTATCATACAAAGCTAATTAAAGAATTCAGAAGATACTTTATTAATAAAAGTATTAAGGAGAGGTTGAAAACAATTCTTTATATGTCAACGGGAATCATACTTGAATCTCGAAGGAATTATAAGGTGATAAAATGATAAATTTCACCTCAAAAAATAAGGAATGGAATAAAAAATGGTTGTTAAAACTTATACTTGTTAATAATAATTGTAAATTAGAACCAAATGTTTGCATTACGAGATTTTGTAAGATAAAGAATACTACAATACAAGAGTATTCATATGTTGGAAATAACACACAAATTATTAATGCAAATATAGGGAAGTATTGTTCTATTGCTCACTCTGTAAAAATTGGTTTAGGAATGCATCCTACAGATCGCTTTTCAACATCACCTATCTTTTATTCGCCAACCAATATTTTTGACATTAAGATCGTAGAATCACATACGTTCGAGGAATTCGATAAAGTCGTTATTAAAAATGACGTATGGATTGGTGCAAATGCTGTAATTCAGGACGGGGTAACCATTGGAAACGGAGCAATTATCGCAGCAGGAGCTGTAGTTACAAAAGATGTACCAGATTATGCAATTGTAGGTGGTGTACCTGCAAAAATCATAAAGTATAGATTTGAAAAAGAGGTTATAGATGAAATAAACGAAAGTAAGTGGTGGGACTTACCGCTTAAGGTCATCGAACAGTATAAAAATAACTTCTCGGATATAAAATTGTTTTTAAAAAGTATCAAGAGTTTAAATAACAAATTGTAAGGAGATATATTAATTGGTAAATAAAGTTCGTTTAGACTTATATCAGCAAACTGAATACTCAAGAGGCAGAAGCGGTATTGTAATATTATTGTGGTGGTTTATTCAGGGAACCCTCTTCAGATTTTCACTGCACAATATGTATCGTTGGCGTAGTTGGTTACTAAAAAAATTTGGCGCGCAAATTGGTAGGGGGGTCCTTATCAGAGCGACAGCGAAATTTACTTATCCGTGGAAAGTAAAAATTGGGGATCATTCTTGGATTGGAGATAACGTGCAATTTTATAGTCTGGACGAAATTATCATAGGGAACCATTGTGTCATTTCCCAAAATACATACTTATGTACAGGTAGCCACAAAATTGATGACCCCTCATTTGCACTATCAATAAATCCAATTGTTATTAAAGATGGTGCATGGATAGCTAGTGATGTTTTTGTATATCCGGGAGTCACGGTTAATGAAATGGGCGTTGCTGGAGCGAGGAGTACAGTGACAAAAGATATTCCTTATAATGAAATTCATGTTGGCTATCCTGCGAAATTTTTAAAGAAGAGATTTGTGGAAGAGGTTATGGTATGAAGCCTAATATTGTATTTGTTATTAATTATTTTTACCCTGATTATGCTTCAACTGGTCAATTGTTAACAGAACTTTGTTTACATCTACAATATGACTTTAATATTACTGTTATCGCAGCAAAGCCCGGATATGCGGGAGAGAAAAGTTCAGATTCTGAAAGGTTTGAGTATGACCAGCTAGAAAAAATAAAAATAGTAAGAATCCAGCTTCCTAAGGTGGATAAACAGAACAAGCTGAGTAGGCTGCAGTATATAGCAACCTATTTTTTTTACGCTAATTTATTAGTTTTAAAACAGAAAAATGTAGATCTTATCTATACCATTTCCCAACCTCCGATATTGGGTGGCCTAATCGGAACCGTTGGAAAAGTACTGAAGAAAGCAAAGCATATTTATAATATTCAAGATTTTAATCCGGAGCAGGCCGAAGCTGTTGGTTATATGAAAAACAAGTTGATTTTTCGAACTGCAAGGTGGATTGACACCTTAAATTGTAAATATGCTGATCATATAATTACAGTCGGCCAAGATATGCAAGAAACGCTTCTAAAACGTTTCGCTAATCGGAAAATAACAGAAAATACAGTGATAAATAACTGGACAAATGAAGAGGACATTATTCCTTTATCAAAAGAGCATCCTCGAGTCTCGGAATTTATTGAAAGAAACGGCTGGAAAGACAAATTTATTGTTATGTACTCTGGTAACCTAGGTCTTTATTATGACTTGGAAAACCTAATAAAAATAACTACAGATTTCAAAGATGATAAAGATATAGCTTTTGTATTTATTGGAGAAGGTGCAGTTAAGGCTCAGATGCAGCGATATGTTAAGCAGCACCAAATATCTCAAGTGCATTTTCTGCCTTACCAACCCAAAGAGGATTTGAAATATTCTTTAAACGCAGCAGACGTACATCTTGTGGTTAACCAAAAGGGTATTAAAGGGGTCTCCGTTCCAAGTAAAGTGTATGGGGTGATGGCCGCGGGGAAAGCGATTATGGGTGTGCTTGAAAAAGGCAGTGAAGCTCATCGTTTAATCGAGGAAAGTCAATGTGGAGTAGTTGCAGAGCCCCAAAATTATAATGAAATAACAAATCAGTTAAGAAATATATATAACCTCGATCGAAGTGAATTAATGGAATGCGGAATGCGCGGCAGAGAGTATTTGGAGCAACATTTAAGAAGAGAGCTGTCCCTTGATAAATATCGGAAATTGTTATTATCGATATGAATGTAGAGAAAATGGAGGGATAGGATATGAAACTGGTACTGTTATCCGGAGGCTCAGGTAAACGTCTGTGGCCGTTATCCAATGATGCGAGGTCAAAGCAGTTTCTTAAAGTTCTCGAGAATGACAACAATGAACTCGTATCCATGGTCCAACGAGTTTGGGGTCAGATCACTTCAAATGGATTAGGTGAATCCAGTTTTATCGCCACTAGTAAGTCTCAGATTGAAATGATGCAAATCCAGATCGGATCAGATGTCCCACTAATCATCGAACCTGAACGAAGGGATACTTTCCCAGCGATTGCATTAGCTGCAACCTACCTGTATTCCTTTAAAGGAATTGGATTGAATGAGGTTGTGGCTATATTACCGGTGGACCCCTTTGTTGAAAATCATTTCTTCGGAGCAGTCAAGCAACTGGAGGAAGTGCTTCTTTCTTCGGATTCAGAATTAGCGCTTATCGGGGTTAAGCCAACTTATCCATCCTCCAAATACGGATATATCATCCCATCCGAGTCGATAATAAGTCCTTCTGATTTTCAAAGAGTGAGCCACTTCCGCGAAAAGCCGACTGAAGAGCAAGCAGAGGAGCTAATACAGCAGAATGCACTATGGAACTGTGGTGTTTTTGCTTTCAAGTTGGGATATATGATTCAGATTCTTGAAGAAAAAGGTCTCCCTATTCAATATGAGGAACTGGCAAAGCAGTATCACACATTACCGAAAATCAGCTTTGATTATGAAGTAGTTGAGAAAACGAATAAAATTGCTGTTCTGCCGTACGAGGGATACTGGAAAGACCTCGGAACGTGGAACACGTTAACAGAAGAAATGAAAAATCAACAGATTGGCAAGGGTACGATCAGTGAGGACTGTCATAATACACATCTAATCAATGAGATCGATATCCCTGTTTCAATTTTAGGTCTCTCCAATGTAGTTGTAGCTGTGAGTCCAGATGGCATCCTGGTGACGGATAAGAGCGCTAGTCCAAGAATCAAAGATTTTATTAATTATGATCAAGGTCCGATGTACGAGGAAAGACAGTGGGGATGGGTTCGTATACTAGATGATCAAAAATATGAAGATGGGCGCTGTGTGTTAACCAAACGTATTGGAATTACAGAGGGTAAGAACATCAGTTATCAGATGCATTCTAACCGCGAAGAGGTGTGGACGTTTGTTAAAGGTGAGGGCGAGTTTATTCAGAACGGTAATTTCATCAAAGTAAAAGCGGGCAATGTGCTTCATATTCCAATGAGAACAATGCATGGCATAAGAGCAATTACCGAATTAGAGGTTATTGTCGTTCAAAGTGGTATTCAAGAAGACGTAAACCAAGTGGTCGAACTCTATAGTACATGGGAAGAAGTCGCCCAAAATTGTTTAAAAGTATGAAGGGCGCAACTGAAATGATAACCGTTAGCTATTATATATCTGATTACGGATATGGGCATGCGGCTAGAAGTATTGCGGTGATACGCAGTTTGCTTCAATTTTCAGGGAACAGGTTGCGTATTATCATTTGTTGTTCTAAAGCATTATCCTTCATTAAAGAGTCATTAAAGGAGTACGATCAAGAAATAATTGAATATCGAAATGTCTCCACTGATCTGGGTTATATTCTCAAACAGGGCTCCATTCAGCCTGATATTGACAGGTTAACAGTGGAGTATCTGAAGTACATTGAGGGCTTTCCTCAACTTGTTGAACGGGAATGCAAATTCCTTAGGCAAGAGAATATAAGTTTGGTTATTTCCGACATCTCTCCTATTCCTTTCGCAGCTGCAAATGCCGTGAATATTAAGTCTGTTGGTATTTCGAATTTCACTTGGTATACAGCCTATACACAAATGCTGGAAGAGCATTTGCTCACTCCAATTAAAGAAGCCTATTCACAAATGGACTATTTTGTAAGTCTTCCGGGTGCTGATGAACCGTACTGGGGACGTTATGGACATTTACGAGCAGGCTTTTTTTGCCGAGAACCACTCGAGAAAGATTTAGAGCAATTATCTTATCAGCTAAATTTGAATGGCTCAAAGATCGTAGTCTTTTTCGCTTTGGGGATGAGCATCGGTGTGGATGATTTAAAGGGGATGCAGATGTGGGAAGATGATTCCTGTCTATTTATTGTTTCTAGCAATATGGATATAGATCATAAAAATGTTATTCGTATCCCCGAGCATTATACAGAATCACAGCATTATGTGGCGCTTTCTGACATCGTCATATCTAAGCCTGGTTGGGGTACAGTTAGTGAAGCAGTTAGTCTAGGTAAACCATTGCTATTGTTAAAGAGGGATTCTTTTGTTGAAGACGATAATACGGTTGCAGCATTAAATGATAACCATCCTTATAAACAGATTGAATGGGAGCAGTTAAAACATCTCTCAATTACAAGGGAGTTAGTTGAATCTTTAAATTCCCGCACTACAAAGCAGGCTGCTAACAGAAGAAATGAAAATCTGCAAAAAATAGTGGAATTTGCGGCGGAGTTAACCGTTGAAAGGCAAGTTATCAAAACAGGGTGGTAGATAGGTATGAATATAGCGGTTATTGGAACCGGTTATGTCGGACTCGTGTCCGGGGTTTGCTTTTCAGATTTGGGAAATCATGTGACATGTGTCGATAAGCTGAAAGAGAAAGTGGAAATGCTCCAGCAAGGAGAAGTACCAATCTATGAGCCGGGGCTCAAGGAATTGATAGAGAAAAACAGCAGTGCTGGACGCTTGAAATTTACAACTGATCTGCCATCAGCAGTAAAGGATGCTGATATTGTAATAATGGCGGTAGGCACACCTTCATTACCTAACGGCGAAGCTGACTTAAGTTATATTATGGAGGCTGCTAAAGAGGTCGCTGCTGCGGTCAACAGCTATAAAGTAATCGTAACCAAAAGCACGGTTCCTGTAGGGACGAATGAGAAGATCGGAAACCTGATTCGAAGCTATACTACTGAATCATTCGATATCGCATCAGTCCCGGAATTTCTCAGGGAAGGCTCAGCTATACGAGATACATTGAATCCGGACCGTATTGTAATTGGAACAGAAAGTCAGTTAGCACAAGACATGCTTGTGAAATTACATGGACCTTTGACCGATAATATCATATTTACCGATGTTCGCAGTGCAGAAATGATCAAATATGCTTCTAATGCCTTTCTGGCGACGAAAATCTCGTTCATTAACGAGATCGCCAACATCTGTGAAAAGGTTGGGGCCGATGTGACGAGAGTAGCCGAAGGGATGGGCTACGACAAGCGCATCGGTTCTTCTTTTTTGAAGGCGGGAATAGGTTATGGAGGGTCATGCTTTCCCAAGGATACTCAGGCACTCATCCAGATCGCCGGCCATGTGGATTACGACTTCAAATTATTAAAATCCGTCGTCGATGTGAATAACGACCAGCGTTATAACGTCATTCGCAAATTAGAATCCATCCTGGAAGACCTTAGTGGGAAAACAATTGCAATCTGGGGGCTGGCATTTAAACCCGAGACGGATGATGTAAGGGACGCTCCAGCGTTTGAGATTATTACATCACTGTTGCAGCGTGGTGCGAAAGTTAAAGCTTATGACCCGATCGCCACGGCTAATTTCAAGAAAATATTCGATCATCCTGATGTGAAATACTGCAAGGTTGCCGAAGAGGCAGCACACGATGCAGACGCACTTTGTGTATTAACAGAGTGGAGGGAGTTTCAAGAAATTTCGCTGCATGACATCCAATCTTGGCTAAAGACCCCCATCTTGATTGACGGCCGGAATATCTTTACCGAGCAAGAACTGGCCGATACAGAGTTTGCCTATTACTCCGTAGGACGTCCAAGCATGAACAAAGGAGTAAGAGAGCAAAGTCCAATTCTGTCATTTTAAGTTTGCATCCAGAATCTTGGTACATAAATCTGACCAAGGGAGGTTTGGAGAGACCAGGTTCAATCTAGACAGGTTCAAAGTACAAATAGATCATAATCGAGGTGAATGGAAAGTGAGATTGAGAGGAAAAGTATTGTCAACCATCCTTGCTGCATCCCTGTTGGCAACCCCGCTCAGCGGCTTGCAGCTAAGTAATGGATTGTTTAGTGGTTCAAGTACGATTGCTTATGCGGCTGATGCCGGGTTCATCAATTCAGATTTCCTGGCGAGAATGAATAAGATACGCGATGCACTGCATTTAGACCCGCAAGGTGTAACAGATGTACGCGCTCTTCGTGACCAGATTAAAAGTGTAACCTATTCAAGCGATGGTGCGCTTATCGATCCCATCTGGAATAAGCTTGCTGCAAAAGGTGTTAATATTTCGGTCAAAGAGGATTTGTTCAATCTTCTTACTGCGATTGGCGGCTTGCAATATGATCCAACGCTTGCGAATCTAGAGGCTATTCGAACCAATGCGGAGTATCGCGATGCTCTTCAAGCAATCGCCAAGGCAGTCGGTGACAATGAAGATCTCATGGTCGTTGATATTTTGCAATTCATGTTTGGAAGCGGGACGAAACAAGGTGTACAGGGTGCATTGATAGACACTGTAATGGCTATGTCGACTAGCAATTTGTTGAACTTGTTGATCGATAAAGATGCTCAGAACAGCCTGCTTCAACAGGTATATGGAACTATACTGGCAGACTCTGATTATATGGTCAGCCGCCTATTCGCCAAAATGGGGATAACGGGTCAGGACATTACGGATACACTTGATAACTTTAGAAATAAACTTACGACCGAAGTTCCTGCAACAATTGCAATGACCGTTGCTTACCTTCGTTCGGAGTCGACTGCTGAATCCGTAGTCACTAATGCTGGACGCCAGCGCACGTATTCCATCAAAGTGCACGGAAAGACCATCCCTTCCGGCGTGTTGACCTGGACACGTGTATCGGGGACAGCTCAAGTATCTACATCCGGAGTGGTAACCATACCATCTGGAGCGACGACAGCTTCTGCAATCATTCGAGCCAGTATTATGGATAAAGTCATTTTTGAAGGTGGTGTTACCTTAACCGACACCTCAACTCCTGGAGGAGGAGGTGGTGGTGGTTCGGTAGTAGTTCCGCCTGTACAACCGCCGATAAACGAGCAGGATCTAGGCACTGTTGAGGGTCCAGCAGTCGCTGAGTTTAATAGCAGCACTATTGCACAGGCAAAGGCTGCAGGACTCGGTGAAGTGACCGTGAAAGCCAATGGGTTAAGCCTTACGGTACCGATTGCAGACTTTGATGATGATCTCACCATAACGGTTGAAAATGTTGAAGAGATTGATGTCGAAGGAGATATCGGCCAATTAGCCGTTTCCCAACAATTCGATATTCAGGTCATGCATAACGGAGTTCCGGTAACCACGTTTAATCCGCCGCTGGAGGTCTTCTTCCCTATTACGATTCCTGAAGGCACCGATCCGGATCTGTTGACTGCTGTTCAGATTGGCTATGTGAATGGCATACCGGTTATTCTGGATAATGTAGGCGGCAGCTTAGTATTTGGAGACGACGGCGTAACGATTATCGGTGTATCGACACTGCTGTTCCATTTATCTACTTATGTTGTTATTGAAAATAAAGTTAACTTTAGTGACTTGGCTAGAGTCCAGTCTTGGGCAGGCCGTCAGATTCAAGTTATTGCTTCGAAAGGTATCATCGAGGGCAAAGCAGCGGGGATATTCGCTCCAAGTGACTCCGTGACCCGTGCAGAATTTGCCAAGATGCTCGTTCTTGCACTTCAGCTGCAGAACGATGAAGCACAGGAAAGCTTCACAGATGTTAATTCCTCCGATTGGTTCGCGCCTTATGTTGCGGCAGCGGTAGAGAAGGGGATTATTAAAGGAAGAAGTGCTGCCCGCTTTGCTCCAAATGCAACGATTACCCGTGCGGAGATGGCGACGATGATTGCCCGTGCACTTCAAATCACAACCAATCTTGATGATGTCGCCAATCTTGATGCGGCATTAAGTGTCTTCAAGGATGCAGACAGCATTCATCCTACTCTTGAGTCGGGTGTGGCGTTCGCAGCGTTCCATCAATTAATCATCGGAAGTAACGGCTCGTTTAAACCTAACGATAACGCAACACGTGCAGAAGCCGCTGTTATCATCTATCGTACGATGAATGCCAAGTAATCCATCATTTAGCCGAGTGGAAACCTCGAGTTTCCACTCGGCTTCTTTTTTGTTATCGAGGAACGGAGGAATCACCATTTTGCAGCCTTCTAGTCATCGTTCGAAACGAATCGGCCAATTTATCGTTTATTGTCTGCCTATATTTATATTATTGTTGCTTATTTATCTGTTCTCGTCGCAGCCCTATACGAAACAGAATATAAAGCCCTTTCTAGAAGAATGGATTCCGGAAGGATCAGTAGAACGGATTGCGCCGGAGTTGAAGGTGTCATATGGGAAACAAGAAATAAGCGTTCGTAAAAGCGGAGAGGCAGGATTCATTGAATTTTTACTGCGCAAAACCGCGCACTTTGTGCTTTTTGGAATATTGGGATTTCTGCTTGTCAGAGTACTATACCGTTTCCTTCCTGGGCCAAGGACATACATCATTGCTTGGATCATCTCGGGAGTGTTCGCCGCAGCCGATGAATGGCATCAACACTTCACCCCGATGCGTACCGCTCGACTTGCAGATGTGATACTTGACCTGGCAGGAGCAACGCTAGGGATCGCCATCTATATGATCTACTTACGAAGGAGTGGAAAAAGAACATGAAGAAAATATGGAAAATAATATGGATCTCGCTAGGCAGCCTAGTCTTACTTATATCGATCGCGGGATTCATCTTATACTTGAACATCCGATCGATAGATCTTGATGATATTAAGAATCGTCAGCTTGCAAAGACGGAGCAAACCGAACAAACAGAAGGTCAGTCCTCCGAAGATGAGGAACTACCCTCCGTCTTGGAAGGTGCAGTGGGTAAAGCGGACCAGCTCGCAGATAAGCCGGTTGAATCCCAGGATGCGTTGGATGCTGCCGCGATCCTGCTTAATTCGGAGTTATCGTTTAAAGAAATGTATTATTTGATGGGGAAGTCTACGGATAATTTAAGCACAGAAGAGAAGCAGCGGATTAGAGACTTGCTGCTTGAAAAGTTAACACCGGAGGAAATTGAAGCGCTTCGTTCTATAACTACAGATTACGGCAAAGGGTTAGTGATTCTCGATCCGAATTATCCGATTGAAGCGGTCGGTGTTAAGGATGACGCTCAACGACAACGAATCATTGAGCAAGCAAATAAGGATAAGCAAGCAGACACGGAAATGGAACCACAACCCGCAGTCCAAAAAGCAGAGGGAACAGACTCCGATGTTTCATTAGAGCAGAGTACAACTGCTGCCGAAAAGCAGGATACATCAGCCTCCGAGGGAAACGTACAGTTAGCGAAGAAGTACGAAGCGGAATTAAGTCGTATTAAGGCCAGTTGTATTCAAGATGCCGGAGCTATGCTGAATAAGGTGCTATCGAGTATTGACCAAATGGATAACAATGCAAAGGCCGGCTCCACTCAGCAGCAGCTCTTACAGCAGATCGCGGCAGCAGAAGCGCAATGTGACGGGCAGTTCCAGAGTTTACTGGCTCGAGCCAAATCAGAGTATGCGGAGCAGGGAGCGTCATTTGCAATCAGCGCAACCTGGGCGCAGCAATACGAGGCAACGAAGGAAAGCATTCGCGCTCAAGCGGTGAGTCGGATTAGTGAGAAGCTTCAAGCGAATGGGTGATTAATCCGAATAGAATAGAGAATTTCAAGAACATATATTAACATCATACATGAAATATGATACAATTTGTAACAATGGTGAGATTATTATTAACTGACAACATGAATACTAACTGCTATATATTTTAATTCCAAACTGTATAAGGTGGTGCTTTATGGAACAATTATGGTCATCTATTCGACTTAAATATGAAGAGGCTGAGTTTTTTTTAAAACAGCTCAATGCCCATCAAAGGGAGCCTAAGTTGTTCTATTTTTACTTAAGCGCATTTATCTCGAGTGCTGGAAAACTTGTGCTGCTTCTTGAAAGAAAGGCTGAGGAACTGAATAAGAAAGGCCTTTGTGAGCACTTGCAGAAGAATATCTTATCAGGAAATGAAACAAATTATTTTGTTGACTTATGCAATTCCCTTGAAACAGAAGCTTATCCAAACGTAGTATATCGCCAACAAATCGGCATACAACAGCAAAAAGGCGGTAATTTGGTCTGGTATGTGAATTATACAGGTGAGATTGACCATGCAAACGAGAGTAACCCTTTTGAGAGCGTTTATTCCGTTATGCAAAAAGAATGGAGTCTGGCTCACCAAATCGGCCAAAATTCAGAGCGGTATGAATTTCAATTCCGCTGGGTTTTTGTTGGGCATCCTGATGGCTTTCAACCTGACGGGTCTATTGATGCCCTTACCGCGTGTGATGTGTATTTGAAAAAAATATGGAGTTTTTTGGTGAACATAAGACGGGAGTTTGAAAAACTGAGCAGTTCTTATGTGTAAACCTTCCTTCTCCCAATTTTCCCGTTCCATACGAATTAAATCCTTATTAAGGTCTATCCACCCTCCTGTCCACATAGATTGAACTAGCTGTGCGGATAAGGAGGGCGGATTGATGCTGCTTAGAAAGAGAAGAAGATCTTCGTCTATACTCCCCCAACTGACTTTCATCGCTTTTCTATTCCTTATCATCTGGTTGATCGGGCACAATTATATCCAATGGTTGTCATCAGGCGAAGCTGATGAGGCGACCGCTGTGGTGAACCAATTCTACTCCCTGGAGCAGGCAGGGGACTTCGGCAGCTCATGGGAGCTTTTCCATACTCAGATGAAGGCGCGTTATGAGAAGGAGAACTATATCCAGCAGCGCGCGCATATCTTTATGCAGCATTTCGGCGTTGAATCGTTCGAATTTGAATTGGGCACACCCGAGAGGATATACAATTGGCGGATGACGGCAGACTCGGAAGAATTACCGGAGGTTTATCAAATCACGGTGACGTTATTCTACAAAAGCCAGTACGGTGATTTCAAGCTTGTCCAGCCCTGTTACGCGGCCATAGAAGATGAAGAATGGAAACTACTTTGGATATTTTCGGAAGAATGAATAATAGTTGACATGATACAGATTGTATCATAAAATTTAAAAGTAGATCGCTAGAATCAGATAATAAAAGGTATAAAGGCCCAAGACACCAGTGCCTGCATAATTAGATATGATGGCAATGACTTCAGATGAGGAGTGAGCCTGTGCCAACTCTGGCTTAGGAGGTGTATTAGGATATCGGATTCAATTATTAGCAGGAAAGTAGTGCAGATAGTGTTCATTTCCTGTATCGATCTACATACACTAATATGTAACGCAATTGTGCGGAAAATTGATTGTTGGAGGATGAATCATGAAAAAAAGAACGTGGATGTTTATTTTGGGCATGCTGGTCATTATGGCAACGACTGCAATTAGTTTTGCTTCAACAGCCTCAACGGGAACCTCAATTGTTGTTAATGGAAGCGGCAATACCATGACAGCGACGATAGCGACAGCCCTGCCCACATGGACGCCAACAGCAAATAGAGCTGGAGACATTCCTGGAGGAACGACAACGACAGGCGGCACAACTGCTTTCACGAATGGTTACTTATTTGACATTGATGTAAAAAGTAACACTGATGTTTTTGCTACGCTTTATCTGGCCAATTCGCCAGCCCTGTCTAAATCCTACAGTTACTTGAATCTAAATGTAGGGGTGTATAAAGTTGTCGATGGCGTACTGACAGAGGTTCCTGATAGTGCGGAGCTTTTATCGCTTACGAATGGTTATGTTACTCTTCAATTAAGTGGTGCGGCGGATGGTAAATATAAAATTGCACTCAAAGGCGGCTCCTTCTATTGTCTTAGCACGACAGCAGGCGCATTAGCCCCTCAATTCACAATCGATCTCCGTTAATGACGAGGTCCCTGAAAGGACTGGTGCATGGATGTGAGAAAGAAGCTGAAGCTGCTGTTAATGATTCTAGTTGGATTGTTTTTAACAGCCAATCTAACCGTATGGGCCGCGATCACGTTGAATCTGGAACTTCCTATTGTCACCGAAAGCAGCTTGCCTGATGGGGCCCTTGCAACCGTAACACCGGTAGGCGCTGAGTTTACCTTGAATTGGGGCAGAAGCCAAAGAGTCGAAGGCGTGAATCTCTTTCAGATTGATCTGGCATCTGCAGCCTACAGTGATCAGGTATTCATCAATTTATTGCTGGTTGATCCGCTCGAGATCGGAAATGTCTTGCGGAACAGGAACTCCTTTATTGAAGTGGCGGTATGGTACGAGGACAGCCAGGGCTCGCATGAGCTGGAAAATGGGGTAAAGGTGAGCAAAGACGAGGCAACGACAGCGATGATGAGCGAAGTGTCGGGGGACGTTATATTAAGGCCCACGGTTACGGGAGTAGAAAGGCTGTACGTATTAGCCAGCATTACGGTTCCAGGCGGCGGTTGGGGTGGATTTCCCGGCGGTTGGGGCGGAGGCGGGAATATCCCGCCAGGCCAACAGGATCAGCTGCAGACGCTCCGGTTCCATTGCATCGTTCGATAAATGTGACGGCGGCTTGTGCAAGGTATACTTGCCGGGCCGCCTCTTTTCTTCTGATGGATGCGGGACAGGCTGATAGGAGGTTGGGATCATGAAGAAAATGACAGGATATATTGGCAGAGCCGTTACCTTTATGTTCTTTGCCGCTATGGTGGCGATTGTTCTGTACTTTCAGTTTGCCACGCCTCCTTTTGCCGCTGTTCCCAGCCGCAGTATGGAGCCCGTATTGCATATCGGGACGCTGATTCTCGTAGAGAAGGCGGACGTCCGGCAGCTGGGTGAAGGCGATATTGTTGTCGTCGAGGTTCCCGGGCTGGTTCAGGAGCGTTACAATTATCCATCTTTGATCGTTCACCGGATCGTGAGGGTGGATCGCAATGATTCCACGACAACCTACCGGATCAAAGGCGACAATAACCCCGCAGAGGACCCTTTCACCGTGCTGCCGGAACATATTCAAGGTGCGGTCAATCACTCCATTCCTAATCTGGGCTACCCCATCCTCTTTCTTCACAGCAAGCAAGGGTTCTACTTCGTCATCTCCAGCTTCGCTATTTATCTGCTTTATGTTCTGTCAGGCAAGATCGAGCAGGCGGGGACAGGCCTCAAGCGGGGGATCTCCATGCTATTCATCGGGGAGGCGATCAGGCGGATTAACGAGCTGGAACAAGGACACACGGAGCAAATGTTAAGCTTACAGAAAGAATTGCAGCAGCAGCGGCAATTAACGGAAAAATTAATCGAGATGATATCTCAAGACAGTCAATCCGGCGAATTCGCGAAGCATGATAAATAACAGCATAAATGGTTTTATCTGGAATAATTCGGCCTTTTGAACGAGATAAAAACGCATTTACGACAAATATCTACCTAAATACTACCTAAATACTTGACAAAATTCGATATTTGTCATAAATTTAACTTATAGATACAATTTGTAGCAGTTCCCGAATTCCCAGTAAGCAGGCAGGTAAAGTGGGTTGACCTCAAAGGAGCGGTGAAATCATGCAAATGTCCGATCAGTATTATTGTGTTGGGTGCGGTAGGTTGGAACAGGCGAATCAAGCAAAGCTTTTATTCCGAACAGGCTTCTTCCGTGTTATTCATCCTATTGGATGCTGTGTAAGCTGTAGTGAAAAAAAGGCGGAGAGTGATCGTTTACCAAGCCCACCGATCAATGAACAATTGCGCCATGGCTCTTATTCGCCGGGAAGCGGGGAGGCAATCGGAGAAAAGCTGGACAGCGGGAATATGAACAAACAATATGCCGTGATGACGTAACTATCGTTTTCTAATCGTATATATGAAGGTCTGATCCATGAAGGGGTATCCCCTTAGGATCAGGCCTTTATTTTTGCGTGCGCTTCTAACCGTATATTTTGCTGTTCGCTTGTCGATAATTGTCATAAAAACAATAGACATAGAAAATAAGAGATGCAACATATTATCCGAAATTAATACATAAAATATACTAGATTTCATAATAAAGGAGAGATGGGCAATGCGCATGTCCAATCAGTATTATTGTGTCGGGTGTGGAAAAATGGAGGAAGCAGAGGACGCACATCTGTTGTTTCAGACCGGCTTTTACCGTGTTATTCATTCTCTGGGATGCTGTGAGCCGTGCAGTTCGGTTCTCC
Organism: Paenibacillus abyssi; assembly: GCF_014640295.1. Taxonomy (GTDB): domain Bacteria; phylum Bacillota; class Bacilli; order Paenibacillales; family Paenibacillaceae; genus Paenibacillus_D; species Paenibacillus_D abyssi. Next base: position 73,007 of record NZ_BMGR01000017.1, on the reverse strand, counting down.
AGGCCAAGCCGCAAGATCCTCCTCCGGTCCATTCGTCCCAACCGGCTACATAGGGCAATATTCACTGTTTTCTGACCTTAAATTTTGGTAAAGCAACTTTCAATGATTTCCTTTCTCGGCTATAATAGGAGGCAATTGAAAGTTAGGGGGAGACCAATGTCGGAGAGTACGGCTTCACCGGATACAAGGAGCAGCATGGCGGCAGACCACACGGTGGTGAGACTTCAAGGCGTGACCAAACGCATCGGTAAACGTACGATTATCGATCATTTAACCTTGGATGTACCGACAGGCGAAGTGTTTGGATTCCTTGGGCCTAACGGTGCAGGTAAAACAACGACGATCCGGATGATGGTCGGCCTGATGAAATTGACGGAAGGCGAGATCATTATCCGAGGACATAACATCCGAACGGAATATGAGCAAGCGATTCGCCATGTCGGCGCGATTGTAGAAAATCCGGAAATGTATAAATATCTAACCGGTTATCAGAATCTGCTTCACTTTGCCCGGATGATTCCAGGCATCTCGCGCCAACGGATCGACGAGGTCGTAGAGCTGGTGGGCCTGAAGGCGAGAATTCATGACAAGGTCAAGACCTATTCGCTTGGGATGAGGCAGCGGCTTGGCGTCGCACAGGCGATCATGCATAAGCCTTCGCTGCTGATCCTCGATGAACCGACCAACGGGCTTGATCCCGCAGGCATCCGGGAGCTGCGCGATTACTTGCGCCAGCTGGCGAGGCAAGAGGGGATTACGGTATTCGTATCGAGCCATCTGCTCTCCGAGATGGAGCTGATGTGCGACCGGGTTGCGATTATTCAGAACGGCAGGCTGATCGATGTCCGTCCGATACAGCAGGCGTCGAATGAAACTGCGACCTCGAAGGTTTATTTCGAGGTGGATCGCCCTGATGCGGCAATGAAGCTGCTGTCAGACATGGAGGTTGTACGCGAGGGGAATTTGTTCTCGCTGCAGGCGGACCGTGAACAGGTAGCCGCACTGAATGCCCGCCTTGTCGCAGCGCAGATTAAAGTCTACGGCATTCGTGTTCAGACGAAGTCGCTGGAAGACCAGTTCCTTGAAATGACGGGAGGCGAGCGGATTGTTTGATTTCTGGCAGCTGGTGAACAACGAGAACATGAAGATCTACCGTCGTCCCCGCACCTGGATTATGCTTGGCATCCTGCTCGTGCTGACGCTTGGGATCTCGATTCTATTCTTTAGCTTTAACACAGACAATACGCTCACAATGTGGATGCCGTTTGAGGTGTGCGCGACGGTCGCGATATTGCTGATTACGATATTTACCGTCGTGATCTCCGCGGAGAGTGTAGCGGGGGAGTTCACATCCGGCACGATCAAGCTGCTGCTGATCCGTCCGTGGAGCCGCTCGAAGATTCTGCTCTCCAAGTATTTGGCGTTAATTATGTTTGCACTGTTCTTTATGATCTTGTTATTTGCATGGAACTTCCTCGTCAACCTGATTATATTCGGTTATGAGGGCGATGTCCGCATGGGACAAGATATGGCACCTTTGCAATATTACACACTGATGCATCTGTTCGAGCTCATCAGCCTGATCGTTGTCGTGACGCTTTCCTTCCTGATCTCAACGGTGTTCCGCAGCGGCGGTCTGGCGATTGGCTTATCGCTGTTCTTGCTGCTCGGGGGCAATATGATCACGGGGCTGCTGGCGTTCTTAGATTACGGATGGATTAAATATTTGCTGTTTCTCAACCTTAGCTTAAGCCAATATCTTGGCAATGGCGGACCGATGATCGAAGGGATGTCGCTCGGCTTCTCGCTGTCTGTTCTGGCCGGGCACTACGTCGTCTTCATCGCAATCACCTGGTATCTATTCAATAAGCGCGACGTCGCTTCCTAACATCGAAAGGAGCTGTCCCATAAGTCATCGCTGATGACTGAGGGGAAGCTCCTTATTTTTTTGGGGCGGTTCTTTCATTACCCTTGTGGGACAGCCCCTTGTCACATCAGACGGCTTGTCTGGCTTTCTTGCCGGCCTCATCCTTGGATTCCTGTGTGTCAGCGGCAAGCGGGCGGTTCTTGGCAGGCTGGTGTTTATCCATCTGGGATTGTCCGCTGAAGGTTCCGCCCTCATGAATAATGAGGGACTGCGCGTGAAGCACGCCGTGCAGCTGTCCGCTGGCTGTGATGGTCAACCGGCCGCGAGCCGTAATGTCGCCATATACGATGCCTGCAATTGTGATATCTTGTGCGGTAATGTTCGACCTGGCCATCCCGCATTCGCCGATGATCACGTCGCTCGTGCATTCGATGTCGCCCCGGTATTCGCCTTCGATCCGGATGCCGGCATCGCAGATGATTTTCCCCTCCGCCACCGTGCCCTGTCCGATCAGCGTGTCTGTCGTTATCGACCTCATTTTATCCTTGAACATCGGTTCAGTCCTCCTTCACCAGCCTGAGATATTTTAGTGGATTGATCGGCTCGTCGCTCTGCATAATCTGAAAATGCAAATGGGGTCCCGTGCTTCTTCCCGTTGAACCAAGCAGTCCAATCTTCTCTCCCTGGACGACCGATTCATTCGCTTTGACCCCGATGGCCTCTAAATGATAGTAAGATGTTTTCAATTGGTTGCGATGTCCGATCACGACATAATTTCCCTTGCTTCGGTCATAACCGGTCTCCAGAACGGTGCCGTCCGCGGCTGAAAAGACGGGGTCGCCTGTACTCCCGGCAATATCGACGCCGGCATGGAAGGCGGCCCTCCCGGTAAATGGATCCTTGCGGTACCCGAAGCTGGAGGTTAGCTTAAGCGAAACGGTCGGCCATTCCGTCGGTTTAGCGTCCAGTTCGGCCTGACGGGCTTTCGCTTGGCGGATCGATACCGCCATCGAATCTTCCATTGAATCAACCAACAAGCTCATCTGGGTGAAGTTGACTCCGCCGTCCTGAGCCAATCGAAGCAGCTCCCGTTCAGCCGGCGTCGGAGAGGCGGAGGCGTCCGGTGGACCCACAACCTCGCCATACGTATCGATAAACTGCTTCAGCTTGTCCTCGAGCTCATTCAATTCCCTCAGCTTCGTCTGCATTTCCTCCGCTTGCCGCGATATTCGCGTCAGTTCCTGCTGCAACGAGACGATGGCATTTTCCTTGGCTTCAACGGTATAGGTGTGAGCAGCGGCTTGCCCGGCCAGCTGAACTTCCAGCTCATTAATGAGAGACGCTGAGCGCATCTGAAGTCCGGCGATGCAGCCGGTTACGGCAAGTACGGCCACCGCAGGCGCGGCAACAACCGATCGTCTGGACACACGGAACTGCTTGACCGAATGATCCGCTCCCCGCATCACGAGCAGCGACCATCCATGCTTTCGTCTACGTTTCAATAGGATTTCTCCTTCCGGCCGGTCTTCGGATTAGAACGTTCTATAGCTTATTTATTCTTTCGGTTAGTAAAACATGCCTACAAAAAAATAGATTGCCGCCCGCTGCGGTCTGATTAAGCGTGTCATTTGGCGCCGTTCATGGTAAATATGTACAATCGGGGTATAGCGGCGCAGGCATACGTGAAAGCTAGCTATACGTTCAGGTTACGAAAGGAGTTACATATGATCTGGATCATCATCGCTCTCCTTATCTTTATCTTTCAGATTGCAACGATTCTCATCGCGGAATTCCGTCACCCCTCCAAGGCTGTAGCCTGGCTGCTGATCCTGTTCGTGTTTCCGGTGATCGGCTTTGTCATGTACTATTTTCTCGCCAAGTCGTTTCAGCGGCGCCGGACGGTGCGCAAGCGGGGCATCATCGCGGAGGAGGTAAGGCTGCAGGCGCTGCGGCGCAGCAAGCTGATTCACAGGGCGTCGGAGCTGGGCGGAGGGGAGTTTGTGCAGCAGGAGCGGTTATTTCATTTGCTGCAGCAATTTCCCTACTTTCCGATTACAGGCTGCAACAAGACGGACATTCTCAATGACGGCGAGCAGACCTACGAGGCGATCCTGGCTGCGATCGGCCAAGCGAAACATCACATTCACCTGGAGTATTACACAGTGAGGGATGATGAGATCGGGAGGAGGTTCAAGGAGGCGCTCATCGATAAAGCGCGCGCCGGCGTGCAGGTTCGCCTCATCTATGACGGGGTAGGCAGCTATGATCTGAGTGCCTCCTATATCGGCGAGCTGGCGGATGCGGGGGTCATGCTGCAGTGCTTTTTGCCGCCGCGCAACGCCTTCTTCGAGAAACGGATCAATTACCGCAATCATCGGAAGATCGTCGTGATTGACGGCTTGGTCGGTTTTGTCGGGGGCATCAACATTGGGGATGAATATTTGGGCAAGGATAAAAAGCTGGGCTACTGGCGGGATACGCATCTGCAGATTACCGGGGATGCGGTGTATTCGCTGCAGGATGTGTTTATGCGGGACTGGTGGTTTACCTCAAGGGAGCGGCTTAGCGATCCGGCTTTCCTGCCGGAGCATCATTGCCGGTCAGATGAACAGGTGCAGATCGTATCGAGCGGACCGGACAGCAGTGCCGATGCGATCCTGGAATGTATGTTCAATGCGATCGCAGTGGCCAAGTCCCGCATTTATATTACGACGCCGTACTTCATCCCGGACAGCAGTATTCTGATGGGCCTTCGTACGGCTGCGCTCAGCGGCGTTGATGTGCGGATCATCATTCCGGAGGTATCGGACTCCAAGCTGGTGATGTTCGCGTCGCTTTCTTATGTAGAGGATCTGCTTGCGTCCGGCATCAGAGTATACCGTTACCGCAAAGGCTTCATCCACTCCAAGGTACTGATCGTGGATAAGCTGCTGGCGTCGGTCGGAACAGCCAATATGGACATGCGGAGCTTTTTCAGTAATTTTGAGCTGAATGCGCTGCTGTTCGACAAAGATACGATGGATAAGCTGGAGGCGGAGTTCATGAACGATATCGCCGGGTGTTACGAGCTGAAGCTCTCCGAGTTCGGGGAGCGTCCGCGCTGGCAAAAAGCGAGCGAGGTCGCGGCACGCATGCTGGCCCCGCTGCTCTAGCGGGAGAGCTGGCGCGGCGGGGCCGGCAGCTCAAGCGGATGGCAGAGCGAAGGACGGAGGTTCTGCCGCTGAAGCGGGAGATGGAGCGCAGGATGGGAAAGTGAACAGGAACAGCTGCTTTTAGCGGGTGATGAACTGTACGATGGGACGGAGATTTTGCGGTGCAACGCGGTCGATCAGATCGCCGGTTGCTTCGAGCCGGTCGCAAATGTTGAGCAGGTGAAAATCGGCAGGCTTCACATCCCGTCTTACTTCCTCCCATTCCAGCGGCGTGGATACGGATGCGGCTGCCCTGGCCCGCGGCGTGTAAGGAGCGGACAGTGTCTTCCCTTGATAGTGCTGCAGGTAATCGACATAAATGAGGTCGCCGCGATGTTTCTTCAACCGCTCGATAGTAAATAGGCCGGGGTGGGCCTGTACCAGGTATTCGCCCACGAATTGGCCGAGGCGGCGCAGCTCATCGAACGTCAGATCGGGCTGCAGCGGCACAATGATCTGTACGCCGGTCGCTCCCGACGTCTTCGGAACCGCCGCGATGCCAAGCGAGGACAGCAGGGCGCCGACATGGCCGGCGGCCTCCATAATGCGCGGCTCCTCTTCCCGGGAGGGGTCGAGGTCGAGGATCCATTCGGTCGGCCGCTCCGGCTCGCCGATCCGGTCGAAGGACGCGTGGAATTCCAGGCAGGCCAGATTCCCGAGCCATAGCAGCGCGGGCAGCGAGTCCAGATGCACATATTGAATATCGCCTTGCGCCGCCGTACGGACGAAGGAAGGCTGAGGCTGCGGGCAGTTTTTCTGGTAAAAGGATTTGCCGTGGATGCCGTTCGGATACCGGATCGTCGTCAGATAACGTCCCTGGCAGTGCTTGATCAGCCAGGGCGCCAGAGCGGCGAGCCGCTGCAGGTAAACCAGCTTCGTAATGCCCATCTCCGGCCACAGCAGCTTCTCCGGATTGGACACGGTCAGCTCATGGCCTTCGACGATGATTGAACCTTTTACTGCAGTTGCCATCGTAAGGAACGCTCCTCTCATTGGGTATGGCCGGAATGGCCGAAGCTGACCAGCTTCGGATGCCGGAGCAAGCCGGCGGAAGTCATCTCAAGTCCGGTGACGCGGCACGGGAGCGGGACTTTCAGCCAGACGATCGTCTCGCCGCGCAGATCCTTCGGCAGAGCGGGGAAGGGGGAGACCCCTGCAGCTTCGCTGCCTGAATGGGCTGAGCTGATGACTTGCTGGTGCAGCAGCCTTTTCATCGCTTCATCCAGACCGAGCGATACCGATCCGAAATACGCGCCTTCGAGCGCCATCACCAGGCTTGCGACCTTTCCCTCACGCAGCTTCAGGCCGACGATCTCCACCTCGATGATCAGCGCTGTTTTCTTCTTCAGCCAGTCCCGGTGCTTCTTGCCTTCGCGGTAGGGGCTGGACAGGCGCTTGCTGACCACCCCTTCCCACTGCCGTTCCGCGACCCATTGCCAGAGGGTGTCCCCGTCATGGAACAAATCGGTGACGAACAGCTCAGGCTCCTTTGATGCGAATTTGCCCGCTAACCGTTCATGGCGCTCCTGGTAGGGCAGGCGGCGAAGATCGATGCCATGCTCGGACAGCAGGTCGAACAGCACATAGACGATGCGGCCTTCCTGATCTGCTCCCGCCGCAGATGCTGTTCCCCGCATTCTCTCCCGCTGCAGCACCTTTTGAAAGTTAGGCCGCTCCCCATCCCAATACACAATCTCGCCGTCCAGCAGGCAATCGCCAAGCTCTGCAGCTTTGGCTGACAATAATCGTGTTATTTCGGGATACACGCTGTTCTTGAGCAGCAGCTTCCTTGAGTACAGTTCGACCTCGCCGGTCCGGCGGATGCGCGCCAGGATCCGGACCCCGTCCCATTTGATCTGGAAGCCCCACTCCGGTCCCTTGGGCAGCAGGGGATCGGAGATCGGGGCCATCGGTTCCTCCGGCAGCTTTACCTCCATGCTACGATACGGTCTCCTTTACCTTCTTCGCCCGGGCCTTGGGCTTGCTTGGGGTTGGCGCCGGCGCAGGCTCGGTAGGCGTGACCTTGACCGCTTCGAGGCTGGCCTGCAGCGCCGCCATCAGGTCGACGACATTGGTACGCTGCTGCTCCGGCGCCACATGAATCTCTTCGCCGGCGATTTTTTTGCCGATCAGATCCATCAGCCGCGTGCGATAGTCATCGGTATATTTTCCCGGCTCAAACGGTGTGGACAACTGCTCGATGAGCATCTGCGCCATCGTTAATTCTTTCTCGTTCACATTCACGGCTTCGGGAAGGCCCGGAACCTGCACGATCGGACGAATCTCATCCGGATAGAAGATCGTCTCCATAGCCAGACAATTATCGATGACACGGATAGCGGCGAGACTGCTCTTGGAGCGGATGGAGATCTTGGCGATGCCGATCCGCCCGGAATTGCGCATGGCCTCGAGCAGCAGGTTATAGGCGTTGCCGCCGGCTTGGTCGGGAGACAGGTAATAGGTCTTCTGAAAATAAATCGGGTCAATCTCCTTCAAATCGACAAAATCCACAATTTGAATCGTCTTCGTGGCGTCCGTGGTCAGCGAATCCAGTTCTTCCTTGTCAAAAAGCACAAATCGGCCTTTTTCATACTCGTAGCCCTTGGCGATATCATCCCAATCCACATCGACCTCACAGTTTTTGCACTGCCTCACATATGCGATCGGGCCGCCGCAGACTTTGTGAATCATCCGCATCGAGATATCCTTGTCCTCTGTGGCCGAGAACATCTTGACCGGCACGTGAACCAGGCCGAAGCTGATGGCGCCTTTCCATACTGTATGCATGTGTTCGTTCCTCCTTTTTTAATCGTGTACTATCCAGCCTGCCCGAAATGTATGAAAAACAATCGGGAGGGGTATATTTTCCGCGAGGAGTCTTGGAAAGGACTGCTCCACATACGAGGAGGGGTAACGATGTCTGAAAATGGGCATTCACCGCACACGCCCGGATCGCCGCAATCAGGGCAAGCCCGGCCCATGTTGCAAACGCCGAAACCCGAACAAGCCCAAACGGAACTAGCGCAGCAATCCGGACAAGTAGAGCAATCGCAGCAGCAAGAACAGCAATCCGGACAAGTGCTGCAATCGCAGCAACAAGTACAGCAGCAATCTGGTCAAGTGTTGCAATCGCAGCAGCAGCAAGAACAGCAATCCGGACAAGTGCTGCAATCGCAGCAACAAGTACAGCAGCAATCTGGTCAAGTGTTGCAATCGCAGCAGCAGCAAGAACAGCAATCCGCCGGGGGTACCGGGTTAATGGAAGATACTGTGCATGAAGGGCGCGACGACTATTTTATGGATATCGACCGGATGGTCAATGAAGGACTGGGCGGCGGACAAGTAACAATACACAACGGGCTGATCGATGAGTCCACAACCGATACGATGGACAACGAGCAGGGTGAAGGAAGATAACGGATAAGTAAATGGAAATGGAAATAGAAATGGAAATGGAAATAGAAATGGAAATGGAAATGGAAATAGAAATGGAAAAGGAAACCGAATTGGAAACGGAATAGGAAACAGATAAGGAGCCTGGAAATATGGATGCGATGCGAGCGCAGCAAATTGTTCAATCGGAGGACACCATCCCGGTGCATCTGGAAGGCCAGTCCGTCTGGATTGAAAAGGTGGACACAACGAACGGAATGGCTGCGGTACATCTGGAGGATAACCCAAACCACAAGCAAACGGTCCCGGTTGACCGCCTGCAAGAGGGCTAATCGAGCAAGGGCCTGCGCCATGGAGCGCAGGCCCTTTGCGCATGCCCGGCAGAAATCGTGAGCTGCGGCCAACTAAATGATGCGAGCGGGCGTGAGAGGAGTGAATCGTGGGCTACAGCCCGCTATACAGGCCCATCATAGCTGTATTATGCGGCGTGGAGCGGGGAAGCCTAAGTGCCAAGAAAACATTCAAAGTGCTTGGGGTGAGGTTAAGCAATGTTCAAAAAACGCCTGGCGTTCGTGCTGATCGCTGCGATGCTGGTATTGAACGGTTGCTTGGGGGGCTCTTACGATCCTTCGGCAGCAGCCAACAAAGATTATGATGCTGAAGAAGAAGCTGCCGGCGGCGCAGTAAAAACCAGTGTGAAATAATATAGGTCCCGTAAATGAATAACAGCGCCGTCGTCTCTGCCCTTCCGGCATAACGTTCGGCGCTGTTCCGCTTTCTTATTCCGTACAATCTGTGTGTGCGGCTTGCGTGTCCATTGAACACGTATCTTCATCGATGGCTTCTTTGTGGCCCGTTTTCCCACGGTCATCACCCTTTCAACATAATACGACTCTCTTATTATAAACTTTTTTCCAATAAAATGAAACCTTTCCAGCTGTAATTCGTTTTATTATAGGTGTATTAATTTGGAAAAAATAGTAGTTGAAAGGGTGGATTGTTGTTGAGGAAGAAGAAGCGCAACACACGGATGGCCGTGAAAATGGCGGTAGTAGGCACGCTTAGCTTGAGTTTGCTGCAGGCGCCGCTTTCCGGCGTATTCGCGGCAACAAACAGCGGAAGTGCTGCAGCAGTTGAGTCAAGTGCGATCTCAAGCTCACAGCAGGGAAAGCTCGATCCAAGCCAGGCGAAAGTGACGAAAGAAGAAGCGGAAAAGCGGATGCGCGATTTATTTCCGATGCTGGATGGCGCAGAGCTCAGGCAGGTAGAGTTCGGCCATTCGAACGTATTTCCTCCGCGCGAAGAAGCGGTGTGGAATCTGCATTGGGAATTCAGAACGGAGAACGGCTCTTACGGTTTTAGCACCAGTGTGGACGCGATGACGGGCGATGTGCTTTCCTATCACCAGCCTTATGGTGTTCCCGGCTTTGACAACCAATCCTATTATCCTCCGAAAGTATCCAAGGAAGAGGCCGAACAAATCGCAAAGGATTTTATTGCCAAGGCTTCCTCCTCGATCGATCAAGCGGAATTGTTCCCGGCGGATGGATCCATGTACGGGATGTACCCGCAGCAATTATTTGGGCCGGTGCAGTATTATTTTCAATATAACGTCCTTATTAACGGTATTAAATCACAATCGGAATCCCTCTACTTGACTGTGGATGGCAACGGCGATATCACCATGTACAACCATTCTCGCTATCAAGGCCAGTACCCTTCACCTAGAACGTCACTGACAGCGGCCGAGGCGGAAGAGAAGTTTAAAAGCGGCCTTGGCTTAACCTTACATTATGTGCCTGATGACGCGATGTATCCCTATAACTCCTCAACGGCCAAATGGAGACTCGCTTACGTTCCCGGCATTATTGGCATGAACATGTTGGATGGCCATACCGGCAAATTTATGGACTATATGGGTGCGGACGCCCCAACGGAACGGTCCTATGAAGACATCCCGGCCGGCGGACCCGGGTTCACTGCGCATCAGGGCGCAACACTGACGTCCGAGCAGGCCGTGGCAGTTGTAACCAAACAGTTTGAGCTGCCTGAAGACTATACCCTCCGCAACAGCTCGCTATCGAGCTATTGGAGACAGCAGGACGTGCAAGTCTGGAATTTCTACTGGAGCAAAGACATCTCAAGCCCTTACGGCTTCAACGAGCAAATCAGCGCAGAGGTCGATGCCGATACAGGACGTTTGCTAGGCTTGAATAGGCATTCTTTTGCTTATGGCCCCGGATATTCGCAGCCGGAAGTAAAGGAAGCCACGATTACGGAGCAGCAGGCGAAAGCGAAGGCTTTGGGGCTGATCCGTTCCTTGTATCCGAATGCGGCACAGGAGTTAAAACTCGTCGACCTGCCTGGCGCAATCGAAGGGGCTGAAAACAGCGAAGCAAAATTCCGCTACCAGTTCCAAATGTTCTACGGCGATCATCCGATTCTCAATGGCAGCGCATCCATCACACTGGACGGAGATGGCAAGTTATACGGCTATAACAGCAGCGTTTATAATACCGAAAAGCTGGCCGGTCAGTTAGATGGTCTGAAAGCTGAAGTCACCGTAGAGGAAGCTGAGCGCACCTATTCCGATGCGCTTGACGTGGAATTGCAATATGTCATGATTGGCGGCTACTACATGGACAATATTTTTAAAGAGCCGGATATGAAGCTTGTATATGCCCCTGTAGTGAAGGGCACCCGGGGTTATGCGATGGTGGATGCGGTGAGCGGCAAGCTGCTGCCCCTCTATGGAAATCCGACGGAAACGGCTGAAGAGACGATAGCTGCATCGGATATTGAAGGGCACTGGGCAAATGAAGAGCTGACTACGCTGCTCGAGCACGGTGTGCTGAAGCCGGATGCGGACGGACTGCTGGGTCCCAATGAAGCCTTGCGGTTAGGGGATTGGCTCAATATGATGGGCACCGCTTTATACGGAAGCAATCTCAGCTATTATGACCAGGGTAATGAACCGCCATTTGCCGATGTGCCCCGAGACAGCGAATTTGCCGCTTCTGTCCAGCGATTCGTGGCGCATGGATGGTTGGAGCGCGCTCCCGAGAAAAATCTGGGGCCGGAGCAGACGTTAACGCGCCAGCAGCTGGCCGTGCTGCTGACAAAAATGCTCAACTACAGCAAACTGGCCCGTTACATGGACAGCGATCTTGAGATCGGCAGCCTCAAGGATGCGAAGGAGATCGATAACATCGGCGCAGCGGCTGTTGTAACGAAGTTAGGCCTGCTTACGCCGTCGAACGGACGATTCTCGCCGGATGCGGCGGTCACGAAAGCGCAAGCGGCCGTTATCATCATGCGTCTTGTGACGCTGCAGGGCAAGACGGATACGCCTTTGATGAGATAAAGCAGTACAATTGATAACAGATGGCTGGCAGGACCGGGCGAATGCCCGGTTCTTTTTTATCCGGTGATTAGGGAATTTTGGAATGGCGCATATAAGAAAGACGCATAGTAGAAGGAGGGCGATTAAGGGGGCGATAGGCTTGAAAGCTTTGAAGTGCAGCAATGAATGCCGGGTCGGCTTGGCTTACCGGGCACGGAACATAAGAAAGAGCTATGAGGAATTCTCCCTTTCAAGTAAAATAGCAATAGATAGCTGGAGGAGGGAGTTCAAAGCGTATGGGGCGGGCGCAGCATCTCAGGTTAACAAAGCTGGAATTGCTGAAACGGATTTTGTTTATTACGATGGGCGCAGTATTGATGTCTGTCGCACTGGAAATTTTTCTTGTCCCCAACCAGATCATTGACGGCGGTATTGTCGGCATCTCGATTATTGTCGCCCATCTGACAGGGCTGCCGCTGGGTATTTTTCTATTTGTGCTGAATATTCCGTTTCTCTTCCTCGGTTACAAGCAGATCGGAAAAACCTTTGCCATGTCGACGTTATACGGCGTTACGATTATGTCGATCGGCACGATCCTGCTGCATCCGGTGCCGCCGATCACGAACAATCTTTTTTTGGTGACGGTATTCGGAGGGGTCCTGCTGGGGATCGGCGTCGGGATGGTGATCCGGTTTGGCGGTTCGTTGGACGGTACGGAGATTGTGGCTATACTGATCAATAAAAAATCACCGTTCTCTGTAGGTGAAATCGTTATGTTCTTCAATTTCTTCATCATGACTTCGGCGGGTTTTGTCTTTACTTGGGACCGTGCGATGTATTCGCTGATTACCTATTATATCGCCTTTAAGATGATTGACGTGACGATCGAAGGCTTCGATGAGTCGAAGTCGGTCTGGATCATCAGCGAGGAAGCCAAGGAGATCGGAACGGCGATCATGGACCGTCTTGGGCGGGGCGTTACGTTTCTGAATGGGGAGGGCGCCTTTACCGGCGATACGAAAAAAGTCATCTTCTGTGTCATTAACCGGCTGGAGGAAGCGAAGCTCAAGTCGATTGTGCAGGAGCTGGACACGGCTGCATTTCTGGCGATCGGCAACATCCATGACGTGCGCGGAGGCCGCTTTAAGAAGAAGGATATTCACTGATGCGGACATCACTCGAATGGGTGGCGCGGGGAGCAGCAGTCTGCGTAAATGTAGTATTTCACAGCGGCCTTCCTCAGCGGACGGCCGTTTTTGGCTTGGTTGCGGGAGTTAGCGGGGACCGATATAATAAGGACAAACCAAAGAACGGACGGCTGGGGGCGATTGAAGCTGGATGAATTTGCAAGCATACACAAGTGGACGAAGGGACGGCAGCCTGAGCAGTGGCAGCGTTCGCGCGGTGTGGTGCTCGGCATCGGCGACGATACGGCGGTCGTAGAGCTGCCGGAAGCGGCTGCCGGAAGCGGCGCATGGCAGTGGCTGCTCGCCGTCGACACGATGGTGGAGACGGTGCATTTCAATTGGACGACAATGACGGAGGAAGATGTCGGCTATAAGGCGCTCGCCGCCAACGTGAGCGATATCGCGGCGATGGGCGGCCTCCCGCAGCACGCGCTCGTGTCGGTGAGCGTGCCGCGGTCCTTTGAACCGCAGCGGATGTCGCGGTTCTATGATGGGCTGTACGCGTGCGCCGAGCAGTACGGCGTCGCGGTGGTGGGCGGCGATACGACATCGTCGCCGCAGCATCTGGTTGTGGCCGTGACGGTGACGGGTACCGTCGAGGCCGACAGGGCGGTGCGCCGCTCGGGTGCGCGGGCGGGCGACGCCGTGTTTGTGACGGGCCCGCTGGGGATGTCTGCGGCGGGCCTGCATTATTTGCTCGCGGCGGACAGCGGCGCGAGCGGTCATGGGTTGTCCGGGCGGAGCGGGAGCCCGGACGTGCCGGCCGCGGCAGCGGCGGAAGCGGCGGAAGCGGCGGAAGCGGCCGGGGCAGCGCCGCTGGTGCGCGCGCATCGGCGGCCGCAGCCTTCGGTGCGGGCCGGCCGCCTGCTGTTGTCGCGCGGGACATGCCGCTCGCTTAACGATGTGAGCGACGGTGCTGCGAGCGAGGCCTGGGAGCTGGCCGAAGCATCGGGCGTATCGATCGTGCTGCGCGAGGACTGGCTGCCCCGCAGCGGCAGCCTTGCTTCTTATGCTGCAAGTGTTGGAGTCGATCCGCTGGAGTGGATGCTGTACGGCGGCGAGGACTATGTGCTGATCGGGACGATGGACAAGCATGATGCGGATGCGGCAAAGAGCGAGCTGAACGGACAGGGCATTCCTTTCTACCGGATCGGCGAGGTGGAGGAAGGCGAGCCGGGCGTCTGGCTTAGCGAAGGAACAGGCAAGAAGCGGACCGCAGTACCCAAGCGGGGGTACAATCATTTTGAATAATAGGTGGGAATCATGTCGACTTCGGATAGGCACGAAACAGTAATAACGGTAAAAAGCGAGCAGGAGACCATTGCGCTGGCCGCATGGATCGCGGAGCGTTCGCAGCCGGGAACCGTGCTTGCGCTTGACGGCGATTTGGGCGCGGGCAAAACGCGCTTCTCGCAAGCGTTCGCCGCGGCGATAGGCGTAGCTGGCGTGGTGAACAGCCCGACTTTTACGATTATCAAGGAATATGAAGGCACTAAGCTGCCTTTTTATCATATGGATGTCTATCGGGTCTCGATGCCGGAGGCGGATGAGCTGGGGTTAGACGATTATTTTTTCGGAGAGGGCGTTACGATCGTGGAGTGGGCGAGCTTGATCGAGCCGCTGCTGCCGCCGCATCGGCTGGAGCTCTACATTGAGCATTGCGGGGGCGAAGAACGCCGTATGACATGGACCGGAATCGGACAGCCTTACGCGGCTTGGTGCCGGCAATTGGAGCAGATGGGAGCGATAACGGATGAATCATAATCCAGGCAGCGGGGGGCTCGCTTACGATGACAGCAAGCTTGTGCTCTCGCTCGATACTTCAACCGCGGCCATGGCGGCCGCGCTGATCCGGGGAGACAAGCTGCTCGGAGAGGTACAGTCGCTGGCCGAGCGGAATCATTCGGTGCATATTATCCCGAAGCTGAAAGAGCTGCTTGCGCAAGCGAATGTAACGCAGGATTCGCTGGATGCGATTGCCGTCGGGCAAGGTCCGGGCTCGTATACCGGCATGAGAATTGCCGTTACCGCTGCGAAGACGCTGGCATGGGTATGGAACAAACCGCTCATCGGCGTGTCGAGCCTGGAAGGGCTGGCTTACGGCGCATGGCAAAAGCTCTGCAAGGAAGAAGGAGCGGATCAGGCAGGGACTGCCTTCGGCTCCCAGTGGATTATTCCCGTCATGGATGCGCGCCGGGGCCAGGTCTACACTGCCGCCTTCCTGGTCACAGCCGACGGCACATGGACAAGGCAGGCCGAGGACGGCATTCGCCTCATGCATGATTGGGTCGATGAGCTGATGGAACGATCAGCCGTCACGTCGGATGCCGCTTCAGAGATGCCCGGGCGAATCGTAATTGCCGGAGATTTGTCGCTGCATGAGGCGGAAGCGGAGCGCATGCAGGCATACGGCGGCCAAGTGAAGCTGCTTACCCAGTTGATGGAGGGGGAGTGGCTTGCACGGCTCGGGATGGACAAGCTGGAGCGGGGCGGGCAGGATGATGTGCATACCCTGGTTCCGAATTATACTCAATTGGCGGAGGCGGAAGTAAAGCTGATTGCCAAATCGCGGGAGGGTTAACGGCATGGCGGGACACGAAGAGCGGGCAGCAAGCGGGGATTGGATGGACTTGCTCGTATTTCGCGCAATGCGGGTTGGCGACATACCGATGATTTGTGAGATTGAGCGGGAAGCTTTCACCAGCCCGTGGACGGCTGAAGCGTTTACGAATGAATTAACAAATAATCATTTTGCCCGTTACATGGTCGTGCAGCTCGAAAGCGAGATCATCGGGTATGGCGGCATGTGGACGATTATGGATGAAGCTCATGTGACGAACATTGCGATCCGTTCGGATTATCGCGGCCAAGGGCTTGGGGAGCGGCTGCTTCGGGAGATGCAGCGGACTGCTGTCTTTTTTGGGTCGCTTCGCATGACGCTTGAGGTGCGCGTAAGCAATGAGATCGCACAAAATTTATATCGAAAATTAGGGTTCGAGCCCTCCGGTATCAGACCGGGGTATTACTCGGACAACCAGGAAGACGCGCTGATCATGTGGGCGGATCTGGAGCAGGTAGGGGCAGGTGAACGGTCATGACAACGATCAATCAGAGCGGGCAGTCGCTTATTTTAGCAATTGAGACCAGCTGTGACGAAACGTCGGTTGCGGTAGTGCGTAACGGCAAGGAAATATTATCGAATCTCGTGTCGAGCCAGATCGAGACGCATCAGCGGTTCGGCGGGGTCGTCCCGGAGATCGCTTCGCGCAAGCATGTGGAGACGATAACGATCATTATGGAACAGGCGATCAAAGAGGCCGGCGTCAGACTGCAGGACATCTCTGCTGTCGCTGTGACCCAAGGGCCCGGTCTGGTCGGCGCACTGCTGGTCGGCATTGTAGCGGCTAACACGCTTGCGATGGCGATCGACGTGCCGTTGATCGGCACGCATCACATCGCAGGCCATATCTACGCGAATCAATTGGTCCATGACCTGGTTTATCCGTGTCTGGCTTTGGTCGTATCCGGAGGGCATACGGAGCTCGTCCTTATGGAGCGGGAAGGCGTATTTCGGATCATTGGCCGTACCCGGGACGATGCGGTGGGAGAGGCTTATGATAAAGTGGCCCGTTCCTTGCAGTTTCCTTATCCCGGAGGACCGCATATCGACAGATTAGCGCAGGAGGCCGATGACACGATGGAGTTGCCGCGCGCATGGCTGGAGGCGGACTCGTATGATTTCAGCTTTAGCGGCTTGAAATCGGCGGTGCTTGCTGTGATTAATCAGGCGAAGATGAAAGGTGAGCCTCTGAATCGGCCGGCACTGGCCCGTGGCTTCCAGGAATCGGTGATCGATGTGCTGGTGACCAAGTCGATCCGTGCCGTGCATGAGTTCGGGGCAAAACAGCTGCTGCTTTGCGGCGGTGTGGCGGCGAACGGCGGCCTGCGCAGCGCATTAAAAGCACGCTGTGCAGTTGAAGGGGTGCCGCTGCTTGTGCCGCCATTGTCGTTGTGCACGGATAATGCGGCCATGATTGGAGCAGCGGCTCATCTGAAATGGCAGCGTGGAGAATTTACATCACTTGATATGAAAGCCGATCCGTCGCTCTCCCTGGAGCAGTGGTCGGTCCAAGGCGAGCCGGTGAGGTAACTAACTAACTCAATTCATGCTGGTCATTAACGTGCTATAGCAAGTTGAACTCATGATGTCTCAAAGATGCGCGTAACGGACATAACTGCAGCTTAGCGCCCGGAATGATCGAAATTGTAAATCTAACGGACATTTCGGACTCTTAGCGGATAAATGGAGAAAAAAAGAGTGGCTTTTATACATGTAAAGGTCGATAATGTCCGTTAACGATCAAATCCTTCATTTTTTCTTCTCTAAGTGTCACTTTTGTCCGTTAGAGAGACCAAGATCTGTGGAAGTTCTGTTCGCTGTTTGTTGCTCGCAGCTCGTGGTCACTCTTCTCTTGTAATCTGCCGGTCTCGACAGCGCTAACCTAATCGATCAGAGTAGAGGTACTATTAGACCTTACGATAAACAGACTTAACCCGCCCTCGCGAGAGGGCGGGTTCTTCTTGCTGTATATCACTCGCCGGCCCGTAGCCCGCCGATGCGGCACTCGCCAGCGTGGCCGCCCGGCATAGCCGGTGTCCCGCCAGACATGGCGGGACACCGGCTTATCGGCTAATCAAAAAACAAGAAATGGGTGGATAGTTTACGCAGCGTGCCATCGGACGGGGCGTTGACAACCCTGCCCTTGAAGATCATGGAAGAAGATCCGCCTCCGTCCAGATTATACGCGTCGACCGCTCCGAAGCGCTGCAGCAGAATTTGCATTTCTGCAAGGGTTGCGCCGGAGCGCCCGGACTCGTCGGCACCGTCGGTAACGAGGAACAGCAGCTGATCATCTTTATAATTTGCTACCACGGTGCGCGGAGCGCGCTTCGGGCTTACCTGCCATTTCAGAGGGATAGCTTGTCTCAAGCCATCTTTTAAAAGTACAGGCACAAATGTTGCGCCAAATACAGGCTCTTCTTTGTCCAATTGCTCCCGGCTCATATATTTTCCGCCGACTAATTGCATGCTTTTGTTCAGCCCGACAAAGAACAGATCCGCAAATGAAGGCTCAAAGCCGTTCACGTACTTTCCGTCCATCATCGTGGTGCTGAGCGGATACCGTTTCCCCCGCTGATCGGCGAAACCGCCGGCATTCACTCCAGCAAGTGCCTGGTGCCGTTTGACCGCAGACAGGGTCGTCTCCGCTCCTCCGAATGTGTCATTGCCGAGCACCATTTTCATCGCGTCAGGCGATTTCAGCTTCACTTTCAAGGCATAACCTTTGAAATTCGCAGCCCGCACATAAAATAATTGCGCCCGAAGCTTGTCGCTCTGGACAACATCGGAGGGCGAACCCAGCTTCCTCGTAATCCGCCGGTCATAGATTTGAGCCGGCCGGCTGGCTTGGGCGTTCGCCGTTTTGACAATTTGGCTCATATCTTTGTTCGTCTGGTCATAGAGCCAGGCGCTTTTCTTGATAGATTCGGCGGTCAGTCCGGCAATCGCCTTGGCTTCATCCAGCCCTTGCGTAATTCCGCCGCTGAGTTGTTCCACTGCTAACGGAGCTTGCGGTGAAGGCTGTGGATAAGCATTCTGAGAAAGTTCCACAGACGGGCTGCTGGATAAGACCCAGATGAGCATGCCAATAAACGGTGCGCAAGCGAGCAGAGCCAGACGGTTCAGATGTTTGATCTGGATATTCATTTCAACACATCCAAGCTCTTCTGCAGCTCATTCAGTTTCTTTTTCACATCATTGATTTGCGTGTATAGTTTGTTGCTGTTATCTGTTTTGTCATTGGCGTTATCTTTGGTGAACGTCAGCAGCTCATTCAGCGCGTCGACTTTACCGCCGAGCTCGCTCATCTGCGCTGCAAAGCCTTCTTCTACCTGGACGATCCGCTGTTCATACTCCTGCTGCATCGTCGCAATCTGAGCCGCCGTCTGGCGCTCAAGCTGAGCAGTGAGCTCCGCTTTCGTTCGTTCCGTGTACCACATCGTTCCGGCTATGCCGGCCCCGATAAGCAGCACCCATATCACAAGAAACATAATAACGGGGCCTTTGCCCGATTTCCGGCTCTTTCTTTCATATCCGCTGGGTAAGTCTGTTTGGATTTCCGTATTCATACTTAACAAGATTCTCCTCTGTCGATCAGCTGCGCATAGGCTTGTCCCTACATAATTACGAAATAACCGAATAAAAGTTGCGCGAAACAGGGGCGCGGTTCGTTATGAAACCGGATTCCATTAAAAATTTATTATTTCTGAATTGACAGATAATTTATTGGCGAATATAATAATCAGCAACACTTATTTTTTCCATACCTTCAAACGCTACGAACAGGAGCAGTAAGGTCATCAAGGGAAATGGCGCGGCGATCCATCGGATCACTGGCCAATCAGAGAGCTGCGGTACGGTGCAACGCAGTCCCTAGTAATCCTGAATCTCGCCTGGGAGCGGAACGGTGGAGCATCGGATGCGATCATCCCATGTCGTACATCGTAACGGCTGACCTCCGTCATCGGGTGCGCATGGTTCAATTCCGGAATTGAACGATGCGCTTAAGGTGGGCGCGCTTCCTGGTCGAAGGCGTCAACAAGGGTGGTACCGCGCGGACACACAGTCTGTCGTCTCTTGCATATAGAGATGGCAGGCTTTTTTTGTTGACAGCCAGGCGGATGATATAAAAATGCAAACAATACGAGTAAACGCGATGAACAGGAACAGTAGGATTAACGCCTGGATTAGCATGACGGGAAAGAATCCCGCGATGCAAGCAGAGAGCTGCGGATTGGTGCGACGCAGTCGAAGGCCGTCTGAACTCGCCTGGGAGCGGAGCGTTGGAAACGGGTGCGGAAGAAGGTTATCCACACACGGATTACAATGTTACGGCTAACCTCCGTAAGAGGGTATGAGCGGGCATGGGGAAACGGCGTTTCCCCGGCCAACAAGAGTGGTACCGCGGCAGCTGAAAGGCCTGTCGTCTCTTTTATATAAGGAGATGACAGGCCTTTTTCGTATTTAATGATTCACAACATCAATCATTAGGGAGGTTTTTTCCATGTCCAATACAAACGCAATGAAACGCATCCACATTTTTGATACGACGCTGCGCGACGGTGAGCAATCGCCGGGCGCTTCGTTAGAACCGGAACAAAAGATTATCATCGCCCGCCAGCTGGCGAAGCTCGGCGTTGACGTCATTGAGCCCGGATTTCCGGTTTCAAGCCCCGGGGAGTTTGCCGCTGTGCAGCAGATTTCCCGTGAGCTGCAGCAGACGGAGATTGCCGGTTTTGCCCGGGCGGTGCGCGGTGATATCGATGCTGCCGTACGCGCGACGGCAGATGCGGCAAGGCGAAGGCTGCATCTGTTTATTTCCTCGTCGGATATCCATTTGGACTTTCAACTGCGTAAGACGCGGGATCAAGTGGTGCAGATCGCCAGAGAAATGGTTGCTTACGGGAAACAGCATGTGGAGGAAATCGAGTTCTCCCCGATGGATTCCACTCGTACGGGAATGGAGTTCGTCATCGAGCTCGTCGAGGCGGTGATCGCTGAA
Organism: Paenibacillus abyssi; assembly: GCF_014640295.1. Taxonomy (GTDB): domain Bacteria; phylum Bacillota; class Bacilli; order Paenibacillales; family Paenibacillaceae; genus Paenibacillus_D; species Paenibacillus_D abyssi. Next base: position 52,404 of record NZ_BMGR01000017.1, on the reverse strand, counting down.
GGAGCGACGATTATCAACCTGCCTGATACATTGGGTTATGCTTTGCCGGAGGAATATGAAGCGCTGTTCCGGACGGTCCGAACCCAAGTAAGGGGCGGAGAGCGGGTGCGCTACAGCGCGCATTGCCATAATGACCTGGGCCTGGCTGTTGCCAACAGCCTGGCGGCGATCCGGGGCGGAGCGACACAGATTGAAGTGACGGTGAACGGCATCGGCGAGCGCGCGGGGAACTGCTCCTTGGAGGAGCTGGTGATGGCGATTGAAACGCGCAAAGAAGCGCTGCAGATGGAAACGGGCATTCAAATGCCGGAGATTTACAATACTTCCCGCGTAGTAAGCCGCACGATGCATTTTCCAATCTCCTTCAACAAACCGATCGTCGGCCGTAATGCTTTTCAGCATGAGTCGGGCATTCATCAGGATGGCTTGCTCAAGAACCGCAATACCTACGAGATTATGGATCCTGAAGCAATGGGCATTCCGCGCAGCATGATCATATTGGGCAAGCATTCCGGCCGGCATGCAATTAAGCATCGAATGGCGCAATACGGCATTCAGGTGGATGGGGAGCAGATGGAAGAAGTGTATAACCGGTTCAAACAGCTGGCCGACGAGCAAAAAATCGTGACTGACGACCAATTGCTGCGGATGGTGGGAGAAGCGACCGAGACCCAACCGGATCCTTATGTGCTTGTCGATCTGCAGGTGCTTTCAGGAACGCAGCGTGCACGCATATCCTCGGTAACAATCCGGGAACAAAATGGAACCGAGCGTACGTATTCGGGAATGGGAACAGGTCCGTTAGAGGCTGTTATCCACTGCATTCAGCAAGCGATCCCGGTTGCGGCGGAATTTGAGGATTTGGAGCTGCATTCCTTGTCCACAGGAGAGGATGCGCATGGCGAAGCAGTTGTCACCATTGTGCATAACTGTGAGCGATTCCGCGGCACAGCTATCCACAAGGATATTATTCTTGCGGCGGCCCAAGCTTATGTAGCGGCATGTAATCAGCTCGTCATGAGCAGCGGAACCAGGCCGGGCACAAGCAGTAATGGAACTGACACAGACAGTCAAATTGGTTAACAGCATTAATAAGTGGATAAAATGCAGGAAAATAACGCAAACTAGGCGTAAATTGCTTTTGTTATCCCACCTGTGCACAAACTTATCCACATATCCTGTGTTTAATGTGGATAAGGTGAGTAAATCCACTGTTGACAACGATTTTAAAATCTATGAAGTTGGGGATATTATTTTCAACAATTAGTTGTGGATAATGTGGATAATGTGTGTAAAACTTTCACTATAATGTTTCATATGAAGGTATTGTTAAAAAAGCAGGAAGAAATCTTTGGTTTTCAAGCTGAATTATCGACAGAATTGCCAAACAACTCTCACAACCCTGTGGATAAAGCTGTGGAAAACGTGGATAGATGAAAAACTGCCCGATGCACGCTGTGCGTCGGGCAGTTTTTTTGCGGAGAGATCGTCATGCACAAGCGGAATGGATAATCAGCATCCACTAGCTTCACCTGCTGCTTATCGTTCATCGTGAAATTGTGCTTCAAAAGTTCGTTTAATAGGTCTGCATCCATGAGGGGCAGTCTATTTTTTTGTCGAAAACAGGAGATTTTAAGAGAGGGAAACTATATAATTACACTAGAAGATAAGAAAAGATAGAAATGTTGCGCAGCCAGATTAGTCTTTGTAAAGAGAGAGCATACGATTGTGAAGCAAATTCCCCAGCCGATGGGGGTCATTCATGGGTGACTCATATGAAGAAAAAGATCATTCTCAGCTTGTTAGCGTCGTTATGCTTTGCAGGGGTCGTTAATGCAGCCGGTATGTGGGGGACTTATAAAGGGAATACGATCATACGATTGACGGTTGACGGTGTTCCGGTAAGGGTTACGGATGCGCCGGCCATGTTGTACGATAACCGAACGATGATCCCGATCTATCTATTAAAAGAAGCGGGAATAAAGTATACGTGGGACCAGAAGAATCAGACGGTTAACATTGTCTCGGAAGCGAAGCCGGCCTCCGCTCAAACAGAAGCAGAGACAAGAAAATCATTAACGGCAAGGGAAATCGCCCGGTTAATCGATCGGGTCGGCTATGTAGAGGCGTATAATTCATCCGGCAATACAATCGGAACCGGTTCAGGCTTTTCGATCAAGGGCGGTTGGTTCATCAGCAACAGCCATGTCGCTTATGATGCTGCCGGCATCCGGGTTCGGATAGATGGAACGACTTATGATACAGAGGGCTGGTATTGGTATAATAATTCGAATACGGACGTTTTTATCACCGCTTTATCGACACAATACAGCCCGGATGGAGCAATCACCGGTTCGACACCTCACAAACAACTGGAATATACGACAACCATTCCGGATATCGGTGATAGAGTCTATGCAATCGGAAGTCCTGCCGGTCTCGAAAATACGCTGTCAGAGGGGATTGTATCCGGCATTCGAACGATTAATGGCGTCAAGTACATCCAGCATACGGCGACGATCGAACCTGGCTCCAGCGGCGGCGTGCTCTTGAATGAATACGGCGAGGCGATCGGCATCAATACGTGGAAGATCACAGATACCAGCTTGTATTTCGCGGTTCCGATGCAGTATGTGCAGGAGGAATTAAGTAAATCGTAACATTTGACCCGGATGCCGCCCAAGTTGATGGGTGATCGGCCTGTTGAGCTGCCTCAGCAGGCTTTTTATTGTGCGATATGAAAAACCGCCATGCGCACAACAGGCGCACATGGCGGTTCTTATCAAACGATTTCAGGCCAACAGCTCTTCCCAAGTTTCATAATAACCTGTCAGCTCAGCCTTTTTGTCGTCAATCTCGGTTTGCTTCTGCTGGACCAGCACATAGTCGTTATAAACCTCGGGATCCGTGAGCTGCTGCTCCAGCTCTGCGATCTGCTCCTCGAGCAAGGCGATATCCTTCTCTAATTGTTCGAGCTTGCGCTGCTTTTGCCGTTCGTCTTTTTTCGCTTGCTTCTCCAATTCATAGGCAGAACCGGAGACTGGCTCGGGAGAAGCATCCGTTTTTCCCGATTTTTGCAGACGGGCATTCGCTTCTTCCTGCAGTTCCGCCAATTCCTGTTTTTTCTCAAGCATTTCGTCGTAATTTCCCAGGAAATGATGAACGCCCTCCGGGGTTAATTCGACAATACGCTCTGCCATCTTGTTAAGGAAATAACGGTCATGGGAAATAAATAACAGCGTGCCCTCGTATTCCATCAGCGCGGATTCAAGCACTTCCTTGCTGTATAAGTCGAGATGGTTTGTCGGTTCATCAAGAATCAGCACGTTGGCTTGTTGAAGCATCAGCTTGGAGAGAGAGACCCGCGCTTTCTCACCGCCGCTGAGTGCGGCGATTCTCTTCTTCACGTCTTCACCGCTGAACAGGAAGCTGCCAAGCACCGTACGGATTCGCGCTTCCTCGATATGCGGATAAGCGCTCCAGACTTCCTCCAATACCGTATTCGTGGGCGTTAATCCGGTTTGTTCCTGGTCATAATAACCGATGCGGACATGGGTGCCCCAGCGGATCGTCCCGGCATCCGGGGTGCGCTCGCCGACCAGAACCTTGAGCAGCGACGATTTGCCGATCCCGTTAGGTCCGATCAAGGCAACCGTTTCACCGCGCTGAAGCTGGAAAGAGACATTGCGGAACAGTGGCTTGTCCTTGCCCGGAAAGGTAATGGAGAGCCCCTGGGCATCCAGCACATCCTTGCCTGTGGTCCGTTCCACTTCAAAAGAGAAATGGGCTTTCTTCAGATCGCCAAGCGGCTTGTCGAGACGATCCATCTTCTCGAGCGATTTGCGGCGGCTTTGCGCGCGTTTTGTCGTGGAGGCGCGCACAAGATTGCGCTCGATAAATTGCTCCATTCGCGCAATTTCGTCCTGCTGCTTCTCGAATTGCTTCATCGCGGCTTCGTATTCTTGCGCTTTCGTCTCGATATAACGGCTGTAATTCCCGGTATATTTTTTCGCCGCATGCCTTTCGATCTCGACAATTGTCGTTGCCAGCGCGTCGAGGAAAAAACGGTCATGGGAGACTACCAGCACGGCGCCGGAATATCCTCTTAAATAATCTTCAAGCCAGGTTAATGTAGGAATATCCAAATAGTTCGTCGGCTCGTCGAGCATTAGCAGATCAGGCGATTGCAGCAGAATGCGGGCCAGCGCCAGCCTTGTCTTCTGGCCGCCGCTCAGCGTTGCGATGGGCGTATCCGGAGCGAAATCGCCAAAGCCCATCCCGTGCAGCACACTGCGGATGCGCGTCTCAATCTCAAAGCCGCCCTGTTCGCGGAACCATTCCGACCGGATGGCATACCGCTCCAGTGTGTCTTCGTACCGCTTGCTGTCATCATGCAGCTTCGGATCGGCAATCTGCCGTTCGAGCTCACGCAGCTCCTGTTCAACGTTAAGCAGCTCGGAGAAGACGGCGCGCATCTCTTCGATGATGGTGCGGTCCGACTGCAGACCGCTGTTTTGCGCGAGATAGCCGATGCGGGTTTCCTTGGCTTTGTAGATGGTTCCCGAATCTGCCGTTAATTCGCCTGCTATGATCTGCAGCAGGGTTGATTTGCCGGCGCCGTTGACGCCGACCAGGCCGACTCTTTCGCGCTCCTGAATTTGCATGGAAATATGGGAAAGCACGGACTTCACGCCGTAATTTTTGGAAATGTCGGATACTTGAAGAAGCATAGTGACCTCCGAATAAGAATGTATATCTTTTAGTGTACATGAAATTGCGCTGCAGTGCGATAAGCAAGGGCGACGGTGTTGGCGAAAATGGCCATCAATGGTAAACTAGAAGCAATCAAACAAGATGAGAGCGTGGCGATTATCACTATGGAGGAAAGCGGAGCATCTGTTCAAAAACAGGCCATCAGACAGCATATGAACAGGCTTCGCAACGGGATTACAGAGGAGCATCGGAGCGAATGGTCCCGGCTGATATGTAACAGGGCCGCGGAGTGGCTGCAAGCATCCGGGGGCAAGAACGTGATGCTGTACGTTGCCTTTCGTTCAGAGGTCGATACGAGGCCTTTGGTGGAATGGGCCTGGCAGGCCGGATTGACCGTCATCGTGCCATTGAGTGATCCGCTCAGCCGGACCATGACGCTGTACGAGCTCCGCGATTGGAGTGAGCTTCGCCCGGGCGCATACGGCATTCTGGAGCCGGATCCCGGCAAAGCGGCGGTCTGCTCAGAGGATTTTGTGCCGGATGCGGTCTTTGTTCCCGGCCTTTCCTTTGACACTGCAGGCGGCAGGCTTGGCTATGGCGGAGGATATTATGACCGTTTCAGAGAGCGTCTGTTAAGCAAGCTCGGTCCGGGGCGGCCGATGCCGTGCTGGATTGGACTGGCCTTCGAAGCTCAACTCGCGGACCGCATTCCCCGTGAGCCGCACGACGCAAATGTCGATGCTGTAATGACGGAACGGACCCTGTACGCAAATTCGCAGTATACTTGTAAAGGAGGTTTTTTATGACAGCGGAATTGACGCATTTCAATGAACAAGGCAGAGCGCGCATGGTCGATGTATCGGATAAGGACATTACGACGCGCAGCGCAATCGCACGAACGATGGTGAAGATGGCGCCCGATACGTTAAGCCGGATCAAGGCCGGAACGATAGGCAAGGGCGACGTCATGGCCGTGGCGCAGGTCGCGGGCATTATGGCAGCCAAGAAAACATCGGATTGGATTCCGATGTGCCATCCGCTTCCGCTTACCGGAATCAACCTGACGTTCTCGGATAATGCAATCGATGAGCTTACAATAGAGGCTACGGTGAAAACAACGGGCAAGACAGGCGTGGAAATGGAGGCGTTAACGGCCGTGTCGGCCGCGGCGCTTACTGTATATGACATGTGCAAGGCATTGCAGAAGGACATGGTCATCGGACCGACGCTGCTGATCCACAAGTCTGGCGGCAAGAGCGGTGACTATCTTTTCACACCGGCATCCGAGGAATCGACAGATACAGATCATTAATACTAGCAGACACTTTGAGATGTTATTGTAAATGGGGGGGTTGTTGGTGCAGTGGAAAGTAGCGATATTGACAGCGAGCGATAAAGGCTCCCGCGGGGAACGTGAGGATACGAGCGCTCAGGTGATCCGGGAGCTTATAGAGGAAGAACTCGGCGGGGAAATTGTAGATTACCGGATTGTACCCGATGAGCAGGATGAGATTATGGCTGCACTAATCGAGATGACCGACTACTTCCAGGCAGATCTTGTACTGACAACCGGCGGCACCGGGCTGAGCCCGCGGGATTGGACGCCGGAGGCCACGCAGCGGGTTATCGATCGTGTCGTTCCGGGTATTGCCGAAGCTATGCGCATCGGCTCGATGCAAAAAACTAGACGGGCCATGCTTACCCGCGGCATTTGCGGGACGCGCGGCAGGTCGCTCATTATCAATCTGCCGGGAAGCCCTAAGGGCGTGCATGAGTGCTTGATGGCGATTATGGACCAACTGCCGCATGCGCTGGGAATTTTAACGGGACGTGTGGGGGAGCATAATTGATGAATAAACAAACGAGCGGAACAAAATTAACCGAAGTCCGGGTGGAAGATGCCATCGGCATGCGTCTTGCTCATGATCTCACCCGAATCGTCCCGGGCGAATTCAAGGGCCGTTTATTTAAGAAAGGCCATATTGTTACCGAATCCGATATTCCGAAGCTTCTTGATATTGGCAAGGAACACATATACATTATGGAGCTCGGCGAGGGCGAGCTTCATGAGGATGATGCGGCGCTGCGGATGGCGCAGGCCTTTACAGGAGAAGGGATCACGTTATCTGAACCGCATGAGGGCAAAGTCAGCCTGAAGTCGGGGATGCTCGGGCTGGCCCAGATTGATGGTGCGCTGGTCGAGTCCATCAACCGGTTAGGCGAGATCGCGTTGGCTACTGTGCGCAATCACACCGTGGTGAAGCCGGGGAATCCGATCGCGTCCACTCGCGTGATTCCGTTATTCGTGGAGGAGAGCAAGGTTGCCGGGGTGGAAAAGCTTGCAGCCGCGTATCGTGAGCAGCATGACGGCAGAAGCCCGCTCAGCATCCGGCCGTTCAAGCCGTTTCGAATCGGTCTGCTGACAACGGGCGGCGAGGTATTCAGCGGCAGAATTCAGGATAAGTTCGGTCCGGCAGTGCGCAGCAAGGCAGCCGAATACGGCTCCGAGGTGATCGAGCAGCGTTTTGCACCTGATGACCGACATACAATTGTCAAGGAAATACACTACTTGCTTGCAGCCGGTTATGATATGATACTCGTAACAGGAGGTATGTCCGTTGATCCGGACGACCGGACGCCCGCCGCAATCAGCGAGGCCGGCACCGATGTTGTCAGCTACGGTACACCGATGCTGCCGGGTTCCATGCTGTTGATGGGCTATTTGAAAGGCGTGCCGATATTAGGGCTTCCTGGCTGTGTTATGCATGATCCCTATACATCATTTGATGTACTGCTGCCGCGAATACTGGCTGGTGACACGATCACCAGAGATGATATCGTAACGATGGGTTACGGAGGTTTATTGGGCTGTTAGTCCATTATGTCAGGAAGTATAGAGTTAATTATTAAGGAGGTAAACCATGAGCGGATTAGGTGTTTCCGGTGTTGTTCTGCTCGTTATCGTTGCGCTGCTGCTGTTCGGCCCGAACAAGCTGCCTGAGCTCGGCAGAGCGTTTGGACGCACGCTGCGCGAGTTCAAGAACGGCGCCAAAGACATTATGGATGACGATGACAAACAGGACCGCAAGGATACAAGTCGGATCGATGTGAGTCAGTCTGAGGACCAAGCGAAAAACAAGCGGCTTCCGGATTGATCGGGATACGCTTTTTTTATGGAATGAAAAGGAGGCTGCAGGTTGGGACAAGATGCGAAGAAGCAGGGTAAGGAAGAAAATCTGATGCCGATTCTGGAGCATATCGGAGAGCTTCGAAAACGGCTCATTGCGATACTGCTTGTCGTGTTTGTCGGACTGATCATCGGATTGGTGGCAGCCAACCCTGTCTATAATTATCTAATGGCCCAAGAGCCTGTGAATGGACTGCCGCTGCATACCTTTTCCTATTGGGACGGCATCGGGATTTACATGAAGATTGCATTCATTGTGGCATTGGTGCTGGCGCTGCCGTTTACCTTATTTCAAGTATGGTCGTTTGTGAAACCGGCACTTGAGGAAAAGGAGCAGGGTGCCGCGCTTCGGTACATCCCGTTTGCGCTGCTGATGCTGCTGCTGGGATTCGCCTTTTCTTATTTTGTCGTATTTCCGATGGCTTACAATTTTACAACCAGTGTATCCGAGCGTCTGGGGCTGGTGGAAACGTACGGTGTCGTGCAATATTTCAGCTTTTTGTTCAACATCGTTATTCCGATTTCATTAATGTTCGAGCTTCCTTTAGTCATTATGTTCCTGACCAAGCTGCGCATTCTGAATCCGCTGCGGCTTCGCAAGATGCGCCGGCTCGCCTACTTTCTGATGGTGGTCATCGGTACTTTTATTACACCGCCGGATGTCATATCCGATCTCATGGTTGCGGTACCGCTTATCCTGCTCTATGAATTCAGCGTTTTCTTGTCGTCCATCGTTTACCGTAAACAGCTGGAGAAGGACGCTGCATGGGAAGAAGAGTTCAACAGCCTGCAGAATACGTAAACCGCATTATCACAACACCGAGTGGTCTCTTCCATGCATCGATTGGGAGACCGCTCTTTTTTATTATCGAAGACAGGCTGGCTGGAGCTCTTGCAAGGCTCCCCGGTCCAGGGTTCTGCACGCTCCCCGACTTAAGTCCAGGTGCAAAAACCGCCGCAGGTCTGTTTTGGAAAGCTTCGAAAACACCTAGAATAAAGACATAAGGTTGAACTGTTGATAACAACGAAAGCGGTGATGAGGCGGATGAACGGAAAAACATTTTTAAGCGTGGTGTTGATTGCTGTCGGAGGACTGATCGCACTGAAATTTATCGGCCTGACATTAGGTGCGATTATCGGGTTCCTCTTCCCCTTCATTTTAATGGGGCTTGGCGTAGTCGGCATTAAAAACGATAAGAAGCTGATTGGCGGCATCCTGTTTGGTATCGGACTGGTCGTCCTGCTCGGGAAGCTGTCCGGATTGATATTCTTCTTGCTGGCGGTTGGCATGGTGATCTGGGGCATTTCAATGCTGAGACGGGACAAAAGAGTATATTAATCATCGAATGAATATAGATGTGGAGGGTAAACGATGAGCTTGATTCGACGGGTACGCGATATTACGGTCGCCACGTTAAATGAACGATTGGAGAAAGCGGAGGATCCGGTAAAAATGATCGATCAGTTCTTATGGTCGACCAGAGAAGACATCATTCAAACGGAACGGCTTTATCAGCAATATACATCGCACAGCAACCACTTGAAAATGCAGTGGCTGCAAGCGGAGCAGCAAAGGGAAAAGCGCGAACAGCAAGCGATAACGGCTCTGAAAGCCGGTGAAGAGAACCTGGCAAGGCTGGCGCTGCAGGAGAAAGCATCCCACGATCAGCGGGCGGCTCAGTATAAAGAGCTGTACGAGCAAGGCAGACAGAGCATCACGGACCTGGAGGAACAACTGCGCGAGCTGCGCAGCGAATACCAGACAGTCTACGACAAACGCGAATATTACGCGGCACGCATGGAGTCCTTGCGGCTGCAGCAGCGGATGAACGCGAGATACAGCGGCGGACATGGTGCGGGTCAAGGTCACGCACAGCAGCCGGAGGGCATGTTCAGAAGGATCGATGACCGGATCACCGACATGGAGCTGGAAGCCAAAAGCATGCGCGATCTGCGCCGGGCAGGACAACAATTTCTGGTGCAGGCCGGTACATCGGTGCAGTCGCTGATCGAGAGTGAGCTGCAGCAGTTGAAAAGGAAATTAGAGAAGGAAGGATGACGTCAAGATGAAGAAGCTATACCGATCGACACGGGATAAGAAGGTGCTTGGCCTGTGCGGCGGAGTTGCCGAAATGATGAATATCGATGCCACATTGCTCAGGGTGCTGTTCATTGTGGCCGTGATTTTCTCCAGCGGAGCGCTCATTCTTGTCTACATTCTCGCAGGTCTTGTCGTTCCGAAGGAACCGCCATATTACAACGATTTCGGCGGAGGCTTAGGCAGCGGTTATGGAAATTCCAAGTATGGCTCGAACAGCCAAGGTTACTATAATCCCGGTCATGGTCCCTCTGCCGGACAAAGCTGGAACAGCTGGCAGAGCGGAGCGCAGCAGGCCGGGCCGGCAAAGCCGGAATCGTCCAATCTGGACGCGATGATGGAAGACCTCGAGAAGAAGGCGCTGCGCAGGGAAATCGATGAATTGCGCGCCAAACTAGCGAAATACGAGAAGGGAGATAACTAATTATGGGTATCTTTAAACGGATGAAGGATATGACAAAAGCATCGCTTCATGAGATGTTGGATAAAATGGAAGATCCGGTGGTCATGTTAAATCAATATTTACGGGATATGGAAGCTGAGATTCACCAGGCCGAGGTAACGGTGGCCAAGCAAATGGCCAATGAACGCCGGATGAGACAGCGTTATGAAGAAGCAGCGCGCAGCGCGATGGATCGCGAGAGCAAGGCTGAGCAAGCACTGCGCTCCGGTCACGAGGAGCTGGCCCGCAAGCTGCTCGAAGAGAAAGTATTCTTCGATCAAAAAACGGTGGAATACAGCGATCTGCATGCGGAAGCCAAAGCGCAGGCGGATGAGCTGATGCAGCAGCTGCATGATATGAAGGATGAGTTCTACCAGCTACGCAACAAACGCAACGAGCTTTCCGCACGTGCCCAAATGGCGAAGGCGAAGAAGCAAATGTCACAGCTGAGCACGACGCATTCGATCGAGAGCGGCAGCGCCTCGCGCGGCTTCAACCGGATGGAAGAGAAGATTATGCAGATGGAAGCTGAAGCGGATGTTATGCGTGCGCCCGGCATGTATTCGCACCAACCAAGCCTAAGCGCGGTAGATATCGAGAAAAAGATGAAAGTGGATGAGCAGCTTCAAGCGCTTAAATCCAAGCTGACGCCGCCTCCATCAAACGCCGAGTAACTCGCTCGAGTGATCATATCATGGGAATTTGTACGGCGCTTCTTTACGAAGCGCCGTGTATTTGTCGATAAACCTAATATATGGATGAGATAGAACGATTTAGGTATCGGATAAGCGGGATGCTGCAACTATTTGGCACACCGGTTCGTTTTCATACATAGATTTGAAAGGGGAGTGCGGTCATGGAGGGCAAGAAGCCCGCCGGCAAGATGAGTGAGCCAACCATATGGATGAGATAGAACGATTTAGGTATCGGATAAGCGGGATGCTGCAACTATTTGGCACACCGGTTCGTTTTCATACATAGATTTGAAAGGGGAGTGCGGTCATGGAGGGCAAGAAGCCCGCCGGCAAGATGAGTGAGCCAACCCGCCGCAATACGACAGAGACGGTGCTGTGGCTTCTCGTTATTATCGGACTGCTTGTACTGGTGCTGCAGAGTACCGGCTATGTTAAATGGTTTCAACTGCAGGGGCCTGCCGCAGCGGCAGGCTTGTCGGTCATCGGACTCTCCTTGGCCGCAGGAGCGGTCTACAGTTATTTGCAGCGCTTAAAGCTGCGGGAGACGATCAAGCGGCTGACGGAGCAGCAGCGGCGCAGACGAGCTGTTACCTTAACTTCCTCAGAAGGCTCAGCGGATGGAGCGGAAATCCAGGAGGAAGAGGACCAGGTATGGACGGAGAAAGTGAAGTTCTCCGCCGTGCTCGAGGAGAGGCAGCGGTTAGCCCGGGAGCTGCATGACGCGGTGAGCCAGCAGCTGTTTGCCATCTCGATGACAGCGACTGCTGTAGGCCGTACGCTCGACAAAGATTTTGAGCGGGCGCGCAGACAGGTCGAGCTGATCGAGGAGATGGCCTCGGTCGCGCAATCCGAGATGCGCGCGCTGCTCCTGCATCTGCGTCCGATTCATCTGGACGGCAAAAATTTAGCGCAAGCGCTGCACAGCTTGATTGAAGAATTGAAGCAAAAGGTGCCGATGGCGATTACGCTGGATATCGATCCGGTCATTGCGATCATGCCGGACGCGGAGGACCATCTGTTTCGGATTGTGCAGGAGGCGCTCTCTAATACGCTCCGGCATGCCCGGGCAACGTCAATGGAAATCCGGTTGTTTCAATATGGCAAGCAGATTCGTCTGACGCTGCGCGACAATGGGGTCGGCTTTGATCTGGAAGCGAAGAATCAGACCTCATACGGATTATTAACGATGGAAGAGCGTGTGAATGAGCTGGGCGGCGCGCTGCAGCTGCTTACGGCTCCAGGCCGGGGGACAACGATCGAAATTTGGATACCGGCCATGGCGGATGAGAGGGGGAGCAGGTAGCAGAATGGAACAACCGATTAAAGTATTGCTGGTCGATGACCATGAGATGGTGCGGATCGGCTTGGCAGCGGTGCTTGATACCGAAGAGGGAATTGAGGTTGTCGGTGAAGCGAGCAACGGGCAGGAAGGCATCCGTCTGGCACAAGCCTACAAGCCGGATATTGTGCTGATGGATCTGGTCATGGAAGGAATGGACGGGGTCGAGACAACGAGGAAGCTGCTCGAGCTTTACCCGGAATGCAAGGTCATCGTGCTCACGAGTTATATCGACGACAGTAAGATGTATCCGGTGATTGAGGCCGGTGCGTTCAGTTATTTGTTAAAGACATCCAGAGCCAATGAGATTGCCGATGCGATCCGTGCCGCGGCGCGGGGACAGTCCGTTCTGGAGTCGCAGGTAGCGGCCAAGATGATGAACCGGCTCCGCCAGCCGAAGGTCGCTCCGCAAAAAGCGCTGCATGAGGATCTGACGGAGCGGGAAATGGATGTCCTGCACCGGCTCGCACAAGGAAAGTCCAATCAGGATATCGCGGACGAATTGTTTATCGGCATCAAAACCGTGAAATATCATATTACCAATATCTTCGCCAAGCTGGAGGTCGAAGACCGTACCCAGGCAGCGATTTATGCACATAAAAATGGAATAGCGGAGTAAGCGATAGAAGGCCGTTCCCTAAGCAGCATTAACTGCTTAGGGGACGGCCTTGTTCATGACCAGCCGGATGCTCCCGCCATACCTCCATGCACCTCCATTATCACTCCCGGCCGGCAAGCTCCGCCTCAAGGTCGGCACAAACCCCGACCTAAAGCCAGGTTGAAAAACCGCCGCAGGTCTGTTTTGGCAATTGGCAATTCATTCTACAATAAGTACATAAGGAAACGACGACACATCACACATTGGCGAGAGGCGGTGAAACAAGAGAATGAATGGAAGAACAACGTTTGGGATTGTGCTGACGGTAGTCGGCGTATGGATTGCGCTTCACTTGCTGGGCATTTCGCTTGGACCGGTAATCAGCTTCCTATTCCCACTGATTTTAATCGGTATTGGATTCATTGGCCTGCGTAATAACAGCAAGCTGATCGGCGGTTTATTCATTGCCGTTGGGGCGATCCTGCTGCTCGTCAAATTATCGAAATTGATCTTTGTCCTGCTGGCGATTGGTTTGGCGGTGTGGGGCATTTCGATGTTAATAACACGAAGAAAATACCGGTAACGGATGAGAAGATAAGGGGTTGGAGGATAGACGATGAGTATATTACGAAGAGTTCGCGATATGACGGTTGCCGCATTGAATGACCGGTTGGAAAAGGCAGAGGATCCGGTAAAGCTGATCGACCGCTTCCTCGGAGCGACAAGGGATGAGATAATTCAGGCGGAGCAGTTGTACCAGCAATGCACAACACATACGATTCAGCTGAAACGGCAGTGGCTCGATGCAGAGCAGCAGAAGGATCGGCGGGAGCAGCAAGCGATCACGGCTCTGAAAGCCGGTGAGGAAGAGCTTGCGAGAATGGCACTGGTGGATAAAACGACGCATGAAGAGCGCGCGGCACAATATAAGCAGTTAATAGAACAAAGCAAACAGACGCTGATAGAGCTGGAAGAACGCTTGGGTGAGCTGAAAAATGAGTACCGGACGGTCGCCGATAAACGTGATTTCTATATCGCACGCATGGAATCGTTAAGGCTGCAGCAGCGATTGAATGATCGCCATTCCGGCTTGCAAGGTGGAGGTTATCAGCCTGAAGGACTATTCCGCCGACTGGAAGATCGTCTGGACGATCAGGAGCTCGAAGCACGGAGCTTGCGCGAACTGCGCCGCTCGGCTTCAGCTCCAATCGGAGCCGGTGCCCGGCAGCAATCAGCAATTGAGCTGGAGCTGCAGCAGCTAAAACTGAAATTAGCCAAGGGAGGCTGAGGTCGACGTGAAGAAGCTATACCGAAGGAACCCCCGCTTTATAGCAGTTACGGTTCCGTCGGCAGTTCGCCGGGCGGCAATCCATCGAGATCCGGAGGTTATGGAGAGCCGCAGCAATCCGCAAACATCGATGCCATGATGAACGATATGGAAAAGCGAGCGTTACGCAAAGAAGTAGAACAATACCGCGCCAAATTGGCCCAATATGAGAAGGGAGATTTATAATTATGGGAATCTTGAAAAGAATGACGGACATGACGAAGGCATCACTGAATGAAATGTTGGATAAAATGGAAGATCCGGTTGTGATGTTGAACCAATACTTACGTGATATGGAAGCGGAGATTCATGAAGCAGAGCGCACGGTAGCAAAACAAATGGCCGCCGAGCAGCGGATGAAGAACCGTTACGGGGAAGCGGTCAGCAAGGCGGCGGAACGTCAAAGTCAAGCGGAGCAAGCGCTCCTCGCAGGTCAAGAGGAATTGGCGCGCAAGCTGCTGGAGGAGAAGGTTTATTACGAGCAGCAAGCCGATGAGTTCAGCGCTCTTTACGAGCAGAACAAAGCACAGGCAGAGGAGCTTCGCAAGCAGCTGGATGACATGAGAAACGAACTGCAAGATCTGCGCAGCAAACGCAGCGAGCTGGCTTCCCGTGCCGATGCGGCAAAAGCGCAGAAGCAAGTGGCGCAGATCGGGACGCAGCATACGATTGAGAGCGGCGGCGCGTCGAGAGGGTTTTACCGGATGGAAGAGAAAATCATGCAGCTCGAGGCTGAAGCAGAGGTTGCGCGGATGCCGGGATTCTATCGCCAAACATCGGCCGCATCGGCTGCAGCCCCGATTGATCCGGCAAAGGAACTGCAGGTCAATGAGCAGCTTGAAGCGCTCAAGCGCAAGTTGAACACAACCAATGCTCCCGGGCAGCCGGAAGCTTAATTCGATACGAAAGAGAAAGAGGAACGCTCTTGTTAAGGGGCGTTCCTCTTTCTGCCGGAGATGAGCTCAGCATTGTCAGCCAGCCAGCGGTATAAACTGTCGGCGTCGTTTAAACCGAAGAAGGAGACAGGCTTCTCAAGTTCCCCATGCTGCTGCAGCTTAGCTGACTCTTCCTGCGTATCCGGCCATACAACTGCGGCAATAGGCTGGCTCAAAGACGTGAGCAGCCCGAAATGCGCAGGTTCTTTGATCATGATGACTTTCGGATAGTTTTCCGACTTGAAGCCTTCAACGAGCACAACATCGTAATCGTTCATTTGCAGCAGCAGTTCTTGTAATGACAACGGGCGATGAAGGAGCATCGCCGTTCGATGCGGTGAAGTGATGGCCACGGTGTCTGCGCCGGCGGCCTGATGCTTCCAGGTGTCTGTACCTGGATGATCCATTTGAAAATCATGCCCATCATGTTTGATGACCGCGACGGTGCACCCATCTGCTTTGAACCGCTCGATCAAACGGCAGAGGAGCGTTGTTTTTCCTGTGTTTTTGTAGCCCGCGATTTGCAGGATGAAAGGGGTGTTCATGCTGGCCTCCAAAAAATAAATGATTCTTCTATTGTAACATGATTGTCATGGGGACGCTTTCTTGATAATATAAAATAAGATCATACTTTACAAAGGTGCGGCCATACGAAGATTCAAAAGACGTTTGATGCGGGGGAGCGAGCCTGCCAGCCGGTCATACTAAAGGGGAATCGGGAATTTTGGCAAAACGAATGATGAACAAACACGAAGCAGAATTCAGTAATTTAGTTAAAGCATACCGCAAACGTCACATGGGCAAAGGCCCTCGCGAGGTGCGCACGACCTTCTGTAACAATTGGGCGATTTGCGAGATGCAAGGCAACCTGTCGCCGGTGGAGAAATTTATCGCCGGTTCAGGAGAAGGCAAGCAGATGGTACAAGAGGCACGCACAAAAATGGTAAAGGACATGTACCGCGAGCACCATCCGGTGGAAATGGAAGAGATGCTCGGCGCGAAATTTGTCAGCCTGTTTGTGGACATTGATATCGATCAGGATATCGGAATGTCGATTTTTGTGTTTGACCAGGATTTGCAAAAGAAGTTCGGACAATCGGATTCTTAATCACACTCATAACAGCCATGGCTGTTGGCGCTCGGCAGCGAACCTGCCGGAGGCGAACCGCCGCGGGATACTTGGATTTCTTCTTGAACGAGGGAGTCGAAGTATGCTGCGGCGGTTTTTTTATTTGAATGATAAGTTTTGTCTGTCTGGCAGCTTATCTTTCAACGCGAAACCGTGCTGTCATCCAAAGGCGGTGACAGCCGTTTCAGCTTGCAATCAAAGGGAGAAATTCAACATGGGAAAAACAAAACACGCGGGACGGATGAAGCTGCCAAGTATGCCCGCTCCGGGTCTTTGGGTCAGCGCTGTACCTTTTGGATTAGGAAAAATCAAGCCGCATCATATTCGCGACACGATGAAAGTGGCGTGGAAGAACAAAGATAATCTGCCATATGCGTTTCGGATTCTGACACAAGGCGTCTGCGACGGCTGTGCGCTTGGGGTATCCGGCCTGTATGATCAGACGCTTGAAGGGCCGCATCTGTGTACGACCCGGCTCAATGTGCTGAGGCTCAACACGATGCCGGCGATTCCGGATTCGAAGCTGTTCGCAGACGTGGATGAGCTGCGTCGTATGAACAGCGCGGAGCTTCGCGAGCTGGGACGGATTCCGTATCCGATGATTCGTGAAAAAGGCGAGAAGCGTTTCCGCCGGATTCAATGGGATGAAGCGATGGACAGAATTGCGGCGAAATACCGTTCCATTGAACCGAAACAATCGGCTTTCTACCTGACAGGCCGCGGCTTGACGAATGAAACTTACTACGTGGCTGCCAAGACCGCACGTTTTCTCGGCACGAATAACATTGATAATGCATCCCGTATTTGTCACTCGCCTTCCAAAACAGCGCTCAAGCGCTCGGTTGGGATCGGGGCTTCCAGTTGCAATTACAACGACTGGATCGGAACGGATGTACTCGTATTCTGGGGCAGCGTAGCTGCGGGCAATCAGCCGGTATCCACGAAATACATGTATGCGGCGAAACGCAAAGGCACAAAGATCATCGTCATCAATCCATACCGCGAGCCTGCAATGGACGGTTATTGGATTCCTTCGGTTGCGGAATCGGCGTTATTCGGTACCAAGCTGGCTGATGATTTGTACCAGGTAGATATCGGCGGCGACATCGACTTCATGAACGGCGTCATGAAAGTCTGGTTTGAAATGGAGAAGCAGCAGGCGGGTTCAGCCATTGATGCTGACTTTGTCAAAAAGCACACCAATGGCTTCGAGCAGCTGAAACCGCATATCGAAAGCCTGAATTGGGCAGATATTGTAAAAGGAAGCGGATTGTCCAAGGAGCGGATCGAAGAGTTTGCCAAGCTGCTTGCAGGAGCGAAGTCGGCTGTATTTGTCTGGAGTATGGGATTGACGCAGCACCGTTTTGCAACGGACAACATTTCGCAGGTGGCCAACCTTGCATTGCTTCGCGGATTTTTGGGACGCAAAAATTGCGGTTTGATGCCAATTCGCGGACATAGCGGCGTACAAGGCTCCGGAGAAATGGGCGCGGATCCGTTCAGCTTGCCGGGCGGCGAGTTCAAAGGCAAGGATGTCGAACGGCTGGAGAGCACATGGGGCTTCAAGCTTCCGACATGGCAGGGCGATATCGTAGGCGTGTCGCTGGAAAATGCGGCGCTGCCGGAGGATCATGAGCGTAAGCTCAAGCTGTTCTACACGTCGGGCGGCAATTTCCTGGAGACGATGCCGGATCCGGACAGCGTCAAGCGTCAGCTTGAAGCGGTAGAGCTGCGTGTCCACCAGGATATTATGTTCAATACATCGACGCTGCTTGATGCCAAAGAAGCGGTTATTGTTCTGCCGGCCAAAACCCGTTATGAGCAGGTGGGCGGCGGCACTTCAACTTCGACGGAGCGCATGGTGTATTTCTCTCCTGAAATCGAGGGCCCGCGGATCGGCGAAGCGCGTGAAGAATGGCGGATCTTTGAGGACCTGGCACGGCGTGTCAGACCAGACGATGCGGCTGAGCTGCTTCACTTCGGAGATGCGGCGGCAGTACGCCGTGAAATTGCCAAAGCGGCACCTAACTATGACGGCATCCAGCACCTGTCCAAGCGTGGAGACGTATTCCAATGGGGCGGCGCTTGGCTGTGTGAAGACGGCGAATGTCCGACTCCGGACGGCAGAGGGCAACTGCTGGCGATCGAATCGCCGAACAGATACCGTCCTGAGGGCCAATTCCATGTGACGACACGCCGTGGCAAGCAGTTCAACTCCATGGTTTATTCTGACATTGATCCGTTCAACGGAGCAGGCAGACAAGACGTGCTGATTAACGAACAGGATGCCAGAAAACTGGGCCTCACTGACGGTGATGAGATTGTCCTGCACAACAAGCATGGCGTATTCTACGGATATGCGCGCACGAATGATGTTGCAGCCGGCAATTTGGAAGTGTTCTGGCCGGAAGGCAACGTCCTGCTTCCAAAAGGCGTATATGAGCCGCATGCGGGAATTCCGGAATATAATACAGCAGTGACAATGGAAAAAGCGGAAGCTTACCGCTCCCGCAAAGACATCAGCTCCCTTGAGAAGCCGGTGCCTGAGCTGGAGATGGAGCCGGTATAATAACGAGCGCAAGAGAAGGGAGCTTGAAGGATGGAGACCGATGATCAAATGACCGCTTCATGGCCGGTCTTCCAGTACACCCGGGACGGCTGGAGTGAACTGGAAGATGAGGTTGCGGAGGAGATGCCGCTTACGGTAAGGCTTGATGGTCTGGAATTCGCAACTTTGGTATGTTCTGCTTCGGATCTGACGGATCTCGTCTACGGATTTCTGGCTTCGGAAGGCGCGATTATGTCCGCAGACGATGTCCTGGCGTTGGATTGGGATGAGGACCGCGGCATGGTCGACCTGCAGCTGAAGCGTAAAATGACGCTGGCGCAAGCCGACTTCGGCAAGCGGGTCATCAGCTCCTGCTGCGGGAAGAGCAGGCAGTTTTACTTGAAGACGGATGTGCGTACAGCCAAAACGGTGACGACGCGTATCCAGGTCACCGCCCAAGGATGCTTGGGGCTGATGGAGCAGCTCCAGGCATCGTCTGATGATTTTGCGCGCACCGGCGGCGTGCATAATGCGGCGCTTTGCACAGGTGAAGATGCCTCAGCGGATGTATCCGATGAGGCTGTTCGCCAGCGGATGCTGGCCGTGCGTGCCGATATCGGACGCCATAATGCGCTCGACAAGCTGTATGGCCATGCGATTCGGAACAAAATACGCACCTCCGATAAGATCATAGCGTTCAGCGGAAGGCTCTCTTCGGAGGTCATTATTAAGACCGCCAAGATCGGAGCGGGCGTCATCGTGTCCAAGTCGGCCCCGACCGCATTGGCGCTAAGGCTGGCGCATGACCTGGGAATCACGGCGATCGGATTTGCGCGGGGCGGCCGGCTGAATGTCTACACCCATCCGGAGCGCGTTGACGTTGATGGAATTGCGGCGGAGTGAGATGAAGGGGCAAGACGTTCGGCCCTTAATCTGGTACTATTATATCGTGCAGCACTTTTGCGCGGGCAGATGGTAGTAAGATTGAAAAAAAGATCATACTAGGTATGATTAGGTAATACTTAGTAATGTTGAATAGGAATAGTTCTCTCAGGTCGACTATTTGACGGTTCGACTATTTGTTTCGGTGCAGCAGGGTTATGGCGGTTTGGGGAGGAAGACGAAAGTGGGATTACAGGGTACATCACGGTTTAACCGGCGCGCAGTGAAGGTGAGCGAGGCCCAGCAGCGTGTGCTGGCAGCGATCCAGCCGCTGCATACGGAGAAAGCGGCGCTCTGGCAAAGCGGCGGCAGACGATTAGCGGAGAAGTTGGTCGCGACATCGGATTGGCCGCCGTTCGCGCGCTCGGGGCTGGACGGCTTCGCCATCCGCGGCGCCGATGCGGCGCAAGCGTCACCGGAGCACCCGGTGACGCTGCGTGTCGTTGACGCGATCGCGGCGGGGCAGGTTGCCCGCGAGCGCGTTGGGCCCGGCACGGCCGTGCGCATCATGACAGGCGCGGCGGTGCCGGATGGGGCGGACGCGGTCGTCATGCTGGAGCAGACCGCGGACGCCGAGCTGGACGGGCAGCCGGCGGTGCGGGTGAAACACGCTGCCGTGCCCGGCCAGAACGTGGCGCCGCCCGGCGAAGAATTCCGCCGCGGCAGCGCCTTGGCTGAGCCAGGCGCCGTCATCCGGCCTGGCCATATTGCCATGCTCGGCTCCTTCGGATACGCCGAGCTGCCGGTATATGCGCGCCCGCGCGTCGCGGTGTTCGCCACCGGCACCGAGCTGCTGCCGGTGGATGCCCCGCTTGAGCCGGGCAAAATCCGCGACAGCAACAGCGCGATGGTTGCGGCAATGGTCGTGCAGTACGGCGGCGAGCCGGTCGTGATGGGGACGCTGCCGGACCGTGTGGATGCTGTTGTCGAAGCGCTCACTGCAGCGCTTGCCGTGGCCGACTGCATTGTCACGACCGGGGGCGTATCCGTCGGTGACTACGATGTGATGGCTGCCATATTATCGCGCTTGAAGCAGCAGGGACGTAATAGCCGGCAAGCATGCCAGAACCGCGAAGGCGCAGAAGGCACTATGCCTGTCGGCGGCGAAGGTGCAGAAAGCACGATGCCTGCTGATGTCGAAGGTGCTAAACCGCATGACTGCGATGCTGTTGAACGGTTTAGCTGCGATGGTACCCTATTGCCGGAACCCGAATCCGCAGTATCGCCTGACGGTGAAGATGATTCCAATCGGAGCATCGAGGCGGAGCTTCATTCCCTGTTCCAAGACGATAGCAGGGTGCTGTTCGATAAGGTGGCGATGCGTCCGGGCAGTCCAACCTCGGCGATGCTGCTGGGTGGAAAACCGCTCTTTGCATTGTCGGGCAACCCGGGGGCCTGCTTCGTCGGCTTTGAACTGTTCGTGCGCCCGGCGCTCAGCCGGATGCAAGGCGATCCCGAGCCGCTTCCCCTGGCAGTGGAAGCCGAGCTTACCGAATCGATCATCAAGGGCAGCCCCCATGAGCGCTATGTGCGGGCGAAGCTGCTGATGCGGGAGGGCAGGGTGCTGGCCGAACCGCTGGGCTTCGGTAAATCCAGCATGATGGCTTCGATCCCGGAAGCCGAGGCGTTACTTGTCGTACCGCCGGGTTCTAAAGGGGTATCAAGCGGAGAACGTGTAAAACTGATTCCAATTCAACGCTAAAAAAAGGTCGCAAGCGTCGCTTCCCGGGTCATCAGGAAGTGTTCGATTGCGACCTTTACTGTACCTTTGCTACCCTTTTTCGTTCATGAACCATCCGCTGGCCGGTATAGGCCGGTAGGGCTGCATCGTTGGATGGTAGATCGTATATTGCTGCATAGCCTGTGTATCGGGATTCATCATCGCTTCCGCAGGCAGCTGCTCGAATTGGCCGAGCGCAGCCCGGATCGAGTATGCCCATCCCTCGGAGCTGTGCAGCTCACGCTTCACGCGGTCGGCGTTGTCCGCGATCGCATAGAGCAGCTTGTCTTCCTCCAGTCTCCATTCACCGGACAGGCTGCGTGAAATGCCGACCCGAGCCGCAATGGAAGAGGACACGGCCTCGTTTAAGCTGCGGTTCAAGCCGGGATGAAGATAGGTTGACATTGTATTGTACATCCTGTTTAATTCATTGACTTGGCCGAGCACGGACCTGATTTGCTGTGCAACCGCCCCGGCGTCCACTTCGACTTGAAGGCGAACCGGAGCAGAGGTTGGATGATGAAATGTCATCGTAACCTTTCCTTTATCCAGTGTTACTGTATTGCTTTGCACGCTTTTGAAGACGCTGTTATTTATGCGGTAACTGGCATTTTCCGCCGTATTTGAAACCTTGCCGATCCCCGATGCGGCGACCGCATTGCCGCTTAGGTCGGCAAGCGAGAAGGCATAGCCTGTACCGGTGAGGTTGGATTCCAACGCCAGCCGTACCGTGCCGGCTGCTGCATCCTCTCGGATCACTGCTGTTATTCCGAGCCGGGCCTGATTGACCGCGTCCCTGAGTTTCACAAGCGCCTGGGCGTTCGTGTCCTTCTCCGTTACGGTAAGAGAGAGGTCTGTGAGGCTGCCTGCGGTTAATACCGAAAAATGATGGGTGCCCGGCTCGATCAAAGAGCCGGCCGCCTTTGCCAGCTCGTAACCCTCATTCCGCTGCGAGACCGCGATCGAGCCGACTTCCACCTCGTACGTTTTGCGTGTCGCGCCCTTGGCAGCTTGTACAGTTACAGCTTCACCGGATGAGGAGGAGATGCTGCGCTGCTCCCAAGCCGAGGTAGATGAACCGAGAAAACGAGAGACGGCCACGCTGGTCTCGTGACTGCCTTGCAGCCATTGATGCACACTGTCTGCCGCCGCTTTTGCCGTTTTGGACCATGTACCCAGCGGCAGCGGGTTTTCCAGTGGAGAGAGCATCGCCTGCTCCTCCCGGTGAGGATAGTGCGCGTATGGAGCAACCGATTGAACAGGATCGGATGACCTTAAGCGCCGGATACTCCTGTTTGGACCGATAATCATCGTTCAAGCACCTCCACATGAGATGTTCCTAAAGGGCGCAAGCTATTCTATACCTTATGTACCCGGTGAGCGCACACATTAATAATGCTCTATTGGCAGTGTCATTTGTTTCCAAGCTTGTCTTCTTCCAGTTTACCATAGCGGGTCGTTTTTGTTTATTTATCGGATCCGGGCTTTGCTGAAATAAGCTTGATGGATTGGCTGCGCAGAATGCTTGCAGTACAATAGAAAGACAGCATCCCGGCGGAAGCATCCGGTGCCTCGAGCCGGGGCGGCAGTGCGTTACAGAACGATCAGGAACAACAGCGTGAGCAGCGCAAGATCCAGTACGACCCTCGATCCGAACGGAAAGAATGGGCCAGGGCCAAACGGGCCGGCCGGATAACCTAATGTTTGCGCAACCGCCGGCTTGGCTTTTCTGCCTTTGCCTTTGCGCGGAGCTTTTTTTGCTCCTTTCATCTGAAGTGTGCCGCCGCTTACATCATCGACAGCTTCATCATTCAAGATAAGCTGGCCGCCTCTGCAGCTGCTGAGTATTCCGATGTGGCGCGAACCGTCTGCGGTCACGGCACAGACCAATTGTCCGCAATGCCTGGAAATATTCTTTTCGTTTAACGGATAAATAGGTTGCATGCGTGTAGACACCTCCTAACCTTTCCTTAGCGCATTATATTCACCCAAGGGCTGATGTGTATGGTTAAATACCCAGCTGATATTCGCCTATTTATCCCGAATATTGAAATGGAGGCGGTTATTATGAATCAACCGGCCATGCAAAAGGGCAGAATAAAAGGGATCCTTCCGGCGCTGTTCGTCCTGATCATGGCGGCCACATGGCTGGTGTCATACGGGATTCCGGAAGGGGATGAGCCCGGTGCTTCCGGCCTGTCGATCGAACAGGATATGAAGACGCTTTGGCAGTGGACGGATCCTTTGCTCCTGGAAGGCGCCGCAGCCGCCGGCTGGTCGATTCGCTGGGATGGGAAAAGCAATCTCGAGGCCGTCTCCGAGTTAAGCAGGGAGCTGTCTTTGCATGCTGTATCCCGGGCGGAAGGCGAAGCGGTGCATGCGATCCTGCAAACCGGAAAGGGATTGCTGCAGCTGTGGTTTCAGCAAACGGACGCCATGAACCCGGATGAAAGCGGCGAGCTCGTCCTCATATATGAAGGCTTGGAGGGCCAGTCCGAAGCGTCCCTGCTTGATACGGTCGCCGCAGTGGAGTCGGAACTGCGCAGGCAGCATATCGCTGGAGCTCCAAGCGTATCGTTTCGCGGCATTGCTAAGGCTCCTGCCGCGGCTGAACAGCTTGCGGAGCAAGCGCAGGCTGAGCTTCTGGAGCAGTATGAAGACGCGAATACGATCAGCCAAACGTTTTATACCCATCATTTGTTGAACAAGGTGCAAAGCGGCGATCATAAGGTGAATCTTCAGCTGGCCGTCCATTCCGATCCCGATACAGGGGTCATTCGCTTCATCGGGGGCATTCCGCTTATCACAGGGGATTACAGGAAGGACACCGGTTCATAATTGATCGAATGATGACGATTTTTTGATCAGAATTAATTGAAGGAATAATTAGTTTTTTTTATAGGTAGATCAATAGCGCTTGCAAGTCGAATGTGCTAAACTACAGGTTAAGCAAGTTACAAGAGATGTTACAAGAGACGCAATAAATATACAAAAAAATACATAAGAAAGAATGAGGTATTATGACGGATCAATTCAAATCAGAAGAACTCGCATCAGCGAGTGCAGTGTTCTATTTATTTGGAGCTACAGGTGATTTGGCACGCCGGAAGCTGTTTCCGGCGCTGTTCAGCTTATATAAAGAAGGCAAACTGGCTGAAGACTTTGCGGTTGTCGGTCTTGCCCGCCGTCCGCGCACGGATGAGCAGTTCCGCGATGATGTATATGAATCGATCGGAGAGTTTTCCAGGTACAAGTCGGATGATGCCGAGCTGTGGAACCGTTTTGCCGAACATTTTGTCTATATGTCGCTTGACATCAATAATGTAGAAGGCTTCCGCGAGCTGGACCGGCTGTCGTCTCAGCTGGATGCCAAGTTTAATATTCCGGGTAACCGTTTATTCTATTTGGCGCTCGCGCCTGAGCTTTTCGGGCCTGTGTCCTTCAATCTTCGGGATGGAGGCTTGCTCGAATCAAAAGGCTGGCACCGGGTCGTTATTGAGAAGCCTTTCGGTTATGACCTGCCTTCCGCACAGAAGCTTAATGACCAGATCAACCAAGTGTTCAGAGAAGAGGAGATCTACCGGATCGACCATTACCTCGGCAAGGAAATGGTGCAAAATATCGAGGTGATCCGGTTTGCTAATGCGTTCTTTGAGCCGCTCTGGAACAACAAGCATATCGCAAACGTTCAGATTACCTTGTCGGAGACGGTAGGGGTCGAAGAGCGGGGCGGTTATTACGATAAGTCCGGCGCGCTGCGCGATATGGGCCAGAACCATATGCTGCAGATGCTGACGATGATCGCGATGGAGCCGCCCAGCCGCCTGCAAGGGGAAGATATTCGCGATGAGAAGGTGAAGGTGCTTCGTTCCCTGCGGCAATATGCGACATCGGAAGATGTGCGCACGAATGTCACCCGCGGGCAATATGCTGAAGGATCGTGGAGAGGCAAGGCGCTTCCCGGCTACCGTCAAGAGGATTCGGTGAATCCGGAATCCGTTACGGAGACGTACTTCGCAGCCAAGGTATTCGTCGATAATTTCCGCTGGGCCGGCGTACCGTTCTACATTCGTACCGGTAAGCGTCTGCCGGTGAAAACGACAGAGGTCGTTATTGAGTTTAAAAATACGGGCAGCGTACTATTCGGCCAGCGCCATGATCTGACACCTAACCTGCTGGTCATTCGTGTTAATCCGATGGAAGGCATCTACATCAAGATCAATGCAAAAGAGCCGGGCTCCGATACAGGCGTGCAGCCGGTAGCGATGGAATTCTGCCAGAGCTGCAAGATCGGCTTGAATACACCGGAAGCTTATGAGCGGCTGATCTATGATGCGGCACGCGGCGATTCGACGTATTTCACGCGTTGGGACGAGGTTTCGCAAGCATGGGCATTTGTCGATCGGATTGCATCGGCTTGGCGGGAAGAATCCTCTGATCTGCAGTTCTATCCTGCGGGCTCATGGGGACCTGAGAAAGCCGACGAGATGCTGGCGAAAGACGGATACCGCTGGTGGCCGGTCAATGGACAGGAAGAAGATAATGTAATTTGGGTTACCAACACCGGAAAATAAGAAGCTCACGAGCGCCCAAGCCTTGCTGTACAGGTGATGAGGCGCTCTTCGTGCGAAAAGCTATAAAATTGGCCGGGAGGGACCGACGAAGCGTTAGAATGCGCAGGTCCGGTCGCCAACGGGTGAGGATGAAGGGACGGCAGTTATGAGTAAAACGTTAACCGAGGAAATCAAGAATGAAGTGGAGAGAAGGCGAACCTTCGCCATTATCTCCCATCCCGATGCGGGGAAAACAACATTAACGGAGAAGCTGCTTTTATTCGGCGGGGCAATCCGGGAGGCAGGGACGGTCAAGGCGAGAAAGGCGAGCAAACATGCGACCTCGGACTGGATGGCAATCGAGAAGCAGCGGGGAATTTCCGTTACGTCCAGCGTGATGCAGTTCGATTATTTGGGACACCGGGTGAACATTCTGGATACGCCAGGTCACCAAGACTTCAGTGAAGATACGTACCGTACCTTGACAGCGGCCGACAGCGCAGTCATGCTGATCGACGTCGCCAAAGGCGTGGAGGCCCAGACGATCAAGCTGTTCCAAGTATGCCGCAAGCGGGGCATCCCGATCTTCACGTTCATTAATAAGCTGGACCGTGAAGGCCGCAGCCCGTTCGAGCTGATGGAAGAACTGGAGCAGGTGCTCGGAATCCGTTCCGTGCCGATGAACTGGCCGATCGGAATGGGCAGAGACCTGTGCGGAGTCTATGACCGGATGAATAACCAGGTGGAATTGTTCCAGGGCAACGACCATTCGACGATCGAAGTGAGAAAGGTCGAGGATTACAATGATCCGATCATCCGCGAGATGGCCGGTGAATTTTTGC
Organism: Paenibacillus abyssi; assembly: GCF_014640295.1. Taxonomy (GTDB): domain Bacteria; phylum Bacillota; class Bacilli; order Paenibacillales; family Paenibacillaceae; genus Paenibacillus_D; species Paenibacillus_D abyssi. The sequence goes on along the minus strand of NZ_BMGR01000017.1, from coordinate 25,336 downwards.
ATGATCAGTTGACTGGCGAGCTGGAGCTGCTCGATGTTGCCGGCGATCCATTCGATTTTGAGAAAGTAAGCCGCGGCGAGCTGACACCGGTGTTCTTTGGCAGTGCAGTCAATAACTTCGGGGTTCAGACGTTCCTGGAAAACTTCCTGAAGCTGGCGCCTTCACCTGCGCCGCGCAACAGCACGGAAGGCAGAGTCGAACCGACGGAGGAGAAGTTTACCGGTTATATTTTCAAAATTCAAGCGAACATGAACCCTGCGCACCGCGACCGCATTGCGTTTCTGCGCATTTGCTCCGGCCGCTTCGAGCGGGGCATGGCCGTCAAGCATGTACGGGTGGGCAAAGAGATTAAGCTCTCGCAGCCGCAGCAATTCCTTGCTCAGGACCGCGATATTGTCGAGTCGGCATATCCGGGCGATATTATCGGTTTGTTCGACCCCGGCATATTCCGGATCGGTGATTCGTTGTCGCAGGGCGGGGAAGTCATATTCGATGAGCTGCCGACATTCTCTCCGGAGATTTTTGCCAAGGTAACGGTAAAAAATGCGCTGAAGCATAAGCAGTATCAGAAGGGAATCGATCAGTTGACTGAGGAGGGCACGATTCAGGTGTTCCATTCGACCAGCGGCTTCGATGAGACGATTCTCGGCGTAGTCGGCCAGCTCCAGTTCGAGGTGTTCGAGTACCGGATGAAGGGCGAATACGGCGTCGATATTCAACTGCACCGCATGCCGTACCAGTTTGCGCGCTGGATCGTGGACGAGAAGATCGACCCATCCAAATTCCGCATCAACTCAACCCTGGTGCAGGACAAGAAGGGCAACTATGTGGCTCTGTTCGAGAACGAATACGCGATGCGCACCGCTATGGACAAAAATCCAACCTCCAAATTCCTGGAGACAGCGCCATAATAGATATAAGCATGCTTAAGCCGCCCCAAGGGGCGGCTTTTAACTTTTAATATGCATTGTTGAATACGGCGGCCGCAGCGTGAAATAGAAAAAGCCTCGGCTACAATGTGCCGGGGCTTTGGGGCTGCATGTGCATATGCTGCCGATGCTGTATAATTTGTGCGATAATGTGCTGTTCCACTTTTTCGTTATATTCCCTGACCATGCGAGGCATAAGGAATAAATCGACGATAATCCAGATGAATAAGACAAGGCCCGGAACGACAAGCAGCAAAAGAGAAAAGAGAGTGAGCGCTTCGCTCTCGACTGCGGATCCGAGTACCGTGAGCGCATAACCGCCGGTTGTGACCAGGAACAGGATCAGCTGCGCGATGGCAGTTCCGGTTCGTTTCAGGTAGAAACGATGAACGCCAAGATGTCCGCCAACCAGCATCAGATAAGCAATGGCAGCCGATTTCTCATGAGCGCGCACCTCGGATTGGAAAACCATCAGCTCATTCAACGTTAAATCGCGTTTGTCCATCATCGCTTACAGCGGGCGATTCATCGCCGAGTTAAAATGTTTGTTGGACATCATATCGTTCATCACACGCATTTCTACTTCTTGATTGCGGTCTTTTACCCATTGGTGAAGCAGGAAAGCGTCAATGACCCACCATATAAATGTCACAAGCGCCCCAATGACGGTAATTGTCAGCACAAGCTGCGCGATCGCTGAACCGGTACGCCCCATATAGAAGCGATGTCCGCCGAATACGCCGAGGAAGTACCACAGCACATAGGCGAGAACCATGCTTTTCCCTTGGCTCTTTACTTCTTGTTCCAGCAGAAGCAGTTCTCTGGCGTCAAGCTGGCTTTTCATAGCCAGGCTATTATAGTTCATGTTCCAGTTCCCCTTTTCATAAAATGTTCACATATGCGTTTCAAGTATAATGGACATCCCATTATTCGACAATATAATTTTTGTTAAAGTTTTCTGGGACATTTCACCTAGGTACCATAAAATAATGACACTTTACGATATGCAAGTTATCATACAAAATATCCTTATCCAGGAATAAAAAAGGAAGGAGGTGCAGCATGGACCCATTTTTTGGTCCGAACGGCCCGGGCTTTATTCCGTATTCGCCGCAGCACGCGGTGGCACTAGCGACCCTTGGCATTGTGCTTGTTAGTCTCGTGATCTTCAGACAATGGCTCAAACATCCGAAGCGGGCACGTGTCTTTCGTTATGGGATGGCGGGCCTGCTGCTCGCGCTGCATGGATTGCTGCATGTCTGGTACGTGAGGGCGGAGCGCTGGACCTGGGATGAATCATTGCCGCTGCAGTTGTGCACGGTAACGTTGATCTTATCTGCCGTATTATTGTTATACCGAAATTACCGGTTATATGAGTTTATTTATTTTGCAGGGATCGGCGGCGCGCTGCAGGCGCTGTTCACACCGGTTCTGAATGTCGGTTTTCCGCATTTCTGGTACCTCTATTTTTTCATTGGCCATGGGGGAATTATCGTAACCGCGATCTACATGACCGCCGTGGATGGCTACCGTCCCGGATGGATGTCCATCCTTCGGACCATGGTGTGGCTGAATGTGCTGCTTCTCATCGTATATCCTATCAATGTATGGACGGGCGGAAATTATCTCTTTGTGTCACGCAAGCCTCAGACGGCCTCGCTTCTTGACCTGCTTGGACCATGGCCGTGGTATTTATTATGGCTGGAGCTTGTGGCGCTGGCGTTATTTGTCGTGCTGTATATGCCGTTTGTTGTCGAAAAAGCGGTTAGGCGCAGGAAGCAGAAGAAACGTTTGAACGCGTAAAAATGAAATAGGCGATGCATTGACATGTAACGGCTTTCATGCGAAAATGTACGCGTGTACATTAGTGGTAAGAACATAAAGCTTGGAGGAAGGACCTATCCGTAGAAAAGAAGTAGCGAAACTTGCAGGCGTCTCTGAAGCGACGGTATCCCGCGTGTTGAACGGGGTCGGTCCGATCCGGGAGGAAACCCGCAAAAGGGTGCTGGAGGCGGCTGAACAGCTTAATTATGTGCCAAGCGCGCTCGCTCAGCAGTTCGCGAGAAAAAAGAGCGGCAACCTGGGCGTGATTATCCCGTTTGTCCCGAAAGTGCATCTGTTCTCGACTTATTATTTCTCTGAAATTTTGAGCGGGATCGGGGTGACGGCCAAAAAAGAGGGATACGATATGCTCCTGATGTTCTTATCGCCTGAGGAGAAGCGTAATTATTCAAGGCTGTTCCGCATGCAGAAGGTCGATGCCTGCATCATGCTGGGCACGCAGGACGGAGAGGAAGAGCGGCAGGCGCTTCGGGAGCTCCTTCAGGAAGAGCATCCTTTTTGCCTCGTTAACCAGCGTTTTGAAGGCGAGGCGTTCCCTACGATTGAAGCGGATCATGTAAGCGGCAGCTATGCGGCGACCGCGCATTTGATCGGGCAGGGCTGCGACCGCATTGCTTTCCTCAACGGACCGTTAACCTACTCGAACAGCGCGGACCGTTATGATGGCTACCGCAGAGCGCTTGCAGACAACGGCATTTCGGTCAACCAGGATATTTTGTTCACGGGGAATTACAGCCGAAAGAGCGGATACATAGCTGCGCCTGAGATTGCCGGCGCGATTAAGGATCAGCGGATCGATGCTGTATTTGCCGCGAACGACCGGATGGCGCTGGGCCTGCTTCAAGGCTTGCGGGAGCATGGGATTGAGCCCGGGCGCGATGCAGCGCTGATCGGATATGACGATTCTGAAGAGGCGCGTTATACCGATCCGCAGCTGTCTTCTGTTTCCGTTCCGTTCTATGAGATGGGGGCTGCAGCGGTATCCAAGCTGATCGGACAGGAAAAACCAGCGATAATTGACACCGAGACCGGCTTCAATGTGGAGAAGCTTCCCGTGCGGCTGATTCCGCGTGCTTCTTCTTTGCGATATAAACCGAATTGATCATGATTTGATGCTTCAACGATCCGGATCAATCACGATCCAATCTTCTCACTTGGAAAGGTGGATGAACAGGAATGAGTAATGTTCGCGTAGGAATGGTCGGTTATAAATTTATGGGAAAAGCGCACAGCAATGCTTACCGTGCTTTGCCGATGTTTTTGCCGGATGTGCCGAAGCCGGAGATGAAAGCGATCTGCGGCCGCGATCCGGCAGGGCTCGAACAGGCGCGTGCGCAGTTCGGCTGGGAAACAGCCGAGACGGATTGGCGGAAGCTTGTCGGCAGGGATGATATTGATCTGATCGATATCAACGCACCGAGCGACGCGCATAAGGAGATCGCGATTGCTGCGGCCGCGGCAGGTAAACATCTGTTCTGTGAAAAGCCGTTAGCGCTTACGCTTGCAGATGCCCGTGAGATGCTGGTGGCAGCCGAGAATGCGGGCGTTAAACATATGGTTGGCTTTAACTACCGGTTTGCGCCTGCGGTACAGCTGGCGAAGAAGCTGGTATCGGAAGGCCGAATCGGAGAGATCTATCATTACCGCGCGTGGTTTTTGCAGGATTGGATTATCGATCCGGAATTCCCGCTCGTATGGCGCCTGCAGAAGGAGATAGCCGGCTCGGGCTCGCATGGCGACCTTGGCGCACATTTGATCGATCTGGCCCGTTATTTGGTTGGAGAATTTGATGAAGTGATCGGGATGAGCGAAACGTTCATTAAGGAACGTCCGATGCCATCGGCGATGACCGGCCTGAGCGCCAAAGGCAGCAAAGACGCGCCGCGCGGCGAAGTGACCGTGGATGACGCTACGCTGTTTATGACACGTTTTGCAAACGGGGCGCTCGGCAGCTTTGAAGCTACGCGTTTTGCGGCAGGCCACCGCTGCACGAATTCGTTTGAAATCAATGGCAGCAAAGGCAGCATCAAGTTCGATTTTGAACGGCTTAACGAATTGCAAGTGTATTTCTCGGATGATGCCGAGGATGTACAGGGCTTCCGCCGCGTGCATGCCACGGACGCCGCACACGCTTATATGGACGCTTGGTGGCCGGCGGGGCATTCAATCGGTTATGAGCACACCTTTACGCATGAAGTGCACGAGCTGATGAAAGCGATTCAAGAGGACCGCCAACCGGTGCCCAACTTCGTGGACGGGGTGAAATGCCAGGAAGTGCTCGAGGCGGTCGACCGGTCGATCGCTGAGCGCAGATGGGTGTCCTTGAAAGAATATCAAGCCTGATGGCAAAGACCTAATGGCAAAGACCTAATGGCAAAGACCTAATGGCATAGAGGCTAACGGGGTAGGAGCAGCTAACGAAAAACAAAGCCCCGGGAAAAAGAAACATGGAACGAAACGGCAGTCGGGAAGTCGGATAACAGCGGAAGACAATCAGCATAGGAAAGGCGGTATTCGTTGCGATGAAAAAAGCACTCATAGTATGGGGCGGATGGGACGGACATGAGCCTGAACAGGTCTCCGGCATCTTCAAAGAGGTGCTCGAGCAGGAAAGCTTCGAGGTGGAAGTGTCGGATACGCTGGAGGCATTTGCAGATGCGGAGAAATTGAAATCATTGGATCTGATCATTCCCGTATGGACGATGGGACGCATTGAACAACAGCTGGTAAACAATGTATCGGCTGCGGTCCAGAGCGGTGTCGGGCTAGCGGGCTGCCACGGCGGCATGTGTGACGCGTTCCGTGAAAATGTGGATTGGCAGTTCATGACCGGCGGCAACTGGGTGGCTCATCCGGGTAATGACGGCGTGGAATATGTCGTCAACGTCAAGCATAGCTCCAGTCCGCTTGTTGATGGAATCGAGGACTTTCCTGTGAAGTCCGAGCAGTATTATCTGCACGTTGATCCTGCGGTCGAGGTGCTCGCGACAACCCGTTTTCCGGTTGTGCCCGGGCCGCACTCATTAAATAAAGCTGTGGATATGCCTGTTGTGTGGACGAAGCGCTGGGGCGTAGGACGGGTCTATTACAATGCCCTTGGCCACGTAGCTAATATCATCGATATGCCCGTAGTGAAGGAATTGATGCGCAGAGGGTTCCTCTGGACTGCTGAGGGCAAGGCGCTGGCCCAGCGGTCGGGAAGTACGGAAGCGGCATACAGCGGCATGGCAGACAACCAATTATAGATAGAGGAAGAGTGAAGCGATGATGAAGAGCAGAGTCGGGATCGTCGGATGCGGAAATATTAGCAAAATCTATTTTACGAATTTGAAGAAATATGAGGAAGTGGAGCTTGTGGCCGCCGCGGATTTGGATGTGGCGCGCGCACAGGCGCGGGCATCGGAATTCGATGTGGCGAAGGCTTATACGGTCGAGCAATTACTCGCCGATCCGGATATCGACATCGTCGTCAACCTTACGATCCCGCAGGCGCATGCGTCGGTGTGCATCCAAGCGCTTCAGGCCGGCAAGCATGTGTACGTGGAGAAGCCGCTGGCGGTAACGCGGGAGGAAGGGCAGGAGATTCTGCGGGTTGCCCGTGAGAAGGGGGTGCGGGTGGCAAGCGCGCCGGAGACGTTCTTGGGCGGTGGCATTCAGACCTGCCGCAAGCTGATCGATGACGGTGTGATCGGAACGCCGATCTCGGTATCCGGCTTCATGATCGGTGCCGGGCACGAGCATTGGCATCCGGATCCGGAGTTTTATTACCAGATCGGCGGCGGGCCGATGTTTGATATGGGGCCGTACTACTTAACCGCATTTGTTACGCTGCTGGGCCCGATTCGCCGCGTAACCGGCTCAGCCGTGATTTCTTATCCGGAACGCACGATCACGAGCCAGCCGAAGCACGGCAAAAAGATCCAAGTGGAAACGGCGACCCACATCGCCGGCGTGCTCGATTTCCAGAGCGGCGCTGTCGGTACGCTGATCACCAGCTTTGATGCAATGGCTGGAACCTCGCTGCCGAACATTGAGATCCACGGCAGCGCAGGAACGCTGCTCGTTCCTGATCCGAATGGATTCGGCGGGACGGTGAAGCTGCGCCGCTCGCGTGATTCGGAATGGGAGGAGATTCCGCTGACGCACGGTTTCACGGACAACAACCGCGGCATTGGCGTGGCCGATCTGGCACGCGCATTGGCAGAGGGCGGGCCGCATCGCGCAAGCGGGGAAATGGCCTACCATGTGCTGGAGGCGATGCACGGTTTCCACGACGCCTCGCGCGACGGAAAGCATTACGCCATGCAAAGCACCTGCGATCGCCCGGCTCCGATGCCGGCGCTGTAAGTGCACCATATTGAAGAATAGGCCTGCCGGGAGACCGGCAGGCTTTTCATATTGGGGCACCCGCTGAAGTGGCCGCAGCATTACCTGTTTTGTTCCTCCTCTACTGGTTTAATAACCGCATAGTATTTGTTTAAGTCCCCAAACCATGGGAACTGTTCGAATACTATGGGTATAGATAAAAAGGGGAGAGAGAACATGGCGACAAAAACCGCAAAAAACTCCAAATCCACAAAGAAACGTATATGGCAATTGGCTATCTTTGTTCTAATCTTGACAGTCATTGGCCTTGTGCTTACAGCAGCAGTATTTATCGACCGGCAGGACGTCAGCGCGTTAGACAATCCATTGCCGGAGCCGACAATTATTTATGATATGAACGGAAAACCGGCTTCCCGGCTGACCGGTTCACGGATTGTTCCGGTATCCCTGGAGCAGGTGCCGCAATCGATGCGCAATGCCATTATTGCAGTTGAGGACAAACGTTTCTATGATCATGAGGGCGTCGATGCGAGCGCATTGTTCCGTGCGCTGTATCGGAATACGAAAGCGGGCGACGTTGTCGAAGGTGGCAGCACGATCACGCAGCAGCTTGCGAAAAATGTGTTTTTAACGTCCGAGAGATCCTATGAACGCAAGCTGAAGGAAGCTGCCATGGCCATAAAAATCGATAATACGTATGAAAAAGACGAGATTCTGGAGATGTATTTGAACCAGATTTATTTTGGCGAGGGCAGTTGGGGAGTCGGGCAGGCATCCAGAACGTATTTCGGCAAAACTGTCGCGGATCTCACGTTGGCGGAATCCGCTCTGCTGGCCGCGCTGCCAAAGGCGCCGTCTAATTATTCTCCGCTGGTGGATGCTGACAAGGCGCTGGAGCGCCGGAATCTGGTGCTCTCCCTGATGAAAGATCAGGGGATGATTACTGAAGAGGAGTATAGTCAAGCGGTTAATGAGCCGCTGCAGGTGCAAAAAACAGTCGTCGATGAGCTTTCGGGAAAATATACGCCTTATGTCAACCATGTCATTGAAGAAGCGGAAAAGATCTATGGCTTGACCGAGGACGAAATACTGCGCGGCGGCCTAAGAGTGTATACGAATCTGAATCCGGCGGTGCAGGGGGCGATGGAGGAGGTCTTTGCAGATGAAACCCTCTTCCCCGGCAGTCCGGATGAGATTCCGGTACAGAGCGGAGCGGCAATCATTGACCCTGCTACCGGCGGCATTCGCGGCTTGGCAGGGGGGCGTGGTGAACAGGTATTTCGGGGCTTTAACCGGGCAACTCAGATGAAAAGGCAGCCGGGCTCGGCATTCAAACCGCTGGCTGTGTTCGCGCCTGCTCTGGAAGCCGGGTATTCACCTTCTTCCATTCTATATGATGATGAGCTGGATATTAACGGTTACCAGCCGCAGAACTATGACCGCCAGACACGCGGAGAAGTTACACTTGCGGATGCGGTGAAATATTCGTATAACATCCCGGCTGTGTGGCTGCTTAATGAGATTGGCGTCCAGCAAAGCTTGACATATCTCGAACGGATGGCCATCCCCGTTACCGATCAGGATCGCAATCTGAGCATAGCGCTTGGCGGCTTGAACCGGGGGGTGTCACCTTTGGAGCTTGCCGGGGCATATGGTTCTTTCGCCAATGGCGGAAAGCGGGTGACCTCTCATGCAATTGTAAAGATCGAGACGAAGGACGGACGTCTCATTGCCGAGGCGAAGCCGAGCGAAGTGCAGGTGGTTAGCGCAGCTACAGCGTATACGATGACGCGTCTGCTGCAGGAGGCTGTAACGGACGGCACAGGTAAGCGCGCACAGCTGAACCGGCCGACAGCCGGCAAGACAGGCACGACGCAGCTCCCGAGAACAAAAGAGTTCGAGGGCATAAGCGGAACGAATGATATTTGGTTTGCCGGTTATACGCCGGAGCTGGCCGCGGCGGTATGGATGGGATATGACAAAACAGACAGCAAACACTTCATGGATGCTACGGGAGGTTCATATACGGCAGTGCTGTTCAAAGAAATGATGTCCAAAGCGCTGGTCGATGTGCCGGTATCCGAGTTCCAGATTCCTGACGGCTATACGTTGGAGATGCCTGTGTTTGTGCCTAAACGAGAAAATCGGGACCGGGACCGGGAACGGGAAAAGGAACTGGAGGAAGACCGGAAGGAACGCGAGAAAGAACGGGAAGAACGGGAGAAGAAGCTGGAAGAGGATCGTAAGGAACGAGCGAAAGAACGGAAAAAAAGTGAAAAAGAAGAGAAAAAGGAAAGAAAAGAACGGGAAAAGGAACGCAAGGAAAGGGAAAAAAAGCGCGAGAGGGATGACGACGATGACGATGATGATTAAGCGTGATCCGCAAGCTTTGCGAAAATAAGGGAGAATGTTGAATGATGATTGTAACGCTTAAAAAGAGGATCAGGACGATGTTTTAGGTAACAGATGGTAGGGGATTTTGTAAACCTATCCAAAAAACGAACTTTATTATGGATATTTATAATTAATGTTCGTCTTTTATCGTTGACAAGGTGTGTTAGGATTGATAAACTAAAAGAGGTTAATTGATCGTATATGTCGATTTATGTAGAAGCCTCGTATATTCTCGGGAATAAGGCCCGAAAGTCTCTACCCGGAAACCATAAATTTTCGGACTACGAGCTTGGAAAATAAGAACAGGTTGTCCCGCAGGGGGCAGCCTTCTCCTGTCTTTTCGTACCTTCTTGTGAGGACGGCAGGCATTGCCTTCTTGGCATTTTCCTTGTGGCTTGTGTCCCGCGGCGGCGCTTATTTGAGTGTAGCTTACCGGGACTTTTCTTTTTTCAGCATCCACATTGGAAAAGATAACACCGTGTTTAAATTTGGCTTGTCTATTATCTGAATAAAGAAAGTGGGTTTGATGTCATGTCTGCGAAAGTAGGCGTCATCATGGGCAGTAAGTCGGATTGGGATACGATGAAATTAGCCTGTGACGTTTTGGAAGAGCTGCAAATTCCTTATGAGAAGAAAGTGGTCTCGGCGCATCGTACGCCTGATCTCATGTTCGAATACGCAGAAACAGCCGCAGAGCGCGGTCTTAAAGTGATCATTGCGGGAGCTGGCGGAGCCGCCCATCTTCCTGGCATGGTCGCTGCGAAGACGATTCTGCCGGTGATTGGCGTGCCCGTCAAGTCCTCTAACTTGAGCGGGCTCGATTCATTATTATCGATTGTCCAAATGCCGGGCGGCATTCCGGTTGCTACCGTAGCGATCGGCAATGCAGGCGGCACTAACGCAGGCCTGCTGGCCGCGCAAATCCTCGGGGCATTCGACCCGGAAGCGCAGGCACGCGTGCAAGCCCGCCGCGACCGCGTGGCACAGGAAGTGCTGGAAAGCAGTGACACTTTATGAGCATAAGTAAGAGGGGCCAGACGATTCTGCCGGGCAGTACGATCGGCATTCTCGGCGGAGGCCAGCTCGGCCGGATGATGGCGCTGGCCGGAAGCAACCTGGGCTATCGCTTTGTGGCGCTGGATCCGGCTCCGGATGCGCCATGCGGCCAAGTGTCGGCGCAGATCACTGCCGCTTACGACGACCGCGAAGCGGCGCGTGAGCTGGCGAAGCGGGCCGATGTGATTACGTACGAGTTCGAGAACGTCGACGCCGGCGTGGCGGCGATGCTGATGGAGGAATCGTACGTGCCGCAGGGCAGCGAGCTGCTGTACACGACGCAGCACCGCCTGCGCGAGAAGCGCGCTATCGAAGCTTCCGGCGTGCGCGTCGCGCCGTATGCGGAGATCCGCAGCGAGCAGGAGCTGCGCGAGGCGGTCGCTAAGCTGGGCATTCCAAGCGTGCTGAAGACGGCGACCGGCGGTTATGACGGCAAAGGCCAGTGGGTGATCCGCAGCGAAGCGGAGATCGGACAAGCCTATGCCGAATTGAGCCGCTCGGGTGTGGAGCTTGTGCTCGAACAGTTCATCCGTTTTGACAAGGAGCTGTCGGTTATTGCCGCTCGCAGTCCACAGGGCGAGATTCAGACCTTCCCGGTGGCGGAGAACATTCACGTGGACAACATTCTCCACCTGTCGATTGTTCCGGCACGGGTTGCGGAGCGGGTTCAAGAGGAAGCCAGGCAGCTGGCGATGCGAATTGCCGAAGGGCTGAACGTCGTCGGACTGATCGCGGTCGAGATGTTCCTGACATCGGGCGGCGAGCTGTTCGTCAATGAGCTGGCTCCAAGGCCGCATAACAGCGGCCATTACACGATGGAAGCATGCAGGACATCACAGTTCGAGCAGCATGTTCGTGCGGTATGCAATCTTCCGCTTGGCGGAACCGAGCTGCTGACGCCGGTCGTGATGGTCAATGTGCTCGGTGAGCATGTGGAGCCGCTGCTCGCACGGATGGCTGTGGCCGATGACGCTGCAAAACGGCTCGGCGTCGAGCCGAAGATTCATTTGTATGGCAAGAGCGAAGCGATAACAAAACGGAAGATGGGCCATGTGAACGTGCTGGCGCCTGATGTGGATGCAGCGCTGGCCTGGATAGCCGAAACCACTATTTGGAGGGTTTAAGAGCGTATGTTGGAACGTTATAGCAGACCGGAAATGAGAGCGATTTGGACGGAAGAGAACAAATTTAAGGCATGGCTTGAGGTTGAGCTTTGCGCCTGTGAGGCTTGGGCTGAGCTGGGCGTTATTCCAAAGGAAGACGTAGAAGCGCTGCGTAAAAGCGCGAGCTTTGATATCGACCGGATTTACGAGATCGAACAGGAGACCCGCCATGACGTGATCGCGTTCACCCGTGCGGTATCCGAAACCGTCGGACCGGAACGCAAATGGGTGCACTACGGTCTGACTTCAACCGATGTTGTCGACACGGCGCTCGGTTACCTGCTTCGCCAAGCCAACGAAATTTTGCAGCGCGACGTCGAGCAGTTCATTGCGATTTTGCGCGACAAAGCGATTGAATATAAAGATACGCCAATGATGGGCCGTACGCACGGTGTACATGCCGAGCCGACAACGTTCGGTTTGAAAATGGCGCTGTGGTATGAGGAAATGAAACGGAACCTGGAGCGCTTCAACCATGCGGCTGACGGCGTTCAATACGGTAAAATCTCCGGTGCGGTCGGTACGTACGCCAACATCGATCCGTTCGTAGAAGAGTTCGTATGCGGCAAGCTCGGCACAAAACCGGCTCCGATCTCGACGCAAACGCTGCAGCGTGACCGTCATGCCGAATATATGGCGACGCTGGCGCTGATTGCGACTTCGCTCGACAAATTCGCAACGGAAATCCGCGCCCTGCAAAAGAGCGAGTTCCGCGAGGTGGAAGAGCCGTTCGCCAAAGGCCAGAAGGGCTCGTCGGCAATGCCGCACAAGCGCAACCCGATCGGCTGCGAGAATATTTCCGGTCTCTCCCGCGTCATTCGCGGCCATATGCTGACCGCCTATGAGAACGTGCCGCTGTGGCATGAGCGTGATATCAGCCACTCATCGGCAGAGCGTGTTATTTTGCCGGATGCAACGATGCTGCTGAATTACATGCTGAACCGTCTGGGCAACATTATTAAGAACCTGACCGTATTCCCTGAAAATATGAAACGCAATATGCAGCGTACGTATGGCGTGCCGTTCTCCGGCCGCGTCATGACAAAGCTGATCGATAAAGGCTTCAGCCGCGAGCAAGCGTATGATACAGTTCAGCCGCGCGCGATGCAGGCTTGGGAAGAGCAGCGTCAATTCCGCGACATCATTGAGTCAACGCCGGAAATAACAAGCGCGCTGTCTGCGGATGAGATCGAGGATGCATTCAATCCTTCGTGGCATCTGAAGCATGTCGATACGATATTCAAACGGCTCGGACTGAGCTAAAGAGAGGGAGGCGGCGACCGGGCGATGAATACGCAAGCGATCTCCACTGCGGTGGATTATGTAAAAGCCCCTTTGCTATACAAAGGCAAAGTGCGCGAGCTGTATGATCTTGGCGAGTTTTACCTGATTGTGGTGACCGACCGGATCTCGGCGTTCGATTATGTGCTGGAGCCGGCCGTGCCGAACAAAGGCAATGTGCTGAACCGCCTTAGCGCGTTTTGGTTTGACCAGACGAAGGATATTCAACCGAACCATGTGATCCATACCGATGTAACGAAACTCGGCGATGTGATAACGGAGCCGGAATTGCTGAAGGACCGGATTATGGTGACCCGCAAAGCGGAGCGGATCGACATCGAATGTGTCGTGCGCGGCTATATCACCGGCGGCGGGTGGAGACAATATGGACAAACCTCCGCCATCAACGGCATTGCGCTGCCGGCGGGCCTGAGGAAAAACGAGCGTTTCGAGAAGCCGATCTTCACGCCGGCGGCGAAGAACGATGTCGGCCATGATGAAGATATTCCGTTCGAGCGGATGGAGGAGATGGTCGGTGCGGAACTGGCGGAAGAGCTGCGCGACCGCAGCATCAAGCTGTATGAATTCGCACATGCCTACTGCGCGGAGCGCGGCATCATCCTAGCCGACTGCAAGTTCGAATTCGGCTTGGTGGACGGCAAGGTCATCTTGATCGATGAGCTGTTCACGCCGGACTCCTCGCGCTTCTGGGCAAAGGAAAAGTACGAGCTTGATATTGAGATCGACAGCATGGATAAAGAGCCTGTCCGCACGTATCTGCTGCAATCGGATTGGGATCGAAACAGCACGCCTGCACCGCTTCCTGCGGAAGTGGTAGAGGAAACGACGAACCGTTATCTCGATATATATAAGAAATTGACCGGACGCTGAGCAGGCCGGAATAACCTCAACTCTAACGCTCTTCATTTATATTTCTGGTGCAAGTCTAGAACGAAACCATTTCTTATTCCTAGGAGGAACTACGAACGATGAAAGCAACCGTCTATGTCACAATCAAACAGAACGTCTTGGACCCGCAAGGCAGCGCGGTGCAAGGTGCGCTTCATTCCATGGGCTTTGCTGAAGTAGGCAAAGTGCGTATCGGCAAATATTTGGAGCTGGAGCTGGATACAACCGACCGCTCCGAGGCTGAAACCCGCATTACGGCAATGTGCGAAAAGCTGCTCGCTAACACGGTGATCGAAGACTACCGTTTTGAATTGGAGGGATAAACGATGAAGTTTGCGGTACTCGTTTTTCCAGGCTCGAACTGTGACATTGACTGCTACAAAGCAGTAGAAGATACGATCGGTCAACCGGTTGATTTTGTATGGCATACGGCGACAGACTTGTCGGCATATGATTGCATTCTCGTTCCCGGCGGTTTCTCTTACGGCGACTACCTGCGCTGCGGCGCGATCGCCCGTTTTGCACCGGTCATGAATGAAGTCCGCAAGGCGGCGGAAGCGGGCAAATATGTGCTTGGCATCTGCAATGGTTTCCAAATTCTTACCGAAGCGGGACTGCTTCCGGGCGCGCTGCTTCGCAACAACAACATGAAATTCCGCTGTCATTCCGCACTGCTTGAAGTAGTGAACAACAAGACGGCATTCACGAATCAATACAGCGCAGGTGAAGTGATCGACATTCCGATCGCGCACGGCGAAGGCAACTACTATTGCGACGATGCGACGCTGGAGCAGCTGAAAGCGAACAATCAGATTGTGTTCCGCTATGTGGCGGGCAACAATCCGAACGGTTCGGTAGCGGATATCGCAGGCGTGAGCAACGAACGCGGCAACGTGGTCGGCATGATGCCGCATCCGGAGCGCGCAATTGATCAGATTCTTGGATCCGAGGACGGAAAACGGATGTTTACATCGATCTTGAACGCATGGAGGGAACAGCATGGCGCAGCAGTTAACGGCTAAAGAACCGACAGCGGAGCAAATTGCCGAGCAGAAAATATATAAGCAAATGGGTGTAACGGACGCGGAATATGAGCTAATCTGCGGATTTCTGGGCCGTCAGCCGAACTACACGGAAATCGGCGTATTCAGCGTTATGTGGTCTGAGCACTGCTCGTACAAAAATTCCAAAAACGTGCTTCGCCGTTTCCCGACAAGCGGGCCGCGCGTCCTGATGGGACCGGGCGAAGGCGCGGGGATCGTGGATATCGGCGACAACCAGGCGGTTGTATTCAAAATCGAATCGCATAACCATCCATCGGCGATCGAGCCTTATCAAGGCGCGGCAACCGGCGTGGGCGGTATTATTCGCGATATCTTCTCGATGGGCGCACGTCCGGTCGCATTGTTGAACAGCTTGCGTTTCGGACGCCTGGAGAATGAGCGCGTACGATATCTGTTCGAGCATGTCGTCAGCGGGATTGCGGGATACGGCAACTGTATCGGTATTCCGACAGTAGCGGGCGAAGTGATGTTCGACGAGAGCTATGAAGGCAATCCGCTCGTTAATGCGATGTGCGTCGGTCTGATCGACCATGACAAAATTCAGCGCGGTGTCGCCAAAGGCGTAGGCAATCCGGTATTCTATGTCGGACCGGCTACAGGCCGCGACGGCATCCACGGCGCGACCTTTGCTTCCGAGGAGCTGACAGAGGACTCGGATGCCAAACGTCCGGCGGTTCAAGTTGGCGATCCATTCATGGAGAAGCTCGTTATGGAAGCGTGTTTGGAATTGATCGATACCGGCATCGTGCTCGGTATTCAAGATATGGGCGCAGCAGGCCTGACTTCCTCCAGTTCGGAGATGGCATCCAAAGCCGGCAACGGCCTGGAGCTGTATCTGGACGAGGTGCCGCAGCGCGAGCCGGGCATGACGCCATATGAAATGATGCTGTCGGAATCCCAGGAGCGCATGCTATTCGTTGTGGAGCCGCAGCATGAAGCGCAAGCAAGAGAAATCTTCGAGCGTTGGGGCATTCTATGCGCCAAAGTCGGTAAAGTAACCGACGACGGCCGCCTGCGTCTGTTCCATCAAGGTGAGCAGGTAGCCGATATGCCGGTAACCGCACTCGTCGACGAGTGTCCGGTATATAACAAGCCAAGCGCAGAGCCGGCTTATTATGCGGCGAATGCGGCAATCGATACGGCAGCCTATGCTGAAGTGACGGATCTGACGGATGCACTCAAGAAAGTTTTGGCATCCCCGACTGTCGCCAGCAAGGAATGGGTATATAATCAATATGACTATATGGTTCGCACGAGCACAGCTGTGCAGCCTGGTTCGGACGCGGCTGTTGTCACGATTCGCGGCACGCGCAAGGCGCTGGCGATGACAACGGATTGCAACGGACGTTATGTCTATCTTGATCCTGAAGTCGGCGGACGCATTGCCGTTGCGGAAGCAGCGCGCAACATTGTGTGCTCCGGTGCAGAGCCGCTTGCGATTACGGATAACCTGAACTTCGGTAACCCGGAGAAGCCGGAAGTGTTCTGGCAAATCGAGAAAGCCGTCGATGGTATGGCAGAGGCTTGCCGTATCCTGGATACGCCGGTTATCGGCGGCAATGTCAGCTTGTACAACGAGAATGCCAAAGGCGCGATCTACCCGACGCCGGTTGTCGGCATGGTAGGTCTCGTACACGATACGGATCACATTACAACACAAAGCTTCAAGGCAGAAGGCGATATCATCGTGCTGCTGGGCGAGACAAAAGCCGAGCTTGGCGGAAGCGAGCTGCAGTATGCGGTACACGGCGTGACGGAAGGACGTCCGCCGGCGCTTGATCTGGCGGAAGAAAAAACGCTGCTTAGCGCGGTTCTGGGTGCGATTCAGCAAGGGCTTGTCGCATCGGCGCATGACTTGTCCGAGGGCGGATTGGCAGCTGCGGTTGCAGAATCCTGTATCAGCGGCCGTCTGGGCGCGAAGGTTAATGTGGAAACAGGGCTTCGCACGGATGTAGCTTTATTCAGTGAGAGCCAATCGCGTATTCTGCTGTCGGTTAAACCTGAAAAAGCGGCAGAGCTGAAAGCTTGGTTGAACGAGCAAGGCGTTGTGAATGCGGAAGTCGGCGTAGTTGGAGGTAACGGATTAACGATTAGCGTGAACGGCAAACCGGCGATTGATTCACCGGTTGAGCAACTGGAGAAGGTCTGGAAGGATGCGATTCCATGTCTGATGAAGTAAGACAGCTTCCGAAGCTGTGGACAGGCGACCATTACAACGAGGGCATTGGCCGGGACGATATGTTTGACAAGCTGAAAGAGGAGTGTGGCGTATTCGGCGTGTTCGGTTATTCGGACGCGTCTTCGCTTGCTTACTACGGACTGCATGCGCTGCAGCACCGCGGCGAGGAGAGCTGCGGCATCTGCACGGTGGACGTGGAGAACAAAGGCTTCCACTACCACCGCGGCATGGGACTGGTCAAAGAAGTCTTCGATCAGCCTAAGCTGGAAGGCTTAAAAGGCACCAGAGCGATCGGCCATGTGCGGTATTCCACCTCTGGCGAGAGCCAGCTGGCTAACGCGCAGCCGCTGATCTTCAAATACCGAGACGGCGATCTGGCTGTCGCAACCAACGGCAACATCGTGAACGCGCCGGAAATCCGCCGCGAGCTCGAGTACCAAGGCTCGATCTTTCAGACGACGAGCGACACCGAGGTTATCGCCCATCTGATCGCGCGCTCGCCGAAGGATTTCGTGTCGGCGGCCAAAGATGCGCTGCAGCGTATTGTAGGCGGATTTGCTTTTCTTATTATGACCAATGACAAGCTGGTCGTTGCGTCGGATCCGCATGGCCTTCGTCCGCTCGTGATGGGCAAGCTTGGCGACGGGTACGTATTCGCTTCCGAAACCTGTGCATTGGAGACCGTTGGCGCGGCTTATGTTCGCGATGTACAGCCAGGCGAGATGCTGGTGCTGGACAAGGACGGTCTGCATGAGGACCGGTATGCGCCGCTGGTGCGCCGCGCGACCTGTGCGATGGAATATATCTATTTTGCCCGCCCCGACAGCGATATTAACGGCATCAACCTGCACTCCGCCCGCAAGCGGATGGGCAGCCGGATGGCCATTGAATCGTTTGTGGATGCGGACATCGTAACCGGCGTTCCGGATTCGAGTATTTCCGCGGCGATCGGTTATGCCGAGCAGACGGGCATTCCTTACGAGCTTGGCTTGATCAAGAACAAGTACACGGGCCGTACGTTTATTCAGCCTTCCCAGGAGCTGCGCGAGAAGGGCGTGAAGATGAAGCTGAGCGCCGTTCGCAAGGTCGTTGAGGGCAAACGCGTCGTTATGATTGACGACTCGATCGTACGGGGCACGACGTCCCGCCGGATCGTCAATTTGCTGCGCGAGGCCGGTGCGACCGAGGTTCATGTGCTGATTACGTCACCGCCTTTTGCCAATCCTTGTTATTATGGGATTGATACGCCTGACCGCAAGGAACTGATTGCTTCATCGAAGTCCGTGGAAGAAATCCGCGAAATTATCAATGCCGATTCGCTCTATTTCATCAGCAACCAAGGGTATGTCGATGCGGTAGGCGGCAATGACGGCGAGATAAACCGCGGCATGTGCATGGCGTGCTTTGATAATGACTATCCAACACCGATTGATGCGGAATCGGAAAAAAGCTGCAGCTGTTAGCAGCCGCGATACCGAATCATCGGTTGTTTCAAGATTAGATCAAGCTTAATAGAACTGGTAGAAGGACCTTTAGGAGGAGTGATCGAAGGTGGCAGAGGCGTATAAGCAAGCCGGCGTCGATATCGCTGCAGGTAATGAAGCGGTCGAACGGATGAAGAAACATGTGAAAAGAACGTTCCGCCCGGAGGTGCTGACAGATTTAGGCGGTTTCGGCGCTTTGTTCGGTTTGAACAAGGATAAGTATGAAGAGCCGGTGCTGGTATCGGGTACGGATGGAGTCGGAACGAAGCTAAAGCTCGCTTTTGCGATGGACAAGCATGACACAATCGGCATCGATGCGGTGGCGATGTGCGTCAACGATATCGTCGTGCAGGGCGCGGAGCCGCTGTTCTTCCTCGACTATCTGGCATGCGGCAAAGTGGTGCCGGAGAAAATCGAAGCGATCGTGAAAGGGATCTCCGACGGCTGCGTGCAGTCCGGCTGCGCCCTGATCGGCGGCGAAACGGCTGAAATGCCGGGCATGTACGATGAGGACGAGTACGACATTGCCGGCTTTACGGTTGGGATCGTCGACAAGAAGAAAATCATCGACGGCTCCACGATCGCCCCTGGCGATGCGGTGCTCGGCTTCGCTTCAAGCGGTATTCACAGCAACGGCTTCTCGCTCGTACGCAAGCTGCTCCTCGAGCAGAGCGGTTACGCATTGACTGATACGCTGCCGGAGCTTGACGGTGCGCGCCTTGGCGATGTGCTGCTGGAGCCGACGAAGCTGTATGTGAAATCTGCGCTCGAGCTCATCCAGCGCGTGAATGTGAAAGGGATGGCGCACATTACCGGCGGCGGCTTCATCGAGAACATTCCGCGCGTGCTTCCTGAAGGCGTCAATGTGGAAATCGAATACGGCTCTTGGCCGATTCTGCCGATCTTCCAGCTGATGCAGTCCAAGGGCGGCATTTCCAACCGCGATATGTTCACGACGTTTAACATGGGCGTCGGCATGGTCGTTGTCGTTCCTGCCGAGCAAGCGGAAGAAGCGCTTCGCGCTGCTAACGGGCTTGGCGAGCAAGCCTACCGGATCGGAACGGTAACGGAAGGCAGCCGCGTTGTGACATTCACAGGAGCGGATGTGTAATGGCAGTATTAAAAATTGCCGTGTTCGCGTCAGGCCAAGGAACGAACTTCCAGGCGCTGGCCGATGCGGCAAAGGAGAGGCGGCTCGATGGTTCCATCGAGCTTCTTGTCTGTGATAAGCCTTCTGCGCCCGTAGTGGAGCGTGCTCGCCAAGCGGGCGTGGACACCTGGCTGTTTAATCCGAAGGACTATGCTTCCCGCGAAGCGTATGAGACGGAGATCTTAGCTGAGCTGCAGCGGCGTGAAATCGGGCTGATCGTGCTTGCAGGGTATATGAGAATCATTACTCCGGTGCTGGTCAAGCCTTATTACGGTCGGATGATCAATATCCATCCGGCACTGCTGCCGGCGTTTCCGGGCGTGAACGGGATTGGGCAGGCGCTGGCGTATGGCGTGAAGATTACCGGTGTGACGGTTCATTATGTCGATGGCGGAATGGACAGCGGCCCGATTATCGCGCAGCGCGCTGTCGAAGTGGCTGACGGCGACACGGAAGCCTCGCTTGCGCAGCGGATTCATGCGGCGGAGCAAGCGCTGCTTCCATGGGCTGTGCAGCAAATCGCGCAAGGCAACGTCACGCTGGACGGCCGGCGTGTAACGGTGCGATAGATCCGGTAACCGGCATCGGGATTATGCCCTGAGGGGCTTTGAATAGCGGGTCTGCGTCATATGGGGGCTCGCCCATACACATTTCTCAAGGAGGGTTTATAAAGTTGGCTATACGTAGAGCGTTGATTAGTGTGTCCGACAAGACGGGCATTGTGGAGTTTTCCCGTGAACTGGCAAAGTTGGGTGTGGAGATTATTTCTACAGGCGGTACGGCAAGCTTGCTGGAGAAGGAAGGCGTTCCAGTTATCGGTATCTCGGATGTGACCGGATTCCCGGAAATTTTGGATGGCCGCGTCAAAACGCTGCATCCGGCTGTTCACAGCGGACTGCTTGCGGTGCGTGATGATGAAGAGCATCAGAAAGCGATGAAAGAGCTGGGCATGGACTATATCGATCTGGTCATCGTTAACCTGTACCCGTTCGCGGCGACGATTGCGAAGCCGGATGTCACGTATGAGGATGCCATCGAAAATATCGATATCGGCGGACCGACGATGCTGCGTTCCGCTGCGAAGAACCACGCGTTCGTAACCGTTGTGGTGGATAGCTCGGATTATGCGGCCGTGCTGGAGGAAGTGCGTGCGGACGGCGATACTACGCTCGATACGCGCAAACGTCTTGCTGCCAAAGTATTCCGTCATACCGGAGCTTATGACGCACTTATCTCGGATTATCTTTCCAAGCTCAACGGCGAACCGCTGCCTGAGAAATATACAGTCACTTACGAGAAGGTACAGGATCTGCGCTACGGAGAAAACCCGCATCAGCAGGCTGCGTTCTACCGCAAACCGCTTGCGGCATCCGGCAACATTACGACAGCGCAGCAGCTTCACGGCAAAGAGCTCTCCTACAATAACATTAATGACGCAAATGCTGCGCTCGCGATCGTGAAGGAATTCACCGAACCGGCGGTTGTCGCAGTTAAACATATGAACCCTTGCGGCGTGGGCATCGGAGCAGATATCCACGAAGCGTATCAAAAAGCTTATGCAGCCGATCCAACGTCGATTTTCGGCGGCATCGTAGCGGCAAACCGCACAATCGGCAAGGAAACGGCTGAGCTGCTGAACGAAATCTTCCTTGAGATCGTCATTGCTCCAGACTTCACGCAAGAAGCTTTGGATGTATTGACGAAGAAGAAAAACATCCGCCTGATGAAGCTGGGCGAGCTCCAAGCGGCAGCAGAGCGCAAACCGGAATGGCTCGTGACTTCGGTAGACGGCGGCATGCTCGTGCAGCAAAGCGATGTGCACAGCCTCACGGAAGCGGACCTTAAGGTCGTTACCAACCGTCAGCCGACTGAAGAAGAGCTGAAGCAGCTGCTGTTCGGCTGGAAGGTTGTTAAACATGTGAAATCCAATGCGATTTTGCTGGCGAAAAACAATATGACAATTGGCGTAGGCGCAGGCCAGATGAACCGTGTCGGCGCGGCCCGCATCGCAATCGAACAAGCGGGTGCTGAAGCGGCGGGCGCGATTCTCGCTTCGGATGCTTTCTTCCCAATGGGCGACACGCTTGAGCTGGCTGCTAAAGCAGGCATCACAGCAGTCATTCAGCCAGGCGGCTCCATTAAGGATGAAGAGTCGATCGCGGTAGCGAATGCGCATAATATCGCCATGATCATGACCGGAGTGCGTCATTTCAAACATTAATGCGTACATTGAGGAGTCCGGATGCTGCATAGCGTTCGGACTCGCCGATTGATAGACGAACATTATGGGAGGGTTCCAATTGCGTATATTAGTTATCGGCGGCGGCGGGCGTGAGCACGCAATCGTATGGGCATTGAAGAAAAGCGAGAAGGTAAAAGAAATCTATTGTGCGCCGGGCAACGCGGGCATCGCCCAGCTTGCTGAATGCGTACCGATCCCGGTCAGCCGGTTTACGGATTTAATCCAGTTCTCGATCGACCACGCGATTGACCTAGTCGTTGTCGGTCCGGACGATCCGCTGGCGGCAGGCATTGTGGATGCGTTCGAAGCGAAAGGCATTCCGATCTTCGGACCACGGAAGAATGCGGCAGAGATCGAAGGCAGCAAAATTTTCATGAAAGAGCTGCTCAAGAAATATAACATTCCTACAGCAAAGTACGAGACCTTCACTGATTACGAGACGGCTTCGGATTATTTGAGCAAGCAGGCTGTGCCAATCGTTATTAAAGCGGACGGACTTGCAGCGGGTAAAGGGGTAACCGTTGCTTTTACGATGGAAGAAGCACAGCAGGCGCTTACCGATATGATGGTGAACAAAGTGTTCGGCGAATCCGGAACGCAGGTTGTTATCGAGGAATTCCTCGAAGGACAGGAAATGTCGATCCTCGCTTTCGTAGATGGCGAGATCGTCCGTCCGATGGTTCCTGCCCAAGACCACAAGCCGGTATTCGATGGCGATAAAGGTCCGAATACAGGCGGGATGGGTACGTATACCCCGCTTCCGCACATTGCCGATTCGATTATTGAGAACGCCATCGAGAATATCATCAAACCGACCGCGAAGGCGATGGTTAGCGAAGGACGCCCGTTCCGCGGCGTGCTGTTCGCCGGTCTGATGATTACAAAGGATGGCCCGAAAACAATCGAGTTCAATGCGCGTATGGGCGATCCGGAGACGCAAGTTGTGCTGCCGCGGCTGAAAACCGATCTGGTAGACATCATTCTCGCTTCGCTTAACGGCCGTCTGGATGAATTGGACATTGAGTGGAGCGATGATGCGGCAGTATGCGTCATTCTCGCTTCTGAAGGCTATCCGGCCAGCTATCCGAAAGGCCGTGTGATCGATGGCCTCGACGAGGCGGCAGGAATGGACGGCGTGCTGCTGTTTCATGCGGGAACCTCTATGGAGAATGACCGCATCGTAACGAGCGGAGGGCGCGTACTAGGCGTTGTCGGCGTCGGCAAAGATACCGTAGAAGCTCGCGAGCGGGCTTATAATGCGGCCAAAGGCATTCATTTTGACGGTGTGCATTACCGTTCGGACATTGCCGTCAAAGCTTTGCAGGACAATAGCTCGATTATATAATGTGAAAACCGCTAGTTGCCGCTTTTTTGCGGGGCTGGCGGTTTTTTTTACTAAGCCTAGGGCATGACTGCTCCTTCTCCGGCAATGTTCGTTTTTTTCGAATGATCGATAACAATTTTTTATCACCTCGTATGAAGTGGAAGATTACGGTAAAATAAAGGTATAGAAACCCGGATAATAAGCTTAACTGCAGCAAAAGACCAAAAAACGGATGTGAACGGATTTGGAATCTTGGAAGCGAACGATGTGGATTTTATGGGTCGGCGTACTTCTCTGCAGTGCCAGCTATACGATGGCTATCCCTTTTCTGCCGCTGTTTTTGTTTGATCTTGGCGTGGATAAAAGTGCGGTCAATCTGTGGGCCGGTATCGTACACTCATCGGCGTTTCTCGTGGGCGCCATTATGGCTCCGTTATGGGGATCGCTGGCGGACAAATATGGCAAGCGTAAAATGGTCATCCGGGCGGGGCTCAGCTTGGCCGTCATTTATGCGCTCATCGCCTTTGTGCGGAATCCGTGGGAATTGGTCATCGTGCGGATGCTGCACGGATTTGTCGGCGGCTTCGTGCCTGCTTCGATGGCAATTGTTGCCTCGGTGTCGCCAAAAGAGAAAATGGGCTGGAGCCTTGGGATGATGCAGGCCGGAACGATGACAGGCGGCATTGTCGGGCCGTTGTTCGGCGGTCTGCTGGCGCTCTATTTCGGTCAGCGGATGTCGTTCGTTATTGCAGCGGTCACGATCTTTATTGCCACGATTGCGGTCATAGTCTGGGTCAAGGAAGGCACCCAAGGGACTGCCGGCAAGAGAACGAGCATTATGGAGGACTTTAGAGTTGTCTTGCAGAGCGGTACGCTGACAAATTTGCTGCTGTTATTGATTACCTTCCAGCTGTCGTTCAATATGATTCAGCCGCTGCTAACGCTGCATATTGCCGAGCTGCAGGGAGATGTAAAGGGAGCGGTGTTATCGTCGGGTATCGTATTTGCGCTGATCGGCATCGCCGGCATTCTGGCCTCTCCAATGTGGGGCAAAGCAGGGGTGAAACGCGGTTACGCGAACGTGCTGGCTTTTTGCCTGATCACCTCGGGGATTGTTGTCAGCTTGCAGTTCTTTGTGTATGACCTGTGGCTGTTCACAGCGGTTCAGTTTATATTCGGCTTGTTTATGGCGGGCATTGTACCAACGATCAATACGCTGGTGGTGCAGAGTACGGCGGACGAGTTCCGGGGCCGGTCATTCGGTCTCACGACAAGCGCCAATCAGTTGGGGGCGATGATCGGACCGCTTGTAGGCGGAGGGCTGGGGTTCTTCCTGAACATCCACTGGATTTTCGTGACGATAGGCGTACTGCTTGTAAGCGCCGGATTAACTGTCATGCTGCGCAGAATGGATGTACAGCCTTGCGCCGGTAAACATCACGCATGAAAGCGATAAAGGCCGCGCATGTTATAGGTTGAAATACGCTATACATGCTGAATGTAAGATATGAATGCTGTATTCAGCAACGATAGGCGCAGGCCAAAGAAAGGAACTGATCCGGATGAGGGCTTTGGCATCGCACCGCTGCATTGAAATCAAACACGAGATCAACCGGACGGAAAAAAGAATCATCGAGACTTCATTTGATATGATTCTTTATGAGGATGCTATTTCGGTTAAGAATGACCGGTTCCATTTAAACAATGTATTCGATATCTCCTACCGGAAAAACGGCGATAAGGAAGCCATTGGCTTCCTTTATTTGCATACGGACAGCGGGGTGCGCACCTTTTATATACGGGAGGAGCCCCGCTCATTTGTCGATACATACATGAAGGTCAAGTCTGAGCGGCGAGACAATAGTGACCGGTAAATGCGGTGGTTCTCCGCCGGAGGTACGATACTTCGACGGATTGATTATGTGAGCGGATGTCAATTGTCTGAGAAAATGTCACCCTAACTCATCCGAGAAAATGTCACTATTGGAGTAGT
>NZ_BMGR01000016.1 GCF_014640295.1 Paenibacillus abyssi | reverse complement strand
GCCGTGGCCGCCGCTGCGCCGGCAGCGCCGCGCGGGTCCGCCGCACAGCGGCCCGCGGCCGGCACGCCGGCGCAGCAGGCGGCGCCTCGCGCAGCGGCGCCGCAAGGGGCTGCCGCTGCCGGCGCGAAGCGGCAGCGGCTCTATGTCAAGATCACCGCAGGCCACGAGCAGGCCGAGCGGCTTGAGCGGCTGCAAGCGCTGCTGGAGGCGCATGCCGGACCGCTTGACACCGTTCTGTTCTACGAGCGCCAGCAGCGTACGCTAGCGCTTAGCGATAAATACCGGGTGAAGCCTTCCCGGGAGCTGCTTGGCAAGATTGAGAAGCTGCTCGGGCCGGGCAGCGCTGTAATTAAATAAGGACGGGCTGGCCCGCATCATTTTTTATGCACAATAGGCTGTGCTCCCGCATACATTTAGGAGACAATACAAGCTTCGCAGTCAGCGTAAAGCCGGATCCGTCGACAGCAGCTTCGTATATTTTTGTCGCATGCGGGAGGAATGGTTGTATGTCGAAAGGTTTAGAGTTGTTGCTCGAGCGGCGCGGCGTCAAAGTGGAGGATGTTGCAGAGATCGTCTATATGCTTCAGCATCCTTACAATGCGGCATTGAAGATGGAGGATTGCTTGGAGAGCGTGCGCGCGGTGCTGGTCAAACGTGAAGTGCAATATGTGTTCTACACGGGGATCGCGCTTGATGAGCTGGCCGAGAAAAAGCTGCTGCCGGAGCCGCTCCAGGCGATCATGGAAGCTGATGAATCGCTCTATGGCGTGGACGAGACGATGGCGCTCGGAATTACGAATGTGTATGGTATGATCGGGTTGACAAGCTTCGGTTATTTAGATAAAGTCAAGCCCGGGATTATTAAACATCTCAACATGAAAGGCCCGCGCATCCATGTGTTTTTGGATGATTTGATCGCAGGATTGGCGGCTGCTGCTTCAGCTCGGATCGCGCACCAGGATCCGAAGGCGCTGCTGTACGAAACCCCTGATCCATTCTAGCAGCTTATAAGATAAGCGGCCGTGATTTGTTGCGATGAAAAGAGAACTTATGATATCATTATGGCATTATGCGGCATGGTCCAGACGTTTTAGGGGGTACCTTTCATGTGGACGGTTATCTATATTGCGCCAACAGCCAGAATTGCGGAGACCATCAATAAACGCCTGACTGAAGAGGGTTTTCTAGTACAGGTCCGTCCGATTAACCTCTCCAAACAGCAGTATGAGATATTAGTACCTTCCGGCGAGCTCGAGGAAGTGCAGGAAGTGCTGAATTCCATTCTCCATTCATGAACAATTCCCCGGTTGTGACGACAGCCCGGCCTTGTACGGACAAGCGCGCTCTTGAAGGAGCGGCGGCCGGCCCGGCTTCGTCACAATACTTTTGCGCCCCCAAGAGGTGTCATACATGTTTAAGGATTTATTTCACAAGAAGAAATATGCGACAATCCCATCGGAGCGTCCCAAGCGGGACATTCCGGAGGGGCTGATGAATAAGTGTCCCAAGTGCGGAACGATTCATTTCAGCAAGGAGCTCGAGAAGAGCTTGAAGGTTTGCTCCTCCTGCGGGCATCATTTCCGGCTCAATGCCTGGGAACGTATCCAGATGATCCTCGATGACGGGGCCATTACGGAATACGATGCAGACATGGTGTCGGAAGATCCGCTGGAGTTTCCCGGCTACGCAACCAAACTCGAACAGCAGAAGAAAAATTCCGGGCTGCTCGATGGCGTCATTACCGGGGAAGGCAAGATCGGCGGTTTTCCGGTCGTTGTCGCAGTGATGAGCTTTGATTTTTTCTCCGGCAGTATGGGATCGGTCGTCGGTGAGAAAATAACGCGTGCCATTGAACACGCAATGGTCAAAGAGGTGCCCCTGCTTATTTTCTCCACCTCCGGTGGGGCACGCATGCAGGAGAGCATTCTCAGCTTGATGCAAATGGCCAAAACAAGTGCAGCCCTCGCGAGGTTCCAAAGCGGAGGCGGACTCTATATTTCCGTCTTGACCGATCCGACGATGGGCGGTGTTACGGCGAGCTTTGCAATGCTTGGCGATTACAATTTGGCCGAGCCCGGTGCTTTGGTCGGTTTTGCCGGCCGCATCGTTATTGAGCAGACGATCCGCCAGAAGCTCCCTGATAACTTCCAGACAGCTGAGTTTAACCTGCAGCACGGTCAATTAGACAAGGTTGTTCACCGCAAAGAGCTGAAATCGACATTGACCAAGCTGCTTGATATGCATACGGTAAGGGAGGAATTGTCTCATGGCGGCTGAACTTCCGTTTGAGAAGTCGATTACGGAGCTGCGCAAGAAGATTGACGAGCTGAAGCGGTTCGGCGAAGAGAAGGGAATTGATTTCTCCGATGAAATCTCCCGTCTTGAGCAGCGCTACAAGCAGCTGGAAGATGAATTGTACAGCGAGCTGACGCCTGCGCAGAAGATGCACCTGGCGCGTCATCAGCAGCGTCCGACATCACTGGATTTTATCCAGACGATTTTTACCGATTTTATCGAGCTGCACGGCGACCGTTTGTTCGCCGATGATTTGGCGATTGTCGGTGGATTGGCCAAGCTTGGCGGCGTCCCGGTAACGGTGGTCGGCCATCAGCGCGGCAAGGATACCAGAGACAATATCGCCCGTTTTTTTGGGAGTCCCCATCCCGAAGGCTTCCGTAAGGCGCTGCGGCTCATGCAGCAAGCCAACAAGTTTAAACGGCCGATTATTACCTTTATCGATACGAAAGGCGCCTATCCCGGCAATACGGCTGAGGAGCGCGGTCAGTCGGAAGCGATCGCGCGCAATCTGCGCGAGATGGCTACTTTTGGCGTGCCTGTCATCTGTGTCGTCATTGGAGAGGGCGGCAGCGGCGGCGCGCTTGCGCTTGGCGTGGGCAACCGGGTATTGATGCTGGAGAATGCCATTTACTCGGTTATATCGCCGAATGGTGCCGCATCGATTCTTTGGAAGGATGCCTCCAAAGCGGATCAGGCGGCCGAAGCGATGAAAATTACGGCAAAGGATCTGCTGGAGTTCGAAGTGATCGAGGAGATTATCCCTGAGCCGCAAGGCGGAGCGCACCGTGATTTACATCAGCAGTCCGACTCGATTCGCGAAGCTTTGACACGGCACCTGCAGGAGCTGTCCCGGTTTTCTGCCGAGGAATTAATTGAAGACCGTTATCAAAAATTCCGTAAAATAGGCACTTTTTCTACGATCCAACGTGCGGAGGAGCCGTCTGTTGAATCAGCGAATGTCTAAAATTTTATAAATATACTGTACATTCAACGTCGAATCGTGTAATTTTATCTCAGACAAAGTAGCTTTCTATAGTTAAAACGGAGGAAACCTAAACATGCGTAAAACAAAGATTGTTTGCACCATCGGCCCGTCGAGTGAATCGCTTGAAAACACAAAAAAATTGATTTTGGCAGGGATGAACGTTGGCCGTCTCAACTTCTCTCATGGCGATTTCGAGGAGCATGGCAACCGGATCAAAAATATCCGCAAAGCCAGCGAAGAACTTGGTAAGACAGTTGCGATTCTGCTGGACACGAAAGGTCCTGAGATTCGTCTGGGCAAATTGAAAGAGGAGCCAATCGAGCTGTATCAAGACGACAGGCTCATCTTGACGACAGAAGAGATCCTGGGAGACCGCAACCGCGTTCCGATTACGTACAGCAACCTGCCGAACGATGTTAACGTGGGGTCGACGATTCTAATCGACGATGGTCTGATCGGTTTGACGGTTGAAGAGGTACAAGGTACGGAGATTATTTGTAAAATTGTAAACGGCGGACAAATCAAAAGCAAAAAAGGCGTCAATGTGCCGGGCGTACATATCTCCTTGCCGGGCATTACCGAAAAGGACGCAAACGATATCATATTCGGAATCGAGCAGGGCGTTGATTTCATCGCCGCATCGTTCGTGCGTAAAGCGAGCGACGTGCTGGAAATCCGTGAATTGTTAGAGAAGCATAATGCAAGCCACATTCAAATCATTTCCAAAATCGAGAACCAGCAAGGTGTTGACAACCTTGACGAGATTCTGGAAGTATCCGACGGCTTGATGGTTGCCCGCGGTGACCTTGGCGTGGAAATTCCGGCGGAGGAAGTGCCGCTTGTACAGAAGCAAATGATCGAGAAGTGTAACCGTGCCGGCAAACCGGTCATTACCGCTACGCAAATGCTGGATTCGATGCAGCGCAACCCGCGCCCTACCCGCGCAGAAGCTAGTGACGTGGCAAACGCCATTTTTGACGGTACAGACGCGATCATGCTGTCCGGTGAGACGGCTGCAGGTAAATATCCTGTGGAATCCGTATTGACGATGGCGCGTATCGCCGAGCGTGCTGAATCGGCTCTTGAGTACCGCGAAATCTTCACGAAGCAAGCCAACGCACAGCAAACTTCCGTAACTGAAGCAATCAGCCAATCGGTGGCTAATACCGCGCTTGATCTGGATGTTAAAGCGATTATTACGTCGACTGAGAGTGGTTATACAGCTAGAATGGTATCCAAATACCGTCCAAAAGCGCCGATCATCGCCGTTACGCCGATCAAAGAAGTAATGCGCCGTCTGGCGTTGACATGGGGCGTTATCCCTGTCCATGGGACAGCAGCGGAAACAACCGACGAGATGTTCGACATCGCGGTTCAGGGTGGCATCGAGTCCGGTCTCGTTAAACTGGGTGATACGGTAATTATTACAGCTGGAGTGCCGGTAGGCCGTTCCGGAACAACAAACCTGATCAAGATTCACCATGTTGGCGACCTGCTGGCTAAAGGTCAAGGGATTGGCAGCCAAAGCGCAACCGGTAAAATCGTAGTGGCGCGTACAGCGGAAGAAGCGATCGCCAAAACGGTCGAAGGATCGATACTGGTAACGAGCGCTACGGACAAAGACTTTATGCCTGCGCTTGAAAAAGCAGCTGCCTTGATTACCGTTCAAGGCGGAATTACAAGCCATGCAGCGGTCGTTGGATTGAATCTGGGACTTCCTGTCGTACTGGGTGTAAACAATGCGTTTGATTTACTTCAGGATGGCATGGAAGTAACGGTATACGCCGAGGTTGGCGTGATCTACTCCGGACAAGCTAAAGTACTTTAATTTAAGAATAAATACGATGTATACACAGGAGCGATGGTGCCAATGCCGTCGCTCCTGCTGTATATCAACTGCTGCCTGCAGAAAGGAAGAAATGACAGATGGCCTCTCATTGGTATTTGCACCTGCTGCGCGTCCGGTATCAAGAAACCGATCAGATGGCGGTCGTTTTTCATGGCAATTATGTGAATTGGTTCGAGATCGGCCGTACAGAGTTGATCCGCCAGGCGGGCTTTCCGTATAAGGACATCGAACGATCAGGCCTGCTGCTTCCGGTCACAGAGCTGGATTGCCGATTCTTGCAACCGGCACGGTATGATGACCGTATTGTCATTTGTACCCGTATTGTTTCGTATTCCACCATTCGTCTGGCGTTTGAATCGGAAATCCGAAAAGTTGCTGAGCATGTACCGATCCCGGAACGTTGTGCGGATGGTGAACTCCCAGGTGAACTGCTCGTAAAGGGCGGTACGAGACATGTATGGATCGGCAAGGATTGGCGTCCTGCCCGGGTGGATAAAATAGCCCCAGAGCTTTATGCTCTGATACAAAAGACTATCGAAATTAATGGGATGAGAGGGGACTCGTCATCATGAAATGGCTCATCATCGCAATCATTGTTGTGCCGGCCTTGGAAATTTGGGGTATATTGCGTATGGGGGCGTGGATTGGCCCGTTTGCAACATTCGGACTGATCCTATTGACCGGATTCGTCGGCGCTTATCTTGCGAAACGCGAAGGCAGGAAGGTATGGCTGGAGGTCAACCGTCAAATGCAGATGGGACAGCCGCCCGGACGTACATTGCTTGATGGCCTGTGCGTGCTGCTGGGCGGAATCATGCTGCTGGCTCCTGGTTTTTTAAGCGATTTGTTCGGATTTATATTGTTGTTTCCACTCACCCGTCCGTTCTTCCGCAACATCATCCTTGGCTGGCTTGAACGTAAGATGAGGAATGGCGGAGGCGGCATCACCATCCGTCGTTGGTAAAGGACGGGCAGCACTAGCAGCACTAAAGAATAATGGGGCATAACAGGGAGGCAGAGAAAATGAACAAGGAATTGTCCCACTATGTCAACCGGGATTTAAGCTGGATCGAATTTAACCGAAGGGTGTTGGATGAAGCGCAGGACCCCGATACTCCTCTGCTGGAGCGAGCTAAATTTTTAGCTATTGTCTCAAGCAATCTGGATGAGTTTATGAGTGTTCGTGTCGCCGGTATACAGGATCAAATCAAGGCGGGTTACACGAAGACGGATTTTACAGGTTACTCGCCGGCTGGGTTGTGGAAACGTCTGATGAAGCGCACAACCCAGATGGTGACGGATCAATACCGCATGTATCGCGAGGTGCTGCGGGGCCTTGCTAAGGAAGGAATCTGCTTCAAATCGATGGAGGATCTAACGCCTACCCAGGAATCGGCGATGGAAATTTACTTTCGGGAAATCGTATTCCCTGTGTTGACGCCGATGGCTGTGGACCAAAGCCGTCCTTTTCCGCTCGTTCATACCAAAGAATTGTATTTATCCGTCCTGCTCCGCAAAGCAGACGATGATTCCGACGAGGCTCCGCTGTTCGCGATTGTACAGGTCCCGTCGATTTTGTCCCGTTTTGTGTTGGTTCCGGGAAGAACGAACAGCAAGAAGATTGAATTTGTATTATTGG
Source organism: Paenibacillus abyssi (assembly GCF_014640295.1). Taxonomy (GTDB): domain Bacteria; phylum Bacillota; class Bacilli; order Paenibacillales; family Paenibacillaceae; genus Paenibacillus_D; species Paenibacillus_D abyssi. The sequence goes on along the minus strand of NZ_BMGR01000016.1, from coordinate 120,564 downwards.
AGGAATTAATCGAAAAGCATATCAACACGCTCTTCAACGGCTATACGCCGATCGCTGTTCATCCGTTTCGGCTGACTCGGAATGCCGATCTAACGTTGAATGAAGAAGGCGCGGAGGATTTGCTGGAGGAGATTGAAAAGGAACTGCGCCGCCGGCGTTGGGGGATGCCGGTGCGGCTGGAAATCGATAAAGGCATGCACCCCTATGCTCTGCAAATTTTACAGGAAGAGCTGGAGATCGGGGACAACATTATCGAGATTGACGGTCCGCTCGATCTTAGCTTTCTGATGAAATTCGGAGGTTCGATTCCAGGCAGGGACAGCCTGCGTTATGAGAAGATCGAACCGGTATATCCCCGTGAGCTTGATGAGGCTGACGATATGTTCGAGGTGCTCAGGCAGCGCGATGTGTTGATGTATCATCCCTATGAATCATTTGACGCTGTGAATGATTTTGTGCTGCAGGCTGCAGATGATCCGAACGTGCTGGCGATCAAAATGACATTGTATCGTGTAAGCGGGGATTCCGTGCTTGTTCAGGCGCTTGCCAAGGCGGCGGAGTCCGGCAAGCAGGTAACGGTAGTCGTGGAGCTTAAAGCGAGGTTTGATGAGGAACGCAACATCGCATGGGCAAGACAATTGGAAAAGGCGGGCTGTCATGTTGTTTACGGCTTAGTCGGGTTAAAAACGCATGCGAAGATTTTGCTGGTGGTCAGACGGGAAGAGGATGTGCTCAAAAGGTACGTCCATGTGGGCACTGGCAACTACAACGGCAGTACCGCGAAGCTCTACACGGACGTCGGCCTGTTCACGTCCCATCCGGTCATCGGCGTAGATGCCTCCGCCCTGTTCAATGAGGTGACTGGCTACTCCGCCCCTCATGATTGGAAAGCCTTTGCCGTTGCGCCCACCGATCTAAAGGACAAGCTGTTCCACCTTATTGACAGGGAGAAGGAACATGCGAAGGCCGGACGCCCGGCCAGTATCATTGCAAAGATGAACTCTCTCTCCCATCAAGACATGATCGATAAATTGTACGAGGCGTCGCAAGCCGGCGTTCGCATCGAGCTGATCATTCGCGGCGTATGCTGTCTGCGTCCTGGCGTACCTGGACGCAGTGAAAATATACGTGTCATCAGCATCGTTGACCGGTTTCTCGAACATTCGCGCATCATTTATTTCAATAATGGCGGCGAAGAAGAGGTATACCTTTCCAGTGCGGATTGGATGACCCGAAATTTGACGAGGCGGATCGAGCTGATGTGCCCGGTGTTTGACGCCTCGCTGCGAAAAATATTAATCAATATTCTGCAGCTGAACTTGAACGATAACGTGAAAGCGCGGGAGCTGCAGCCGAGCGGCATGTATGAACCTGTCCGCAACAAGCTTTCCCCGTTCCGCAGCCAGTTTGAGGCCACAGATATTCCGAAGTGGAAAGATTATATTGACTGAAGCACGGGAATGAAGCCCCATACTTTATTAAAGTCGTCCGCAAGCGCGTCCACTTCCTTGCGTTCGACCTCTAACTTGTCTGAAGCGAGCAGCGGTTGGATATAAAGCTTGTCTTCTACTGCCTCCAGGCGCATCCGCTGCAGGGATTGAGCCTCGCTGCGATCGAGCGCTATCGCCAATTGAAGCAGCGTCCCCAGACGCAGAATAAGCTCCAGATCGGATGATTCCAACAGCTGTTTGTAATCATTCAGATGCTGCCGGGCTTTATTCTTGCTTCTGAACGAAGCGATGGCTGCGACAATGAGAATCTCACGATGTGACAGCCCGTTAAGATGAGAATTGACGATCAGATAAAATGAATGCTTTGCGTATTGATAATAATCAATGCTGGCGCCGATCCGGAACAGCATGGAGGCCGCGTCCATCCAGCTGCGGGAGCGTTCCGGCAGCGGATATCGGAGGGACAGCGTATCAAACAGCATCATAGCTGTCACATTAACATGGCTGATATGCTGCTGAGGCGGCTCGGGATGCAGAGCGCACAGATTATTGACACTATAGGCCAGCACATCATCCAGCAGCGGCCGTTCCGTAAAGCGGGATGTATAGAACAATCCGTCACGCAGGCCTGCCCCGCATATGATATATTCCGATGCCTTGCAGCCCTGTAAGATTAGGCGCAATACAGCTAAACCCGGAACGATCAGGTCAACCCGGTCTTTGGACAAGCCGGGGAACTTTTTCCGTTTGTCTAAAGGCAAAGAGCGCAGCGCGCTGAATAAGGAGTCTGCGCTTTGCTTAGCGATCGGATAGTTATGGGTTTGCTGAAACGGATAGTGATGCTGGGCTTGATGTATTTTACCGAATGCCCTGGCAGTTCCGCCTACCGCTACGAGCGGTAAGCCCTCATTCTCCGCAATCCACGGCTCTTGGCCGAAAGCTTCCTTCACATAAAGTTCCAGAGCCTGCAGACTCGAATCGTTCATCATGCCTTTGTCCATGAAAGCTCTGGCCAGATTTACGCAGCCGAACGGAAAGGAAACGCTGCGCAAAAGCTTGCGGTTGCGAAATAATGAGATTTCAGTGCTGCCGCCGCCAATGTCAACAAGGAAGCCGTCTTCAATATCCATGCTGTTGATCATGCCCAGAAATCCAAATTCCGCCTCTTCCTTGCCGGAGAGCAGCTCGACACGCAGTCCGGCCTCCTTATCGAGCCGATTCAAAATATCGTCCCGGTTAGCGGCATTACGAATGGCGGCTGTGGCTACCGCGCGTATGGTATAAGTGTGCTGGTGAGAGCAAATGAGCCGAAAATGACGCAAAATATCGACCAGATTATCGATCGCATGCACAGACAAATTGCCCCCCGCGTCGATCTCTCCGCTCAATCGGGCCGGGCGTTTACTGCCTTCAATGACGCGGTGGGCACCATTAGTGGTCCGCTCGTAAATGACAAGGCGTATGGAGTTGGAGCCGATATCAATGATGCCGATGCGTTGTTCCCTCATAAAAGTACCTCCGTAGAAATTGGCGTCGTGTTCGATCGTGTAGTGTTATTTTACCACAACAGTCCGTAATATCGAGAAATGCGGGTTAAAAGGCACTATAAATCAAAAAATACTTGTTTTTCATACAGAAAAATCGATATATTTATAATCAATACACAATCTTGGTAATTAGTAGGGAAGGATGACGCAAATTGGAAGGGAAGGAGGTGCTTCTATTTTGTTAAACTTCTTAGGGTTCATGCTATTCTCGACAATAGAAGGTCTTTCAATTTTTGCGTTATCCTTGTATGTTTTCAGGTTTGATTTCAAAAGATATTTTTGGCATTCATTAATCATCATCGAGATCATAAACTTCCAAAATTATTTGACCAGAGCCGAAATAGAGTCTTTATCTTATATAGCGCCCGTCATAAATTTGCTGGTTTCGGTTCTGTTTTTTAGAACCATTGTACGAATACCAATTTTACTTTCTTTTATTATGACTATCGTTGGATATGCTGGATTTATCGTTATTCAATCATTACTGCTATCAGTGCTTTTCACGATAGAAGAGGCTCAAACAGATCTTTTAAAAGGATACATAATTCAATTGTTAACTGGTGTAATTGTTACATTGATTGGTTGGTTGCTGTATAGAAGAGGAAGCGGTTTTACATTCGATTTTGAAAGGCTTCGGTTTAAATGGGAACATGCTCTAGTAATAGTATCGATTAGTATCTTTATCATTTTGTTAGGACTAATGATGTACATTTTAAATGTTTTTGCCAACTTAGTTGGCTTTATGGTCGCCTTAACCGTATTTCTTTATTATTCAATTAGAAAAGAGGCTGATGAAAATTGATGATAGATGCCATTTCGAATAAGATTGCGGTTGGCATCAAGTCGAAAGTGCCAGAACATCCGGCCAGTGTCGCAGTCCTGCAATATTCAATATCGCTTTTTATTAATACCGCATCGATAATTGGGTTTTCGATAGTTGTATCTATTTTTACCGGCAGGATCTCAGAAGCTTTAGTGGCACTCATTTCTTTTGCTGCACTGAGGCAAGTCTCCGGTGGGATTCATCTTAAATCTGGTATGATGTGCATCTTTGTTTCCACAGCTGGTATTACATTGATTTCCTTCGCAGAATTTTCTTCTACCATAACAATGCTCCTTAATATTGCAGCCTTCTTCCTGGCTCTACTATTTGCACCTTCAAGGATCGAAAAGCAAACACGAATTAATAGCAAGTACTTCCCTCTGCTTAAAGTAATTTCTGCTCTCATGATTGTTATAAGCTTTTTCATTGGGTATTCAGTTCTGGCTGCGGCATTATTCACCCAAACATTGACGTTAATTAAAAGAGGGAGGTGATACGCATGAGAAAAAAATTCTATACACTGCTGGCCACCGCGCTTGCAGGAGCAGCAGTATTGGTTGTAAGCACAGCTAGCTGGGCATACATCAACCAGCCGGAAACACCTAAAGAGCTTCTGTAATCAAAATCTAAACAAAATCATTGTCCACACAAGACATTTTCCGGCAAGCATTTCGACAAGTTTTTCTCAGAGCTTCAATCGATTCAGATCGTATAAATATGATAGTAACCATAAACAGGCCGCATCTTTTGAAGGTGCGGTCTGTTTATGGTTAAAGTCAACAATGTTATACTGGAAAGGAGCATGACAAATAACCCTCCCTGCATCAGATCGCATCGTACGGTTAGTTATCAGGCTATTCGGAGCCTTATGAAACCACAATTGCATTTTACCAATGTTACATAATTCAATAAAATGGGGAAATCTTAACTTTGATGGCATAAAGAATTCAAGTGAAATAGGCATTTGAACCATGTTTTCACAAAAACGACAAAGAAAAATTATGATACTGATAAAGCATTTTTATGCCTGTTTATGTTCACATCCCTGTCAAAATACTTTATTATTAATAGGACGCAATGGAATCGAAATGACTAAACTTGGAATTTCATGCCAATTCGACGTTAAAGGAGAGAGAAATATGACAGCAACCAAAGGTCTGGAAGGGATTGTCGCCACAACTTCGTCGATCAGCTCGATTATTGACGGTGTACTGACGTATCGTGGGATCAACATTGACGAGCTTGCGGAACATGCAACTTTCGAAGAGGTCGCGTATTTGCTCTGGTACGGCAAGCTGCCGACACAATCCGAGTTGGAAGGACTTCGCAGCGAATTGGACGCCTATGCAGCAATTCCCGGGCAGGTAATCGAGCAAATCAGACTATATCCTAAAGACACCAATTCCATGGCTGCGCTGCGTACCGCCGTATCCAGCTTAGCGCTTTATGATGACGCGGCAAATGACATGTCAGTTGAAGCGAACCTGAAAAAAGCGATTAAGCTGCAGGCACAGCTCTCGACAATCATCGCAGCATTTGCACGTATTCGTGAGGGGCAAGAGCCAATCGCGCCAAAAGCAGGCGTATCGATTGCGCATAATTTCCTTTACATGCTGACTGGGGAAGAGCCGGATGAGATCGCGGTGAAAGCGCTTGACCAGGCACTCGTTCTGCATGCCGACCATGAGCTCAACGCATCCACCTTTGCTGCTCGTGTAACCGTGGCTACACTTTCCGATATTTATTCCGGAGTCACTTCGGCAATCGGCGCACTCAAAGGACCTTTGCACGGCGGCGCTAATGAAGCTGTTATGGTTATGCTGGAAGAAATCGGTTCGTTTGAAAACGTCGAGTCTTACATCAATGATAAATTAAACAATAAAGAAAAAATTATGGGCTTCGGGCATCGCGTATATAAAAACGGCGACCCGCGTGCAAAACATTTGCAAAAGATGTCCCGTGAACTGGGCAAATTGACCGGTAACATGGAACTGTACGAAATGTCCGTAAAAATCGAAGAGCTCGTTACCGGCCAAAAAGGCTTGAAGCCGAATGTGGATTTCTATTCCGCGTCCGTTTATACAACCTTGAAGATTCCGCGTGATTTGTTTACACCGATCTTCGCGATCAGCCGTCTGTCCGGATGGACCGCGCATATCCTGGAGCAGTATGAGAATAATCGTCTCATTCGTCCGCGCGCTGAATACACCGGACCAGCCAGCCAAAGCTATGTTCCGATTAATGAGCGCTAATTTTTACCAAAACACAACTCGGCGGAACGGTCTTCCAAGCACCATTAATGCCGAACTATGACGGGTTGCCGGGCAGCGTGATCACGACCGTTCCCTTGGCTCCCGTCAAACTATGTAATTAGGTTATATTATTGAATACGAGGAGGATTATCATCTATGTCAACATTTGAAAAGTTCGCAATGCCAACCGAAGGTGAAAAAATCACGATTGAGAACGGTCAGCTGCAGGTTCCAAGCAACCCGGTTATTCCGTTTATCGAGGGAGACGGTACAGGCCGCGATATCTGGCGCGCTTCCAAACGCGTATTGGACGCAGCGGTGGAGAAAGCTTATAAAGGCGAGAAGAAAATTGCGTGGTATGAAGTATTTGCCGGCGAAAAAGCATTCAACGAATATGGAGAGTGGCTGCCTGCTGATACATTGACAGCAATTCGCGAGTACATCGTAGCTATCAAAGGACCTTTGACTACGCCAATCGGCGGCGGGATCCGTTCCTTGAACGTGGCCCTTCGTCAAGAGCTTGACCTGTATGTTTGCCTGCGTCCGGTTCGTTACTTTGACGGCGTGCCTTCCCCGGTAAAACGCCCTGAACTGGTCGATATGGTTATTTTCCGTGAGAATACGGAGGATATCTATGCAGGTATCGAGTATCAAGAAGGTTCTGCAGAAGTGAAGAAAGTGCTCGAATTCCTGCAAAAGGAAATGGGCGTAAACAAAATCCGCTTCCCTGAAACATCCGGTATCGGCATTAAGCCAGTATCCGCTGAAGGATCCAAGCGTTTGGCCCGCGCGGCAATCGAGTATGCGATCCAGCACGGCCGCAAGTCGGTTACTTTGGTACACAAAGGCAACATCATGAAGTTCACAGAAGGTGCATTCAAAAACTGGGGTTACGAAGTGGCTGAGCAGGAATATGCCGACAAAACCTTTACATGGGGCCAATACGACCGCATTAAAGACGCAGAAGGCGTAGATGCGGCTAACCAGGCGCAGAAGGATGCAGAAGCAGCAGGCAAGATTATCGTTAAAGATGCGATCGCTGATATCGCGCTGCAGCAAGTATTGACCCGTCCAACTGATTTTGACGTTATCGCAACATTGAACCTGAACGGTGACTACTTGTCCGACGCACTGGCTGCTCAAGTCGGCGGTATCGGTATTGCTCCAGGCGCGAACATCAACTACCTGACTGGACATGCGATCTTTGAAGCAACACATGGCACAGCGCCTAAATATGCCGACAAAGACGTTGTTAACCCAGGTTCGGTTATCCTCTCCGGCGTTATGATGCTTGAGCATCTTGGCTGGTTGGAGGCTGCTGAGCTGATCTATAAAGGAATGGAAACTTCCATTAACAATAAAACCGTTACTTACGACTTTGCCCGCCTGATGGAAGGCGCGACCGAAGTAAAATGCTCGGCATTCGCTGACGAAATCATCAAAAACATGTAGTTTATGAAAGTTTACTCTGATTGAATTTGGAACTGCGAGTCGGAAAGCTGCTTCCACCTGCTCTTGAACTCGTATCCTTTGATTGAAATTACGGTTGCGATACGAGTTCAAAGGCAGGACGTAAACTTTTCAGCAGCTTTTCCGCTCTCCGTTCCGTTTATCAGAGTTACCTGTTTTTCAACACATATCAGTTGGGAGGCAAGGAATCAAAATGGCTATCAAACGGCATAAAATTACTGTAGTAGGCGCTGGATTTACAGGGGCGACAACAGCGCTGATGCTTGCGCAAAAAGAACTTGGCGACGTTGTACTCGTCGATATCCCGCAGCTCGAGAATCCTACAAAAGGTAAAGCGCTGGACATGATGGAATCCACTCCGGTACAAGGTATTGATTCCAGAATTACCGGCACTTCCGATTACGCTGATACGAAAGATTCCGACGTTGTCATCATTACGGCCGGTATTGCACGCAAACCGGGCATGAGCCGCGATGATCTCGTGAACACCAATGCGGGCATCGTGAAATCCGTATGTGAAAACATTAAAGCGACAAGCCCTAACTCGTATGTTATCATCTTGAGCAATCCGGTAGATGCAATGACTTACGTTGCCAATGAGACCCTTGGCTTTCCGAAAAACCGCGTTATCGGGCAATCCGGCGTATTGGATACGGCCCGTTACTGCACATTCATCGCGCAAGAGTTGAATGTTTCCGTTGAAGACGTTCGCGGCTTCGTACTTGGCGGACATGGCGATGACATGGTACCGCTTGTGCGTTACTCCAACGTTGGCGGCATTCCGATCGAGAAGCTCATTCCGGCTGACCGGATCGAAGCGATTGTACAGCGCACACGCGTTGGCGGCGGCGAGATCGTTAATTTGCTCGGCAACGGCAGTGCATACTACGCACCGGCTGCATCGCTTGTGCAGATGACAGAAGCGATCTTGAAAGACAAAAAACGGATTATTCCTGTTATCGCCTTGCTGCAAGGTGAATATGGTTACGATAACCTGTTTATGGGCGTTCCGGTTATTCTGGGCGGCGACGGCATCGAGAAGGTTTTCGAGCTGGAGCTGACGGAAGATGAGAAAGCCGCACTGGAAAAATCCGCTCAATCGGTTCGCAATGTCATTAAAGTTATTACTGGCTAATACAGTTTACTGAAAAAAAGCTTAGAGCGAGACCCTGACATACGCTGCCAGGGTCTTCGTTTTTTGTGAATGGAGAAAGGGGAACCTATGCTTGAACAGGCAAAACAACTGCTAAAACGCGTTTACGGTTACGACGCCTTCCGAAAAGGCCAAGAGGAGATCATATTGGGATTATTGGAAAGCAGAGATACGTTGGCCATTCTGCCGACAGGCGGAGGAAAATCGATATGTTACCAGATTCCCGCGATGCTGCTGGAAGGTACGACATTAGTCGTTTCTCCGCTTATTTCCTTGATGAAGGACCAGGTTGACGCTTTGGACAGGTTAGGCATTCCGGCGGCTTTTTTGAACAGCTCCCTAGGGGCCGCCCAGTACCGTGAGGTGATGCGAAAAGCGGCGGCAGGAGATTACAAGCTTCTTTACATTGCACCGGAGCGGCTGGATGCACCGATGTTTACCTTGCTGATGGATCAAATGCGAATCCCGCTCATTGCGATCGATGAAGCACACTGTGTATCCCAATGGGGACATGATTTTCGCCCCAGCTACAGGCAGCTTGCAGGCTGGATCGGCAGGCTGCAAGACCGGCCGATGGTCGCGGGTTTTACTGCGACGGCGACGCCGGAAGTGGCCCGTGATATATCCGGCATGCTGGCACTCCGTTCGCCGAATGTTTTCGTTACCGGCTTTGCCCGTTCCAATCTTGCATTATCTGTGGTCACCGGTGTGGATAAGAAACGGTTCCTGCGGGATTTTCTGGCTGAGAGGCCTGACCAATCCGGCATTGTCTATGCTGCGACACGCAAGGAGGTGGATCAGGTATGCGCGGAACTGCAGCGTCAGGGTGTGGCGGCCGTTAAGTATCACGGCGGTCTGAGCGATGATGAACGGATCGAGGCGCAGGAGCGCTTCCGCTTTGATGAGGTGCGCGTGATTGTCGCGACGAATGCGTTTGGCATGGGAATTGATAAACCGAACGTCCGGTTCGTCATCCATTGGCAAATGCCAGGCGACATTGAATCGTACTATCAGGAAGCCGGACGGGCAGGGCGAGATGGCGAAGAGAGTGAATGTGTGCTGTTGTTCGGCCCGCAGGATATTCAGGTACAGCGTTTTCTGATCGAGCAGGGCACAATGGACCCGGACCGCAAGGCGATCCAGCTTAGCAAGCTTTATACGATGATGAATTACGGCCGGACGGAGCGATGCCTGCAGCAATTTATCGTCGAGTATTTCGGGGAAGCGGATGTGGCTCCTTGCGGGAAGTGCAGCAGCTGCTTGGATGATACCAAGGCAGTGGATGTTACCTCTGAAACCCAGAAGGCGCTGTCCTGCGTGGGAAGAATGAAAGGGCGATTCGGCATTACTCTCGTTGCGAAAGTGCTGAAGGGATCAAGAGAAAAACGGATCATTGAATCCGGGCTTGACCGATTGACGACGCATGGTTTATACCGGGACTGGAATGAGAAAGACATTGTGGAGTGGCTGTATTGGCTCGTGGCTGAAGGCTATTTGCGTGTCAGCGATGGCGCGTATCCTACGGTCTCTTTAACCGAGCTTGCCTTACCCGTATTAGAGGGGAAGGAGGCCGTATTCCAGAAGCGCAAGCCGCTGAAGAAACGCTTCCATGCGGCGGCAGACCAGCATCATTCTCCTCTGTTTGAAGCATTGCGGTTATGGCGCAAAGAAGCGGCTGCCCGGGAAGGGGTACCTCCATTTATCCTTTTCTTTGATGCAACCCTTAGAGAAATGGCGGATAAACAACCGAAGAACGAGCAGGAGCTGCTCTCGATCAAAGGGGTTGGTGCGGCAAAAGCAAAAAAATATGGCACACAGCTGCTTGAGGTCATCCAATCCGCAAATAACACTGCGTCATCGACCAACAGATCGGCTCCGGTCAAAGGTCAGGATGCGATGGCTGACTATGGTGACAGGCCGAGTCATCTTGTGTCATTTGATATGTTCGACTCCGGTTATTCCGTGGAAGAGATCGCGGCCGAACGCGCGATGGGAAAGGTTACGATCGAAGGCCATATTATCCGCAGTGCGGAGGAAGGTTATATCCCGGATTGGTCGCGTATCATCCCAGCCGGTCAGGAGGAACAGATTGTCGAGGCCGTAAGGGAGCTCGGCGCTGAGAAGCTTCGGCCGATCAAGGATGCGCTGCCCGATGAGGTCACTTATTTTGCCATCCATGGCGTCATATGCAAGCACCGCTTGAAGGGGTAAGCGGACAATCTTTTTGTGTTTAGTTCATGGTTTTAGTATACTAAAGGATAAATAATTAATGGAGGTTTGATCATGGTCGATTTTTTGTTGTTTCTTCATGTGATTGGTGCTATCGGAATGGGGTTTTATCTCGTGCTGCCTTTCCTGCTGGGCCGTGCCTCAAGATTGGCCGGATCAGGGCAGGAAGGCCTTGCTGAAGGCTTGATTAATGGTAACCGGATCGCGCAATATTTTCTTATCTTGCAGTTTCTGACCGGGGGTTATCTCATTTCCCAGAACGATTATACGGTCGTGTGGATTGTACTCGTTATTCTTCTGTTTCTTGCTATTGCGGCGCTTGCCGGCATCATGACTAAGCCTCTGAAACGGATCGTCGCATCCATTCAAGCGGGTCAAAGCGCGACCAGCCATATCAAGAAAGCACAGACGATGAGCTTTATTATTTTGCTGCTCTTTCTAATTACGATCTATTTGATGAAATATCCGTTCTATCAAGAGCTTCCGTAACTCGATAACGTTAAATCAGCTAGTCACGTTAACTTTCAGGGGGGAAAGATAATGGGTCTGCAATCACCGGATTTAATTACATTTGGAGAGACAATGGCATTGTTTATGCCTAGTGAAGACCGCAGCCTTGAGCGAGCGGGGAATGTAAGCCAGGGCTTCGGCGGAGCGGAGAGCAATGTAGCCATTGGTGCTGCCAGATTAGGCTGTTCGGTCGGATGGTTCGGGGCCCTTGGAGATGATCCCTTCGGCACAATGATCTACAAGACATTGCGTGGCGAAGGGGTGGATGTCTCCCGTTCCCGGTTAATCCGGGGCGAATCAACCGGATTGATGTTCCGCGAACGCGTTGCCGGTAAAGTTGCCGTGCATTATTACCGTAAGCATTCTGCGGCAAGCCGGATGAAGCCGGAGGATTTGGATGAAGCATACATAAGAGGAAGTAAGATTCTTCACGTAACCGGGATTACGCCAGCGCTTAGCGGCAGCTGTCTGAATACCGTGCGGCGTGCGATAGCCATCGCTAAGGATGCGGGGGTGAAGATTTGTTTTGATCCGAATCTGCGCCTTAAGCTGTGGTCAATTGAAGATGCCAGAGAGGTGCTGCTTCCACTTGCCTTAGAAGCGGATTATTTTCTGCCGGGCTGGGATGAGCTGCAGCTGCTGTATGAAACCGATGATTTTGAAGCAATCGTGCATGAACTTTCGCAGCTAAAAGCGGTTTCGGTTATTAAAGGCTACGGTGAGCAGACGATCATTCTCGAGCAAGGCAAACGGACCATGGTGCCATTCTACCCGGCTGATGAGGTTGTGGATACAGTGGGTGCCGGTGACGGATTCTGCTCAGGATTCCTTTCGGGCATCTTGAAAGGAATGGAGACGGCGGAGGCCGTGCGATTAGCCAGCATTAACGGCTCTTTGGTCGTTCAGATGCGCGGCGATTGGGAGGCTCTGCCTGTATGGCAAGCCGTGGAACAGCGATTGAATAATACAGCGTGGGTGGAACGGTAGGATGAGTGATATTAACCTCTCAAAAGGACAACGGCGCCGGGAACAATTAATGATGCTTCTTAAGCAGCAGGGACGTATTACGATTCAAGAGATTGTGGATCGTTTTGGTTGCTCTGAAGCGACTGCCCGCCGCGATTTGGAAGCCATGGAACGGACGGAGCCGATCATCCGTACCATCGGAGGCGCGATGTACGGCGGAGGCATGAGCGCTGTTCGCGATGTTACTTTTGCTGAAAAAACAGGGATTTCATATTTGGAAAAAGAACGGATCGCATTGAAGGCTGCTTCTTTGATCGAAGAAGGAGATGTGATCGGCCTCTCCGGAGGGACGACTAATTATTTATTGGCTAAGTTGATCCGGGACCGAAAAGGGATCACAGTCGTTACGAATGCGGTAAATATTGCGATGGAGCTGGCCGGGAGCGACATTCAGGTTCTCGTTACCGGAGGCATCATGCGGCACAACAGCTTCGAGTTATGCGGACCACTGGCGGAAGGTATGGTCGGAAATCTGCATATCGGAAAAATGTTCATTGGCGTGGATGGGGTATCGGCTGATAGCGGGATCACAACGTATTCCGAGCAGGAAGCGCAGATTGCCAAAGCATTGATATCACGATCCCGCGCTTCCTATGCTGTATTTGATCACACCAAGGTTGGAAAGACATCTTTATTCTCCATTGCAGCCCTCGAGCAGCTGCAGGCGTTCATAACGGACGAGCCGCTGCCGGACGAATTAAAGCTTGCGGCGGAGGTTTATCACATCGAAGTGCATATCGCGAAAAATTAAACGGGGCGATCCATTAGGAAGCCCCGTTTTTGCTTATCTAATTCATGATTTGACGGCCCTTTACCCAGGTTTGCTGAATATTCAGGTCCTCGTCGGTCCATACCAGATCGGCTTGCTTGCCGGCTTGAATGCTGCCGGTCCGATCCCATATGCCTAATCTTTTGGCAGGATTGCTACTAGCCAGACGACTGATTTGAGAGATGGATAAGTCCGTGTTGTCCCGCATATACCGGACAGCGCCAATCATCGTCAGTGTGCTCCCGGCAAGGTTGCCGCCCTCCTGCAGCCTTGCTATGCCTTTACTCACCGTAACCTCAAGACCGCCTAATTGGTAATCGCCATCTCCGAGTCCGGCTGCCGACATCGCATCGGTAATAAGAACCAACTGATGCTCAGGCTTGGCACGTGCGAGCAGTTGGATTGCAGCAGGATGAACATGATGACCGTCCGCGATTAATTCGGCGCATATGGAATCGATTGTCAGAACAGCCCCTACGGTTCCAGGATGCCGATGATGCAGCGGAGTCATGGCATTGTATGTATGCACCGCCTGTGTCAATCCATGGGCGGCTGCCTGTTTGACCGTATCATAATCTGCATCGGTATGACCTGCCGCCGCAATAATCCCGTTTTCCTTGAGCCAAGCGATCATCTCTAATGCCCCTTCAGATTCCGGCGCCAACGTAAGCTGCCGAATCAAAGCAGGCCAGCGCCGGTTCCAGCTTTGTATCCAGTCTTTCTGTGGCGTAACGATGTATGCAGGATTTTGCGCACCCGGCCACTTGGGGCTAATAAACGGCCCTTCCAGATGTACGCCAAGCAGCGCGGCATAAGGCATCTGCTTGCTTTGATACTCCGCTACGCATGCCAGAACAGCTTCGATATCTTCCTGTGGAGCGGTCATTGTTGTCGCAAGCATTCCCGTTGTTCCATGCTGGGCATGGAAACGGGTAATGGTATCATATGCGTTATGCTCCGCATCCATAAAATCACTGCCGAAACCGCCATGTGCATGCATGTCGATAAAGCCGGGCAGAAGATACCCTCCTTGGCCGTCATAGGTTGGAATATCCTCGGCGTTTGCCTCGTTCGTAACAGGATGACCTGCTTCTAAAGCTGTAATAAGACCATTTTCAACCGTAACCGTGCCCTCGATTACTCTATCTTCAGAGACAATATTAACGTTATTGATGCGCCATGAAGAGGGTTGGATCATTCGCTATCAATTCCTTTCCCGCGTCCTGATCGAGCAGGACGATAACATTTGCGTGGGTTTGCAGCAAGGAGGCAGGGCACTCTGTCGTGATTGGACCCGTTAACGCCTCCCGCACAATTGCCGCTTTGTCTGCGCCGCGTACGGCGAGCAGAATAGTCTTTGCTTTGAGGATCGAGCCCACGCCCATTGTGATTGCTTGCTTGGGCACCTCTTCCAAATGATTGAAAAATCTCGCATTCGCAAGCCGGGTTGATTCTTTCAACGGAGCGACATGCGTCCCGCTTGTCAGAACATCACTTGGCTCATTGAATCCGATATGGCCGTTGTGGCCGAGGCCGAGCAATTGAAGATCGACCGGCTGCTTGGCCAGCATGTCATCGTAACGACGGCATTCGGATTGCAGATCAGAGGCCATTCCGTTTGGCAAAAACGTTTGTGCCGCAGGTATATCAATATGTTGGAAGAGGTTATCCTGCATATAGTAGGCATAGGTTTGCTCATGTCCGGATGGCAAGCCGACATATTCATCCAAATTATACGTCGTCACGCTGCGAAATGAAACCTCACCGCTCCGATATTTCTCCACCATTGATTTATAAATGCCGATCGGCGTGGAGCCAGTAGCCAGACCTAAGACCGGACGGTCTTTTTGTTTCACGGTTTCCACGATCAAATCCGCTGCATAATGATCCAAATCTGTCTGCTTCTCGAAGATTTTGATATTCATATCTGCTTCCTCCCTCTAATTACCTGCTTTCATTATATTCACTATTTGAAGATTAGACAACATAAAATGATTGAAAAATTCATTATTATGAAAAAATGAGTCAAATAAAACTAAAGTTTTCTTTCGTTTACACATGGTTGGATAGTATGTATAATGATTGTATAATATTTGTATAATGATATGTCTAACAATGAGGAGTGCCATCCATGGGACAGATCAAGCAAATCGCCGTCATCGGAGCAGGTCCAGGCGGATTAGCTGCCGCAATGCTTTTATCCTCGCAGGGTTATAAGGTAAAAGTACTGGAGAAGCAAGCGTATGTCGGAGGACGAACTTCCAGACTGAGCATAGGGGAATACCATTTCGACCGGGGCCCGACGTTTCTGATGATGCCTCAATTGATTGAGCAGCTGTTTAAATCTGCGGGAAGGTCTATCCACGATTACATACAACTGATCGAAATTGATCCATTGTACCGTCTGCAATTCGGAGATGTGAAGTTTGAGCCGACACGCAACAAGGAATTGATGGCGCAGCAAATGAAAACAATGTTTCCCGGCGAAGCAGACGGGTACTTCCGGTTTATGGAGGAGGAGAGGATTAAGTTTGAACGGGTAATGCCTTTGCTGCGAAGGCCGTTTACACGTTTGAGCGATTATATAAAGGCTGATTTGGCGAAGGCTCTGCCTAAACTTCATTTGACAGATACAGTCTATGGACGATTATCGCGTTATTTTAAGGATGAACGGCTGCGCTACGCCTTCGCATTTCAGTCCAAATATTTGGGCATGTCGCCGTGGGAATGTCCAGGCACATTTACGATGCTGTCTTATATCGAGCATGCGTATGGGTTATGGCATCCTGTCGGAGGCGTCAATCGGATTTGTGAAGCGATGGCAGAAGTGATTCGTGAATGGGGCGGTGAGATTTCATTATCCACAAGCGTTAAATCGGTCATCACGAAACATGGCCGCGCCGCAGGAGTGCTGCTTGAGAACGGCGATAAGCTGGAAGCCGATCATGTGGTGATCAACGCGGATTTCGGAACGGCTGTGACACAGCTGTTTCAACCCGAAGATCTGCACAAATACCGCCCTGAGAAGGTGCAGAAGTTAAAATTTTCATGCTCCACGTATATGCTGTATTTAGGTGTAAACCGCAAAATTCAAATGCCGCATCATACGGTAATGTTTGCCGATGACTATGCGGGCAACGTATCGGATATGATGCAGGGCCGACTATCCGAAGACGCGTCCATCTATCTCCATCATCCCGGTGCCGTTGATTCCACATTAGCCCCCGAAGGAAAATCGGCGCTTTACGCGCTCATGCCGGTCCCTAATCTGGACAGCGGGATTCCTTGGAACGAGGAGGGGCAGCGAATGGCTGTTCGTGAGCAGGTGTTAAACCGGCTGGAGCGTGAACCTGAGCTGCGGGGGCTGTCCGGGGATATTGAGGAGGAATCTGTCATTACGCCTTTGGACTGGCAGCAATCCATTCATGTGTATAAAGGAGCTGCATTCAATCTTGCGCACTCTGTCGATCAAATGATGGCATTCCGTCCGCATAACCGCTTTCAGGATGTTGGCAACTGCTGGCTGGTTGGCGGCGGGACGCATCCGGGCAGCGGGCTTCCGACGATACTGGAGTCGGCTCAGATCAGCAGCCGTTTGCTGATGGAGCAGGACGGACGGGTATTTAACAACGCGACAATGACAGCAAGAGCAGCCGACCCGAACATGGCTGAATCATGGATAAGGGAAGGTGCCTTATGAGTGTCGGAATTATCGGCGGCGGAGTAGGCGGCATGATGAGCGCTCTGATGCTGGCCAGGAAAGGACTGCCTGTTCAGCTATATGAGAAGAATGAAGAGCTGGGCGGACGGCTTGCCTTTGAAGGAAATGGGGGTGAATACCGTATCGACCGCGGACCGACGATCGTGCTGCTACCCGAAATGCTTCAAAATCTGTTGTCGGAGGCAGGGATTGATTCGTCCATGTATTCGCTTCTCGAATGTGATCCGATGTACCGCATTCATTATCCCGATGGCATGACCATCACGAAGTGGAGAGATCCGCAGCGGATGGCGGAAGAGCTTGAGCGCTTTTCACCCGGAGACGGAATGGGATTAGCGCGTTATATGCGGGATATGCGGCCTGCTTTTCTCGAAGGGAAAGCAAAGTTCCTGGAACGGCCCTTTTTGCGAAAACGCGATTTTTTTACGGTTGATCATTTAAGATTGCTTGGCCGGCTGCGAATCTATCTAAATGCTAGACAGCTGGCATCCCGATATTTCAAGTCGGAAAGGGCGATAGACGCGTTTTCGCTGCAAACGTTATACGTCGGCGGCATGCCGAGCGGTTCTCCTTCACTCTATTCCTTCATTCCTTATGCGGAACATGCATTCGGGATCTGGTATTGGAAGGGCGGGTATGCAGGGCTTGCCTCGCTGCTGAGCGAGCGGCTGCAGCAGGCCGGGGTTCAAATGATTACCGGAACGGCCGGCAAAATCAAGGAGATTATAACCGAGCAGGGGAAAGTGAGCGGAGTCATCACCGAGGGCGGGACATTTCACAGGCATCAGTCTATTGTTTTCAATGGCGATTTTCCTCATTTATCATCCATGATCAAATCGGAAAACCTGCCGGGCAGAAAGGGCTATAAACCATCCTGCGGCAGTATTCTTATCTATCTAGGTACCGATCGGCGATGGAATAGGGATACGAATTCATCGTACAATCAACCGACCGACCAGTCGGTCATTACGCATCAATTCTTTTTGCCGGATGCATTGAATGACAGCCTGCGCAGCATGGCGGAAAGCGGGAAATTCCCAAGTGATGATCATGAACTGCCGGCTTATTATGTTTTCAATCCGTGCGGAATCGACCCCGATGCCGCTCCCGAAGGGCATTCGGTGCTGTATGTATTGATCCCCGTGCCTCTTCCGGCAGCAGGCGATGACAGCCAATCCCTCGATTGGGAACGAGAAGGGAACCGGCTCGCTGATCGGGTGATCCGTGATCTTGAGGCAAGAGCTTTTCCCGGACTGCGGGTATCGATCCGCTGGAAAAAGGTACGAACGCCTGCCGATGGCGCAGCAGAGGGATGGTATCAGGGAGGAAGCTTCGGTATCGCGCCGACATTGGCCCAATCCGGTGTCTTCCGTCCGCAGATCGTTCCTTATCCTATTAAAGGACTTTACAGCGTTGGCGCATCGATCCATCCTGGCGGCGGAGTGCCGATCGTTATGCAGGGAGCGAAATTAGTAACCGATCAACTTGTAAGGGAGCGGGATAGATGGACAGGGACGTAAAAGAAGTGTTGAAGGCTTGCGAGGCGATGATCAAGGAAGGCTCGTCGACGTTTTATAAAGCGTTCGGATTTTTGCAAAGTCCTAGAAGGGAAGCTGTATTCGTCATCTATGCGTTTTGCCGCTTGATTGACGATGCGACCGATGAACCTGAACGCTCCTGTTACACACCGGAAGAGCTGGCAGAGCGCTTTGATCAATTGGAGACAGCGGAAGGACATTTTATCTGGCCTGCGCTGCGCTGGCTGTTTACTTCATTTCCGGTATCAAAGGCGCCCTTCTGGAAGCAAATGGAGGGGCAGCGGTTGGATAGCCATTTGACCCATTATGAATCGATGGAGCAGCTCGAGAGGTACTGTTACCTGGTGGCGGGAACGGTCGGTGAAATGCTGCTTCCTGTCCTGCACGGCCATCCGGACCGTTATGTAGCGGAATCAGGGATCTGGCTCGGGAAAGCGATGCAAATTGTCAATATTGTACGGGATGTGGGAGAAGACAGGGACCGCGGCCGCCGATATATCCCGCTTGAATTATTGGCGAAGCACAATTATACGCTGCAAGATTTTCAAAGCGGTGTAATGAATTCGTCTTGGACATCATTGATCGAGGAGCTCTGTTTGCTGGCTGGAGACTGGTTCGAGAAAGGGCTGTGCAATCTGGAGGCATATCCTCGTCAAAGCGCATTCTGTGTCGAGCTGGCCGCGCGCATGTATGGAGCCATTTTAGAGGATGCCGCCCGGCATCATTATGATGTGTTTACAAGACGTGCCCATGTGCCCGCCTGGAGAAAAATGACGCTGCTGCAGCAGCTGCTGAAAAAACACGGCATGCCGCTGCCGAAAGAACGTGAAGAGAGCACTGCGGTATCATGAACAGGGAACTGGCTTATCGAATCGAGAAAGCCCCTGGGCAGGCGGGAAAGATCATTCGAGTCGTCTTTTGGTCCTGGCTTGCGATCGGATTAGTGCTGATGCTGTTTTATCAAGTGCCGGAATGGCTGCATTTCAGCAATGGATTGTTTCTTGTGTTCTATGCCGCATACGCCGCATCGTTAGTTTGGAGAATGCAATGGCAATCTCAAGCCTCGAACACCGGGCGCAGCTCGGGGCTCTCAATAGGCTTCCGGCTGTTATTGGTTGGCGTTATTACTTTTGTAGTTGAATGGATCGGTACGATAAGCGGTTATCCGTTCGGCATCTATGAATATACGGATACGCTCCGGTTCTGGCAGGACGGCGTTCCGCTTGCGATTGGCTTTGCCTGGATCGGCGTGGTCGGCAATGCCGTTCTGCTCTCGGCAGCGCGAAGCCGCCTGGGCCGCGCACTTCAAGTTGGGGCGCTTGCGCTTGCATTTGATCTGATTCTCGATCCGGTAGCTTACGCGCGGGAGTTCTGGATATGGAACGATCCGAATGTGCTTGGCGCTTATTACGGCATTCCGCTGCAAAATTTTGTGAGCTGGTTCATGCTTGCCGCACTTTTATCCTTGTTGTTTCCGCTCCGAGCTCCGGAGGAAATGCTGCGGTTAGAGGCGGCGAGATTGTACCAAGGCATGTGTTTGATGTTCGGATTGCTCGCTGCTAAAGAAAGCTTATGGGGAGCGTTTCTGATTGCGATAACAATCGGACTGTTGGTGGAGGGGAGGCTGCGAATTGATCGAGGCCGTCAAAAGCAGATGGTTTGACACCGTATTCTTTCATTATAATAAGCATTGTCTGCTGCGGCGGCATTTTCACTCGATCGGGCTGCAGGGCAGTTTGGATCCGCAAGAGCAGCAGGGGATACTATATGTCATGAACCATAGTTCATGGTGGGATGGACTCATTGCCTATCATCTATTCCGAACTTGCTCCCGTGGTGACCACTACGTTATGATGGACGAAAAGCAAATGCGACAATATCGTTTTTTCCGTAAGCTCGGAGCCTTTTCCATTGATAAATCGTCATCCAGAGGTTTAACGCAATCATTGAAATACGCCGTCTCTCTGTTGGACGCCGGGAAGCAGGTATGGATCTACCCGCAAGGCGATATTCAGCACCTGGAGAAACAGCCGCTTGTATTTCAAAACGGAATCGGCTTTCTGCTTGAACGTTCTCCTAAGACGGCAGTTATTCCTGTCACGATTTACTATACAATGGGACATTACCAGAAGGCAGAGGTTACACTGGCTGCCGGTGAGCCTATCCGCTATCCATGGAATGAGCTTGGGAGAGCTGAGGCAGTCCGTCTCATTTCGGACCATTTCAATGTGCAGCTGCTTCGGCACAAGGAACTTGTAGTGTCAGGCACAGCAGCCGGTTCGGATTTTGCACAGCTGCTGAGGCCGGGGCGTTCCACAAGCGATAGATTCGATGCCGTGAAAAAGAGGGTGGACGCATGGAAATCATTCTTTGGATCGTCTTAGGCCTGCTGCTTGCGCAGCTCGGTTTCTCGCTTTGGAATGTGCGCCAGCTCCCCAAGCTGGAGGACATCAAACCGGAACAGCGACCGGCTGATGGCTCTTCCGCAGAGCAACTGCTGTCTATCCTCATTCCGGCTAGAAACGAAGCCGCCAATATCGAAGCATGCCTTCGATCTGTGATGAGCCAAGCAATAGATAGGGAGAGCATTGAAATCATTGTCTTGAATGACCGTTCGGAGGATGAGACAGCCGGGATTGTGCAGCGTCTGGCGGCAATTGACGAGCGGGTGCGGTTAATCGAAGGCACAGCGGTTCCTGTCGGGTGGGTAGGTAAATGTTACGCCTGCCATCAGTTATCGGAAGCGGCGAAGGGAGATTGGTGGCTGTTTCTGGATGCTGATGCAAGGCTGGAGCCGGGAGCTGCCGCGGCGCTGCTTGCAGCAGGACAGCGCCAGCAGAGCGGTCTGATCACCGGCTTTCCGCTGCAAAACACCGGCACATGGCTGGAGAAGCTCGTCGTACCGATGATGGGATTTACGATCGGCTGCCATCTGCCGATCCAACTGGTAAGCCGATCAAGCGATCCGAAATTTGTAGCCGCTCATGGGGCATGTTTGCTTATCGATGCAAAAACCTATCGCCAGGTTGGCGGTCACGAGGCGATCCGCTGTGAGCTGGTGGATGATATGGCGCTTGCCCGGGCGGTAAAGCGTGCGCGCGGCAGGGTAACGCTTGCGGATGTGCGCGGCGTTGTTCATATGCGCATGTACCACAATGCTGCCGAAGTGTGGGCGGGCTACAAGAAAAACATGTATGCCGGTCTAGGCAGAAATCCGCTGCTGCTGGCAGTGGTCTTCATGATGTACAGCCTGCTCTATTTATTGCCGGCGGCAGCGGTCCTCTTGTCGCCGTGGCAGCCGCAGCTCCTCGTCCCCGGGCTATTGGGGTATGCCGCGGGAGCTGCGGTGAAAATGGCCATCGACAGGATGCAGAGCCAGCCGGTGTGGCTTGGGCTGTTTCTCCCCTTCAGTATTGCAGCCGTTATCGCGATCGGAATCGCGTCATGGGCTGCCTCTGCTTTTGGGAAAGGTTACGCCTGGAAAGGGAGGGCGTACCGATGAGAAACGGATATACAAAGAAGGTCATTGTCATCGGGGCGGGCCTTGGCGGCTTATCCGCGGCGATTCGGCTCGCGCATGCCGGATTTGATGTGACCGTGCTGGAACAGCAGGCGACTACCGGAGGGAAATTGCAGCGGATTGAAGCCGACGGCTACCGCTTCGATCGGGGACCCAGCACGATCACGATGATTTCGCGTTTTGAGCAGGTATTTGCATCCGTTGGCAGACAACTGCATGACTATGTTTCGCTCTATCCCCTAGTTCCACGAACCCGCAATATTTTTGCGGACGGCTCAGTGGTAGATTTGAGTGACACACCGGAATCGATGGAGGATCAAATTGCCTTGTACTGCCCGGAAGATGCCATCGCGTATCGGTCCTTCCGAGCGGAAGCGGCGAGATTATATCACATCTCCGAACAGCGGTTTTTGAACCAGCTGCCTCTGCGCTGGCAGGACAAATGGAATCCGGCGATGGGAATCGCTTTTGCAAGCATTAGACCGTTTACTTCACTCCATCAGCTGCTGAAGCGTTACTTCCGCCATCCCAATACGCTTGCGATGTTTGGGAGATATGCGACCTATGTCGGTTCTTCTCCATACCGCGCGCCGGCAATCTTCGCCATGCTGGCGCATGTGGAAGCCGAGCTCGGAGTTTACGGCGTGAAGGGCGGAACATACAGCCTTGCTGAGGCATTCGTTTGCTTGGCGGAGGAGCTCGGCGTCCGGATTCAAACCGGTGTTCGGATACAGCGGATCATGATTCGTCAGGAAAAAGCGGTTGGCGTGGAGACGGAAGCGGGAGAACAATCAGCCGATCTCGTGATCGCCAATTCAGACGTGCTTACCGTATACAGCGAGCTGATCGAAGATCAGGTACGGCGTTTGGTGGACGCGCAGACCATTGCCAAATTTGAACCTTCTTTATCCGGGTATGTACAATTAATAGGCATACGCAGACAGTATAAGCAGCTGCTTCATCATACCGTTTTTTTTCCTGCGGATTACAAGAAGGAGTTCGAGGCGATATTTTCCAAATGTTTGACGCCTGCCGATCCGACAATCTATATATGTAATCCTGCCATGTCCGACCCGGAGGTTGCTCCGGCTGGCGGCAGTAGTCTGTTTGTACTTGTCAACGCACCTTACATATCCGATGCCTGGAACTGGGCGGAGCAAGAGCAGGGTTATTCGGAGCTTGTGCTGTCTAAACTGGAAACACTGGGGATTGAAGGCTTGCGACAAGCCGAAGTTCGCCTCAGCTATACCCCCCGGCAGCTTCAGTCGGATACATCTGCATTTAGGGGAGCGATCTACGGTATCTCCTCCAATTCGGCGAGACAGACGTTTTTTCGGCCGGGCAACCGCGATCGGCATATCGATGGATTGTGGTTTGTTGGAGGAACGACGCATCCCGGCGGAGGAACGCCGGTCGTAACCCAGTCCGGACAACTGGTCGCGGCACAAATAATCAAGCTTTATAAAGAATAAACATGTTAATGAAGCGGATTTCTTGAGGAGATCCTGAAGGAGGAGCATGATGACGGAACACCAAAGCACGCTGCATAATAATGACGCGCTAACCGCGAGACGCAAGGGAGAGCATATTCGAATTTGCTTAGAGGAACAGGTGCAAAGCGTGGGAATCCAAACCGGATTCGATTCGTTTCGGTTTCGTCATTGTGCGCTGCCTGAGCTTGCTTTTAAGGATATTTCTTTAAAAAGCGAATTTCTTGGCAAACGGGTCCATGCTCCACTGATTGTCAGCTCCATGACAGGCGGAACGGTCGAAGCGGAAACGATTAACCGCAGACTGGCCGAAATTGCGCAAAGCAGAGGCTGGGCGATGGGGCTTGGATCGATGCGGGCTGCGATCGAGCAGGAGGCGCTTGCTTCCACTTTTTATGTGCGAAAGGAAGCGCCCGATATCCCGATCATAGCGAATATAGGAGCTGTACAATTAAATTACGGTTACGGAGCAGATGCGTGCAGAAGAGCGGTGGAGCTGGCTGAAGCCGATGCGCTTGTGCTGCACCTGAACAGCATGCAGGAAATTTTTCAGCCGGAGGGGGATACCGATTTCCGCGGGCTGCTGAAGCAAATTGGAGTGGTATGCCGAGAATTAAACGTACCTGTAGGCGTTAAAGAGGTAGGCTGGGGTATTGACGGCGAAACAGCAGCAGCGCTGATCGGTGTGGGAGTCTCCTTTGTGGATGTGGCCGGCGCCGGAGGCACCTCTTGGAGCCAGGTTGAGAAATACCGAAGCCGCGATCCGTTAAGAAAGCAGGCGGCTGAGGCGTTTGCCGGTTGGGGCAATTCAACGGCATATTGTGTTCGGGAAGTCAGGCGGCATGCGCCCGATTCGGTTGTCATCGCCAGCGGCGGGCTTCACAACGGGATCGATGCTGCCAAGGCGCTTGCGCTGGGTGCGGATCTGGCCGGTTTTGGACGCGTGCTGCTGCCACGTGCGGCAGCAAACGGCGCGCTGTCCAAAGAGACTGTGCTCGCTCAAATCCGCGAGCAATTTGAACGAATCGAATTCGAGCTGCAGGCTGCGATGTTCGGCATCGGAGCGGCCTCCATTGAGGAGCTGAAGAGGACAAACCGGCTGATGGAAATGAGGTAATCGGCCATCTGAAGCGATTATATCAGCGCTGCTTTGCCCTGCCGCCGTTAATCAAGTAATATAAAGAAAAGAATGGTAGAGCAGGGGGAGCAAGAATGGGCGAATGGTATGAGAAGAGCTTTGGAACCGATTATATGGTCGTATATAAACATAGGGACTGGGAAAATGCATATCGCGAGGTTAGCAATATGGTGGGTTGGCTAAAGCTTCCTGCCGGTGTTCCGTTGCTTGATGTGGGCTGTGGAATGGGAAGGCATGCTTTGGCGCTGGCCGGGTTCGGCTATCAAGTGACCGGCATAGATCTGTCCGGGCCGCTGCTTGAAGAAGCTAAGCGCAAGGACGAGTCGAAGCAGGTACGATGGGTACAGGGAGACATGCGCCAGCTTCCCTTTGCTGCGGGTGAATTTAAGGCGACGGTCAATCTGTTTACTTCATTCGGTTATTTCGAGAAGGAATCGGATAACAAGCAGGTGCTGAAACAATTGCGCCGGGTCCTGGCCGAGGACGGACAATTTCTCATCGATTATCTAAACCCTGCTTATGTTGTGCAGCATTTGGTGCCGCATTCGCAGCGAATAGATGAGGAAACAGGCTGGACAATTGATGAGACCAGGATGGTCGATGAGAATTGGGTGAAAAAGGAGATCGTCATCCAATTGGCTGCGGGTGAGAAGCGCCATTATTCGGAGCGGGTAAGACTGTATGACCGAACCTGGTTCGAGCAGGGACTGTCCGAGGCGGGGCTTGAACTGGATGTTATCTACGGGGATTACGACGGTTCAGCATATGATGAGCTGCGTTCCAAACGGATGATTATGACCGGGAGGGTGCGGAATTGACAGAAGCAAATACAGATTCAATCGTATGGGATGACGGCTGGATTCAGGTGAAGGTGCCTCTTCCGTTCTCTTTGAAATGGGTGAACAGCTACCTCCTTCCTGAAGACGATGGGTACACATTGATCGATCCGGGCCTGCATACAGCTCAGGCGGTGGAAAGCTGGAAGCACATTTTTAGCCGTTACGGCATCCGGTACTCGGATATTAAACAGATCGTACTGACACATCATCACCCGGATCATTATGGATTGGCAGGGTGGTTCCAGGAACAGACCGGCGCGCCGGTCTATATGTCGCAGTTATCGTATAACTATACGCAACGGCTGTGGGGAGCGCATCGTGACTTTGGTGACGCATTAGCCGGTATCTATGCTCAGCATGGGATGCCGGATGCGCTGCTGGAGCAAATTGAACCGCATTTTGAAAGCTTCGTTCAGATGGTGTCTCCACAACCGAGCATCCGGCCTTTGGAGCTGAGCGGGATATTCCGGTTAGGGAAATTGGACTGGCAGATCATTCACACTCCCGGCCATGCCAATGGGCATTTGTGCTTTTATCATGGCGCTTCGAGGAGAATCATTTGCGGGGATACGGTGCTGCCGGATATTACTCCGAATGTCAGTATTATGCCGGATGAGGATGAAGATCCGCTGCAAACGTTCATGAATAGCTTGGAGGCGCTGGCCAAGTACGAAGTGTCGATGGCGTTTCCGGGTCACCGCAATCCATTCCCGGATTTTGCCGGACGCATCGGGGCACTGCTGGCCCATCACGACAGGCGGCTGCAGCTTATGCTGGATTGGCTTGAACGCCCGGTTACGGCATTCGAAGTATGTGAGCTGCAGTTCGGTGAACGCATCAAGGGCAATATACATAACCTGCGCTTTGCCATGTCGGAGACGCTGGCGCATTTACAGCATCTTGTTAAGCGTGGTCAAGCAAGAGAGGAAGGGCAAAACGGCGTGATCCGTTTTGTAAAATCAGCAAGGGGCTATCCCATAAGTCATCTATGATGATGACATGGGGAGCCCCTTGTTTCATTGAGGTTCAACAGAGAACTGCGCATTCCCATCTGGAGAAAGTGGTTCCTTTCATTACCCTTTTTTGGGACTGCCCTTCGTATGTTCTCCGTCTGGTTCGGCTCGCCGCCAGCAGCACTCTATGCTGATGCTGCTGTTAGTCGAGCGGCGGTGCCGTAATGCCTTCGCGCTCAGCTTGCTTGCGGTGGGCGATCCGGCTGCTTGCCGACGCGGCGATCGCGCCGACAATATCATCAAGGAACGTGTGGATCTGGTCGTCTGTTTTATCATTTAGCTGTTTCAGCACGCCCGGCTTTAATTTATCGACATAACCGAAATTCGTGAAGCCGATGCTGCCATATACATTTACGATCGATAAGGCGAGAATCTCATCACAGCCGTAAAGCCCCTCATCATTTTCGATCATCTCCTGCAGCGGCGACAGCAGCTTACCCTCCTCCGCGAGGATATCGAGCTGGATCCCGGTCAGTACCGCATTTTGTACCTCACGCTTGGACAATACCGCATCGACATTCTCTTCGCACTCTTCAATCGTCAGATTCGGAAAGTAGTCTTTCTGAAGAACCATAACCAGGTTGGCAATTTCTCTTTTGGTAACGCCCCGTTTATGGAGCCATTGCTCGGTTGCTTTCGCTACTTTTTGGCTGTTTAAGCTGTATACACTTGGATCAGACATGGAACACACCTCTTTGCTAGCGATTGTGGACAAAACTGGTCTAAAAAAAAGTAGGGCTCGTATACATAGTACTACAAAACAGAAGCTGTACCAAATGCCTATCATCATTGACGGGGAGGAACGTTCAATATGGTTCATTATCAACAGATTCGCAAGGCTGGGTTCATTACATTCATGTCATTAACGCTTTTGGCAACAGCGGGGTGCGGGATCTTCTCTAAGCAAGCGGCGCAGGAGATCGATCCACCGCCTGCCGAGTCCCAAGGCGGCACCAGCGCGATAGACGACGGACAGGCCATGCAGCAGGGTGAGGGCAGCCAGATGACCGTGTACTTGAAGGATCGCAATAATTATATCGCACCGGTAACGCTGCAGGTGGCGGTAGACGAAAATCGGAAGGCGGAGCAGCTGGCACTGGAAATGATGGTGGACAGCTCTGAATATGCCAATCAGCTTCCGGAAGGATTTCAAGCGATTCTTCCTAAGGGGACACAGGTGAAAGGCTTTAATTATGTCAAAGACCAGAAGCTGGCGATCGTGGATCTCTCTGCATCGTTCACAGATTACAGCCTTCAGGATGAGCGGCGTATTGTCGAAGCCATTACCTGGACATTAACGGGCTTCCCGGACATTGAACGCGTTGTATTGTGGAATGAAGGCGAAAAGCTGCGGGAAATGCCGGTTGACGGGTTTCCTTTGGATGAGCCTCTAACACGCAAGATTGGCATCAATCTGGAGAAAGCCGATGGAGTAGATTTTAGCCGGTCGATGCCTGTCACGTTATACTTCTCCTCTGTTACGCCAGATGATCTGCAGTATTATGTTCCCGTAACCCGCTTGGTGGACCGCAGCGAAGATGTCGCCAAAACGGCCATGCAGCAGTTGATAGCCGGCCCGCTTCATCACAGCTCTTTGACAGGCGTGATGACACCGGACATTGAAGTCCGCAGCATTGCCATTGAGGATGACATCGTAACGGTTGATCTTCTGGATGACAGTCATCAGGCAGGCCAAAAAACGCCGGCCGAGATGATTCAGGCCGTCATTCTATCGATCACTGAAAATACCGGTACGGACAAAGTACAGATCCAGATGAACGGTCAAACGGATGTGACGGATACGAATAATCGCGCATACGATCAGCCGGTGAATCGGCCGGATTATGTGAATCCGTTAAAGCTGTAACAATCGAGGGTGCTTTTCCGGTTTTACTTTGGTAAAATAGTGGAGATTGCGTAAAATTCGATTGATCAGGAGGCCACAAACATGAGAACAGAAGGACGGCTAACCAACCAATTGCGGCCGGTTAAGATCATGTTGAATACAAATAAATATGCGGAAGGCTCCGTATGGATTGAGATGGGCGACACAAAGGTGTTATGCACGGCTACAGTCGAAGACCGTGTGCCGCCCTTTATGAAAGGCCAGGGCAAAGGCTGGATCAACGCAGAGTACTCCATGCTGCCGCGTGCGACGCAAACCCGCAACCAACGTGAATCAGCAAGAGGCAAGCTGACAGGCAGAACGATGGAAATTCAACGGTTGATCGGCAGAGCCCTGCGGTCGATTGTCGATTTGCAGGCCCTCGGAGAGCGAACGATTACGATCGACTGCGATGTCATCCAAGCGGATGGTGGTACCCGCACAACTTCGATTACCGGCGCATTTGTCGCCATGGCTCTTGCTATTCACAAGCTTAGCCAAAACGTGCAGTTTGCCCGTTATCCGATTAGGGATTACTTGGCTTCGGTCAGCGTAGGCGTCATTCAGGAGAAGGTGCTGCTGGATCTTAATTACGAAGAGGATTCCAAAGCCAAGGTGGATATGAATGTTGTCATGACAGGCAGCGGCAAATTTGTCGAGGTACAGGGCACCGGAGAAGATGCGCCATTCTCGCGAAATGAGCTGAATGCATTGCTGGAGTATGCCGAGGCGGGCATTCAATCCCTTATCGTACACCAGAAGGAAACGCTCGGTGAGATCGGGAAGCGGATCGGAGCTGTATAGGTATGAAGCTGGGTACGGACGTCGTAGTTGTTGCAACAAAGAACAAAGGCAAGGTAAGGGAATTTTCGCATGCCTTCGGCAAGCTGGGCATCACCGTTCAAAGCATGTTTGATTTTACCGGTTTGCCGGAAATCGTGGAGGACGGGCCGACCTTTGCAGCCAATGCATTGATCAAAGCGCGTATCGTTGGGGAAACGCTTCGTATTCCGGTGCTTGCCGATGATTCGGGATTATGCGTGGATGCTCTGGACGGAGCTCCGGGTGTCTATTCGGCAAGATATGCGGGAGAAGGAGCGGAAGATGCGGCGAACAACGCCAAGCTGCTGAAGGAATTGGCAGGGGCTTCTGTAGACCAGCATGCGATCACGGGCGACCTTCCCTCAGATGTGAAGCTGTTAAGCAGCGCTCAATTCGTGTGTGCGTTGGCGTTGTATAATCCGGCCGATGGGACCGCTCTGCATGCTGAAGGCGCTGTGAGCGGCTTTATTATCGATCGCATGTTTGGTGAGGGCGGCTTTGGCTACGATCCGTTATTTTGGGTGCCGGCATTACGCCGCACAATGGCGGAGCTATCGACAGAAGAAAAACAGCGCATAAGCCATAGGGGAGAAGCTTTGTCCCGATTAATGAACCAATTATCCTCGTAACGAATGAAAGCCCCGTCACGCCTTGTACAGCGCAGCGGGGCTTTTATTCCTCCTTAACGGATGGTGACTTTGTACATTTTTAACCAGGTGTTGACCTGCGTTAGATAGGCGAACAATTGCGGGCCTGACATTAATTGACCGAACCACGGAAGGTTAGAGGAAGCGTCCGCCGAGTGGATGAGCTCCCGAATCTTCTTCACATTAACGAGCGGAAGCAGCGGTGACGAAGGATCATCAAGCACCTCCAGCAGCCTTTGCCGCACAGCTGCTAAATAGTTCGGGTTATGCGTTTTGGGATAGGGGCTTTTTTTGCGGGTAAGTACATCATCCGGCAGAACGCCGCGCAGCGCCCGGCGGAGTATTCCTTTCTCCCGGTCACCGGCGGTTTTGATCTCCCAAGGGATATTCCATACGTACTCTACCAGGCGATGGTCGCAAAATGGAACCCGCACTTCCAATCCAACCGCCATGCTCATTCTGTCTTTGCGGTCAAGCAGCGTCGGCATGAACCGGGTAATGTTCAAATAGGACATCGTCCGCATCTTATTTTCTTCCTCCGTTTCGCCCTTTAGACGCGGAACCTCCGCAACGGCATCCGAATAACGGTCGCCAATATAATCCAGCGGTTTAATCCAGGCCGCTAAATCGGGGGACAGCAGCTCAGCACGCATCTTGGATGCTAGCGCCCATGGAAATGTGCCGGCATTTAACGCCTCCTCGCGATGAAACCAAGGATAACCTCCGAAGATCTCATCGGCCGCCTCGCCTGACAGGGCAACCGTCGCACCTTTCTTAATTTCACGGCAAAACAAATACAGTGAGCCGTCCACATCGGCCATACCCGGCAAATCCCGTGCCGCTACGGCGGCATCCAGCGCATCCGCCAATTCGGGTGTATCGAATTGAACGGGATGATGAATCGTGCCCAGATGACTGGTCATCCGTGTTATCCATGGCGCATCGGAATTTGGCTGAAAGGCATTCGCCTTAAAATGCTTGTCATTGTCCACGTAATCGACGGAATAGGTGTGAACACTACCTTGGCCGGTTTGCTCATAGTAATGTACAGCCAGAGTGGTCAAGGCGCTGGAATCAAGTCCGCCCGACAGCAGCGTGCAGATTGGAACATCCGATATGAGCTGCCTTTCAACTGTATCCTGCAGCAAAAATTTCACCTGCGCTGCAGTCTCCTCAATACTCTCCGTATGCGGCTTGCTCTCTAATTGCCAATAGGTCCGGATACGGACGCCCGAACGGTCGGCGATCAAGCATTGTCCGGGCCGAAGCTCCGACAGATGACGATAAACGCCATGGCCGGGAGTTCTGGCCGGTCCCATCATGAACACTTCGGCGAGTCCCTCGGCACCTACCTCAGGCGGGCAAGCAGGATGGGCAAGAATCGCTTTGGGCTCTGATCCGAATAGAAACAGCTGATTGGCGCGGCTGTAGAACAACGGCTTGACACCCAGCCGATCCCTCGCAAGAAACAAGCGTTCATCCTTGTTATCCCATATAGCAAAAGCAAAAATGCCGTTAAAACGGTCCAGACAATCCATCCCCCACTCAATATAAGCGACCAGCAGCACCTCGGTATCGCAGTTGGTTGTAAATCTCCGCCCGCGGTTTTCCAGTTCTCTCCGCAGCTCCAAAGCATTATATAACTCCCCGTTATATACGATGACATACGTATCGTCACCGGATATTCGAACCATCGGCTGAGCTCCATTCTCCGGATCGATCACGCTAAGCCGGCGGTGTCCGAGTGCACAATGCTTCGTTATCCAGGCTCCTGAAGCATCCGGACCGCGGGGAGCAAGGGTTTCCGTCATTTTCTCCAAGCTTTCACTTTGATGGGTTAGATCGTGAGTCCAATCTATCCATCCGGTAATTCCGCACATAGTATTCATTCCTCTCTCCTGTCGATTTTGCAGGGCGTTAAACTGGGTCTATGAGGTATATGCGCGAAAGAGGCATAAAATGTCTGTCTATGGGGGGAAGCTAAAGCAGGATGCCGCATGAAGCTAGGCAGAAAGTCCCGTATTTTTACTTCATTGTTTTTGATAAGGGGGTTGATGGAATGAATGTGGTTGGAGCACATGTACGCAGGGCGGTAAATAAGGATGGCGCGCGCTGTGGAGAGGTCGAAGTGAGAACGGATGATCCGGCCAGAGCGGAGATGCTTGTCTATTTCAGCGCTTCACAGGACAACGATTACGATATGCACTCGATTGTCCATAATGATGCAGCTGCCGAAATCGATTGGTACGACAACAACATGCATAACGCCTTTGAGGAAATTAGCGGCAATCTGTTTGAAAGCGATGAAATGAAGACCAAATGGGGAGAGCGGGAAGTCTTCAAGGAAGCCATCTTGTCATTCGGCAATGTTCGGGCTGATCTGGCTGAAATCATTCATTGATTCAAGGCGGTTTTTGTAAGGAAGGAGGTGAATGGAAATGGTGAAGACAAAAGATAACAAAGGTCGTCACTATGATGAGGATCAGGACTACGCGGAAGGCGTGGTGGAGAAAAATGTTAAACATCCCGCACAGAACAACGCTTCAGTAAGTGTGAGATCTCCTAAGTGAGAAAGACTCCTTGCGGAGTCCCT
Organism: Paenibacillus abyssi; assembly: GCF_014640295.1. Lineage (GTDB taxonomy): Bacteria > Bacillota > Bacilli > Paenibacillales > Paenibacillaceae > Paenibacillus_D > Paenibacillus_D abyssi. The sequence goes on along the minus strand of NZ_BMGR01000016.1, from coordinate 88,128 downwards.
CGAGCATAAGTATAATGCCTCTCTATTGCCTTTTGAACGGCATAGAGAGGTTTATTTTTTCTTTTTAAAGAAAGGCAGCTCGAGCCCGTAGGTTTTACATTCCGTTTTGTTTTTTCCTTCGCGCACAAAGGCCAAAGCTGCATTGATTTCCCCGCCCAGCAGAATAATGATGGAGCTCAGGTACAGCCAGATAAGCAGTACGATCACACCGCCGATACTGCCGTAGGTTTTGGTGTAGCTGCCGAACTGGCTGACATAAAAGGAAAACAGCATGGATGTCGCAATCCAGCCCAGCGTTGCAAAGACCGCACCAGGAACGACTTCTTTAAACGTTATGACCCGATTCGGCGCAATCCGGTAAAGCAGCATGAATACACCGATCATAATAATCAACGGAATCAAATACTGCGCAGCTCTCCATAATATTTCGAAGCCGCCGGGATAATCAAGGGCCTTAAAAATTTGCTGTCCGATCATATGGCCAAAGATAAGCATGAACAAGGAGGTAAGAATAATTAATGCCAATACCAATGTTGCCAATATCGAAATTCCCCGGACTTTCCAGAAAGGACGGTTCTCTTCCTCGTCATAAGCTTTGTTCAGCCCTTTGATGATCGCATTGATCCCATTGGACGCGGCCCAGATGGTTGCAAGCATACCGAAGGAAAGCAGGGCTCCGCTGCGGCCTGTCCTTATTTCGTCCAGAATGGATGTCACGATGCTTCCGGATTCATCCGGCAGCATACGGGTGATCGCGTACATTAATTCCGCTTCGGACAGCTGTACGAAACTGATGATCGTAATCAGAAAAATGAGAAAAGGAAAAAATGATAAAATCAAATAATACGTCAGTTGGGCTCCAAGCGCAGGCACTTCGTCATCGCGGAAGCGGCAGTACAGCTGTTCTGCGAACGTTTTAAGTTGAAAGCGGCGTTGGGAATTCATGGCATCCCTCCGTATCTTGATAGGTTATGGTTCAGTTCATTAGTATTGTAATAACCGGATGCAGAGCACCTTGAAACCTGGTACTGCCGATATCGCCATAATCCGTCTTGAAAGAAAAGGAGAGCCATTTTACAGGCTCTCCTTCGACGGTGTTTGATTGTTGAGTCGCTTCAATATCACACTTAACGTTGTAAGAAAAACTTGGGCACCGCTTGCTCACCAAGACCTAGAGGGCCTCCACTTCGTAGCGGATCGGGTGATGGGCGTGTGTGTATCAGAATGACTCTGCAGCACAACCCCTCGCTTTCTTTGCTGAGTGTTTAGATCAGTTCCTCCTGCAGTCCTTGCACCAAATGGCCCAATGGAACCACACCTCTCTTCACACCGTCAAAAACTATTATGGACAACAATGACGCGGATTATACAAATAATTTTAAGCAGAAAAATTTTCCCTGATTTATAATAGTTCAGGGACCTGTACATGCAGCCAGAATAAATTGTAAGCATTTTCATTTGAGGGGGATCACCCATGGAGACAAATAATGGTGTCGTATTTTATTCTGAGGACGACGAAACAAACCGGTTACAGGAACTTTATTCCTTGGATATCTTATTTTCTGAACCGGAGAAATCATTTGACCGCATTACGGAGATGGTCTCGAAGATTTTTCGAATGCCTGTCGTTTTGATCTCTTTAATTACTTCCGACCGTCAATGGTTCAAATCCTGTATCGGCTTGTCCGGCCAATTGTTATCGGAACGAGGCTCGGAGCGGGAGGCCTCCTTCTGTCAATATGTCATTGCTCACAAAGAAGCCCTCATCGTTCATGATACGCGGCTTGATGAGCGTTTTAGCCACAATCGTCTGGTTGTTCATGAGCCGCATATCCGGTTTTATGCAGGAGCCCCGCTACGCACGAATACATCGAACATTTTAGGCACCCTCTGTGTCATCGATTCCGAGCCGAGGGTGTTTGAACAATCCGACATGGATCTCTTGCAGCAATTTGCGGATATCGTTATGGATGAGATTGAATACCGTGAAGAAATCATTCAAAGAAGGCTGGCAGAGGAACAATTGAGATTTAGCGAGGAACGTTATAAAAATTTGGTGGAGCTTTCACCGGATCTTATATTGGTTTTCCAAAACGATGAATTCGTGTACGCTAATCCGGCTTCTACACGAATGTTCAGCCTGCCGGACAACAGCGCTCCATATGATGCTGAATACCTGAACTCTTTTTTATCTTCAGAGCATAACGATCCGCTGTTAAAGTATCTGCCTCGTTATCTCACCCGGGATCAACCTGGCCCCTTACGTTTGGAATATGTATTGGCGGCAGATAATCATACGGATTTGGATATGATGATTACGATAACCAAGATCAAGTTTAATGCTGAAGAAGCGGCCATGGTCGTTGCCCGTGACATTACCTATCAGAAGCAAGCGGAGCGGATGGTTCGGGAAATGAACCAGAAGCTGAAAGAAATTTCCCTTAAAGACGGCCTGACCGATATTCCAAACCGCCGCTGGATGGATGAGTATTTGGGATCAGCATGGAAAAGGGCGGAGCAATCGAAATCCGTATTTTCCATTCTTTTAATCGATATCGACTTTTTTAAGTTATATAATGACGCCTACGGCCATTTGACCGGGGACAAGTGCCTTATTGAAGTTGCAACCTGCATCAAGAACAGCTTTTCACGACCTTCCGATTTTGTGGCCCGTTATGGCGGCGAAGAGTTCGCTGTGTTCCTGCCCGATACGGAACAGGCTGAAGCACTCGAATTGGCGGAAAAAATCCGCACCGCAGTCGAATCGCTGAACATAGCTCATTCCTGTTCGCCGATCAGCGATATTGTTACGATAAGCCTCGGTATTTACAGCGTCTTCCCTACGAAGCAAATGAGTGCTTTAGAAGCTTTCTCTTACGCGGATCTGGCATTATATAAATCGAAACAAAACGGGCGGAACTGTACATCCGTTTATGAATAGCAATCGTACAGCGCTCCGTTAATAAGAAGACATAAAAAAACCTCCGGAGGCAGAAGTCTCAAAGGAGGTTTTGGCGTTTAAATAAATGAAATGAAGTGTAAACCATTCTTAATGGATAAAATGGCGTCCCAGGAGGGATTCGAACCCCCGACAACTCGCTTAGAAGGCGAGTGCTCTATCCGACTGAGCTACTGGGACAAGATAACGGAGACAGAAACATGAATCATCTTATCATGGCATGAATCAAATTGCAATAACGAAAATCAGTTTTTTACAGTCCATCTTAAAAACAAAATGGAGCGGGTGAAGGGAATCGAACCCTCGCCTCAAGCTTGGGAAGCTGGCGTTCTGCCATTGAACTACACCCGCGCTTCATTCAAGCATGGATTATAATAGCACAGCCAGTTTTTTAAAGCAACAGGCACGCCCGGTTTTTCTCTTTTTACTCTCGTATGATATAATCGAACCGTACATAAGGACTAACAATGCGGATGTCGGCATAAAAAGGCGGTGTTATCATTACAACTTCCAATCCTCCTCAAGATGATTCATATAAGGATAACGTATTTCTCTTTCCTAAAATGCTGGATCACTATCAAATTCAGTTAACCCGCATGCTGGAAGCGGAGCAATATGACGATGCGCGCGAGCTGCTGCAGTTTTTGCTGCATTGTCAAGGAGAGGATGAGCGTCACTACGAAGAATGGAGAAATTTATTGAATTGGCTGGATATGGCGTTTCCCCAAGGACAAGGGAATGCTGATGCCGGCCTGGGAGACGATGAGGAATCCATTCGCCGGCAGGTGTTAGATCCCGGGGAACAAGACGAGGCTTACGTCCAACAGGTGCTTTATATAATGAAGCATCATCCGATGATCGAGCAGCAGATGCTGGCGCTCGAACGTGCGGTTCTGCTGCGCCATCCGGGTGTGGATGAAGAGATTTTGGATTGGCTTACCGGCAATGAACTTCATCCGGTCGTACAGTTTAAAGCATTACAATGCTTGCGCAAGCGGGGGCTAAGCGGGCAGATTCATTTGAACCGCTTGGGAGAGCAAGTGGAACTGGAGATCGAGATGACCCCGTTGACATTGGAAGATTTTCCGGGGCCCGTCATTCGAATTCTCGAGAGAGTGGAGCAGGTTACGGAAGTATTCGATCCTACGCTGCCTCATTTTGCAAGAGAGATGTGGAAGGAATGCCTGCAATTTCTGTACGGCACTTCGACCTATGCTTGGATGCTGCGTGAGGACGATGATACCGTGGATTGCTTCGCCGCTTCACTGCATTTAACGCTGCTTCTGGCCGCATACGGCTCAGCCAATGATGATGAAATCCGCGAAACGTACGGGATTACGGATGCGCTTCGTTTCCGTTATGAACAGGCCTGTCGTGTCATTCGGCAAGTGGGAGAAGCAAGCCGAGGGCAGGGAGATGATTCTGAGCCTTGAAATCCTGTGCGATGTTGTTTATAATGGAATGGTTTATGATCGGAAAATAAGTTACGGAAGCGTATTTCTGGAGGGGAAAGCATAAAATGAAAGCAACATGGGAAAAGATAGAAAAGAACCTTGGGGTTCTTGAAGTAGAAGTGGATGCGGCTCAAGTATCCGAAGCATTGGACAAGGCGTTTAAGAAAGTCGTTCAAAAGGTTAACGTACCTGGTTTCCGCAAAGGCAAAGTGCCGCGGGGCATCTTTGAATCACGTTTTGGCGTAGAAAGCCTGTATCAAGACGCGATCGATATTCTTCTGCCTGAAGTGTACACGGCTGCAGTTAAGGAATCGGGCATTGAGCCTGTTGACCGCCCTGATATCGATATCGAGCAATTTGCCAAAGGCGAATCATTCAAGTTCAAAGCGAAAGTACTCGTTAAGCCGGAAGTGGCTTTGGGAGAATACAAAGGCCTTGAGGTACCGGTTGCCGACGTGCAAGTAACGGAAGAAGAGCTGAATGCTGAACTGGAGCGTTTGCAGCAGCGCCATGCCGAGCTGGTCGTCATTGAAGAAGGCGAAGCGCAAAACGGCGATACAACCGTTATCGATTTCGATGGTTATGTGGATGGAGAGCCGTTCGAAGGCGGCAAGAGCGAGCGTTATTCGCTTGAACTGGGATCCGGTTCGTTTATCCCCGGGTTCGAAGAACAGGTTGTCGGCATGAACATCGGCGATTTCAAGGACGTTGAAGTAACGTTCCCGGAAAACTACCAAGCAGAGAACCTTGCTGGTAAAGCTGCCGTGTTCAAAGTGAAATTACATGAAATCAAACGGAAAAATCTGCCGGCACTTGATGATGAATTCGCAAAAGACGTAAGTGAATTTGATACGTTGGACGAGTTCAAACAAGACCTGGAACAAAAACTAAAAGAGCGTAAGCAAAACGAAAACGAACAAGCGCGTGAAGTCGCTGTCGTTGATAAAGCAACAGCTGCTGCTGAGGTAGAAATTCCGGAAGTGATGATCGATACAGAAACGGACTTCATGCTGAAAGATTTCGAAAACCGTCTTCGCATGCAGGGTATGAATCTGGATCTGTACTACCAATTCTCCGGTCAAGACGAAGCCGCACTTCGCGGACAAATGCGCGCTGATGCCGAGAAACGTGTACGCAACAATCTCGTATTGGAGCAGATTGCCAAAGTTGAGAACATTACAGCTGGCGAAGAAGATCTGAATGAAGAGCTGGAGAAGCTGGCTAAGTCTTACAACCGTCCAGTGGAAGAGCTTCGCGATATCTTCACTCGCAACGGCAACCTTGATAACTTGAAAGAAGATTTGGTCCTTCGCAAGACGATTCAATTTTTGCTTGAGAACAGCAAAGCAGTGACTGAAGTAGCATAACATAGTTGGCTAAACCTTAAAGATAAGGCACGTGTTCTTGATACGTGCCTTATTTTACCCTTACATAACTTTTTGGTGTATTTTGCCCGGGATGCCTCGCCGTATTAACCTTCGAAGTTCGGACGTATACTGGTATAGTACCGGAAAAATGACATCGTTATCTGAACATGGTAAAATAAAAGATGCAGTAATAAGCCCAAAATGAAAAGAGGTTGGTCGCATGAATCTTGTACCCATCGTGGTTGAACAAAGCAGTCGGGGAGAACGATCCTACGATATTTACTCCCGGCTCTTGAAGGATCGTATTATTTTCCTGGGGAGTGCCATTGATGATGACGTCGCCAATCTCATCATTGCTCAGCTGCTGTTCCTCGCAGCGGATGATCCCGAGAAAGACATCCATCTCTATATTAACTCGCCCGGCGGTTCGGTTACCGCAGGAATGGGGATTTTCGATACAATGCAATTTATCAAACCGGATGTATCGACAATATGTGTCGGTATGGCGGCAAGCATGGGGTCTTTGCTGCTGACAGCCGGGGCCAAAGGAAAACGCTTTGCGCTGCCGAACAGCGAGGTTATGATTCATCAACCTCTGGGCGGGGTAAGAGGGCAGGCGACGGATATCAAAATCCACGCGGACTGGATTCTTAAGACAAAGCGCAAGCTGAATGAAATTTATGTGGAACGAACGGGTCAACCTTATGACAAAATTGATCGGGACACCGACCGGGATTATTTTATGAGTGCGGAAGAGGCACTGGCATATGGTTTGATTGACAAAGTCGTTTCATCACCGGTACTTTAACCATTTCACATGAAGGGGTGATACAATGTTTAAATTCAACGATGAAAAGGGACAATTGAAATGTTCCTTCTGCGGCAAATCGCAGGATCAAGTTCGGAAATTGGTCGCCGGACCCGGCGTGTATATATGTGACGAATGTATCGAGCTTTGCACTGAAATTGTGGAAGAGGAACTCGGCCACGAAGAAGAGCTTGATATGAAAGACATTCCAAAACCAAAGGACATCCGTTTGATTCTGGATCAATATGTCATCGGACAAGAGCAAGCTAAAAAATCGCTATCCGTTGCCGTATATAACCATTACAAACGGATTAACTCGCAGAGTAAAGCTGAGGATGTCGAACTGCAAAAAAGTAACATCATGCTCGTAGGCCCAACAGGCTCCGGTAAAACGCTGCTTGCTCAAACAATGGCCAAAATTTTGAACGTTCCTTTCGCGATTGCCGATGCCACCTCGCTGACAGAAGCGGGTTATGTCGGTGAAGACGTGGAGAATATTTTATTGAAGCTTATTCAAGCGGCTGATTATGATGTGGAGAAAGCGGAACGCGGCATCATTTATATCGATGAGATCGATAAAGTGGCCCGCAAATCCGAGAACCCATCGATTACCCGTGATGTTTCCGGCGAAGGGGTGCAGCAAGCGCTTCTTAAAATTCTTGAGGGCACTGTCGCCTCCGTTCCTCCTCAGGGTGGACGGAAACACCCGCACCAAGAATTCATTCAGATTGATACGACCAACATTCTGTTTATTTGCGGCGGGGCATTTGACGGGTTGGAGCAATTGATCAAACGCAGAATCGGCAAAAAGGTAATCGGCTTCAACACTTCGGGTGAAGGTCAAAAGGATTTGAAGGCAGGGGAATACTTATCCCTGGTACTGCCTGAGGATCTGTTGAAGTTCGGCTTGATCCCAGAGTTCGTCGGCCGCTTGCCGGTCATTTCCACTTTGGAGCCGCTCGATGAGCAAGCGCTCGTACGTATTTTGTCCGAGCCGAAGAACGCGCTTGTCAAGCAGTATCAAAAGCTGCTCGAAATGGATAACGTCAAGCTTGATTTTGAACCGGCCGCGCTGGAGGCAATTGCCAAAGAAGCGATCAAACGGAATACCGGTGCCCGCGGTTTGCGTGCGATCATCGAGGGAATCATGCTGGATGTCATGTATGAAGTGCCTTCACGTGATGACGTCAACAACTGCGTGATCACCGAGAAGGTTGTACAGGATAAAATCATGCCGGAGCTGTCCTTGAAAAAAGGAAAGAAAAAAGAGGAAAGCGCCTAAATTATACTATTGTCACTGTGCCACCCCAGCCCAAGGCTCTCACAAGCTCTGGATGAACTTGGGTGGACTTTGACGTTCATGGGAGAGATTACCCAATGTACTTGCGCAAAGACACGGTACCGGTCAAAGTAGGCGGTTTAACGATCGGTGGAAGCAATGAAGTGATCATTCAAAGCATGTGTACGACCAAAACGGCGGACGTCGAAGCGACGGTTGCTGAGATTTTGCGGCTTGAAGAGGCTGGATGCCAGATTGTTCGCGTAACGGTGAACAATAAGGAAGCAGCGGATGCGATAAAAGAAATTAAGAAACGGATCCATATTCCATTAGTCGCAGATATCCATTTCGATTATCGTCTTGCATTGGCTGCAATTGAGAACGGTGTCGACAAGGTCCGGATCAATCCCGGCAACATCGGCCGCCGCGAGAAGGTAGAGGCGGTCGTCAAAGCCTGCAAGGAGAGAGGCATTCCGATCCGCATCGGTGTAAATGCCGGCTCGCTCGAGAATCATCTTCTTGAAAAATACGGCTATCCGACACCGGAAGCAATGGTCGAGAGCGCTTTGTTCCATATTGGAATTTTAGAAGAGCTTGATTTCCATGACATTATTGTGTCGCTTAAGGCATCCGACGTCCCTATGGCGATTGCAGCTTATTCGATGGCAGCGCAAAAAATCCGCTATCCGCTGCACCTTGGCATCACCGAAGCAGGAACTCTGTTTTCGGGAACGATCAAGAGCTCGGCCGGCATCGGGGCGCTGTTATCCATGGGGATCGGCAGCACGGTTCGGATCAGCTTAAGCGCAGATCCCGTAGAAGAAGTAAAGGTAGCCAGAGAGCTTTTGAAAACCTTCGGGCTAATTACCAATGCAGCTACTCTTGTTTCCTGTCCAACCTGCGGCAGATTGGATATTGATTTGTTCTCCATCGCCAACGAGGTGGAAGAGTACATTTCAAAAATTAAGGTGCCGATTAAAGTATCCGTTCTTGGCTGCGCGGTGAATGGTCCGGGAGAAGCCAGGGAAGCTGATATCGGCATCGCAGGGGCCCGCGGTGAAGGCATGCTGTTCCGGTACGGGGAAATGATCCGCAAGGTTCCGGAAGCTGAGCTTCTGAATGAGTTGAAAAAAGAAATCGACGAGATTGTCAGCGTATATGAAGCGACCGGAGAAATTCCCGGCCGCAAGCATATCCATGCATAACTCCGCTAAGCCTCCCTATAACCGGGAGGCTTTTTAACTTTCCGACTAATTCGCGGTTATTCCATCCGGCAAGGGGCAATACTACCAAGTATTAGGAAGGATAAAAGGCTGACTGGGAGGAGCGGATAGAAATGAGTTTGAGTGTTGTGTTAATGATGATTCAAGTATTTTTTGCTATTGTGATCGGCTTGTATTTTTGGAATTTGCTGCGTAACCAGAAGACAAACCGTTCCGCCGTCGATAGGGAATCACGTAAAGAAATGGATAAGCTGCGCAAGTTAAGATCCATCTCCCTTACCAAACCGTTGGCGGAGAAAACAAGGCCGCAAACGATGCAGGATATTATCGGACAGCGTGATGGCCTGCGCGCGCTGAAAGCGGCGTTGTGCAGCGCTAATCCACAGCATGTCATCATATATGGGCCTCCTGGTGTCGGTAAAACAGCTGCGGCGCGGGTTGTGCTCGAGGAGGCCAAGAAGAATCCGACCTCCCCTTTTCTGCCGGAGGCGAAGTTCACGGAGATCGATGCGACGACTGCCCGGTTTGACGAGCGGGGGATTGCCGATCCGCTAATCGGATCGGTTCACGATCCGATCTATCAGGGTGCGGGGGCGATGGGAGTCGCAGGCATTCCGCAGCCGAAGCCGGGTGCTGTAACGAAAGCGCATGGCGGGATTTTATTTATTGATGAGATCGGTGAATTGCATCCGATTCAAATGAATAAGTTATTAAAGGTACTCGAAGACCGTAAAGTGTTTCTGGAGAGCGCCTATTACAATTCTGAAGATAACAACATTCCGTTGTATATTCACGATATCTTCCAGAATGGCTTGCCCGCTGATTTCCGCTTAGTCGGAGCTACTACGCGTTCACCGCAAGAGATACCGCCTGCGATCCGTTCCCGCTGCATGGAGATTTATTTCCGTCCTTTGCTTGCAGAGGAAATTGCGTTGATCGCAACCAATGCGATTCGGAAAATCGGATTCGGCCCCTCTCAGGAGGCGGTTGATGTAGTGAAGCGGTATGCGACAAATGGCAGAGAAGCGGTCAACGTCATCCAGCTCGCGGCTGGACTGGCTCTGTCGGAGAAACGGGACAGCATTACAGCGGCCGATATCGAATGGGTAGTGAACAGCAGCCAAATTCCGCCTCGCCCTGACCGCAAAGTGCCTGCGATTCCACAAATCGGTTTCGTTAACGGTCTGGCTGTTTATGGACCTAATATGGGGACGCTCCTGGAAATTGAAGTGAGTGCGATTCCTGTCCGTAACGGAAACGGACGATTTACGATTACAGGCGTAGTGGATGAGGAGGAGCTTGGCGGAGGCTCGCGGACATTACGGAGGAAAAGTATGGCCAAAGGGTCGGTGGAGAATGTGCTGACCGTTCTGCGCCGGATTGGGTTACAGCCTGAAAATTATGATCTGCACATCAACTTCCCGGGCGGAACACCGATTGACGGCCCGTCAGCAGGCATAGCGATGGCGACTGCTATAGCCTCGGCGATCAAGAATGAAGCCGTCGATAACAAGCTTGCAATGACGGGTGAGGTCGGCATCCATGGCAATGTCAAGCCGGTAGGCGGTGTGCTTGCCAAGGTTGAAGCGGCCTTCCAGGCGGGAGCGGAGACGGTTATTATCCCAAAGGAGAATTGGCAGGCAATATTCACCGATCTGCACGGGCTGAAGGTAATTGCGGTTGAACATATTGAAGAAGTGCTTGGATACGCCCTTCCGCACAGCAAAATAACAGTTGCGGAAGCTGATTCTGACGTTGTGCAAGGCGATATTTTTGCGCCTACTGGGGTCTCCTATTTGCAGGCTGATTCCGCGGAGTGATAAAATAGGGATAGATAGATAATTGGAGGTGCTGGTATGGGACCTGGTAAATGGAAAGGTCGTCGGCTGCCCCTGCTGCCTTTGAGGGGGCTCCTGGTTTATCCCAGCATGGTGCTCCACCTCGACGTTGGCAGGGAAAAATCAATTAGGGCGTTGGAGCGCTCAATGGTAGAAGACCACATGATACTGCTTTGTTCTCAATCCGAGGTCAACATTGAAGAGCCGACTCAAGAAGATATTTATAGAGTGGGAACGATTGCTCGCGTCCGCCAAATGTTAAAGCTTCCCAACGGCACGATTCGTGTGCTCGTTGAAGGCGTGATGAGGGCGGAGATTATTGATTACTTGCCGGGTGACGAATTTTATGAAGTAAACGTCAAAGAACTGCCTGAGGAAGAATCAACCGATCCGGAGACCGATGCGCTCATGAGGTCGGTGCTCAGCCAGTTTGAGCATTATATTAACCTCTCCAAAAAAGTAACGCCGGAGACGCTGGCCGCTGTATCCGACATTGAAGAGCCGGGTCGTTTGGCCGATGTCATCACAAGCCACTTGTCGCTCAAGATCAAAGACAAACAGGAGATTCTTGAAACTGTCGGTGTCAGGCAGCGCTTGGAGAAGCTTCTCGACATTCTTAATAATGAGCGTGAAGTGCTGGAGCTGGAGCGCAAAATTAACCAACGTGTCAAGAAACAGATGGAAAAGACACAGAAGGAATACTATTTGCGCGAGCAGCTGAAGGCGATTCAAAAAGAGCTTGGCGAGAAGGAAGGCCGTGCCGGCGAGGTGGAAGAGCTGCGGAATCAGCTTTCTGAATCCGGCGTTCCGGATCCCGTGAAAGAAAAGATCGAAAAGGAAATCGACCGCTTGGAGAAAATGCCCTCCACATCGGCTGAGGGCGGCGTCATTCGCAATTATATCGATTGGTTGCTGTCATTGCCTTGGAAGAACAAGACCGAAGACAAGCTGGATATCGCAAGAGCGGAAGCGATTCTGAATGAGGATCATTATGGATTGGAAAAACCGAAGGAACGTGTGCTGGAGTATCTGGCGGTTCAAAAGTTAGTCCAGAAGCTGAAGGGTCCGATTCTTTGTCTTGTCGGTCCGCCTGGCGTCGGCAAAACGTCAATGGCGCGCTCCATCGCGAAATCGCTGGATAGAGAATTTGTGCGGATTTCGCTTGGCGGCGTACGCGATGAAGCGGAGATCCGCGGTCATCGCAGAACCTACGTGGGTGCGATGCCCGGAAGAATCATCCAAGGAATGAAGACGGCGGGATCGGTCAATCCTGTATTCCTGCTGGATGAAATCGACAAGATGGCGATGGATTTCCGCGGCGATCCTGCATCAGCGCTGCTTGAAGTGCTTGATCCAGAACAAAATAATACGTTTAGCGATCATTTTATCGAGGTGCCGTTTGACTTGTCTAACGTGATGTTTATCACGACGGCAAACGTTGTGCATAATATTCCGCGTCCTCTCTTAGACCGTATGGAGGTGCTTTACATTCCAGGCTACACGGAGCTGGAGAAAATGCAAATAGCGCAGCGGTACTTGATACCGAAGCAAAAGCGGGAGCATGGCCTTGCAGATGAACAGCTGCAAATCGGTGAAGATGCGACGCTGCAGATCATCCGGGAGTATACCCGGGAGGCAGGCGTGCGGAATTTGGAGCAGCAAGCCGCAGCGGTTTGCAGGAAGGCAGCCAAAGAGATTGTGGGCGATCCGGAGCGTGAGCCGATTGAGGTCAATTCCGAGCAGCTTAAGGAGTGGCTTGGACCTCCGAAATTCCGATATGGCCTGGCTGAGGTGGAGGACCAGATCGGAGCGGTGACCGGTCTTGCGTGGACAGAGGTCGGCGGCGACACGCTTGTCATCGAGGTGACCGTCATGCCAGGCAGCGGGAAACTGACGCTTACAGGCAAGCTCGGGGATGTCATGAAGGAGTCCGCGCAGGCTGCATTCAGTTATACGCGTTCGAAAGCGGAGGAGCTTAATATCGATCCCGCTTTTCATGAGAAGAATGACATCCATATCCACATTCCGGAAGGCGCGATTCCGAAGGACGGTCCGTCTGCCGGCATTACGATGGCAACTGCGCTGATCTCGGCGCTGACGAACCGTTTTGTATCCAAAGAAGTGGCGATGACCGGAGAGATTACACTGCGCGGCCGGGTTCTGCCCATTGGCGGGTTGAAGGAGAAGTCGCTTGCTGCTCACCGGGCGGGAATTAAGAAGATTTTGATGCCAAAGGACAATGAGCGCGATCTAAGGGATATCCCTGAAAGCGTCCGCAGCGATCTCGACTTTATTCCGGTCGCTCATATGGATGAAGTGCTGCGCCATGCGCTCACATCGGCTGTCGACGTGCATTAAGAAAGCGGGGAATATTCCAGATGAAAATTACAAACGCCGAATTCGTGATCAGTGCGGTAAAACCGCATCAGTATCCCGAAGACGCCTTGCCGGAGGTTGCTCTGGCAGGGCGTTCTAATGTCGGTAAATCATCCTTAATTAACAAAATGATTATGCGCAAAAATTTGGCGCGCACGAGCTCACAGCCGGGAAAAACCCAGCAGTTGAACTATTATCGGATCAATGAGCAATTATACTTTGTCGATTTTCCGGGTTACGGTTATGCACGGGTTTCCAAAACGGAGCGCCAGCAGTGGGGCGTCATGATTGAAACGTTTTTAAAGGACCGCGAGCCGCTTAAGCTGGTATTGCTGGTTGTGGATTTGCGACATGCGCCGTCCAAGGACGATCAGATGATGTATGACTGGCTGAAGCATTATGAGATGCCGGTTTGTATCGTTGTGACCAAAGCAGATAAGTTACCGCGCAGTAAATGGGACAAGCACATTAAGGTCGTCAAAGAAACGCTGCAGGCCGATCCACAGGATCCGGTCGTGCTCTTCTCGTCCGAGACCGGCAAGGGAAGAGATGAATTGTGGCAGATTATTTTGCAAAAGATCGATAATAACGAAGAAACTCGCTAAACATTCACTCGAAAAGAGAGAATACAGTGAAAAAGGCAATGCTCATCGTGGATTCTTCCCGATTTTTCAGGAATATGCTGAAATATAAAGGCTGGGCGGCAGGAATAAAACATATAAATGGCGTATAATATACTTAGGCAGAAAGTCATCCAACGTGTAAGTTTAAAGAATTGAGGAGATTTTTATGGCTCAGCGGTTAGCCACAGAGTATGTGAAAGCCAGTCTGCAGTTGACGGAAGAAGAGATGTCAAGGTTCGTACGTTTTTTTGGCGAACAGCATGTACGATTACATGTACGTGTGCTTGATGGAGGAAATCAAGAGCTAGTCCTTGAAGATGATACCGGGAAGGAAGAAATCCGGCTCACTTTCGAGCGTCAGCATGGTCTCTACGTATGTGTACTTTCCTGCCGCTTAGTACACCCGAAATTAACGAACGCGTTGCGTAAGGCTGTATCGATGTTCAAGGGCGATGCAATCGTCAACCGTATCTATCCTAACTATACGATGATTTATCATTATGTTAAGGGTGCCGTCCATAAGATCATGGAGAACTCGGGAGGAGAAACCCGACTCGTATTCGAATGGAAGGATACTCTTGGACAGCTGGAGAAACAGTTCAATAACCGAACGGTTGAGCGGGAGATCGAAAGGGCACAAAATGCGATCAATGAACTGCTTGATTTACGTAACCAAGCAAAGCATGCTGCCGAGATCCAAGCGATTGATGAACGTTTAAAACAGCACACACACACATTATTCGTACTGGAAGCCTAGCTTCCAGCCATGTAGAGCCGCCAATGTGCGGCTCTTTTTATTTTATGCGAGCATATCACAGGACGAGCGGTTTCAACATAGTTTGGATATGTAAGTTTACAGCTTCCGCAATAAATTGGATAACAATTTATATTGTTTTCAAAAAAACTATTGCATTTCTTCGCGATAGATGTTATTTTTATTTTCGTTGAAAAGAATATTAGGAACCAGGATTCACTCAGGACATGGAATGTTGCGAGAGATTATTCCCTCGGGTAGTGAATGACGTAGGTCCTAGCGGATGAAATTTTTTAAACATTTTATTCCTAGGAAGGGGGAACCGGAAGATGGAATACTCAACTTTCGGAAGACACGTAGCTGTTGATACTTGGGGTGTAGATTTTGATCTCCTGAACAGCGCTGAATTTTTGCAAGCCCAAATGGTGGAGGCTGCCGAAAGCTGCGGCGCTACCGTACTCTCTGTACAAGCCAAACAGTTTGAGCCTCAAGGGGCAACCGTACTTGTATTGCTGTCGGAAAGTCATCTCTCCATTCATACGTATCCTGAAAGAGGATTTGCCGCACTGGATTGCTACACATGTGGCGAAACCGTGGATCCGCAATTAGCCATCGATTATATGTTGGCTGTATTGAAACCAACAACCACGCATGCGAAGAAGCTGGTGCGCGGAATGGGCGAATTGAAAGTGGAAGAACCGCAATTGAAACAAGTTGAGCTGGTTTAATCATTACTAGCGTGTTTATATTAAAGCCATGGAGCAAATCCATGGCTCTTTCTTTTACAAGATCACATTTATGGAGAAAATTGTGTATAACGTGAAAGCGATCCGCTCACAATAAGGGAGTGAGGTTTTCATACTTTTTTCATAAATGTAGGCGTACAGGCTTCCTTACTATGCTATAATGTTGTTGTAAAACTTAAAACAGGCAGGTGATTGCGCGTGCACATTATTGTTGTTGGTCTGAACTATCGGACGGCACCCGTTGAGGTAAGGGAACGCTTTACATTTGAAGAACGGGATTTGCCGCTGGCACTAAAACAATTGAAGCAGACAAAAAGCATATTGGAATGTGTTATCGTCGCGACCTGTAACCGGACGGAGTTATATGCGGTCGTAGACCGTCATCATATGTGCGGGCATCACATTCGAAGCTTTATGGAGCAATGGTTCAAGCTTCCGCGCGAAGAATTTACAAATCATCTTTATATGTATGAGGACGATCGTGCGATTGAGCATTTGATGCGTGTTACTAGCGGATTGGATTCGATGGTGATTGGTGAAACGCAAATTCTCGGACAGGTACGCAATGCGTTCTTGTTGGCGCAAACATATAAAACGACCGGCACATTGTTCAATATGCTGTTCAAACAGACGGTCACGCTTGCTAAGCGCGCCCATTC
Source organism: Paenibacillus abyssi (assembly GCF_014640295.1). Taxonomy (GTDB): domain Bacteria; phylum Bacillota; class Bacilli; order Paenibacillales; family Paenibacillaceae; genus Paenibacillus_D; species Paenibacillus_D abyssi. Next base: position 72,042 of record NZ_BMGR01000016.1, on the reverse strand, counting down.
CGAAACGATGATCGGTGAAACGGCGGTTTCGGTAAGCTATGCGGCTGTTGAGCTGGGGAAACGTATATTCGGACAATTCACCAATAAAACCGTCATGATTCTGGGCGCAGGCAAGATGAGTGAGCTTACGGCAAAGCATCTGTATGCGAATGGGGCTGACCGGGTAATCGTTGTTAACCGCACCTATGAGCGCGCAGTGCAGCTGGCCGATAAATTTAATGGCATTCCTTGTTCGATGGATGAAGCGATCCGCAGACTCCATGAAGCGGATATTATCATCAGCTCTACTGGATCTGCCGGTTATGTGCTGACTAGAGAACAAGTTGACCAGGCAATGCAGCGCCGCAAATCGCGGCCGCTTTTTATGGTTGATATTGCTGTGCCGAGGGATCTGGACCCTGCGATCGCTTCGGTTGAGAATGCGTTTTTGTATGATATTGATGATTTAGAAGGCATCGTGGAGACGAATTTGGAACAGCGCCGTAATGAAGCTGCCAAAATCGAAGTGATGATTGCCCAGGAGTTGGATGAGTTCAAGCAGTGGTATAAGACGTTAGGAGTCATACCGTTGATTCGAACGCTTCAGGACAAAGCGGCCTCCGTTCACGAAGACACGATGGTAAGCCTGATGAATAAGCTGCCGGATCTAAATGACCATGAGAAGAAAGTGATTCGTAAGCTGACGAAGAGCATTGTTAACCAGCTGATTCATGATCCGATCCTGCGAATTAAAGAAATGGCTGACGATAAGCATTCTAAAGAGGCAATGGACATGTTTGTAAAGCTGTTTGCGCTCGAAGAACGCCTTGCCCTTGCAAAGCAAGCGGAGCGATTGGCTGATGAAGAAGCGGCTTCGGCAATGAAATCAACAAAGCCGAATCATGCAGCACAAGGCATGGCCCAGACTGCCACTGCAGCGGTTAATGGAATTGCAGCTGTAACGCCGTAACTTTTAGTGGACATGCTGCAGCACCTTCATGATGTGTGCAATAACGTGACGTGCCGCAGCTATACTGTCGCTAGACAGGCGTGTATGCAATTGGGAGGCGCCTATGGTCACACAAAATTTAGTATATGACATGATGATTTATGTTTACGCCCTGAGCCTTCTGTTTTATTTCTCCGATGTTGTCGATGCAAGCGGGAGAGCAAAACGGACAGGAACAGGGCTGCTTATTTTCGTCTGGATCATGCAAACCGTTTTTTTTGTTCATCGAATGATCTCGCATATCAAATTGAATGAGAATGTCATTACGATGTTTGATTATTTATTTTTTATTTCTTGGCTGCTTGTTACGATATCGCTTGTCATGAGCCGTTTCTTTCGAATCGAGTTTCTTGTGTTTTTTGTAAATGTGATCGGATTTGCCATTCTTACGCTGAATATATTCAGCCATCCAAGCGATGAGATACCGCTCGTTACGTCGGACCTTGTTCGCGAGCTATTATACGTTCATATCAGTTTGATTACCTGTGCTTATGTCGTTTTAACGATCAGTGCGATTTTTTCGGGCATGTATCTATTTCTGCACTGGAAGCTGAAAAGTAAAAAGTGGTCGAAAGCGATGCGCCGTCTGCCCAGCCTGGAGACGATCGACCGGTATACGTTTCGAACAGTCCTTATTGGGACGCCTTTGCTGATTTTATCATTGGCTGTGGCCATTACATCCATATTGGCGGCAAGCGAAGCTTGGCTGCTGTTGGATTGGAAGATATTCACCTCTTTTGTTACAGTCGGCTTTTACATTGGTTATATTTTACAGAGGACAGTGCTGAATCAGCCGGGATGGCGTACGGCAAAGTTGAATCTTATTTCATTTGCTGTGCTGATCCTGTATTTACTGTTAAATTCGACCTTACAGTTCCATCATTGGTCTTGAACAGGAGCAGGGGGAGCGGAAGTGAACCGTTATTATCCAATCATGCTTAATGTGGAAGAATGTAAATGCGTCGTTGTCGGAGGCGGGAGCGTAGCGGCCCGGAAGGTTGAAGGCCTTCTGGAGTCCGGTGCGGAGGTCGTCGTGGTGAGTCCGGCAATTAGCGCTGGATTGCGTGATTTAGCGAATGTGGGGGCTATTCGCGTAATTGAAAGGGAATACCTGGAGCAGGATATTGATGGGGCGCAGCTGGTGTTTGCGGCAACGGATCAACGGACGACCAATGCCAAAATTGCCAAAGATGCACGAAGCAGGATGATTCCGGTAAACGTTGCCGACGCCGCTGATACCGGGTCATTCATCATACCGTCCATCGTTCGCCGGGGTGGCCTTCTGCTTGCGGTTTCCACCTCAGGGGCGAGTCCGGCGCTCTCCATAAGGATTAAGAAAGAGCTTGAGCAGCGCTACGGTCAAGAGTACGAGTCATATACGAAGTGGCTGGGTAACCTTCGGATACGTATCAACAAGATGGAGATCGATGAGCGGAAACGTCGCGAGCTTCTGCGGGAGGCGCTTGACATACCGCCGGACAGTTGGAACAATGATCAAGATGAGGAAGCTTGGGAACGGCAGATTGCCGTACTAATGCAAAGGCTGCACGGGAGGGATTGTACATAATGAGCAATACAAAGAAGCGGACGATCATCGTCGGAACCAGACAGAGCGCACTGGCGTTAACGCAGACAGGCCAGGTTATTGAAGCGCTTGAACGCATCAGCAATGATTATGGGCTGAGATTATCGTTCGAGATTCGAAAAATCGTGACCAAAGGCGACCAAATTCTGGATGTCACTTTATCAAAGGTTGGCGGCAAGGGACTGTTTGTTAAAGAAATCGAGCAGGCCATGTTGGACAAGGAGATTGACATTGCAGTGCATAGCATGAAGGATATGCCTTATGAATTGCCGTCCGGATTAATGAATGGTGCAGTGCCGACCCGCGTCGACGCGAGAGATTGCTTGATCACGAAACAGGGCCTTACGTTTGAGAATTTGCCAAAAGGTGCCAGAATCGGGACAAGCAGCTTACGCCGCGCCTGTCAACTGAAGCATGCGCGTCCGGATTTGCAGCTGGAATCAATACGAGGAAATATTGACTCCCGGATCCGCAAGCTGGATACCGAAGGCTTCGATGCTGTTGTGCTTGCATCAGCGGGCCTGTCACGCATGGGGTGGCTGGATAAGGCATCGGAATATTTGCCTGTCGAGTTGTGTGTTCCTGCTGTCGGTCAAGGGGCATTGGGGATTGAATGCAGGGAAGACGATCTAGAGGTAAGGCATCTGCTTTCATTGTATAATGATCCTGTTTCAGAGCGCGTCGTACGCGCCGAGCGCAGATTTTTAGGAGCATTGAACGGCGGCTGTCAAATTCCGATAGGGGCATACGCGGTAGTGAATGATCAGGGAGTCATCACGTTAACCGGCATTGTCGGTTCGCCTGACGGAGACCTGCTGCTGAAGGAAACAAGAGAAGGGACCGATCCGGAAGCGCTGGGCCTGGAAGTTGCAGCAGCGCTATCGGAAAGAGGCGCAGATCGGATATTGGCAGAAGTTAGGGGATGAGCAGGTGGAGAAGGGGAAAGTATTTCTAGTAGGGGCCGGGCCTGGCGATCCAAGGCTGATTACGGTTCGGGGCTTGGAGTGTATCACCGCATGCGATGTTATTGTCTATGACCGCTTAGCGAGCCCGCGGCTGCTGAAATATCTGAAGCCGGGCGCGGAAAAGGTTTATGTCGGCAAGCTGCCTGACCGTCATACGATGAAGCAGGAAGAGATTAACCAACTGCTGGTGGATCTTGCTCTTGAAGGGAAAACGGTAACTCGATTAAAGGGCGGTGACCCGTCAATATTTGGAAGAGTCGGCGAAGAGGCGGAGCTGCTGGTTGACAACGGTATCGAGTTTGAGATCGTACCGGGTATAACATCTGCGATAGCGGTACCAACCTATGCCGGCATTCCGGTCACACATCGGGATCTGGCATCTTCCATTTCAATCATTACCGGTCATGAGAGTCCGGAGAAGCTGGACCGGTCGATTCATTGGGACAAGGTTACCAATGCAACGGGAACACTGATCTTTCTGATGGGCGTTGCCAAAATCGGGTACATTGCCGAGCAATTAATGAAGCACGGCAAGGCGGGAAGTACACCGGTTGCTCTTGTGCGCTGGGGCACCCGGGTAGAACAGGAAACGATTGTCGGTACATTGGAAACGATTGAAGAGCTGGTTCACAAGGCGAATTTCCAGCCGCCGGCTGTCATTGTAGTCGGAGAGGTAGTAAAGCAGCGCGAGAAACTGAAGTGGTTTGAACGTAAGCCGTTATTCGGCACCCGTGTTCTTGTCACACGCGCTAGAGCGCAAGCTAGCGATTTGGCGGATCGAATCGAAGCACTGGGCGGGGAGCCGCTGGAATTTCCGGTTATTGAACTGCGTGAGCCGACGGGGGAAGCAGCACTCTCCCCGATTAGAGAAGCGCTGCTTACAGCTGAATCTTACGATTGGCTTATTTTTACAAGCACCAATGGTGTTGATTATTTTTTCCGCTCACTGATCAAGCTGGGCATCGATATTCGTCGTTTCCATAAAGCGCGCATTGCTGCGGTAGGTCCGAAAACTGCGGAAGCTCTGCAGAAGCTTGGGCTTCAGGTTGATGTACTGCCTGTGAAATTCCAAGCGGAAGGCCTATTGGACACGCTGCAGGATGTTCTACTCCCTGGTCAGCGGGTGCTGCTGCCTAGAGGGGATTTGGCGCGCGAGGTGCTGCCTAAAGAACTGAAAGCCCGCGGGTTGATACCGGTAGAGATTGATGTCTATGAGACGGTTATTGCCGATACGCAGGATGATGAAGTGATTGACATGTTGAAAAATAAAGAAATTCATGTCATCTCCTTTACGAGCTCATCAACGGTAACGAATTTACTGGAATTGCTCCGAAGAAACGGAATCGAGCATCCCGCAGAGCTTCTTAACGGGATTGATACTGCCAGTATCGGGCCTGTTACAACGAAGACCGCTTCTGAAGCCGGTCTGCATGTGACGATTGAGCCTGAGGAAGCAACAATAGATGCATTGATTGAGGCAATAGTACACCATCGAAGAACGATTCGAGAACAGGAGGAGCTATTATGAGTTTCCCGCTCGTCAGACACCGGCGCTTACGCCGTACCGCGGCGCTGCGCAGTTTGGTTAGAGAAACAGTGCTTAACCGGGAGGATTTGATCTACCCTATTTTTGTAACGGAAGGATCGAATGTAAAGGATGAGATTGCTTCTATGCCGGGCGTTTACCACTTTTCACTGGATCGCCTGGAAGAGGAAGTCCGCGATGTGGTTGACACAGGAGTTCAAGCGGTCCTGCTGTTTGGTGTTCCTGAGAGCAAGGACGCCGAAGGCACACCTGCTTATGATCCGAACGGAATCGTGCAGAAAGCGATCCGCAAAGTAAAAGGCTGGGCGCCGGAATTGGTTGTCATCGCTGATACATGCTTATGCCAATTCACCGATCATGGTCATTGCGGAGTGATACATCACCATGCTGTCACAGGCGATGCCGAGGTGGCCAACGACGCATCACTGGAGCTGCTTGTTAAAGCGGCGGTCTCGCAAGCAGAAGCCGGTGCGGACATTATCGCGCCTTCCAATATGATGGACGGTTTCGTTCATGCGATTCGCGAGGGACTCGATGCCAACGGCTTTGAGCAGATCCCGATTTTGTCGTATTCCGTGAAATACGCGTCGGCTTTTTATGGACCATTCCGTGATGCCGCTCATTCCACACCGCAGTTCGGAGACCGTAAAACGTATCAGATGGATCCGGCTAACCTGCGCGAAGCATTGCGTGAAGCGGAGTCGGATATTCAAGAGGGTGCGGACATGCTGATGGTCAAGCCTGCGCTTGCCTACCTTGATGTGATCCGGATGCTGAAGGAAAATTTTGATCTCCCTCTTGCCGCGTACAATGTAAGTGCGGAATATTCAATGGTCAAAGCGGCTGCCGCGAATGGCTGGATCGATGAGCGTGCCATCGTGATGGAGCTGCTGACGGGCATGAAGCGGGCGGGTGCTGATCTGATCATTACGTATCATGCCAAGGATGCGGCACGCTGGATCAAATGAGAAACGGTGGGTGATAGATATGGTGGATAACAATCGAAATCGTTCGGAAGAAGCATTTGCAAGGGCAAAGCAATTCATACCCGGCGGTGTCAACAGTCCGGTACGTGCGTTCAAATCTGTAGGATTGACTCCGGTCTACGTAGAGCGGGGAGAGGGTTCCCGCATTTATGACATTGATGGCAACAGCTATATCGATTATGTCTTGTCATGGGGACCGCTTATTATGGGGCATGCCCATCCGGAGGTTGTTGAGGCGATCAAGCGGACTGCCGAGAAGGGTACCAGCTTTGGAGCGCCTACGGAGCTCGAAACGCTGATGGCAGAGCTCGTCGTGGAGAGGATGCCTTCGGTAGAAATCGTTCGTATGGTTAACTCCGGCACAGAAGCGACGATGAGCGCGCTTCGCCTAGCCAGAGGGTATACGAAACGGACTAAGATCGTCAAATTTGAAGGCTCTTATCACGGTCACGCCGACAGCTTGCTGATTAAGGCAGGCTCGGGGGTTGCGACGCTGGGATTGCCGGACAGCCCGGGCGTTCCAGAGAGTGTAGCAAGCCATACTATTACTGTGCCTTACAATGATTTGGAATCGGTCAAGCTCGTATTTGAACGGTTTGGCGAGGAAATTGCCTGTGTGATCGTAGAACCGATCGCCGGCAACATGGGTGTTGTACCGCCGCTGCCGGGTTTTCTGCAGGGCCTGCGTGAGGTGACACAGCAGTATGGAAGCCTTCTCGTGTTTGATGAGGTCATGACCGGTTTCCGTGTTCATTACAACAGTGCCCAAGGCTTGTATGGCGTCACGCCGGATCTCACATGTATGGGCAAAGTCATTGGCGGAGGCCTCCCTGTCGGCGCTTACGGAGGCAAAAGAGAGATTATGGAGATGATGGCGCCAAGCGGGCCGATCTATCAGGCGGGTACATTGTCCGGCAATCCTCTGGCTATGGCAGCCGGATACACGACATTGAAGCTGATGACGCAGGAGGTTTATCATCGGTTGGAACAATTGTCTGTCCAGCTGCAGCGCGGATTTGAAAAAAATGCAGAAAAGCACGGTATTCCTTGCACTATAAACCGGGTAGGATCGATGGTGTGCCCGTTCTTTACAGAAACACATGTCATTAATTACGAGACGGCCAAAACGGCGGATTTGAATCGGTTTAAAGGTTATTTTGCCAACCTTCTTCATCTCGGCGTTAATATTGCCCCATCGCAATTTGAAGGCATGTTCGTGTCAGCCGTCCACAAGCAAGCGGATATTGATGCGACAATCGCAGCGCATGACGAGGCGCTGCGCAGATTATAAAAAGAGAGGCGGTCCTTTCATGATCGACCTTAAACAAGCAGTACGCAAGGGGGAGTGGCTTGAAATGCCGCTCCCTTTGTTTTCGGGTCAGGATACTTCCGATATGCCAAAGAACGGTGACCATCCTTATACCGTAAAACAGTGGCTGCTGACGTTAGAGCAATTTCCGGAGAAGTGGATCAACCGATTGTTCTCCGTGGGCGGTATACGGCTTGAGAACGGCGTTTTGCGGCTTCGGGCATTTCCGGAGGCAGACCTTCGCGTTCATCTTTTATACAAAGCCGCAGCGGCAACCGTTAGGCAGCCGGTGCCACCGGTTTTATTTGAGGATGATCATTGCCTTGTATTTGATAAGCCGATCGGCATGCCGGTTCATCCTGCTTTCCCCGGGCAGTCCGGAACACTCGATGAAGCGTCCATCCGTTATATGCTGCAGACCGGACAATCGGCACCGGTCCGGCATATCCACCGCCTGGATGAGGATACGTCCGGACCTGTGCTGTATGCCAAGAACGATTTGGCGCAATGGCGCCTGGATGAAGCGATGCGGAGCAAGCAGATCGAACGCCGTTATATTGCCTTAGTGCAGGGAATAATCAGTCAAACACAGGGGACCATTGATGAACCGATCGGACGCGACCGCCATCACTCGGCAAGGCGGCGGGTCTCTCCAACAGGTGATCAAGCCGTCACGCATTACGAAGTGCTGGAGCGATATGACCGGGCATCTCTAGTCCGGATTCAGCTGGAAACCGGCAGAACCCACCAAATTCGTGTGCATTTTAGTTATCTCGGGCATCCTCTTATCGGCGACAAGCTTTATGGAGGAGATCAGCGGCTGCTGGACCATCAAGCGCTTCATGGGGAACGGCTTTTTTTCAGCCATCCGTGGGATAAGCGAGGCATGGAAATTCATTCCCCTTACCCTGCTTGGCTATCAAAGCTGATTCAAAGGCTGTCGTAACCCGCAAATTCATAGTCATGCTCCTCTTCCTTATCCCATATAGATAGATAGTGAGTCAGAACTGTTATGGAGTATGAGAAGGGAGGATGGATCGTGCTGGATCAATCAAGCGGTCTGCGATTTGATGTATACGAACGTGTACATTTGCCCGAGCATGTAGCGGCCATTGAAGAACTGGAAGAGATCGAGCTTACACCGCATATTCAAGTTGAGCAACATGGGGAGCAGGTGCTGCTTCGCGGCAATTTGCTATTAAGCGGTGTATATAGCTCCCAAGCAGAGAGACAAGTGCCGCAAGCACTGGAGCATTGGATACCGGTGGAAATCACTCTTCCATTGAACCGGGTTCACCGGCTGGAGGATATCGCTGTCGAAATCGATAACTTTGATGTTGATCTGCTTTCCTCGAGAACGTTGAACATTACCGGAGTGCTTTCGTTGAAGGGCTTGCAGGCCGAGCCGGCGCAAGCGCCCGCAGCATGGCAAGAAGAGGCAATAACCGTCGTCCACCGAATTGATCGGAACCGGCAGCATGCTGATGAAGAGGAGCCGCAGCAAGTGGAGCAGCCGCAGCAGGCATTGCAGCAGGAGCGGGAGCCTATGGCGCAGCCGGAGGATGCTGAACAGCCAGGGGAATCAGTGTTCAGTCAACCAACTGCTTCCGAGCCCGCGCCGATTCCACAGACAGTCACTTGGTCGAGCTTTATCGGACAGGACGAGCGTGAACAAGAAGTGAATGAGCCCAAGCCCGTGGAGCGGGCAGAATCACAAGCTAAAAGCGAGAAGGAAAGCCCCCAACCAGCCGTATCATCAAGCAAAACACCGGAGGCGGTACAGGAACAAGCGGAATCAAAGCAGCCTGCGGCTGAAATTGAACAGCCCAAACTCGAGCCCGAGTCAAAGCTTGATACTGTATTAGAGCCTCTATCTGCGCCTCAACCTGAACCGGAGCCGCCAGAGCAGGCGAAAAAGGAAATGAAAATCGCTTTCTCCGGCAAACAACCCGAGCCGGAACATCCGAAGAGCGGTGTCGGGATCATGACACTTCTTCATTCCAATCGAAGAGAGCAGGAAGCCAGGTATGTGGCAAGACAGCAGGAGCTCCAAGCCGAGGAAAAGGAGGCCGCCGCTTCACGTCCGGCACCTGGCGATGAAGTGGAGTGGAAAAAGCTTTTCTTGAGCAAGCAATCGGAACATACGGAGTTTCGCAAGCTGCGGCTGTGCATTGTGCAGCGGGAAGAGACACTCGAATCAATCGCAAGCCGATACGCGATTAACCCGCGCGAAATCGTGCTCTATAACCGTCTCTCCGACCAAACCGTCAGTGAAGGCCAGGTATTATACATCCCGAAATCGGGGTAACCTAAAAGCCGGTGGTTTTCCTGGAAGCCTGTTTTCGAGCCCGATAAGCATATGCTTACGAAGCGAGTTTTCCTTTGGAAAACTTTCAAATGACAATGATGGCCTTGTGGTCCTCCCTTCCTTTCATTTAACCCGTATATTCAGGGAAGGTAGGACCACCGCCACGGAATCGGATCCCCCACCCCAAAAAAATTCTAATTCTCATCATAGGGGTTTATCGACAAGCTCAAAGCCCCATTTACGGGGCTTTATTTGTATTAGGGGAAATCAATACAAGTGCGGTAAGGCACGAATGGCGCAGGCGGTATCAAGATTTCCCCTCCGCCCATTGACTCTGGCCTGCAAGACGGTTATCATAGAAATTAATGATTTTAATCGAGATCAACGTTGAAGGGGAATGTTCGCAGCCAAGCCTTCAGAGAGCGGAACTGTCTGCGCTGAGAGGTTCTGCAGGATGTAACTGCGATGAGTCGCCCTGGAGTTGCCTGTGCCAAGCAATGTATGTTGCCAATACAGGCCGGCCACAGCCGTTATCTGTTTGAGTGTCGCATGAGACAAGACGACGTTGTTGTCTTCTTTGTGCGAAACAAAGGTGGTACCACGGAAGCAGAAGCTTTTCGTCCTTTGGGGCGGGAGGCTTTTTTGTATTTCATTGATTAATGGAGGGTTACTGACAATGGTTGAAAAGAATTCAACAACCGAGATGCCAACAACTTATGATCCGAAAGCTGCGGAACAAAAATGGTATGAATATTGGATAAAGGGCAACTATTTTGAAGCAGGCAAACGGCCTGATGCGCCAACTTACACGATTGTTATCCCGCCGCCGAATGTGACGGGCATGCTGCATATCGGCCATGCGCTTGATTTTACGCTGCAGGATATTATGATCCGTACCAAGCGGATGCAGGGCTATGATGCGTTATGGCTGCCGGGAAGCGATCACGCGGGGATTGCGACCCAAACCAAAGTAGAGCAGAAGCTGCGCGAGGAAGGAATCTCGCGATATGATCTCGGCCGTGAGAAATTTTTGGAGAAGGTGTGGGAGTGGAAGGAACTTTACGCGAATACGATTCACGAGCAGTGGGCCAAAATGGGCTTTTCTTTGGATTACAGCCGTGAGCGCTTTACACTCGACGAAGGGCTCTCGAAGGCTGTTCGTGAAGTATTTGTGCAGCTCTATAACAAGGGCTTGATTTACCGCGGCAAAAAAATCATTAATTGGGATCCCGCCGCTCGTACCGCTTTGTCGGATATCGAGGTGGAATACAAAGAAGTTCAAGGGAATCTGTACCATCTTCAATATCCGCTTAAGGAAGGCGGAGGCTCGATTACGGTTGCGACTACCCGTCCGGAGACGATGCTTGGCGATACGGCGGTAGCTGTACATCCGGAGGATGACCGTTACAAACACCTGATCGGGCAAATGCTCGTCCTGCCGATTATTGGCCGGGAAATTCCGATTATTGCAGACGAATATGTTGAAAAAGAGTTCGGAAGCGGGGCGGTTAAGATTACACCAGCTCATGACCCGAACGATTTTGAAGTTGGGCTGCGCCATCAGCTGCCGCAAATCATCGTTATGGACGAGAAGGGCACGATGAATGAGCAAGCCGGACCTTACGAGGGCTTGGACCGCGCTGAATGCCGAAAGCAAATCGTCAAAGATCTTCAGAATCAAGGCGTTTGCGTCAAAATCGAGGAGCATGTCCATCAAGTCGGCCACAGCGAGCGCAGCGGCGCCGTTGTTGAGCCCTACTTGTCAACGCAATGGTTTGTATCGATGAAACCGCTGGCGGAGAGAGCAATCGAAGCGCAAAAGTCAGGTAAGGGCGTTCAGTTTGTGCCGGATCGCTTTGAGAAGATCTACTTGAATTGGATCGAGAACGTTCGCGACTGGTGTATCTCACGGCAGCTCTGGTGGGGACACCGCATTCCGGCATGGTACTGCGAAGCCTGCGGTGAGCTGCACGTCGCGCATACGGATGTGCAAAGCTGCTCGAAATGCGGGTCGACTTCGCTTAAACAGGATGAAGACGTGCTTGATACCTGGTTCAGCTCGGCATTATGGCCGTTCTCCACACTCGGGTGGCCGGAGGAGACCGAAGATATGAAACGCTTCTACCCGACAAATGTGCTTGTCACGGGTTATGACATTATCTATTTCTGGGTAGCCAGAATGATCTTCACCGCATTGGAATTTACGGATCAAATTCCGTTTAAAGATGTTCTTATTCACGGCTTGGTGCGGGCCGCTGATGGACAAAAAATGTCCAAATCGCTCGGCAACGGGGTAGATCCGCTTGAAGTGATCGAGAAGTACGGCGCTGATGCGATGCGCTTTATGATTTCTACAAGCAGCACGCCTGGGCAGGATTTGCGGTTCCGCTGGGAGAAGGTCGAGCAGGCGAGAAACTTTGCGAACAAGATTTGGAACGCCTCTCGCTTTGCGCTTATGAATTTGCAGGGTGTTCAGGCGAGCGATATCAATATTCAAGTCCAGCTCAGCACAGCCGATCGTTGGATTCTTCATCGGTTAAATGAAACGTCGCGCGACGTGACAAGGCTGATTGATAGCTATGAGTTCGGAGAAACCGGCCGGCTGCTTTACAATTTTATATGGGACGACCTGTGTGACTGGTATATAGAATTTGCCAAATTAAGCCTGTATGGCGAGGATGAGCAGGCGAAAAAGGCTACCCAATCGGTGTTGGCTTACGTGCTCGATCGGACACAGCGGCTGATCCATCCGTTCATGCCGTTCATCAGTGAGGAAATATGGCAGCACTTGCCTCATACAGGCGAGACGATTGCCCTGGCGGAATGGCCGACCTTTGATGCGGCTCTGGAATCGGAAGATGCAGCCCGGGAAATGGAGCTTCTTATGGATCTTATTCGTGCGGTCCGTAATATACGCGCGGAAGTGAATGTTCCGATGAGCAAAAAGATTGAGCTATTGATCAAGCCGTCGGATTCGTCATCCGCTGCGATCTTGTCCCGGAACGAAGAGTATATCCGCCGCTTCTGTGGTACCTCCAAGCTGGAGATCGGGCAGGACTTAGCGGCTCCGGATAAAGCGATGAGCGCGATTGTAACAGGCGCGGAGCTATACTTCCCGCTTGCCGGATTAATCGATATTTCTCAGGAAATATCCCGATTGGAGAAAGAGCTGTCGAACTTGAATGCCGAAGTTGAGCGGATCGAGAAAAAATTGGCCAATCAAGGCTTCGTAGCAAAAGCTCCAGCGAAGGTAATCGAAGAAGAGAAGGCCAAAATGAGCGACTATGCAGATAAACGGGATAAAGTGCTGACAAGGATTGCTGAGCTGCGCGGATAGTGCCCGAGAAAAGGAATGACGACGATGAAGGAAGCAACCGAACAACAAGCTTCGCCGTTTACAACATATGATGAGGCAAGGCAGTGGATCGAAGGGTTAATCCCCTTCGGCATCCGCCCGGGCCTGGAACGAATCCAACTTTTGCTCGAGCGATTCGGCAACCCGCACCGGCGGTTAAAGTTTATACATGTGGCAGGAACGAATGGGAAGGGCTCGGTATGCGCCTATCTCACGCAGGTTTTAAGACAATGCGGATATGATGTCGGTACCTATACCTCCCCATATATCACTAAGTTTACGAATCGTTTTCAGTATAACGGGAAAGACATTGAGGAAGATACGCTGCTGCAGCTAGTTAATGAGCTGAAGCCGCATGTGGAAGAGATCGCCGGGAGTGAGCTGGGATCGCCGACCATGTTCGAGGTTTCAACGGCGTTAGCTATTCTGTTTTATGCGAAAGTAACGTATCCCGACTTTGTTGTATGGGAAACAGGGCTAGGTGGTCGGATGGATGTTACGAATATCGTAACTCCGCTCGTATCCGTCATTACGAATGTCGGACATGACCATATGGACATTTTGGGCGATTCGCTGACTGACATTGCCCGTGAGAAGGCTGGGATTATTAAGCCGGGTGTGCCGGTCGTCAGCAGTGTCCTGCAGCCGGAAGTACAAGCCGTCATCCGTGAAGCGGCGGCGGAGCGCAAAAGCAGCTTGTACTTGCTCGGCGAGCAGTTCCGTGAATTGCCGCTCTCCAGTCAAGAAGATGAGCAGGTTTTCCGCTTTGAAGGCTTATTTCGATCCATCGAGCCGCTTGCGATTACGATGAATGGCAGCCACCAACGGCAAAATGCCGCTGTCGCCGTGATGACGCTGGAAGTGCTGCGCCAGTATTACGCCTTAATCATGGAAGATGAAGACCTGCAGGAGGGTCTTCGCAAGGCTGCATGGCCAGGACGGCTTGAAATGGTCTCGAAATCGCCTAGAATTCTGCTTGACGGTGCGCATAATCCGGAAGGCGCGGCATCGCTTGCCGAAGCTCTGACGGATACTTATCAATACGAACGGTTGCATCTTATGCTCGGTATGCTCTCAAATAAGAATCATCAGGAGACATTGCGGCATATACTACCACTAGTGAACACGCTTATTGTAACCGAGCCTGATTTTCGCAAAAAAATGGAGGCGGACACACTTGCCGATGTGGTTCGGGAAGTGGGAGAAGGCCGTTCGTTTGAGCTCATTGTTGAGCCGGATTGGCAAGAAGCGCTCCGTAAACTGCAGGAAGCGACAAAGCCTGCTGACTTGGCCGTTGTTACGGGTACGCTATATTTGATAGCGGATGTTCGATCCCGTTTGTTATACAATTCGGATTCTGAAAAAGGTTGGTGAAACTTCTTTGAATACAGCAGAACACGTTCATTTCATCGGCATCGGCGGTTATGGCATGAGTGCGATCGCCAGGGTTATGCTGGAAATGGGTTACACAGTAACGGGCTCGGATGTCGCCAGTCAAGAGTTAACCGAGAAATTGGCGGCCAAGGGTGTGCGGATTTATATCGGGCACCAAGCTGATCATGTGGAAGGGGCTGACTTGGTCGTCTATTCCACGGCACTGTCCAAAGATAATGTGGAGAGGAAAGCTGCTGAAGAACGGAATATTCCGATCATTCATCGGGCTCAAATGCTTGCCAGGCTTATGAATGCGGGCAAAGGAATCGCTGTAGCGGGCGCGCATGGAAAAACAACAACATCTTCCATGATCGCTCTGGTCATGGAAACGTGCAGGCTGGATCCGACCTATATTATCGGCGGCGAGATTGTCAATGTCGGGACGAATGCGAAAGCGGGCAAAGGAGAATATGTTGTCGCCGAGGCGGATGAAAGCGATGGCTCTTTCCTGCAGTATCATCCGACTTTGGCGATCGTCACCAATATCGAAGCCGATCATCTGGAAAACTATGATAGTGATTTTGGTAAATTAAAAGCCGCTTATGTTCAATTTCTCGGACAAGTAAAGGAAGGCGGCCACGCGATTCTATGCGCGGACGACGAAAATATCAGGGAATTGCTGCCTGATCTGCGCATGCAGGGAAGCTTGTCCGGCGATGAAGGCATTATGACCTATGGAATCGATCACGACGCGGACTTTAAAGCGGAAGAGATCGTGCTGGGAGACCGTAAAGTATCGTTTAATGTAACCAAGCAAGGTCAATTGCTGGGCCGGATTGAACTGTCGGTTCCTGGACAGCACAACGTATATAATGCATTGGCAACGGTCATCACCTGCTTGAAGGCGGGTATTCCGTTTGCGGACGTCGCTGAAGCGATTCGGGAGTTTAGAGGCGCCAAGAGGCGTTTTCAAGTATTGGGTGAAACCAATGACATCCTCGTAATCGACGACTACGCCCACCATCCGACAGAGATCCAAGCGACGATCAGCGCAGCCAAGGCAACAGGAAAACGGATCATTGCCGTCTTTCAGCCCCAGCGGTACACACGTACCTTTTTTCTGCTGGAGCAGTTCAGCCGCGCTTTCGGAGAAGCGGATGAAGTGATTATTACAGACATCTATTCACCTGCAGGAGAACAGCAGATAGAAGGGGTAAGCTCGAGCAAGCTCGTTGAAATGATTAAAAGCAACAGCAATCCAAATGCAGCCTATATTCCGACAAAAGAGGAAGTGCAGGTGCATCTTGCGCGGCATGTGCGTCCAGGTGATCTGGTTATCACGATGGGAGCAGGAGATATTTGGAAAGCGGCTGATCATTTGGCCAAATGGCTGCGAAGCCAGCATTAGTCAGGTCCATCCCATCCCTTGAGTCGAATTCCGAGGCCAAGGGATTTTTATTTGAGTGTTAAGCTGCCTTGCAAATTGATTCATATCCTATCCCCGTCTTTCATAGAATCATAGTAGACGATACCGGATAAGGAGAGAGTGAAATGAATCAAAAAGCACGTATCACTTATCGTTTTGATGGAAGCTCTAGCCAACGGGCAGCCAAATCAATCGCTAATCATACAACAGATCAACCCGAGCGGCCCGAAGAGGACAAGCCGAAGGTCGTACCTTTGTTTCAAGAGGAGCTCAAGTTTGCTGAGGATATCGCGCCCTGGAACAGTCCGTTTCAAGACGACCCTTTTGCGCTGGAGAAGCTGATCAGAGAAACGGAGCAGGCGAGAGCTTCGCAAAACGTGGAGAAAGCGCAGCAACCAGACGAAGTTCACAGAATGCCAGTGATTGACTTGGGGGATGATAAACAATATTCCAGTTGGTATGATAACATTCGTACAGACGGAAAAACGCCTTATAAAGCAAGAACTGTTTTTCCTGAAGAACGGATTCACCGTTATAAAGCTGGACCTTCATGGTACAAGGTGTTTGCCTCTGTTGCCGGCGCTATAGCAACCGGAGCATTGTTCGGCTATATGGTGCTTTCTTTGTTTGCAGGACAATCTGTATGGCCCGCTGGAGAAGCCTCAGAGGAGTCTGTGCCGGCCGCTGCCGAGCAGTCGAGCCAGACCTCGACGGATACGATAACGCCGGAACAAGGCGGAGCGGCGGCGGTTGAGGCGGAGAATCCTGTTAATGGAGCTTTCGTCCAGCTGCAATTGCCTTCACAGACCTATTATATGCTGCAATTCGGCGTATTCAGCAATGAAGAAGGGATGGAAGCAGCGGTATCCGGCCTGAAACAGCAAGGATTGGCTGCAGCAGCGGAATCCGTATCGGATAATCGGGTCTTTGCGGGGATCGCTAATGACCGGAATCAAGCGCTGGCATTAAGCAATGAATTGCGTGATATGGAAGTATATATCAAGCCCATAGAAATACAAGCTCCGTTGACCGTGCTATTTAACGGTGATGCTGCAACTTTCGCTGAATTCGCCGGGCATACCGACAGCCTCATACGAATGCTGAATGATTTGACGATCCTGCAGCTTGAGCAGGAAATGCCTGCCCGATTCGGCGAAGCCGCTGAAGCCGCTTGGAAGGAAACACATCAGCTGTGGACAACGTCAGCTTCAGTCATGCAGTCCTCGACAGCCGAGCAAGGAAAAGCGGAATTCGAGCAGTTAGTCAGAGCGGTTAATACGGCTGCCGTATCATTAGGAGAATTTAATAAAAACCCGTCAAGAGCCCATTTATGGACTGCCCAGAGCGCATTAATGGAAGCCGTTCTCGCTCAAAAAGCATGGCTTGAGCAAATCGTCGCATTGTAATACAGACCTATCCAACGTATAATAAAGGTTAGGTGTCAAAAAATGGCGAGGGACGTTGGTTCATGAAGAAAAATGCATGGATATTGCTTCTGTTCATTGTGCTTGGCCTTGTCGGAGGCGCCCTGGTATCCCGGTGGCTGCAGACGGTTCCAGGACTGTCTTTTCTTACGCAAACTGCAGATCTTAACTGGTCGCCATCAGCAGATCTGCTTGTGTTCAGCTATGATTTGTCGCTCGGCATCGAGATTAGCCTGTTAAGTATTATCGGTGCAGCGATAGCGATCTGGCTCTATCGGAAAATGTAATTTTTTTCTGAAAATGTATGTGAAGGGGACGGTTAGCGGGTGGACAGCGTTTCTGTAACAGACCGATCAACAATTCGCAAAGTGGTGCTTGCTTCCGCATCACCGCGGCGGCAGGCGCTTATGCAAACTTTGGCATTGCGGTTGCCACTTGAGATTGTCGCGCCTGATGTGGATGAAAGCACGCAGCCGGAATGGACGCCTTCAGAAGTGGTAGAGCAATTAGCGCTGAAGAAGGCGCGGGCTGCAAGGGAGCTTTTACAGGCTCAGGACGACAATGCTTGCGAAGCGGCAGTTATTATCGGTGCGGATACGATCGTTGTTCTTGACGGAGAAATAATGGGCAAGCCGAAGGACTCCGAGGATGCCATCCGAACGCTGCAGCGGCTTCAGGGCCGCATGCATGAGGTATACAGCGGCATTGCCTGTATACATACGGCAGATGATCGCGAGATCGTATCTTATCGGGTTACCCGTGTTCATATGAAACCGCTCGATTCCATCCGAATCGGGCGGTATGTCGCTTCTGGGGAGCCTCTTGATAAGGCAGGCAGCTACGCCATTCAAGGATTAGGCGCGGTCTTAGTCGATGGGATCGACGGGTGTTATTTCAATGTTGTCGGCCTATCCTTATCACTGCTTTCTGAATTGCTCTTAGAATTTGGCATTGAAGTGATCTAACCGTAACGGAAGAAAGTAGGACTGGACATGGAGACAAAACGACTTGTTTTGCGTGATGTCCCCCAAGAAGAACGACCTAGAGAACGTATGATGCTGCATGGGGCAGAGGCACTTAGTCACGCTGAATTGTTAGCCATACTATTGAGGACCGGCACACAGCAGGAATCTGCGGTTCATTTGGCTGGCCGAATTCTAAGCGAATGCGGCAGCCTGAGAAATTTAGTCGATATGAGTATGGAGGAATTAACCTCCATCCGCGGCATTGGAACGGCCAAAGCATTGCAGCTTCGGGCCGGTATTGAGCTGGGACGGCGGTTGTCGCGCAGCACCCGGGAAGAGCGATTGACGATACGAAGCCCCAAGGATGCTGCAGGGCATATGATGGAGCAGCTTCGTTATTTGCAAAAGGAACAATTCGTGTGCCTGTTTCTAAACACGAAAAATCAGGTTATAGCAGAAGAGACTTTATCTGTCGGAACTTTAAACGCATCGCTGGTACATCCGCGTGAAGTGTTTCGTGCTGCGATCAAATGCAGCAGCGCTTCCTTGATTTGCGTTCATAACCATCCAAGTGGCGACCCAACCCCAAGCCCTGAAGATATCGCACTAACCAAGCGGCTTGCAGAAGCCGGAGAATTAGTCGGAATCGACGTACTGGATCATATCATTATTGGAGATTCCAAGTATATCAGTTTGAAGGAACAGGGCTTGTTGTAATATAATAAGCAAGATTGCCGCTATTGAAAGAAAGGGAGATTAGATTATGTTTGGTGGTTTCACGAAGGATTTGGGGATCGACCTGGGAACGGCGAATACCCTCGTATATGTAAGAGGCAAAGGCATAGTCGTCAGAGAGCCGTCCGTGGTTGCTCTGCGTACCGATACAAAAACGATTGAAGCAGTCGGTGAGCAAGCTAAGAAGATGATTGGTAGAACGCCAGGCAACATTCGTGCGGTCAGACCGATGAAGGATGGCGTTATCGCCGATTTTGAAACGACGGCTACCATGATTAAATATTTCATCAGACAAGCCCAGAAGCAGCGCTCGTTGTTTCCGCGTCACCCGAATGTAATGGTATGCGTTCCATCCGGCATTACCGCAGTTGAGAAGCGTGCGGTTGAGGATGCAACGAAGCAAGCAGGCGCCCGTGAAGCATTTACGATCGAAGAGCCGTTTGCTGCTGCGATCGGCGCTGATCTGCCTGTATGGGAACCGACTGGCAGCATGGTCGTGGATATCGGCGGCGGAACGACAGAAGTAGCTGTTATTTCCTTGGGCGGAATCGTTACGAGCCGCTCGATCCGGATCGCCGGCGATGAGATGGACGAGGCTATCATTCAATACATTAAACGGATGTATAATTTGATGATTGGCGAACGGACGGCAGAACAGCTGAAGATGGAGGTTGGCTCAGCACTTCCTGCCAGCAAGCCGGAGACGATGGAGATCCGGGGTAGAGACCTTGTCACGGGATTGCCGAAGACACTGTCGATTACTTCCGACGAGATTACCGAAGCACTGGCCGATACGGTGAATTCCATTATCGATGCAGTTAAGGTGACACTAGAGAAATGTCCGCCTGAGCTGTCAGCAGATATTATGGATCGGGGCATCGTGTTAACCGGCGGAGGCGCTTTGCTGCGCAGCTTGGACAAGCTGTTGTCGCGTGAAACAGGGATGCCGGTTATCGTGGCAGAGAATCCTCTTGACTGCGTTGCTATTGGAACGGGACGCGCATTGGATAATATTCATCTGTTCAAAGCAAGAGGCAGCTCGTCATCCCGTTCCAAACGATAGATTAGAGGGGGAACGGATGATGATGCGGGCGGGTGATTGCTCTGTTTAGAATGATGCGTAATAAAAGGTTATTCTCGCTTATGATCGGATTGATTCTGTTTATTGCGGTCATGGGTTTCTCACTTGGCAACCGCAGTAACTTATCTTGGCCGGAGAAGTTCATTAACGATACCGTTTCGTATGTGCAACAATGGTTTTACAAGCCCGCTGGCTATATGGCGGGCTTGTTTGAGGATATTAGAATGATGCGCCAATTGTATGAAGAGAACGAGCAGCTCCGCACGACGGTGGCCCGTTACGCGAGAGACAGGAGTACCTACAACTTTCTGCAATCGGAGAACGAGCGGCTTAAAGATGCGCTTGGATTTACGCAGGAGCAGATGGAGTTATACAACTATAAATATTTAATTGCTCAGGTCATCTCCGTGAGTCCTGATCCTTATAACAAAACGATCAAGATTAATTTGGGCTCCAAGCATGGCGTGCGCACGAATATGGCGGTTACGACGGTGGATGGCCTGGTTGGCCTTGTCAGCCGGGTATCGCCATTCTCCTCGACGGTTACGCCAATTACGGAGCTCAACGGACAAACCAAGGGCATCGCTGCTACTGTTACAGGGAAAGAGAGCGAGTCTTTCGGTATTATTGAGAGCTTTAACAGCGAAACCGGTCAGCTGTTGATGACCAAAATCGAAGAAAATGATAAGCTTGCTGTAGGTGATGAGGTGATTACGTCAGGGCTGGGAAATGTGTTTCCGCGCGGCGTTGTGATCGGCAGCGTTGTATCCCGCCAGGTAGGCGACTTTGGACTCACACACACTGCTCATATCGAACCTGCTGCCAAGATGGATAAGCTGACGGAGGTATTTGTCGTACAGGTGCCGGGTTTTGAGGAGTTGGATCAATGAACCTCCGGTGGATTATCGCCCTGATGTTTCTGCTGTTCTTAATTGAGGGGACGATTATGCCGTGGCTGATTCCAGATGAATGGACCGGCAGAATCATCCCGCAGTTTATTTTTGTTTTTGTGCTCTATGCTTCTTTTTATGCCGGAAGGCACACTGCACTTCTGCTCGGAATCGGATTCGGTCTTTTGCAGGATGTCGTATTTTACGGTCACTTGATCGGCGTTCATTCGTTTGCAATGGGGCTGTGCGGTTATGTGATCGGACTGATGTTTGAGCATAAGCGGATTCCTATGCTGACCGCGCTTTCGTTAATCGGGATGGCTTGTCTGCTGTACGATACCGTCATTTATTTTATTTATCGTGTATTCCGGATGACAAATGAGTCGTATGTATGGGCACTTATGGATCACATCATGCCGAGTCTGTTTTTACAGTTGGCTTTTTCGCTTGTATTGTATGTCCCGGTCCGGCGATGGTTTGAAGGTTCCTACAAAAAAAAGAGTGCGGATGACGAAGAATAAGGCGGCTAAGCAGGATTCAGAGCGTCCCGGAAAGAATTGTTTAGGGTGGAGGTGGGACATTCGTGACCGAAAAACAGCATATTACGATCAAAGGCGTCAAGGAAGGGCTGCTCTTCCTGCTTGACGATCAATGCGAATTTTCGGCTATACTTGATGAATTGCAGTATAAGCTGGAAAAAACCCACCAACAAGTATTGACAGGCCCGCTTATTCACATCCATGTCAAGCTTGGTTCGCGGCAGGCGAGCGAGGAAGAGAAAGAACAGATTAGAGCAGTCATCAGGCAGCGGGGCAACTTGCTTGTGCAATCGATCGATTCAGATAAACAGGAGAACGCTGACAATAAGGGAGCGTCGCCTGAGTTGAAAATGTTGACTGGCGTCATACGTTCCGGCCAAACGCTGCAGCATGACGGGAACTTGCTGCTCATGGGGGATGTTAATCCCGGAGGAACGTTGTATTGCACCGGTGACATATATGTGCTCGGAACGCTTCGCGGAGTGGCTCATGCGGGCAGCGGAGGCCGGACGGACGTCATTATCGCGGCCTCCCTGATGCGGCCCACGCAGCTGCGGATTGCGGATGTGATCAGCCGGCCGCCGGATGAATGGATCACCGGTGATGCTGCTATGGAGTTCGCTTATTTGGCGGATGGTCAGATGCAAATTGATAAAATTTCGCAATTGTTCCGTTTACGCAAAGATCCGATCGTGTTCAAAGGAGTGTAGTACATGGGAGATGCAATTGTAGTTACATCAGGAAAAGGCGGAGTCGGCAAAACAACAACTTCGGCTAATATAGGGACGGCACTTGCTTTGCTCGGCAAAAAAGTATGTATGATCGATACCGATATCGGTCTGCGTAATTTGGATGTTGTTATGGGCCTGGAAAACCGGATTATCTATGATCTGGTCGATGTCGCGGAGGGACGCTGCCGTTTGAACCAAGCGCTTGTCAAGGATAAAAGGTTCGATGAGCTGTATATGCTTCCTGCAGCGCAGACGAAGGATAAGCACGATGTTTCTCCCGAACAGGTCAAGGACATGGTACTTGAGTTGAAAAAGGATTTTGATTATATTATTATCGATTGTCCCGCAGGCATTGAACAGGGCTTCCGTAATGCGATTGCCGGCGCTGATCGCGCAATTGTCGTCACGACCCCTGAGAATGCAGCCGTTCGCGACGCTGACCGTGTGATCGGTTTGCTGGAGCAATCTCAAATATCGGCAAAGCTTATCATTAACCGCATTCGGCCGAACATGGTTAAAACCGGGGAAATGCTCGATATCGATGAAATTTGCCAAGTGCTGGCGATAGATCTGCTCGGTATCGTACCTGATGATGAGAAGGTCATTAAAGCGGCCAACTCCGGTGAGCCAACGGTTATGGACCCGTCCTCGCGCGCGGCAATTGCCTACCGCAATATCGCAAGAAGAATACTGGGAGACATGGTGCCGTTGATGTCGCTTGAGGATAAAGCGGGTGTGTTCAAGCGCTTTAGAAAGTTCCTCGGGATAGGATGAATGGAACGTGATAAATAAATTAAAAAAACTGGATTGGGGCATTTTGCTCATTCTAGTCTTGCTGATGATCATCAGTACGTTAGTTGTGCGGAGCGCTACGCTGGGTTTTGGCCCGAACTATGAAAATTACGATATCAAGACGTTGATATTTTACGGATTAGGATTTGCGGTGGCGATTACGGCCGTTTTCTTCGATTACAGAATCCTTCTAAAGGGTTGGATCTTTCTGTACGGGATAGGAATCCTCTTGCTCATAGCGGTGTTTCTGTTCGCCCCTGAAATCAACAATGCCAGAAGCTGGTTCCGGCTTCCCGGCGGGCTGCTCTTCCAACCGGCCGAGTTTATGAAGATCCTGTTGATTATTACCTTAGCGGTTCTGATGGGGCGAAGACAAGGGGAGCCGCTATCGTTCACTAGTGATATCTTGCCGATTGCGGCAATCTCTTTCCTGCCGTTTATGCTTGTCATGATACAGCCGGATTTGGGCAATGCAATAATTTATCTTGTTATCGTGCTTGGTATGCTCTGGATTGGGAATGTCAAATATCTCCACGTGATGATCGGATTGACAGCTGTCGTAGCAGGACTCATCCTGTTTATCAGCTTGTTCAATACCTTTAACGAGGATATTAGGCAGTATCTATCCGAGCAGAATAAATATCATTGGTATCAACGGATCAATACATTTATTAATCCGGAGACGGCAACAAACGATGAGAAACACCAATCCGAGAAATCAAAAATTGCAATCGGCTCGGGCGGCTTAACTGGAGACGGGTATATGCAGGGGGATTCTAAAAACCGCAGATTTATCCCCTATCCTTATTCAGATTCCATATTCGTCGTTATCGGCGAGGA
This sequence comes from Paenibacillus abyssi, assembly GCF_014640295.1. Classification (GTDB taxonomy): domain Bacteria; phylum Bacillota; class Bacilli; order Paenibacillales; family Paenibacillaceae; genus Paenibacillus_D; species Paenibacillus_D abyssi. The sequence continues at coordinate 48,203 of NZ_BMGR01000016.1, read as the reverse complement.
ATTCGGCTTTCAAGGCGCGGCTATTCTGCTTCTTTTGTATTTCTTATTGATCTACCGAATGATTATCATATCCTTTCAATGTTATGACATTCGGGGGTCATTTATCATTATCGGGATTGTATCGATGTTTGTGTTTCAAATTTTTCAGAATGTCGGAATGATGATCGGGATTATGCCGATTACCGGCATTACGCTGCCCTTCATCAGTTACGGGGGGACTTCGTTGATACTCAATATGTTGAGTATAGGCATGGTGTTCAGCATTAAGGCCCATCAGGAGAAATATGAGCTTGTTTAATTAAGTCTTCACTCTTCAATCGCTCGCTTGCCATTTGTTTATGGCGGAGATACTCCATGCTTTGACGGCATCATTGATGACGCGGACGAGATGGTTTTCGGGGATATCTTCCTGCAGTTTCCATAGGCAAAGTAAGCTGTTCATGGTATTCGATGTATAAAAGAAGCCTCTCTTTTGTTCATGTTTGGTCGTACTTACATGTTAACAAGGAAAGGTTTCTTTTTTGTTTTTAGGAAAGAAACGGTTACGCCTAAACGAAGCGGATCGAATGATTCTGGAGAAGCGTCGGCGATCGGAAGAACATTCGACTGCGCAGTGAATGCGGTAAAACCAAAGCTTTTAAGAGAAAGGGGCTATCCATCATCATCATCGATGACTTATGGAACAGCACCTTTTTTGCTTGTGCAAAACATAATCGAGCCGTTCTCTTCATAGACATTAGTGAACAAGCTCTTCAGGCGTCGAGTGGAATTTGACGGCCTTGAGAGGGATGGGGGAAACGGCGATGGAGATTAAGGATAACATACGGCAGCGCCGGCATGAGCGCATAAAAAAAATAGCCCGGCAAACCTCAGGGCCGCTCTCTTCTTCTAATCAGGTCGAGAGCCTGCAGGAGAGAGTGCCTTCAAACAATCTAAGCCAGCATCTGGACCAGGATCCCGAATGGATGTGGAAACAGCAGTCCAAGCCATGGATGGGGTGGGGAAGGGCGGATGTACCGTTTGATGAGCCGCCTCGCCGAATGTTCGATGACGGACCGGATTGGCAGAAGGTACGGAGTGAATTAAGGCTCAAGCTGTTCATAGGCTTAATGATGTTCGCTTCGGTGTGGGGAATGTTCCAATTGGACATGCCTTGGGCAAAGAGCGGTCAACTATTTGTAGCGGATGCATTAACCAATGAGATGGACTTTGAAGCGGCCGCTGCCTGGTATCAGAACAGGTTTGCCGGTTCGCCGGCATTTATACCGATTTTCGGGAGTAAAGAGCAAACGGCGGAACGGGTGAACGGGATTATTAAACTGCCGATAGTCGTTCCGGTCCAAGATGGCGTGATTGTCAGAACTTTTGCAGAGCTGTTAAGCGGAGTTGAAGTCGCGGCGCCATCCGAAGCGGAGGTTAGCGCTGTCGAGACGGGCAGAGTGCTGCTTGTGTCCTATGATGAGGCTACCGGTGAAACGGTCGTCATTCAACATGCGAATAAACGGGTGACCGTATACAGCAGACTTGAACAAGCCGATGTGGCACAGAATGATTGGGTGGAAGCCGGCCAAGTAATTGGGAAGCTGATGCCGGCCACGGATGAAAGGCCAAGCTTATTGTTCTTTGCAGTCAAGGAAAACGATCGTTACGTGGATCCGACGGGCGTGGTTCCATTTGATTAGATGGAAAGGGATTATCTGGTCGATTCATCCATTATTCGTGCTTGTTATGCTCGCATCAGTGGTTACGGGGTATTTTATCGAGCTCATCACCTTGTTTGCGATTGTTATCGTCCATGAGCTTGGGCATGTCCTCGCAGCCAGAGGGCTCGGCTGGACCGTCAGGGAGGTAAAGCTGCTGCCCTTTGGCGGAGTAGCCGAGATTGAAGAAGCCGGCTATATTCCGGCAAAGGAAGAAATGTTCATCGCAGCTGCCGGACCGCTGCAAAACGGCTGGATGGCTGCTGCTGCATTCGCCCTTGGACAATGGGGGGGCTTGTCTTCCGAGTGGTCAGAGCATTTCGTGCAGGCCAATATGATGATCGGATTGTTTAATCTGCTTCCTGTATTGCCGCTTGACGGAGGGAAATTGCTGCAGGCGCTATTAAGCTACCGGATCCCTTTCCATATAACGCTTGTATGGGGCGCACGAATCAGCCTGCTGTTCAGTGCGTCTATGGTCATTTATGCACTGGTTATAGGATGGCCAACTGGCATTCAGATGAATGTGCTTACGATCGGCATCTTTTTATTTGTGTCCAATTGGACCTATCTTCGCAATGTACCCTATATCTTTGTTCGCTTTTTGATGCGGAGGGAGCAGGCGGCAGCCAACAGAGTGTGGCAGGGGGCATTGGCACAGCCAATTGTTGTGACCGGACATAACACGGTCCACGCGATACTGCGGCTTTTTATGAAGGAGAGATATCATCTAATTTATGTCATGGGCGAGAGGGGGGCGATTGTCGCCGTCCTGCCGGAGGAGAGAGTCGTTGATGGTTTTTTGATCCATGGCAAAGCCGGAAGTGCAGTTCATGAGCTTTTCAGGTAAAATAGACTCAACAAAGCCGATCTGGGCAGGTGATTCAAAGCGATGAAGCAAATGTTACTGCATGGTGAGCCGAATCTGACGCAAACCGCTGTGCTGGAAAACGGGAAGTTAATCGAGTTTTATATGGAACGGTCCTCTGACAGGAAGTGGGTCGGTAATGTTTATAAAGGGCGTGTCGTCAATGTGCTGCCCGGCATGCAGGCCGCATTCGTGGATATCGGACAAGGGAAGAACGCATTTTTATACATCGATGACGTATTGCACCCAAATCTGGAGAAACAGCCGCAAGCAAAACCATCCATCAGCGAGGTGCTGCATCCCGGGCAGGAATTAATTGTACAGGTGATGAAAGAACCGCTTGGCGGTAAAGGGGCCCGGGTAACGACCCACTATTCTCTGCCTGGACGGTACCTCGTCTATATGCCTCATGCTGACTATGTCGGCGTGTCCAAAAGAATCGGATCGGAACAGGAGCGCATGCGCCTGAGGGTGATCGGCGAGGAAATGTGCGAAAGCGGAGAAGGGGTTATTCTAAGAACGGCGGCTGAAAAGGTCGATGCCGATGCGCTGCGGCAGGATTGCCAGAGCAGGCGGGAATTGTGGAAACAGCTGATTGCCGCTGCGGAAGAAGCGGCTGCTCCGGCTGAGCTTCATAGTGAAGCGGGGCTGCTGCAGCGAATGTTCCGCGATATGCTGACACCGGAAACCGACGAAATTTGGATTAACGATGACGGGATTTTCGAAGAGTCGCTCAGGTGGATTCGGCAAATGGCGCCGCAGCTCGAAACGCGCGTCCGTTTATTTAAGGAGAGGGCGTCTGCTGATCTATTCGCGGTGTTTGGCGTACATGAGCAGCTTAATAAAGCATTTGATCATCGAATTACGCTTGCGAGCGGCGGGGATCTCGCATGGGATCAGACGGAAGCGTTAACTGTGATCGATGTAAATACCGGAAAATTTACCGGGCATCAAGATCTGGAGGATACCGTATTCCGCACGAATATGGAGGCAGCGGAGGAAATCGCGAGATTGCTGAGGCTTCGGGATATCGGCGGCATTATCATTATCGATTTTATCGATATGGAGCTGGAGCAGCACCGGGATGAGGTGAAGCGCCGGCTGGAGCAGCTTGTGCGCGTTGATCGCACGAAATGCCATGTGCTTGGCTGGACAAGGCTCGGGTTGCTTGAAATGACGCGCAAAAAAGCGCGGGAAAGCATTGTGGGCCAATGGGTTGAGCCCTGCAGCATATGTAAGGGAAAAGGGAAGATTTTCATTGGTTTGCAAGCCCGAACGCGATAAATGTGATCTTCTCCTTGAACTACTGTCGAAAATGTGTTAAAATCTTCGAGTGTGTGTCTAGTGCTTTTTTGCTATACATGCTACAACCGCTCCAATCGGGTAGCAAGCGCGTTTGCTCTGCATTCGCCACCTTGCATTAGGCGAGTCTTAGACATGAGGAGGTGCACCAACTATGTACGCAATTATTGAAACTGGCGGCAAGCAATACAAAGTTCAAGAAGGCGATGTATTGTTCATTGAGAAGCTCGACGTAAACGAAGGCGATTCCGTAACGTTTGATCGTGTTTTGGCCGTATCGAACAGCGAAGGTCTTGTGACTGGCACTCCGGTTGTTTCCGGCGCTAGCGTATCCGCTACAGTCGAGAAGCACGGTAAAGGCCAAAAAATCATCGTTTACAAATACAAAGCGAAAAAGAACTATCGTCGTAAGCAAGGACATCGTCAACCGTACACGAAAGTGACGATCGGCAAGATCCAAGCTTAAGAGGACAGCTCATGATATCGGTTAAGATTGTGCGGCGCCAGTCAGACCGGCGAATTGTATCGTTTTCGATTGAAGGACATGCCAAATATGCCAAACCGGGCAAAGATATTGTCTGTGCGGGAGTATCTGCTGTTTCAGTCGGTACGGTTAATTCCGTTGAGGCTCTGACCGGCATAGAGCTTCCAGCAACGATGAAGAACGGTTGGCTGCAATCCGAAGTGCCGGAAGCGGGAGATCCTGCCGTCGACGCTCAAGTTCAGCTGCTGTTGGAATCAATGATTGTCATGCTGGAGAGCATTCAACAATCGTACGGCAAATTTGTCGTCATTCAAGAACAATCGGTTTAGTAAAGGAGGGGACAACCATGTTGAAACTGAATCTTCAGCTTTTTGCTTCCAAAAAAGGGGTAGGTTCCACGAAGAACGGTCGTGACAGCCAATCGAAACGACTCGGCGCTAAACGTGCAGACGGTCAAGCCGTTACTGCAGGCAGCATCCTCGTGCGTCAACGCGGAACGAAGATCCACCCAGGCAACAACGTGGGCATCGGTAAAGATGACACATTGTTTGCGAAAGTGGAAGGCGTTGTGAAGTTTGAACGCTGGGGCCGCGATCGTAAGAAAGTAAGCGTGTATCCGGTTGATGTTGCACCGGTTGCCGCAGCTGTAGAAGTTTAATATGGAATAGGTACCCCAGCCCGAATCGGGCTGGGGTTGTTTTTTTGAATAGAGCGGGCATACGGTTGTCAATTTATGACGATTAATGTAAGTACGTGGCAGATGACCTTTCACTGCTTCCATGCTATACTGTTAAAGGTTGGGAATGCTCAGGAAACGGGGATTGTAGGATGGTTCGCTTACGTACGGTAAAAGCAGCTGCTGCAGTATCGGTCATCATCCCTGCAACGGCTCTATTCATATGGGGAGGAGCATTATGGACTCCTATTCTTTTTATAGTATGGATTGCTTCGGCAGCGGCATTGTGGATAAGCCTTGAGAAGAAGGAGCAGTCTATTCGATTGGAACGTTCGATCCATGCGCTGCAGCAGACGGCGATTCACACATTAAATCATCATCGCCATGACTGGATGAATGATTTACAGGTTCTGTATGGCTACATCCGAATGAACAAACCGGATAAAATCATTCAATACGTGGAGAAAATAAGGGAACGGATGGTAATGGAAAGCCGTATTTCAAAGCTGGGTATCCCTTCACTCGTATTATTCTTCCATTCCTTACGAACGGGCTCTCAAACGCTTCAATTAGAAGTTGTCGTGAATGGGGAATTGAATCTATCCGAGCTGCCGCTTCAAGCGGATAAAGTATCGGATACATTAATCGGACTGATTAATGCTTATCGCTTTGGGATCAAGCCAAAATGGGGAGATGCGCCCAAGCTGATTGTGACCATCAATGCGGATGAACGCGCATTGTCCGTTGATTTCGAGTTTCAAGGCGAGCTGAATGCAAGTGAAGAATTATATCGCCAATTCAAAGAAAAGCTTGCGGGGTCTCCCCTGCAGCCCATCAGCATGGATCCGCTGATGACGAGGGTTAAACTGCAGGCTGAATTGCGCAGGCTGAACGGAGGAACATCATGTTTGTAGACAAGGCAAAGATATTTGTAAAAGGCGGAAATGGCGGCGATGGCATCGTTTCCTTCCGGAGAGAACTGTACGTGCCGGAAGGCGGTCCGGCCGGCGGTGACGGCGGCAAGGGCGCGGACATCATCTTTCGCGTGGATGAAGGGCTCCGCACGCTGATGGATTTTCGTTACCAGAAGCACTTCAAAGCGCCGCGCGGAGAGAAGGGCAAGCCCAAGGGCATGCACGGCGCAGGCGCGGAAAATATGGTCGTGCGGATTCCGCCGGGCACCGTTATCATCGATGATGATTCACAGGAGATCATCGCAGATATGACAAGGCATGGCCAAGAGGTAGTTGTGGCCCGCGGCGGGCGCGGCGGAAGAGGCAATATCCGGTTTGCGACACCTAATAATCCGGCGCCCTATATTTCCGAGAATGGGGAAGAGGGCGAAGAGCGCTGGATCGTCCTGGAGCTGAAGGTGATGGCAGACGTCGGTTTGGTCGGCTTTCCCAGCGTGGGCAAATCAACGTTGCTTTCGGTCGTATCGGCGGCTAAGCCGAAGATTGGCGCTTATCATTTTACGACCATTACGCCTAATCTGGGCGTTGTCGATGTGGGTGATGGCCGAAGCTTTGTGATGGCAGATTTGCCGGGACTCATCGAAGGCGCTCACGAAGGGGTAGGGCTGGGACATGAATTTTTGCGTCACGTGGAACGGACACGCGTCATTATCCATGTCGTTGATATGGCAGGCTCGGAGGGCCGGGATCCATTCGATGATTGGATAAAAATTAATGAAGAGCTCGTACAATATAACGAGAAGCTGGCTGAGCGTCCGCAGATCATCGCGGCTAACAAGATGGACATGCCGGATGCGGCTGACCAACTGGCGTTTTTCAAGGAACAGCTGGAGCAGATGGACGGGGATAAGGCGTATGAGATTATTCCGATCTCATCTTTGACGAAGCAGGGCATTCAGGAGCTGCTGTATAAAGCGGCTGATCTGCTTGATACAGTACAGGAAATGCCGCTCGTTGAGGAAGTGAAGGATGTCGAAGAACGGAAAGTATACAAATTCGAGAAAAAAGACGATGATTCCTTTACCGTTCATTTTGATGAAGGGATCTACGTTGTTGAGAGCCCGAATATCGAAAAGTTCATCAAACGGACGAACCTGAACTCGTATGATGAGGTCATGCGTTTCGCGCGCATTATGCGTAAGATGGGTGTCGATGCAGCCCTTCGCAAGGCCGGCGCAAAGGATGGCGACCTGGTCCGCATCGGCGATTACGGCTTTGAATTCTTTGAAGGCAGTGACTATATCTACGAATAACAGAAATATTTAGCTTGAAGTGCACCCCTTAGAATGGACATTGGATTAAACCCCTGGTTTAACCGATGAAATTCTAGGGGGTGCTTTTTCATGGCAGTAAAGGGACAGAAGTTTATACGTTACACGCATGAGGTTAGAGTTGAGGCAATTAGATTGCACTTAGAGGAGGGTTGGACGTATCGCAAGATCATCGAACACTTAGGGATAGCAGACAAAGATCGTATGAAGATATGGATGAGGAAATATCGGAAGTTAGGCGAGTTTGGTCTGCTGGATCGTCGTGGCCGACAAGAAAAATATGTCGATGAGAACCGTCACATCCAAAGCCTTAAACGTGAGAACGATATGCTAAAAAAGTGTTTGAAAATCTGGATGCAGGAGGTGCGTGCCAAAAGTACAGGGCCATTGAACAGGCAACAGAATCTTACGGAGTAGCCGAACTATGCAAGTTGTTTAAGGTCTCACGTAGCGGTTATTACGCTTACTTAAAGCGTAAATCAGTGGATCGTGACAAAGAGCTTAAGGCACTGATTCAAGCCTTATATGCGAAGTATGACGGCAGATATGGATATAGACAGCTTCAACTCTTTCTTCTCCAAGAACATGGCTTGTGGATCAATCATAAGAAGGTTCTGCGGCTTATGCAGGAGCTCGGGATACGCTCTAAAATCCGGCGTAAGCACCGTTGTAACTACGAATCGACTACGGGTGAGCGCGTAGGAGAAAATCTGCTGAAAAGGGATTTTCAGGCGGAGAAACCCAATCAAAAATGGGTAACAGACATCACGCAGTATCGAGTCGCGGATTCCTGGTTGTACCTATCCGCCATTAAAGATTTATTCAATAACGAAATCGTTGCTTACCAGTTGGGTCTACGTAACGACAATCAACTCGTATTAAGGACATTCGAGAAGGCATTTGAAAAGCAAAAAGACGTGACTGGGTTGATCGTTCACAGCGATCAAGGATTCCAGTACACGTCTCACGCTTACCACGACATGCTGCCACAGGCTGGCACCCAAATCAGCATGTCACGCAGAGGCAATTGTCATGACAACGCCTCAATGGAGAGCTTCTTCTCGCATCTCAAAACGGAAGGGCTCTACCTCTATGATATACGAACTATTGAAGAGGCACAAAGACGAATCGAGTCGTACATCAAATTTTATAACGAGGCTAGACCACAAAGAAAACTAAAAAAGCTGACGCCGATAGAGTACCGGCGCCAGCTTGTAGCATAGGTGTTTTTTTCAATGTCCGCTAAATGGGGTCTTGACCAGCTCCCACGGGAGCTTTTTTTGTGCGGATTTTCAATAATTTACCTTAATTGGCTGCGATGGGGTGTAATAGAGTTTGAACTTTTTTCATGATGCCTATTGCTCAATGGGCTTGATTTCGATATAATGTCCACTATAGGAAAACATTTGTCTTTCATAGGAGGACGATTGATGACAGAACGTTATTATGTCGTCCGAGAGGACATTTTGCCTGAAGCGATAGTGAAAACCATTCAGGCAAAGGACATGCTGCAGCGCGGGGAGGCGGCTACGGTTCATGAAGCCGCAGAGCGCGTCGGTTTAAGCCGCAGCGCGTTCTATAAGTACAAGGACGGCATCTATGCGCTGAATCATTTAGAGCGTGAGCGAATTGTAACGATTTCGATGGATCTGGAGCACCGCTCCGGCGTATTATCCAAAGTGCTCGGATTAGTGGCCGGCACGGAGGGCAATGTGCTGACCATTCACCAGAGTATCCCGCTGCAAGGCTTGGCTAATGTAGTTATTTCGGTGGACACGTCGCTGATGGCCCAGCCGTTGTCCGCGCTGATCGATGCGATCAGGCAGCAGGATGGTGTCCGCAAAGCTTCGGTTATAGGGCAAGGATAGAAAATGTATCGTGGAGGAAAAACAATGAAACCGGTAAAAGTAGGCTTGCTCGGTCTCGGCACTGTCGGGACGGGCGTCGTTCGTATTGTGGAAGGACATCAGGAGGATTTGCAAAGTCAGGTCGGTTCGCCGATCGTCATCGAGAAAGTACTGGTCCAGAATCGGAGCAAGGACCGTAACATTCCTATCGATGTTTCCAAATTAACCGAAGATCCGTACGAGATCATACAGGATCCCGAAATAGATGTGATCGTGGAAGTAATGGGCGGCGTAAGCCAGACGAAGGAATATATCTTAGAGGCGCTCTCGCGCGGGAAACATGTCGTGACCGCGAACAAAGATTTGATGGCGCTGCATGGCCCGGAAATTCTCAGAACAGCAAAAGAGAATCAATGCGATGTGCTCTATGAAGCAAGCGTGGCCGGAGGCATCCCGATTATCAGAACGCTGATCGAAGGCTTCTCTTCGGACCGAATCACGAAAATTATGGGTATTGTAAACGGCACGACAAACTATATACTTACAAAAATGACCCAAGAGGGCGCGTCCTACAATGAAGTGCTGAAGGAAGCGCAGCAGCTCGGTTATGCGGAAGCAGACCCAACCTCCGACGTTGAAGGTTTGGACGCCGCGCGCAAAATGACGATCCTGTCTACACTTGGCTTCCGCGCCAATGTTGCGCTGGAGGATGTCACGACAAAGGGGATTTCCGGTGTAAGCAGCGAAGACATTCAATATGCGCAGCGTCTCGGTTACGTTGTAAAGCTGCTCGGGATCGCAGAACGCCAGGATGAATACATCAGCGTGACAGTACAGCCGACCATGGTGAAAAATACGCATCCGATTGCCTCTGTGAACGGCGTATTCAATGCAGTATATGTGTACGGTGAAGCTGTCGGCGAAACGATGTTCTACGGCGCCGGAGCAGGCGAACTGCCTACAGCCACTTCCATTGTGGCGGATTTGGTAGCCGTTGTGAAGAATCTGAAGCTTGGCGTGAACGGCCAGCAGGCCTCAACGGCCTATAAAGAGAAAAAGCTGAAGAGCGATGAGCAGATCGCTTCGAAATACTTCCTGCTGCTGCACGTCGATGATCGTGCCGGCGTGCTTGCGCAAATTACACAGGTTTTTGCCGAATACGAGGTCAGCTTGGAATCGGTGCTTCAACAGCCGAATCCGTCTAATCCGGAAGCGGAAATTATCGTCATCACGCATGATGCCAATAAAGCGGCTATGAATAAAGTTTTGCAAAAGTTTGAATCACTTGATGTCATCCGCAAAGTCAAAAGCGTCTACCGTGTTGAAGGCTAAGGCAGGCTACCCGTCATAGTTAAGCAAAAAGGAGTTATTATTTGTTATGAGATATATGGGTTTGCTTCAAACTTATAAACAATACTTGCCAATCAATGAAAATACACCGATGCTCACGCTTCATGAAGGCAACACACCGCTGGTGAGAGCGGAGAATCTATCCGCAGAGCTGGATTTGGATATTTATTTCAAATACGAGGGCTTGAACCCGACCGGATCGTTCAAGGATCGCGGCATGGTTATGGCTGTTGCCAAAGCAATAGAAGAAGGCAGCAAGACGATCATGTGCGCTTCAACCGGCAACACTTCAGCCGCTGCCGCTGCTTATGCGGCGCGGGCAGGCCTGAACTGCATCGTATTAATCCCGAACAACAATATCGCGCTGGGCAAATTGGCGCAATCGATCATTTACGGAGCGAAGGTTATTGCAATTGATGGCAACTTTGACCGCGCGCTAGAAATTGTTCGTGAGATTACGGCCAAACACCCGATCACGCTGGTAAACTCCGTGAATCCATATCGTATTGAAGGGCAGAAAACAGCGGCCTTCGAGGTAAGCGATCAGCTCGGCAAAGCCCCAGATTATCTGGCAATTCCGGTAGGCAATGCAGGCAACATCACAGCTTATTGGAAGGGTTTCAAGGAATATCATGTTATGGGCAAAATTTCGTCGCTTCCGAAAATGATCGGCTTCGAAGCTGAAGGCGCGATGGCGATTGTGAAGGGTGAACCAATTCTGAATCCGGAGACGATTGCGACCGCCATCCGGATCGGCAATCCGGCAAGCTGGGATACGGCCGTCGCTGCTGCCAAGGAGTCACAAGGCCAAATCAATTATGTAAACGATGAAGAAATTCTCCATGCTTACCGCACGATTGCTTCTCGGGAAGGCGTATTTGCCGAGCCTGCCTCAGCGGCATCGATAGCCGGTGTCATGAAGCTGAAGCGCGAGGGAGTTTTCCACGGCGGAGAAACCGTCGTGTGCGTGCTGACGGGCAACGGGTTGAAGGATCCGAACAATGCCATCAACGCGGTGACAGCTGGGCCGATAGTTGTACAGGATTCGGAGGCTGCTGTTATGGAGGCGATCCGTAAGTTGGAGGGTGAAGGATAATGGATAAGCGTCGGGTCATCGTGAAGGTACCCGCGAGCACGGCAAATCTGGGACCGGGTTTTGATACGCTGGGAATGGCGTTATCCCTGTATGCATGGATTGATATGTCGGTTGCCCGCGGCGAGACACGGATCGATTTATATGGCGGCAGGATGAATGGCGTCCCGCGAGACAAATCGAATTTGATATACAAAGTGGCGCAAATGGTTTTTAAAGAAGCGGGCATTGAGGCTCCTGAACTGAATATTGCGATGTACAGTGATATTCCGCTCACGCGAGGTCTTGGAAGCAGCGCTTCGGCCATTGTTGGTGCACTTACTGCGGCTAATGCTTTGGCAGGCTCCCCGTTATCGATGGAACGGTTATTTCATATGGCGACAGCATTAGAAGGACATCCCGATAATGTCGGGGCGTCGTTGTTTGGCGGTATCGTCGTTGCCTCATGGGATGGGAATGCGGCCAACCATATTCGTTTGGATCCGCATCCGGATCTGGATGTACTTGTGGCGATTCCGGAATTTCAGCTGTCGACGGAGAAAGCGCGGCATGCGCTGCCTGAACAATTCAGCATGAAAGATGCGGTATACAATATCAGTCATAGCTCGATGCTCGTGGCGGCTCTAGCCACAGGAAATCTGGAAATGATCCGTCATGCTATGAAGGACCGGATTCATCAGCCATACCGGGCATCGCTCATTCCCGGCATGTCGCTCATTCTGGAGGAAGCGTGCGATTACGGTGCGCTCGGAGCAGCATTAAGCGGCGCCGGACCGACGCTGCTGTCGCTTGTTGAATCGGGAAGCAGCCGGAAATCGGAGCTTGAACAATTTTTAATCGCAACACTTGAGAAGGAAGGTATTCGCGCGGAGGCCATTTGGTTAAAGCCATGCCTGATCGGTCCGGAAGTGGATCTGCTTGACCGATCCATCGAAGAGATTTCGCTCATGGAGTGGATTAAAGGAGAAGTTAGGGCATGATAAACGTAGCTTTGCTGCCCGAGGGCAGTACCTCCGATGAAGCCGCACGTTACTTGTTTGCAGGCACAGACGTATCATGGAGCTATTATAAACCGATCGCGGATGTGTTTTTGTCTACAACGGGCGGCAGGACGGATTACAGCATTATTCCGATCGAGAACACGATTGAGGGCTCAGTCAGCCTGCATATGGACTGGCTTGTACATGAGGTCGATTTGCCGATTCAAGCGGAATGGGTCTACCCATCCATCCAAAATTTAATCGGTCGCTCGTCGGAATGTTTAAACGAGAACGGCGTGCTCGAGTATGACCGCATCGTAAAGGTGCTTAGCCATCCGGTAGCGATGGCGCAGTGCACAAAGTTTCTACGCGGCAATCTCGCCCACGCAGAATGGGAGCATGTTAGCAGCACCGTGGAAGCGGTACGTTTAGTGAAGGAAAATCCGGGATCAGGCTGGGCTGCGATCGGGACAGAAGCCGGGGCAACCGTGCATGGCCTGGATGTTTTGCAGCGCGGCGTGACCGATCATGACAATAATTTCACGCGATTCTTGCTCGTCGGCAACCGCCCATTCACGGAGCGGAAATCGGACATTCAGAAAACGAGCATTCTGATTGAACTGCCGGAGGATTATCCGGGTGGGCTTCACCAAGTGCTGTCGGCATTTGCTTGGCGCCGGATCAATCTGTCCAAAATTGAGTCCAGGCCGACCAAAAAGATGCTTGGCAATTACTATTTTTACTTAGATATTCTCATGTCTTTAGATTCTGTGTTACTGCCCGCGGCCATACAAGAAATTGAGGCGATTGGCTGCCAGGTTCGCATTTTGGGGTCTTATCCCAGTTTCGTGTATCAACCCTGATTCTTCCCGTTAATCGGAATAAGGCCACGGGAGCTTCCTTGGAGGTGTATGCAGCATATGGCACAGCAGTGGATCTATATGAACGGCGATTTTGTAACAAAATCGATTATGCTGAATATTCCGCTCTCCTTGGAAGAACAATCGGATCCGGACATGCTGGCCCAATCACCACGCATTTACTTTCCGAATTCCGCAAAATCGTTGAGATTGACGGAGTGAAGATCGACTAGTCCTTAAATGATAATCAGCGGGATTACAGGTAGAAATTGACCTGTAATCCCGCTTTTTGTTTTGGAGCGCCCGAATTTTTTTTGCAATTGAGGGGACACCTGCCTATTTTCTGCATAGGATGTAATGATTAGCGGCTGACAGCGACATACTGCAGTCTGCTGTACATGAGAACGTGATAGGAGGTTTACGCCAGGTGAAAATCCATATTGTCAAAAAAGGAGAGTCCCTGTACAGTATTTCCCAGAAGTACGGTGTGGCGCTTGAGGAAGTGGTGAAGCTGAATCCGGGTATTGCAAACCCGGATGAAATCGATGTGGGAATGAAAATCAAGCTCCCATCCTCGCCCGTTCAGCCGGGTGATATGGAAATTATGCATCAGCATGCTGTTCAACAAGGGGATTCTCTCTGGAAGTTATCCAAGGCTTGGGGCATTCCGCTCAGCGATATGATCAAAGCGAATCCGCAGCTGAAAAATCCGAATGTATTATTGTTAGGGGAAGTGGTCAATATTCCTAAGGCCACCGGTGATGCGGGAGGAGCGGCCATTCCGCAGACAGAGCACGAAAGCATGCACTATCAGATGATGTCCCACCCTGAAAAAGTCCCGACACATCCGATTGCGCCGTCAAAACCAAACGAACCGGAAAAGGTTCCGACAGACGTGGTTTCGCCTGTTGCACAGCCGCCTGAAGCTAAGCCGGTACCGGAGCCGGCTCCACTCCCTGCTCCAATCGCTGAGGAAAAACATGCGAAACCGGCTTTTCCGATTCATTTTGAATATCAGCATCAGCATATTGATCTGTTCCAGCATTTCGGCAAGCCGGCAACTGAGGTAATGTCGTCTTACGAGCTGCCGAAAGCGCCTGAATATCCATCACATATCCACCATATGCCTTACGGTATCGGTCCTTCCGTAATGGGAGCTCAGGAGAACTGGCCTTCTCATCCGTTAGCGAACATGAACATGCCGGCAGGCGTAGACAATATGTATCTTGCACCGACAATGAACATGCCTGCAGGCGGAGATAATATGTATCATGCGCCGACAATGAACATGCCGGCAGGCGGAGATAATATGTATCCGGCATCCACCATGAACATACATGCAGGCGCCGAAAATCAGTATCCGATAATGCCCGGTCATGCCGGAATGATGACTGGACCACAAGCAGGAGCTTATGGGTACGGACCGATCGTTTTCCCCCCTTATGCTCCCATACCGCATGATTGTAATCCCGGCTTTAACGCGCCGGTGGCCGGCTTTGGAGGATGGGGTCCCAATCCGCAACTCATGGGATATCCTGCCATGCCGATGCCGTACGCGCATGGATACGGAGGCGGTAATTATCCGTGGGATATGACTCAACCGGCCGAAGCCAAGCCCTGCGGCTGCGACTGTCACGAGAAAAGAGAGCCGGAACAACCGGCTGTGGACACGAGCGGCGAAGCCGTGGTAAAGCAAGAGGCGGTTAAAAAGAGCGCGGTGCGCAAAAAAGAAAAAAAAGCATCCATTCGCACAAAGTCGGCAGCCCGCCAGCAGCCGGTATCCCGCAAAACAGGAAGCATCCCCTGGATTAATAATTAAAACGAAGAACCGCTGCGGTACATGGAGCTGAATGCTCCGGCGCAGCGGTTCTTTTCACAGCATTCCAGCCCTGCGCATAATCGCCCAATCTTCGGAGAGACTAGGAAGAAAAACAAAAGGGGATATCCGTATCATGGAATTCAGCCTTTGGAAACAGCTCAAAAGACGGCTGCGCAGAAGAAGACCGCTGTGGACGTTAGGCAGCTTCATGATTTGTCTATTTGCCGGAATTTTCATCGCTAATCAAACGGCAGCCAGCGCAGCTGTACTGGCTGAACCGCTCAAGTCAGATCTGATTGAAACATTGGCCGAGCAAACGAAGCCGCTTCCCGTTGTTTTGCAGCGGGTATATGTGTGCGGGGAAGAAATCCGTCCGCTTGGCACAATGGATACCCGCTCGATTATCGAGCTGCTGCGTACGCACCCGGAATGGTCGGCTAATATGGACAAGAACGGTGAAGTGAAGCTGGTTGAACAGGTAAATGATCTGTCCGAAGCTTGTAAGCAGAACTCGTTCTTCAGTTTGGACAAGCTTGGCAATCTATCGTTGTTCGAAGGGCCGCCAAAGAAGGAGAAGGTCATACGCACTTTTTTTCAATTGGATGTCCACTATATGGAAAGCAGCTTGCCGAAGAAGCAGCTGGAGGCTCTTACGCGAGGGATCCGTATTACCGATATCGCGGAGTACAATAGTGTTATATCGACATTCAGCGAGTTTGCGCTGGAACCTTCCAGCGAAAAAGTAATGCTGCCCAGCTACTATCAGGAGTGAAGCGCGTCCATATCCATGACCTGTTAGGCGGTAGCGGTGCTTTCCCCAGCAGTTTTCTTAACGTACAAAACCCATCTCTTTACTAACAGGATGAGGGAGTGGCTTGATAATGCCGCTCCCTTTGTTTTTGGTCACAGAGGATTCAGCTCTTGGATAATCCACCATACACAAGTACGAATGCAGCCGATTCGAGCTGCGCTTTTTTATGTCGGCCGTTGCCGTTTTATCCTTGGATGGCAAAACGCGTGTTCTCATTCGCGAGAACATTTGGTATAATGATAGGAAGCTTCATACATAGCGCTTTTTTTGGGGTAAGGAGAGGACATCTTGCGGGTTTTGGGCATTGATCCGGGCATAGCGATCGCCGGATTTGGATTTATCGACAAAATCGGGAACAAGCTGGTTCCTGTACAATATGGTTCCATTGAGACGGAAGCCCACACTCCGGCTGAGACAAGGCTGCTGCAGGTTTACGAATCGATGGGCACGCTTCTGGACAAATACAAGCCGGACGCCATTGCGGTGGAAAAGTTGTTCTTCAACCGTAACGTGACGACGGCTTTTGCTGTTGGACAAGCGCGCGGCGTCATTATATTGGCGGCGGCGCAGCGCGGCATTCAGGTGGCGGAATATACGCCGCTTCAAGTGAAGCAAGCGGTGGTCGGATACGGGAAAGCGGAGAAAAGGCAAGTGCAGGAAATGGTAAAGATGTTTCTCAAGCTTGCCGCTGTACCGAAGCCGGACGATGTGGCAGATGCGCTTGCGATCGCGATTTGCCATGCCCATTCTGCGGTGCTTCAGAATAAAATCAACGAGGTGTCGCGCAGATGATCGATTACATAACGGGCAAAGTTAAACACTGGGAGAGCGAATATATTGTGCTGGATGTGCATGATATTGGCTATCGAGTATTCACCCCGAATCCGTATATTTTCGCCAAGAACGAGGAAGCGGTAACCGTATATACGCATCACCATGTGCGGGAGGACGCGATTCTACTGTTTGGATTCCCGTCGCGCGATGAACAAAAGCTGTTCCGCAAGCTGCTTGAAGTATCAGGAATCGGGCCAAGAGTCGCTTTGGGGATTTTGGCTGGCGGGCGACCGGAGTCGGTGATCGCGGCGATTCAACAGGAGAATATCGCATTTTTGACCAAGCTGCCGGGCATAGGCAAAAAAACGGCACAGCGAATGATTCTCGATTTGAAGGACAAGCTGGACGCCCTGCCGGCTGCGGGGACACCGGGCATTGTATTAGAAATGGACGGCGGATTGGATGCCGGCGATGATCAAGGACAGGAAGCGGCATGGAGAGAGGCGCGGGAAGCGCTCGCCGCACTGGGATACACGCAAGCCGAGCTGGATAAGGCCTGGCACGGACTGCAAAGCTCCATAAGCGCAGAGGAATCGGTTGATTCGTTAATGAAACGCGCGCTGCAATGGTTATACAAAGGCTGACAGGGAGGAGGTAAAGCCAAGTGGACGACAGAATTATTTCCGCCAACCTGATGATGGATGACCAGGCCGTGGAGTTGAGCTTGCGTCCCCGTTATTTGGCCGAATATATCGGGCAAACAAATGTAAAAGAGAATTTGAAGGTATATATCGAAGCGGCGAAAATGCGCAGCGAAGCATTGGATCATGTGCTCTTGTACGGACCGCCGGGTCTTGGCAAAACTACGCTTTCCAACATTATCGCCAATGAGCTTGGCGTTAACCTGAGGACGACATCAGGCCCAGCGATTGAACGTCCGGGCGATTTGGCTGCCATTCTGACGAATTTGCAGGAAGGCGACGTGCTGTTCATTGATGAGATTCACAGGCTTCATCGGACAGTTGAAGAAGTGCTCTATCCGGCGATGGAAGATTTTGCGCTTGATATTATGATCGGCAAAGGACCAAGCGCCCGTTCCGTGCGTTTGGATCTGCCGGCATTCACCTTGATTGGGGCGACAACACGCGCAGGGCTTCTTTCTTCACCGCTTCGCGACCGGTTCGGGGTAGTGAGCCGGTTGGAGTTTTACACCGTTCCCGAGCTTGCATTCATCGTTTCCAGGGCTGCAGACATTCTGGGCGTGGAGATGATCGGTGAAGCAGCCGAGGAGATCGCCATGCGCTCGCGGGGCACGCCGCGGATCGCCAACCGCTTATTGAAGCGGGTGCGTGATTTTGCCCAGGTAAGAGGTGATGGCGTCATTACTTACGAAATGGCAAAATCCGCGCTTGGCCTGATTCAAGTGGATCCCAAAGGCCTGGACCAAATCGATCATAAAATGCTGACTGCAATGATTACGAGCTTTCGCGGCGGTCCGGTTGGCCTGGATACGATCGCGGCAACGATCGGAGAAGAAAGCCAGACGATAGAGGACGTCTATGAACCTTATCTGATGCAGATCGGATTTTTGCAGCGGACACCGCGGGGACGAATCGTTACTCCGCTTGCATACGCTCATCTAGGGTTGCCTGTACCGCAAAATATTGCGGGGCAAGCCGATCCGTCAACTGAAGTTTGATTTTATTAAAGGAGGAACCGCGAATGCAGAGGAGGAATGCAGTGTACTCTTTGTTTCGCAGGACAATCTCCATGCGGAGGTTTTCGGCTGCGCTTGCTGTTATGCTGGTGATTGTTACCGCCGCTTCTGTGTGGCCCTCATACGGGGCCGTGCCTAAACTGGACCAAATTCGGGTCGCTATCTTTCTTAATTTGCCTGGCAAATATACGACAACCGTTCCATCCGTTACGTTCAGCAGTAAGGAGGGACTGGCTATCGGCATTCGCCAGCCGGCAGGAGTGGATGTTTGGTTTCAGGCGGACGCTGCCAAGAAATCCCGTTTTGCGCTGGACGATTACAAGATCTTGATCGGAGAAACGGCTGATTTTAACCGGGCGGTGTCAATGCTCAAGCGTGTGCAAAGCGCCTCCAATGCGGTGTGGCTCACGTCGATTAACAAATCAGGCCAAACGATGTATCAGGTCAAAGAAGGTACTTACCTTTCGGAGGCCGAAGCAAAGACGGCATCGGAGCGTTGGAGCAGAGATGCTGCTTTAATGAACTTAACGTCACAGCAGAAGCCTACCCTGTTCGGCCCATTACACCTTGAAAGCGGCCCTTACGGTTCTATTGCGGCAGCGAAGACTGCCGCTGCGGCGGCAGGCGGAGGCGGAGTGGACGCATTCGTAGTGATGAAGAAGGATTCCGCAGCCGGAGGGCTGCAATATTTCTTGCATGTTGGCGCAGCTGCCAATAAGGCCGCGTTGGATGCAATCAAAACGAAGGCTTCCAATATTGCTTCACTCGGAGCGCTTGTCGAGGCGGACCCGTCAGTCCCTTACCTGCAGCTTCATGACGACTACACGCTTACTCAGAACCTGAACGCTTCCGACGCTTTATACATGTTTGCGGGCAGCAGTACCAAAGTGTGGCTATCCACTGCAGACAGCGCCCGGATTACGCTTGCAGAGCGTTATAACCGTAGCTATCGGGGACAATTCGAGGTTAGCGGATTAAACAACCGCCTTGCGGTTATTAATGAACTCCCTTTTGAACAGTATTTATATTCGGTAGTAGGGGCGGAGATGCCGGCCTCCTGGCATTTGGACGCATTGAAGGCTCAGGCGGTAGCTGCGCGTACTTACGTAGTTAGCAAGGGGTTCGGCTTCCAAATTGCCCATGTCGTTGACGGTGTACTGAGTCAAGCCTATGGCGGTGTCGGGGCAGAGAAGCCTTCCACCATTGAAGCAGTCGATGCAACGGCCGGCGAGGTGATCCTGTACCAAGGGAAAGTTATTGAAGCGCTGTACTCGTCAAGCGCAGGCGGGGCATCTGCCGATGCCAGCGAGATCTGGGGCAATTCGATCCCTTATCTGTTAAGCGTGCCAAGTCCGGATCAGGTTTCTGAGAATGGATTGTATCAATGGTACCGTGTGGTGCTGCCGGATGGAAGAACCGGATATATCCGCGAGGATCTTGTCGTCGGCACGGGAGAGAGGACAGCGGCTGGCAGTCCGGTGATGCGGGTTAAAGGCAATGGCGTATTGGTTCGCCCGATACCGCTCATCCAAAGCGGAGTGGATCCCGTTGCCCAAATCAATGACGGAACGAGAGTCGTCGTATTGGAGAAAGCCGTGCAATCCAATCCGATGTCTTGGGTACGCGGTCCTTTTAGCGCACAAGCGCTGCTGGCTTCGATGAAGGACAGAGTCCGGACTCCGATTTCCGGCGCGATCAGAACCGTTGAGGTTAGCGGACAGGGGCCTTCGGGGCGCGTCACCGCCATCCATGTGAACGGACAGCGCCTGGACATCCGTTATCCGGACACCTTCAGATCGGCATTAGGCGAACTGCCGAGCACCCGCTTTCAAGTGGATGAAACGGGCAGAATCGCAATGCTTGGCGCAGATCGGCAAACCACCGAGCGTCCAGCTGATTCCTCCACGATATATACGGTCGGGGCTGATGGACAGACACGGCCATTGGTACAGGATAATATTTATATTGCTGACGGTTCAGGTAACGTAAGGGCTGCAACGAAGGATCCTCAATTCCGTTTTATCGGACAGGGTAATGGACACGGCGTTGGATTGTCGCAGTGGGGAGCCAAAGGCTTGGCTGACCAAGGGTATGATTACCAGGAAATTTTGAAATACTACTACAAAAATGTAACTATAGCTAAGGAATGAAACAATACTGATGAATGTGGAATGGTTTGATTTTGAATTGCCGGAGCATCTGATTGCCCAGACCCCGCTTGCTGAGCGGACTGCTTCACGACTGCTGACGCTCGACCGTCAAACCGGCCGTATCGGGCATCGCAGCTTTACCGATCTGGCCGAATATTTGAATCCGGGTGATACCCTCGTGTTAAACGATACACGCGTCCTGCCGGCAAGATTGCTCGGCTTTAAACCGGATACCGGAGCACGGATCGAGCTGCTCTTGCTTAAACAGCTGGAGGACAACCGCTGGGAGACACTGGCCAAGCCCGCCAAGCGGTTAAAAGCCGGATCGGAGCTTTGGTTTGGCGACAACGGAACAGGCGGGCCTCTGCTGCGCGCAGTAGTGGAATCGGAAGGCGAGATGGGAGCAAGAACGGTAAAGTTTCACTATACCGGTATTTTTACCGAGATCCTTGAGCAGCTTGGCGAGATGCCTCTTCCGCCTTATATAAGAACCCGGTTGGCAGACAAGGAGCGTTATCAAACGGTCTACGCGAAGCATGAAGGCTCGGCAGCAGCCCCTACAGCAGGACTTCATTTTACCTCTTCTTATTTAAAACAGCTGCAGGACAAAGGAATTAATATTGCTTATGTCACGCTGCATGTCGGATTAGGCACGTTCCGCCCGATGTCGGTAGAACGGATTGAGGATCATGTGATGCATGAAGAGTATTATGATTTGGACGAGAATAATGCACAAAAGATACGGGAAACAAAGGAAAGAGGCGGTCGGATTATTGCTGTAGGCACGACCTCCGCAAGGACACTGGAGACAGTGGCGGGACGTTTTCCCGAAGGCGGCATTCAGGCGTGCAGCGGCTGGACGGGCATCTTCATCTATCCCGGCTACACGTTTCGTTTAGTGGACGCGCTGCTTACTAATTTTCATTTGCCCAAATCGACCCTGGTTATGCTTGTAAGCGCATTGGCCGGACGCGATCCGATCATGCGCGCCTATAAGGAAGCCGTAGAACGTGAGTACAGATTTTTTAGCTTTGGCGATGCGATGTTCATTTACTAAGATTGGAAGCGTGAATAGTGGCGATCAAATACGAATTAATTAAAACCTGTAAACAATCCGGAGCCCGTCTTGGCAGAGTGCATACACCTCATGGTGTCATCGAAACGCCTGCGTTTATGCCGGTCGGGACGCAGGCAACAGTCAAAACGATGAGTCCAGAAGAATTAAAAATGATGGACGCCCATATTATTTTAAGCAATACGTATCATTTGTTCCTCCGTCCTGGACATGAGTTAATCAGACAGGCAGGCGGACTGCATAAATTTATGAATTGGGACCGTCCGATCTTGACCGACAGCGGCGGTTTTCAGGTGTTCAGCTTAAGCGAGATGCGCAAGATTACCGAAGAGGGCGTGCAGTTCCGTTCGCATTTGAATGGCGATAAGCTGTTTATTTCACCGGAAGTTGCAATGGAAATTCAGAATGCGCTCGGATCGGACATCATGATGGCATTTGATGAATGCCCGCCGCATCCGGCGGAGTATGACTACGTCAAGCAATCTTTAGAGCGTACAACCCGCTGGGCGGAGCGCTGCCTGAAAGCCCACAGCCGTCCCGATGATCAGGCATTGTTCGCCATCGTGCAGGGCGGCATGTATGAAGATTTGCGCCGCCAAAGCGCAATGGAGTTGACTTCCATGGATTTCCCGGGGTATGCTATTGGTGGACTGAGCGTCGGTGAACCAAAGGACATCATGTACCAGGTGCTTGATTATACGGTGCCTCTGCTGCCGGCTGCTAAACCGAGATATTTAATGGGGGTCGGTTCTCCGGATGCGCTGTTAGAAGGCTCAATCCGAGGGATCGACATGTTCGATTGCGTTCTCCCGACACGCATTGCCCGCAATGGGACAACGATGACAAGCCAAGGAAGGCTGGTTGTCAGAAATGCGAAGTATGCTAACGATTTCGGACCGCTTGATCCGGAATGCAGTTGTTATACGTGTACGAATTACTCACGCGCTTATATACGCCATCTGATTAAAGCGGATGAAACGTTTGGCATTCGTTTAACAACATACCACAACCTGCACTTTTTATTACAGCTCATGAGGGACGTACGACGGGCGATTGCGGAAGATCGACTGCTTGATTTCCGGGATGCCTTCTTTACGAAGTACGGACTGTTTGATAATGAGAAAGGATTTTGAAGGGGGGGATAGCCATGTATATAGCGAGTGAAGCAGCAGGCGGCGGCAGCTTAATTACGATGCTTGCGCCGTTCGTACTTATGTTTGCGGTATTTTACTTTTTGCTAATTCGTCCGCAGCAGAAGAAACAAAAAACTCGTACTCTGATGCTCAACCAACTGAAGAAAGGTGACAAAGTCACCACGATCGGTGGTTTGCATGGGACAATTCAAGAAATTTCAGACGACGTTGTCGTACTTCGTGTAAACGACTCAACGAAGCTGACTTTTGATCGCAGTGCGATCAATAATGTAACTGCTAGCGCAGCAGCAACAGAATAATGGTACAGGATAAACCGCCTCTCAAGTGATTCTTTCGCTTGAGAGGCGGTTTTTTGTGTGCAATTCCACATAATCATGAACATATTGGGACAACGTAAAGGATAACCGTCCGTCATCTCTTATGAAGCTGCAGACGTCCAGATCCATTACGCATGGGGAGTGAAATGAGCAATGCCATTGGAAAATATAAATGGAGCTGTTATGCATTACCGAGTAC
This sequence comes from Paenibacillus abyssi, assembly GCF_014640295.1. Lineage (GTDB taxonomy): Bacteria > Bacillota > Bacilli > Paenibacillales > Paenibacillaceae > Paenibacillus_D > Paenibacillus_D abyssi. The sequence goes on along the minus strand of NZ_BMGR01000016.1, from coordinate 24,782 downwards.
AAGGAGAAGGCATTCCGATTCTATTTATTCACCCGCCGTTATTAACAAGCGCCAACTTTCGGTATCAGCAGGTACAGCTTTCGAATGAGTTCCAGGTCATTACCTTCGATATCAGGGGACACGGCCAGAGCGGAAGATCTAATGTTCCGATTACATATGAGCTGATTGTCGAAGACATGAAGCAGCTGATGGATCGGCTGAAAATTAAACAGGCGTATATTTGCGGTTATTCTACAGGCGGTTCCATTGCTTTAGAAGCGATGCTGACACACCCGGAACGGTTTATGGGCGGAATTATGGTAAGCGCGATGTCTGAAGTGAGTGATTTTGTGCTTAAGAACCGGATTCGCATTGCGGTTGGCTTGTCGCGATGGAAAGCGGCAATTCGTTTGCTGATGCTGGGGATAACATGGGGCAACTCGGACGGTGTAAAGACGTTTAGAAACTTGCTTCGGGATTCCAAACGCGGCAATGTCGCTAATATTAATCAATACTACAAATATAGCCTGGGCTACAGCTGCACAAAAAACTTATCGCTCATCAAAGCGCCGGTGCTTCTGTTGTACGGGAAGAAGGATTGGAGCTTTAAGCGCTATCGGAAAAAGCTTCAGGAAGGGTTAACCCGATATGATCTCATGATCTTCGAGGATGAGAAGCATCAGCTTCCGACTAAAGCAGCCGACGAGATGAATGAAATCATCAGACGCTGGATTCGGGTGCATCAGTATAATATAAACCATAAAGGCACAGCGCCTATTGTCACGCCGAAAGCATTTATGTTTGAAGATCAATCCCAGCTTGAGACAACAAAATTTACGGAGTCTCACAGTCCTCCATTTGGACGTCTATAGCCCATGTATCGGATAGCCGGTTGCAGCGCCGATTGTTATGATGTACGATTTAGTTGCTGGGCTATCAATGGGCCTGGAGACGGAGGAGTTCCATGCTTCAAACAACACCGCTTATACAAGTCGGTTCCATCGTGCTGTCGGTCGTCGCCGGGATGACTTTAATCATCCTTCGACTGAGAGCGACGAAACAACCGACCACTTTAAAAAAGATCATTATGCCGCCAATCGGGATGGCAACCGGATTTATTATGTTTGCGTTGCCGATGATGCATATTCCCTGGATCTGGGGGCTTTCCGCGTTCGGTACGGGGATGCTTATATTTGCATTTCCGCTTATCGTTACGACCAGACTGGAAAAAAGAGATTCGGATATATTTGTCATTCGTTCAAAAGCGTTTATTTTTATCATCCTTGCTCTGTTCATCATAAGGCTCGCGCTTCATAACGTTGTGGAGCACTATATGACGATTCCGCAGACAGGCGCCATTTTCTATTTGCTCGCTTTCGGCATGATTATCCCTTGGCGGATCGCGATGTTAAGTGAATTTCTCCGGCTGCAAAAGCTGCAAACCTAGTATGTAAGGAGCAGGCCGAAAGTGTCAGGAGACAGCTTGTTTTTTATATTTCTTTAAAAAAATGAAACCAAATTGCCCGCTGATGCGTATTATAACAGAACCATTTTTAGCGCACTGTATTCATTCACCAGCAATTTTTTCAGGTATCCACATGTCACCGTACCGAATGAGACGAACATACTCGCGCGGTTGAAAACGATCCAGACGTTTCGGTGTTTCTCCAGAATAGATGTTATACTCCTTCATAATATCTGTGTAATACAGATCAACATTACGGCTGTTTCGATCAGCCAGCCAGCCCCATAACAGCAACACGATGAAAACGGCGGCGCAAGCGGCTGCTTTTTTTATGATCATTTGAGATCACTCCTTGCTTAAAGCTGTTTCTATATAGAATGGACATTACCGCTTTGTTTTTATACTGTTGCATTGGAAATGGGAGTGCATCTGTAAAAGCGAGAGGCTGAAGGGATGCGGATGAATTTGGTTAAATGGGAAAGAAGAGTTTATTATTAATATTCGCCTCGTGTATAATTGACATGATTTGTTTGAGGCGTTTTGCAAATAGTATAGATAGTATTCGAATGGGGGTATGACGGTTGTCTCTGCTTCATGCTGTAATCTTACTGCCTTTTGCTTTTGCGGTCATCGTGCCGCTGCTCCACAAGTACATAAACAAGCTGCACACCGGGTGGTTTGTCCTGCCCGTGCCAGTACTGCTGCTCACTTATTTTTTGCAGCGCATTTCTCAGGTCCAGGACGGACGGGTGATAGAGGAATCGATTCCATGGATTCCTTCGCTTAACATTCATTTTACGGCCTATCTAGACGGATTGAGTCTGTTATTCTCACTGCTTATAACCGGGATTGGCTCACTTGTCGTTCTCTATTCCATTTATTACATGTCCAAAGACAAGGAAGCAATTCACCGCTTCTATGTTTACTTGCTGATCTTCATGGGCGCGATGCTCGGGGTTGTTTTATCCGATAATCTGATCGTGCTCTATGGATTTTGGGAATTGACAAGCCTTTCGTCATTCCTTCTCATCGCATTCTGGTACCAGCGTGAGAGATCGCGTTACGGGGCTTTAAAATCGATGTTAATTACGGTCTTTGGCGGTTTTGCCATGCTTGCCGGATTTATTTTGCTCTACATCATGTCCGGCAGCTTCAGCGTGAGAGAAATTATTGCGGAACTGGGGACAGTGACAGAGCATAGCTTGTTTATCCCTGCGATGCTGCTTGTTTTGCTGGGCGCATTTACCAAATCCGCTCAATTCCCTTTCCATATCTGGCTTCCGGATGCCATGGAGGCACCTACGCCTGTCAGTGCTTATTTGCACTCGGCAACGATGGTAAAAGCCGGCATCTATCTGGTAGCAAGATTGAGCCCGATTTTCGCTGGTGACGCCACTTGGTTCTGGCTCGTATCCGGATTCGGCCTTGTGACGCTGATGTGGGGCTCTTATTCCGCAGTCAAGCAAACCGATCTGAAAGCAATCCTCGCGTTTTCCACGATCAGCCAGTTAGGCTTAATCATGTCACTGCTTGGTTTAGGCTCGGCTGCCGTTTATTTCGGTTACGGGGAGCAATCAGCGATTTACACAGGCGCCATCACTGCTGCCATCTTCCACTTAATTAATCATGCAACGTTCAAAGGGGCGTTGTTCATGGTGGCCGGTATTGTTGATCACGAGACAGGGACGCGGGATATCCGTAAGCTGGGCGGCTTGATGTCGCTGATGCCGATTACCTTTACCTTGGCCTTGATCGGAACCTTCTCTATGGCTGGGCTGCCGCCGTTTAACGGGTTTCTAAGTAAAGAAATGTTCTTTACAGCCGTACTTAAAGCTTCACAGCTGGACATCTTTAACGTACAGTCGGTTGGTGTGCTGATACCGGTCGTGGCTTGGTTAGCAAGTATATTAACGTTTGTTTACAGCATGATTATCGTGTTCAAAACCTTTACGGGGAAGTACCAGCCGGAGAAGCTGGAGAAAAAACCGCACGAGGCGCCGCTTGGCATGCTGCTGCCGCCGGCTGTGCTGGCCTCGCTTGTTATTGTATTCGGTCTGTTTCCAAACCTGCTCGCTTATTCCATTATTGAACCGGCGATGGTCTCGATTTTGCCTTCATTGGCCGATGAATTTATCGTCAAAATCAGCTTTTGGCATGGTTGGTCTACAGAATTGTTCATGACAATCGGCGTGGTTGGGATTGGCGTTTTACTGTACCTGACACTTCAAAGGTGGCAGAAGGTGTACAATGTGCTGCCAGGTAAACTAAGCTTTAATCGCCTATATGATCGTGCATTGAGCACACTTGAAAATAGCTCTTTGCGAATGACGAACAGCTATATGACAGGTTCCATCCGTCATTATATGATCTACATTTTCGCTTTTTTCATTGCTGTACTTGGCTATTTGCTGTTCAAGCTTGATGTGTTCAATTGGCGGAATGCCGAGCTTGCAGAGCTGTCTATTTACGAAGTTGTGTTAACGGCAGTATTGGTTGCCGCGACGCTCGCCGTGCCATTTGCCCAAAAAAGATTAACTGCGATTATACTGGTCGGAGCGGTTGGTTACATGATCGTGTTGTTTTTCGTTATCTTAAGCGCACCGGATCTGGCACTGACACAGATGATCGTAGAAACTGTATCCGTAACGTTGTTCCTGTTATGTTTCTACCATCTTCCCAAGCTGAGAAAAGAGATCACTTCGATTCCGTTTAAGCTGACGAATGCGATCATTTCAGTAGGAGTGGGCGTCATTGTTACGGCCATCGCGCTGGCTGTGACCAATAATCGATTGTTTGATTCGATTTCAAAGTATTATCTTGAAGAGAGTTATAATTCGGCCGGCGGGAACAATGTTGTAAACGTCATTCTCGTTGATTTCCGGGGCTTTGATACTTTGCTTGAAATCATGGTGCTCGGGATCGCTTCCCTTGGGATCTACAGCATGATTAAACTTCGGCATACCGATGAACCATTGGACAAGCGTCATGGACGGACAAAAACGGACAAAGGAGGGAAAGCGTAATGAACAACGGTGATGTCATATTGCAAACATCAACGAAAATTATCCTTTTCATTATCATTACATTTTCCGCTTATTTGTTCTTTGCCGGACATCATAATCCCGGTGGAGGCTTTATTGGCGGATTAATGTCGGCATCTGCTCTGGTGCTGCTTGCGCTCGCGTTTGATTTGAAAACGGTCCGCAAGGTTATTCCAGTGAATTATCGGGTGCTTACAGCATTGGGATTGCTGTTGGCTGTCCTGACAGGTGTTGGATCCTTTGTGTTCGATGTCCCGTTTCTTAGCCACACATTCGGATATTTTGACCTGCCGCTGCTCGGGAAGACAGAGCTAGCCACGGCTGTATTGTTTGATCTGGGCGTTTATTTGGCGGTAGTGGGTGTAACGATGACGATCATTTTATCGATAGGGGAGGATACATAGCGATGGAAATTATGATGTCAATCGCTACCGGCGTTTTGTTTATGGTCGGTACCTACCTTATTTTGTCACGCAGCTTGCTGCGCATCATACTGGGCACTTCATTGATTACGCATGGCGTTCATCTGCTTCTCTTAACGATGTCCCGTCTCAAGACGGGGGCAGCTCCGCTGCTCGGCCAAGAAGCTGCAGCGTATACAGATCCATTGCCGCAAGCATTGATCCTTACATCGATTGTCATTAACTTTGGCGTCACCTCTTTCTTCTTCGTGCTTGCCTACCGGGCATACCAAGAGCTGGGGACAGACAATATGGAAGAGTTAAGGGGAGGAGACGATGAGTAATATCATTATCATGCCGCTGCTGATCCCGCTGTTCACAGCGATTCTGCTTGTCTTTTTTCAAAAGCAAGCGGCTGTACAGCGTTGGATTGGCGGAATAAGCGTACTTGGGAATATAGCAATGTCTGCCTATATCGTGCATCAGGTTTACCTGGAGGGGATTCTAACCCTGAATTTGAGCGGATGGCTGGCACCGTACGGAATTGTTTTCGTATCGGACATGTTCGCCGCATTGCTTGTGCTAACTACAAACATAGTTGGTGCCGCTTGTCTGTTTTTCGCTTACCGCACAATCGGCAAGGAGAAGGAAAAGTATTATTTTTACCCGTTCTTTCATTTTCTGCTGGTAGGGGTCATTGGGTCTTTTCTGACGGGCGATATTTTTAATCTGTTCGTCTGTTTTGAAGTGATGCTTATTTCCTCTTACGCCCTTATCGTATTGGGGGGGACGAAGCGTCAGCTCAGAGAGTCCATAAAGTACATTTTAATTAATATTTTTTCTTCAGCGCTGTTTGTTGCTTCCGTCGCTTATTTATACGGCACGGTAGGGACGCTAAATTTGGCGCATTTATCCGAACGTGTCGCTGAAGCGGGGCAAGGCGGCATGCTGACGATTATTTCAGTATTATTTCTTATCGTGTTCGGCCTTAAGGCGGGTTTGTTGCTCTTTTTCTGGCTTCCAGGCTCATACAGTGTACCGGCTACAGCCGTAACCGCTTTGTTCGGAGGGCTGCTGACAAAGGTAGGCGTATACGCAATTGTTCGTTTATTTACTCTTGTTTTTTATCATGACCAGGGGATAACCCATGTGCTGATTGGCGGACTTGCAGCAGTTACGATGATACTAGGCGTTATCGGGGCCGTTGCCTATAAAGACGTGAATCGCATTTTGATCTACAACATCATCGCCGGAATCGGCTTCATTGTCTTTGGAGTAGCAATTGCTAACACTTCCGCACTTGAAGGCACGATCTTTTATCTTATTCACGATATGGTTGTAAAAGCTTTGCTGTTCCTGCTCGGCGGAACCTTGATTGCGGTGGCGGGGACGGAACAGCTTAGAGAGATGGGCGGCCTGATCAAACGTTACCCTCTGCTGGGCTGGCTGTTCTTCGTGGCTGCGATGGCGCTTGTCGGAGTGCCCCCTTTAAGCGGGTTTATCGGGAAGCTGCTGATTGTTCGCGGAGGCCTGGAGGATGGATGGTACTGGATATCCGGGATCGGCTTGGCATCCTCACTGCTTATGCTCTACTCGATGATGAAAATATTCATGTCTGCCTTCTGGGGAGAGGAGAAGTCGGGTGTTCAACCTAAGGTTTCCGTAAAAGGACTGCTGGCTCCTTCGGTCTGTTTGACCGTACTGGTTATTTTCCTAGGCGTAGGCGCGGAGTGGGTATATCCTTATGTCTCAATGGCAGCTGAAGTGCTGGCAGAACCACAGCAGTACATCCAAGCGGTGTTAAAGGAGTAGATGAGGGATGGCATTTCAATTTGTACTGAACCTGATCATCGCATTTGTGTGGATGTTCCTTAGCAGCGAATGGACATTCCTGCAATTTTTGGTCGGATTTATTATCGGTATGTTATTTATCTATGCGCTGCGGAGATTTTTTAACGAACGCTTTTATATGCGGCGTGTAGGGGCGTTTATTTATCTGTTATTGTTATTTCTGAAAGAGCTTGTGCATTCCAGCTTTGTAGTCATTCGGGAGATATTGCGTCCAGAGCTGAATATTCATCCGGGTATTTTCTCACTTGAAACTGACTTAAGGACGGATGGGGAAATTACGGCATTAGCGCTCCTAATCACACTGACGCCTGGAACACTGCTGCTGGAGGTTTCCCCGGATAAAAGGACGTTATATATTCACGCAATGGATATAACGGACAAGAATCTGCTGGTACAGCAAATTAAAGGCTCCTTCGAAAAGGCAATTATGGAGGTGATGCGTTAATGTTGGATGCGATTCTGCTCACTTCACTCATTATACTCGCGTTATCTTCTTTGGGATGTGCTTACCGCGTGCTGGTCGGCCCTTCGATGCCGGATCGGGTGATTGCTCTGGATACGATTGGCATGAATTTGATCGGTATCGTAGCCATTCTCTCTATGATCCAGCGTACACAAGCTTATCTGGAAGTTATATTGCTAATCGGTATTCTTGCCTTTCTGGGCACGGTGGCGTTCTCCAAATACATTCAGAAGGGAGTCGTTATTGAGAATGGGACAGATACTAATAACGATCGGTGAATGGTCCATCGCTTTCCTTGTGCTGTTCGGGGCGGTGTTAAGCGTATTAAGCACCTTCGGACTCATTCGGCTTCCTGACGTTTATTTACGATCACATGCCGCTACGAAGACGGCAACCCTTGGCATCCTGTGTGTGCTGTTCGCCGCTTTTCTGTATTTCATCCTATATGAAGGCCATGTAAGTGCGAAATTATTGCTGGGCATCGTGTTTGTATTTATTACCGCACCCGTCGCAAGCCATTTGATTGACCGGTCAGCATATTTTTCAGGTGTTCCAATGTGGGAAAAAAGCGTGCAGGACGATCTTAAAATTGCAATGAACCAAGGCAAGCATCATGAAGAGCTGCACGAGCCTGCGGAATAACAAATGCCGGAATTCATCTTTTGAGGATGGATTCCGGCGTTTTGTCCGTTTAGGTTATTTTTTTGCGTTGATGCCGATCATGCCCCCGATGGCGGCTGCTGCAGCTGTGAGGGCAAGGAGCATCAAGCTGCGGACCGATATGGCAGTATCCATAGCCAGGAAGCTGACCAGCAGCAGAGTAATGCCGTAACAGAGGCCAAGCATTCCCCCGTGATACCAGCCCTTGCGACCGGACCGTTTTCCCGCGACAAAACCTCCGGCTAGCGCGCATAACGCATGAATGAAAAACGTATACTGCGGCAGCTCGGATTCCTTTAGCCCGCTGAAATGAAGGGCAAGCGACAAGACAAGCGCACATCCGCAGAGCCAAATAAAGGCATAAACGATACCGGCAAGCAGCGGCGAAGCAATGCGAACTTTAGGCACATTTTTAATCGGACTATTCATTCCTTGCACTCCTTTCGTTTCATCCTTGTAGTGGACAACTGTTTATTGCTAACAGCATATGGCATGGACGATAAAAATAGTACAAGTGACCATTCCGATTTACTGATTGCCATTATTTCATCAGTCAGACAGCCGCATGGTTCCTTTCGGCTTCGGTGACACTATTCCTTGCAGACGTCATATGCTTCTTGGCATATGTGAAAGTCAAAGGGGGCGGTTTCCAAGATGGATATCACGATCATTCTGGTACGCACAGTGTTGATTTACTTCGTCGTGTTTCTTGTGATGCGGTTTATGGGGAAGCGGGAAATTGGAAAACTTACCGTATTTGACCTGGTCATTTCCGTTATGATTGCAGAAATCGCGGTTCTGGTTATTGAGGACCCGAATCGTCCAATACTCGAGGGAATACTGCCGATGATTGCATTATTTTTGGTCCAGGTGGGCATTGCTTTCCTTACATTGAAAAGCAGGACATTGCGGTTATGGTTTGACGGGAAGCCAAGCGTCATTATCGCTAAGGGTAAGCTTAACCGCGATACAATGCGCAAGCAGCGCTACAATTTGGATGATTTGATGCTGCAGCTGCGGGAGAATAAAGTGGCTTCGGTCTCCGATGTGGAGTTTGCGATTCTGGAAACAAGCGGCAAGCTGTCCGTCGTAGAAAAAGACAAGAGCAGCTCGAAAGACAACAAAAGCTTGAAAGATAATGATCGCGAGGAACGTGTCATTCCACCGAAATTTAGGTATGAGATTTTGCCGATCCCGCTCATTATGGACGGTAAGGTACAGGATGAAAATCTTGAGAAGCTGGAAAAAAACCGTTTTTGGTTAAAAAACCAGCTGCGCCAGCAGGGGATACGAGACTTGAAAGACGTATTTCTGTGTACGCTGGACCATAAAGGGAAAATGTTCGTGGATACGAAGCAAACTCCAAAGCCTTGACTGCCGGTAAAAGGCGGTCAAGGCTTTGCCGCGTTTTATGATTTGAACCAACGCCCAATAATCGGGATTCGAATGACATCATTTTTATCAATGATCTTCATCGCGATCATGAGCAGAAGGTACACAATCAGGCCGGCGAAAAAAGAAGCGGAGGCATTCAGCCATTCCGTGATTACAGGCAGCCTGTTCATCGTCCATTTTAAAACGGCACCCATAATTACCATAGCCGCGCCTACCTTCACAAAATCAAGCAGCCTCATGCGGAAACCGACGAAACGAAGAACGCTCATGTAATGCAGCAGGGTAACGAGTACGATATTGACATTTATTGCGATCAGCGCGCCGTAAATGCCAAACTCAGGCTTGGATGCAAGCTGCATGATGAGAATGAGCTTGATTGCTGCACCAATAAACGTGTTTTTCAACGCTGTGCCCGGTTTATCCAATGCTTGCAGCGCCGCTTGCAGCGGGGCTTGCAAATAAATGAACAACGCGACAGGAGCCATCATACGCAGCATGGGTGCAATTTCGGGATGGTGAAACAGCACGCGGCAGATCGGTTCTGCGAGCAGCCACATCGCAACGACAAAGGGAGCGCCGCTTACAAGCGCAAGCCGCATCGATTGATGAAGGCGCTTATGAATGATCGCTCTGTCCCCGCGCGCTGCGGCTTCGGATAAGGAGGGGACGAGCGATACCGATAACGAATAGGTTAACGCTGTAGGGAGAAGCACAATCGGGATAATCATGCCCTGAAGCGAGCCGTACTGTGCTGTAGCGATGCCGGTAGCGATTCCTGCAAGCGCCAGGCTTCGAGCAATGAGGATCGATTCGAACAAGTAAGAAAGTGAACCGACCATCTTGCTTAACGTAACGGGTATCGATACTCGCAGCAGGCTTCGCAAGACGGGAACGGAAGCCGGGTCTGCCGCAGTCAAGGAGTGCTTCATATCTGAGATTGTTTTCTTGCGCTTGTCTATCGCGAATTGCAGCAGAAGGACTGCCAAGCCGCAAAATTCGCCGATCACCCCTCCGAGCATGGCTCCGGCCGCGCCCCATTCCAGTCCCCACGGCAGCATGAGCTTAGCAAAGAACAAAACAAAGATAATGCGAAATAAGGTTTCGATAATTTGTGATAATGCGGTAGGTATCATATTTTGTTTGCCTTGGAAATGACCCCGATAAACGGATGACATCGCAATCAAAAGCAGCATTGGCGTCATAAAAATAAAGGAATGATAGACGCGTGAGTCGGGCAGCACATGAGTTGTAATCCATGGCGCGAGCATCAGCATCAATGCCGTGAAGATCAGTGAAAGCAGGGCAGTTACGGTTAGAGCTGTGCGAAGAATCTGCTTGACCTTCGCGATATCTCCCTGAGACTGCGCTTCAGCAGTGCTTTTGGCAACCGCCAGCGGAATACCCCCGGTAATCAAAGTCAGCATAACAATCAGAAACGGATATCCGAGCTGATATAATCCAACGCCTTCAGCACCGATAATGCGAGGAAGCGCAATGCGCGGGATAAAACCGAGAATGCGATTAATGAGACCGGCGATTAATAATATCATGGCGCCTTTAATAAAGGTTTGCTTTGTCACGATCGTTCCCCCGTCTTTCCTGCCGTTTAAAACATCATATGCGATGTTTGTCCTATTCCATGTCTGTCAATTTTGGATACAGCCTGATTGCAGGCAGGAATTTGGCGTAAGCATAGCGAAGATGTATGGGAGCAGTAAAGAAGGAGGGCACGTGCGATGACGGAAGAGGAATTGAATCAAATAATCGAATCGCTGTGCGAGAGCAAAGCTGAAGAGTTTCGGATGTTCGGGTACGAGCATGTGACCGGCAAAGAGATATGGGAATGTGTCAGTGATAAGTATCACAAGAACGGTCAGCCCGCGCTGCACCAGATGGTCAATGATATTTTGTCGTTAAAAGTGACGAAATTTATGAATTTCATGACGCTGAGCGCGTTCCGCGGAACCCATTTCTAATATGAAATGGGCTCTTTTTTTGACTCGATTTTAGGGCGTCGTTATAATAGGAATATTGACAACTTAAAGGGGAGAATATCAACTATGGGAACCAAGCAGCGTTATGCGGAGGCGGAATCTACTGCAAAGACCGGAATGATCGCTAATGCCTGTTTGGCGCTGATCAAGGGAGTAACCGGTGGATTAACGGGAAGCGCCGCATTGTTGGCTGATGCTGTCCGTTCCGCTTCGGAGGCTGCTGAGAGCTTCGCTGCTGTTTCCGGGCTGCGCAGGACCAATAGACAGGCGGATCATCGGAGCAAGCCTGCCGATCAGAGCCGTACCGGAACGGTTGTTCAAATCTTTATTTCAGTTGTCCTGCTGTTACTTGGTCTGGAAATTGCTATTTCTGCAATCCGCTCAGTTGTTACAGGGATTACAGAAGCACCACAGCCCTTTGCGGCACTCGCCGTTATGATCGTTTTTTTGGTGAAGGAATTTCTGCTGCCGCTCAAGGAGCGCGGGGTCGATCTGTATGCTTCGATCTTGGCGCTTATTGGCACTGGCGGCGCTTATTTAGGACATTTGCTGTCACTTTCATTGCTGTTCTATCTGGATCCGGCAGCAGCCGTTGTGATCGCGGTTATTGTTGTGATGAGCGGATATCGCTTGATTACGCGTTCCGTTAACCCCGGACGCAAGCTCGGGCTGCAGGAAGAAGACGCAGATGAATTGATGGAAGTGATTCAGCGGATCGAAGGTGTGATTACCGTTGAGGAATTAAGAGCTTGGGAACAGGGACATTACGTTGTTGTCGACCTTCGCATCAGCGTTAACCCGAGAATATCGGTACTGGAAGGCCATGAAATCGCCAAAAGGGTGAAAGAATTGCTGCTCAAGCGTTTCATCCATGTGACCGATGTCACGATTTCGGTGGATCCTTACGACCCGGGCTATCCTTACCGTTCCAACCATGATCCGAACCAGGAGCATATGCCGACACTGCTGCAGTAGTTCGTCAAAGAAGAAATCAAAGGGATGACAAAAGGAGGGGAAAGCGAACGTGATTCACCCTAAAACGAGGTGGATGCTGGAGGAGGAAAGCGGCCAGCAGTGTGAGCAGGCATCGGCGCTTACGGCAAGCTTGAACCTGCCGCCGCTCGTAGCCAGGCTGCTGGTAAAGCGAGGGATATCAGACAGCGCAGCGGCCCATGCCTTCTTATATGGGGGAGATGAGGAGCTTCACGATCCCTTCTTGTTCAAAGGAATGAAAGAAGCGGTTGAACGGATTCGCCTGGCTGAACAAAGGGGCGAGAAAATCCGGATCTATGGCGATTATGATGCTGATGGCGTATCCAGCACATCGTTTATGATCAGGCTGTTCACCAAGCTTGGCCTTCATTTTGATTATTATATTCCGCATCGCCACCTCGAAGGTTATGGCCTCAACGCCGCAGCGATTGATAAAGCGGCTGCGGCTGGCGTTACCTTAATTGTAACCGTTGATACAGGCATCAGTGCGGTAGAACAGATCCAATACGCGAGAAGCTTACATATCGACGTCATTGTGACAGATCATCATGAGCCTCCGGAGCTGCTGCCCGAAGCCTGTGCGATCGTTAATCCGAAGCAGGCGGACTGTCCTTATCCTTATAAAGGATTAGCAGGCGCAGGCGTTGCTTTTAAGCTTGGGCAAGCACTGCTTGGCAAGCCGCCGTTCGAGTGGGCGGACATTACCGCGCTTGGCACGATCGCTGATCTGATGCCGTTGACCGGTGAGAATCGCTACCTTGTCAAACGCGGGTTGGAGCAGATGAGACAGACGAATAATGTCGGGTTCCAATCGTTAGCGGAGGCGGCGGGCATCGAGTTAGACCGTGTAACTTCTACGAATGTCGCGTTTGGAATGGCGCCCCGCATCAATGCAAGCGGCCGGCTGGAGCATGCCGACGGTGCGGTGCTGCTGCTCACGACAGATGATCCCGATGAGGCTTATGCTTGCGCTCTGCGGCTCGACCATCTTAATAAGCAGCGTCAGCAGATTGTCGATGAAATGGTCGGACAGGCGGATGAGCTGTGGATCTCGAAAAAGTCCGCATGCAAAGAAGCGGGGGAAAAGGAGCCTTCGGTCATTGTGCTGGCCGTGGAAGGCTGGAACGTCGGTGTGATCGGCGTCGTCGCCTCTAAGATGATTGAGAAGCACTATCGTCCGACGATTATATTGGGAATCGATTCAGATTCGGGAATGTGCAAAGGATCGGCGCGATCGATTGACGGATTTGATCTGTACGCGGCTTTGACCGAATGCGCAGATTTGATGTCTCATTATGGCGGACATCAGGCGGCGGCTGGCATGAGCCTGCACCGGGACCGCTTGCCGGAGTTTGAGCATAAATTAAGCCAGTTAGCTGATCAATGGCTGACTGCGGAGGATTGGATACGCAAAACGACGATCGATGTTGTGAGCACCATTCAAGAAGCCGGATTGGAGACGATTGAAAGCCTGTCTTTGCTGGAGCCGTTCGGCGCTGGAAATCCTTCGCCGAAATTATTGTTCCGCGGGGTCGAAGTCGAAGAGAGCCGCACGATGGGCAAGGATGGAAAACATCTTAGGTTATCCTTGCTCCATCAAGCAAAGAGGCTCGAAGCGATCAGTTTCGGAAGCGGCAGCACGGCAGCGCGATTATCGCCTGGCGTAAAAGCGGATATTCTCGGAGAGCTGGCGGTCAATGAATGGAATGGAAACCGAAAGCCTCAATTGATGATTGGCGACATGCAGGTGAGTCATGTGCAGCTGTTCGATTACCGGAACGATAGCGATCCTGTACGGACGATGAACAAATGGTTGGAGCAGCAGATCGACCGCTCAAGGAATAATCGAACTGCGGTCGTAGTCGGATCCAATCCCGCTTGGGCGGAGACGGCGGCAGCAGTGTGTGTGAACGATGAAACAGGCGTGCGCACAGCGGAAGACTCCATGCAGGTCATTTGCATGGATTACGATACATTGCCTGCCGAGCTTGCATGCACGGAATTGCTGCTTCTTCAAAAGCCGCCTTCCGCAGCCAAGTTGTCTCACATACTGCAAGCGTGCAGCGGATTGGAATCAGTCGTCGCGCTGTACCGCGAAGACCGGCGTCAGCGTGCCGGTTTTCCGCAGCGCCAGCATTTTGCGGAGATTTACCAAACGGTCCGCCGTTTGCCGGCTTCGGCCCTTCATGCCGCACAACTGCCTGCCAAGCTAAGCGGCATGATCGGATGGGATAAGGAAGTCGTTTCTATGATGCTGCGTGTTTTTGAGGAGCTCGAATTTATCGCGTTTCGCGAGGGGAATGTATATGTAAACCCTGCGCCGCATAAACGTGAGTTATCCGAATCCACAGCTTACCGGAATGCGCTTGAGCAATCGGAAGCCGACCAAGTCCTTTTTGCATCCTATCAAGAGTTTGCCGATTGGATTGCTTTACAGTTGAAAACAAAAATAAGTGAACAAAAATCATTTGTGATCGTATAAAGGAGAAATGAAAGTTATGAATTTCAAAGATTATATTCGCGTTATCCCGGATTTCCCGCAGCCTGGCATTCGATTTAAAGATATAACGACGCTGTTGAAGGATGGCCAAGCTTATAAAGCGGCAATTGATGCGATGAAGGAAAAGGTTCAACATCTTGAAATTGATGTCATCACTGGACCGGAGGCACGCGGTTTTGTAGTGGGCGCGCCGCTCGCGCTGTCGCTCGGGGTCGGTTTTGTGCCCATCCGCAAAAGCGGTAAGCTGCCGGGTGAAACTGTCGAGGCCGGTTATGATCTGGAATATGGAAAAGACAGGCTTGCGCTTCATAAAGATTCCATTACACCAGGACAGAAAGTACTGATCGCCGATGACTTGCTTGCAACCGGAGGCACGATCAACACGACAATCAATTTGATCCGGCAATTAGGCGGGGAAGTGGTCGGCGCGGCATTTCTCATTGAGCTCGGTTATTTGACAGGCAGGGAAAAACTGGACGGAATCGAAGTTTTCTCGCTTATTACGTATTAAACAATCATCACAGACCCGTTAATGAGCATCCGAAGCTCATACAGCGGGTCTTTTCTTTTGCCCATCCATGGGTGGCAGTTGACGGCTGCCTGCCATAACAGGCATAATATTAGAAAACTCGGAAAATGCAAGATTCTTTCTTCGTGAGGACTCTTTTTCGGAAAGGGACGTTTCATGGGCATAGAGCAGTTACTCGAAAAGGCGGCGGCCTATCTAAAAGAACAAGATTTACAGCGCATTCGGGAAGCCTACGATTTTGCCGAGCAAGCCCATCACGGCCAAGTGCGAAAATCGGGAGAACCGTATATTCTTCATCCGGTTGCCGTTGCAGATATATTGGTGAATATGCAGATGGATGTCATATCGATCATCGCTGCATTGCTTCATGATGTCGTTGAGGACACTACCGTTGCGCTTGAGGAAGTGCGGGTTCGCTTTGGCGAAACCTGTGCCATGCTTGTTGACGGCTTAACAAAGCTGGAGAAAATTCAGTTCAGATCCAAAGAAGAGCAGCAAAATGAAAACTACCGGAAAATGTTTGTCGCGATGGCGCAGGATATTCGTGTCATCTTGATCAAACTCGCTGATCGTCTCCATAATATGAGGACCTTAAAATTTCAGTCGGAGGAGGCGCAGCGGCGCATTGCCTACGAAACGCTGGAAATTTTCTGTCCGATTGCGCACCGGCTTGGTATTTCCGCGATCAAGTGGGAAATGGAAGATATCGCGCTTCGCTATCTGAATCCGCAGCAGTATTACCGTATCGCTAATCTGATGAAGAAGAAACGTGCGGAACGGGAACAGCATATCGATGATGTCATTCATCGGATCAATGAAAAGCTGGATGAAATGGACATAAGCGGCGATATTTCCGGACGCCCTAAACATATATACAGCATCTACAAGAAAATGACCGGCAAGAATAAGCAGTTTAATGAAATTTATGATTTACTGGCGATTCGGATCATCGTTGACAATATTAAAGATTGTTACGCTACCTTAGGTATCATTCATACGTTATGGCGCCCGATGCCAGGCCGTTTCAAGGACTATATCGCAATGCCAAAAGCGAATATGTACCAGTCCCTGCATACAACGGTGATCGGACCGAACGGAGAACCGACAGAGGTTCAGATCCGCACATGGGATATGCACCGGACGAGCGAATACGGGATTGCCGCCCATTGGGCATATAAAGAAGGAACGGTCGTTCCGGAAGGCAGCTTCGGGGACAAAATGTCATGGTTCCGGGAAATTTTGGAGCTTCAGAATGAAACCAGAGATGCCGCTGAATTTATGGAATCTCTCAAGATGGACTTTTTCTCCGATCTCGTGTTTGTGTTCACGCCTAAGGGTGAAGTGTTCGAGCTGCCTGCCGGTTCCGTTCCGCTCGATTTCGCTTATCGTGTTCATACGGAGGTTGGCAATCGGACGATCGGCGCCAAAGTAAACGGTCGGATTGTCCCGCTTGATCATAAGCTGAAAACAGGAGATATTATCGAAATTTTAACATCCAAGCATTCCTATGGTCCTAGCCAGGATTGGGTGAAGATTGCGCAATCCTCTCATGCCCGCAGCAAAATCAAGCAATGGTTCAAGAAGGAGCGCCGCGAAGAAAACGTAACGAAAGGCAAGGAGCTGCTGGAGCGCGAGCTGAAGCGGTTAGGCTTGGAGCCGTCAGCATGGATGTCTGACGACAAGCTGCAGGAAGTCGCAGGGAAGTTTACGTTTAATGATATTGAGGACATGCTCTCCGCAATCGGCTTTGGCGGCATTACTGCAGCTCAAATCTGTACGAGGCTGACGGAAAAGCTGCGCAAAGAGACGGAAGAAGCCAATCAGATTGAGCTGACAAGCGAAATTAAAGAGGTCAAAGCTTCCTCCAGCGAGAAAAAAAACCGGCCTACGCACGGTGTGACCGTAAAAGGCGTCGATAACCTGCTTGTCCGGTTCGCGCGGTGCTGTAATCCTGTGCCTGGCGATAACATTATCGGATACATTACGCGTGGCCGCGGCGTTTCCGTACATCGGTCGGATTGCGCGAACATTCCGCTCGGAACCGAGGGTGAAGAAGCGGCGCGCGTTATCGAGGTGGATTGGGCGCAGTCGGTAGAGGCGAATTACAGCGTGGATATTGAAATTACCGGCCATGACCGCCGCGGTTTGCTTAATGAGGTGCTGCAGGCCGTGTCGGAAAGTAAGACCAATATCGCCGCAGTTTCCGGACGGTCCGATAAAAATAAGCTGGCGATGATCCATATGACGATTCTGATCCGCAATATTGAGCATCTTCAGGCGGTAGTAGAGAAGATTAAACGCGTGCAGGACGTCTATTCAGTTCAGCGAATTATGCAATAAGGGCAAGGAAGAACGGGGGGCTATAGGTGAAAGTGGTTGTACAGCGCAGCAAGGCTGCGTCTGTTACTATAGATGGCGATACGGTAGGCGCGATTAATCAAGGGTTGGTGCTGTTAGTCGGAATCACTCATGAGGATACGGAAAGCGATGTCCGCTGGATGGCTGACAAAGTGGCGGGGCTTCGTATTTTTGAAGATGAAGCCGGCAAAATGAATCATTCGGTTCAGGATATCGGCGGTCAGATTCTGTCGGTATCCCAATTTACGTTGTACGGCGATTGCCGGAAAGGACGGCGCCCGAACTTCATGAATGCGGCCAAGCCGGAATTGGCGGAGCGGTTGTATGATTTGTTTAACCGCAATATGCAAGAAATCGGATTGCCAGTAGAGACAGGACGGTTTGGGGCAATGATGGACGTTTCGCTTGTCAATTGGGGGCCGGTAACCCTAATACTCGACAGTCGGCAATAAGAACATAAGGATTAGAATGCAACGGCCCGGTAAACACTAGAAAGAAGAACCAACTTTCTGGTGAAAGGAGTGAACCGGCCGTTATGCGTCAATCTGGCAAAGAATTAGGCGTCATCCGGGGCGCGGGGCGTTTGCTGAATCAAGAACGCAGAGAAGCGCTCGCGCTGTCGCCCTTGGAGGACGGATTACAAAGGGGAAATGAAGATGCGCGTGCATATCCGATCGGCGGAGCCGGCTTTCGAGCGGACGCTGTCGAATATCGTCGGCCTTTTTTTTGAGCATCCGGTCATTTCATATAGTCCGGAGAGCGGTAGTGATCCGGAAGTGGATGTGGAGCTCGTCTTGAGTGCTGCAAAGGCGGATAATAAGATCACAGCCAAAGCTGTCCTGAGCCTGAAACCGCAGGAGCAGCAGTTGGAAGCGGAGCATGCCAGACAGCTTGGCAAGGATGCATCCCTGACCAGCGAGGAAGGCCGCAAGATTTTAAAGCAGGCGCTGTGCCATGCACTGCTTGACGTGCTGCAACGTTCTACAGGCATCATACAGCCGTGGGGCATACTGACAGGCATTAGGCCGACCAAGCTGATGCATGAGCGGACAAAGCGGGGAATCAGGCAGGAGCTCATTCATAAAGAGCTGCAAGAGGATTATCTGATCGCAGATGAGAAGATCGCTTTAATGCAGCGGATTGTGGAGCGGCAGCTGACCGCGATTCCTGATCTGTATCAATTGCGGGGCGAGGTCAGCATCTATATCGGCATCCCTTTTTGTCCGACCAAATGTGCATACTGCACCTTCCCGGCATACGACATAAATGGGCGCCAAGGCTCGGTGAATGGTTTCCTGGGCGGCCTGCATCATGAGATGCGGGAGGTCGGGAAATGGTTAAAGGAGCATGGGATCCGTGTTACGACGATTTATTTCGGAGGTGGTACGCCGACGAGCATTACGGCAGAAGAGATGGATGCCCTTTACAAGGAAATGTATGATTCGTTCCCGGATGTGGACCAGGTGCGAGAAATTACGGTAGAAGCCGGCCGGCCGGATACGATCACCCCGGAAAAGCTGTCTGTTTTGCTGAAGTGGGGCATTCACCGGATCAGCATAAATCCGCAATCGTATACCCAAGAAACATTGGACTTGATCGGCAGGCACCATTCAGTAGAAGAAACAGTGGATAAATTCGAGCTTGCAAGGGCAACCGGAATGGATAATATCAATATGGATTTGATCATCGGGCTGCCGGGTGAAGGCATCGCTGAATTCGAGCACACGCTGGCTGAAACGGCAAAGCTGATGCCTGAATCCTTAACTGTGCATACGCTGTCGTTCAAGCGGGCCTCCGAGATGACTCAGCATCGCGGAACAGGCAAATATAAAGTGGCCTCGCGCGATGAGATCAACCAGATGATGGAACGAGCCATTCGGTGGACGGATACATTTGGCTATGTGCCTTATTATTTGTACCGCCAGAAGAATATCCTCGGTAATTTGGAAAATGTGGGCTATGCCAAGCCAGGCATGGAAAGTCTCTATAATATATTAATTATCGAGGAAATGCAGTCAATTATCGGCCTTGGCTGTGGAGCTTCAAGCAAATGGGTCGATCCGGTTACCGGAGTCATCACCCGCCTTGCCAATCCGAAGGAACCTAAAGCTTATAACGAAACGTATCTTCAATATACCGAAGCGAAGCTTCAAACGCTGGAAAAGCTGTATGCGCCCTCAGCGGTTGGCGTTCAGAGCTAGGAAACGCTTTATTTTTTGTAATTCAATTGTAATATTGCTAACATCTCTTCTTAATATGTCCAGTCTATAATAATTGTCGACCCCCTTTTTTAAAATATATTTCACTTTGGACCTACAATTCACTTTGTAGGTTTTTTTCTGCCTGTTTATAATAAGCGCATTTAAACTTGACTTTGCTGGATAAGGCGGGTAAAATCAATTATCAGCAAAATGTTTACGAATCGATTCCATGATGGGAACAAGTAATCCGTAACACATACCCAGAGAGGGACGCCCTGGCTGCAAGCGTCCTTATGGTGGATGGATGAACAGACCTCCCGGAGAACAAACGGCGAACAGGACCGTATGATCGGCATTCCGATCGATGTAGTTGTCAGTAGCCGGTTGCGTGTAGCGGGCGTTAACCGCAAGAGCGGATCTGTTATTAGATCCGGAATGTGGGTGGTACCACGGGAGTATAATCTCTCGTCCCTGGCATGATGAATGCCGGGGATGGGAGTTTTTTTATTTTCAAAAGAGGTCGGAGGGAAGCGCATGGGTTTTCAGAAGGCACCCGGAACACAGGATATTTTGCCGCAGCAGGTGGAAGCATGGCAGATTGTAGAAGAGAAAGCGCGCGATATTTGCAGACGGTTTAACTTTCGGGAAATTCGCACGCCGATGTTTGAGGCGACAGAACTGTATCAGCGCGGCGTAGGCGAAACGACGGATATCGTCGAGAAGGAAATGTATACCTTTACGGACCGCGGCGGACGCAGCGTAACGTTAAGGCCGGAAGGAACGGCAGGAGCGGTACGGGCCTATGTCGAGAATAAAATATACGGCGAGCCGGATGTTTCCAAGCTGTATTACATCGGCCCAATGTTTCGATATGAGCGCCAGCAAGCCGGAAGATACCGGCAGTTTCACCAATTTGGCGTGGAGGCGCTCGGAGCTGTCGATCCTGCTCTCGACGCCGAAGTCATTGCCTTAGGTTATACCTTTTATACGGAGGTTGGGCTTAAAGGCGTACGTGTCGAGATCAATTCCGTCGGTACACCGGAGGTACGAAGCATTTTTCGCGAGCGGCTGTTAGCATTTCTAATGCCTAAACGGGAACTGCTTTGCAAGGATTGTCAGTCCCGGATCGAACGCAATCCGCTGCGCGTTCTGGATTGTAAGGTGGATCAAGCGCATTTTGAAGGCGCGCCATCGATCCTGGACAGCTTGGATGAAGAGTGCGCAACTCATTTTGAGAAGCTGCAGTCGCATTTGACAGGGATGGGCATTCCCTTCTCGATCAATCCGAGGCTGGTCAGAGGGTTAGACTATTATACCCATACTGCATTTGAGTACAAAGCAGAGGGAATTGGCGCCATCGATACGATCGGAGGCGGAGGCCGTTACAACGGGCTTGTTGCCGATATCGGCGGTCCGGATCAGCCTGGCGTAGGCCTTGGCATCGGACTGGAGCGCACGATCATGCTGCTCCAGCACCAAGAAGCCGGGCAGCAGTCGCGGGGACGTCTCGACGTCTATCTCGTCGGCTTGGGAGAAGCGGCAGATCAAGAAGTGACGAAGCTGCTGCACGGGCTGCGCTTGCGTGGAATTTCCGGCGAACGGGATTACCAAGGGCGGAAGATGAAAGCGCAGATGAAGTCGGCAGACCGCCTGAACGTCCGCTTTACGGCTATCCTTGGCGAGGACGAACTTGCCAAAGGCGAGATCGCTTTGAAAGATATGACGACCGGCCAGCAGCGGATGGTACCGCTTGAACAGCTTGCCGATGAATTCTTAAACCATTTGAAAGGATTGGATGTAAAATGATGTTGAAAACTCACCATTGCGGAAAACTGACGAAAGCGGATGTAGGACAGACCGTTACTTTGAACGGATGGGTACAGCGCCGGCGTGACCTTGGCGGCGTATTGTTTATTGATCTGCGCGACCGCAGCGGCATTGTGCAAATCGTGTTTAACCCGGACTTCTCCGGAGAAGCGCTGGAAGTTGCCGACCGTGCGCGCAACGAATATGTATTGGCTGTTACCGGCCAAGTGGTTGAACGTGATCCGGAAACCTTTAACGCAAACCTGGCGACTGGCGAGATCGAAGTTCGTGTAACGGAAATCGAAGTGATGAACGCTGCGAAAACCCCTCCGTTTCCGATTGAAGACGGCGTTGATGTGGATGAATCGCTGCGCTTGAAATATCGTTATCTTGACCTGCGCCGACCTGAGATGCAAAAAACGCTGCTGCTCCGCTCGAAGGCGGCAAAAATATTCCGCGATTTCCTCGACGGCGAGCAATTCGTGGAAGTGGAAACGCCGATTTTGACCAAGAGCACGCCTGAAGGCGCCCGTGACTATCTGGTGCCGAGCCGCGTTCATCCAGAAGAATTTTTCGCGCTGCCGCAATCGCCGCAAATTTTCAAGCAGCTGCTGATGGTGGGCGGTTTGGAGCGTTACTATCAAATTGCGCGCTGCTTCCGTGATGAGGATCTGCGTGCGGACCGCCAACCGGAATTTACGCAAGTGGATATCGAGACATCGTTCCTGGCGCAGGACCAGCTGCTTTCCTTGATGGAAGAGCTGATGGTGAAGCTGTTCCGTGAAACGGTCGGAGCAGAACTGCAGGCGCCTTTCCAACGGATCACTTATGCGGATGCAATGAACAAATACGGCTCTGACAAGCCGGATCTTCGATTCGGTTTGGAAATGGAAGACATCACAGATATCGTGGCGGGCAGCGAAGTGAAAGTGTTCGCTAATGTGGCGGCAAGCGGCGGCGTCGTCAAAGCGCTTAACGCGAAAGGCTGCGCGACTTGGAGCCGGAAAGAGCTGGATGACCTGCAGCCGTTCGCGGCACGTTACGGCGGCAAAGGATTGGCGTGGGTAACGGTGAAGGAAGGCGAATGGCGCGGCCCGATCGTCAAATTTTTCAAGCCGGAGGAAATTGCTGCACTAACAGAACGTTTAGCGGTAGAGGAAGGCGACCTGCTGTTGTTCTCCGCAGACAAGAAAAAGGTTGTTGCCGACGTTCTGGGCAACCTGCGCCTGAAGATCGGTAAAGACCTGGGCCTCATCGACGAGAAACAATTCAAATTTGCCTGGGTCGTTGATTTCCCGCTGTTAGGCTGGGATGAGGAAGCGAAACGTTATGTAGCCGAGCATCATCCGTTCACACGTCCGAACGAGGATGATGTGCATCTGTTCGATTCCGATCCGGGTCAGATCCGCGCTCAAGCGTATGACCTCGTACTGAACGGTTATGAAGTCGGCGGCGGATCGATGCGGATCTTCAAACGTGAAGTGCAGGAGAAAATGTTCGGAGCGCTTGGGTTCTCACCTGAGGAAGCGCATGAGAAATTCGGCTTCCTGCTCGACGCGTTCGAATACGGAACGCCACCTCACGGCGGAATTGCATTTGGATTTGACCGTTTGGTTATGCTGCTCTCGGGAAGCACGAACCTGCGTGAAACGATTGCGTTCCCTAAAACAGCAAGCGCAACGGACCTGCTAAGCGACGCTCCTTCACGTGTCGAGCTGTCTCAACTCGAACAGCTGCATATCCGCACGGTGCCCAAACCGGGCGCGAAGCCTGCAGCGGCTCCTGAAGCAGCAGGCAGCGCTGCGGAGACAGCTGCAAAGGGCCTATAAGTTAAGCGAGGAAAGGAGCGGTTCATCAATGCTGAATCAATTTTCCCGTACGGAGCTTGCCATCGGCCCTGAAGGGCTGAATCTTATGAAGGGCAGTACGGTTGCGGTGCTGGGAATCGGCGGTGTAGGTTCCATCGCCGCCGAGGCGCTGGCTCGTACCGGTGTGGGACGCATTATTCTGATCGACAAGGATGTTGTCGATATTACGAATATCAACCGGCAGATTCATGCTTTGACAACGACGGTAGGACAGCCCAAGGCTGATCTGATGCGTGACCGGATCAAGCTGATCAACCCGGAGTGCGACGCAATCTCACTGCGGATGTTTTATACGGAAGAAACGTATGAACAGCTGTTTGCTTATGACCTGGATTATGTCATCGATGCTTCGGACACGATTATATATAAAATACACCTGATCAAACAATGCCTGGAACGGAAGATTCCGATCATTTCCAGCATGGGCGCGGCGAACAAGATGGACCCGACCAGGTTTCAGGTCGCAGATATTTCCAAAACATCGATGGACCCGATAGCCAGGGTAGTCAGGCAGAAGCTGCGCAAGGACGGCATTAAGAAAGGCGTCAAGGTCGTATTCTCGACAGAGGAGCCGCAGAAGCCCCGTGAGGATGTAACACAGCGCATTGTACCGGAGAATGCCCCGGAAATCCGCAAAGCGCAGCAGCCGCCGGCAAGCAATGCGTTCGTGCCGCCTGTCGCAGGCCTAATTATGGTTAGCGTTGTTGTTAAAGATCTGCTGGAAAAAGGGAATGTTCCGGTATAAGCCGAAATGATGCATCGATCAAAAAGCTGCGGTTGGGCTTGAGGAATCCGCAGGAAAAAGGATACTGTTCCATAGTTACAATTTAAGGTGAAGAGGCCGGAGGTGATCCGGCTGTCTTCGCCTTTTTGATTAATGGCGTGCCCAGCTAAGCACGCATTCTCTAGCCGGTGAAAGTCCGGTCACAGGAGGGGCCAAGCCCCTGTGCAGCTAGGATACCTGCGTATGGCGAAATCTGTGCGTAGAAGCGTATCGACGAAAGTACCCGTCGGAGATGGGGCGAGCAATGTACCAGGCCGTAACATAAAGTGAATTCTGCCGCGTCGTCAAAAAGGCCTCGCAAGAGGGAAGAGAGGATGCCGAGTCCCGCATTTTTGGACGAAGGCCATGGAAGCTGCTCAGAACTTGGATCGGCAGTGAAGAATCCTCCGGCGTAAGGGAAACGGCATGGTATGAAAGAGGAGGCAGTGAACTGGGGAGACCCTCCCCTGCACGAAACAACTCTTCGTAAAAAGACCCTCTATAAGCCCTCAAGG
>NZ_BMGR01000015.1 GCF_014640295.1 Paenibacillus abyssi | reverse complement strand
CTACTCCAATAGTGACATTTTCTCGGACGAGTTAGGGTGACATTTTCTCAGACAATTGACAGGTTTTCATCATCTAAGCTGTCATTAATATCCTTTCCTGCATAAATTTCATTTATAAAAGGAGGTGCTCCTGTCGTCGGCCAGCCCGTAGGACGGGGGACGAAAGACAGGGATCCATTGGATGACCCGTTACCGATAATGCCGTTATTGCTGAGTGGTTCATTGATTTTCTTTTTGGTGTTTCTAAATGGTTTTTTCGTCGCCGCCCAATTTGCGATGGTTAAAGTACGAGGAAGCCGAATTGATTATTTAGTATCGGAGGGGGGACGAAGGGCTAAATTCGCAGCTCATCTTACCCGCGATCTTGATGGCTATTTATTTGCTTGCCAACTAGGAATTACACTTGCATCGCTCGGCCTCGGATATGTCGGTGAACCGGCAATAGCCAGCATCATAGAACCGTATTTGAAGGACTGGTTTAATCTGAGTGATGGCATCATCCATACGATCGCCTTTTTGACCGCTTTCTTCGTTATCATTATTTTACACATTGTGCTTGGCGTACTCGCTCCACAAACATTGGCGATTCGCAAGGCAGAGAGCGTCACGCTTTTGACGGCGGCGCCGCTCATGTTGTTTCACAATCTGATGTATCCTTTTATCATATTTTTAAATGCGACGGGCAATAGGCTGCTCAAGCTATTCGGTCTCGAGCGGGTATCCGAGAGTGAATCGGGCCACACGGAGGAAGAGATCCGCATCATGGTGAAAGAAAGCCATAAGAGCGGACTGATCGATAATACGGAATTGACGCTGGTAGACAATATATTTGAATTTGCCGAAACGAGCGCCAGGGAAATTAAGATTCCGCGAACGGATATGGTATGCCTGTATACGAATTTGACATTTCAAGATAACAAAGAGATCGCGCTGCGGGAGATGCATACACGTTTTCCGGTTTGTGATGAACATAAAGATAATATTATCGGCTTTGTACACATAAAAGACATACTCAAGGTTGATGAGAAAAGCATTTTTAGCATTACTCAGATTACCAGGCCGGTCACTACGGTGCCGGAAACGATGCAGATCAGCACACTGCTGAAGCTGCTGCAGAAGAAAAAAACGCAGATTGCGATTCTTATCGATGAATACGGCGGGACCTCCGGTCTTGTTACATTAGAGGATATTATGGAGGAAATTGTCGGAGAGATCCAAGATGAATTCGATGACGAGCGCCCTGATATCGAGAAGATAGACGATGATCATTATTCCATTAACGGGCAAATGCTCATCGAGGAAGTGAACAGCTTCTTCAGCTTGGACATCGAGTATGATGAATACGACACGATCGGCGGCTGGATCTACTCGCAGATTGAAATTCCGCCAAAGAAGCTTGAGACGGTCAGTTACATGGACACACATGACTTTATTATCGAGGAAACGGATAACCTGCGTATCTCCAGGATTATCGTACGTAAGCGCCAACCCATTGACGGGCCGGTGGAGTTGCCGCAGGCAGAAACAGGCTAGCATAATAAAAAAACCGGTTACCTTGGCAGGCCGCGCGCGGCTGCTTCATGGTTAACCGGTTTTTGTATGGAAACACTTTGAAGTATGGCTGCCGAATTAAACTTCCACCGCAGCGTTTACTTTTATGACTTGGTCAATCGTAGCGCCGCCCAGACAGATATCTCCATCATAGAAGACGACAGCTTGACCAGGGGTAACCGCTTTTTGCGGATGGTCAAACTGAACATCGGCTGTTATGCCGTCTTCGCGCAGTGTTAACGTTACGCCCTGATCCGGCTGACGGTAACGGAATTTGGCCGTGCAGCGGAGAGAGCCTTGCGGCTTGTCAGGGGAGATCCAGTTCAAGCCGGTTGCGACAAGCCCGGTTGAGTAGAGGCTCGGATGCGTTTCACCTTGAACGACAAAAAGGATATTGCGCTGCAAATCTTTATCGGCAACGAACCAAGGCTCGCCTGTTCCGGAGCCGCCGATGCCAAGCCCTTGTCTTTGTCCGAGCGTGTAATACATCAGCCCGTCATGCCGGCCCTTGACGTCACCGGTCCGGATATCGACCATTTCACCCGGCTGTGCAGGCAGGTATTGACTGAGGAACTCTTTGAAGTTACGTTCCCCGATAAAGCAAATGCCGGTACTGTCCTTTTTGCGGGCGGTTGCCAATCCGGCTTCCTCGGCGATACGCCTTACTTCGGATTTGGGCAAATGGCCGATCGGGAACATCGCTTTTTCCAGCTGATCCTGCCGCAGCGCATGAAGAAAATAAGTTTGATCCTTATTCGAATCCACGCCGCGCAGCAGTGTGGCTTTCCCTCCGCTTCGCTCAACCCGCGCGTAATGCCCGGTAGCCAAGTAATCGGCACCCAAATCCAGCGCTTTTTTCAAAAAGTCGCCAAATTTGATTTCCCGGTTGCACATGACATCAGGATTAGGCGTACGGCCATGCTTATATTCATCAAGGAAATAAGTAAACACCTTATCAAAATAAGCTTGCTCAAAATTAACTGTATAATAAGGTATTCCGATCTGATCACATACACGGCGAACATCCTCCGCATCTTCCTCTGCGGTGCAATGGCCGAGCTCGTCGGTATCATCCCAGTTTTTCATGAAGATGCCGATCACATCATATCCTTGCTGCTTTAGTAAAAGCGCGGTTACCGAAGAGTCGACTCCGCCGGACATACCGACGACGACCCGGGTGGACGCGTTTGTTTTTGTCATGATAACACCACCTATAAAAGAAGCTTACTGATTATGAGTCCCGGCACATTGGCCGAACCATAATACAGCTTCTCTATTGTACCACAGCTTGAACAAGTTTTCATGAAGATGTCAAGCTTTTATATCCATTTCGGGCTTAGGTATGTTAACATAGATGTGATATGGGAATACTAATGGTATAAACGAACTGCACTCTTACCCAAAGATGAGCATAGAACGTCCACTATAATTTCAGTCGGTTATAAAAGCCGGGAGAGGAGTTCCCTTGAAAATTTCGACAAAAGGCCGTTATGGATTGACGATTATGATGGAGCTCGCGGCAAAATATGGCGAGGGCCCGATTTCCCTTAAAAGCATTGCCGAGCGAAATCAATTATCCGAGCATTATTTAGAGCAGCTCATTGCTCCGCTTCGCAATGCGGGTCTGGTAAAAAGCGTTAGAGGCGCTTATGGCGGATACATTCTTTCCAAAGAACCGGAGCAGATTACATCCGGAGATATCATTCGGGTGCTGGAAGGCCCGATATCCCCTGTTGATTTCACAGAGGAAGACGATCCCGCCAAACGTGATCTTTGGTTGAAAATTCGAGACAGCATCGCAAGTGTGCTGGATTCGACTACGCTTGGGGATTTGATATCGTTTAAGGGCGAGAATGAATTGGACAGTTATATGTTTTACATCTAAGGAGCGATTATGCAAAGCATTTATTTGGATCATGCAGCTTCGACGCCGCTGCATCCTGAGGTTCTGGATACCATGCTTGAGGTCTACCGGGGACTGGTAGGCAATCCATCAAGCATTCACAATAACGGGCGTCACGGCAAACGCATCTTGAACCAAGCTCGGGATCGGATCGCAGCTCATATGGGCTGCCAGCCGTCCGAGCTCGTCTTTACGTCCGGCGGTACTGAGAGCGACAATATGGCTTTGATCGGAGCGGCGCATGCAATGCGCAGACGCGGGAAGACTCATATTATCACAACTGCAATCGAACATCATGCTGTACTGCATCCGGCGGAGAAGCTTTCGAGCGAAGGTTTTGACGTGACTTGGCTGTCTCCGGATATTCATGGGAGGATCTCGCTGGAAGAGCTGAAATCAAGTATTAAGGAAAATACAGGGCTGATTAGCGTCATGTACGCCAATAACGAGGTTGGAACGACCCAACCGATCGAAGAGATTGGCGGCATAACACGCGAGATCGGTGCTGTTTTTCATGTTGATGCTGTACAAGCCCTAGGCTTGCTTCCGATACATTGCGCTTCGCTGCCGGTTGATCTGATGAGCTTCTCAGCCCATAAAATTAACGGGCCCCAAGGCGTAGGCGCATTGTACATAGCTAAAGGGACACCTGTTGAAGCGCTTCTGCTCGGCGGATCCCAGGAACGAAAACGCCGTGCGGGAACGGAAAATGCGGCAGGGATTGCCGGTTTTGGTAAGGCAGTTGAGCTTGCGGTGTCAGACCGCGAGCATAAATGGAAAACGATGGAGCAGCTAAGGCTGCATTTTGTGGGCCGTATTGCGCAGTTGCTTGGAGATAGCGGGGTTGTCGTGAACGGGCATGATGTTTATCGGGTACCTCATATCGTTAATCTAAGCTTTCCGGGTGTGGACACGGAAACGATGCTTATGAATCTGGATATTGAAGGGATCGCGGCTGCCAGCGGATCTGCCTGCACTTCCGGCTCGCTCGAGCGCTCTCATGTTTTACAAGCGATGGCTTTACCGGAAGAGCGATTGCGCAGCGCGGTTCGATTTAGCTTTGGTTTGGGGAATACTTTGGAGGAGATCGAATACGCGGCCGAAAAAATTGCAACCATTGCAACCCGTATTCGTAATAATGCTTAGGAGGCCTCCAACCCATCGTGATCAAGCTTCAATCTTTGATCGGGCTGCCTGTTATCGACATAAATACCGGCAACCGGGTCGGCAAAGTGAGAGACATTTGGTTCGACGAGCATTGGCTGTTGACGGGTATCGTACTCGAAGCAAGAAGGTGGATATCTTCGGACGTCCAAGCGATTCATTGGGACAATGTGATCGCATGCGGGGAGGATGCCGTTCTTATATCGGATACACAGGCCGTGGTTTCGCTTAAAGCGGAAGACATCATCCGGTGTTTCCATACGGGCCGTATCAAATTGAAGGATTTACCGGTCATAACCGTAGAAGGTCTGCAGCTTGGCAGGGTTACGGATGTTTATTTTGACCAAAATAAGGGTACCCTTATAGTAGGGTACGAATTAACGGATGGTTTTATCTCGGATCTCAGGGAAGGACGCAAGTGGCTGCGAATTTCGGATTACCCAGATGAAGTCGCGCTGGGGGAGGATACGATTCTCGTTCCGGTTCGCGCCGAACAAGACCTGGAGCATACGACCGGTCCGTAATCGATGATTAGGGAGAATGAAAGATGATGAGATGTCCCAATTGCAATTCGAAAGATATCGGGAAAATCGGCTCCCATCAATATTATTGCTGGGGATGCTTCATCGAATTGACAGTTAATGGCGAGAAAATGTCCGTCTATCAAGTGGAAGAGGACGGCACATTAAGTTCGCTTGACGATTTATTCTTTGAAGAGGAATTGCCGCATATCCATGCAAACGGCATTTAAACGATAGAAGACGGCCCTGGGCCGTCTTCTTTTTTGCTGTGGAGCCGTTGGACAAGGATGTTTTGTCCCTTCTATACATATACTGTATTGAAAACCGGTCGTTTGTAGGTCGCATCGTAACCGGAGAGGGGCGGCTGAAGTTGGAGAAATTTACAAACCGCAAACCGTTCGCTGTATTGGTCTATCTCATACTCGGGCTGCTTGCACTGTTTTTATTGCTGCTGGTCAAGCCGATTATTGTACATATTTATAATTTCCTAAAAGCGGTATTGGCGCCTTTCATGATCGCGATGATTATTTCCTATGTGCTTCATCCCATCGTGAATCTGCTGGCCGACCGAAAGGTTCCCCGTTCGATCGCTGTGCTGCTTATCTATGCTGTTTTTTGCGCTTCCATCACGGTTGTCTTAATGAATGTCATCCCGATGTTCATCGATCAGATGGAAGAATTGAATGAGCATGCGCCTGAGCTTACGATGCGGGCCCAAAGCTTGTTTGATGATTTGAACAACAATTCATTTTTGCCCCAAAGCGTCCGCTCCGGGATCGCCAACTCGATTAACGAGCTGGAAAAGAGGTTGAGTGCGGCTGTGGTGTCTTTCCTTAATAACATCGGAGCGATGTTGAATGTCGTTTTTATTTCGTTTATCATTCCTTTTCTGGCCTTTTATATTTTGAAGGACTTTGATGTGTTCGAACGTACGGTTATCACTTTTGTCCCGCGCTCCCACAGAAAAAGCACAGTTCGCCTGCTGAAGGATATCGATGATGCGCTTGGCAATTATATCCGCGGTCAGTTTCTGGTGTGCCTGATTGTCGGTATACTGGCTTATCTCGGGTACTGGCTGATCGGTATGCCGTATGCGTTCCTGCTCGCGGGTTTGGTAGCTGTATTTAACATTATTCCGTATCTTGGTCCTTTTTTCGGAGCTGCTCCTGCTCTCATTATGGCTTCCACCATATCGGTTAAAATGATGCTCTTAGTCATTGTTGTCAACACAATATGCCAAATACTCGAGGGCAATATTATTTCCCCGCAGGTGGTCGGCAGAACACTGCATATGCATCCGCTGTCGATTATTTTCGCACTGCTTGTCGGAGGGGAGCTGGCAGGCGTCGTCGGGATGATCTTGGCGGTTCCGATCTTCGCTGCATTAAAGGTGATCTTGCAGCACATCTTCGCTTACTATGTCAGAAGAAAGACCATTTGACACCAGTCATGGCTGGGGATATACTATAATTTAAATCGATGATGGAACGTAGTAAGCTGTAGCCCGTCATACAGAGAAGGAGCCCCATTGCAAGCGAATAATCTGCCTTTGCAATGGCTGGAAGGGTTCTATGACGAAGTACCGCTGAACGCTGGTTTCGGAGTGTGAATGAACTTCACCGGGAGGATCCGTTAACGTCCTTTTAAGGCGATTGTGCCTGTTCTCGCATGAAGAACAGCTGCGCAATAACCAGGGTGGTACCGCGAATGAGATTTCGTCCCTGCTTTTGTAGGGGCTTTTTTTATTTTTATTTCGAGTGGAGGCAGTGATAACCATGAAAGCAAGTGAAATACGTTCCAAATGGCTTGCATTCTTCGAAAGCAAAGGCCATACAATTGAACCAAGCGCACCGTTAGTTCCGCATAATGACCCGTCTTTGCTATGGATTAATGCGGGTATGGCTCCGCTTAAAGCTTACTTTGACGGCCGTGTCGTGCCGGAAAATCCGAGAATCGCCAATTCCCAAAAATGTATCCGCACCAATGACATCGAGAACGTGGGCAAAACGAAACGCCATCATACATTTTTTGAGATGCTCGGAAATTTCTCGATCGGCGATTATTTCAAAGAAGAGACGATTACGTGGGCATGGGAGTTTCTGACCAGTCCGCAGTGGATCGGCTTTGATCCTGAACGCTTGTCCGTAACCGTCTATCCCGAGGATGAAGAAGCATACGAAATTTGGAACAAGAAAATCGGCCTGCCGCAGGAACGCATTATCAGGCTGCAGGATAACTTCTGGGATATCGGCGAAGGACCTTGCGGTCCTTGTACCGAAATTTTCTATGACCGTGGTGATAAATACGGTGATTTGTCCGACCCGGAATGTACGCCAGGCGGGGAGAATGAGCGATTCCTGGAAGTATGGAACCTTGTATTTTCCCAGTTTAACCACAACAAAGACGGCAGCTACACGCCGCTTCCGAATAAAAATATCGATACCGGCGCCGGACTCGAGCGTTTTGCTTCGATTCTGCAGGATGTCGATTCCAACTTCGACACCGATTTGTTCCGGCCGATCATCGATCGCACTTGTGCAATCGCGAATGTGAAATATCACGTGAATAATGAAACGGATATCGCGCTTAAAGTTATTGCCGACCATATCCGTACCGTGGCTTTCTCTGTTGGAGACGGCGTGCTCCCTTCCAACGAAGGCCGCGGATATGTCATTCGCAGGCTGCTTCGGCGTGCGGTCCGTTATGGCAAAACGCTCGGCATAGACCGTCCGTTCCTGTATGAGCTGACTCCCGTAGTCGGTGAAGTTATGGGCGTATATTACCCGGAAGTTGTTGAAAAAAGAGAATTTATCGAGCGTGTGATCCGCAACGAAGAGGAACGCTTTCATGAGACCTTGTCGGATGGCCTGGCAATTCTGGGTGAGCTGGTTGCTGCAGCGAAATCGGCAGGAGCGACGGCAATCGACGGAGCGGATGCTTTCAAGCTCTATGATACGTATGGTTTTCCATTCGATTTAACCGAGGATTACGCCTCTGAGCAGGGCCTTGTTGTTGACCGTGAAGGATTCGACCAAGCGATGCAGTCGCAGCGGGATCGCGCGCGCGCCGCAAGGCAGGACAGCGGAAGCATGAAGGTACAGGGCGGGCCGCTCGCCGAGCTCACGGTTAAAAGCGAATTCGTTGGTTATAATGAATTGGTAACCGAAGCGAAAATAACCGCAATTATCATGAATGACCAATTGGTGGATATTGCCGGAGAAGGCAGCCGCTGCTTGGTACTGCTTGACCGGACGCCGTTTTACGCGGAGAGCGGCGGACAGGTAAGCGATTATGGTTCAATCTCAGGAAAAGGCGTGCAGGCCGATGTGGAAGAGGTATCCAAAGCGCCGCTGGGCCAGCATGTGCATCAAATTATCATCACGTCCGGAACGCTTCGTGTCGGAGACACCGTTCAAGCGGAGGTTTCGCGTTCAAAGCGTGAGGATATCGTGAAAAATCATACCGCTACCCACCTGCTGCATAAAGCGCTCAAGGAAGTGCTCGGCGACCACGTAAACCAAGCGGGATCGCTTGTTGAACCGGAGCGCCTGCGGTTTGACTTCTCTCACTTGGGCAGTATTACGGAGGAGGAGATCTCTGAAATCGAAAGACGCGTCAATGAGCAAATCTGGCTTGGCACGCCTGTTATCATCGAGAGCAAGCCAATTGCGGAAGCCAAGTCGATGGGTGCGATGGCGCTGTTTGGCGAAAAGTATGGCGATGTCGTCCGCGTGGTGCAGGTAGGCGGATACAGCATTGAGCTGTGCGGGGGATGTCACGTGCAGAACACCGCTCAAATCGGTCTCTTCAAGCTGATCGGTGAATCAGGGATCGGATCCGGCGTAAGAAGGATCGAAGCGGTCACCGGCAAGCATGCTTATACCTATATGGATGGGCAGTTGGAGCTGTTAAAGCAAGCATCGGAGCTGCTGAAATCCAATATGAATGATGTGCCTAAACGTATTGATGCGCTTTATGCCCAGGTCAAAGACCTCATGCGCGAGAAGGAGTCGCTGCAGGCGAAGTTAGGCAGAATCGAAGCGGGAACCCTCGAGACAAAAGCAAAAACCGTTGGAGGAATTACTGTTCTTGCAGCACAGGTCAGCGCGGACAGCATGGAAGCGCTGCGTGGTATCGCAGATGAATTAAAGGGCAAGTTTGATTCTGCGGTGTTGGTGCTTGGGGCCGTACAAGACGAAAAAGTGAATCTGGTCGTTTCGGTATCACCGGATTTGGTGAAGAAAGGATTGCACGCCGGGAAGCTGATCAAAGAGGTTGCAGCATGCTGCGGCGGCGGCGGCGGCGGTCGTCCGGACATGGCGCAGGCAGGCGGAAAAGACGCCTCCAAATTAGAAGAAGCGTTTAAGCTTGCAGAAGAACTGGTTCTTTCACAGTCAAGTGTGATATGATAGAAACAGGATAACTGCTTTACCTTGAAAGTGAGGTGCTGGCGATGAGTTCCATGGATAAAACAATGAAGTTTGATGTGAAACCGGAAGAGATGGAGACATCCTCCAAGGAGATTCTTCTGACGGTATACGACGCGTTGGTGGAAAAGGAGTACAATCCGATTAACCAAATTGTCGGGTATTTACTATCAGGTGATCCTGCCTACATTCCGCGCCACAACAACGCCAGGAGTCTGGTTCGCAAGAAAGAGCGCGATGAATTAATCGAAGAGCTCGTTCGGAATTATCTAAGTCAGCACAGATAATGGACACCGATATTGAAATGAGGCCGGACGAAGCATGCGTTTGATGGGATTGGATTACGGCGATCGCAGAATTGGCGTAGCGGTCAGCGATGCACTCCAGTGGACCGCACAGGGCGTCGGAGTCGTGGAGACAAGGCGCGATGGCAGGGAGCTGGATGAAATCGCGGATTTGGTCCGCCAACATGAAGTAACAGAAATCGTGGTCGGTCTTCCGAAGAACATGAACGGCACGATTGGACCGCGTGGCGAAATTTGCATCGCATTTGCGCAGAATCTGCGTGAGAAACTGAACTTACCTGTTCACCTTTGGGATGAAAGGCTGACCACCGTATCCGCAGAACGGACTCTGCTTGAGGCGGACATCAGCCGCAAGAAAAGAAAGTTAGTGGTAGACAAAATGGCAGCAGCGCTCATTTTGCAAAATTTTCTCGACTCTAAAACGAAAAGGTGAGGGTAACGATGACAAAGGACGACATGCAGTTTGAAGAGCCGGAAATCATTTATATTCCGGATGAAGAAGGAAATGAAGAGGAATTCGAAGTCATCATGAAATTTGAGGTTGATGAATCCGACCAAAAGTATATGATGGTTGTTCCTCTCCATTCGGAAGATGATGAATCTGAAGAGGTGTACGCTTTCCGCTATGAGGAAGACGGCGATGATCTGAAATTGTACACGATCGAAGACGAAGAAGAATGGAATATGGTTGAAGAAACATTCAATACACTGCTGGGTGAGATGGAAGAGGGCGACTGATCCATCTGCTGAGAGGAGCTGTGTAATGAGTTTGCATCATAACGGACAGCCTGAGCGGTTGACTCGTCTTAACGAGCTTTACGGACCGGAGATCGAACTCGTATCCGAAGACGGAGTCGAGGAAGCTTATCGGATTGTGGCGGAATTTCGCATTGGCGGTTCGGCTTATGCCGGATTGCAGACACATGCGATGCGCAAAGCGGACGAGGTTGCATTCTTCCGTGTCATTGAAGGGCCGGGCGGCGAGCTGGGGCTCGAATCGATTGATGATGAAGAAGAATGGGAAGCTGCGGCTGAAGCCTATGACGAGTTATTGTTCTCTGGCGAGGATCTGCCTTAATCCAACTGTATAGGCAATTGAGGAGGGGCGGTGCAAACCGTCCCTTTTCAAAAAGGAAAAAGGCTGTTCCCTTAATACAAGTCATATCGCAAAGCGAAACGGCTTCGTCACGAATCAGGGCGGCGAAGTCGTTTCTATTTGCGAGAGGAGAGGAAGGTTATCACGGCGTGAGTACAGCGATACGCAAAAGCCGCATCACCTTATGGGTGGTGTTAGCGCTGCTTGGTCTGATGTTGGTCGCAGCTGCAGGCACTGCTCTATATGTATGGTATGGATTGCAGCCCACACCCGAAGGGGTAGTCAAACGGGTAGAAATCGCGAATGGTTCAACTCCATTTAAAGTAGCCGAAATTCTTGAGGAACAGGGCATCATTCGTAATGCATTCCTATTTAAATATTATTTGCGGTTCCAGAATGAAGGCTCAAGGTTTCAAGCGGGTGTATATGATTTTACTCCAGGCATGGAGTACGAGGCGATTATAGCCAAGCTGAATGCCGGCGATACCGTCAAAGCGGAAACGGTCCGGTTCACGATTCCAGAAGGGTTTACCGTGCTCCAAATCGCGGACAAGCTTAGTGAAGAAGAGCTCATCGATAAACAAAAGTTTCTTGAGCTGGCTGAATCACAAGCAATGTTAACCTATTCCGAAGCGGCTTCCAAGATTGAAGCGGGAGAGCAAATGAATCATCTGCTGGAGGGATATCTATTCCCCGAAACGTATGAAATGAAAAAGGACAGCACAGAGCAGGACATGATCGTCAGAATGCTCCAGGAGCTCGATCGTAAGCTGAATGGACTTCCGGAAGGATGGCGTGAAAGGCTCGCCGAGCGAAATTTGTCATTTCATGACATGATGATTGTTGCTTCGCTTGTGGAGCGGGAAGTCGTTGTGGACGAGGAACGGGCATTGGTAGCAGGTGTCATATACAATCGATTGGCTATCGGCATGCCGCTGCAAATCGATGCCACCGTACAATATGCACTGGATAAACCGAAGGAGCGTTTATTCGAGAAGGATCTTCAAATTGACAGCCCATATAACACGTACAAGATCAATGGAATGCCTCCGGGCCCGATTGCAAGCCCGAGCTTAGCATCCATTGAAGCTGCGATCTATCCGGAAGAGACAGAATACTTATTCTATGTAACAAAGAAGGACGGCTCACAAACGCATCTTTTTGGCAAAACCTATGAAGAACATTTAAAAAATATTCGAATCAGCAATGAAACGGCAAAGGAAGGAGAAAGCCAGTAATGAACGCAAAACCAGAACTGCTCACTACAGCCCGTTCAATGGAAGAACTGGTCCGGTTAATCGATGTCGGCGCAGACGCTTTCGTGCTGGGAGAATCGAAATTCGGCCTTCGGGTGGCCGGCGAATTCGAGCTGGATGTTATGGCTGAAGCGGTGCGTATCGCGCACCCCCGCGGCGTCCGCATCTATGCGGCTATCAATAATTTGGTAGATAATGAAACGGTAGGAGAGCTTCCGGATTATATTAAAGGCCTTGCTGCCGCAGGGGTGGATGCTGTTGTGTTTGGCGACCCGGCTGTCCTTATGGCAGTGAGGGAAGCAGCTCCTGGGATGAAGCTGCATTGGAACACGGAAATGACGTCGACCAACTATGCTACTGCCAATTTTTGGGGACGCAAAGGAGCGACGCGCGTCGTACTTGCGCGGGAGCTGAACATGGAGCAGGTGATTGGTACGAAAGCCAATACCTCTCTAGAGGTAGAGGTACAGGTACACGGGATGACCAACATCTATCACTCCAAGCGCAGCCTCGTAAACAGTTATCTCGACTACCGCGAGCAATCGGGTATTGCTGGAAACTTGTCATCAGAGCTTGAAACGGATAAGGATCGCGGGTTATATTTGATAGAGACGGAGCGCCAGAATGAACGCTATCCGATCTATGAGGATGCAAATGGGACCCATATTATGAGCTCAGACGATATCTGCATGCTGGAGAACCTTCATGAGCTGATGGAAGTGGGCATAGACAGTCTGAAAATAGAAGGCTTTATGAAATCGATCGAGTATAATGAAACCGTGGTTCGGGCTTACCGGAAGGTTATCGATAATTATATTGCAGATCCGGCTGCTTATCGATTCGATGAGCAATTGTTGGAACAGATTCAAGCGATTCAGGATCCGGAGCGGGAGCTTTCATTCGGATTTTTCTATAAGGAACAGGTGTATTAACAAAGGATAGGAGGGGAAAAGCATGACAACTCAAACAAAGCCCCGTTATCAAGGCAAACGTTACCGGCTGGCCAAGCCTGAGCTGCTTGCGCCGGCAGGAAATTTAGAAAAGCTGAAATTCGCCGTTCATTACGGCGCGGATGCGGTATATATCGGAGGGCAGAAGTACGGATTGCGCTCCAATGCAGATAACTTCAGCTTCGAGGAAATGAGAGAGGGCGTACAGTTTGCCGCGAAATACGGTGCAAAGGTATTCGTCGCAACGAACATTTATGCCCATAATGAAGACATAGAAGGCTTGGAGGATTATCTGCGAGGTTTGGAGGATGCGGGGATTGCAGCGATTATTGCAGCGGATCCAATCATTATTGAAACGGCAATGCGGGTGGCACCGAAGCTTGAAGTGCATCTGAGCACACAGCAGTCTACGTTGAACTGGCAGGCCGTTAAGTTCTGGAAAGAGGAAGGCCTTCCGCGCGTCGTACTGGCCAGGGAGACGTCAATTGAAGAAATCGCCGAAATTAAAAAACATGTCGATATTGAGATTGAGCAGTTTATTCATGGCGCGATGTGTTCTTCCTTTTCTGGACGATGCGTGCTTTCGAATCATTTTACCGATCGGGATTCAAACCGCGGCGGCTGCTGCCAATCATGCCGGTGGAAATATGATTTGTTTGTGGACGAACAGCCGGTTAGCCAGGCTGATGAAGATAGATTTACAATGGGGTCCAAAGACCTGTGTATGATTGAACATCTGCCTGATCTTATCGATATAGGCGTTGACAGCTTCAAAATCGAAGGCCGGATGAAGAGCATTCATTACGTAGCTACGGTTGTGAATGTATACCGCCAAGCGATCGATGCCTATTTCGCTGATCCGGAAAATTATACCGTGAAGCCGGAGTGGCTGGATGAAATTAATAAGGCGGCCAATCGCCCTCTTAATACAGGCTTCTTCTATAACACCCCCGGAGCGAACGAGCATATCTACGAGCCTGAGGATAAAGCGGCTCCTTATGATTTCGCAGGCATTGTGCTGGATTACGATGCAGCGACAGGAATTGCAACCATTCAGCAGCGCAATCATTTCAAGCCTGGGCAGGAAGTAGAATTTTTCGGGCCAGGAGGAACGTTCTTTAAGCAAACGGTTGACGAGATTACGGATGAAGAAGGTCAGGCTTTGGATGCGGCGCGTCACCCGCTGCAGCACATCAGGCTGCGTACCGAGCATCCGGTTCAACCGATGGATATGATGCGCAAACGAATTGGACGGTCTTAATTTGTTCGCTGGGATCCCTTTGTAGACGATCGTCTACAAAGGGATTTTTTTATAAAAAAAATCAAAAGATTTTTGGTAATCTCTTCATTATTTTAAGAAATAAACCGATACATTTTATTGGGATAAATTTTATTTGTGTAATAAGTCCTAGTTCTTTGGAGGAATTTCATCTTATATGTCGAATTAGCAACTTCAGCACGATATAATAGGAAGGTCATTTGTCCCATAATGATTTAAAGAAACAAAGAGTGAATAATAAACAGGTGGTGCCAAGATGAAATGGATTGACAAGGTAAAAAAGTTTAATGCAAGAAGTAAAATGAAAACGCAGTCAAAAAGTGGGGGGAGTTTAAGTACAATTACGAAATCGGTAAACCGGGCAAAACTTAAGAATTTGATGAATATGAAATCAGTTGGGGTAAAATTGTTTCTACTTATTTTCAGCAGCATTTTAATTTGTGTATTGGTGGTCGGTTTGTTCTCCTACAACATCTCCAAGCAAATCATTGAGGACAAGGTTGCGCAATCCAGTGAACAGACGATTAGCCAAACCGCGGGTAAGCTGGATGTATTATTTCAGAACTATGAGGATTTATCGCTTCAATTAATTTTTGATAATGAAATTCAAAATAATATCGCTGCACTTAGAACGTCAAAAGAAGCTTTTGTTGTATTCGAAACAACCAAGAAGATCGAAACCAAATTTCAATCGCTTATTTTGAGCAATCGTTCGATTGCCGGCGGGCATCTTATTCCTCTTTCCGATGAATATCCCGGGATTAACGGGGGCGGCGCAAACCTAAGCTATGATAACGTATCAGAGAATGCATGGTTTCAAGATGTGCTTGCTCTGGATGGACGGCCTTTATGGCTGCCTACTAGGTTAA
Source organism: Paenibacillus abyssi (assembly GCF_014640295.1). GTDB lineage: Bacteria > Bacillota > Bacilli > Paenibacillales > Paenibacillaceae > Paenibacillus_D > Paenibacillus_D abyssi. The sequence goes on along the minus strand of NZ_BMGR01000015.1, from coordinate 127,840 downwards.
ACGGATATAGCGGAACTGGTGGGGAGCATACCTTTGGATTGGCCAGAGTGGTCAAAAGTACTGGAACAAATGACCCTGTCTATGTTTTGCTGATCGAGATCCGTTACAGTGAGCTGCAAAATCAATTGACCGGCCTTGCACTCGGTTCGAACAGCACCGTAAAAATCGTGGATTCGGGCAATAGCATTATTTACTCGGAGGATGAAAAAGAGCTATCCACAATTAACGCGGTAGCCATTCCACAGGAGATTGCCGACAATACGGCGTATTCCATACGTTCTCAGAATGGAAAAGGCGAGCAGGTTCTCGCGCCTTACAACAAATTCAAATTGATGGACTGGCGGTTATTGGGTGAAATCCCGGTCAATGAGCTGGTAAAGGACGCCTTATACATACGTAATATGACTTGGATTATGGCGGGGATTGCAGCCTTGATCGCAATCGGAATCGGTTATCTGGTGCTGCGGATGATTGCTTTCCCGCTTATGCAGCTTAGAAACCTGATGAACCAAGGGGAGCAAGGGAATCTGACGGTACGTTCAGAGCTGAAGCAAAGGGATGAAATCGGCCAGCTGGCAAACAGCTTTAATCAGATGATGGAGAAAATTACGGCGCTCGTTAATCAGACCAACCAATCCGCGCAGGAAGTGTTAAATACGGCAGGAGAATTGTCGAATGCCTCTAACAAAACCGCGGTTTCGGCCAAGGAAATCGCGGTTGCAACGGAGGAGATTGCGACAGGCGCTACGAGCCTGGCGACAGAAGCGGAGCGCGGAAGCGATCTGACTTCGAATATCGGCACACAAATGAAAAGCGTCATGGAGGCAAACAACCAGATGGTTGCCGCTGCCGGCGAGGTTGAGAGCGCAAGTGAGCAAGGCACGAAATATATGTCCATCCTGATCGAGAAGACAGGCATGACAGAAGAGATGACGCGCTCCATGGTGGAGAAGGTGGACAAGCTGAAGGACAGCACACGCTCGATTCGTAAGATTCTAGAGGTGCTGAACAATCTGACGAAGCAAACCAATATTCTATCCTTAAACGCGACAATCGAAGCGGCACGCGCCGGAGCGGCAGGCAAAGGGTTTATGGTCGTAGCGGATGAAATCCGCAAGCTGGCAGACCAATCCCGTCAATCCATCGATGTTGTCGGACAGATTACGGAGACCATTCAACGCGAGATTGATGAAACGGTCGGCGTTCTATCGGAAGCGTATCCGCTCTTCCAAGAGCAGATCGGATCGGTTAAAGAAGCGAACCAGTTGTTCTACTCGGTTCAAAATCAGATGTCGCAATTCGTACAGCGCCTGGATTCGGTTACGGAGTCGATTCAAACACTTGACCGTTCCCAATCCGTATTGTCCGAGGCCATGGAGAATGTAAGCGGCGTTGCCGAGGAAGCTTCCGCCACATCCGAGGAAGTCGCGTCGCTCAGTAACGAGCAGCTCAGCATTAGTGAAGGCCTTGTCAAGCTTTCGAATAAGCTGGAGTCCGTATCTAAAGAACTGAAGGACTCGCTTTCCCGATTCAAAACTAACGAATAAGCAGGGCAGCCAGGCATTAGAGACACCTCTTCCAGCGCGCATGAACCACTTATGCGGCCTGGGAAGAGGTGTTTTTGCCGTATGCTTCCATCCTTCATTGGCGATAATGAAATTATAATTATGCTTCGGTTATCAGGCAGTGGAGGAACGTGGCATGAAGAACAATTCGCGAGCTTTAAAACAGAGGATGGGCATGCGTATCTTTATAGTGGCGGGCATGGTAAGTCTATTATTAATCGTCATGCTGATCAGATTAGCGTGGCTGCAATGGCTTCCGCATGGTTCGTCCACTGTGTTCGGAGATCATTTCAAGAACGAATCCGTGCACCAGCGTGAACGGGGAATAGTGCTGGATACAGGGAGAGCGGACTTTATCGATCGTTATGGCAAAGCGATTACCGGCGAGTCCGTAACGGCGGTTGCCGGATTCCCGCTGCGAAGCGGTACATGGGGGGATCCGGAGCAGCTGGCGGAGCTGGCTTCTATACTGCAGACGGATCGTAAAACGCTGTTGGCCTGGTTAAGTGAATTAAGGGAGCCTGCGTTCTGGCGCCTTCCAGGCGATAAACAGCCCTACCGCTTGAGTGACGGGCAATTAGATGTTTTGTCCAAGCTGCATCTGAACGGCGTGCGCGTTCTTCCTTACCGGGCAAGGTATATCGAAGCTTTTGCGGCCAAGCACGCGATCGGTTATATTAGCCAGCACCCGGAACGTGTGGACGTCATCTATGGGCAGCAATTGATAGAAGGAAAGATGAAGCGCAGTGAAGTGATCGGCGGGGCCGGATTGGAGAAATCATTGGATGCTCTGCTGCGCGGGATCGGTCCAACTTCGGTGCTGCATTTCACGGATGGAGTAGATAATGCGTTACATGGCCTGAATGTCAGAATGATAAGGCAGGAGAACCCATATTATCCTCTGAAGGTACAGACGACACTTGATTTAGATCTGCAAAATAAGCTGGAAAGCTACTTGGCTGAACAAGGGCTGAAGGAAGGGGCGGTTGTCGTGCTGGATGCGGAAACAGCTGACATCGCGGCGATGATATCGATGCCTATGCTCAATCCCCGGCATTTACATTTATCAGGGAGCGAGATGATCAATCGGGCGATTCATGCGGTGGCGCCCGGTTCCGTATTCAAGCTGGTAACGGAAGCAGCGGCATTGGAGGCAGGGGCTGCAAAGCCCGGAGATACCTTTCATTGCGATGGAGAGTACGAGCGGTACGGCTTATCCTGCTGGAAGCCGGGCGGGCATGGCACACTAACGCTTAGCGAAGCTTTAGCACAATCATGTAATGTCGTTTTCGCGACGATCGGAGAGCGTCTGACGGCGCAGCAGCTTCAACATACGGCGGAGCGGCTTGGTATCGGGCGGAAGGTCGGCTGGTCCACGCAGGAGCGCTTCCACCCGCTCGGCAAGCCGCTGCGGCTGCTCGAAGAAGAGGAGGCAGGGCGCGTCTTCGCCGCCCTGCCGCAGGAACATGACGGCGGTCTGTTAGCCCAGACCGCCATCGGGCAGCGTGACGCTGCGATGTCGCCCCTGCAGGCGGCGAATCTGGTCGTCACGCTGCTGCACGGCGGGCGCGTACAGTCGCCCCGCCTCGTGAGCGACATCCGCTATGCCAATGGCCAGCGGATGGCAGCGCTGCCCGCGCAGGGCGCGCCTTCGCCTCACGGCCGGATTGCTCCGGCCACGGCGCAAGCGCTGCTGCGCGGCATGGAGGCGGTCGTCGCCCAAGGCACGGGGCGAGCGATCCGCCATGGCACCTGGACGGTGGCCGGGAAGTCCGGCACCGCCCAGGTTACCGTGGCCGGCCGCCCGCGGAACCATCAATGGTTCGCGGGCTACGGCCCGGTGCAGTCGCCGCGCTATGCGGTAGCGGTGCTGGCGGAGAATCGATCGCCTGGCAGCGCCAATCAGGCGACGGTGCTGTTTCGCGGCGTTATGGAGCTGATCGCCGCACATGAGCAAGGAAAAGCCGCATCCCAAGCCCGTTTATAAACGGTTAGGGGTGCGGCTCTTCCGTGTCATATTTCAGGCGTGACGGCAAATTTCATTTATTTTTTTGAGTACCGTGGTACGTTCCGCGATTCAGACAATCTGAGGGCCATCCGGATTCGAAGGCGGCTGCGGCTTATCGTCGTATTCACCCTGTGGCTTGCGTATCCAGCGCTTGAGATAACCCTGGTCATACAACGCCTTGATCAAGATGACGAGAATCGGGGATAGAATAACGCCGGCTACACCGAACAAGGATAGCGAAATGATCATGAATACAAGCATCGTAAAGGCGGATACGCCGAGCGTATCGCCCGTAATCTTCGGCTCAAGCACCTGGCGCGTAAGAATGACTACGAGCAGCAGCACACTAAGCCAAATCGCGAGGCTCGTGTTTCCTACGATGAACAAATAGATAATCCAAGGGATAAACACAGTACTTACGCCAAGCAGCGGCAGCACATCGAAGACCGCGGACAGCACGGCGATCGCGAAAGCACTCTCTACGCCCAAAATAAGGAGCGCGATGAGAATAACGATGAAGGTGACCGAAATGAGCTTCAGCTGCGCCATCAAGTATGCGCCAATGCCTCTAAAAACATTGTCCCTAAGAAAGAAAAATGCCGTTTTAAATGTGTTTGGCGTTTTGTCCTGGGCAATTTTTTTCCAGTCTTTTATTTCGATGCTAAGGAAGTACGCGAGCACGATCCCGATAATAAAATTGAACATAAAGGCGGAAAACGAAGTCAGAAATCCGACGAGTGACATCAGGAAGCTTGAGGCGACACCGCTGCCCCATTGGGTAACGGAATTAACCATATCATTTAAACTATTCACAACGTCCGGCGGCAGCGATTGGAACTGCTGCGTCAAAAAGGCGGTTGTCTGCTCGACTTGTGAGATCAGCATGCTCTGATATTGCGGCAGATTATTCGCAAAGCTCATAATTTCATTCGTAAGGACGAACCCGGCCAGCAGGAATGCGCCGACAATGACAAGCGAAAAGACCAGGATGGAGATCGCCGAAGCGATGGATTTCTTCAGGCCGATACGGTTTAACCGTTTGGCCAGCGGTTCAATCATCATAAAAATGACAAAAGACAAGAACACGGGCGTTGCGATCCGGTACAGAAAACTGAATGCAACCATGATGAGGTACACCGTTAGAACGATTAAAGCAATATCGAATGCGGTTTTCCAATATTTTTTATAAAACGTCAGCATAAATCGTACCCCTTTGTCCATTAATACATCTAAATTGATTGTACTATAGTTTTAAAAAGATGCCTATTTTTTGTTGCGTTATGGTACAATAGTTTAGGCATCAACGGCGTTCGTCCCGATCCGGGAGACGGATTACAGTAAACAGAATAGCGGGGAGTAGAGCCATGGAGAATTTGCTGCTTTGGGGATTCTACATTTTAACCTTTTATGCCTTTCTCCCAGGCATCATTAGCCGAACGTTTGGTTTTCGCGTATTCAAGAAAGGGCAGGTAGAGCGGGAAATCGCCTTAACCTTTGATGACGGGCCTGATTCTGTCTATACACCGCAGCTGCTGGATCTTCTTGCTAAATATGGGGCAAAAGCAACATTTTTTGTCGTCGGCGCGAATGCGCAGCGGCATCCGGAGCTTCTCCGCCGCATGAAGGATGAAGGGCATGTAATCGGCATTCATAATTACGTTCATAAATCAAACTGGCTGATGCGCCCGGGATCCGTAAAAAAACAAATCCATCGCACTTCAGAAATTATTAAGAAGGCGACCGGTTCAAGATCGGCATATTACCGACCTCCATGGGGGATCGTCAATCTTTTCGATTTTTCTAATTTAGGTTATTTACAAATTATTTTATGGTCTGCGATGTTTGGCGATTGGCGCAAGCGGGTCGGTACCGAGCGCCTGACCAAGCGGATGCTCAAAAAGCTGAAGCCGGGAGAAGTGCTGCTGCTTCATGACTGTGGCAATACCTTTGGCGCGGACAAAGACGCGCCTGAGAATATGCTGAAAGCGCTGGAGAAATATCTGCAGGAAGGGCAGCGGGAAAATTACCGTTTTGTAACGATTGCGGAGATGATCGAATTGACGGATAAGGCCCGTTCGAAGCAAAAGCCACAGCTATCCGTTATGAAACGGGCGCTCGTGTCAGCATGGCTCGGCTGGGAGCGGTTGTTCCATTATTTATTCCGTTTGGAAGCGGTAGATCACGGCGAAGGCATTTTTCATTTCCGTATCCGGCCATACCGGGGCAAGACGCTGGAGCTGAAGGACGGCCATAAGATTGGCAACAACGACAAAGTCATTGAGCTCCATTTTGACAATAAGAAGCTTTTCCAGATCATGAGACGTTCAAAATCCCTGATGCAAATGGCGATTTATGTTATTCGTGAAGTCGAAAGGGCGCTGCCTAAGCTTGCACGACAGATCAGCGGCAGGCAAGAATTCAACGACGTTCGCGGACTGTATGGCATTAGCATGATTAACCGTGGATCGGAATCGTTCGGTTTTAACGTACTGGAGCTTCCGGAAGGATTATTCAGCAAAATGACGAGGTTTTACTTGAAAATTCTGATCCGGGTGCTTCATCCATCGGGAAATAAAAGGGTAAGCAGCAAACAAGCGACCCTCGTGCCGCGCATCGTCGCTATGTCGATGGAAGAGTTCCACAGCCGTTATGCGCCGTCTGAGGCGGATCGGGCTGATTGGACAGGGGCGGTTCCGCTTTCCGCAGGATCGGATACAGATTCAAAGGTCGTGGCGCAAAAAACGTTTGAACAGGAGAAAACCGCAAGAGAGCTGGTTCCCTGATTGAAAATGTGGTTAAGGAATAACACAGGGTTAACTTTCGTAATATTTTAGTAGAATTAATTTTTAAATCATTGTATAATAAATCGAAACTTTCTTGCAAGGCTCGCGTAATACAGTTATCAAACTTAATGAACCACTCCAAAGGGGAGTAGCTGGTACAGTAAAGTCGTCATTACGAGAGAAATCTCCGGCTTTATTGGCAACGTCCAACGTTGTTTGCGAGACCTTTGCCTATACATGGTAAAGGTCTTTTCTTGTGGCCTTTGCCTTATAGGTAAAGGTTTTTTATGTATAGATACTTATTTGGCAGTAAAAAGAGGGAGTGAGAGGCATGGATTATTCAATTTTGCTCGAGTATGCTTGGGTACTTGTAGTACTCATTGCACTTGAGGGGCTATTGGCAGCAGATAATGCGCTCGTACTGGCGATTATGGTTAAGCATTTGCCGGAGAAGGAGAGAAAGAGGGCGCTATTTTACGGTTTGGCCGGGGCGTTTGTGTTCCGTTTCCTTTCGTTGTTCGCCATTTCGTTCTTGGTTGGCGTGTGGCAAGTACAGGCGATAGGTGCGTTGTACCTGTTCTTCATTGCGTTAAATCACATTATAAGAAAAGTGCTCATTCGTAAAGTTGTCCCAGAGAAGGAAGCAACACCGAAGGAAGGCAAGAAAGCCGGCTTCTGGATGACTGTATTTAAAGTGGAACTTGCGGATATCGCCTTTGCCGTAGACTCGATCCTGGCGGCCGTTGCGCTTGCCGTGGTGCTTCCGACGACCAATTTGCCGCATATCGGCGGCATGGACGGCGGACACTTCTTGGTTATCTTCACCGGCGGTTTCATCGGATTGATCATCATGCGTTTTGCGGCGTCGTTCTTCGTCAAGTTGTTACATCGCCGTCCAGGCCTTGAGATTGCCGCCTTCATGATTGTCGGCTGGGTTGGCGTTAAGCTTGCTGTCTACACGCTTTCGCATCCTTCGCTCAACGTGCTGTCGAAAGAATTCGCGCACAGCACGGCTTGGAAAGGGACGTTCTATGCAGTTCTTGTCTTGATCGCTGTTGGCGGTTGGTTCCTGTCTAAAGACATCGGTGATACAGGCGAATCTGATCATACCGATGCAAAGGCACTTAATAATCCTGAGATTGCTGCGACAAAAGAGAGATAAGAGATAAGCATGAAATCGACAGCTCCCCAGCTTCGGTTCAATCGTTTAACGAACGGCATAAGGACAAGCCGAATTCTCATGGCAATCTGATCTATTCTAGTGTTCAGGCGGACCTAGTCCGCAGTATTATATGCTAAAGCAAGGGGCTCTCCCGGAAGTCACATAAGTGACCGAGGGAGAGCCCCTTTAAAAAGAGGCCGTTTCTTCAGCAGCTTGGCTGAGAGACGGCCTCTTCTATGTTATGAATGCGTTGGATTAGACTTTCATTACGCCGCCGGTGCTTGCAGAAGTAACAAGCTTGGAGTATCGTGCTAAATATCCGGATTTAACCTTAGGCTCGAACCCTTTCCAATTTGCGCGGCGTTTAGCAAGCTCTTCATCGCTTACCTGCAGTTCAATCTTTCTGTTGTTCAGATCAAGCTCGATGATGTCGCCATCCTCGATAAAGGCAATAGGTCCGCCTTCTGCCGCTTCCGGAGAAATATGGCCAATGCTGATTCCGCGGGATGCGCCGGAGAAGCGTCCGTCGGTGATCAAGCCGACTTTGGCGCCAAGACCCATACCTACGATTTGCGAAGTTGGAGCAAGCATCTCAGGCATGCCTGGGCCGCCTTTTGGACCTTCGTAACGGATGACCACGACATGGCCTTCTTTTACTTTGCCGTTAGCGATGCCATACAATGCGTCGTCCTGCGAATCGAAGCAAATTGCAGGACCTTTATGATAGCCGTTAACCGATTTGTCGACAGCGCCAACTTTAATGATGCCGCCATCTGGAGCGATATTACCGAACAATACAGCCAAGCCGCCGCGTTCGCTGTGCGGGTTGTCGATCGTGTGAATGACATCGGTATCTACGATTTCATGACCTTCTACATTCTCACGCAATGTTTTGCCTGTTACGGTGATGCAATCGCCGTGCAATGCGCCTTCTTTTTTGAACAGCTCGTTCAAAATAGCTGTAACGCCGCCCGCATTGTGCACATCCTCGATGTGATAGTCGGAGGCTGGTGCGATTTTAGCCAGGTGAGGCACGCGCTCAGCGACCTCGTTGATGCGTGAAACAGGGTATTCGAAGCCTGCTTCATGCGCCAATGCCAACGTATGAAGAACGGTATTGGTTGAACCGCCCATTGCCATGTCGAGCGCAAACGCGTTGTCGATCGCTTCAATCGTTACGATATCACGCGGTTTGATGTCTTTCTCGATCAGTTCCATCAATTGCTTCGCGGATTTTCTTACGAAATCACGGCGTTCCGGTGCAACAGCAAGAATCGTGCCGTTGCCTGGAAGCGCGAGGCCAAGGCCTTCTGCAAGGCAGTTCATCGAGTTAGCGGTGAACATGCCGGAGCAGGAGCCGCAGGTTGGGCAGCCGAATTGCTCAAGCTCTGTCAATCCTTTTTCATCAAGCGTACCCGCTTGGAAAGCGCCGACGCCTTCGAATACGCTCGATAGCGAGATAGAACGGCCGTCGGAGGTTTTACCGGCTTTCATCGGTCCGCCGCTGACAAATACAGTCGGGATGTTGACGCGAAGCGCGCCCATCATCATGCCCGGTGTGATTTTGTCACAGTTCGGGATACAAACCATGCCATCGAACCAGTGTGCGGAAACGACGGTTTCGAGTGAATCGGCAATAATTTCACGGCTTGGCAGCGAGTAACGCATGCCGATATGGCCCATCGCGATCCCGTCATCAACGCCGATCGTGTTGAACTCGAACGGTACGCCTCCTGCTTCACGAATGGCTTCTTTAACGATTTTACCGAATTCTTGCAGGTGAACGTGACCTGGTACGATATCGATATATGAATTACAAACCGCGATAAACGGTTTGCCGAAATCCTCTTCTTTTACTCCGGCTGCTCGCAGCAAACTGCGGTGAGGAGCTCGGTCAAAACCTTTTTTAATCATGTCAGAACGCATTTTTTTTGCGGCCATGCTATTCCCTCCCAAGTAAGATGTCCTTGACTTCGAGTTTATCATATCGGACAAGGGATAGCTAGTTTATGTCATGCAAATCCCGAGGGAAACCAACGATTGCCATGCATTTAATAAGCTCTATTGATTTATGTCATATTTCATTACGAGTTAACAGATGATATCCAAGTTCATATCGTAAAGTTCATTTTAATGTCATATAAACTAACATAAAATGATTTACTTCCATCAGATCGCTGTCTATAATGAAACTAATATTGATGATGAGGTGAAAACCATGCAATTAACCGAACGCGAGAAAGAAAAACTGATGATTACAATTGCTGCCGATCTGGCACGCCGCCGGTTGAAGCGGGGAGTCAAATTAAATTATCCGGAAAGCGTTGCGCTCATCACTTCGGAAATCATGGAGGGTGCCCGTGACGGCATGACGGTCGCCCAGTTAATGGAATATGGTACAACGATCCTAACATCGGAGCAGGTGATGTCCGGCATTCCGCAAATGATTCACGAGGTTCAGGTGGAAGCCACCTTTCCGGACGGAACGAAGCTTGTCACGATCCATCATCCGATTGCCGGGTAACAAGCGTGATAGAGGAGGGGAAGAACACGATGATTCCAGGCGAATATCGAACCGTTCCAGGAGAGATTCAATTAAATGAAGGCCGGGCTACGGCGGAGCTGATCGTTGTGAACACCGGTGACCGGCCGGTACAGGTCGGGTCTCATTTTCACTTTTTCGAAGTTAACCGGGCGCTGCGCTTTGACCGGGTGGTAGCGTTCGGGATGCGGCTGAACATACCGGCGGGCACGGCTGTCAGGTTTGAGCCAGGGGAAGAAAAGCCGGTACAGCTGGTGCAGCTTGGCGGAAGCATGCGTTCTTATGGGTTGAACAATTTGACGCAAGGCCCGGCATTAAAGGGCGTTATGTCCGATGACGTGCGGGAAAGGTTAGCAGCATGGAAGGGGGAGGACGTGTGAGCCGGATGGACCGTAAAAGCTATGCGCAAATGTTCGGGCCAACAACCGGTGATGCCGTCCGGTTAGCGGATACGGAGCTGTGGGCGGAGATCGAGAAGGATTTCACTGTGTATGGCGATGAATGCAAGTTTGGCGGGGGCAAGGTGATCCGCGATGGAATGGGACAATCAAGCGGTGCACTGCGCAGTGAAGGCGTGCTGGATACACTGATAACAAATGCCGTGATCATCGATCATTGGGGCATCGTCAAGGCGGATATCGGCTTGAAGGACGGCATGATTGTCGGGATTGGCAAAGGCGGGAATCCGGATATCATGGATGGCGTCGATGCGAATATGATCGTTGGCGCAAGCACAGAAGTCATTGCCGGAGAGGGTAAAATTGTGACCGCAGGCGGCATCGACGCGCATATTCATTTTATTTGTCCGCAGCAGATTGAAACGGCACTATCGTCCGGCGTCACCACGATGATCGGCGGCGGCACCGGCCCGGCAACAGGGACGAACGCAACGACATGTACGCCGGGAGCTTGGCACATGCGGCGCATGCTGGAGGCAGCCGAGGCGTTTCCGATGAATATCGGATTTACAGGAAAGGGCAATGCGGCATTTACAGGACCGCTCATCGAGCAGATCGAGGCAGGAGCGATCGGGCTGAAGCTTCATGAAGATTGGGGCACGACACCGGCTGCCATCGATGCGTGCCTGAAGGCGGCCGATCAATATGATGTGCAGGTTGCGATTCATACGGATACGCTTAATGAAGCGGGGTTTTTGGAGGATACGCTGGCAGCGATCGGAGATCGAACGATCCATACGTATCATACCGAAGGCGCGGGCGGCGGCCATGCGCCGGATATTATCCGCGCGGCAGCGGAAGCGAATGTGCTGCCTTCCTCTACGAACCCGACACGTCCTTTTACCATTAATACAATCGAAGAGCATCTGGACATGCTGATGGTATGCCATCATCTGGACAGCCGGATTCCCGAGGATATGGCGTTTGCCGATTCCCGTATCCGTCCGGAGACGATCGCAGCGGAGGATATCCTGCATGACATGGGGGTGTTCAGCATGATCAGCTCCGATTCGCAAGCGATGGGCCGTGTCGGGGAAGTCATTATCCGGACCTGGCAAACCGCGGATAAAATGAAACAGCAGCGGGGGCCGCTCTCGCCTGACCAAGAGAGCGACAACTTTCGCATTAAAAGATATATTGCCAAATATACGATTAACCCTGCGATCACACACGGCGTTTCCCATCTCGTCGGTTCGTTGGAGCCGGGCAAGTTTGCCGATTTAGTCGTCTGGAATCCCATGTTCTTCGGGGTGAAGCCAGATTTGGTGTTGAAGGGCGGCTCGATCGCCTATGCACAGATGGGCGACCCGAATGCATCGATTCCGACGCCGCAGCCGGTATTTGGCCGTCCGATGTTCGCAGCCTTCGGCAAATCGAAGTATCAAAGTTCGATTACCTTTGTGTCTCAAGCTGCGTATGACCGCGGAATCGCACAGGAGTTGGGCTTGCAGAAGCGGGTCGAGCCGGTGCGCGGCTGTCGGGCTATCGGCAAGAAGAATATGATCCACAATGCCGAGACACCTTCGATTGAGGTCGATCCGGAAACTTACCAAGTCAAAGTGGACGGGGAGCATATAACCTGCGAGCCTTCCGAGATTGTGCCCATGGCGCAGCGTTATTTCTTGTTCTAGCGGTAAGGAGGGAGAAGGGCGGATGAAAGATTACGGTTCTTGGCTGGCCATGCAGCAGCTGCTCGATTCCGCTCTGCCGATCGGCGGGTTTTCCCATTCGTTTGGCTTGGAGACGCTTGTTCAAGAGGGCCAGATAACAACGAGCAAGCAGCTCTTGGCGTTTGCGGATACAATGCTTAAACAAAGCTGGGCGCCTGGCGATGCGATGGTCATCAAAGCGGTCTACCGCGATGCCGAGTCGGGGCAATGGGACCGGGTATGGGCGGTTGAAAAACAAGTCCATATGCAGCGGATTTCGTCGGAGACCCGGAGCGGCATGGAGAAAATGGGGAAGCGCCTCCTGCAGCTTGCAGCAGCTATGCATCCGCAGCTGGATCTATCGGCGCTGAAGGATGCTGTGCAAAGCGGCAAAAGCGCGGCGACGCATCCGCTCGTTTATAGCGTGATCTGTTACCGGCTCGGCGCTCCGATCGAGCAAGCAGTTCAAGGTTATTTATATAGCTGTATTGTAACTTGCATTAATAGTGCACTAAGGCTTATTTCCATGGGGCAGACAGAAGGGCAGGCCATTATAGCGAAGCTGATACCCGAAGCCATGATGGCCTGGCGGTTGATCGAGGCGTTAGAGCCGGAAGATGCATGGACGAATATGCCGCTCGCGGAGCTCGGGATGATTCGCCATGAAACCCTATATTCAAGGCTCTTCATGTCTTAAATGTTGTATGAATGTTACGAAATCATGAAGCGGAGGAATGACATATGTGCCAAGGTCAAGGACATCATCATCATGAGTGGGAGAAATCGCCGCTCGATCGGTCACGGCCGGTTCGGATCGGTATCGGAGGTCCTGTCGGATCGGGGAAAACGGCATTAGTTGAAAAAATAACGCGCGAATTAAGCGATAAATACAGTCTGGCCGTGATCACAAACGATATCTATACCAAAGAAGACGCCCAAATTTTGATGAGAACCGGCGTGCTGCCGGAAGAACGGATTATCGGCGTAGAAACAGGCGGCTGTCCGCATACGGCGATCCGTGAGGATGCCTCGATGAATTTTGAAGCAGTGGAAGAGCTGGAGCGCCGTTTTCAGCCGCTTGATATTATTTTCATTGAAAGCGGCGGCGATAACCTGGCCGCTGCGTTTAGCCCGGAACTCGTTGACCGGTTTATCTACATTATAGATGTAGCGCAAGGTGAGAAGCTGCCGCGTAAAGGCGGTCCCGGCATTACCCGTTCCGATCTGCTGTTGGTCAACAAGATTGACCTTGCGCCCTATGTGGGTGCCAGCCTGGAGGTTATGGAATCCGATACGAAGCGCGTAAGAGCCGGACGCCCCTATATCTTCTCCAATCTGCTGGGCGGTCAAGGCGTTGACAGAATCGTCGAGTGGATCGAGCATGAAATGGCCCATGCGCACGGGATCGAGCACAGTCATCACCACGCCTGATCTAACAGTTCCAGACAGGCAGGCCTCCATTTTGCGGGCGTCCTTCGCTTTGCGGCATGGAGAAACGGCAATAACGGGCAAATATCACACCGCACCGATCAAAATCGCCAAGACGTTTCCGCTCGACGGGCAGCTTGGCGTGATGATGATGGATGTTTCGCCCGGTCTGCTGGCTGGAGACGGCTATGAGTTAAGCTGGCAAGCGGGCAGAGATACGCGCCTGTATCTCACCAATCAAAGTTATACAAAGGTGCATCCATGTCCGGACGGTACGTCCGCTTCAATGAAACAGCGGTTTCTTGTGGATGACGGCGCTTATATTGAAAATATGATGGAGCCTGTTATGCTTTATAAGGATGCTGCTTATACCAATGAGACGGAGGTATTTCTTGGCCGTGGCTCGGTGTGGATGCAGGCTGAGGTGCTCAGTCCGGGGAGACTGCTCAGGGGAGAAAAATTTCAATACCGCAGATACGATAATCGGATGCGTGTATATTATGAAGAGGAAATGATTTTTGCACAGCGTCAATTGATTGAACCGGCCACGCAGCAGTTGGACGCTCCGGGAGCCTGGGAGGATTGGAGCCATATCGGCAGCTTTTATTGCTTCTCCGATGCGATCGAATCCGTGCATGCAGATACGCTGCGGGCAGCGCTTCAAGCGCTGCCGGAGCGGCTGGGGCAGCCAATCAAGTATGGTGTATCGTTAACGTACCGCCATGGGCTGGCGGTTGCCGTCGCCGGCCATACGGCTTGGCAGCTGCAGGAATTGCTGCAGTCGGCATGGACGGTTATGCGTTGCGAATTAATGAAGCTGCCGCCTATACGCTTTCGTAAATGAAAGGAAAAATATCGATAATAAATAAAGGAACCCGAATGAGCTGATACTAGGCTTAAGGGTTCCTTTATTTAGGTTTGACGAATAAGGCCGGATGTTTTATTATATTTTAGTACTAAAATATTTTGGACTAAATTATATATTACTAAATGAATAGACGTGAAAGCGAGGCTGTTAATGGAGGAGAATAAGGGTAGTACCCCACAGTATCGGGACGACATGATCCGTCTGGAAGAAGCATTCCGGCTGCTTCGCAAACAGCTGTTGGCGGAGTGGGGAAAGGAAAACATCGCAAGCCTTGGCTTGACGCAAGCGAGAGTATTGCTGATTTTATCGGAAGCCGGGCCACAGAAGGTATCTGTATTGGCAGATATGCTGTTCATTACTTCCGGTGCGGTGACAGGCATGGCGGATAGCTTGATTCGTCTAGGGTTAATTCGCCGGGAAAGAGGGGAATCCGACCGCCGAGTTGTAATGCTTGAGATTACAGAAGCGGGACAGCAGCATGTGAAGGCCATTAAAGAGAAACGAATCGCCATTATGGAGCGGATAACAACGGGATTAACCGATCAAGAGATACATGATTTGACTGGTCTGCTTATGAAAATAGTGGACTCCTCACATTAAGGAGCGGGTAAAGAAATGGAGAATTTAGACCATCGCAAGAAGATAACAATTATGGTGGCGGTCATGGCCGCGCTTTTATTTGCCGCGCTGAATCAAACCATTATCAGCACAGCGCTGCCGACGATCATAGAGCGTCTGGGCGGTATGGAGTATTACAGCTGGGTGTTTACCGTTTATATGCTCACATCGAGCATTACAACGATTCTGGTAGGCAAGCTATCCGATATATATGGCCGTAAACCGTTCATCTTAGTCGGCATTGGTGTGTTTGTCGTCGGGTCCTTGCTGTGCGGGCTTTCCGAAAATATTATGCAGCTCATTGTCTACCGGGGGATTCAAGGATTAGGCGGCGGGATGATTATGTCTACCGCATTTACGGCAGTTGGTGATTTATTCGCTCCGCGGGAGCGCGGACGGTGGCAAGGTTTGATGACGGGTGTCTTTGGATTAGCAAGTGTGTTCGGCCCGACACTCGGCGGGTATATCGTTGACCATACGGAATGGCATTGGGTATTTTGGGTGTTTTTGCCGTTTGGCATCATCGCTTTCGTAATGATCTGGATGATGTTTCCCAAAGTTGAGCGCAAACGGGGCGAATCGATCGATTATCTCGGCTCGCTTTTCCTGACGCTGACGATGGTTCCGTTATTGCTTGCTTTTTCATGGGCGGGCACGACGTATGCGTGGGGATCGGTTCAAATTATTGGACTGCTCAGTGGCGCGCTGGCTGCGCTGATTTTATTTATCATCTCCGAGCTCAAGGTGAAAAGCCCTGTTGTTCCGCTTCATTTGTTCAAGAACAGCGTATATTCCATTTCTAACCTTGTGAGCTTTCTTCTCGGAGCGGGAATGTTCGGAGCGATCATGTATATGCCATGGTTTATTCAGGGCGTACTTGGTACTTCCGCTACATTATCGGGGTATGTCGTCATGCCGATGACGCTGAGCTTGGTGCTTGGAAGTGCGATCGGCGGACAAATGATGACAAGAACAGGAAAATACAAGACGCTTGCATTAATCGGAATCGTAATTATGGGGATTGGCATGCTGATGTTATCCAGGATGGATACAAGCACAACGACGCTCACAGCAATTATAAATATGATCGTAACGGGGCTTGGTTTAGGGTTGGCAATGCCTGTCTTTACGCTGACCGTCCAGAATTCGGTAGAGGATAAAATGCTGGGAGTGGCCACGGCTTCATCGCAGCTGTTCCGTTCATTGGGCGGAACGATCGGCGTCTCCGTCATGTCCACCATTATGGTGCACCGTTTATCAAGCAGAATGATGGAAACTTCGGCCGGGATGCAGCGAAACGGACCTGTGCAGATACCGGAGGAAGCAGCGGCTGCCTTTAACTTATTAAAAGATCCTCAAGCACTGCTCGACTCGCAGAAGCTTGCAGCGGCTGCTGAATCACTGCCTGCTGAGCTGCGGACGATGTTCGATCAGGCGGTTTTACTGTTAAGGGAAGCGCTTGGTTATTCGCTGTCCGGGGTGTTTATTTCCGGTGCGGCTGTCATTGGGCTGGCATTTATTTGTACGATCTTCATCAAAGAGATTCCACTTCGCAGCGCCATGAAGAAAGACGGTTCTGAAGAAGTATCCGGCAGCGCGTCAAAGGGTAAGCCGGCAAGGCAAAATTAGAAGGAGCCAAAAAGGGCCCAAAAGGGCCTTTTTTTGCATTCCAGCGGGCTTGGCATACAGCTTTCGATTTATGCTGTGGATTGGCTTTATAGCGATCTGGTTAATGTATAATGTATAATTGATCCATATTATTAATCTTACAGACTGGAGTTGTACTATGAAGTGTTCTTCCTGCAGCAGCGTTTCAACGATTTACGATCAAGGAAATGTATTTCTGAGATCTGCCCGTGGAGACGAGATTTCAATGGCGTATGACAACAAAGAGCAATTGTTTGATCTGCTGAATAAGCTTGAAATCAGCGATGAAGAGCAGTATGTAAGAATTACCGGCCATTCCGATCCGTTTCAGATGGACAGCGATTATATACCGCTTAGCAACTTTAAAACACGGTTGGAGCATTCGGATCTGATTGCGATTATCAGCCGACGGAAATTTTGCTCCCATATGCAGCCGATCATTAGTGCGAAGGATGAAAAGATTTACGCCTATGAATTTTTGCTTCGTCCGCTGCCGGGAGAGCCGGATTTTCAACCGTTTCAATTATTTGATGTTGCCCGCCAATCCGGCCTTCATTCGTTTTTGGACCGTCAAGCCCGGATTAGCGCGATCGAGACGAGTGCAAGAAAACTTCCGCACGGTATCAAACGATTTATTAATTTTTTGCCTTCTTCCATTTATAATCCGAACTATTGCTTAAGCCATACGTTTGAAGCGATAGAGAAATATAACTTAGATCCTTCCGATTTTGTCTTTGAAGTTGTAGAAACCGAAAAAATCGACGATGTGAATCATTTGCAGAATGTGTTTGACGTCTATCGGCAAAGCGGCATTCGGGTTGCTCTTGATGATGTGGGGGCAGGGTTTTCGACAACGCAGCTGGTAGAAGAGCTTAAACCGGATTTCGTAAAAATCGATCGTGATATCATTCGAAACTGTGAGCAGGGGGCAGGAAAGCAGCGAGTCATTCAAGCCATCGTAGACACGGCTCAAAGCTATAACGGCATCGTCTTGGCTGAAGGGATAGAGCGTTTAGAGGAATGGGAATATTTGAAACATGCGGGCGTTGATTTGGGGCAGGGCTTTTTATTCGGCAGCCCGCAGCTAGAGCCGATCGATTATACATAGAATAGGATACATCGAATAAGCCGGATGCGGATCGCATCCGGATTTTTTTCGTTCGGAGCCGTTGCTTTAAGGCAAACGAACATCACAAAATTTCCATTTGTTATTACAGAAAAGCGTTCTGAATCCGATATTATTTTACAACAGATGAACGATTAGAGGTGACCCGGTGTCGATTACCTGGCGGTTTGTGTTATTTGTTAGCGTGACAATTATCATACTGCTTTGCAGCAGTATTATATTTATACAAATGGTGCTTAGAGAGACGACAAATTATTCTTCTGAAATCCTTAGGAATCAGTTAGATGACAGGATAAAGCTGGTGGAACGAAGCGTAGAATCGCAAGTTTCCTACATAACAAAATCAGCGAAGCTGCTTGCCGAGCAATGGGCAACCGACGAGGATGTGATCCTGGGCATACAAACCGGGGATGCGGCATTAATCCATCAAGCGCTCGGTGACAATGCGGCCATTGCCAGAGAACAGCTTGGCATTGATCTGGTCTGGGTTACAAGGCTCACGGATAGAACTCCGGAAGGCAAAACTCCGATTCTGGCTTGTCCGAGCAATCCGCTGTTCGACGGTAATGATCAGCTCTCCTATGATTCTACCAACGAGGCGATGGATGGAGGCAGATCGGTTGTATCATGGGAAGTTAACGATGAAGACGGGAAGCTGCAGATTACGACACCGATTCGAGATGGTGATGGAACGGTAATCGGTGCGATCGTCGTAGGTCAACAAACATATTCCCGGATGCTGAATCAAATCGCTCTAAGCTCAGAAACAGGAATGACCTTGTTTATCGCAACTGGACAAGACGACTTCTACTTAATGTCGGATGTGCAAAATGATGAGATTGGGAATCGGTTGTTTTTTGATTCCCACGAAAAACGGAGAGACCAATCCCTAAATTTGCAGCAGTTAGCTGAACATAATGACGTATATCACACGTTATTGCCGATTCTGCAGGAGGTGCAGCGAAGCGGACAAGCGGCCATGCGGACGATAACACTAGATGGAGTCCCGTACGCGTCTTATTTTACGCCGCAGTTTGACTATAAGGGAGAAATAAGAAGCGTGCTGCTCAGCCGGATTCCGGGTTATGTTGCTACTGAGCAAGAAATTATGCAAAAAACCGAGTCTCTTGTCTGGATGTCGTATACGTTTTTTTTGATTTTATCGATATTCGGGATGATAGCGGCCTTCTTTGCGGCGAGGCGAATTACCCGTCCGCTGCAGACAATTGCGTCACTGGTCAAACGGATCGCCGGAGGGGATCTTTCAACAACGATTGCAGTACATCGTTCGGATGAGGTCGGCAGCTTGGCAAAAGATATTAATAAGATGACAGACAATCTGCAGTCTCTTCTCACGGATGTTTCCTATAAGGGTTCACATGATCTGTTAACCGGATTATACAACCGGTCTGAAATGAATGAATATATCGAGGCGGCAATAAAACAGCGGAAAAAAAATGAAAGGCTTGCATTAATCAATATTGATCTGGACCAATTTAAGCTAATCAATGATGTTTTTGATCATATTGTCGGGGACGAGCTGCTGCGCGAGGTGGCCGGCAGAATTACACAGATTGTTGATAATCAAGGGAAGATCGCTAGATCAGACGGCGATGAGTTCATCGTTATGATACGCCATGTCAAGAGTGTAGAACATCTGGAGACGATGGCATTCACGCTGTTATCGGTCATTGCGGAGCCCTATTTAATAAATGGGAGGCAGTTTATGATTACGGCCAGCATCGGGATCGGGCTGTATGAAAGTCCGGAAAGCGGCCCGGTCTGGTTGAAGAAGGCTGATACGGCGATGTATATCGCGAAGAAACAGCGGAACAGCTATCGTTTATTCGAGTCATCCATGAGTCAGCTGCCATCACGGGAGCAGCAGCTTGAGCGCAGGATGCCCGTCGCATTGGAGCAAGGTGAATTCACAGTCTATTATCAACCAAAGCTGAGTTTGGATTCGAATACGATCATCGGTGCGGAAGCGCTTCTGCGGTGGAAGCATCCGGAGCTCGGCATGATCTCTCCGCAGGAATTCATTCCGATCGCTGAACGGACAGGGTTTATTATCAAGCTGGGGGAGTGGGTCATCCATACCGTCTGCAAACATCTCAAACAATGGGATCTTGAAGGGCTGCCGCCGTTTTCTGCCAGCGTGAACTTGTCCATGATTCAATTTAGGCAGCGGGATCTC
The DNA here is from genome assembly GCF_014640295.1 of Paenibacillus abyssi. GTDB lineage: Bacteria > Bacillota > Bacilli > Paenibacillales > Paenibacillaceae > Paenibacillus_D > Paenibacillus_D abyssi. The sequence continues at coordinate 107,789 of NZ_BMGR01000015.1, read as the reverse complement.
ATCCAGTTCATCTCGCAATGTATTGAGCAAAATGGCATTACTGCGGAGCGCATTGATCTGGAGCTGACAGAAAGCGTGTTTATGCACAATCCCCATTCTACCATTCAATTGATGCGGGAGCTGAAGAGTATAGGGGTACAAATGTCGTTGGACGATTTTGGAACGGGTTTTTCATCGCTCAGTTATTTGAAAAACATTCCCGTGGACTGCTTGAAGCTGGATAAATCGTTTATCGAACATATTGCGACCGTTGAGAAGGACCAGGCCATCGTCAGGTCGGTGATCGAGATTGCCCACACACTCGGGTTGACAGTCGTCACGGAAGGCGTTGAAACAAAGGAGCAGATGGACATCTTGAAATTGCAGAACTGCGATGCTATTCAAGGCTACGTATTCTGCCCTCCGCTTCCTGCCGGGCAATTTCTGGCGTTCTGTAAGGAGTCGCAGCCTGTATGAGACATACGGATGAGCCTTAAGCGTAGCGAATCCGTATGCCTTCGGTTTGCGCATAGGCGGGATGCCATTTGGGCGGACCGTATTTTTCGATATAACCCAGCTTGTTAAGCTGGTCGTCAATCGGCTGTTCTTCATTGAACTTTTTTAGCAGCTGCCAGCATGCAAGCACATCATAATCGGCGCGATGCCCCTGTTCCAACGCAATGCCGTACCGGTCACACATATCCTTTAAGGTATGCGGATAAGTTTGGCGAAGACGGCTGATCGTTAATGTATCGATAAAATCATTTTTGAACGTCCTGCCGGCAAGCCTCATCAGTGTGTGGTGGAGAAAGCCTAAATCGAATGCGGCATTATGGGCGACGATAATGTTGGAGCCGATCATCCGGTTCAGAATGCGAAAGGCCGTCTCCTCATCCATTCCTCCGATCAGCATATCGGACGTAATGCCGGTAAGCTCCGTAATTTTCGGTGAAAGATAGCCTTCAAAATGGATGAGGGTGCTGAAGTGGCCGACAATTTCTCCGCCATGACAGCGAATGGCACATAACTCAATAACGCGATCTTTTGCAGGATCAAGACCGCTTGTTTCAAAATCGATGACTGTGATGTTATCTAATTTCATTGCTTCACCTCAAAAATATAGATCAGGTATGTATATCCACATGAATTTCGACAAAAAACTGCCTATTTCCTTCTTTCGTGTCTGGCAACTATTTCTAAGCCCAATTGTCCATGTTATAATATTGGATGAGTCTGAGTCATCCCGATCTCATTTTCCTCTCGTCTTATACATTGCGATTAGATACAGATTATCGATGTTGTTCAGCTAAAGGGAGGCATCCATGGAAAGCCGGGAACCTAGAGTGATTTCTTATAAAGAATTAAGTGACTCTCTTACTGTGGCAATGGAAAGAATTCAGAACGGAAGCAATCAAGAACAGCAATTTGCTATTTTTTTGTTGGATATCGACCGGTTCAACCAGATTAATCTTTCACTAGGACATGCATATGGCGATCTCCTGTTACAACAGGTTGAACTGCGACTAAGCTCTGTCACGGATGAAATGGCCGTGTACCGGATCGGGGACGATGAGTTTGCTTTTTTGATCCGGTTTGACCAATTTGAAGACTTGGTATCCATATCCGAACAAATACAGCAGCTGTTTAGATTATCCTTCTGGCTGCAGGACATTGAATGCATGGTAAGCGCAAGCATCGGGATTGATGTTATTTCCAGCGGTGAACGAGGCTTGGAGTGCTCCATCCAGAGGGTAGGAATAGCGCTGTTAACGGCCAAGCGAAACGGAAAGAACAGAGTATGCTTTTATGACGATTCGCTTTCTTCGATGCCGATCGACCGACTGAGGATGGAGACCGAGCTATGTAAAGCGATTGCAACGGAGCAGTTGGTTTTGTATTATCAGCCTCGACTGGAGTTAGCCTCCGGTAAGATTATATGTCTGGAGGCCCTTGTGCGGTGGAACCATCCCGTTCAAGGCATAATTCCTCCCGCTGAATTTATTCCGCTGGCGGAAGAGACCGGCCTGATCGTTGAATTAGGGAATTGGGTGCTGCGGAGCGCATGTGAACAAAAGAAACGGTGGCAGGAAGCAGGGATTATCGGTGCGCAAATCGCCGTCAACATTTCCCCGGTCCAATTTCAAGATCTTTCGTTTGCAGACAATGTGAAGCAAATTATCGAACAGTCAGAATTAGTCCCGGATTTTCTGGAATTGGAGATTACAGAGAGCTCGATTATGCACGATATGGATAAAACCGTTGCGATTTTAGAGCGACTATCGGCAATCGGCATCTCGATCTCGATTGATGACTTTGGGATCGGATACTCATCGCTTAATTATTTAAAGCATTTTCCGATTCAATGTTTGAAAATTGATCGTTCCTTTGTAAAAAACATACATAATGACCAAAGTGATCTGGCGATCACACACGCTATTATTAATCTGGGCCATTCCTTGAATCTGCAAATCGTCGCGGAAGGCGTGGAAGAGGTTAGCCAATTGGAAATATTGAAAGAAACAAAATGCACAACCATTCAAGGCTACCTGCTCAGTCCGCCGATTTCGGCAGATGAGCTTGAAGCGCTTTTTTTGAGTGACCGTTTAGTTTGTTGACAAATTGAAAGCCTGGCGGTGATCTTTCCGTCAGGTTTTTCTTAAAAGATATAGCAGCTAAGAAACTGTTGAATCAGGAGTGAACGAAATTGACTGTGCATTCACAAGCGCTAACACCACAGATCAAGATAGGCATCATAGGAACGGATGCGGTGATCGACAAGATCAAAAAAGTGCTTCCAACCTTTCCAACTTTTTCTCCGATTTTTCGTGACGTACGTAATGAGGAGGAAGCGCCGGCAATTGCGGAGCAATTGGTTGGAGAAGTGGAAGTGCTTTTGGTGTCCGGTGTGCTGTCCCATCGCATCGTCAAGGAGAAGATGCCTGTATCGGTACCGGTGTTTTACGTTCCTTTGACTGGAGCGGGGCTGTACAAAGCGCTGTTTCTTTCGTTACAATCCGATCGGCTGACAGGTGGCATTTCGATCGATACGCTGACCAAAACGATGGTCCTGCGTACGCAAAAGGATCTTGAAATGAGCCATACGAAAGTGGCCGTATATGATGGTCCTGCTTATGCACCCTCGGATAAACTTATCGCTTTTCACAAAAAACAGGCGGAGGAAGGAATATGCTCTGTCGCATTTACGGGTGTGGAATCTGTCGCGCAGGAGCTCTCGAATCTAGGCGTGCCTAACATACTGCTGCTTCCTTCGGAGCAGGATATTATCGTGACGCTGGAGCGGGCGCTGCTGGCAACGGAATCGCGCCGCGGCAAGGAATCGCAGATCGTGGTCGGGATGATTAATGTCGATGAATTCGGCAAGCTGGTGCAGAAGCGAAACAATGAGCATGAAGTACAAAAGCTGAAGCTGGATATTCACCGGATGGTACTGGAATATGTCGAATCACTCGACGGTTATTTAACGCCGCTCGGAGGGGATGAGTACCTCTTTTTTACAACGCGCGGTATATTCGAACGTGAAACGGGAGGTTACAAGACAATCCCTCTGGCGAAGGACGCAAGTAAAACGTATGGCATCTCGCTCAGCCTTGGGGTAGGCTTTGGCGCAACGGCCAATGAAGCAGGCACAAATGCGCGGTCAGCGCTGCAAAAATCCAAAGATGCGGGAGGAAATACTTGTTTTATCGTTCGCGAAGACAGAACGCTAATCGGCCCGTTAGAGATGGCGGACCCGGTTCAGAATGTTTTATCGCCTATGAACCCAGCATTGATCAAAAAGGCGGAGGATGCCGGGATGACCAGCGCTTATCTCAGTAAGCTTCTAAACAATATGGCGCGCTTTGGAAAGTATGAATACAAGGTGCATGAGCTCTCATTTTTGCTTAATATTACAGTTAGAAGTGCTCACCGGCTGGTGCTGCTCTGGATGGATAACGGCTTAGTGGAAATTGCGGGAATGGAAAAAATGCCGAAGGGAAGACCGCGGCAGATTTTTCGTTTTCCGTTTTTAAATGATGTATGAAGGAGGGGGCGATCCAAAAGTCATTGAATGGGCAGAGGGATGGCCCTTTCGACCGGAACGATCTGCGCCGGTTCTTGATCCGCTGAAGCAAGCTATCCTGGAAAACCTCCCGCTAATTCATCCTTCAAGGCTTCCGGAAGAAGGAAAGCTGGAAATCCTCATGCTAATTTTATCAGTTGAGCTGATCATGTCGCTTGAGCGCCGAATTAGCAGGAGAAATTCCAGTTTGGCGGGTAAATTTGTACGAAGGTAATTAGATTTACGGGAGAATTTCCCGTTAGCATTCCTCACTATAGTCCTCAAATGGAGCATTCTGCATATAGCGATTCAATTCCACTTTTTTCACCATAGATTTATACAAACATCACGCATGCTTTTTCCGCACCAGCGCGTCCAAACCGATCTGCGAAAGTTCTAATTCTCATCAATTGGGTTTCCGGACAGCCTAAAAAATCCGTCCCCATCTTCATTTAGAGACAATTAAAAGATTTGTCTTTATATAGTTTGAATCGGTATCATAGAAGCATAACGATTTGGAGAGGGGAATATGGCATGAGAACAGTGGCTGAATTGGAAGCAATATTAGCGGAGCCATCGGATGCATTAGTTCAGGATCTGGCATCTGTGGAGGGGGATATTATCCTGCTTGGCGTTGGAGGAAAGATGGGGCCGAGCCTCGCAAGGTTGGCGATGAATGCAATCCGCAAGGGTGGGCTTTCCAAGCGTGTCATCGGTGTGTCCCGCTTCTCAAACGAGGAGGCCCGGCGGGAGCTGGAGGAGGCAGGCGTAGAAACGGTCTCCTGCGACTTGCTCAACGATGAGGAGCTAAAACAGCTTCCTGACGCGCAAAATGTGATTTATATGGCAGGCAATAAATTCGGTACGACGGGCAAGGAATATTTCACTTGGGCGATGAATGCTTATCTTCCCGGCCGAGTAGCTGAGAAATATAAAGATTCGCGCATCGTTGTTTTTTCATCAGGCAACGTATATCCCTTTATGCCGGTTGGGGGCGGGGGAGCAGCGGAAGATATGGCACCGGAACCGATCGGAGAGTATGCCCAATCCTGTCTCGGACGTGAGCGTATCTTTGAATACCATTCACATAAAAATGGAACGCCGATGGTTTTCTACCGCTTAAACTATGCGATTGATATGCGTTATGGCGTGCTTCTGGAAATCGCCAAGGCGGTCAATGAAGGCCGTCCGGTTAATGTGGCGATGGGCCATGCCAATGTCATCTGGCAAGGGGATGCGAATGCGATGGCCTTGCGCTGCCTAACGTCCTGTTCGAATCCGCCTAATATTGTCAATATTACCGGACCGGAGACGATGTCTATTCGCTGGGCGGCCGCCGAGTTTGCAGCCCGCTTAGGCAAGAATGCGATCATCGAAGGCACTGAATCCGAAACGGCGTTATTAAATAACGCATCCAAGTCACACCAGATGTTTGGTTATCCAAGCGTACCGCTGCTGCAAATGATCGATTGGATGGCGGAGTGGGTGCAGCTGGGCGGAGCGACCTGGAACAAGCCGACACACTTTCAAGAAAGGAAGGGGAAGTTTTAATGAGAACTGGAAAGACGTTAGCTGCTGAGTTAACTGAAGCGCTTCATGAAGGGCTCGTTATACCGGCGCACCCGCTTGCATTGGATGAACAGCGTAAGCTGGATGAAAAGCACCAGCGGGCATTGACGCGTTATTACATGGCTTCCGGCGCTGGCGGAATAGCAGTAGGCGTTCACTCCACGCAATTCGAAATCCGCGACAAGGAGTTTAACTTATATGAGCCGGTCCTGCGAATGGCGGCGGAAGAGATTGAAAAAGCCAATCTGCAGCGGCCGTTTATCAAGGTTGCCGGTATCTGCGGTCCGACGGAGCAGGCGGTTCATGAAACGCAAATCGCTCTGCGTTTGGGTTATGATGCCGGATTGCTGAGTATGGGCGGGCTGACCGGCTGGAGCGAAGAAGATATTTTGCAGCGCACGGAGCGCATCGCAGAGCTGATCCCGGTGATCGGTTTTTATCTGCAGCCTTCGGTAGGCGGACGGATATTCAGCTATGAGTTTTGGCGGAAATTTGCAGAAATCCCGAATGTCGTTGCGATAAAAATGGCGCCGTTCAATCGCTATCAGACCATCGACGTGGCCCGTGCGGTATGCAGCTCCAGCCGCAAGAACGAGATTGCCCTTTATACGGGCAATGACGATAACATTATCAATGATCTTCTCACCACGTACCGGTTTGAAGTGGACGGAGCCGTGGTGGAGAAAAAGGTAGTCGGCGGACTGCTTGGCCACTGGGCGGTATGGACCCAAAAAGCGGTAGAGCTGCTGGAGGAAATCAAGGCGATCCGGGATAAAGGAGAACTTTCGGCAGAGTGGCTGACACGGAATATTCAAGTGACGGATTCGAATGCTGCATTTTTTGATCCGGCACATCATTTCGAAGGATGTATACCCGGCATCCACGAGGTGCTGCGCAGACAAGGATTGCTGAAAGGAACTTGGTGCTTGAATCCGCAGGAGACCTTATCACCGGGGCAGTCGGAGGAAATCGACCGGGTATATCGGGAGTATCCGCATCTGAACGATGATGAATTCGTGGCTGCGCATCTTCATGAGTGGCTGGAGCAAGCATAACAGGCAATGCGGCATCCGGCAGGAAGCGAGGAATCTAACATGCGGTTTAAGGATGTATTCTCCATTATCGGTCCCAGCATGATCGGACCTTCCAGCTCTCACACGGCCGGCGCTGTCCGGCTGGGACGGACTGCCCGGCGTATTCTGGGCTGCCTGCCGGAGCAAGCCGATATTGTGATCTATGGATCGTTCGCTGCAACCTATCAGGGACATGGAACGGATCTGGCGATCACAGCCGGATTGCTGGATTACGATACGGATGATATGAGAATCAAAGACGCCGCTGTCCTGGCAGAGGAAGCCGGATTAAAGGTGAAGTTTCACACTTCGAGCCTGCCGGTTGCCCACCCGAACACCGTAAAGATTATGGTGAGGAATGGGGAGCGGGAAGAGAGCGTCACCGGCTGTTCGATCGGCGGCGGAAATATCGAGATTGTAAGCGTCAATCATTTTGATATTAAATTTACAGCGGGTTATCCCACATTGCTCATTTTTCACAAGGACCGCCCGGGACTCATCGCTGATATCACAGATATTGTGAAGCAGGCGGGGGCTAATATCGGTTACATGGAGGTCGACCGCAAATCGCGGAAAGGCGATGTGCTCACCGTGATTGAGAGCGATGAAGCCATAACTTCAGCGCTGATCTGTCGAATGGAGCAAATACCGGATATTCAGCGTGTATGTCTGATTGATCTTACAAGCAAAGAAGGGATGCCATGAGATTCTCGAGCTTGAATGAACTGGTAGCACTGTGTACTCAAGAATCGGTAACAATCGGAAAGCTGATGGTGCAGGAGCAGGCACAGGAGACCGGAAAAACAGAGCAGGAAATAGTAGAGCAAATGGCATCTTACTACCAAGTCATGAAAGAGGCTGTAAGCAAAGGGCTCTCCGAAAATACAAAATCCCGGAGCGGGCTAACCGGCGGTGACGCCCAGCGCGTGCAAAGCTTCAGAATGAATCATGTACCATCACTTGGCGACAAAGCGTCCAAGGCGCTGGCTTATGCATTAGCGGTCTCTGAAGTGAACGCTTCGATGGGGCGCATTATTGCAACGCCAACGGCCGGATCGTGCGGGATCATACCCGGTGTGTTCGTAAGCGCGCAGGAAACCTTCGGGTGGGAGGATGAGCAGCTGGTTTACGGGCTGTTCACTGCCGGCGCCATCGGTTATGTCATTGCTAATAATTCATTTATATCCGGCGCTGAAGGAGGCTGCCAGGCTGAGGTAGGCTCTGCCATCGGCATGGCGGCGGGTGCGCTCACCGAGCTGCGCGGCGGCACCCCGGAGCAAACCGTGCACGCGGTAGGCCTTGCTTTGAAAAATTCATTGGGGCTCATCTGCGATCCGGTTGGCGGCCTGGTTGAAATTCCCTGCATCGTGCGCAACGGCTTTGGCGCGGTCACGGCTCAGGCAGTCTCGGATATGGCACTGGCCGGCGTTCGAAGCGTTATTCCCTCGGACGAGGTCATTCATGTAATGCTGGACGTCGGCACGGCGATGCCGGAGAAGCACAGGGAAACTGCAAAAGGCGGCTTAGCGCAGACGCCTACAGGCCGGAAAATTATGAAGGAGCTGTATGGCAACAAGGATCAGCCCGCCAGGAACAGGGGGAATGGCAAGTGAGCTTGTTAGAGCAAGGAAAATCATATGCTTCGCAATGGATTGCTTTTCGCAGAGAGCTGCATCGTTATCCGGAATTAAGCTTTCAAGAATCTCGGACGGCAGCAAAGGTAGCCGGCCAGCTGCAGCAGCTGGGCGTGCCTTACAAGAGGGAGGTAGGCGGCCATGGCATCGTTGCGGAGCTGAAGGGTGCAGGCGCTGGCCCTGTTATCGCGCTGCGCGCCGATATGGATGCCCTTCCGATTCAAGAGGAAACCGGTTTGGAATTTGCTTCAGCCTATCCGGGCATTATGCATGCCTGTGGACATGATGCCCATACGGCTATACTGCTTGGGGCAGTAAAGCTGTTAACGCAAGAGACGTTTAACGGTACCGTTCGTTTTCTATTTCAATCTGCAGAAGAGATCAATGCCGGGGCGAAGGCGATGATCGAACAAGGCGCTTTGAACGGAGTGGATGAAATTTACGGACTGCATAATCTGCCGACTTTGCCGGCAGGCATGGCTGCCACGCGTTACGGAGCGTTGATGGGCTCGGTTGACAGAATCGAATTGACGATCACGGGTAAAGGCGGGCACGGTGCGATTCCCGATCAATGCTTCGATCCGGTTGTCTGTGCATCGGCAATCGTTATGGGGCTGCAGATCATCGTCAGCCGGGAGCTTTCTCCCTTCGACCCTGCGGTGGTGACGATCGGCAGCATTCGGGCGGGCGAAGCGAACAACGTGATCCCGCATACTGCGGTAATGACCGGTACAGTCCGTACCTTCGAGCCGCGGGTGCAGGAGCAGATGGCCGGCAGGCTGGAGAGGATCATTAAACATATAGCCGCAGGTTACCGCTGTGAAGCAGAGCTGCACTACATCAGACAGACCCCGGTGCTGGTCAATCATGATGAAAATATGCGGCATGTCGATCAGGTTATCGATGATATACTTGGCGCGGAGCGCAGAATTACAGCGGCTCCGACAATGGCCGGTGAAGATTTCTCCGTTTATTTGCAGCAGGTGCCCGGCTGCTTTTTTTGGCTTGGCTCCGGACCGGCTGAGGGTGCAGGCGAGGCGTATGGGCTCCACCACCCGAAATATTCGTTGAATGAGGATTGTATTCCTTTAGGGGCTTCATTGTTAGCGGGGATTGCGTTAGCGCGGTTATCTGCAGCTCCTGCAGACGGGGCCGGATAAAAAGGAGGAAAATGATGGGTGATTTGCGAATTGGAATTATTGGAACGGATACTTCCCATGCCGCCGCATTTACGCGGCTGTTGAACGATCCGTCGGATCCGCATCATGTCCCGGGTGGGAAGGTGATTGCCGCGTTTCCCGGCGGGTCACCGGATTTCCCGCTCAGCATTAACCGTGTGGAAGCGTATATGGAAAAACTCCGTTCCGAATATGGGGTTCAAGCAACGGAATCTCCCGAGGATGTTGCGGCCCAGTGTGACGCGATCTTATTGGAAGCGGCGGACGGCCGTGTCCATCTCGAGCTGTTTAAGCGTATTGCCTCTTACGGTAAGCCTGTCTTTATCGATAAGCCCTTGGCTTTGACAACCCGGGATGCGGGTGAGATGTTAACAATTGCAGCGGAACAGGGCATCCCGGTCATGAGCTGTTCGGCATTGCGTTATGCCGAACAGCTCACTGCAGTGCTGGAACAAAACGGGCGTACCGGAATTTTAGGCACTGATGTGTACGGACCGATGAGTGTGGAGCCGACGCAGGGCCACTATTTCTGGTACGGGATTCATTCGGTTGAAATGTTGTATGCGGTTATGGGTCCGGGATGTGTGGAACTGACGGCTGTTTCCAATGACAATCACGATCTGATCACCGCAGTGTGGGAGGATGGACGGATTGCAACGGTCAGAGGCAGCCGGGCCGGGAATCCCCGGTTTGGAGCTTTTATTCACCGGGAGCATGAAACGGCTGTAGTGGACATTGGGGCCGGGACGACGCCTTTCTACGCCAGCTTGCTGCAGCAGGTCATGAGTTTTTTTCGGAAGTGCCAGCCGCCGCTGGATTGGTCTGAAACCCTTGAAATTATAAGCTTCTTGCAGGCTGCAGAAAAAAGCAGAATAAGCAAAACGACAGTCCGGCTTACCAAAAAAAGGGGATAACGAGAGGAGAATTTGAACATGTCTACAATTAAAGTTGGTGTTATCGGTGCAGGATCCATTTCGGAGGTCCACTTGCAGTCTTATAAAAATAACCCTGAGGCTGAGATTTACGCGATTTGCGATTTGAATGAAGCGCGGGCCCGTGAGAAAGCGTTTTCATATGACGCATCCAAAGTATTTACGGATTATAACGAGCTGCTTGCGCTGCCTGAAATTCATGCGGTCAGCATCTGTACCTGGAATAATTCGCATGCGGAGATCGCAATCGCCGCATTAGAGGCCGGTAAGCATGTTTTGGTGGAGAAGCCGCTTTGCAAAACGGTTGAGGAAGCCCTTCGCGTAGAAGAGGCCGTGAAAAAGAGCGGCAAACTGCTCCAGGTTGGCTTTGTCAGACGTTATGCCGGCAACACGCAGATTTTGAAGCAATACATCGATGATTCCGAATTGGGTGAGATTTATTATGCCAAAGCCTCCTGTCTGCGGAGATTAGGCAACCCCGGGGGCTGGTTTTCGGATCAGGAGCGCTCGGGCGGCGGCCCACTAATTGATTTGGGTGTACATATGATCGACATTTGCTGGTACTTGATGGGCAAACCAAAAGTGAAATCTGTCAGCGGTAACACCTACAACCGGCTCGGTAACCGTGCAAATGTTAAAAATCTGAAGTTTTATCGAGCGGCCGATTACGATGCTTCGCTGAACTCCGTTGAAGATTTGGCCAATGCTTTGATCCGGTTTGAGAACGGCGCTTCCCTCATGGTTGACGTCAGCTTTACGCTGCATGCCAAAAAGGATGAGCTGTCGGTGAAAATTTACGGAGAGCGCGGCGGGGCTGAGCTTGAGCCGGAATTCACGCTTGTGTCTGAAAAATACGATACGATATTAAATGTGACGCCTCAGGTGGATCACAGTTCATTTGTGTTTCAGGAGGCTTTTCAAAATGAAATCAATCATTTTGTCGAAGCTGTGCTTGGCCGCAAACTAACCTTAAGTCCGGTGGAGGACGGCGTGGAAATGATGAAAATTTTATGTGCCATCTATGAATCGGCGAGTACAGGCCGTGAAATCGAATTCTCTTAGGGGAGGGAAAGAGTCGATGGAGTTAGAAGCTTGTTTCAGCATAGAAAGGAGAGATCAGCTTGAAATTAGGGTTAAGCAGCTATAGCTTGTTCCGCGCGATTCGCGATGGCCAGTTAACTGTTACTGATGCGATTAATTGGATTGCGGAGCATGGAGGAGAGCATATTGAGATCGTACCGATGGGCTTTAATTTGCAAGAGAATCCGGAATTAATCGATGAGATCACGCAAGCGGCTCAGAAAGCGGGCATTGATATCTCGAATTATGCGATAGGCGCTAATTTTGTAACGGACAGTGATGAAGAATTTGCAGCCAAGATTGCGGAAGTGAAGGCTCAAGTTGATATCGCTAATCGTCTGGGTGTAAAGCTCATGCGCCACGATGTGGCATCAAGACCTATAGAAATAGCGACAATTCGGCAGTTCGAGCTTGATCTGCCTCGCTTGGTGGAGGCCTGCCGGCATGTTGCCGATTATGCATCGCAGTACGGCATTACAACAAGCGTGGAAAATCACGGCTATTACATTCAGGCTGCTGACCGGGTGCAGCGCCTTGTTAACGAAGTGGACCGCGATAATTTTAAAACGACCTTGGATATCGGGAATTTTATGTGTGTGGACGAGAATCCGGTTGTATCCGTGAAAAAGAATCTTCCGCTTGCCTCCATCATTCATTTGAAGGATTTCTATTTGCGGCCTGAGGGCCAGAATCCCGGGGAAGGCTGGTTTAGAACCGCCGGCGGCAACTACCTGCGAGGCGCAATTACCGGACAGGGCGACATCAACATGCGCGAAGTTTTGCGCGTGATTAAACAATCCGGTTATGATGGTTATATCTCGATCGAATTTGAAGGCATGGAGGATTGCCTGACAGGCTCCAGAATCGGACTGAACCAAGTACGGAAGCTTTGGAACGAAGTATAATTAATCAAACTATCCCCCTGCCTCTTTGAGTTAGGGGGAAGTTTGTGTGCGAAGAAGAAAAAACGATGTCAATGTGTTCGTTTTCTACCGCATTAGCATTTTCTACAGATGGGGAACCCTTGATAATAAAGGATTTTTAGGCCGTTTCATAATTTGATGTGAAAAACTTAAAACGGATGAAAACGGATGGTTTACGACAAATGAAAGCGCTTTTATATTTGGGGTATGCCAATGGAAATCCAACATCCCCATTGGTGAGATTGCTCAGATCAGAGCAGCTCGAAACGAAAAGGGAGGAAAGAAAAATGAAACGAAAATGGCTTTATCTACTCCTGACGTTTACGCTTGTTTTCTCCGTACTGGCTGCATGCAGCGGCGGTGGAAACAGCAACAACAGCACAGATACCGGGGGCAGCAACACAGGGGCGGTCAATTCAGGCGGAAGCACAAATGGAACGAATGCCAAAGAAGAAACGCCGCCTGCGGACACGAGCGAGCAGTACGGTGACACCGGCGGGCTGCAGCTGCCGCTGGTTGACGAACCAACGACCTTATCCTGGATGTTAGTCAGTGAAAACACAAATCTGAATACAAGCCTGATTGCAACAGAGATTGAGAAGAGAACCGGAATCAAGCTGGATATTCAGGCCTACCCTTCCAGTACGTATAAAGACAAGTTAAAGGTCGTCTTGGCTTCAGGTAATTTGCCGGATATTTTCCATGGCCTAACGATTGCGGAAATTAACGACATGGGCAGTCAAGATGTGGTAACACCGATTAACGAATATATTGATCAGCTGCCAAACTTCAAAAAGCTGTATGCAGAAGAAAACGATTGGGTCATGAAATCGTATTCCGATGATAAAGGGAACATGTATCACTGGCCGATCTTCGGCGTTAACCGCGAGGTCAACCATGGCTTCCTGTACCGTAAAGACGTATTTGACGCAAACGGCATTCCGCTCTGGAATAATACCGATGAGTTCTACGAAGCGATGAAAAAGCTGAAGGAGATCTACCCGGATTCCTATCCGATCGCTTCGAAGACAAAAGAGTTCTTCTTCAGAGACTGGGGTTACGGCTGGGGGGTAGTCGGGGCCGATTATCCGATGTTCTACGACGAGAACGACAAGACATGGGGCCTGACCTTTACGCAGCCGGAATATAAAGAAATGCTGGATTTTGCGAAGAAGCTTTACAACGAAGGTTTATTGGATCCGGAATTTATTACCGATACGGCCGCTTCCTGGACATCGAAGATGACGACGGCCAACCGTTCATTTGTCACATTCGACTGGATCGGCGTACTGGATACGTTCCATAACCAGGTGAAAGCAGAAATTCCGGAATATGACCTGCGTTATGGCAATCCGGTAGGCCCGACCAATACGATCCGGAGCCTGCCTCAAGTATCTGTGTTTGGCCTGACGGTGACCAACAATGATAAGAAAGAAGCCGCACTCAAGCTGCTTGATTATCTCTCCAGCCCTTCGGGCGCCGAACTCGTCATGCTGGGTGTAGAAGGCGTATCGTTCGTGGAAGGAGCTGACGGCAGCATCTCCTATCCAGAGCTTGCAGACGCTGAAAAAGTCGATATCAAACTGCTGGAAGAGAAATACGGACTGTGGTTGGAGGGCATGTATCTCCGTGCCGATGAGCGCAGCGTATACTTTAACTTCACCGAGAAAGAACAGGAAGCGCAGGATAACATGAAGGATAAGAGACAGCCGCTTGATCCGGTCTTGAAATTTACGAATGAAGAGAACACGGCTAAAGCGGATCTCTACAATGCGATTTATCAGGCGGGTGTTGAGTTCAGCACGAAATATATTTTGAACAAAAACCATGGCGATGCAGAGTGGGAAGCATGGCTTGCCCAAGCGAAAAAATTGGGCGAGGACAAGTACGTTGAAGTATACAAGAACGCCCAAGCCAGATTCGACGGGCAATAAGCAAGGGAAGAAGGATAAACGGTGTACCCGGATTAATCCGGGTGCACCGTTACCATATCCGATTAGAGCTTTCCTACAGGCGAGGAGGGAACCGATTGCAGCAGGCTAATCTGGAACAGGCACGGATCACAAAGAGCGAGTCATCAAGGTGGATCAAGATATGGCGCCATATCAAGCGGGACCGCCAGCTTCTGATCCTTTTTATCCCTTGTATTATATTTTATATTTTATTCCGTTACGGACCGCTGTACGGTATGATTATCGCTTTTAAGGATTACAACGTATTTCGGGGCATTCTGGACAGCAATTGGGTTGGGTTGAAGCATTTCCGCAATTTTTTCGACAGCGCTGACTTCTGGCTGCTGTTCAAAAATACGATATTGCTCGGATTCTACTCCTTGCTGTGGGGCTTCCCGTTTCCGATCATTTTTGCCATTTTGTTGAATGAAGTGCGGTTCATTAAATTTAAGAAAACGGTTCAGACCTTAAGTTATCTGCCGGCATTTCTATCTGTTGTCATTATCAGCAGCATGGTTATCGATTTTCTATCACCGAACCGGGGATTGATCAATCAATTCATTGCCTGGATCGGCTTTGAGAAAATCTATTTTCTGATTGCGCCGGAATGGTTTCGCACAATTTATGTCGCATCCGATATTTGGGCGACGATGGGTTACGCAGCCATCATCTATCTAGCGGCCATTGCCGGAATTAATCCGACCTTGTATGAGGCTGCCCGGGTGGACGGCTGCAGACGATGGCATATGATGCGTTATATTACGCTGCCAAGCTTGATGCCTACGATCCTGATCATGTTTATTATTAATGCGGGCAATATGTTCCGGATCGGCTATGAGAAAATATTGCTGTTATACAACCCGATGACCTATGAAGTGGCGGATGTTTTCTCTACCTATGTTTACCGTAAAGGGCTGCTCGAAACCAACTACAGCTATGCATCGGCGGTCGGTATTTTTGAAGCCGTTATCGCTTTGATCATGCTCGCATTAACGAATGTGATAAGCCGGAAAATGGGAGGGAGAAGCATATGGTAGGCGAGAAGAGGCTATCCCTTTTCAGCATCGTTAACACGATCCTATTAACGTTCATTGCGATTGCCACGGTTTATCCGGTTCTGTACATCATTGCCATTTCGTTCAGCGATACGGCATCGATTGTGCAGGGGAAAGTGTTTTTATGGCCGCTCGGCTTTAATATTGATGCATATGTGCAGATCCTGTCCGAGGATCGGGTGCCGCGGGCTTATCTCAATACGATTCTATATACCGGACTAGGCACATTTATCAATCTGGCGATGACGGCGATCGCCGCTTACCCGTTATCGAGAGTCACCTTTTTCGGACGGAAGTTTTTTATGATTGCGATCGTGCTGACGATGTTCTTTAACGGGGGCATGATCCCGACGTATCTCATTGTGCAGCAGCTCGGCATGATCGATACGATCTGGGCGATTGTCATTCCCAATGCGATCTGGACGATCGAGTTATTGATTTTGAAGAGCTTTTATGAAAACATGTCCGATTCCTTGCGTGAATCGGCAGTCATTGACGGCGCTTCGGAATACCGCATTTTATTCAGCATCATCATTCCGCTTTCCAAGCCTGCACTGGCCTCGATCGGCCTGTTTTACTTCATGGGCCACTGGAACAGCTTCTTCATCCCGATGATTTATTTGAACGATGTCAACAAATATCCGCTGCAGGTCGTATTGAGGGATATGCTCATATTTGCTACGGCGGAGCAAACGAACAGCCTGGTCGATCGGGTGACCCTTGCGCCTGAAGCGATGAAAAACGCGACGATTTTTATTACGATGATTCCCGTGTTAATGATTTATCCGTTTGCGCAGAAGTATTTTGCTAAGGGTGTTATGCTCGGATCCGAGAAAGGATAATTGTTCCAAATCATGTATAATGGAAGTAAGTGTTTGATTGAAATACCCCAGTGTTGCGGGGAGGTGGGAAATATTGCAATTCATCCGATTGTTGGCGAACAAAAGCTTCCTGCAAATCTTTTTTGCCCTGTTGTTGGTTGTGCTGTTGATGTTTGTTTCTAATTATATTGTATTTAATAATTCCATCGACGGTATATACGAACAGGTAAAAGAAAACAACAAGCTGGTCGTCACCAATATTGTGCAGTCCTTTGATGATGTTTTTCGTGATATCAACAACCTTGTTTATTCAGTTCATAGTCTTGCTTACAACGGAGCCACGGACAATGGCTCTCTTGACATGTCTAGTGTATATGAAATGCAGCGGGACTTGGCTACCCTTATTAATTCATCTAATGGGAATGAATACATGGAAGACGTGATCGTTTTCTTTGACAATTCGGATCTGGCAATTACAAAATCGGGTACGATTGATTTTAATGAGCTTTTTAATAACAAATATCACCATCGTCTGTACAATTCGGTTTATTGGAGGTCATTGTCGAGCCAAACGCATGCCATGCGGATTTATCCCGCGGAGGATTACGTCGAAAGATTTACAAATAACCTGGAGCGACGAAGGAAATTAATCGTTGTGGCCGGAAATAACCAGCTATCCAATAAAAATGTGTTCATCATCATTGACCTGCAAAAGCTGCTAAGGCATGTCAGACAGTCAACGATGATGCAGGGCTCCTCATTAATCGTACTCGATCAGAACCGGAACGTGATCTTAAGTACGGAAAGTAATTGGAATCTTGTGGAAATGTTAAGCGGACTCTATCTTGATGACGGTAGAGAACGGACACTGAAGCAGAATGATTACGAGTATAATTTGTATAAATCAGAATATAACGGTTTTACCTATATTGATAAAGTTCCCTATCAATTCGCGAATATCAAGTCAGTCACGAAAGCAAACCAGACGATTCTTTACTTTACGATTGCATCGGCTATTCTATTATCGGTTCTTCTAAGTATCTATTTGTACAAACCCGTTAGGGAAATCGTTTTGCTGCTTGGCGGAGGGTACAACCGTCGGGCCGACTATCGAAGCATTCAAAGCGATATCGTCAAGATTCAAGAGGAGAATGAATCGTACCGATCAAAGATGGGGTTTGTCGATGGAGAATTGCGCAGAGGCATGATCTTGGATGCAATCGATGAGAGTCCGATGTCCAGAGAATTTGAACAGCGGATGTTGGAGTATTTCGCCGATCTGTTTGAAAAACGCTTTTTTCTTATGGTCAGCCTGCACCTGCAGCCTAACGGGGGAAAGGATCGTGCCGTACTCTCCACCCAGGAAGTTTCAAAGCTGCTCGAGCATCAAGTGAAATTAAATTGGCCGCATGCGGTGTCCTTCCATGCCGGTAATCTGCGGTACCTGGTCCTCATCGCTTTAAATCACAAATCTGAGCGTACCGGTATTATCGCCGCGCTTCGAAAAACGGTGAAAAAGCCGGATATTATGTTGTTGAACAATTACTTCATATGGGCTGCCGTCAGCGGAGTGTACGAGTCCAAAACGGATCATTGGCGATCAGCGTATAAAGATGTTACAGATGTAATGATGTACAGAAACATCAGTGAGAAAGGTCCGGTCTTTGACATTGAGTCGATTCGCCGGTCAGTTAAAGTTTATTTTCCGTTCGACCAATTCGAGAAGCTGTCCAGCTCTCTTATTCACGCTGACGAAGCGCAAAGCATCAAGCTGGTGGATGAAATTATGGAGGAGAATGCTTCACGCGATATCCATTATCACCAATTCATGGACGTTGCCAAAATGATGTTTTATTATATGGTTAAGCATCTCTCGAATAATGAGACAAGTACGCAGCAATTTCAAGATATGGAGGCCGCTTTCATCAATAAAGTGAAGCATGCCTTGGATTATCGAAGCGTTCAAGATGAACTCATACGCATCGCGAAGTATGTGTGCGAAAAAGGCAAGCAAGTGCCGAAAACGAAAATGGATCAGACATTTATCGCTCAATATATCGAGAAAAATTACATGAATAATTTGTATCTTGACCATATGGCGGCACTCTTAGAGACGACGCCGAAGTATTTCTCCAATTATTTCAAGAAAACGTTTGGGGTCGGGTATGTAGAATATTTAAATAAGGTACGGTTATCACACGCGAGAAAATTGTTGAAGGAAACAGAGATGTCTGTCGCGGAAATCGGCGAGAAGACCGGATATTTGAACTCCTCGACTTTTACAACCACCTTTAAAAAGTATTATGGCATATCCCCAAGCGAGTATCGAAAAAGCTAGTTCATCTAACAACACTAATCTACTATAAGTATCGAGAGGGATCATTATGAAAGCCATTGCTGCCCAGTCAGGAAAGATTGTCATTGCGGAATTAAATAAACCTCAGCCGCTACCCGGCCATGTGCTTATTCGCACTGAATATTCAGCAATCAGCCCCGGAACGGAGCTCGGTTTTGTTAAACGCGCAGCCCATGAGCAGGCCTTATTAGGCTACAGTGCAGCCGGAATCGTAGAGCAAATCGGAGAAGGCGTCATGGATGTAGAGATCGGCCAGCGGGTTGCTTGCTATGGCGCACCATACGTACAGCATGCGGAGTGGTTATTGGTGCCATCCAATCTAACCGCTGTCGTCCCCGTCCATGTATCCCCTCAGGAAGCGGCCTTTGCAGGCTTAGGCGCAATCGCGATTCATGCGCTTCGCATTGCTGACCTCAGGTTCGGGGAATCCGCAGTTGTCGTGGGCCTGGGCATATTAGGAAACCTGATTGCACAGATTAGCCATGCGGCAGCTTATCGGACGTCCGGTATTGATCTGAATCCGGAACGGACGGCGATGTTAAGGCAGCAGGGATTAGCGCATGTCTACAATGACCAGGCACAGTTGGAACAAAGCTTATCGGATGCTTGCGGGCCTCATGGGGCGGATGCCGTTATCCTCTGCGCAAGCGGCAGAGGCGAAGAGCTCATTAACTGCTCATTCTCCTGGTTGCGGGATCGCGGGAAAATTGTCATCGTCGGCGACCTGACCACGGAATTTTCCAGAGGTCTTATGTTCGGCAAGGAAGCCCAAATATTGATCTCACGGGCAGGCGGCCCTGGCCGATATGACGAAAATTATGAGAAAGAGAACCAGGACTATCCAGTCGGGTATGTACGTTGGACGGAGGGAAGAAATATCGGCGAATATATCCGCTTGTTAGCAGAGGGACGGATCTCCCTGAAGCCGTTGATTACCGATATCTATCCGCTTCTTCAAGCGGCCGAGGCGTATGAAAACTACCAGAGGCCGAACAAAACGATAGGTACGCTTATCCAATATTAAACTTCGCTGCCAGCTACTCAGTTTAAATCACCCGTGTTATTATAGTAGATATTCTGAATTGTGTGGGTGAACACGGTGATAGCACGAATCAAGAACAGCATGGACGATCTCATGGACGATCTCAGCCTTACCTATAGAAAGCTCTTGTTGTTCGAAGCATTCTACATGCTAATTACAAGCTTTTTATTTGTTCCGATCATAGCGTTTATTTTCAATCGCATGTTAAGGGCAATGGGAACGAACTTCTTGCTGAATAGCGATGTCTATCAGATCGGTTTGAGTTATAAGGGTCTCATTGGCCTGACTTTGATCGGTTTAGTGTGCGTGATCGTATTATTTATCGAGTTCGGGGTCATTCTTATCATTGCGCAAAAGCAGGTGTTTGGCAAAGAGGTTCTTATTGCTGATGCTCTCATGACAACGCTGCGAGCGATTCCGAAGCTGATAAGCTTTGGTTTTATCCAGCTTATACTGCTGTTTTTATTTTTGATTCCGTTCATTGATACGCCTTTGTTCGGGAGTTTATTCGGCAGCTTTAATATTCCGATATTAATTACCAATCATCTTCACGGATCACAACTGCTTCTTGCTTTATATGCGGTTGTTTTCTTGACTGCTGTCTACCTGTTCATCCGATGGATATTTGCGCTTCATTTTATTATTATTGAAAGAAAATCAACAAGAGAAGCGATCAAAAGCAGTTTTGCTCTGACGAAGTCGTATAAAATAAAAATCTTGCTGCAATTGATTTTGTTGAACATTATTATTTTCTCAGTGGGCTTTGCTGTTCTTTCGGCCCTGTCTTTTATTTTTTCACTGCTGGACATTCCATTTGTTAAATTTGTGATCAATGATTTGTTTCTTACTTTCTCCAGCGTGATCACATTTGTGTTTACGCTGTTATTAATACCTGTGAATATGATCTTTATCACCCGGCTGTTTTATCAGTTTCAGAAGGATCAGGGCGTGCAGATTCAGGATCAACTGAGGGTATATAAGAGCAGGCTTTTCGCTGCTTTAGAACTGAAAGCGAGTACGTATTTTAAAACACGCACAAAGAGGTTTTACCTTATATTAACGTTAATCCTTTATCTCGCAGGAACATTCGTATTGAACCATTCGATTAACAGCAATCTGGTTTATTTGAAGTGGAATGTGTCCGTGGCCGGCCATCGAGGCGATCTGTATCATGCTCCGGAAAACTCAATGAGCAGCATTTGGTCAGCCATCAACAAAAACGTGGATGCCGTTGAAATTGATGTTCAAATGACAAAGGATGGCATTGTCGTCCTCAATCACGATTATACGTTGAATAGAGTCGCCGGCGTTAATTCAAGTGTGCATGATTTAACTTACGCGGAGATTGCGGACTTAGAGATCGGCAGCCACTTTTCGGATGATTTTCAAGGTGAACCGATCCCGACTCTGATCGAGGTGCTTGAGGAGGTCAAGGGAAAGACCAAGCTGATTGTTGAAATCAAGCCGTATGGCGAAAAGGATGAATTAGCGAGGAAAGTGGCAGCGCTCATCGAATCGTATGACATGACAGCCGATTGTTATGTTCAGTCCTTCGATTATCACGTATTGAATATCATCAGAAGTATGAATAACGATATTAAAATCGGCCAGATTTTGTACTTGGCAGCAGGCAATTTATCCGCCCTTGACGTTGATTTCTATACGATTGAACAAAGCATGCTCTCCGATCGGTTCATAGAGCGCGCTCACCGGAACAACCGGGAAGTGTGGGTGTGGACGGTTAATATTGAGCGCAACATCAGAGAGGTGCTGAAATATGACATCGACGGCATCATTACCGATCATCCCGAAAAAGCGCAGACTATGGTGGCATTGCGATAGAAGGAACAGTATAACGTTTGTTTCAACTGCAAATTGCTGCTATTCGTAACTAGGTGTATAATAAGAATAAAATCAAACTTCGTGTGGGAGGTAATTACATGAAAATCTATAAAATAGATGATGTAGACGGTTTTTTGCAATTGCTGGACACCTGTAAAGGTACAGTTGAACTGGTCAGTAAAGAAGGCGACCGGTTAAATCTTAAATCCAAGTTAAGCCAGTATGTCGGCTTAAGCAAATTATTCAGTGAAGCAGAGATTCATGATATTGAGATCATTGCCCATGAGCCGGAGGATGCGCAGCGGATATTCCGATATTTCCTCGACGGCAGATAATTTCTCAATTACTCGTCATAAGCTTAAACGCATGAAACAAGCTGATGCCATGTTCAACAGGCGTCAGCTTGTTTTGTTATGCGGGAGCAGCAGGGTTCTTCCGCAGCCGGATAGACATATCCCCATTTTCATGAATCGTCTAGACCAAGATTGCTTATAGCTCATATAGTAACTTAGCTAAAGGAAAGGGAGGTGCTGAACAATGGGATACGGAATTGGTGGAGTTGGTGGAGTTGGAGTTGGATCATGTGCAGGTGCTGGATTATTTACTAGCACAGGCGTTATCCTTGTTCTTTTCATTCTGCTCGTTATCATTAGCCGCGCTTGGGTCTGGTAATTTCCATTGATTTTCTTTCCTCCAAATGATGATAAAGGCGTGCCTGCACCTTCAGGGTGCAGGCTTAGCTGTTTATACCGGGAGCTGCCGCTCAAGCATGCCATCTTTGACTGCCAATTAATACGCGAATGGACGGTATTCCGGTGGTGAAATGGAAGAGCGCAATGTTATGGAGACGATCCGCCCCGGGCGCAAATTGTGATAAATAGAGGAAATCCGGAAATACAACCTGCTCGGTCATATAAGCGGAAGTAACGCTGCCGGGCCGTCGGAGCTGATTCAAGCGGTTGATGATTCCTTGTGCCGGTAAAATGCCGATGCCGTGCCCGTAATACAAATCATCATCTAGCTTGACCGCATTTTCACCCTGCCATTGCGGCGTTTCAGGAGCGACGTCAGGATTTTTGAAATACAATATATCGCCGGGATAGGAATATTGGCTCCCTTGCTCCTGAATGAGCCGCAGATCGCTGTCATAATGCCAGTCATATAACAGCAGGTTTGCAAAGAGCCGATTGAATTCATGATCTTGTATCACATCCAATACCGCTTTGTACAGCACGATGACGATCGCTGTTGCACACTCAAAGCTATATTGTCTTCCGTTCCTAAAAATATCCCTGATTCCTTCTGCCGGAGTTACAGCCATCTTTAGTTGGAAGCCACCCTCATCTGTCAACTTCCAATACTGATCATTACACTTGGATTTTTCAAATGTGGCAAAGGATACTCCGCTTTGATCCAAGGCGTCTGCGGCTTCAACGATCTTTATCCTTAACGTCATTTCGAATTGTAAATGATAAATGGAATTATAGTTGTATGTACGAGGGCTTGTTCTCTTTTGCTCATAAATATCCTTTGCGAGCTGCGGCCAGGAGGAAACATCGACGGTTCTTTCTTCACCGGCTATTAGTATCATAAGCTGCTCTCGTGCCTCCCCGTAAGCAATTCATGCCATACTCTGTATTTTATGAGGGAGAAGGAACGTCCTATGCGCATTTCCTGAAGTTCTTAATCGAAAACTGCGGGAGAAAGCTGCTTGCGGTGGGTAAGCAGTTCCGATACGGTTACGAATTGAAAACCTCTATTCTTTAATTCAGGTAAAATTTGTTCTAATGCTTCTATTGTCTGCGTCTGACCTTCTACATAATCATGGAACAGAATGATATCACCGTTTCGGGCATTTTTTAATACTTTATTCACGATGGCGTTCACGCCAGGGGTGCTCCAATCCCTTGTATCCTGATGCCATGACCACATGACGATTTGATAATCCGATTTTATGGAAGCACTAACGACCATTTCGTTATAAAAACCGCCGGGCGGGCGGAAAAGGCTTGGCTTTTGTCCTGTGATATTAAAAATGAGCCGCTCGGCTTTTTTAATTTCTTCTTGGATTTTTTCCGCATTTACACCCTTGTTAAAATACATATGATTATAGGTGTGATTTGCAATTTCATGTCCTTCTACGATCTCCCTTTTTACTAATTCAGGGTACTTTTCCACACGCTTGCCAACGACAAAAAAGGTTGCTTTCGCATTATATTGGCCGAGCAGGTCCAATATCGCCGGGGTGTCCATCGAATCGGGACCGTCATCAAAGGTTAAAGCAATTAATTTTTCATCGGTCGGCACTTCCCAGACGATCTCACCGCGCGCTTCAAAGTACTGCCGGCCTTTATTTAATGGTGCAGCAGAAGTAAAGCCGGGATGGCACAGTGCAATCATCAAACAACTTGCAGTTATGATTATACGGATAGCCATGGTTGTTGTATCCCTCCAAACGTATCCATTTTATTATTCTAAATTCGGCCTGTTATTATTCCGGTTCAATTTTCCTGAATCGTCCTCCATGAATTGCAGACACTGAAACGAAAAGAAATAGGTGGGGGGAAATTGATCTTGAATAAGATGAACAAATGGGTGATTATAGTCATTGTTTTCTCAGTCCTATCCATGCTTCACGTCCACATGGTTAAAGCCGCTCCAGTCCAAATCATATTGACAGTGAAAGCATCTCCGGATTCAAGCCGGGCAACAATACTCACGATAAAGGACATTAAATTGGCGGAACGGATTATCCGCAGCGAAACTCGAACAAAGGCGTTGTCCATTCCGGTATCGGATGTTTATTTGACCTTAAGGAATAACGGCTTGGAGGTTACATATCTCCTTGACCACAGAGGAAACCTGTACAATGAGCAGAACAGAGAGCTGATTGAAGTGCATGCGGATGTGAAGAGGGAGCTTATAAAACATGCGGAGGAATGTCGAGCTGCACATTATGGAAAGATCATTTCATGGGTTGAGGCCAAAACATTAATCCCGAAAAAAATGAAGTTTAAAGTGATTGATATGGAAACGGGAATAACCTTTCATGTACAAAGGCGGGCCGGGTCAAGCCACGCTGATGTGCAGCCGTTGACGAAGAAGGATACGGCGGCCATGAAGCAAATATATAATGGACATTGGAGCTGGCACCGGAAAGCGATTTTAGTGCAGACTGATCATGAACTGCTAGCCGCCTCGATGCACGGTATGCCGCATGGCGGCGACGGCATCCCTGACAATGATTTTTCGGGTCATTTTTGCATCCATTTTTTGGGCAGCTCTGTCCACGGGTCCGGCAATATTGACCCTGAGCATCAATTAATGGTTCACAAGGCAGGCGGAAAGCTGCGGGAGTATGTGGACGGTGCATCGCCATACGAAATGGCGGATATCTTTATCAGCGCGTTAAACTTGAAGGAAACACAAATTTTGAAAATGATCTTCCCGAAATCAGAGCATAAGCAGCTTGAGCATTACCTTCAAATGAAGGAGCATATCACCGGCATACGGAAAAGATCAGACCATCATGAACAGGATGTCTCCGACTTATTGGAGATTGAGATACCGGTGGATGTCAGCATTTATCAAAAAGCGCGCGAGGAGAGAGCAAGACTGACCTTTACGTTGAGCAGGCTATCGCTAATAGACCCATGGAAAATTGATTCCATTACCTGATTCTGTTGTAGAAGCGGAGTGGAACTTTTTTGCAGACAACCCTTCTGAAGATGAGTATAGTAAGGATAGATTTACTTTGTCTTCGAAAACCTATAATCATGAAAATGGAGTGATTCCCATTGAAGGACTATGCTGCGAATCAGATCATAGAGGATATCTCGCTCGGTTTCATTATTCTTGATGATAAATCCCGTATATTGTATATAAATCAATTTTCCAGAGAGAAATTAAACTGCCCGCCTGAGGTAGTGGGGCAATCATGGCCGGAGATGTTTCCCCATTTGCTTGAAATCTCAAGATTGACCGAAACTGGCGGGCCCAAAACCGTTTATTTTACGATCGGACAGGAAAGCTTTATCGCCATCATACAGCCTTATTCTAAAAGCGGCGCGTCGCTTGGCTATATGATTATGTTAATGGACGCAAGCCAACTGGATGAAGTGACAAAAGAGCTGGATGCTTACAAAAATCTTCATACGGATTTAAAGGCGATCTTTGATATTTCCTATGATGTTATTTATGTATCGGACGGGAACGGCATCACCTTGCGCGTAAGTTCAGCAAGTGAGCGGTTATGGGGATATAAGGAAGAGGACCTGGTAGGCAAGAGTGTGTATCATCTGGAAAAAGAAGGCGTATACTCCCCCTCGGTAACCCGCATGGTGCTTGAAAAGAAGGATCGGGTGTCCTTCCTGCAGACAACAAAAACCGGACGCCGGCTAATGGTTGTCGGTACCCCAATCAAAGATGAACAGGGAAATATCGTTAGAGTTGTGAACGCTTCCAGGGACATTACGGAAATTAGCCAGCTAAAAAACGAGCTGGAGGAAGTGAAGCAGCTTACGGAAGGGTATAAACAGGAATTGATGAGCCTGCGAAAAAAAAGCGAGGCGGAGAAAAAAATCATCTACCGGAGCGAGAAAATGCGCAGGCTTATCGAGCTTGCCCAGAAAGTGGGAGAAGTGGATTCCACGGTGCTGCTGTTAGGAGAATCCGGAGTAGGGAAGGAAGTGATTGCTTCTTATATTCATAACTGGAGTCCGCGAAAGCAAAATCCGTTTATCATTCTGAACTGCGGATCCATACCGGAGAAGCTGCTTGAAGCGGAATTGTTCGGCCAGGACCTTGATTTGGTTGGAGAGAGGGAAGGCAGACAGATCGGGTTGTTTAAGAAGGCTAAGGAAGGCACGTTATATTTAGACGAAATTACGGAAATGCCATTGTCGATACAGGCCAAGCTGGTAGGAATCCTGGAAGAGTATGATTTTGCAAACCAGCGTACCGGAGAATCGCGTGTCCGAATTGTCGCTTCCTCCAGCAAAAATTTAGAAGATGAAGTAAAGGCAGGCCGGTTCAGGGAAGATCTTTATTATTGGTTAAACGTAATCCCGATCACGGTCCCTCCCTTAAGGGAAAGAAAAGATGACATTCTCCCTTTAATCCTGTATGACTTGGAGTTGTACAATAAAAAATACAAAAAGAACAAGCAGCTTTCCGCTAATGTTCTGGAGAAGCTGCAGCATTACCCATGGCCGGGCAACATCAGAGAGCTGCACAATGTCATTGAGCGTTTGGTGGTTACAATCGACGATCCAATGATTAGCCTGAAGCATGTCCCCGAATACATAAAAAATAATGCGGCGGAAATCAAGGACGTGGAGGTGCATCGGCTGCTGCCGTTGAAAGAAGCGGTTGAAAAGGTGGAAAGGGATTTGTTAGAGATGGCAAAGGTAAGATACATCTCCACCACCCGAATGGCAGAGGCATTAGGCGTTAATCAGTCCACGATCAGCCGGAAGCTGCAGCAGTACGGCATCAGCAGCCAATTGGAAAAGGAAGCCCATTAAGATTTTATGCATAAATGCATAGATTATTATGCGATAATGCATAATCGATGATTGTTTAGTTAATCGCAATTTCATCGTTCTATTTATTCATTTAACCCAATAGAGAGCGGATAAACTATGCAAATTTGCATAGTTTTATTTCATTTACACTATTGTCACGAAATGTTCACAAAGATTAAAATCTAATAAAGAAAGCACTTCCAAGTGAAGGAGAGGAGTGGAACAATTGGTTCCCAGTCAGAATCGTATCATCGCTGCCGCTATACAGATGAACTGTGAACTCGGTCGTGTAGAAGCGAATCTTCAAAAAGCCGAACGATTAATCGGGACGGCTGCAAGCAGGGGGGCCCAATTGGCCGTACTGCCTGAACTATTCAACACAGGATACAGAGTCGAGAAAAAGGACGGTGAGTTATCGGAAAGCATCCCCGGACCGACTGCCCAGTGGATGGCGCAGCAAGCCCAAAAGCATAACATGCATTTGGTCGCGGCGATTTTGGAGAAAGGAGTAAGCGCCGGGCTCGTATATGACACGGCAGTCGTAGCAGGGCCGAACGGCATTTTGGGCACCTATCGCAAAACCCACTTATGGGATAAAGAGAATATCCGTTTTACGAAAGGGGATCAGTTCCCGGTAATTAAAACGGGAGTCTACAATCTAGGCATGCAAATTTGCTATGAAGTGGGATTTCCGGAAGGCGCGCGCATTCTTACGTTCAAAGGCGCGGATATCATTGTGTATCCTTCTGCTTTCGGCAAGGCCCGGTTATATGCGTGGGATATTGCTACCAGGTCCCGCGCGCTTGAGAACGGCGCTTTTGTCATTGCTGCGAACCGTACCGGAGTGGAAAAAGGGGAAACGGAGTTTGGCGGCCACAGCAGAATCGTTGATCCGACAGGCACCGTGCTGGCTGAGGCGGCAGAAGAGGATGACGTTATTATAGCCGAATTGAATCTGTCATTAATCCATGAACAACGGAGAACGATCCCTTACCTGCGTGATTTTAACCGAAGTTTAATATCCAGTGAATATAACACGGAGAGGTGAACGAAAATGGAAGAGAACCGAAATAATAGTTTGGTATCCAAAGACATCGTTCCGATTAAAGCGCATCAAAGAGTCATTTCCGGGTTCGGCTTTTTTAATATTTGGGTCGGTATGGCTGTTATCATCGCCACATTTCTGATCGGAGGCAACGGCATTGACTCTATGTCCATATGGGAGCTGGCGATCGCCATATTCATCGCGAATCTGATCATTGCAATTATCGGCAGCTTAAGCGGCGATATCGGGATTGAACACGGATTGTCTTTCGCAGCCTACCTTAGAGCGCCGTTTGGAACCTGGGGTGTACATATTCCGGCAGTCAGCAGAGGTATCGTCGCGGCGATATGGTTCGGTATTCAAACCTACCTGGGTGCGATTGCCATTAATTATCTGGTAGCAAGCATGACGGGTTTTGACTCCTGGTTTCTATGGTATGTTATATTTGCCGTCGTGCAAATCATCAATACCGCTCTTGGTATCAAAGCCATCGACCGTTTTGCCGTCATTGCGGCACCGGCTATTATTTTGATCTCAATCTGGATATTTATGAAAGTAAACGGTATGGCTGCCGACAAAGGAATCGATATTGCAACCTATTCAGGCACCCAAAACACAACCTCATGGTTTTTGATTATGATTGCCAACATGGGTTTCTGGTCCGCACTGGCCATCGACATCCCCAACATCACCCGTTATGTTAAAGCCCCATCCAATGAAAGAAATTGGTTCAAACGCAATCTGAGCAATTTTATTCCCCATATTACTGCACTGCCGCTGGTACAAACATTTATGGGCGTGATCGGAGCCGTCAGCCTGCTCGGTGCAGGCGATGCGAATCCGATTAACGTAATCCAAGGAACGGCAAGCGGTTGGACGTATGTTATTCTGCTATTGATGATTGTTTTAGCGCAGTGGTCGACCAATACCGCGGCGAATCTCATTCCAGCTTCGTTGACGTTTGTTAATGCAGGAGCAAAATTCCGCTTGAATTTCTTAACCGGCTTAATTATCGCTGGCATTATCGGAACGGTAATCCAGCCTTGGGAAATTCTTAATAACCTCTTTGTTTACTTAGGCTACTATGGGGCCGTACTCTCCGCTGTAGCTGGCATCATTATATGCGACTATTATGTGATCAGACGCCGCAGGCTGCACGTGAAAGACTTGTATCAGCATGAAGGCCAATTCAAATATGACGGTGGTGTTAATCTCGCCGGCATGATTGCATGGATCATTGGCGGCGGCCTCGCGCTTCTGTTTATGGATTACATGTACATCATTGGTTTCCCTGCAGGATTTATTGCCTATTACTTGCTCATGAAGGGCTGGTATCTGAAACGCCACAGGCAGGCTGAAGTCGAGTCGGGATTTTCGGATTCCTATTTGGGAACAACAGTGGGTCGGGATTGGGATATTCCAGTCCATGAGCCGGCAGGCAGCAAGTCGGATAAGGCCGCTGTTCATTCATAATATTAACGGTAAAAGGAGAGGATCTGCGTGTCCCAAAAGAAGGAGATCATTGTAGCTTATGGTATTGATGTCGATGCGGTAGCAGGTTGGCTCGGTTCTTACGGCGGGGAGGATTCCCCGGATGACATCTCCAGAGGTCTGTTTGCAGGTGAGATCGGCTCAGAGAGGCTGCTCAAATTATTTGACAAATACAACTTGAAGACGACATGGTTTATCCCGGGTCACTCCATTGAGACCTTCCCTGAACAAACCCGCATGGTTGTGGAAGCGGGACACGAAATCGGCATTCATGGTTATTCCCATGAAAACCCGATCGCTATGACGGAACAGCAGGAAGAAGCCGTTCTGCTAAAATGCATTGAGCTGGTGGAAAAAGTATCAGGAAAACGGCCGACAGGTTATGTAGCGCCTTGGTGGGAATTTTCTAACATCACCAATGAGCTCCTGTTGAAAAACGGAATTAAGTACGACCACAGCTTGATGCATAACGATTTCCATCCGTATTATGTAAGAGTGGGCGACAGCTGGACGAGAATCGATTATTCCCAGCCTGCGGAAACCTGGATGAAACCGCTGCAAAGAGGCCAAGAAACGGATTTGATTGAAATCCCGGCGAACTGGTATTTGGACGATCTGCCGCCGATGATGTTCATCAAGAAATCTCCGAACAGCCATGGGTTTGTCAATCCGTGCGACATCGAGCAAATGTGGCGTGACCAGTTTGATTGGGTATACCGGGAATACGACTATGCCGTGTTCACGATGACGATCCATCCGGATGTCAGCGGCAGGCCGCAGGTACTGATGATGCATGAGAGACTGATCGAGTATATTAACAGCCATGAAGGGGTGCGCTGGGCGACCTTTGATGAAATAGCCGATGATTTTAGCCGCCGTAATCCCCGCAAAAAATAATCATTCGCTTGGTTAGGGAGCTGCAGTTATCCGCTGCAGTTCCCTAAATTTCATGAAGGAGGGGACAGGATGTGCGTGCTGTGCGGAGGCTTCGTACTTCAGGAGCATTGGACGGAAAAAAGCTCTGATGATGGGGGGGCGATCATGACGGTTGGCGGGGATTCAGGAAGAAACCGTCAGCGTCAAAGGCTGCTGCGAACGAATATGGCCAATCGAATTCTGGGTTATTACGGCCTGAAAATGGAGGATTGGAACGGCAGCAAGTATATACTGCGGGATTCGAAAGGGTCTTCAGAGATCGTATATGATCTGGGTTCCCTTTGGCCTGCGGTGGAAAAAATGATCCGCAAAGCTGCCGATCCGCTCGATCCTCAACTCATTGAGCGGATGCAAGAGAATCCTCGTATTTAAAAGGAGCGCCTAAGCATGCCCAAAATTCCGGTGATCATTCTTTCAGGGTTTTTAGGCAGCGGCAAAACTTCACTGCTGACTAAAGCTCTTAAACAAAATGAACTTCAAAACAGTGCCATTATCGTTAATGAGTTTGGCAAAATCGGGCTGGACCATCATTTGTTATCGAGAGTGGAGGAGCGCACGCTGCTGCTTGGCGGCGGCTGTGTTTGCTGTTCGACGAGAGAGGATCTCGTTGCTGCCATTTTGGCACTGCTTAACGATATGCAATCAGGTGTTCAGCAAAAGGTTGACCGGGTTATCGTCGAAACGACAGGGCTTGCGGATCCGTCGCCGATCTGGTTTACGATCCTGCGGCATCCCGTATTGCAGCATCATTTTGATGTGGATCGAATTTTAGTTACGCTTGATGCCGTTAACGGCATGTTTCATCTCGACCAGCATGAAGAGTCGATAAAGCAAACTGCAGTGGCCGATCAAATCATCATCACCAAAACGGACATCGCTTCAGGCGAGCAGATTGAGCAGCTGCTTGAACGTATAGCTTCCATCAATCCCGCTGCTTCCATTGGGACGACACATGCCGATGACCCGGATGGTTCACGTTTTTTTGTCGGTGATGCACAAGCGGTGAGAACGGTTCAGGCCGTTGACTCCGCCGATTTGGCAAAGGCTCATGCCGGTGATACGTGTTCCATTTCCATTCGATTCGACAGGCCGCTCGATTGGCATGCGTTCGGACTATGGCTCAGCATGCTGCTGCATGCAAGAGGGACAGCTATTTTACGCGTGAAAGGGCTGCTCGACCTGGGCGGGGAGGGGCCGGTCTCTTTGAACGGCGTTCAGCATATCATCCATCCTCCCGAGCATTTGGATCATTGGCCCGAGGGGATCAGGGCATCGAACATCGTATTTATTATGAAGCAGGTAGAGCCGCAGCAGATCTTGGATTCTCTGCTCGCTTTTCAGCACGTTCTGGGAGCAGTACCCTATGCGCTGGAGGTAAAAACAGCGATTTAACTCGAAAAAGTGGCGCAGCGGTTGACCGCTGCGCCACTTTTATTGAATGTTACGGATCTCCCGCCTTCATAGGGCGGCGTCAGCCGTCTCTGTCTGGGTGGAAACATCCTTATCCGTCACTTTCATCTGTTTCCGGTGATGCAAGGTGTAATAGGTGATATACGTTAACGCAACAATGAAACCGCCGGTCAAATACATGGTGCGATAGCTTGACTGCGCTGCGATAACGCCTAATACATAAGAACCGAGCGCGTAACCGGAATCGAATAACACAAAATAGGTTCCCGTGGCGAGCCCGCTGTTGCCCGAGGAGGAAGCTCTGACGGCAATGGTCTGAAAGCTGGGAAGGAGGGCGCCGAAGCCAAGCCCGATAATCGCTCCCGTCAGCAAAAACACGCCAGGCTGGCTGACTTGACTTAGCCCAATCATGCCGATAACGAATAATGCGATCCCCGGATACACAAGCACATGCTCACCCAACCGGTCGAATACTCTGCCCGTGAACGGCCGTGAGATCAATATTGCTGCGGCAAACACCATGAAAAAGTAGCTGGCATACGCTTCTAACCCGATCTCATTCGAATAGACGGACAAGAACGTTGTGATGGCGCCGTAAGAAAAAGCCAGCACGCAGCCCGATAATGAGATCGGCAGCGCTTTGAGCTCGATAAAACTTCTCCAATGCCAGGAGCGCTGAAGCCGTATTTTCGCGGCTCGAGCCGGAATTCGCGTCATCATGCCGAATACCATGGATAAAAATGAGAATGCCGTGCACCAGACAAATAGAACAGTAAAGTTATAGCTTGCTGCAATTGTTAAGCCGACGAATGGGCCCACAACCATAGCCAGGCTCATAAAGAGGCTGAAATAACCGATCCCTTGGCCTTTGCGGTCAAGCGGAACGGTATCAACGGCTATAGCGGATGTTGCTGTGGCAGCCATGCCAAAGCCAATGCCGTGCACAATGCGCAAGGCTAATAACAAGTTGAAATCGGCTATGAACAGATACAGCACACTGCAGATGGTGAAGATAATGAGCCCCGCGAACAGGATTTTTTTGCGAGACCGCTCATCCAGCCATTTCCCGGTTATAGGACGGAATATAATACCTGCGATGACGAAAACGGTGGTGACCAACCCAATATCGGCTTGGCTCCCGTGAAGCTCCTCGACAACGAACTTCGGCAGGGTGACAGCCAGGATATAAAAGTTCATAAAAACGAAGAAACTGCTGATACAAATGGATATAAAATCCCTGCTCCATAAAGCCTGCTTCTGCATTGCTGGATCGCTTCCTTTATGATTGCCGTATTAACTGGCGTCAACGGCATCATTAATTTTCAGTAGTGTGTTCCTTAAGACAGCCTCTTCTGTCTCAGAGAGTGACGAAGTCATGGCTTGCACAAACAATTGCTCCTGTGGAGCGAGCTGTTCATTCAACTTCTTTCCATTCTCCGTAACAAAGATAAGGAAGGACCTTCTGTCCTCCGGGTTATTTTCCCTTCGAATGCAACCTTTCCGCTCCAGCTGATCCAAGATTCTAGTCACATTAGCCGGATCCTTCTCCGATCGTTCCGACAATTCACGCTGCGATATGCCATCCTTCAGGGTGAGCTTGTTCAATACCGACCACTGCTCCGAGGTAATGTCATAGGCTTGAAAGCGGAGCGTTAGTTTCTGGCTCAGCTTTCTTCCAATATTGCTAATCATAAAGCCGATCGATTCGTCTTCACGCATCCGGGTCAATTCTCCTTTGTTTGTATTGTATATAATATTAGCATGGCAATAGTTCGTATATCAATCAATTATTCGCGAAAGAATAAGCTGCCGTAATGTATACAGTGACAAAGCCCTTGACTTTCCATGGAGGAAAGGTCAAGGGCTTTGTTGTCGGTTCGGATGACCAGCAGGTCCTAATCACGATTCATCATGGTGATTGGAGTGCTCTTCTCCGCATCCATCTTGGGTTGTATTTGATTGAGATTGTCAATGAACTTCTTCGTTAACTCAGGATCCCACTGGGTGCCTTGGCCTTCCTTTAAGATGTACAGTGCTCTCTCCACCGTCATTCCTTTCCGGTAAGGACGGTCTGAAGTCATCGCGTCAAACGCGTCCGCTATTGCAATAATCCTGCCCATCAACGGGATGTTGTCGCCCGCCAGCCCGTCCGGATATCCACGGCCGTCAAAGCGTTCATGGTGAGACCGAACCCCCGGCAATATATCGAACATGGCATCGGCGGGTTCGATTTGCCGCAGTATTTTTTCCCCCAGCAGTGGATGAAGTTTGATCATCTCGAACTCTTCCTCGGTCAGCCGGCCTTCCTTCAGCAGAACGGTATCCCTGACTCCGATCTTTCCGATGTCGTGCAATAACGCGGTTTTTTTCAATATATCCAGCTCCTGCTCGTGCAGGTTGGCTAACCGGCCGATCTCAAGGGAATAACGGGCTACCCGTTCCGAGTGACCTGCTGTATAGGGATCGCGGGCATCAAGTGCGGCTGCAAGTGTTGTAAAATAGCTTTGAATGAGCAGGTTATTCATACTTTCCCGCGCTTTTAATCCACTCACCATATGATTAAATCCGGCGACTAATTTGGAAAATTCATCGGAATAAATGTCGGCTGTACGGACGTCGAAGTCCCCGGTCTGCACGCTGCCCATCGCTTTGTTAATACTGCGGATCGGATGTTCGATCTCTCTTGACAGCACCCACGCACCCAAGGATGAGAAGGCGATGCCCACCAATAGGATGATGCCCGCCCAATTCCAGTAATCGACCGCGTTTTGATGCGCGGTCACATCTTGACGAATGTATCCGCTCAAAATAAACAGTAACAGAGGGAACGTTCCGATTAAAAAAGCGCTGAACTGAAACTTTCGCTGAATCGAAACAAGCACTTGGCCGTTAAGGGATAAATCGATGCCGTACAAATCTAAGGAAAGCTGTCTTATATACATAACGAGCGGTCGTATGGATTGAGACGTAAGGAAAAACTCCATAAACGCATGCATGCATGCGACGAGCGGTACGCCAACTGCCGCGAGAAACAAATAGGAAAAGGGAAGAGAGAGCAGCTCTTGCTGAACACCGATTAATAACATGATCGCAGCCGGTATGGAAAGACCAAATAAATGGGGCCCGAAAATACGTTTTATTGCAAAAACCGGAAAACGGTGTGTATGTAAATAGACCGATTGGAGCGTTTCAATCGACGGCTGGCTCTGATGAAACATCTGGCGGATCGGCCGCAGGTGGCGATAAAAAACAAACAGCTCCGCAATCATCATGATCATCAGCGAGATCAACAGAATGGCCAGCAGCATGATGGCTTCATGGCCTGGCACCTGTAATGCAGAAAATATAAAAATGCTGCCGACGCCTAACACGGCTGCGGTCGATCCGATGATGTAGTCTCGAATAAGTCGCCTAATGAAGTCCTTGTATATATGCAAAGCCATACCTTCTTCGTTGTCGAATTTGAATGAATGATTGAATCGTTTAGTTTACTTTCAACAAAAACAGCTACAAATCCTGTTCCTTCGATAATTTTTTTGTCAGGGATTATGTTATGTCAAAGGTTTTCAGAAAACTTGACATATTTCAATAATTATTTCTATAATGCCTAGTATGATTATAGGGTTTATTTTAATTTTAGGGGGAACATGCATCATGTTAAGAAACATCCAAGGAAAAAGCTTAAAAGGGATCACGGCTTTGTTGATGGTTCTTGTACTGCTGACAATTACAGCATGCGGAGCTAATTCAAACCAAGATTCATCCGGCGCAGGAGAACAATCTGCGGATTCATCGGAAACTGAAAAAACCGACTTTGTCGTTGGCTATCTGAATGTTATGGACGATGCGCAGGCCATGCTTGCATATGAGGCTGGTTTGTATGATAAACACGGCTTAAATGTAACGATGCAAAAATTCAGCAGCGGTACTGATTTGATTAAAGCTATGGTTGGCGGACAAGTGGACGCTGGCGTGCTTGGATTTACAAATGCAGTATCCTGGGCGGCCAAAGGCGCAGGCTTGAAGGTCGTCGGCGGCGCGCAAATGGGATTCCACAGCATCCTTGTCAAAGAGGACAGCGGGATTACTAAAGTTGAGGATTTGAAAGGCAAGAAGCTTGCGTCGCAAGGGCAAGGCAGCACGGCTGATATCGTACTTACCGGCGTGACCTTGAAAGATGCAAACCTGACGAAGCAAGATGTGCAAATGGTTTATATCGATCCGGCGCAATCGCTCCAGTCGCTTGTTTCCGGAGCAGTGGATGCGGCATTTGTATTTGAGCCTTATGACAGCATCGCCACCCAGACGCTCGGCATGAAGCAAATTTACGAGATCGGTAAAGTGTGGCCGTTTCCTTGTATGGTTGTGATCACAACTGACGAGCATTTAGAGAATAACCCTGAAGCGGTGGATAAACTGCTGGATGCACAAAAAGAAGCGATCGAAATGCTGCAGCAGGATCCACAGCAATCCGCGGAGCGAATTCTTAACTACTTCGTGGATACAGATACAATGACGACGCATCATGGCGGCGAGATCGAGTCGGTGGAAGTCGTCAAACAAGCGATCGAAACGCAAATCTTCCATTGGGACATTACGCCGGAGCATGTCAGCCGGATGCAGGATATCGCAAATCTTATGATGGAACAAGGAATATTGGAGAAAGAAGTTAACGTGGAAGAGATTCTGGATCTTAGTTGGCAGGAGAAACAAGAACAATCGTAATGGTTTAAATCTTTGGATATATTAAAATCACATTTCAGTAAGGAGAATTTCGATGAGCCAACCAGCTCCCACTTCATCCGCTCAGATGAAACCCAAATCGAAACCCTTATGGCGAAAAGTGCTTCCCTTCCTCTCTGCGGTGGGGAGCCTTCTTGCTATTTGGCAGATAACGGCATTCTTTTTGCCCGCTTATTTAATGCCTGACGTGCCGGCCGTTTTTAAACGGCTGTTCAACAGTTTGAGTAATGATGATTTTATGAATGGAATTGCAAAAAGCTTGTATAGGCTGGGGTGGGGATATCCGCTGGCCTGCCTGTTTGGTGCTGCGTTGGGCTTACTCGCCGGCATCTCGCGCGCGTTTGCTGTCTATCTGCGCAGCTTGATATCTATATTGCAGGCGATCCCGCCGATCACTTGGGTTCCATTATTTAGTATATTGCTCGGCTTTGGAGATGCAACGATCATCACCGTTATCGTCATTGCAAGCTTTTTCCCGATGGCACTTTCTGTGCTGAATTCAACCGAGGGTGTTAACAAAACGCATCTGGAGCTGGCCCGTGTAATGGGAGCCAACCGGTTTCAATTGCTGACAAAGGTATTCGGCCCTGAATCGCTTCCGGCATTTGTTACTGGGGCACAGGTTGCTTTTGGTAACGCTTGGCGTTCATTGATTGCTGCGGAGATGGTAGCCGGAGTCACAATCGGGCTGGGTTATTATTCCCGCTGGCGGGGTGAAGTGGCCGACATGGAAGGCGTACTGATGAGTATACTGGTTATCGGTACGATCGCGTGTTTCCTGGATCTGGTCGTTCTTGAATGGTTGAAGCGGCGGCTGCTTCGTTATCGTTATGTAAAGACAGGAGGCGCTGAGTAATTATGCAATCCATTCAGGTTGATAATATTTCCAAACGGTTCGGAAGCCTTGAAGTACTGAAAAATGTTACAATTGACTTGAAGCAGGGCGAGTTTGCCGCCATTGTCGGACCTTCCGGCTGCGGCAAAAGCACGGTACTGCGTATGATTGCAGGTTTGGATACGCCAACCGAGGGCCACGTCACTGCTAATCAAAAGCCGATAAAAGATCCGGATCCAAGCCGCGTTCTCATCTTCCAGGAGCATGCCCTGTACCCGTGGAGAACGGTGGAGAAGAATGTGGGTTTTGGCCTTGAGCTTGCAGGCGTCCCTAAGCAGAAACGCAAGGAGAAAGTGGGTGAGCTGCTGGAGAAGGTCGGATTGGGCGGTTTCCAGACTTATTATCCGCATCAGTTATCCGGGGGGATGAGACAAAGAGCCTCCATCGCCCGCGCGCTGGCTATGGAACCGGAGGTACTGTTGTTGGACGAGCCCTTTGGAGCCTTGGATGCCATCACAAAAATTACGATGCAGAACGAGCTGCTCCGACTTTGGGAGGGCTCCGGCAAAACGGTGCTGCTGATCACCCATGATATTGACGAGGCCATCTATCTTGCGGATACGATCCATGTCATGAGTCCGCGTCCGGGACAAATCGTGGAAACGGTCCGTTCGACAATTCCGCGGCCCCGGAACCGCAATGGAGCGGATTTTGTTCAAGTTCGCGAGAAAATCATGGCCCATTTGGATTTAACCAAATAAGGAAATGTTAGGCGAGAAAGGAGAGAAAGAATGGGCGTATATAATAATATAACGGAATTGATCGGCAATACGCCGATCCTGCATTTGCAGCGGATTGTACCTGAAGGTGCTGCGGATGTATTTGTGAAGCTGGAGCGGTTCAATCCGTCCGGAAGCGTCAAGGACAGGGCGGCTTTCAGCCTGATCGATACAGCCGAGAAACAAGGGTTAATTGGTCCCGGGGCTACGATCATCGAGCCGACCAGCGGCAACACGGGAATTGGACTCGCGATGATCTCCGCCGCTAAAGGTTATAAAGCGATTCTGATCATGCCGGATAACATGTCGAAGGAACGGATTAATATACTGAAAGCTTACGGAGCCGAGGTTGTACTGACGCCGAGCGAGCAAAGAATGCCTGGCTGTATTGCTAAGGCGCTGGAGCTGAAGGAAAAAATCCCGGGCAGCTTTATCCCGCAGCAGTTCGAAAATCCGGCCAACCCGGATATTCACCGGACAACGACCGCACTGGAGATTTTGGCGCAGATGGACAATAATCTGGATGCTTTTGTAGCGACGGCAGGCACGGGCGGAACCATTACCGGAACCGGCGAGACGCTGCGTGAGCACCTGCCAAACCTGCATATCGCAGTCGTTGAGCCTAAGGGCTCGCCCGTATTGTCGGGGGGGCAGCCGGGACCGCATAAACTAGTGGGTACAAGCCCGGGCTTCGTTCCGCAAATTCTGAACACCAGTGTATACAATGAAATCATTCAGATCGCGGATGAAGAGGCGATTAATACAACGATCGATTTAGCGAAGAAGGAAGGCCTCTTGGTTGGACCGTCCTCAGGAGCCTCCGTTTATGCGGCAATTACGGTTGCCAAAAGGTTAGGCCCGGGCAAACGGGTCGTATGTATTGCTCCGGATACCGGGGAGCGTTACCTCAGCATGAATTTGTTCTAAAGCATGATGAAATCCAAATAACCTGTTGTTACTCAACCGAGTAGCGACAGGTTATTTTTTGCGCGGGAAGAAATGGGAAGATCAGATTATCTATCTGATAAAGCGGCTTTTTCATGTGAAAAACGAAATCAAATATTCGTACGAAAGCACAAAAAATTAAACATAATGACAATTGGGCGGCAAAGTACAATTAGTTATGAAAACGCTGTCTAAAAAGTGAATGAATCATTAGTGCTTGGAGGAAAGGGGGAGTCATGGTGAAAGATAGTGGATGGCCTGTGAAAAGAAGAAAATGGAATGCCGAAATGTGGGTGGGGTACGGATTTATTTTTCCGACAATGGCTGCATTTCTTGTGTTTTCGCTCATTCCGACAATCGGAGTGATTATTCTCAGCTTCTTTGATTGGAATATGATCAACACTCCGGTCTTTTTGGGATTCGAAAATTATATCGAAATGTTCAGCAGATCCGAGTTTTGGCATTCGTTATGGGTGACGGTGCAATACGTACTCTACAGTCAGGTCACGAAGATCATTCTGGCTTTAAGCATTGCGCTGGCCTTGAACCAGAAGCTGCCTGGTATGAAACTCTTTCGAATTCCGATTATTATGCCGTGGATCGTGATGCCGATTGCGGTTGGAATTGTGTGGAAATGGATTTTGAGTCCCAGCACAGGGCTGTTGAATTATTATATACAGCAGGTCGGCCTGCCTACAGTAACGTGGTTTTCACCGGGCAATGTTCTGCAATCCATCGCTTTGGTTGATGTGTGGCAGTATTTCGGGTTTACAACTGTACTATTCTTAATCGGCTTGCAGGGCATTTCACCCATGTATTATGAAGCGGCGAGCATTGACGGAGCAAACAAGTGGAGAAGCTTCTGGCACATCACACTGCCGCTTTTGCGGCCGACGTTTTTGTTTGTTTTGGTCACGGCCGTCATCGGTTCCTTTCAAGTGTTTGATATTGTGTATGCAACCACGCAAGGCGGGCCCGGCGCGTTATCGAAGGTGTACTACTATCTCATTTATGAAAAAGGGTTCCAGCAGCTGCAAATGGGTTATGCGTCCGCGCTGTCTGTATTTTTATTCGTTGTATTAATGATCATGACGATGATCCAGTTACGTGTCTTTCGAGATAATCAGTAGAGAAAGGAGGGCTTGGTATTGAGGACAGCAGGCAATATGATCGCCTATCTTGTAGGCATCATGGCTTCCATTTTCGCCATCTTCCCGTTCCTGTGGATGGTGAGTACAAGTCTGAAGCCGCAGAACGAAATTTTCAAGTTTCCACCGGAATGGATTTCCAGTGAAGTGACGCTTCAAAGCTTTTTGAGAGTATGGCAGTCCATGCCCTTCGATCGTTATGCTTTTAATACGTTTATCGTGACCGCCGTCATCCTGGCAGGAACGTTAGTTTTTGCTTCGATAGCGGCATACAGCTTTGCCAGACTGCGTTATCCCGGGCGCGACAAGTTATTTGTCGTCCTTTTAGCCAGCATGATGATCCCTAAGATTGTCACAATGATCCCGGTGTATATCATGATGAGGGAACTCGGATTGATCGATACGTATGCGGCGATTATTCTTCCGTTGGTATTTGCGGAAGCTTATGAAGTGTTCTTGCTCCGTCAATTCTTTGCAACGATACCGGGTGAAATGGAGGAATCTGCAAAAATCGACGGAGCCGGCATTATTAGAACGTTTCTGACGATTATTGTCCCGATGTCCAAACCGATACTTGCTACCCTGACCGTACTCACTGTAGTCAAAAGCTGGAATAACTTCCTCTGGCCGCTTATTGTGACCAGCTCGGAAAGCAAATACTTGTTAAGTATCGGATTAGCCAACTTGAATGGCCAGAATACGTCTGATTGGGCTGGGATTATGGCGGCCTCATTTATCGCCCTGCTGCCGATACTTGCGATTTTCGCCGTGGCCCAGAAATATTTTGTGGAATCAATCCAGCTCACCGGATTGAAATAAAAAATTATTCAGGAGGAAATAACCATGAAAAAACCGATTATTTTAATGCTGATGACAGCGCTAGTCATCTCAATGCTAGCGGCCTGCAGTTCCGGCTCAGAGGGCAGCAATGCCGGCGGATCGTCAGCTGAACCATCCGATACAGGCAGTGAACAAGTTGAATTGCGTTATATGATTTGGGACACGAACCAGCAGCCGGCTTATCAGCAAATAATCGATGAATTCGAGAAAGAAAATCCGGATATCAAAGTGACCATGCAGGTCACGCCATGGAGCAATTATTGGGATAAATTAAATACCGAAATAGCCGGCGGCACGGCTCCGGACGTGTTCTGGAATTACATCCCCTACGTTGCGAGCTTTGCCAGCAAAAATGCCTTGCTTGATATTGCGCCTTATATCGAGCAGGATCATGTCGATTTAAGCAAGTTCAACGAGTCATTGCTGGAAGGTTTTGCGGATGGCGAAAAACGGTATGCGATTCCAAAGGATTGGGATACAATGGGATTATTCTACAATATGGATGCGCTGAAAGCAGCGGGTATTGAAGAATTCCCCGAGAGTTTGGAATTTAATACGGAGGATGGTGGTTCATTCGTCGAGTTCCTGCAGAAGCTTACGATTGACCGAAACGGAAAGCGTGCAGGGGAAGAGGGCTTTGACCCGAATAACATTCAGCAGCACGGCTTTATGTTTATTGACAGAGGACAAATTTCGTCCGGCCACCTTGCGGGCTTCGCCGCCTCCAACGGCGCAACAGTCCTTCAAGACAGCAAATTAGCGCTCGATGACAAGCTGCAAGACACGTTTTCCTTCTTGTATGATCTGGTTTATAAGTATAACGTGCATCCAAGCTATACGGATATCCAGACGAGCGGCTCGGACGGGAAGTTCTTCTCCGGACAAGTCGCCGTCTGGATGCAGGGTTCCTGGATGATGAAGCCGATTCAAGACGGGGCAAGCTTTGAATGGGGTATTGCGCCTATGCCGGAAGGCCCTGAGGGCAGAGTTGTAAGGGTCAACGGT
The DNA here is from genome assembly GCF_014640295.1 of Paenibacillus abyssi. GTDB lineage: Bacteria > Bacillota > Bacilli > Paenibacillales > Paenibacillaceae > Paenibacillus_D > Paenibacillus_D abyssi. The sequence goes on along the minus strand of NZ_BMGR01000015.1, from coordinate 65,591 downwards.
CTGGGCGATACAATCTACGCCAAAACGGAGCATCCGGAAGCGGCTTGGAAATTCGCTTCCTATATCGCCAGCCCCAAAGGCCAGGATATCCTTGGAGAGACGGGATCCGTATTCCCCGGCAATGCCGATTCCATCGATAAATTTGTTGAATTCTATAAAGGAATCGGAATCGATCCGAGCATATTCGTCGAGCAATATAACGGGGGGACTACACTATCTCCTGCCCATGCCAATCAGAATGAATGGGAAAGTATTTTCGTGAAATATTCCAGCTTATCCTTATCAGGTGAGATGGATCCGGTAGAAGCGATGAAGAAGATTCAAGAAGAAGGCGATGCGATCGCGCCTGGACAATAAAGGTTAGCAACCATTTACGGAAAGGGATGAATCATATGGATAAAAATTTGCTAGGAACGAATGTCGTCACACAAATTGGAATTTTAGTTCATGATATCGAAGCGACAACCAGAGCTTACGCCGAATTTTTCGGTGTGGATGTGCCGGAAATTATCATAAGCGATACGGTAGACAAAACCAATATGGAATATAAGGGTAAGACGAGTCCAGCAAGATGCAGGCAATCTTTCTTTCATGTCGGCGGCGCCTGCATGATTGAGCTGATTGAACCGGACCATGAACCAAGTGAGTGGAGAGACGCGCTGAACAAAAACGGTGAAGGCGTACACCATATTGCATATGAAGTTGAGGGAACGGATGAAAAGATTCGGCTTCTGGAGAAGAACGGGATGCCGCTGACGCAGAAGGGGGACTATACGGGCGGGCGTTATGCTTATATCGATTCCACCGCTGACTTGAAAGTCATGATCGAACTGCTGGAAAATTTTAAAAAATAGTTAAAACCTAAAAAACGTAGAACGGCTCTGTCGCAAACGATGCGAACAGAGCCGTTTATTGTATTTTTATATGCGCGCTCAAACGTCTGGTCAAGCAATTGACGGCATCATTTGATTTCGATTAGGAGCTCCTGCCCCTAATACGGCGACAGCTTATCCGTTTCCTTCTCTCTATAGGCGCGGGGAGTTGTGCCGTATCGCGAGCGAAAGCTTCTGAAAAAGTAGGAATACGTACCGAAGCCGCATGTTTCCGCAATTTGCTCCAGCGTCATTTTGCTGTACATCATCCGTTCAACGGCAATCGATAAACGGACCTCCATCGCATACTGCATAATTGTTTTTCCGGCGGCCGATTTAAATAATGACACGGTTCTGGAGACGCTTAGATCAACATGATCAGCGACATCCTGCAGTGCAAAATTTTCGGTCGCATGCTCCTCAATATAATTCCGCATCCGGGTAACGAGAAACGAATGCATCCGGGGATGCGGTTGACTGCCGCTCAATGGATGGCTTCGATCAATATTCAGACACAATACCCGTAGCAAATAATCCACAATTTCCTTATTCTCCGACTGCCTTCGTTTCTCTAGGTTGATCTGCTTCCATATATTCAGCATCGACGGATCCATTAATAGCTTTATGATTTTATTTCTCGGGTGACTCGACCACCATTCCTTTATCCAATCTCCGCTGCAATAAATATAAAAATCGCTGACCGGCGTACTCCCGTCCCTCCGGCCTTCGATCCTCAGCTCATAACCATCCCCGGGAGCGAGCAGCAGCAGCGTGCCGGGCTCTATGAAATGCTCCCTGCCATCCACGACGGCAGCGCAGATGCCTTCGTATTGAAGCCTCAGCAAATAAGTGTCCAGATTGAACGTCGCTTCGTATTTACGGGTATGGGATACAAAATCGGCAGTGACGACATGGGATAGGGCGGCTGCCATGGGCCCACCTCCTGACAGAAGAGTTAATCTGGATTCATAATAGCCTACTCAATAGGCGTTAACAAGATATGATATAGATTCTGATAAAGATAATAAGCATATTGGAAAGGTTACTGGGATTTTCGAAATTCTGCGCAGCAGCAGATTTTTCTATAATGATTACAAGTCCGGTACAGTAGAAGAAATTGGAAGTGTTAAATTCGAAATGAAAGTATACCGGAACAATCACTCATTAAGGATGTGAGCTCAATGATGACATGCGGTGGCTGCAGCAAGGCGGATCGTTGTGAAGCGAGGGAGGAAGACAGGAGCTGCAAGGGGATCCTGGACAGGCTTGACAGACAACCATCCGAACCGATCGACGGCACGAGTCAAATCTTTGTACGAAAGAACAAAATATTAAACATCCTGACGCCAAGCAGCAACAGTACAATAAATTCATGAAAGCGTTATTTCATATTACGCTCGAATGAAAGGATGATGGTTGTGAAACCGATTAAAATTGCCATCGCCGGTTGCGGCATTGTGGCTCAGCAGGATTATTTTCCGATCCTGGCGCTTAATGAAATCCGGGAGAAGATTGAAGTGACTGCGGTATGTGACGTTGTGCCGGGAAGAGCGCAGGAAATGTGTCTGAAATATGGTTTCGGCAGCGCTTATACCGATTATGAAGCAATGCTGCAAAATGCCGATGCGGATCTGATTGCCATTCTGACGCCAATCCCGCTGCATTACCGGCAGGCCCTCTCTGCACTGAATGCCGGCAAGCATGTCTATGTTCAAAAAACGATGACGACGACCTCAGAGGAAGCGTTGGAGCTCACTCGCATAGCCAAAGAGAAAGGGCTGATCCTGGGGGCTTCACCTGGGCAAATGCTGGACCGGTATCATCAGGAGGCAAAACGGATCATCGACAGCGGCAAGATCGGCAAAGTCTGTTTCGTACGCGGTCAAGGACCGCATCCCGGTCATGAATTCGAGGATTTGAAAGGGATTGATCCTTCCTGGTATTACAAACCGGGAGGCGGTCCGATGATGGATGTCGCCGTGTATCCGCTTACGAGCATCACCGGCATTTTGGGACCGGCCAAACGTGTGACTGCCTTATCGGGCGTTGCTGTAGCAGACCGCTGCTGGGAGGGTAAGAAGCTGGATGTGCAGATGGATGACAATACGGTCGTTCTGCTTGATTACGGCGATGGCGTCTTCGCCAGTGTGCAGGGAAACTATGTCACGCGTTCGTTCAATACGCCGCAATTCGAATTTGTTGGTTCGAAGGGTACGCTGGTTATAGGCGGTTGGATGCGCAGAGACGTGCCACTGGAAGTATTCACGCCGGAAGAAGGATGGACCCGGCCGGAAGTTCCGGAAGACGGGCAAATGCAAGACGTACCGATGATGCATACGATGGTCGATCTGCTTCACATGGTAAGCTGCGTGAATGGGGACACGGATTTGCAGCTGGGAGGCGAGCGTACGGCCCATGTCATTGAAATTATTGAGAAGGCGTACGAATCGGCGCGAAGCGGATCGGTCAAGGAGCTGAGCACTTCATTCCTTTTACCGGAGCCTGCTGCAAATCGGTGATTCGTACAACGGGTTGGAGGCAGCTTAGGGAGGAGGTACAGATTGGATAGATTGAAGGTCGGCATTATCGGGACGGGATTTTCAGCCCAAGCGCAGATGGAAGCGATTAAACGGCTCCATAACGCCGAGATTACGGCAATTGCGGCAAGCAGCATGGAGAAGGCGGAGCAAATGGCTAAAGCATGCGGCATACCGGCTTGGTATGATGATGCTTATGCGCTGATTAACGATCCGGAGGTCGAAGTCATTCACAATTGCACGCCCAATTATTTGCATTTTCCGCTGAATAAGGCGGCACTGCTTGCCGGCAAGCATCTGTTGTCCGAGAAACCGCTTGCCCTTAACAGTAAAGAATCCGCCGAGCTGGCTGAATTGGCGAAACACGCAAAAGGCGTGAGCGGGGTTTGCTTTAACTACAGACATTATCCGCTTGTCGCACATCTTAAAGAGGCCATTTCCACCGAGGAATACGGCAAATCGTTTCTCGTGAGCGGAGGATACTGCCAGGACTGGCTGCTGTATAACACCGACTGCAATTGGCGAATGCAGACCGAGCAAAACGGCGTATCGCGTGCCATTGCCGATATCGGTTCGCATTGGTGTGACCTTCTCCAATATATTACGGGCCAGAACATTGTGGAGCTGTGCGCTGATCTGCAAACAGTGCACCCTGTACGCTATCAAACGAAACGGCTGGCAGACGGCAAAAAAGCAGTAGAGCCGGTTAGTGTCAGCACAGAGGACTTTGGCAGCGTACTGGTCCGGTTTGACGGAGGATTGCGCGGAGCGTTCACGGTTTCTCAGGTCAGTGCCGGACGCAAAAACCGGCTGCACTTTGAAATTGCTGCGGAGAAGGCGTGCCTTGCCTGGGATCAGGAGGAACCGAATCGGCTTTGGGTAGGAAGACGCGATGAACAGAACGGTGAACTGGTCCGGGATGCAGCTTTGTTATCTCCGTTTGCGGGATTGCTGACCCATTATCCTGGCGGACACCAGGAAGGCTGGCCGGACGCGCTTAAAAATCTGATTCAGCAATTCTATGACGCCGTTATTCGAAAAAAAGCAGGTACAGTAAACGCGGAAGCATCGCATGTCGCTTCATTTGAGCAGGGCCACCGGATTATGCAGGTGGTGGATGCCATTATGGAGAGCAGCCGGACCGGAAGGTGGGTTAGCATCCCCGCGTTTGCGACGGCCCAACAATCATGATTTTATAAAAAAAGCGATAAAGAGAGGATGTTAAACGATGAAACTTAGCCCAGAGGAATTGAAAAATGGAAGACTTGATCCGGAAACCGTGGAGAGTGCAGTTGAGCAGGTCAGACTCAATGGTTATGTGTTATTTGAAGGTGTGCTGGATTCAGAGCAGGTAGAAAAAATGCGCAGCGCCTTTATGAATGCGCTTGATGAAGCGACTAACCGTTCTCCGGAATCAACGGAAGTGAACACGACGGAATTCCGTAAAAACCGTGTAAGAATGGATCTGCCGTTCGATGAGCCGTTCATTGATCCGAGCGTGATCACAAGCCCATTCGTACTGCCTGTTGTGGAGAAGCTGATAGGAGCGGACTGCGCCTGCATTTACCTGTCGGCGGATGCTCCGCTTCCCGGCTCGGATTATCAGGTTGTCCATTCCGACCAAACGCCGTTTTTCCCGGAATCGACGGTTTCGCTGCCGCCGGCCGGAATCGTGCTGAATATTCCGCTGGTGGATGTGACGGAGGAGAACGGTCCGATGGAAGCCTTCCCGGGAGGCAACCATTTGATGCCTGAGAACCGGAATCATCCGAAATATATCGAAGAGGCGGCATCCCATCTGACGCCTGTACGTATGACGATGCCCAAAGGCTCTTTGCTGATCCGTGATCTTCGGATGTGGCACAGAGGCACACCGAACAACTCGGATCATGTCCGCCCGAACGTGGCGATCATTTATGCCAGACCGTGGTGGCGCGGTGGATATCAGGAAACGCTGGGTATTTCGCGCGAGAAATTCGAAGGCTTGTCCGACCGGGCCAAGAAGCTGTTCCGTCTGGAGAAAATCAAGGAAGAACAGCCAAGCTGATATACGAGGGCAAGGAGCTGGGGTGACCTCAGCTCCTTGCTTGTTCTACCCCCTGCTAACCTCTCGTCTTCCCCGGTACTCATTGGGCGTCTTGCCACAATGCTTCTTGAACACCTGGCTGAAGTACCGGCCGTCGTTAAAGCCGACGCGCTCGGCAATTTCCTGATTGCTCAGCCAATGCTGCTGCTCCATCATCTTTTTGGCTTCCTCTATGCGAAGCTGAGATACGAATTCATTAAAATTGATGCCGGTGGCCCGGACGAAAATACGGCTGAGATGGCTGAGGCTAATATGGAATTTTTCCGAGATGGCGCTCAAATGAATATCTGAATGATGATAATGCTCTTGAATATACATCACGATCTTTTCCGGCAGACTGGCAACGGCATAGGTTTTTTGTGTGACGATCCACTGACAGAGCGAGGTGACAGCGTTGGCAAGCTCCTGCATCAGCGATTCAAAGGTGCGATACTGGTTCATGTTGTTCATCAGGGGGAGAAAGTCCAGCTCTTTGTTCCATTTCTCGGAAATCTTGGAGAGCCGGATTAGGATTTCGGTACAAACGCTGTAGACAAATTCCTTCTTGCCTATTTTCCGCAGGCGGGTTGTAAGGGATGCCAGATAAGCCGCAGCTGCTTCCACATTGCCGTTCTCAATGGAATCGTAGAAAGCCTGCTCGATCGCAAATGGCGTCTCATCTATGAGAGACAGGGTCCCGCCTGCTGAAGGAAGGGTATCATCCGACCAAAAATACTGCTGCTCCAAAGCTTGCGCCGCCGTTTGATAGGAGCCGTGAAGCTCTTCAACCGACTTGAACACGGTGCCGATTCCAAGCGACTGCTTCGATTTTAAGTGCATTCGTACGTTTTCCAAGCCTTCCCGGGCTGCTTCAAGCACCCGTTTCTCCCATAACGGCAGTGAAATACCCGGTGTGAACTTGGCTACGACGACACACCGGTCTCCGACATGAAAAACAAGCGGAATGCAATGAAACCGTTCGAAGGTTTCGAGCAGGATATTTTGGACGGCATACTGATAGACAGGAAGCCATTTGTCTTTTTGCGGATCGCAAATGCTGTGCAGCTCATAGACGACGACCTGCCCTTTGTTCAGCTCCAGGCCGAGCCGGTTCATTTTTCCCTGCAGTGAAGGAAGCTCCTTGTTGCCGTTCATGATCAGCTTCATCAGTATACCGGACTCCGTTAGTTCACTGCTGTCTTCCCATCTTTTCTCGCTTATTTCGTCTTCACGCTCACGCTCAAGCCGCTGCTGAAGTTGAGCATGAGCTTTCATCATTGTTTTCTTGAATTCATCGATATCGAGCGGTTTCAGCAAATAATCGAAGACTTGATTCCTCATCGCGGTCCGGACAAAATCGAATTCATTATAACCGCTTAACATGAGGACCATTGTTTTGGGGAAATGCTCCAGAATATAACGGGACAGCTCCAGCCCGTTCATGCCCGGCATTTTCACATCGCTCAGGAGGATATCCGGCTTATGCTGACGGACGAGCTCTTTGCCCTCGAGTCCGTTTTTTCCCACCCCGACAACTTCACAGTTCCATTCCTGCCAATCGATTTTCTCCGTCAGCCACCGGCATACCATGGGCTCATCGTCAACGATCACTACGCTAAACATGCCATTTCCCCCTAGGTAATAAAATTTCAACAATTGTGCCGAAGTTCGGCGAGCTTTGTACCGTTAAACCATAGGCTTCTCCGCATAATAAATGAATGCGGTTCTGTACATTGGTCAGACCGTTGCCGGTACCGGAGTTTCCCGGTCCTGATTCCCGATGTTCGTTGAACAGCGACTGTACCGTTTCTTCTGTCATGCCAATTCCATCGTCTATGATTTGAAATTTCAAGGCATGCTCCAGCAGAAATCCGTTGATATACAGCCGGCCGTTATCCATCTTGCTTTCCAGCCCGTGCTGGTAGGCGTTCTCAATGATCGGCTGCAGAATGAAGCGGGGCAGGAGGTGATCCATCATCGATTCATCGACGGTCACTGATACTTCTACCTTATCCTGAAACCTCATCTTCTGAATGGTCAGGTAGGATTGGATAATGTCCAGCTCTTCCCGCACGGAGATGATGTCTTTCTTCTTATCGATACTGGTCTTCAGCAGTCTTGCCAGGGCGACCGTCGCTTTCTCCGCATCGGCGTTGTTCCCGAATGAAGTTAGCAGCCGGATCGTTTCCAAGGTGTTATACAGAAAATGCGGATTGATCTGCGCTTTCAGCGCCTTGAATTCGGCCTCCTTCTGGCTGAGCTCCTTCTGATACACCTCGGAGACCAGGTAATTGATCCTGTCCATCATCCGGTTGAAGCTTCTGCCTACAAATCCGAATTCATCTCTTCGTTTGATATCCACCCGAACATTAAAATTATCCTGTTCAAAACGGTTCATCGCCCGGATCAGATCCTTCAGCGGCCGGAATAGGAAGGTTGAGCTGATCCATATAAAGAGGATGCCGATCAGAATGCCGGCGAGTCCGATTTCGATAATCCGGAACCCGATTTCCCTTGTTCCCTGGGTAAGCTCCTGAACCGATACCAGGGAGGAAACCCGCCACAGTGAGTTCGACTTATAGGTGGTGAGCAGCATCCTCTCGGATGAAGGGAGGGTAATATTCGTCGGCGTACCGTCTTGGATTTGCTTTGATTTGACCAGAATATAGACGGGATTGGCTTTGATATCAGGCCGATTGAGCGCAACAGGCTGCTCGGATTCGTTATAAATGAATGTGTAACGGTTCGTCGCGGTTTGAATCCGGGATTCTAAATATTTGTTCTCCACCATCAGCGTGATATATCCGATGATCTCCAGATTCACCCGATCGCGTATGGCGCGATGGATGTACATATAGTCATTCTCCACCTTCCACACGATTCCGCCTTCTGGATTATAGATCCGTTTGTTCAGCTCCAGAAACCGAGTATCGTAGTCGCTGTATAGATTCATCCGATAACGCAGCTTCGACGTGTCATAGATGAAGACGTTGAGAAATTTGTCCGGTGAGACGATATTTTTAAGCGATACGATTCGTTCCAGATCAAAATTTTGATTCATTTCCTCCAATCCGCTCCGGTAACCGGCCTTAAGGATATTTTGCACTTCGCTATCCATCGTGAGCGCGCTTGTCAGCAAATTGTACAGCGACACGGTTTCTTCTACGCGTTCACTGATCGCCTGCACCTCCTGCCGGTTATATTCAATAGCATGAAACGTCTCCCGGGGGATAGCGACCCGGTAAATAAAGATTTCAATGATAGCGATTACAATAACGAGAATAAGCGTTGTAAAAAGAATCAGCTTATGCTTTACGTTAGAAAACAAGTAAACGAAAAATCGATGGAGCATATGGCCAGACCCCTTACGCTTCTTGAGTTAAATTCATCATACTACACTTAAAAAGGATGTGGTACGTACCGCAGCAAGTTAGCAAATATTTGTACGAAACCACAAAAAATTAAACATTGAGAGGCAGCAGGCCACCATTACAATAGAAAGATAAAAGCGTTATTTTATGAGATCACAGATTACGTATTGGATTGGAGGAATTGAAATGAATCATGATTTGTCCGGTAAGATTGCTCTGGTAACAGGTGGCTCGAGAGGTCTTGGCCGTTGGATCTGTTACGCGCTTGCGGTAAGTGGGGCGTCTGTCGCCGTCAATTATGCGAACAATGAGCGGGATGCGCTGGAAACGGTCCGATTGATCGAGGAAATCGGCGGTAAAGCAATAGCAACAAGAGGAGATATTACCCGGGAGGAAGAGGTACAGCGTATTGTCAGTGAGGTTACGGAGCATTACCAGGCCCAGGTCGATATCCTCGTTAACAATGCGACAGGTCCACAGCCGATGTATGCCATTGAGGATAGCACATGGGACATTTATATGGACCAGCTGGTGTTTTTCGTCAAAGCGCCGCTTCTGCTTACCAAAGCCGTACTTCCGGGTATGAAAGAGCGCGGGACAGGCAGTATCATTAACATCGGCAGTGAAGTGGTACAGCTCGGAAATCCGAATTTCTCCAGCTATGTAAGCGCTAAATCTGCTATGGTAGGGATGACACGTTCCTGGGCTAATGAGCTTGGCCACTCTGGAATTCGGGTTAACCTGATTGCCCCGGGTTTCATTCCGGTGGAAAGAACAGAAGGGCTTGATCAGAGCGTCTTTGAAGATTATACCGAAGGGGTGCCACTCGGACATATGGGCAAACCGATGGATATCGGCAAGGCCGTTGTATTCTTCGCTTCGGACGCATCCGAGTTCATCACCGGACAGTGCCTGGCAGTCAACGGCGGCAAAACAATGGGAATTTAATGGTACGGCTCCCGGCTCTCCTTGTCTTGTCGCTGGCACAGCTCCGTTACGTGTCTTGAAACAATATAAGGGGTGTTGATTATGAAGAAACTTCCATGCGTTTTTACGGTAATCCTGCTTGCTATACTGCTCGCCGGCTGCAGTAACCCGTTTCACTTTGGATCACGTACGGTCGGCAATGAGCTCGTCGATACACCGCTGAAGGATGTTGTAACGCTGAGGTATATGATTTGGGATATCAATCAGGTGCCCGCTTACGAGAAAATCATTGCTAACTTCCACGAAAGCCATCCGAATATTAGCGTTGATATCCAAGTTGTTCCCTGGAACAACTACTGGGAGAAGCTGATGACCGAAATCGCCGGCGGCTCTGCGCCAGACATCTTCTGGGGATTTATTCCCCAGGTCCCAAGTCTGGCGGACAAAAACGCACTGCTTCCGATCACGGACTACATCGAGTCGGATCAGTTCAATCTTGACAGCTTAAATGCCGAGCTGGTCAAAGGTTTCGAGTATAATGGCGAGCAGTATGGCATTCCCAAGGACTGGGATACGCTGGGGGTCTTCTACAACAAGGAGCTGCTGAATAGAGCAGGCTTCGATCATTATCCGGATAATCTGAGCTGGAATCCGACAGACGGCGGCTCGCTTGTCGAATTTTTGCAAAAATTGACGATTGATGCCGGCGGTAAACATCCGGGCGAGGAGGGCTTCGATCCGGATAACATTGTTCAGTACGGCTTTAACTATACGGACCGCGGAGTGTGGGACCCGGGGGACCTGATCGGATTTGTCGCATCCAATGATGCGGAAATTTTATCGGGTGGACAGTTCAAGCCAGAAGACAAGATGTTTGAAACCTTGCAATTTCTGCATGACCTTGTGTTCAAATATCATGTGTCTCCGGTATATACGGATGTGAAGGTCGCCGGCTCGGATAAGATGTTCCTCTCCGAGCAAACCGCGCTGTGGGTAACGGGATCGTGGCAGATCATACCGATCCAGCAAAAGGCAGGATTTGAGTGGGGGATCGCCCAATTCCCGGCCGGTCCGAACAATAAACGCGTCGTTCGGGTTAATGGGCTTGCCGATCATATTAGCGCACAGACCCGCTATAAAGAAGAAGCATGGGCATTCATGAAATTTATTAACAGCCCGGGGAGCCAGGATATTCTTGGCCAGACCGGAACGGTACTGCCGATGAACCAGGATTCCATCGGGAAATTTGTGGACTATTACAAAAAACAGGGGATCGATACAAGCGTTTTCGTCGAAGCGTTTAACGGGGATACCGTCACCATGCCGGTAACGAAAAATTACATGGAATGGGTGCAGATTTGGTACAAAACGATGGGTCTTATCTTCTCCGGTCAAATGGATTTGGAGGAAGGACTTGAGAAGATTCGAACAGAAGGCAACCCGATTACTACCGAGTAAATATCAAACTCATTTATAGGAGGAATACAGATGTTATCCGTTGCATTGCTGAGCAAATGGCATGTTCACTGGGTCGATTACATGAATGAAGCGCTGCAAAACCCGGACATTGAAATTGTACGGATCTGGGACGAGGACCCCGTCCGGGGAGAAGCCTGGGCGAAGGATCTTGGCGTCCGGTTTGAGGAGGAGCTTGACCGCCTGCTGGCCGATCCGGACATTGATGCGGTCGTGATCACGACACCGACGAATATGCACAGGGATCTGATCATTAAGGCAGCCGAAAGCGGCAAACATATTTTCACGGAGAAGGTACTGGCTTTTACCGTTGAGGATTGCAGAGCAATCTATGATGCTGTGGAACGGAATAACGTAGAGCTGATGGTATCGATGCCGCGTCTTGTTGAGCCATATTATCTATACGCGCAGGAGGCCGTGAACGAAGGCTTATTGGGGGAGCTCAATACCGTTCGATTCCGGGTAGCCCATGACGGAGCAGTATCAACCGAGCAGCATCCCGAAGGCTGGCTTCCACAGCACTTTTACGATCCGGTACTGTGCGGAGGCGGTGCGTTCATCGATTTGGGCGCCCATCCTATCTACTTGACCAATAGGCTGGGTGGGAGGGCCAAGTCGGTATCGGCGCATTTTGTCATACCAGAGGGTTATGAAGTCGATGTGCACGCCCTGGCGACTGTGGAATATGAGTCCGGCGCGCTGGGCATTCTTGAAACCGGCTTCACATCCGGCGCGAATTTCTTTCAGATGGAGCTGCACGGTACCAAAGGGAGCATTATGATTGAAGACGGCCATGCGCGTCAAAAAATGGCGGGCGGACAATGGGAAGAGGTGAATCTTCCGGGACGGCTGCCAATGCCGATGGAGCAGTGGGCGATGGCGATTCAAGGCGAATACAAGCCTGAAATCAGGAAGCAGGACGCCATACTGCTGACGCTGATCAATGAGGCGGCGGCCGAATCCTGGCGCTCGGGCCGCAAGATTGAGCTGAGCAGTATACTGGGCGAGTAAACGGCTGTACACAAATTGTATAGGGGGAAAAACAATGAAATGGAATGCCAAAAAAACACTAGCAATTCTGTTGACCGTAATGATGATCGTCGTCGCAGGATGCTCTTCCGGCGGCGGCAACAATCTTTCACAAGCCGGTAATACAGGGGCAGGGCAGGAGACTGCGAAGCCGGAAAAGCTGACCATGATCGTTGATACGACCTTCGCGCCGTTCATCGAACGCATCGGAGCCGCCTTCGAGCAGGAGCATGGTGTGAAGGTGGAATTTATAACGACGGACTACAATAGTCTCCATGACAAAGTAGTGACCAGTCTGGCAGGCGGCAATGCGAACGTAGATATCGTATTGGTCGATACGGTCTGGACAGCCGAATTTGCAACAGCCGGATTTATTGAGCCGCTGAACTCTTATGTAGAAGAGGGCTTGAAGGATCAGATCGTACCGATCTCCTATGATCAGCGTGTTATTGATGACAATCTATACGCGTTACCCGTCAGCAACGAAGGCAAATTTTTGTATTACAATGAAAAAATGCTGAAGGATGGCGGTTATGATGCACCGCCGCAAACGTGGGATGAATTGAACGCGATCGCGAAGGATCTGAAAGCGCAGGGCATCGCGAAATACGGGATCGTATGGGGCTGGACGCAGGCGGAAGGACTGATCTGCGATTATACGCTGCTGGTCGAATCGTTTGGCGGACAGTTTCAGGATGAGGAAGGAAACTGGGTATTTAACGAAGGCGGAGCGCTGGAAGCGCTTGAGTTCATGGTTAACTCGCTGAATGACAAGGATTTTACGGACCCGTCCTCCTTGTCGTTAAATGACGGTACCGTGTTGAATGCTTATGCTGCAGGCGGGATCCCGTTCATGATGAACTGGTCGTTTGCTGTTAACGCTTTGAAAGATAATCCAGACATTAAACTGGCCTTTATCCCGGGTGTAGAAGGCAAGAGCGAGAGTGCCACGGTAACCGGTGGCGGCGCCCTGGGGATTGCGGCAACTTCAAAGAACAAAGACTGGGCATGGAACCTGATTGATTTCATTAATGAAAAGCGAAGCGAGATTATCGTCAACGATTATATCGGAAGCCTCCCTGTATGGAAGGATCTCGTCGATAATGAAGAACTGCTAGCGAAATATCCGGACCTTGGCATGATGACCGAGCAATTTGATTATGCGGTCAACCGGCCTAACATTGCGGGCTATTCGGAATGGTCCCACATTATGCAGTTTGCGGTTACTTCCGCGCTGGTAGGGGAGAAAACGCCAAAGCAAGCGCTGGATGACGCGAAGCAAGAGATCGACAGCAAAGAGATCAAATAATTCATTCCGGTATGAATAACGAGGGGGGCGCTGCCCCCCTTCTTTAAGGAGGAATCCTGTGCGCATAGACACTCATAAAAACCCATTACGTATTCGAACCGCAGAATCACAGGAGCGCCGGTTGGCATGGGTGCTGGTACTTCCCAGCATCCTCCTGATCTTCGGGCTTACCATTTATCCGGTGCTTTATTCATTTTGGCTCAGTTTGAACAATGTGAGTCTTCTCAATCCCGTCCGTTCGTTTGCGGGATTAAATAATTATATTGAAATATTATCCAGCCAGGCCTTTTGGGCCGCACTGGGGCGAACCTTCTATTTCGTCCTGATCTCCTTGAGCGTCCAGACTGTTGCCGGGCTGACGTTTGCCCTGGTGCTCAACCAGCCTTTCTACGGGCGGGGATTCGTTCGCGCCCTCATCCTGCTGCCTTGGGCGATTCCAAATATCGTCAACGGGGTCATGTGGGAATGGATTCTGAATTCCAGCTATGGCGCGTTGAACGGGATACTTCTGCAGATAGGTATCATCAGCGAGCCCATTCAGTGGCTTAGCAAACCTTGGCTGGCGCTTAATATGGTTATTCTAGCCGATACCTGGAAGGTGATTCCGCTCTATGTGATCATGTTTTTGGCAGGGCTGCAGACCATTCCCAAAGATTTATACGAGGCCGCCCGAATCGACGGATCCGGCGTATGGCGAAGCTTTTTCAGCATTACGCTGCCTTTGTTGAAACCGATTTTGCTGGTCATTCTTGTGCTGCGCACAATGCAGTGCTTCGGCGTGTTCGACATCGTATACATTATGACCAAGGGCGGCCCGGCAGACGGAACGATGGTCATCTCGTTCTTTACTTACTTCCAGACGTTCGGCAAGCTGAACTTCGGCATGGGGTCGGCGATTTCATTTTTGGTCGCGTTTGTCGTCCTGTCCATTTCGCTCGTATACATGCGCTTATTAAAAACAGATGAGGCTGATTAATATGGTACGATCACGAATGAAAAAACAATGGCTGTACCGGATTGGACTGTACTTGCTTGTGCTGTTCATTATTCTCGAAACGATTCTGCCGTTCGCTTGGTTGTTTATTTCCAGCATAACCCGCAACGAAGAGCTGATCATGACGCCGAAGCGATGGATTCCGGAGCAGCCGACGTGGGACCGTTACAATTCCATCCTGTTCGGCAAGGAAATCAGCTTCCGGGGGGCGTCTCTGACAGGTCCGGCGAAAATGTTTCAGAAATCGCTCGTGAACAGCCTGTTGATCGCAGGCAGTGTCACCGCATTGTCGCTGTTCTTCGGCACCCTGGCCGCTTATGCTTACGCCAGACTCCGTTTCCGGTTTAAAAACGCACTGCTCATGCTGGCGATCGGGGTGCAGATGCTGCCGCCAATAGCCATTATCATCCCGCTGTATTTGCTGCTGCGTGACCTGCAGATGAGCAATGCTTTTATCAACTTGATCCTGATTTACTGTTCAATTACCGTCACGTATGTGATTTGGATTATGGCGGGTTTCTTCACGACGCTGCCGCGAGAATTGGAGGAGTCAGCGCGCATTGACGGATGCTCAAGGCTTGGAGCGTTGTTCCGTGTTCTGCTGCCGATTTCTCTTCCGGGTCTTGTGGCAACCGGCATTCTCAGCTTTCTGACGATCTGGAATGAATTTCTGCTGGCGCTAGTCTTCGTCAATGACGGCACCGCCAAGACGATCTCGCTTGCGATTGGGGAATTTTCCACCCAATTCAGCGTCGACTACGGCATGATGTCCGCCGGAGGTGTGATCATCAGCATTCCGCCGATTCTACTGGCGCTGCTGTTCCAAAAGTATATTGTGGCTGGGCTGACGAACGGGGCAGTGAAGGGATAGGCATGGTGCGATTCATGTAAATAAACCCATCCGACCGTACCAAATGAAGACACCGCTGTCGGTGTCTTCATTTGAATTATCGAATGGATTTCCGCCGACAAAGACTTGGCAGTCGTTTCAATTAGTTTAGCTCCAAAAAGTCCATGTATTTCATCGATTTAACCCCTCTCTTATGTTGAAGCGCCTTTTCTGAGAAAAAAAGGATAAAAAAGCGTTTACAATTATAAAACGTCATGTTAGTATACAAATATACAACTTGAATTCAAGTTGAATACAATTGTAACTCAACTTAAATTCAACCTATAGAGAAAAAGATCACAACTTTTATTCAAGCTAGGAGAGGGCCATATGAAAAAAGTTCCATTGAGTGAAATCGCTTATGTAAAAATCAAGGAAAAAATTATGAGGGGGGATTTTGGCGAGGAAAACTATACTTCGCAGAATCAGCTGGTTGAAGAGCTGAACATGAGCCGTACGCCGATCGTTGCTGCGCTGCAGCGCCTTAAGCAGGAAGGCTTTGTGAAGATCATTTCCAATCAGGGCATTGTGATTCAGGAGCCCACAATTAATGAGATTAACGATTTTTTTGATATGCGACTGGCGATTGAGACGTTTTCAATGAAGCAGCTGGGCGATTTGTTGACGGAAGAGGATTTCGAAAATTTGGAGGAGATCATCCAAGACCAGCTTGAATGTGTGGAAAATAAGGATTACTTATCCTTCGCGCAGCTCGATGCCGACTATCATCAATATTTGATCCAGGTCGGAGGCAACGGGCTTTTCTTCCAAACGATGGCCAATATCAGGGAAAGACTCTTCTTAAAAACGACTTACAATCTGAAAAAGCGGCAAGGAATGGCTCTCGCGATTGAAGAGCATGTAAACATTTTGGAGGCGCTCAAGCAAGGTAATCTCGAGTTAGCTGTCGCAAGGCTGGATGAACATATCCAAAACGGAAAAATCATAAAGTGATGCGGAGGAATGAGAAATGAGCAAAAGAGATAGCTTGTCAGATATCGTAATTGTCGATCTGGATGTCCATGTGAATGATACGCCTACCGAGCTCGCCCCTTACATGGATATGCCTTGGCGAAAGTCGCTCGAGCACGTCAGCAATGTTCCATGGCGGTACCTATCCATCCCCGGTTACTCTCCCAATTTTGCGGAGAATCTCCCGCTTTGGCCGGGGGGCAATGACCGGTTGACGGTCGAGACGCCGGCACAGATGAAAAAAGAGCTCTCAGACATGAACATCGATATCGGGATCTTGTTTCCCGATCACCTCCTCGGCGTCGCTGTCCTGCCCCAGAAAGATTATGCCTCAGCATTAACCCGCGCCTACAATGCCTACATCGTAGATAAATGGTGTGATAAGGAACAAGGCTTGAAAGGCCTTATCATGGTTGCCCCACAAGATCCGGAAGGCGGGGCAAAGGAAATCGAAAAGTATGCCAATGAAGAAGGCATTGTCGGTATATATCTCCCTTGCTCCGGACTGGATACGCTTTGGGGACACGTGAAATATGACCCTATCTTTGCCGCTGCCGAAGCTGCGGGTTTGCCTGTTCTGCTTCATGCGGCGACCACCTTAGTTCCCCACTTCCCTTTTAACCTTCACCAATACGAAACCTTTTTCGCCCAACATTCACTCGTTCATTCCTTCTCCATGATGGCCAATATGCTGAAAATGATTGAAACCGGCGTGCCCGTCCGATTCCCGAAACTGAAAATTTGCTTTACGGAAGCCGGGGTATCCTGGGTGCCGTTCATTATGATGCGGCTGGATAAGGAATACGTGGAAAATCGACGGGACATCCCGTTCCTCGAGCATCCGCCAAGCCATTATATCAAAAAGTTTTACTATGCCACACAGCCGATCGAAGAGCCTGAGAATGCAAAGCATCTGATTCAGCTCATGGAGATGTACGAAGGCGAGAATACAACCATGTTTGCGTCTGACTGGCCTCATCACGACTTTGACCATCCACGTAAAGTGTTTAATATGCCGTTTTCGCCGGAGGTAAAACGTAAAATCATGGGCGAGAACGCCTTGCGGTTTTTCGATATCGATGCCACTGGCCGACGCAACAAATTTAAGGTAGGAAGCACAGCGAAATAAAGCCGTTTTGCATAATTGGTTCAGATCCTAAAATACATTGGCGCAGAAAGGATGGCGGGAATGGAGAAAGTAGCGAGGGAATATGTGGTAGGCACAGTTGAGGAATTTCCGGTTGGCTCTCACAAAGTGGTCAAGGTGGATAACAGGGAAATCGGGGTGTTTAATGTGAACGGAGAGTTCTATGCTCTTCCCAACCTATGCCCACATCAGGTCGGCCCCCTTTGCCAAGGGAAAGTTTCCGGTACGCTTGTAGCGAATAAAGATACCGATTGGAAACGCACATGGGACCGCGAAGGCGAAATCGTCTATTGTCCATGGCATAGATTGGAATTCGATATCAAAACAGGCGACTGCCTGGCTTTTCCGGATATTAAGATAAGGTCGTACAATGTGAAGGTTGAAGAGGGGCAAATAAAGGTATGGTAACTTGCCATAGAAAGCGATTCGGGTGAGCGCTATGAAGCAAGAGCTGTTGAAAGTGATTGAGTTTCCGGAGGAATATGTTGTCGTCTATGATGATTCCGAAGAAGATTGGGTCGCCAAGTTTGATAAAGCCTGGCCGGAGGCGCGGGAATGGGCTTATCATATGGTGGATATTCACAATGAACGGCGTTCATGAAGCAAAGTGGGATGAAGGAGGCAGCGATCAATGGTTGAAGGGAAAGTGGCAATTGTAACCGGTGCGGCCATGGGGCTGGGAAGAGAATTTTCGCTTGAGCTGGCCAAGGGCGGTGCAAAAATAGTTATCGCTGATCGGGAAGAAGAAAAAGGGCTGGAGTTTGAGCGGGAATTGAAAGATTCCGGTAATGATGCCTTATATGTAAATGTAAACGTTTTAAAAGAAGAAAGTGTAGCTCTAATGATAGAACGCGTGCTTGAGCACTATGGCCGGATCGAAATTCTGGTCAACAGCGCCGGCGTCACGCAGGGCAAGCCGATGGAAGAAATCAGCGTAGAGGATTGGGATCTCGTATTAAATGTCAATCTTAGAGGTCCGTATCTCTGCACGAAATACGTACTGCCTGTGATGAAAAAACAGCGATTTGGCAGAATCATCAATATCTCCTCCATCGCTGCCATGATGGGCGGCGGGTTTGTCGGAACTTCGCATTATGCCGCCAGCAAAGCGGGGATCGTCGGTTTTACGATTGCGACGGCTAAGGAAGGCGCTGCTTACGGCATTACCGCCAATGCGATTGCCCCCGGGCCTTGCCGGACTCGAATGAGCTCTTCCTGGTTAGCTGATCATGAAGAGGAATTGGCCAGAACGATCCCGGTTTCCAAAGTAGGCGAGCCCGAGGATATTGCCAATGCGGTGCTGTTCTTCGCTTCAGAAAGATCGGATTTTATTACAGGGCAAACGTTGGCGGTTGATGGAGGCTTAACGACGATCGGCAAGGTTGTCTAAATTCATACGAGGGAGGCAAGGTTATATGGGAACGGAACAGCGCTTTTGGTCGGCGGAAGGGAAATCGAATCGGGTGATAGCAGCCAGAATATTGCCTGGGAGCGATGTCATCTTGGGGATCATTGAGGTATGCCGGAAATATAACATCAAGGCCGGAGGGATTGCCAGCATGATTGGCAGCTTAAAGACGGCGCAGTATCAGGCCATTCAACCGGATCCCAATTCGAAGACAGGCGCAAGTTTTACCGATAAAATGACTGCCGAAGGACCGGTGGAGCTGTTATCCGGCCAGGGATTGATCTGCCAGCGCGAGGACGGCATGTTTATCCACCTGCATACGGTGATGGTCGATAAAAACCAGAAGGTGTTCGGCGGACATATTGAACGCGGCTTTTGCACCGTGTTGAATACGCTTGAAATCATAATCGTGGAGAGCGAAAACATCGTGCTGCATCGCGAGCATGATGAAGAAACCGGTTTTGTGCAAACCGTCCCCAAAAAAGTTGGATCACGCTTTTTTTAATCGAGCAGAGGGGTGACGTCCTTATAAACGAAAGGAGTAAAACGCCATGGAAAGCATCAGTATTTATATGTCGGGAACGAGAACGCTTGATACAATTACCCGGCAGTTAGAGCTTGCGGAGGATGAAATCCTCGTGAAGATGACGCAAGCATCCATCTGCGATGCGGATTTAAGGGCTTGGTCCGGAATGCATATGCCAAGCGACCTTCCGAGCTTTGCCCACATCGGGCACGAGGGTGGCGGTGAAGTCGTAGAGATCGGGAAGAAGGTCAGGGAATTTAAAGTCGGAGATAAGGTAATGGCGTTCGGGCCTTTGAATACATTCTCCCATTATTTTAAGGGTCCCGTGCAAAATTTCATAAAAGTTCCCGATGGCTTGGATATGGAAATCGCCTGCCTCGGGGAGCCGATCTGTGTAGGGATGTTCGGTGTATTTCACAGCGGTGTCCAGTTAGGTGATATTGCGCTCGTTGCGGGATTGAATTTTCAAGGGATGATCGCGGTGCAGGGCCTAAAAAAACGCGGTGCGCACAAGGTCATTGCCGTTGATTATTCGGATGCACATCTGGCACTTGCGAAAAAAATCGGTGCAGACTTCGTTTTGAACACAAATACCCAAGATGTCAGAGAAGAAATCAAGGAATTAACGAAAGGAAAAGGTGTCGATACGACTTTGCATTCATGTGGTTACTGGAATCCCCGTACCGAAGATTATTTTAATATGTGTATTGATATTACAAGGGATGAAGGGGTTTTAAGCTCGCTGCCGGATATGATGTCCCCCATCAATGTGGGTCTTCATCGTTTACATCATCATGCGATTGACATCCGGTTTAATGCCCTCATGCACCATAGCCCGGAGTTTTTGAGAATTTGGGTGCCGCTGTTGATGCGGCCTGTGGTCCAGGGCGATATCGATATTAAAGCGTTAATTACGGATTCCTATCCGTTGTCCCAAGTAAATGAAGCGATGAAGAAATTCAGCGAAGATGAAGATCAGGTGAAGATTCTGCTCAAACCATAATAAACAAAAGGGGAGCATACGAATGTTTAATAGAAGGTTGATAACGGTTACCACCGCGATGGTCATGGTGCTTGTGCTTATTGGATGCTCAGCGAGCGGCAGCAGCGGGGGCGGTTCGGGTGCGTCAGGCTCCTCAGAGAGCTACACGATAAAACTGGGGCATCTGCTTGCACCGGACAGCCACTGGAATCAAGGTGCTGAGAAATTCAAAGAGATAGTTGAAGAGAACTCGGAAGGAAGGCTGAAGGTGGAGATTTACCATAGTGCACAGCTGGGCGGAGAACGGCAGGTCATCGAAAGTGTGCAAAACAATATCGTGCAAATGGTGATCACTGGTGGCACATACGGGGTGATCGATGAAAGATATCTCGTTTTAGAGCTCCCGTTTGTTTTTAAAGATCCTCAGGATGCTTATGACAAGCTGGACGGTGAGCTTGGCGACACCTTATTCAGTTTTCTTCCGGAAAGAAATTTGAAAGGGCTTGCATATTGGGAGAATGGGTCCCGCTACATTACCAATTCGAAGCACCCTATTGTAACTCCAGACGATCTGAAAGATTTGAAAATCAGGGTTCCGGAAAACAAGGCATCCCTGAAAACCTTTGAAGTATTGGGAGCTAACGTCACTCCAATGGGATTTGCTGAGCTGTTCCAGGCCTTGGAAGGCCGGGTGGTGGACGGACAAGAGAATCCAGTTCCTAATATTCACAGCTCAAAGTTCTACGAAGTTCAGAAATATCTTTCGCTAACTGGACATCAATACTCGCCGTCTCCTGTCATGATCAGCTCGAAATTTTACGACAGTCTGCCCGATGATTTGAAGACGGTTATCGAGGAAGCGGCGATTGAAGCAAGAGACTTCCAGCGAGAGGTGAGTCAGGAAAATCAGGCGAAGCTGTTGGAGGATTTAACCGCTGAGGGAATGGAAATCACGGAAGTCGATCAGGAGGCGTTCCGGGCCAAAGTGGAAGAAGTCTACACTTACTTTGAACCGACCATCGGCAAAGAATTAATTGATATGGTTCGAAAATAAACAGGATGGAGGGGGAAAGTAAGCATTTTCCCTCTCTTATTTCTATCAATCTATGTCCCAATATATGTGAGCGCTTACATTTAAGTTTCAGCAATATAAGGAGGAGACAGAGTGGTGAAACGGCTATCTAAGTTTCTATTGACACTATTGAATTCAGCCATGGCAATCATCTTGGCGTCTATGGCCATTCTTGTATTTGCAAACGTAGTCTTGCGTTATCTGTTTGACTCGGGAATTACTTGGTCAGAGGAAATGTCCCGGTATCTGTTTGTATTTCTTATATTTCTAGGGGCAATAGGAGCACTGAAAAACAATGAGCATCTTGGCGTCGACTTGCTTATAAAGAATCTGCCCAAGCAAATCAAACGCGTTGTTTATATCTTCACCAATCTGCTTCTGCTATTCATCCTCTACTTAGTTGCCGACGGCAGCTTGACGCTGGCGCTCCTAAATCTGGATAGCCGTTCGTCAGCAACGGGCATTCCGCTGTCCGTCAACTATGCGGTCGGCGTTTTCTTCAGCGTGTGCATGGGGCTTATTATTTTGCTCAATTCGATTCGCGCGATGTTCGATAAAGACGCCATTGATGAGCTCACTGCAGGGCGCTCGGCGGAAGAAGCAGCGCTTGAAGAACATAACCAACACCAATCTCTGCAAGGGGGAGGGCACAAATGACATTATTGCTCTTTATAGGATCGTTGTTGGGAGGGATGGCCATCGGAATGCCGATCGCTTTCGCTTTGCTCTTTAGCGCGGTCATCATGATGCTCTATTTAGGTAATTTTGATAGTCTGATTATCGCTCAGAACTTGATAAACGGTGCGGATAATTTTCCGCTCATGGCCGTTCCCTTTTTTATTTTGGCAGGCGAGCTCATGAATGCAGGCGGCATTTCGCAACGGATCGTTAATTTTGCGATGTCGATGTTTGGACATATCAAAGGCGGATTAGGATACGTCGCGATAATCGGATCTCTTTTCTTTGCGAGTCTTTCCGGCTCGGCAGTAGCGGATACGGCAGCAATCGGTGCGCTGTTGATTCCCATGATGATAAGGAATGGATATAACCGCAATCGTTCGACGGCATTGATTGCATCAGGCGGTATTATTGCGCCTGTCATTCCACCCAGCATTCCGATGATACTGTTCGGCGTAACGAGCGGGGTTTCGATCACCAAGCTGTTTCTAGCAGGCATTGTTCCGGGACTTATAATGGGCTTGGGCTTATGTGTGACCTGGTGGCTAATCATGCGCAATGAGCAGGTTACGGTCCTGCCGCGTAAACGGTTTAAGGAAGTTCTGATTGCACTCAGAGAAGCGATCTGGGCACTTTTCCTGCCGATCATCATTATTGTCGGGCTTCGCTTTGGCGTGTTTACGCCTACCGAAGCGGCGGTAGTAGCGGCTTTCTATGCTTTCTTTGTCGGCTTCGTCGTGTACCGGCAATTAAAACTTCCCAAACTGTTCGAGGTGTTAGCAGCTTCCGCCAAAATGACGAGCGTCATTATGTTCCTTACAGCCGCGGCGATGGTAACCGGTTGGCTGATCACGGTTGCGAATCTGCCGGGTATGGTATCTGAGATGCTTGGCCCGCTCATTGACAGTCCATTGCTTCTTATGACGGTCATTACCTTATTGGTGTTGGTTATCGGCATGGTTATGGATTTGACGCCTAACATCCTCATTCTCACCCCGGTCTTAATGCCGGTTATCATACAGGCAGGCATTGATCCCGTCTATTTCGGACTAATATTCATACTCACGCTATGCATTGGCTTAATAACGCCTCCTGTAGGCAACGTACTGAACGTGGCTTGCTCGATCGGCAAAATCGGGTTGGTAGATGTATTGAGAGGGATCTGGCCTTTCTTACTCGTCTATTTTGTTATTCTGTTCTTGCTTATTTTGTTTCCGGCGATCGTACTTGCTCCGCTGGAATGGCTCTCTTAAGGGGGATTGCAAATGCAAAAGGTTGGTTTTATCGGGTTAGGTTCAATCGGCAGCCGGATGGCGAAAAATATTGGCAGGGCGGGATACGAATTAACCGTTTATGACATTAATGCTGAGGCTATGAACGAGCTGGAACGAGAGGGTGCGACCAAAGCGAATCATCCGAAGGAAGTGGGAGAGCGTTCGAATATCGTCTTTTTGATGGTACAAAATTATTCGCAATGCGTAAGCTGCCTGCAGGGAGACGAAGGTCTGCTGGAGGGGCTTCGCAATGGCATTGTTATCGTATCGAGCACCGTCTCTCCGGATGAGGTCAGAGCCATTGAAATCATGTGCCGGGAGAAGAGAATCAAGGTGCTCGACGCTCCGGTGAGCGGCGGAACCAAGGGAGCGAGCGGGGGTACGCTGACTTTGATGGTCAGCGGAGGAGAAGAGGCCTATCGGCAATGTTTGCCTATCCTTCAGAAAGTAGGATCCCGTATAATAAAAGTTGGTCATGAAGAAGGGCTGGGACAGGCAATGAAAGCGGTGAATCAGCATTTGGTCTCCATCCACTTGGTGTCGATGGCAGAAGCGATGGTCTTGGGCGTGAAAAACGGGCTGGATCCGGAAATGATATACGAGGTGATTAAGAACAGCGCAGGGAACTCATGGATGTTTGAAGATAAAGTGCCGGGTGTGCTGAGCCGCGACTTTTCTCCGCGCAGCTCCCTTGCGATTCAACACAAAGACCTTAACATCTGCCTGGACATGGGAAACAGAACCCGCTCGCCTCTTTTACTGGGAAGCGTCTGCAAAGAGATTTATAAATTGGCCGATGCCAGAGGCTTGGCGGGTGAGGATTCTTCTTCGGTGATCAAGATATATGAAGAGATGGCAAAAATAATGGTTGATAAACATCATCTTTTACAAGATGATGTTGGAAACGGATCGGAGAGCGGGATATGAAGGTATTGATAGCGATCGATTCCTTTAAAGGAAGTATTTCATCCCTTTTGGGCAGTGAAGCCATTGCTTTGGGGATACAGGATGTGTATGCCCTAACGCGATAATCGTTGCCTTACCATTAGCTGATGGGGGAGAAGGCACGGTAGAAGCGCTGATTAAAGCAACCGATGGATAATTGATTACAGCCGCAATAAGTGGACCGTTAAAGGATCATGACCAATCTCGAGTTGTAAGGTTCCTGCGATGTGAATAATCCACTCCACGGACCGCGCGGTGCCGCTTATATCTTCGGTCCACAGAAGGGAGCGACGCCCGAAATCTTAGCAGAGTTCGATCAAGGACTTAGGAGCTTTTTGCCCAAGTGGTACTGCAGGAGCTGGACAGGATACTCAGCAAATTAACGGAGCAGGTGCTGCGGAGGCTTGGGGGCGGCATTCGCTGGTCTCTTAAACGGGCAGCTGCAATCCGGAAACGAACCTATTCTTGACATTATCGGCTTGGAAAAAATGCAAGGCGTCGATTTTGTCGGCAGCATCGGGGCAGAGACAGCAGCATTACACGAGGCCGGCATCAGTTCATGCTTTTCCATCGTGAATCAACCGATGGCGCTTGTTTCATTTGATTCAAGCAGTTAGGTAGCGGAAAGACCAACAGATTAGGGAGGCACACATGAAGTCATCGGATACGGGGGAGGAGCAAGCCGCTTTAATTAGAGGTTGGCATAATCCTTTACGTGATCTTAATTCCAAAAATATTTCGGCGGGGGTCATTGCTTCTACGCTAGGAATGACCGGCCCGCCGATTCTGATCCTCGAAGCAGCGGCTAACGGCGGATATACACATGCAGAAACCATCGGCTGGGTGTTTGCCGTTTACTTTTTCGGAGGAGTTCTTAGCATCTTTTTACCGCTGCTCTATCGAATGCCTATCACTTGCGCCAATTCCCTCTCGGGAATTGCGTTTCTGGCAACGGCATCTCCTCATTTCACCTATAATGAAATGACAGGCGGTTTTTTGCTGAGCGGCATTCTTATCTTTCTGATCGGGATAACAGGCGCTTTTACCTTCATTATGAAGCTGTTCCCCAGGGAAGTGATCGCCGCCATGCTGGCCGGGCTGGTCACTTCTTATGTTATCCGCATGATAACGTCCATCGAAGTGATGCCGCTGGTAGGGGTATCGGCCTTGGCAAGCTACTTCCTTCTGATGAAATGGGGCAGACGAATACCGCCTGTTGTTGGAGCGATTGTTGTAGCGCTCCTTGTGTTATTTCTTACAGAAGGGGTTCATTTTCCAAACGGGGACCTTCCCTTTGCTTGGCCTGACCTGGTTCAGCCTGAATTTTCCTGGATGCAATTGTTTACGTTAGCCATTCCACTCTGTTTAATGATTTTGAGCAATGACGCGGTGCCGGCGATCGGGGCGCTGGAAACCTATAAATACAAACCGCCAACGAAACAGATCATTACGATGAGCGGCATTACTTCGATGGTGGTTGCCCTGTTTGGCGGCCAAAGCGCTAATGTAGCAGGGATGATGACGGCTGTGAGCGCGGAGGATGGTGCGGGAGAGAAGCATAAGCGTTATATCGCTTCGGCTGTATCCGGAGTGATGCTTTTGCTTTTCGGCATATTCGCTTCAAAGACGGTTCCGTTCATGCAGGCGCTGCCGGTCGCCGCCGCCGCCCTGGTGGGAGGATTTGCATTAATCGGCGTACTCGGTTCAAGCCTCCATACCGCTTTTTCTGACAGCCGATACCGTTTCAGCGCGATCTTTGCCTTTGTCATTGCGATGTCTCCCCTTTCATTCTTCCATATCAGCGCTCCTGTCTGGGCTTTAATTGTCGGAGCAATCATTGCAAAAACGATTGAACATGAAAAACCGCCAGCCTGAGCGGAAGCTCAGGCTGGCGGTTTTTCTTTGATGGACGGCTACAGCGGTTTCAGCTTCGGCTCAAAATTCATGCACGGCTTGCCCGAGGAAGCCAGCACAGTGATGCTTGGCATGGTATGCGTCTTAAATCCGAATGCTTTGCAGCCTCTGGGAAAGTTAGGATCCCACGTCACATAAAAATGTTTGCATTTCATACAGTCGATACGCTCGGGACGTTGTAATTCAGTCATTTTAAATCCCTCATAGCAATAAGATAATTCTATTATAAGCTAATTATAAACCAACTTGTCTATTTTACACGATTACATTCGAAAACTGCAGAAAACAGGCTTCTTTTCGATGAGCAGGAGCGAGTCATTGGCAGATGCCGGAACGAATGAGCAATCAACAAAACCCCGACGCCTATGGATGGGCTGGCGAATTATATCATCGCGGATAACATTGCCAAAGAGCTAAGCGCAATAGCGGCCGATTAAATTGTAGCGACAACGAAAATGGCGGGAGGAACCTACAGGGTCCACTCCTGCCATTTTTGATTTCAAATAAAATTTACGTAAATAAATGAGGTTATGATAGAAGATATGCGAATGATTAGAGAATAATTTGATTTATTTACGTAAATAATTTAAAAGAGGTGAAGTTAGGAATAAATAGGTGTGTTATGCGAGGGAAAATGTGTTTATTTCAGGGTAAAATAAATTTTTAAACGGAGAAAACGATTACAGAAATAGATTGACGTCTAAAAGTTCATATGTTATAAAAGATATATCGCTAGAATATTTACGCAAAAATGAAAATCTGGTGATGGAAGTTTGACGGAAAAGAGAGGTGGATCGAGAATATTACTCTTGTATCCGTTTTCTTTACGTAAATAACACTGGGTGTGAGAGAGAATGAATATTAAAGAGATAGCAAAGAAAGCGGGAGTATCGGTGGCGACCGTATCTCATGTCGTGAATAAAACGAGATATGTGAGTCCGGAGCTAACGGATAGAGTGTTGGCTGTCATTAATGAATTGGACGGACAGCCAGGCTTTGTATTGCGCAGCATGAAAGCCCTTAAATCGGATGTCATATTGTGTCTGGTGGAAAATCTGGAAAATTACTTTTATGTCAATATGATCAAGGGCATCAGAAGCAAGGGAGACCAATACGGTTATAGCGTTGTCGTATTAAATTCCGAGAACAAAAGCAAGATCCGGGCATACATTCGAATGGAAAAGCCTCGAGGCATCATAGCGATTCCCGACAAAAACAGCGATGAAGATGTATTCAAGATGAAGGAGTTAAACATTCCGACCGTAAGCATCGGCCATTTCGGCAAATCGGAACAATTAGGGAACATATTAATCGATTACTATGGGAACGCATATAGGGCTGCGCATCATGTTATCAAAAGCGGACACGATAAGATTTGTTTTATCGACAAGCAGAGCGGCTCGAGTCACAAGCAAATGCTTGACGGGTATAAAGAAGCGCTGCAGGAGAACGGCATTCCATTCGTACCCGGGCTGGTCGTCCAAATCGATGCCGAAGGCCATTTTGATAAAAATTCTGTTGTAAGAATGTTGAAGGACGACAACAGACCGACAGCAATGCTCTGTGCGGACGGTCAAGCATTAATAGAGTTGTTAAAGCTGTTTCACACGAACAACATCAAGTGTCCCGATGATATTTCTCTGGTCAGCCTTCATGAGTTTGAGCTGAGTCCTATGCTGAATCCCGCAATCACAACGGCAGCATTCGATCCTGTAGACATCGGGGTTAAGGCTATCGAGAAATTGATGGACAAAATAAACGGCTCCGGGAACAGTGCGGAGGATACAGTAGTCTCGAGCAAGCTCATCATAAGAAACTCGACACAAAGCATTGGCAGAGGCCCGTTTGGAGAAAAGGCGGAAAGTCCAGAAATACTGGAAATGAGTTCCTCGGAAATTGAACAGATTAGAGCAGGTTCCTATACGGCAGCTATTTCTTTCCATTATGGAGGAATCGCTTGGACAAGATTGCATGAGAGAGCAATCAAGGACGTATTTTCAGAGCTTGGCATCAGATTGCTTGCCGTTACAGACGCCCATTTTGATCCGGAGCTTCAAAACAAACAGCATGCCAGCATTCTTGCGATGAATCCTGATGTCCTTATCAGCATTCCCGCCGACGAAATTTTGACGGCACCGAGCTACAGGGAGGTTGTCGATGCAGGGACAAAGCTAGTTCTGATTAATAACGTCCCCAAAGGCTTCGATCGCGAGGATTATGTGACCTGCGTTTCGGTCAATGAAAGGGAGAACGGGCAAATTGCAGGCAGAATTCTCGGAGAGTATCTTACCAAAAACGGCAAGAAAAAAATCGGGCTGCTCATGCACGGCGCTACTTTTTTTGCCACACAGCAGCGGGATGCGGCAGTCGAGCAAGTAT
Source organism: Paenibacillus abyssi (assembly GCF_014640295.1). Taxonomy (GTDB): domain Bacteria; phylum Bacillota; class Bacilli; order Paenibacillales; family Paenibacillaceae; genus Paenibacillus_D; species Paenibacillus_D abyssi. The sequence continues at coordinate 36,825 of NZ_BMGR01000015.1, read as the reverse complement.
TGAACGAAGAATTCCCCGAACTGGAAATCGTAGCTGTAGAAAGCTTTATTAATAAGAAAAGAGCCTTCGACAAGTGTTACGAAATGATCAAAAATCATCCCGACATCGAGGGTCTCTATGTATCGTGGGATGCTCCGGGATTAGAAGCACTGAGCGCTTTGCGTGAGCTAAATCGTGAAGATATCAGTATCGTAACAGCGGATTTGGACAGTGAAGCGGCTTTAAACATGGCTATGGGAGGCTCCATCAAAGGTCTGAGCGCTCAGCGACCTTATGAGCAGGGAAGAGCGATGGCAATGGCGGCGGCCAATGCGCTGCTGGGCAAAAAGATTCCGTCCTTTATAGGCGTAACCCCCTATAAGATCACACCTGATAATTTGTTGACCGCTTGGCAGGAGGTGCTGAGAGAAAAGCCGCCGATTCAACTGATCAACGCATTGAAAAAGAACGAAAATTCATAGATTTTGAATAAAGGAGGAATTTTAAAATGGCAGTCAATATGGAAACAAGGGATTATAGTCTTACAGGGCCGCGAAACAAACAGGCCCAGGAACTCGGGATTGCCTCGGCTGAATGGTACGCTTCCCCGATTCCTCGTCAACGAATGAAAGAGCTGATGAAGCGAAAGGACGGACCGGCGATACGCGATACGATCATCTGGTTCGCAATTCTGGGTATTCTGGGTTATCTCGCATACCTTTCCTGGGGAACTTGGTGGGCGATTCCGGCTTTCGCCGCATACGGCGCTGTGTATGCGCTGCCCGGCAATTCCCGGTGGCACGAAGCCAGTCACGGTACGATGTTTAAGACGGGTTGGATGAATGAAGTAATCTACCAAATCGCCTCGTTCATGAACCTATTCCCCGCAACGCCTTGGCGGTGGAGCCATGTCCGTCACCATACGGATACTTATATTGTAGGCCGTGATCCGGAGATTCATGCACCGAGGCCGCCGGTATGGCGCGTGCTGCTGGGCGAACTGTTCCATGTGTATGGGGGGATTGCTGATCTCAGAAGAATATTCCTGCATGCCTTCGGCAAAATGGATAAAGAGGAAATGGATTATATTCCCGCCTCCGAGTTCAAAAAATGTTATTGGGAAGCGCGCGTATGGATTCTGATCTTTATCGCGGTCATCGCGGCGTGCATCTATGCAGGAAGCATCCTGCCGGCGATGTTTGTCGTACTCCCTACCTTTTACGGTTTTTGGGCCGTTATGCTGATCGCGTGGACGCAGCATTTGGGCTTAAATGACGATGTACTCGATCATCGCTTGAATACGCGCACTGTTTATATGAATCCGGTTATTCGCTTCTTGTATTGCAACATGAATTATCACATTGAGCATCACATGTTTCCAATGGTACCGTATCATGCACTGCCGGCTCTTCATGAAGAAATGAAAGCGGACTGCCCGAAGCCGAGCCCTAGCGTTTATGCGGCGCTTAAAGAGATATTCGCGGCGCTGCGGAAACAGCGCAAAGATCCGACCTATACCATTGTACGTCCGCTGCCAAGTACGGCGCGTCCGTATCGCTACGGTCCTGCTCCTTATGGCACTGTCATTCAACAAGACGAATTGATTGTAAAAAAAGCGGAATAAAATCCGATATATACGTTAGAGCAAAGTGAAAATGAGCGAAATGAAAGCGTTTCTAAAATATAAAATAACTTACATCATGGAGGTACTTTATGGCTACTTGGATTGAAACGGTTGAAATCGATGAGATCGATACGGAGGATGTCGTAAGATTCGATCATGGCGACGAAACCTATGCGCTGTACAGGAATGCAAAAGGGGATTGCTTTGCTACGGCCGGACACTGCACGCATGAGAAGGTTCATTTGGCGGACGGCCTTGTTATGGGCAACATCATTGAATGCCCGAAACATAACGGGCGGATTGACTTCACGACCGGTGAAGCAAAACGCGCTCCGATCTGCGAGGCCATCAAGACGTATCCTGTAAAAATTGAAGGTGGCAAGCTCTTCATCCAGATCGACTGAGGAGGATCATTATGACAGATATCGGAATGGTCATTATCGGCGCCGGCGAAGCCGGGGCGCGTGCCGCCGTGCAGCTTCGGGAGGAAGGCTGGTCCGGCCCGATCACTTTGATCGGGGAAGAAAGGCTTTCCCCTTATGAACGTCCGCCGCTTTCCAAAGGCACACTGCTTGACAAGGATGAACCTGCGCCCGTATGGATCCTGAACGAGGAGAGGCTGGCGCAGCATGACATCACTTTTATATCCGGCTGCGGCGCGGTAGACATTGATAGAGAACGGCGTACCGTTCTGCTGGAGGACGGCAGGTTAATCCCGTATTTCCGGCTGCTGCTCACGACGGGAGCACGTCCACGCAAGTATAAGCTGGAGGGCTCCGAGGACGCGGATGTTCTTTATCTTCGGACCTATGCCGATGCGATGAAGCTGCGTGATCGTCTTCACTCCGGCATGCATGTGGCCGTTATCGGTGGAGGCTTTATCGGGCTGGAAGTGACAGCGAGCGCAATCGAACGCGGCTGCACCGTATCGCTGATCGAGCTTGGGCCTCGCATTTTGTCGCGGGGTGTTCCCAAGGAAATCGCCGATGTCGTAGAGGCAAGGCATCGCAAAGCCGGGGTGGATTTCAAGTTTGGCGTACCGATCGAGAAGATAACGAAGAACGGGGAACGGCAGACGATCGTACTCGCAGACGGATCAACAATCGAATGCAACGCGATTATTATCGGTATCGGTGCGATTCCGGAGTCATCGTTGGCAGAGAAGTGCGGGTTAGAGATCGATAACGGCATCCGTGTCGATGAGATGCTCCGTACAAGCGACCCTTTCATATATGCCGCCGGAGACTGCTGCTCTTTCCCTCATCCATTCTATGGTGGCAGACGAATTCGTCTTGAAGCTTGGCGCAATGCACAGGATCAGGGCACTCTTGCGGCACACAACATGATGGGTGCAGATAAGGTTTATAAGGCTGTACCTTGGTTTTGGTCGGATCAATATGAGCTGACGCTGCAGGTTACCGGCCTGACAGATGCCGGTGAAACGATCGTAAGCCGCGATATCGGCGAAGAAGGAAGGTTTTATTTCCATCTTGCCGGTGATGGAAGCTTGGTTGCGGCCAGCGCGATCGGGCCGATATCCAAGATTGCGAAGGACATCCGGTTCTCCGAAATGCTTATTCATCAGGGAGCAAGACCGGATCCGGAAGCACTGGCGAACCCAGATGTGAAGCTGAGATCGCTTGCTATGGTGGTACAGTGATGAAGATAAAAAGCTTTAAATCACTATGGGGAATGGACGGTCCGTTGGAGAGTCAGATCGAGCGGATTGCCGCTGCCGGTTACGACGGCATCGAAAGTCCGCATCCGGCGGATTTGTCGATTACCGGAGGGACTCCGGTCGACGACCAATATTTTCTCCGACTGCTGGAACAATACAAACTGGACTATATTGCCATGGTATTTACGGCCGGGGACAATCACGCCGAGTCGTTCCGCGAACAAGCCGAGCGCGCAGCGTCAATGCGGCCGATTATGATCAACTCGCACAGCGCACGGGATGTTATGACGTTCGGCGAACAGGCGGCCTATTTCGAACAGGCGCTTGCCGTTGAACAACAGTTACGCATTCCGGTCGGGCATGAAACCCATAGGGGGCGCGCGATGTTTACGCCATGGACGACGGCGGCGCTCCTCCGCAAATACCCGGAACTGAAGCTTACAGCAGATTTTAGCCACTGGGTATGTGTGTGCGAATCGCTGCTCGAGGATCAGGTGGAGGATTTAGCGCTCGCAATAGAGCGTACGATTCATATTCATACACGGGTAGGTTATGCCCAGGGGCCGCAGGTTCCCCATCCAGCCGCGCCTGAATACGCGACGGAGCTGGAGATGCACGAAGGCTGGTGGAAACGGATCGTTGAAGCGAGAGTAAAAGATGGTACTAACCTGACGTTCACACCGGAGTTCGGGCCTGCTAATTATATGCCGATGCTGCCGTTTACCAACCAACCGGTATCGGATTTATGGCAAGTATGCCTGTGGATGAAGGAACGGTTTGAACATTCGCTGCGACCGTGATGAAGGATGCTTGACGCCGCTAAGGAGGTTGGCGTCAAGCATATCGTGGCTTTTAATCCATTAATTTGGTCTTTTTGGTGGAATGTCGTAAACGGACCGTTTTAAATTGAAAATAATAATAGCGCTTACATGGAATTGGCAATAAAATTGAAAGGGGGGATCTCTATGTAACCGGTGATTCGTTTCTTTACCGTTGTGACTTTAGAATGAAAGAAAATGCGTTGCAACCGAATTTCAATTTATTATTGGGGGTAAATATCTATGAAAAAGCTTTTTTCCGGATTCTTTCTTGTCATTTTGATGTTCAGTATTGTACTTGCCGGCTGTGGAAGCACGAATGAATCGAATAGCAATGGCAATGCATCGGCAGGCGCATCGGAAAACAATGCCTCGGCCGGTACGAATAACGCAGGTGAAAACACGGCGGAGCCGGCTGGTAACGCGGAGGGCTCCATTACAGTCAACATGAATCTTCCGGATAAAGAAATTTTGAGTAAAGGACCGGATGGTGAAAGCGCAGTATCCGCCAAAACGCTCGAGCTGACGGCTGAAGATGTAGCAAAAATTAAAGAAGGCAACTACAAAGCGGCAATCGCATTGCATTATGCAGGCAACGACTGGTCGACTGCTCAGGTGAAAGGGCTTAGAGATACATTTGCAAAAATGGGCATTCAAGTCATCGCCACGACGGACGCGAATTTCAAAGCGGAAACGCAAGTTGCTAATATTGAAACAATCATGGCGCAGCAGCCGGATATTATCGTGAGTATCCCTGTTGATCCGGTTTCAACCGCAGATGCTTTCAAGAAAGCAGCCGCTCAGGGCGTTAAGCTGGTATTTATGGACAACAAACCAAGCGGCATGGTGCACGGTGAGGAATACGTGAGCGTAGTTTCCGCAGACAACTACGGCAATGGCGTAGAAGCTGCGCATATTTTGGCGAAAGCAATCGGCGAGGAAGGCGATATCGGCGTGATCTTCCACGATGCGGATTTCTTCGTAACCAAACAGAGAACAGAAGCGTTTGAAAAGACGATTACAGAAGAGTATCCGAATATCAAGATTGTCGATCGCGGCGGAATCGCGGGTCCTAATGACGGTGAGAAGGTAGGCTCCGCCATGCTGACGAAGAACCCGAACCTGAAGGGCCTCTTTGTTGTATGGGACACACCTGCTGAAGGAGCATTGGCTGCTGCGCGCGCTGCAGGCAGAGAGGACCTGGCCATTACTACAATTGACTTGGGCTCCAATGTTGCGCTGAATATTGCACAGGGCGGCATGATCAAGGGCCTGGGCGCACAGCTGCCTTACGACCAAGGTGTTTCTGAAGCGATTCTGGCCGGTTATGCATTGCTCGGCAAAGAAACGCCTTCCTATGTAGCTGTACCGGCTCTCCAAGTTACACAGGAAAACATTCTGGAATCCTGGAAAACGGTGTATAGTGCCGATGCGCCGAAAGTAGTACAGGATGCTGCAAAGAAATAACTTGAACGGGAAGACTGTCGAGAAAAAATCTCGGCAGTCTTTTTTTGTGTACGGCGTGCCCAGAGGCACGCATTCTCCAGTTGGTGAAACTCTGTCTCTAACAGATACTTTCGTCGATACGGTTTTTTTTCGTAGCAAGTTGCTCTATAAGCCAAAGGGTGAAGTGAGCTACTAGGCTTATGTGACAGGGGTATTTTGAAATGGTTCGTTGACAGAGGAAAATTTTGTTATGTATAATAATATTTGATGCAGCGAATGATCTTTAGTATAACTTAGGCGGTATGATGCTTTAGCAAACTGTTATGGATGGATGAATGACAGAATAAAAAAGTAACAGTTAAGTCTAATGAGAGAGTAAGACAATTCGGAATATTCATTTGGCTTTCCATTTGGAATTGGAAGACAAAATAAGCAGAAATTTTAGGCAAGCAGGTGTACTCTAGATAAGGAGAATGAAGCATGATCCATTCCAGCAGATCCAGGATGAACGAAGCACTGTTAAATATTTTAACCATACGCCACAATGTCATTACCGATAATATAGCCAATGCCGATACGCCCAATTATAAAACGAAATCGGTTGTTTTCCAGGAAGAGCTAAAACGTAAACTTCTTGCGGAGCATAACCAGGATCAGATAACAATGAAAAGGACCCATCCGAAACATCTGCCGCAGCAAGACATGAATTTGTCAGAAATTCCTTTCAAAATCACCGAGTCGACGGATAAAGTTATAAATAATAATGGAAATAACGTCGATATCGATGCAGAAATGGCGAAGATGGCAGAGAACCAATTGTTCTATAATTATATGGCAGGACGTGTAAGCGGTCACTATACGAAAATGAAAACGCTGTTGCAGGATTTAAAATAAAACCGTCAAAATAAAATTGAAATGAACTTAGCCGGGTCGAGTTTCATAGCAGATCACTTCAGAAATGTTGATTAAGGTGAAATTTATTATTGCCACTTCTATAGAGCATCAGCTTGGTCTCGAATTCAAAGGATCACGATATGAATTTTTCAAGGAAGCGTTCGGTGTGCCGTTAATAACAATCTAGATTGCCCATTGTGACTCAGGTGAGTATACAATGGGTTTATTTGCAATCGGAATCCGAAAGGAGTAATGGCTGATCTGTACGCTCAATTAAGATGGATTTAGGAAGTGAGTTTGATGAGTAACAGAAAGAAAAGAAAAAAGTCAAATCGGGATGTTAGCGTGAATAAACCATTTATACCACCTCTAGCCGAAAGAGAGTCTAATTCAATATGTGGAGTGTAAAATGCAATCGCATGAAATGTTTATCAATATACAACGAACAGTTATAATTAAGAGGCTTAGGTAAAACATAAACTACAAACATCAATGGCTGCCGTCATATATCTAACGGGAGTCTTTTTTATTGCTTTGAGAAGACTACTCATATCTAACATGTAGCTTTGAATATGCCAATAACAATGAAGAACGATGGAGTTAAATGGCCGATTGCCCCTTATGCAATAGGATGCTTCAGGCAGATTAATAATAAGAACATATGTTGCCTGACAGCTTGTTGTCCAAAAGCTGGTATATATTTATTTTAAAGTTTCAAAAGTAAACAACTGGGAGGGATAAAATGATGTACATCGCCCATATCCGCGAAAGCGACAAACAGATTCAAAGCGTTGAGGAGCATTTGCTTGGAGTCAGATCGTTGGCGGAATCATACGGGGAAAAGATTGGCGTCAAGCACATAGCAGGTCTTGCGGGCATGCTTCATGATATGGGCAAGTACACCCATGAATTTAGAGATTACATCTTAGAGGCAGTGAGAAATCCGGACTCTCCACCCAAGAGAGGCAGTGTTGACCATTCGACAGCGGGTGGAAAGTTATTATACCAATTGTATCATTCGGGGAATCCCTCCATGCTCAATTGGATTCTGGCCGAAGTTGCAGGAAACGCAATCCTGTCGCATCATTCCTATCTTCATGATTTTTTAAGTCCGGATATAGAGTCGCCTTACTTAAATCGCGTACGGGATAAACAACTAAATGAGTTTGATCGATCGATGAAGTGCTTTTTTGATCATGTCATCAGTGAGGCGGAATTTCAGCAATATATCTCAAAAGCATTACTAGAATTAGAGGCTTTTCTAATGAAGCCTTCTACAGAGAGTAGTGAAAGCAAGCTGATGTTTCTGACCAAGTTTATATTCAGCACTCTAATCGATGCTGATCGAACAAATACGAGGCTATTTGAACAAAATACGTCCGAAGAACCGGAACAAAACCGCAAGGAGTTGTTCGACGCTTATTATGAGAAGCTCATGGCAACCATCCACTCCTACCAAACCCAAGGTGCTGCAGATACACAAATTAATGTGCTAAGAAGTGAAATGTCGGAACAGTGCGTCCGTTTTGCCGAGAAGCCGTCTGGGATTTACACGTTATCAATTCCAACCGGAGGCGGCAAGACATTGGCCAGTTTAAGATATGCGCTGAAGCATGCCAGTCTGCACGGCAAGAAACACATCATCTATGTAGTGCCGTATACAACAATTATTGAGCAGAACGCCGAAGCAGTCCGTAAAATCCTCTCAGATGACAGACACATACTGGAGCATCATTCGAACGTCATCGAGGATGTCGATGATAATGACGAATATGAAGATGGCCTAATTAATACACTGCAAAAACTGAAGCTGGCCAAGGATAACTGGGATTCTCCGATTATTTTTACAACGATGGTGCAGTTTTTGAACGTGTTCTATGCCAAGGGCAGCAGGAATATTCGAAGGCTTCATAATTTAAGCGAGTCGGTGATTATTTTTGACGAGGTGCAGAAGGTTCCCGTTTCATGTGTATCGTTATTTAATCAAGCACTGAATTTCTTGAAAACCTACGGAGGTTCCAGTCTCATTCTTTGCACTGCTACTCAGCCTGCATTGGATTCTGTTGAGAAAAAGCTGGCCGTGAACGCAGAAGCTGAAATTATTGATAACTTGGATCACGTGATTGAGGCTTTTAAACGGGTGGAAATTATTGATAAAGCAACCGATGAAACGTTTAACAATGACAAGCTTGCCGATTTTATTACGGAGAGAATGGGCGAGGCTCAGAGTGTGCTTGTTATTTTGAATACGAAAACAGTTGTGAAGAGATTATACCGGCAAGTGGAGGGCAGTGATGTCCCCATTTATCACTTGAGCACATCGATGTGCGCCGCGCACCGGAATCACATATTGGGACAAGTGCGGGAACATCTTGAGAAGAATGAGAAGGTCATATGCATCAGCACACAATTGATTGAAGCCGGGGTGGATGTAAGCTTCGATTGTGTGATTCGCTCTTTGGCGGGGCTGGATTCGATAGCGCAAGCTGCAGGCAGATGCAACCGTCATGGAGAGCGGGAGATCCGGCAAGTTTATGTTGTTGATCATGTGGAGGAGAAACTGGATCATTTGCAGGAAATAAAGGTTGGGAAACATCTGTCCAGACGGATCCTGGCCGATCTCAAGCGTGACCGGAACCACCATGGCGGCCATATTTTATCTGCTCAGGCCATGAACAGGTATTTTAAGGAGTTTTATATGGAATTCAATTCGAGTTTAAACTATTTTGTTCCAAAATTAGAGAAGGATATGACAGCGTTATTGGCTTCTGACAGGAAACACAACTCGTATAACCAAGCCTACATGCATCAGAGGAAAGAAAGCTTGCCGTTATTTATTGTCAACAGTTACCGAACGGCCGCAGAAAACTTCCATGTGATTGATGACCGTTCAACCTCCGTTATTGTTCCTTATGATGATGAAGGCAAAACCATTATAGCAAGGCTGAATGGGAATGAATCAATCGAGGATCTGTCACGTTTATTGCGACAAGCTCAGCAGTATACGATCAATCTGTTTCGTTACGAACGGGATCAATTGGCGCAGAACGGGGGACTGGTAAGTCTGCTTGACGGTAAAATATTCGCACTGAAGGAAAGCGCCTATAACAAGGAATTTGGCCTTGATCTAGATAATGACAGCCAATTTGAATTGGGGATGTTTTGAAAAAGGACAAGAAACCTATCTGATCGATCGGATAGGTTTCCACATGACACACTATATTTTTCAATCCACGCTTTATTTAAAAAGCGACGATTTATTATAACATGACCTAAGTCTAATTAAAAAATTCATATAATGTGTTATGATAAATATTTTTGTTTACAAGGCTTCAATTCTGGAATATTATATAATTATAGTAAATTTTATCTAAAATTAACTGGGAAAGGGAGGTGAAATGATGAGGAACTCGATCGAGTTTGTCGTACATGGTGCATATGCATTATTCACGGATCCTTTAACTAAGCTAGGCGGGGAGAAACTCTCTTACCACGTGCCAACATACCAATCTCTTAAAGGGATTGTCGAATCAATTTACTGGAAACCGACATTGATCATGTTCGTTGATGAAGTGCGTATCTTAAATCCCATCCGAATGGAGTCCAAAGGCATTCGTCCGATGGATTATGGCGGTGGCAATACACTTGCTAATTATACGTATTTGAGAGATGTTCGTTACCAAGTGCGAGCATATTTCGAATTCAACATGAACCGGCCCGATATGGCTTATGACCGTAATGAGAACAAACATCATAACATAATGAAGCGATCTCTAGAGGCTGGCGGTCGGAGAGATATTTTCCTTGGTGCCAGGGAATGTCAGGCTTATGTAGAACCTTGCGTATTTGGTGAAGGGGATGGGTTTTATGACAAGTACGGCGATATACATCTGGGCAGCATGGTCCATGGCATCAATTATCCGGATGAAACGGGCCGCGACCAATTGGAAGTGCGTCTATGGAATCCGGTTATGAAGGACGGCATTATTCAATTTATAAGACCTGAACAGTGTACACAGGTTCGCACGATTACGGACATGCAGCAAAAGCATTTCAATGATTCAAATGTCGAATCAGCAGATGATCTGTTCGTGCGACTGGAAGAGGGGGGGAATCTATGAGCTGGTTATTAAATCTGTTTGAAACCTATGAAGCTAACTTGGATCTCATCGGCAAGATTGAAAAAAAACATAATGAACAAGAGTACACGCTGCTGCCCGTCTCTCATACTACTCAAAATGCGCACATTGAAGTGGAGATAACGGCAGATGGTGAGTTTCATTCGGCAACTGTGATTGAGAAGAGCAATGCGAGTACATTAATTCCATGCACCGAAGACTCTGCAAATCGCGCAGGTTCAAAGATTGCACCATACCCTCTTCATGATAAATTGAGTTATGTTGCGGGAGATTATGCAGCCTACGGCGGTGAAATTAAAAAAGAAGAGCCTTATACATACTATATTAAACAACTTGAAAACTGGGCTAATTCTCCGTATGCTGCTGATAAGGTGAAGAGCATCTATCAATATTTGCGCAAAGGGCGGCTCATACAGGATTTAGTTGAGCAGAAGATTTTAGTTGTAGATGCCGATGACCGACTAATTGATAAGTGGGACAAAAAGTATGAGGCGTTATACGGCCCAAAGCCGGAAATATTCTCAGTTATTAGCGGCGAGCAAGCGAGTGCATTCGTTCGGTTCAATGTCTATTCGCCTAATAAGATTTTAACGAAAGTATGGAAGGATCAGGAGATGTACGATTCCTTCATCCGGGTTTACAGCAGTCAGTTAGGCGAAGAGGATCTTTGTTACGTTTCTGGAAGAAGGCTTCCTGCCACGGACAAACATGCCAACAAAATTAGAAATGCGGCGGACAAGGCCAAATTAATTTCGGCCAATGACACCAGCGGCTTTACGTTTCGAGGGCGGTTTAATCTAAGCAATGAAGCGGCAAGCATTAGTTATGACGTATCCCAAAAAGCGCATAACGCATTGAAATGGCTCATAAATCGTCAGGGAAAAATCATTGATGATCGTGTGTTTCTTGTATGGGGCAATGATGATCTTGATATTCCGGGAGCTAGTGAGGATCTATTTACGATCGCACCTGCGCCAATTGCCACTAAAGAGAGAATATCGTATACCAATAAGGAGTTTGCTAGCGAAGTTGCCAAAGCGTTCGATGGTTATCGAAATCGTTTGTCGGCTTCGTCTGGTGACAAGGTGAATATTTTAATTCTGGATTCGGCTACAACGGGACGCATGGCGGTGCTGTATTACCGGAATATGGACAAGGAACTCTACCTGGACAGACTTGTGAAATGGCATTCCACCTGTGTGTGGCTGCATCGGTATCGCAAGGATGATAAAGGTGTCTACGTGCAATTTTACGGAGCACCGGCTTCGAAGGATATCGCTTTTGCGGCTTACGGGCCAAAAGCAAATGAAAAGATCGTCAAAGGGTTAATGGCACGAATGCTGCCGTGTATTATCGACGATCGAAATATACCGTTGGATATAGTCAACAGTGCTTACTACCGCGCGTCAAATCCCGTATCGATGGAAAAATGGGAATGGGAGAAAACGTTGAGTATTACCTGCGCTCTAATCAAAAACAGACAGGAGGGATTCAGTGTGGCATTAGATGCAGACATTAATAACCGCGATTATTTATTCGGCCGCTTGTTAGCTGTCGCCGATGTTTTGGAAAGACGAGCGTTAGGCGCTGAAGAAACCCGTGCTACCAATGCCATTCGTTATATGAATTCGTTCTCCAGGCATCCGGCAAGAACCTGGAAAACCATCCAGAACTCCTTGCAACCTTATCAAGCCAGGCTTGGGACGAAGGGGACTTATTATTCCAAGATTATAGATGAGGTAGCCTCTCGCATACCTATTGCCGAATTTAATAATAAGCCATTATCCGAGATATACTTACTGGGTTTTTATAGTCAAAGGCATGAACTTTATCAGAAGAAAGAAATTAATGATGCAGCCGCTGTATCTGAGTAAAAAGGAGAGATGAGATATGACTATTTTAGATCACAAAATTGATTTTGCAGTTGTGCTGTCCGTAACCAAGGCTAATCCTAACGGTGATCCACTGAATGGTAATCGTCCGCGGCAAAACTACGATGGCTATGGCGAGATTTCGGATGTCGCGCTCAAACGGAAGATTAGAAATCGTCTGCAGGATATGGGAGAATCTATCTTTGTTCAATCCAATGACCGCAAATCAGATTCGTATAACAGCTTAAGGGAGCGCGCCGATGCGAATGCTGAGCTGGAGAAAATTTTGAAATCTAAGACAAGCTCCGGTGATGATTTTGCCAGAATTGCTTGCCAGGAATGGTTGGACGTCCGAAGCTTTGGCCAAGTATTTGCGTTCAAAGCGGATAAAGGGGCTGGTGTCTCCGTCGGTGTAAGAGGTCCAGTGTCTATTCATACGGCAACAAGTATTGATCCTATTGATATCACCAGCATGCAAATTACAAAAAGCGTCAATTCCGAGCCCGGTGCAGCAAGAGGCTCGGATACGATGGGAATGAAGCATCGTGTAGATTCGGGTGTCTATGTCTTTTATGGCAGTATTAATACGCAGCTGGCCGAGAAGACAGGATTTACGAATAGGGATGCCGAGAAGATTAAGCAAGGGCTCGTTACCTTGTTCGAGAACGACGCGTCATCCGCCAGACCGGAAGGAAGCATGGAAGTCCACACGGTATATTGGTGGGAGCATAGTTCCAAACTGGGTCAATATTCTTCCGCCAAGGTACATCGTTCATTAACGATTGAAAAACTTATCGATGAACCGAAGACGTTCGGAGATTACAAATTTACTGTTCATCCGTTGGAAGGATTGAGAGTAGAGAGAATCGATGGGCAGTGATGGAGACGACGATTATTTAATGTTGTCCGGCATACAGCATTTTCAATTTTGCAAACGGCAGTGGGCGTTGATTCATATTGAACAGCAATGGGAAGAGAACGTCAGAACCGTTGAAGGGGAGCATCTTCACCGGAAGGCCGATCAACCGTTCGTAAGAGAGAAGCGAGGTGATAAGCTAGTCGTTCGCGCAATGCCTATAAAATCGGAGACCCTTAAAATATCAGGTATTTGCGATGTGGTAGAGTTTATAAGAGACGATAGCGGTGTTGAAATTAATAGTGCTGAAGGTAAATACATTGCTTATCCAGTTGAATATAAACGCGGAAAACCGAAGCAAAACGATGAGGATATTTTACAATTGGCTGCACAAGCCATCTGTTTGGAGGAAATGCTGCTGTGCGATATAGATACAGGTTATTTGTTTTATAATGAAATCAAACATCGGGTCGAAGTCCCGCTAACGGCAGCTATTAAGAAAAAAGTAAAGCTTGTGGTTGCCGAGATGCAGGACTATTATAAGCGCAGACATTCGCCCAAAGTGAAACCAGGGTCTTTCTGCCGAAGCTGTTCCCTTCAACATATTTGCTTGCCGGAGCTTATGAGTAAACGGACCGTAAAAAGTTATGTTGAAGGGAGAATCAAAGAATGAAAAAGCTGCTGAATACGTTATTTATTACGACACCCGATGTTTATTTATCTCTGGATGGAGATAATATTGTTCTGCTTAAGGAAGAGGAGAAGCTCGGCAGGCTTCCGTTGCACAATCTGGAATCCATTATCACTTTTGGTTACACAGGTGCAAGTCCGGCACTTATGGGATATTGCGCGGAGCGCAATATCTCATTCGTATTTTACACGATGAACGGCAGGTTCCTTGCTAGAGTGATTGGGGAAAGCAAAGGCAATGTCGTCCTAAGGAAGAAGCAATATGCCGTATCGGAAGATAAGGTCCTTTCGGCGAAGATTGCGCGTAATTTTATTATCGGCAAGATGTATAATCACAAATGGATTATTGAAAGAATGACCAGAGATTATCCTTTGCGCATCGATGTTGCCCAGTTCAAAGTTATTTCGCAGCAGCTATCAGCTATAATGCTGGATGTAAGGGCGTGTGAAGATTTAGAACGTTTAAGAGGGCTGGAAGGTCAAGCGGCTATTAGCTACAATAAACTGTTTGACCACATGATCTTGCAGCAAAAAGAAGATTTTTACTTTCACTTGCGTTCCCGAAGGCCGCCGTTGGATAACGTGAATGCGATGCTGTCGTTCGCTTATTCGCTGTTAGCGAATGATGTGGCCTCTGCACTGGAAGGTGTCGGGCTGGATGCATATGTTGGATTTCTACATCGTGACCGTCCGGGGCGCGCATCCTTGGCGCTGGATGTAATGGAGGAACTGCGAGGTGTCTATGCAGATAAATTTGTGTTGTCACTAATTAACAAGAGGATTCTAAGTAAAGAGGATTTTATGAGAAAAGAAAATGGCGCCGTTATCATGAGGGATGAAGCGAGAAAGAAGTTTTTAACCGCTTGGCAAAATAAGAAGCAAGAGAAGATCACGCATCCCTATCTTGGTGAGAAAAACTCGTGGGGGCTAGTCCCGCACGTGCAAGCCTTATTGTTAGCCCGGTATTTGCGTAATGATTTAGATGAGTACCCGCCTTTCTTATGGAAGTAGGTGATAAGTTTTGTTGGTATTGGTTACCTATGATGTTAGTACGAGCAGTAGTGAAGGACAAAGAAGACTGCGGCAGGTTTCAAAAGTATGTCAAAGTTACGGCCAGCGTGTTCAAAATTCAGTGTTTGAGTGCGTTGTCGACGCTGCTCAATTTACTGTTTTAAAATTAAAGCTCCTTGACATTATTGATCAAGAACAAGATAGCCTGAGATTCTATCAGTTGGGCAATAATTACAAGAATAAGGTAGAACATATCGGTGTGAAAGAGTCAATTGATTTAGAAGGTCCATTGATTATGTAGTGCGAATGTGAAGCGCACATGAATTTCCGGGGACATTCGCACCGGAAAACCAGTTGAAAATGTAATCTTATTACACTTTTATCCATGCTATTTCAGAAGTTTATTAATTTACGCGTATTTTTGATCATAAATATGGAGTTTCGGGCATATTTGGATCAAAAATCGCCGTCGCATCCTACGCGGATGCGTGGATTGAAAGGTGTTTACGCAATTACAGGCGGCTGACGGCAGTTGTCGCATCCTACGCGGATGCGTGGATTGAAAGCCCTTTAGTTGTGTACTACGGAATAATCCGCGCAGTCGCATCCTACGCGGATGCGTGGATTGAAAGTTTTCGACAGTATCGGAGCCGAAAGTCAATTGGCGTCGCATCCTACGCGGATGCGTGGATTGAAAGATCACGGGTGAATTTCCTTGACTCTATGAATTGAGTCGCATCCTACGCGGATGCGTGGATTGAAAGATCACGGGTGAATTTCCTTGACTCTATGAATTGAGTCGCATCCTACGCGGATGCGTGGATTGAAAGCTCCGTGTACACTTACAGCTGCTCTGGCGATCTCGTCGCATCCTACGCGGATGCGTGGATTGAAAGGTCTTCTGATCCGGCGAAGTCCGGGACATTTCTGGTCGCATCCTACGCGGATGCGTGGATTGAAAGTTCCAACGCTTCAATGCAGCCTCCAAAAGCTCTAGTCGCATCCTACGCGGATGCGTGGATTGAAAGCACTTGGCAAACGCACTTTATTTATCGCCACATGTCGCATCCTACGCGGATGCGTGGATTGAAAGCCCAACGTCGAAGTTCTTTAGGACTGCGATAAAAGTCGCATCCTACGCGGATGCGTGGATTGAAAGTTAATAAGCAACTCATAAGGAATTTCGAGCGCCGGTCGCATCCTACGCGGATGCGTGGATTGAAAGTACTACGCCAAGATTGATTTGACAGCCAAGACAGGTCGCATCCTACGCGGATGCGTGGATTGAAAGATTTCCAGCTCCGTCAACCGCTGATGCTTGAAAAGTCGCATCCTACGCGGATGCGTGGATTGAAAGTCGTCCGAAAGGAAATATTTCTCTGGCACGCTCTGTCGCATCCTACGCGGATGCGTGGATTGAAAGAACGATAGGGGGAGCTTCACTCTTCCAGCGGGGAGTCGCATCCTACGCGGATGCGTGGATTGAAAGGAGACTATACACCTGAAACACAACGAATCTTAAAGTCGCATCCTACGCGGATGCGTGGATTGAAAGCAGCTTCCGAACCAGCCAATCTTCTGACCTCGCGTCGCATCCTACGCGGATGCGTGGATTGAAAGATTTCGCTGTTGACGGATCGCCTGTCCGAGATTAGTCGCATCCTACGCGGATGCGTGGATTGAAAGCCCGCACTTCGTCATAATACTCCTTGGCTGCTGGTCGCATCCTACGTGGATGCGTGGATTGAAAGCTCCAAAGATGGCAAAGCCATTGACATATATGACGTCGCATCCTACGCGGATGCGTGGATTGAAAGCTTGAAAGCGCCGGCACGATCCAACACAACAAGCGCACGCCGTAACTGGAGCGCCGATTGACGGTCGCATCCTACGCGGATGCGTGGATTGCAATAACTGGAGACCTCGTATTTGAGGAGAAGACCTGATCGCATCCTATACGAAAGTAAGTGTACTCAGCTACTTTCTTTCGTCGCATTGATCGGATGCAATCTTGTTAATATAAGAAAGCTGCATTTCAATCTTGAGCGGTGGGCTTTCCCACTATAAAGCATTTGTAATAGGGACTGTCACATAAGGTACACACTTAGATTAGCTTAGAATTCACCGTGAAACTAAACAGATCCATCCAAAGGACGGCGAAGCTGTTTCTGCTTGGTCTAACGAAACATGGGCATTACATTTGGTTCGGTGATGTCCCGTACATGAAATTGGAGGAGTGTTATGACGATCCTCGATCCGATTGCTTCTAGAAGGGGGAATATCGTGTGGCGTTAAGCGCACGTAGGCGTTTATTCAAATGCAGTATCGGGAGGTATGCGTTTTCGATTGACGGTGATCAAGACAAGGCGCTGCCAAATTTTGCGGCGGAAGATTTAGATCTATGATATGGGGTGAGGGCCGTAGGCTCCGAATGACCCTGTTTGGCCCTCAGGCGAGGTAACTGAATGCTCTAATGGGCCTTTGGTATCGCTTCAAGGCATCAATATTCGCAAACCAAACACGAACACCTCCTTAGCGGGAAGGAATCGTTGGAGATGTATTGTCGCCAATATTAAATAAACCAACAGCAATTGATTATTAATCAATTGTCTGTTGGTTTGTTTTTTTAAGGCCTTCATTACGTTCTTTTTGCATATTCAGCTGTGGCTGTAAAAAGCACGTCCGAGGATGAGTTAAGCGCTGTTTCAAACGAGTCCTGCAAAACACCGATGATGAACCCTACACCAACGACTTGAATCGCAATTTCATTCGGAATGCCGAATAAGCTGCAAGCCAAAGGAATGAGTAAAAGCGAACCGCCGGCAACACCTGATGCGCCTGCGGCAGCTACTGCGGAAAGAATGGTAAGAATAAGCGCCGTACCAAAATCCACTTCAATCCCAAGCGTATGAACCGTTGCGAGAGTTAAGACAGAGATTGTTACCGCTGCGCCCGCCATATTAATCGTAGCACCTAATGGAATAGATACGGAGTACGTATCCTTGTTCAGCCCCAATTTTTCGCATAATCTCATGTTGATTGGAATGTTTGCCGCGGAGCTCCGGGTGAAAAATGCGGTAATACCACTTTCCTTCAGGCAGCTAAAAACAAGCGGATACGGATTTCTGCGAATCGCCAGATACACAATCAATGGATTGGCAACCAGTGCTATAAATAGCATACAACCAATAAGAAGCAGAAGTAATTTTCCATATTCAAGCAAGGTGGAAAGGCCGTTTGTTGTGATGGAATCAAAAACAAGTCCCATAATTCCTAACGGCGCCAGATTGATTACCCACTTGACGATTTGCGATACGGCATCCGAAAAATTGGAAAGCAAGGTTTTTGTATTGTCATTGGCATTTTTTAAAGCAACACCTAGAAGGACAGCCCAAGCCAATATCCCGATGTAGTTGGCATTCATTAGGGCATTAATAGGGTTGTCAAAAACCTGAAACAATAACGTCTCAAGTACTTCCGCAATTCCTTCAGGGGGAGTCAGATCTTCAGCGCCCTTTACAAGAGACAGGCTCACCGGAAATATAAAACTTGCAATAACCGCGATAAGGCCCGCCAGAAAAGTACTTAAACCATAGAGATAAATAATGGTTCTCATATTCGTTTGAGTACCTTTTTTGTGATTAGAGATGGCGGACATTACCAGGAGCAAGACCAATACGGGCGCAACCGCTTTTAATGCGGATACAAACAAGGAACCGAAAATGCCGATCACTGCTGCATTAGGAATCGATAAAGCCAGGATAATACCCGCTACGATACCGATAAATATTCGCGTTACCAGGCTTAATCGGTTCCAATTGTGTATTAATGTTTTCATGTATTTCCTCCGCTTTCAATATAGAACTACAACTAAGCTTATCCGAAAGGTTTAGAATTAGACGGGTTTATTAGTTTACGTGAGTTCATCACGAAATTGTACATCAAATCCGGTTCGATTTCAATGAGGAGGACAGTACATAATGCTGGAATCAGGGAACAAAAAAACGCCACTTGATGAGTGGCGATTTCGTTTATGACATCTATTAAGCAAGGAGTCTCCACTGGGATAATTTGATAGTTCATGGAATTCAGTCTTAATTATTAGTACCTGCCCAAACCTGACTAGGTGGTCATCTTCTCCTACTCCCTGGGATAGTTTCCGATCAACGGCGCATACGATCCGCTGCTTACGCCGGGGTTCAGCTTTGAATTTATTTAAAGCGTGCTGTATTATGCGGCGCTGCCGATTCTTACTTTCGTTGTCACGACAATTGGGGGCTGGGCGCTTATGATGAAAGGAAGCGCGGTATAACCTTTCATTCGCGCTTATACTAAGCGCTTGGAGCTGGCCCGGCTTGACCCGGGCGGTGCGCTCGCATATCCTTTCGTTAAAGGAAAGAGATTTTATCGTCATCTGCCGGGTCATGGGCATGAGCAATTTTCATATTATTTTCAAGGAATTGCTGCCTAATATCACGTCTTACTTATCGATCAATTTCATTATGATCATGCGCGGCTCATTCGGCGCAAGCGTAGACATCATGCTGCTTTTTGGACTGCATGACAGCACTTTGAACCAAGTGACTCTCTTGCGGGTCATTTCTTTTTTAATCAGACTACTTATATTTTCTGACGCGCTTTAAGCCAATCGCATAACCCTTCAAGGTGTTATGTTTTAGTTTATCTATAATATTAACACTTTGATCTTTATTTCGCTCAGAAATGATACTTTTTACAAAACGGGATCCCTTTTTCAATGCTATATTAGAATTTATAATAAAATTGAAATTAAGGAAGCGCTTACAATTATTTTGAAAGGAGAGCATAAAAATGAAAAGGAAACATCCGGTCCTAAAGTTTATGGTCATTATTTTGCTTATTTCAAGTTTAATGATTGGTTGTTCGAGTACGAATTCAGGGACTGTCAGCCGTGAAAGCAATGAAAGCGGTGAGAGCAGCAACACGAGTTCTTCAAGTCAGCCGGAAAAGGTTACCCTTCGCTTCAGCTGGTGGGGGGCTCAAGAGCGTAATAAAGCTACCCTGGACGCTATTGAGCGTTATATGGAATTAAATCCTCATGTGACGATTCAAGGGGAATACATGGATTATTCCGGTTTTTATGAGAAGCTGGTAGCCCAGCTTGCGGGGGGGACAGCTCCAGATGTTATGGCTATTGTGGACCGTTGGTATTTTGATTTGGTGACTCAGAATGAGTTTTTAGCGGATTTGGGAGAATACGAGAACATTATCGATTTTAGTACAGTGCCTGAGAATTTTATGGAAACGCAATTATTTAATGGAAAGAAAATAGGGTTTCCTGCCGGGCTGCAGGGCGACGTCCTGATTTACAATAATGATTTCTTTGAAAAATATAATATCCCTGCCGATACACAATGGACTTGGGACAGCTTGATTGAGGTGGGCAAAAAAGTACATGATGAAGATCCGAATGCATACCTGCTCTCGCTGGATGCTGCGGAGTTAAACTTTGTTCTAAGGGTTTACCAAAAACAATTAACAGGAAATCAGTTTATCAAGGATGATTATACGTTAGGATTTACTAAAGAAGATATGATAAAAATGCTGACTTTTGTAAGAGACATCTTTGAACAAAATGTAGCCGAGCCGCTTGCCAGCGCAGTATTATATCCAGATGTCAGCCAGCATGAGAATCCAAAATGGAGGAACGGAGAGATGGGCATCACGCATAAGTATACATCTTTAATTCCGGTCTATCAGCAGGTGGAAAATTTTAATTTAGGAGTTGGCGCATTGCCTTTAATGGAGGGCTTTAAGGATCCGGGGACGTTCACAGGTTCTACACTAGTCTATGTTATGAACAAAGGAACAGAGTATCCGGAGGAAACAGCGAAGTTTTTAAATTGGTTAGTGAATGATCCAGAGGCGATCAAGCTCATGGGAACAACACGGGGGGTTCCAGCGACAAAAGTAGGTCAAGAAGTTCTTGGGGAAGCGAATCTTATTGATCCGTTGGTACAAAAAGCATTGGATCTTGCACTTGAGAACTCCAGTAAAGTGCTGCCGGACAATGCGATCAGTCAGAATCAGGAATTAACGATCATTTTTACGGATATCATTGATCAAGTCGGATTTGGGGAGTTGACTCCGGAACAAGGAAGCGAACAATTGATTGCCTTGTTGGAAGATAAGCTCGCGCAGATGAAATAATCGATGCATCGACTAAATAGGCATGATAGCAGCACTTCAAACAGAAGTGCTGTTGTTGTATTTATTGAAGAGCCTCTAAGTATTATAAAGCTAGCAATACAAAAAAATGATACCTTTTCTAATCATCTCCCCCTTTTCTGTATGGCTCAATGTCTTTAAGATAAAGATAAGAGTGTTTATTGGCACAAATGATCAATGTTTTGGAAGCGCTTTTATTGAGGTGTGCATGGTAAGACCAACAATCGAATTGGGGGGAACGCATAAACATGCATAAATTACTAATCATTGAAGATGAAATAGAAACCAGGGACGCGTTATGCCACTATTTCCCTTGGAATGAGCTGGGGTTTGAGGTGGTTGGTCAGTATGACAATGGAAGGCAAGCTTTGGAATATATCAAAACCGATCCACCGGAGGTTGTGTTCAGTGATATCAAAATGCCGGTTATGAATGGCATCGAGCTTGCCGAGGAATTATTTCAGATGAAATGCAGATCAAAGGTCATTTTCCTGAGTGGTTATGCTGATTTTGAGTTTGCGAAACAAGCTATGGTGTATGGCGTTAAGGATTATATACTGAAACCAGCTAAATATAAGGAACTGATTGAGGTATTCTCCCGAATCAAAAAAGAACTGGAAGCGACTGATTCTGAGCAGTCTTCCGGACGTAAAGCCGATCGGAATGAAATAAGGGAATACAATTATGATGAAGAAGTCATATCCACCATTAAACAGTATATTGAAGTGCATTTCAAAGTCGCCACCCTATATGAAGCCGCCACATTAGTAAGAATGAATCCCAGCTATTTAAGCCATTTCTTCAAACAAAAAACAGGTCAAAATTTCTCTCAATTTTTATTGAATGTGCGTATGGAAAAAGCGGCAACGCAATTGATGGATGTTCAACATAAAATTTATGATGTAAGTGAAAATGTAGGCTACAGCAATCCTAAAAATTTCACAAGGACGTTTAAAAATCATTTCGGTAAAACACCGATGGAATTCAGAAAAGGTACCGAGCATGAGAACTGAGGAGTATAACAAGCACAAAATCCTGTTACAGCACTTAAAGAGTTTGCTGCTCTTGATCATATTGCCTTTATTGCTGCTTGGAACGTTATCGATTATCGTTACTCAAGCCTATATTAAGGATGAAGTGAATAAAAATAATTTGACTATTCTGAAGCAGGCCAGTCAACAGATGGACCTGATCATTAGCGAATTGGAAACGCTAAGCTTCAGTTTCAGCAAAAATTCAAATATGATCGTCGCGCTGAAGAATGTATTTAATAAAAAGGAATTGACCTACGTCGACCACAAACTGTTTACAACGATCAAAAGCTATATTGATTCTACTTCCCATATAAAGCCTTATGTTCATTCCTTATATATTTACTACGATAATTCTAACAACCGGTTGATTTCATCCGGCGACATGGGATTAACGAGCTTGGACGCCTATTACGATTATGCCTGGTATGAAGGTTATTTGAAGGAGAAATCAGCCAAAGGGGTAAGAAGTGAATTAAGAGAACTGCAGCGCTACCCTTCCTCTAGGCCTGAATCCATATTAACCATTTATAATAATTTGTTTACGATCAACCCTGCAGAGGCGGATGGAATCATTGTATTGAATATTAAACCTGATTATATAAAAGATCTGAAAGACAGCACGGTAAGTTATCCTGACCAGGGACTTATTATCGTCAATGAGAGTCATGAGCCTGTCATTTCATATAAGCTGGCTTCTGAAATTAACAAACAGGATATTTCCAGCTTTTTGAATAACGATCAAAATTTCTTCAGCTACACAAAGTCTGAGAATAAATATACCGTATCCAAGTACGTTTCAAGTCAATATGGGTGGACCTATATTTCAGTCATTCCTAATCAATCGCTGTATGCGGTTCCATTCAGGCTGCTTCATATCTCCGTTACCTTAATTGTTGTATGCTTGATTATGGGATTACTGCTTGCGTTATATATGACGCGCAATAACTATTTAAATTTCCTGAAGCTTGTAAAAATATTGGAATCGGCCCAATCCGGGCAGCTGCTGCCTACAGATTTAACAAAAGTTAAAGATGAGCACAGCTATCTCATTCGCAGCATGATCAAAACCTTCCTCGAGCAGAACTATTTGAAAATGCAGTTGTCTGAAAGGAAATACAAAATTAAAGTCATGGAATTATTGGCGCTGCAATCTCAAATCAATCCGCATTTCTTATATAACACACTGCACACCATTAGTTGGAAGGCGATTGCCCTGACTAAGAAACCTAATGAGGTCAGTGAGATGATCGATAATCTTTCAATCATATTAAAGTATGCCATAAGCAATTCGAGTGAAACGGTCCCGCTGGAGGAAGAGTTATACTATACCCAGTGTTATCTCAATATCCAGTTGGTTCGTTACCACAACAAGTTTAAGGTAAATTGGAGATGCGATGAAGATATCCTGCACATTCATGTTATGAAGCTTTTGCTGCAGCCGCTGATCGAGAACAGCATCTATCACGGGATCAAGGAAAAAGAAGTATTTGGAACTATTTCCATCAAGATTGTAAAGGACCATTCTTTTTTGAAAATATGGTTGGTAGATGATGGGTTGGGGATGAAGCCGGAGACTTTAAAGGCCATCAGAGAAAAATTAAAACATGGTGAGGACAGCTTGACGAATGAACACATCGGACTCTATAACGTCCATAAACGGTTAGTTCTGATGTACGGGGATGAACATTACGGTATTCGGATTAAAAGCAAATATAACAAAGGCACCGCGATTTATATGCGAATTCCGATACCGGTGACAACGATGCTTTTGCCTTAGCCCTGATGGGCTAAGGTTTTTTATGTTATCCAAAATATGAATACCCCTGATTGTTTTTATCCGAAAAATGATACTTTTTACAAAATGATATCCCTTTTTAGTCCAAACGCCCCCTTATATAATAAGTTTGAGCATGAAGGAAGCGTTTGCATAACTGAAATGACACTTGGGAAGGCAAGCAATCTATGCCAAAGAAGATCGGCTGCTGCCGTTTCAAAATGGAATGAAGGTGGTGAGAGCAACACATTACTATTTCTTAAGCATTAGGGTAAGGAAAATAAAAAAAAGAAGGTGCTGTCGTTGAATAATCGAACGCAAACTCAACATTCTTATAAAACGAGAGCAAAACGACTGCCCAAGTTAATTTCCGGTAACAGGCAATGGGTGGGGCTCCTTTACATTTCGCCTTGGTTAATCGGCTTTCTGATTCTCGAATTATACCCGTTAATGGCCTCTCTCTATTACTCTTTTACTGATTTTACATTGTTAAGAAAACCGGAATTTGTGGGGTTGAAGAATTATATCCAGATGTTCACGAAGGATCATAACTTCTGGAATTCCGTAGTCGTTACATTCAAGTGGGTAATTATAGCGGTTCCCTTAAAGCTAACCACTGCTTTACTGGTTGCCCTGCTGCTGAATAAGAAATTAAAGCACATTAACTTTTACCGCACAGTATATTATCTTCCGTCGATCTTTGCAGGCAGTGTGGCGGTTGCGATTCTATGGCGTTTCTTATTTATGCGTGAAGGCCTGGTCAACCAAATCTTAAGTGCTGTTCATATTCCGCCTGTTGATTGGCTTGGTAATCCCGATATTGCCCTTTATACATTGAGTATGATTAACGTCTGGCAGTTTGGAACCTCGATGGTTTTGTTTTTGGCGGGGCTGAAGCAAATACCCGGTGATTTGTATGAAGCGGGCCGAATAGACGGCGCAAATAAAATTCAACAGTTCTGGTCGATCACCTTACCAATGCTTACGCCAATCGTTCTGTTTAACCTGGTCATGCAGACGATTAATGCCTTTCAAGATTTTACGGCACCATTCGTTATTACTAAAGGAGGTCCGGCGAAATCGACTTATCTGTTTTCGATTATGATTTATGACAACGGTTTCAAGTACTTCAGCATGGGGTACGCCGCAGCACTATCCTGGCTCATGTTCGCAGCCATTATCACACTGACCGCTGTTTTATTCTGGAGTTCCCGCTACTGGGCGCATTATGAGGATGGTGGTAAATGATATGAGATTTCTGAGAAAATCGAGTGTTTACGCTTTATTGTCTGTACTGGGCTTTATCTTGGTCTACCCGTTAATCTGGATCTTCTTTGGCTCCTTCAAAACCAATAACGATATTCTGGGCTCTATCAAACTGTTGCCTGCAGAATTTGTGCTTGAAGGCTATCGGCTTGGTTGGGCGGGCAGCGGCCAATTTACGTTTGGACACTTTTTCCTGAATACGTTTCAGATGGTCATCCCAACCGTACTGCTGACCACCTTTTCCAGCTATGTCATTGCTTATGGCTTTGCCAGATTTCGCTTCCCAATGCACAAAATTTTATTTGCGCTTATGCTTTCAACCTTAATGCTGCCGCCTACGGTCGTCATCATTCCAAGATATATCCTGTTTAATAATTTAGGCTGGTTGGACACGTATTTGCCCTTTGTGGTTCCAGCGCTGCTTGGCTTTTCACCCTTCTATATTTTTATGCAGTATCAATTTCTACGCGGATTGCCGAAGGAATTGGATGAGTCGGCGGTTATGGATGGATGTAACTCCTTTAAGATCATGACTCATATCCTGCTGCCTTTAAGTAAGCCGGCACTTGTTGCAGCAGCTGTATTCAATTTTATGTGGGCGTGGAATGAATTCTTCAGTGTATTGATTTACATCAGCAGTGTAAGCAAGTATACCGTCTCACTTGGCTTGCGGATGATGATGGATATTGATGCGGCGACCACTTGGAATCAAATTATGGCCATGTCGGTACTCAGTATGCTGCCTTGCGCACTATTTTTCTTCTTCGCGCAGAAATTTTTCGTGGAAGGCATCGCGAAGAGCGGAATCAAAGGTTAGCCTTTTATTTTTATAAAGGAACATCAACTTAAATTAGGAGGAATTTCAAATGACCCAACAATTCCAAACACGCAGTATCGAAATTCATGACACGGCAACGATGTGGAACCCGGAAAAGATGGAGAAGATCATAAACTTTATGGTACGCCACGACATGAATACGCTGATTTTTCACGAAAACGACATTGCCGACAAGCTGGTCTTCCCATCGATTCTATACGGCGATGATATCAAAGAGAAAAATATCTACGGCATTTTCGAAAAAATCTATGAAAGAATTTACGACAAAACCCCGAGTCCATTTGTATTTATTGATGAAAAGGCGATCTTGATGGAATTGATGCGATCCATTGTCCGCATGGCTTCCCGGAAAGGGATCCGCGTCTTTTTCCAGACCAAAGAAATCTGGTATGCCGACCTGTTATTTAACAGTGAGATGATGAAGGGCGATGCAGTATGCCCGAGCAACCCGTTCTGGTGGGAGACCTATCTGCCCAGAAAATATGAAGAGCTGCTTCAAAATATCCCGGAGCTGAGCGGAATCGTGACCTCTACGGGGACGCGTGAAAGCCGTGCTTCCCTGGCGCATGGCAAATGTAAATGTGACGTATGCAAGAACTTCGACCTGCAGGAGTGGCAGCAAAACATCATTATGTCCATCTATAAGCCGGTTAAAGCAGCCGGAAAGCAGCTCGTTGTGCGGGACTTTACTTACTATGCGGATGAACAAAGCGGCCTTCGTGCCGGTGTGATGAGTATGCCGGGAGATATCGCCGTTTCGATCAAAAATACACCTCAGGATTTCTATCCAACGTTTCCGGATAATGCATTAATCGGTCAAGTAGGTGACCATGAACAATGGATTGAATATGAAGTGCTTGGCGAATACTTCGGTTTTGGCGTCGTCCCCTGCATCTTAATTGAAGATATTCGAGCCCGTATGAAATACGCTTTGGCTAGAGGGGCCAAAGGATTTACGGCACGCGTGGATTGGGAAGCGCTCCCGAATTTCTCGGCTTTTGATACGGCCAACATTCTTAATGTGTACGCAACAGCCATGCTCGCCAAGAATCCAGACCTGCCGGGCTCAGAGATCTACCGTACGTATCTAACCGAATATCAATTGTTTGCAGAGGAATTAAGCGCAAAAGAACAGGAAGCCTGCGTCCAAAGGGTGATGGATATTCTTGAACGCACCTGGTCCGTAATGGCGAAAACCCCTTATATTAAAGACTTCTTGTTCAGCTCCAACAGCAAGATCCCGGCGAATATTGAGCATGGCGAGTTTTTGGCCAAGGAGCATCACGGGTTGCAAAAATGGTTCCCGGAGCGTGCAAATGACCATGACATGACCCCGGAAAATGTGGCGGCATTCCTGGAAGAGAAGAACGAAGCGCTTGCCGAGGTATGCGAGCTGTATGACTTCATTAAAGCTTATAATCCTGGATTAAAAGAAGATTTCTATGCGCTATTGGTCTCGCAGTTCGAGATTTACAGATTCTATGTAGAGCAATTCAGAGCTGTCGCTAATGTGTACATTCTGGTTAAAGCAGCAAGTCCCGGCGGAGACGGCAAAGCCGTATTGGAGGCCCTTGAAGAGCTTCGCGTGTTCGAAGGCCGGCTGCAAAATTATCGTTTCCCGGTCTATGAATATCCGGCAAGCGTACTGCTGTGCTATGAGAAGGTGCACTATTACCGTCTGGATGCGATAAATAGGGTCTCCAAATTGCAGTTTAAGTAACCGGCAGGCATAGATTGACATGAACTAGACAGACAAGGAGGCGGCATGGTGAGTCTGAATGATATCAGATTATTGAATGAATCCATTGATGTCAGTCAATCGTTTCATAAGACGGAAAATCTACACTTTCATTTAAACCGGGTGACAGTGCTTGATGCCCATACAGGCCGGGGCAGTATTGAATGGCAGCGGCATGGCTACAAGATAAGAACATCCTTTAATCAGGTGATGCTTCCGTTTGAACGGACGGGTTCCTGGGAATTCCCCCCGGAATACGAGCAGGATAAAGTGCTGCCCTTTGACATCTCCTTTGTTTCGGATCGTGTGGTAAGGGTGAGGTTGTCCGGGAAGGGCCCGCTTGGCGACGCACAGGCGGCTTCCCCGATGATTGAACGGCTTGGAGAAACAAAGTGGTCCGCAAAGGAGGAAGAAGGGACGGTTGTTTATGAGAGCGCCCATGGCTCGTTGACCGTTGAGCGGGACCCGCTGCGCTTTGTATTGCGCGACCGCTCAGGAAGAGTCCTTACCCGGACCAAGCAAATGGCGGATGTCGCCGGTCTGCTGAATAATGAGCCGAGGCCAACCTCCTTCGTACGCCGTTCTGCGGATTTAAGAAGATATATGGCCTTGTCGCTTGAGCTTATTCCCGGCGAGGCGATCATTGGAGGCGGCGAGTCCTTCACACGATTGAACAAGCGCGGGCAAAAATTAAATCTGTGGATGAATGATCCCAAAGGGGTCATGAACCGTGACATGTATAAGCCGGTTCCTTTCCTGATGAGCAGCAACGGCTATGGGATGTTTGTTCATACTTCGGCCCCAGTAACACTGGACATCGGGCATAGCTACGATGGCGCGCAGACGGTATATGTCGGCGACGATATGCTGGATATCTTCTTCTTTTTGGGCGGCCCGCATGAGATTCTTGGCGCATATACGCAGTTGACCGGCAGAAGCCCGGTGCCGCCCTTGTGGTCGTTCGGATTATGGATGAGCCGGATCACGTACAACACCCAGGATGAAGTCCTGGATGTTGCGCAAAAGCTTCGCGAGCATCAAATTCCATGTGATGTCCTTCACCTGGATACCGGCTGGTTTGACGTGGAATGGCGATGCAACTACGAGTTCTCTCCTTCAAGATTTCCGGATCCCAAGGCCATGCTGGACCGGCTTAAAGCGCAGAATTTCCATTTAAGTCTATGGCAGGTGCCTTATTTTACGCCTACGAATACATTGTATCAGGAGGCCATAGACAAGGGTTATGTCATCCTGGATGCAGACGGAAAGCTGCCCACAGAGGATGCTATTGTCGATTTCAGCAATCCGGAGGCGATTGAATGGTTTAAAGGACTAATTACCCGACTGTTCGACTTGGGAATTTCGGCGATCAAGGCGGATTTCGGTGAAGAAGCACCGCTTCACGGCGCCTATGCTTCAGGCAAAACAGGGAGATTTGAGCATAATCTTTATGCCTTGCGCTATACGGGCGCTGTTTACGAAGCGAGCCGTCGCGGCGACGATCATCCTGTAATATGGGCGCGCAGCGCTTGGGCCGGCGGGCAAAAGTACCCTGTGCACTGGGGAGGAGATCCAGAAGCTACTGACGGCGCTTTTGCGGCCAGCATCCGCGGGGGATTGTCCCTCGGCGCCAGCGGATTTTCATTCTGGAGCCATGATAATGGAGGTTTTGTAAAGCGCAGTCCGGAAGAGCTGTATTTGCGCTGGCTGGCCTGCGGCATGTTCTCCTCTCACACGCGCTGTCACGGCCAGCCGCCAAAGGAGCCATGGCTGTTTGACGAAGCGTTTATGGACCGGTTTAGAGCGATTGTAAATATGCGTTACCAATTGATGCCTTACATTTACGCGCAAGCTGTTGTCTCTGCCGAGAAGGGGCTTCCGATGGTTCGCGCACTGTGCATTGATTATCCTGAAGATCCGCTCGTTTGGGAGATTGATGACAGCTATATGTTCGGAGACAGCATGCTGGTTGCTCCATTATTCCACAGCGGTCATTCCGCCAGAAAGGTTTATCTGCCGGAGGGGGCATGGATCGATTACCAGACTCACAAGGCATATGAAGGCGGGAAAGTCCATAACATCCAGGCAGGAGCCGTACCGCTCATTGTGCTTGTTAAGGATGGAACGCTGATTCCGCATATTCCACTCGCTCAATCTACACAGGAAATGGACTGGGAGGCCTTGGAGTATGTTGCTTATGCTGCGGATGCGAAGCAGGCAGCCGGTGTCGTATGTTTGCCGAACGGCCGTCCTGAGTTGATAAACTATGAGCTCTCTCATGGGGGACAAGACAAAATAAGCGTTATTCGTTCACAATAGTGCCGGATTAAGCGATCCAAACCTTTGAATTAGAGAAGAAGTGGAGTCGAGTAAGGGGGAGATGCCGTATAGAGTTCAAAATCGGGATTGCTGGCGCGGATTATACAATCGATCATATCACGACTAGTTTGGTCAAAGCGCGCCTGAACAGCCAGGTTTCCTTACATCAGCATCCGGTGTTCCATCTTCTCTATATTTTAGAAGGCAAGGGCAAGGTAACGGTGGGCGAGACCACCACGGTCGCAGAACCGGGAATGCTCTATGTGATCAGTCCGAACGAGCCGCACCGGTTTCTGTTTGGGGATGGAGAGCCGCTGACTAATTTTGAATGTACCTTCCGATTACTGGACCGATGCAGAAACTCAGTTGTCGTCCATTTCGGTGAAGCGGCCGGGAAGCTGGAAGCGGGACCGGATATGGATTGGAAGGAGCCGATCCGTGTCCCCTCACGGCTTAGACCGCTTGTTAAGGAAGGCTTCGAGCGAATTCTTGAGGCTATGAATAGTCCGCTGCTGCGGCAGCATTCGGGGATACTCGTTGCAGAGCTCATGGCAAGGGTAAAGACGATCGCCAACATTGCAGTTCGTGCCGATCAGCCGATCGTACCCCACGAGGAATTAATTGAGGGTGTGAAGCATTTTCTGTTCACAAACCGCAGCCGGGCGGTGTCGTTAAGCGAAGCGGCAGGTTTTGCCCATGTCACGCCAAATTACTTATGCCGCATTTTTAAGGAGCACACGGGCGACAGTCCGATGGGATATCTCCAGACGGTCCGGATGCGTGAAGCCGAGAAGCTGCTGTCCTTTACGGATCTTCCTGTCTACACCATTGCCGAGAAGCTGGGTTTCGATGAGCCGTCCTATTTTGCCAGAGTGTTTCGCAGTGTGTACGGCTATTCTCCGCAGGTGTACCGAAAAAACCTGCTTCAAGAAAACAGGATAAAATAGTCCGTATTGCCGTCAATTCTGTGCCTTCAGAGATTCCGGTCCGTTATCTATACTTAAATTGTAGTGATGAATCTTATTCTTAAGGAGGAATAGCATATGGGCTTGACGCATGAACAAATTGTTGATTTTCAAACGAACGGATATTTGATTGCCGAGGACGTGCTTACCGATGCTGAATTGCAGCCGGTGATCGACGAGATCAACCAAATTATCGACGAGCGTGCCCGCAGGCTGAAATCGGAAGGCAAAATAACGGAGCTGTATGAGAATGAGCCTTTTGAAAGGCGGATTATCCTGCTTAGTGAACAGTCGAAAGAGATTACAAAAAACCTTGATATTATGTTTACTTTGGGTGAAGCGATGTTTGATTTCTTACGAAACGATCGTTTGCTTAATGTCGTTGAAAGCTTGCTGGGCCGGGAGATTTCCTGTAATCCAATCCAGCATATGCGCGCAAAATTGCCTTGGCGGGGGGTAGGGGAGCAGCCTGCGGATGAAAATGTGCCTTGGCATCAGGATGCCGCCGTTACGTCCGAGGATTCAGAGGCATCCGAGATCATTACATTCTGGATGCCTCTGGTAGATGCCACAGCCGAAACAGGCTGTATGGAAATCATGCCCCAAGTGTTCAAACAAGGGTATTTGAAGCATATCGGAGGAGAAGGAACAACGATCAGTCCGGAACTTCTTCCTTCCGCTAAACCCATTACCGCAGAGTGTCGAAAAGGCAGTATCGTGATTATGAATAAGTACACGCCGCATCGGGGAACATCGAATTTGTCCAACATTGTCCGCTGGTCTCTCGACTTAAGATACCATAAAACAGGTGCGGCGTCCGGCCGTTCCTACCATCCTTCCTTCGTGGTCCGCAGCGCCTCTAATCCGGACAGCGTATTGACCGATCATAATCAGTGGCGCACGATGTGGAAGGAGGCTATAGAGAAAAAACAGAACTATGCTCACAGGGTATAGATCTTAACTGAGGCCAGGCTATTGTTTTTGTACTTTACAATGACAATAGCCTTTTTATTTTTGCAGGGAGTAAGAGGATCAAATTGTGCGTATAACAGAGCATTGCATACATTCCGGCAAAGGATCCTTTTTTGTGCTTAGATCAGTAAATTTCATGTGCCGTTAATAGGATTGGTGAAATCATGGAGGTGTCCGCATGTTAGCAGTTGGATCAAGAGATTATCGCTATGAGGTTGTAGAGGGATGGGCTAAGCTCCCGCCATCTATTACCTTTGGATATACCCATGGCATCGAGACCGATGCAAAAGGGAATGTTTATGTGTTTCATACGGGGAACCCCTCTGTCGTGGTGTTCGATGAAGATGGGAACTATCTTACATCGTGGGGCGGACAGTTCGAAGAAGGCGCGCATGGATTCTATTTACATGAGGAAGCGGACGGAGCGTATCTCTATGTCACGGACATAAATTGCGGCTTAATGGTCAAGCTGACGCTTGATGGACAGGAGATTCTATCCATTGGAACACCCGATCGCCCGGATATTTATAATGACGAGAAGAAATTCATTCCTACAGATGCGGCAGTCGCGCCAAACGGTGACATTTATATCGCAGATGGCTACGGTGAGCCTTATATTCATCACTATACGAAGGAGGGCGTCTATATCAGATCCTGGGGCGGGGCCGGTCATGAAGCAGGGCAACTGTTAAGGCCCCACGGGATATCAGTTGACCTTCGCAGAGAAGAGCCGGAGCTATATGTTGCGGATCGGGGGAATTTCCGCATCCAGGTCTTCACATTGGACGGAAAGCATAAACGGTTTATTACAAACGATGTGGATCGTCCCTGCAGCTTCTATTACACCGAACATGAGCTGTTTATTCCCGATTTAAATAGCCGGGTAACGATATTCGATCAACAAGATCAACTGATTACACATCTTGGTGAAGATCAGCAAGCGTACAAGCAAGAAGGCTGGCCTAATTTACCCAAGAGCTGCTATCGCCCAGACCGCTTTAGTTCACCGCATGGGGTTTGCGTCGATAAGAAAGGCAATGTTTACGTTGCCGAATGGATCTCAGACGGCCGTGTGACTAAACTAAAACGAATAATAAGGTGCACGTGTGGCAGCGGCTGCGGGTAAGGATGATTTCTTGAGTAGACGCTTTCCTTTATACAAACTTATTTATCGAAGCATTGTGAACTCGAAATGAGGACGCAATGCTTTTTGGTTTAAAGGATTTGCATAACGCGGATGAAAAAGAATCGGCCTTTTTCCCGTACATGCACTTCTAGGCCCACGCCCACATACAATGTAGAACAGTCTTCAGTGTTCTTTCGGGAAGGGAAAGTGAACTCCCCGACATTTCAATATGGGGGTGGCCGATTCATGCCAGGATTGTTTGCGGCGATCGCGCTGTTCATCAAACAGCTGTCGCTATTGGTTTCGTATGTCAAGAACAATGCCTTTCCGCAGCCGCTGCAGGAGGATGAGGAAGCGAAGCACCTGAAATTAATGGCGGAAGGCAATCAGCATTCCCGTAATCTTCTCATCGAGCATAACCTGCGGCTGGTGGCGCATATCGTCAAAAAATTCGATAATACAGGGGAAGATTTAGAGGATCTGATCTCGATCGGAACGATTGGATTGATCAAGGCGATCGAAAGCTTTCAAACAGGAAAGGGCACGAAGCTTGCGACATTTGCGGCCCGTTGTATTGAGAACGAAATTCTCATGCACCTTCGCTCGCTCAAGAAAACGCGTAAAGATGTGTCCCTGCATGATCCAATCGGAACCGACAAGGAAGGTAACGAAATTACGTTGATTGATATCCTCGGTACGGAAGCCGACGATGTCGTGGATAAAGTGCAGCTTAAGATCGAGAAGCGGAAAATCTATAAAAACCTGGATATTCTTGATGATCGGGAGAAGGAGGTTGTGATCGGGCGTTTCGGCCTGGAAGCAGGCGGAGATGAACGGACACAACGGGAAATCGCGAAAGAGCTTGGCATCAGCCGCAGCTACGTATCGCGCATCGAGAAGCGGGCACTCATGAAGTTGTATCATGAGTTTTATAAGCAGAAGAAGTGAGAGGTAGAATGCTCATTGAGGAAAAGAAACCAATTAATTTCTTCTGAAAATGCTGAAAAGCAGCGGCCTATTGGTGCCTAATGGTCGCTGCTTTTGTTGTGAGTTACATATAAAATTAAAGCATTTTAGTTGATCGTTGCCATGACTTCCGCAGGCTTGCTTCATCGATCTGGGTGGCCGATTTTTCTGATGACGAGTTCAGGGATCACAAGCAGCAGCACGATGGAGCCGTAGACGCCAATGGTATAACTGGCAGCGTAACCGAGACCCAATCCTTGATGAACAAGCACGGTGATTAGATGAATCAACATGTTCGTAAAACAAAAGGCATAACTTCGGATCATCCAGCTCCGGTGCCGGATCATCGGTTTCTTTTTGATTTCCATATCAAATTTAGTGCGTTAAACCCCATGCTGATAATTTTTCCTCCGGTAGCGTAAGGGTGCACTCAGCAACAAGTCCATTGACCTTATGTTATTACTCCGGAAGCCGATTGACAGTCTGAGTCCGCTTACACGGAAAAACGCATCTCAATCTCGAATAATGCTGCAGATGAGTTGCAAGCAATCATTTGAATGGGGGAGCACTGCTGGCGGGTTGGATACCTGTAGGGCTGCACATAAACACGGAATATATAAAGTAAATCCGAATATAGTTGTGAGTGAGATTATTTCATTCACTGCTGCTTAAATGGGTTAAAAAAATCAATTGAATGTACTTGACAAATTATAAACATAATATAATATTATTAATAGTCCTAGATACTCTTTTAAGGGAGGAAACCGCATGTTCCATGTGTTCAGGTTGGGCTATGTTGAATTTAATACGAGGGATATTGAAGCTCTTAAGAGATATTACACAGAAGTGATGGGCTTCAGTCTTGTAGAAGAAGATGCTGATGGGAGGGTTTACCTAAGCAGCTCTACAGATCATCATAATATAGTTCTGGTTCCTTCCACACTGTCGGGATTCGCTCGTTTTGGACTCCAATACCAATCGGATTTTTCAGCTAAAGATGTCGTGAAGCAATTAGCCGAGATTGATATTAAAGCAGAATTGAAAACGGATACAAAACCAGGTGTGCCGGAAGTTATCGGATTTTCGGATCCGGACGGTTATGAGGTACAGCTGTTTTCTGAAATGGGCACGGCGGCCTCTGGATTTAAGCACGTTGGAATCATTCCTAACAAAATCGGCCATCTTTCCTTACGAGTTGAAAGCGCGAAAAGATCGGTACAGTTTTATGAGAAACTGGGATTCATTAATACGGATTGGATCGAAGAGTTTTTCGGATTTACGACATGTAATACGGATCACCATGTGTTGAATTTTTGCGCTTCCCCGAGAAAAGGATTACATCATCTCGCTTTCGAATTGAGGAATTACAGCCATCTGGCACATTGTATGGATTATCTGGGGAAACACCAAATTCCGATCTTGTGGGGGCCGTCCAGGCATGGTGCCGGGCATAATATCGCTACTTACCATTATGACCCCGATGAAAATATGATCGAGCTGTTTACCGATGGCGATAAGTACGTAAAGGAATTGGATTCCTTTGAGCCAAGACCTTGGCATAGAGATAACCCGCAGAAACCGAAAGTTTGGAAAACGGAAGACTGCATCTCCCAATGGGGAACTTCTTTCGAAAAAGCGCTGGTATAGCTGCAAGGTGCAACAGAGAGTTTTAGGGCCGGGCCTGCTCTAAAACTTTTTTTGTTATGGCGTGCCCAGCTAAGCACGCATTCTCTAGCCGGTGAAAGTCCGGTCACAGGAGGGGCCAAGCCCCTGTGCAGCTAGGATACCTGCGTATGGCGAAATCTGTGCGTAGAAGCGTATCGACGAAAGTACCCGTCGGAGATGGGGCGAGCAATGTACCAGGCCGTAACATAAAGTGAATTCTGCCGCGTCGTCAAAAAGGCCTCGCAAGAGGAAAGAGAGGATGCCGAGTCCCGCATTTTTGGACGAAGGCCATGGAAGCTGCTCAGAACTTGGATCGGCAGTGAAGAATCCTCCGGCGTAAGGGAAACGGCATGGTATGAAAGAGGAGGCAGTGAACTGGGGAGACCCTCCCCTGCACGAAACAACACTTCGTAAAAAGACCCTCTATAAGCCCTCAAGGTGAAGTGAGAGGTCTGCAGGAAGGGAGTCCGAGGGGCTCATACTACCGTGGAACGCAGGACAACACAACCTGCGGGAGGGAAGGAGCTTTGCTTTGTTCATGTTTCTTAAGGAGGTACGAATCAGTGAATGCCAAACGGCTAACAACACCAAAGGAAAACGTTCAACAACTCCAGGAGAAACTAGGTCATGCGGCCAAGGAAAGCAAGAAGCGAAGATTTCACGCGCTGTACGACAAGATCTATCGGCTAGACATCCTGTGGGAGGCATGGCGAAGAATACGAGCCAATAAGGGCTCGGCTGGAATTGACGGAGAAACGTTAGCAGACATTGAAAAGCAAGGAGAAGTACTCTTCGTGCACGAATGTCAACGGCTTCTTAAAGAAGGCGAGTATCATCCGCAACCAGTAAGACGCCACTACATCCCAAAGAAGGATGGCAAGCAACGGCCGCTAGGGATTCCTACGGTGAGAGACCGCGTCATTCAGATGGCAACCAAACTAGTCATCGA
>NZ_BMGR01000014.1 GCF_014640295.1 Paenibacillus abyssi | reverse complement strand
TATGCTGTCGAATCGATTGTCACCGGTATCCCTCTAAAGGTATTCACATGACTGGTTGTAAAACCTGGAACTGGTGGAGTATTGTTTGGCGGTAATGTTCCGACATTTAGCATTCTGACCGTATAATCAGACCAAGCGTCATACTCGTCCTTGACCGCCATTCCTACTTCGTACACACCAAGCTCCTGTGGTGTAACGATCTTTTGCGCCACGTAGTTGCCGCTCGGTGTGATGTAATAAAATCTTTTCTCCAATATCCCTCTTGTGGCTCTGTAGTCGATGCCATTTTCCGATGGTGAATAATTGGTCGCGCTAGCGTATCGATCCGGGTCACGGCTGCTATCGGTCCAGAGAACTCTCCCACTCGCATCTTGTGCCACCGTAAAGTCGGATATCGGCCTGCGATGCACAGTAACCATTTGATTAAACTCATTTGATGTTTTCCGATACATGTCAAAAACTATACTTGGGAAATGAAAATTCGGATGCGGATCATCTTTTGCCCTCAGTTGTACTGTGTAATCACCCACTTTATCAAAGGTTAGTTGCTGTGAATTAAACGTCTTCCCGTGTAAGCTGGATATCCCTTGATTATTAATAAATCGAGGCGCATGCAGGATATTCCATTGGTAAGTCCCTGCCATCGGATCTTTCTCCGGATCTGTAAAAAGGATATTACTGTATCTTACATCCGCTTTGGCAGTCCCTTCATTCCAGATGGCAAACTGCTTGGACCAAAACTCTTGATTCTGCAATCCTTTGTAGCGAAGTGCGCTAAAAGTGACAAACGACTTGTCCGCAAAATAACCGAATTTACCCGTTGTATAAGTATTATCCTGCGCTTGAAGTACAGGAATATTATTAAGCCATACCTCAATACTGTTACCTATAAATTTCAGTTTAAGGGTGTAAGATTGGCCATCTTGTAAAGGATAACTTCCTGTGGCCAACTGCGTTCTCGCTCCATTAATATACTTGGTCAATGAAAGCTGGCTCCCATTCGTCTCAAAAGCATAGCGATTACGCGGATCTCTCATGCGGAAGGAGAAGCCTAGTGAATCCTTATCGTAATCCACATCGGCCACCGAGAACGTAAAACTGACTTCTGCGTTTGCCAGGTCCGTGTTCGATAAGAATTGCCCGTTGGTAAAAGCCCGATTCACAAGCGGCGCTGTAGATGGTGATCCATAGGACGCTTTTAAAGAATAGTTTATTTCATCACTGTTATTAGGGCGCGTTAATGAGACATAAAATCCATCGCCAAAATATTCGCCAAAGAACTGCACATTAGACGTACATGAGCTATTCCCTACTACATCTCCGACTTTTATTCCTGCAGCGTTGT
Organism: Paenibacillus abyssi; assembly: GCF_014640295.1. Taxonomy (GTDB): domain Bacteria; phylum Bacillota; class Bacilli; order Paenibacillales; family Paenibacillaceae; genus Paenibacillus_D; species Paenibacillus_D abyssi. Next base: position 146,047 of record NZ_BMGR01000014.1, on the reverse strand, counting down.
ATACAGGGTTTGTCGGTCCACAAGCGGTAGGCTGGGTCGTGCGAAACCCTTCTGTGGTGACGGTGCTATTCTGGTTCTGATGTTTGGTCCCATTGAAGTCAAAATAAATCGTTGAACCATTATCTTTTGAGAAACGGTGTGCATCAAAGCCTTGGTTGTTGTCGTTGGCCATGAATCGGGATTTTAACGCACCATTTGCAGTATTATATACCGATACGATTTCCCGGTCACTTTGATAGATTTCACCGGGCTTATTAAACAGCTGGTACGTCCGGACCTGTACTTCATTCGTAAATGGATTGATCACCAGTCCGTTAAATTGATCCAGATCATACATATTGTACAACGTGCCAGTTGAAGCTTTGGTCGGATAACCCAATTCGTTCGGTCCCGTTAAATACTGTCTCCACGCCAGCGTTAAATCCGGATTATACTTGGCCACACTTAAGTCATAATATCTTCTGGGCGTTTGTTCCGTTCCGCTGGATTGTCTAAAGCCTTCATAAGCATAAATCGCCCCGCTGGGATCTGTAAATAAAGGTCTGGACGAGATATATTGGACATCATCTGAAGAAACTCGCGAATCCCTCGCAACCGGAATCGTCCATGATGGCAGATCCGTTTTATTCAAGTCAGGTGTAAATTTAATCCAGCGAGTGGATTCCTTTCCCGCCTGTTTAAATTCATTACTGTTTGAAATGTCGCTGCGCAAATAAATATCTGTGCCCTGCGCATGGCTAATTTCCCACAACGAATAGCTATTGTTCTGTCCTTTTCCAAAGTCTAGCGGAAACACTTGACGACGCACTTGTTGGCCATTCAAAGTATTATAAACAATCAGCTCATATTCGCCGGTATAACGTAGAACATAAAGATAATGACCGGCTAACTCCCAATTAATGCTCAAGGCTTGAGATACCGCTATGTCAAACACAAAGGGGCTTCCATTTTTATAGCGGAATAGTAGCGATCCATTTTGAAAATATGATTCTATTGGTGATAGCTTCTTTGGATCCAAACCATAAATACGCATGGATCTATTCCACATACCCGAATTGGTTGCTTCATCAAAAATGAACAGATTTTTCGTCGATCTCATTTTTGGGGCTGCAGCTTGACTATAGTTTAGGTTATTCAACAATCGGTAATTTGAATCATAATAAACAAGCTGCCTACCGCTGGGATTAGCTAAAGTGAACGCAAATTGCGGCGTATTGGTTGCAGCCCGGTAAGGTGATAAACGGTTCGGACCAAAACCATTATTACTCATATCAAATGCGTTCCATCTCGAATAAGTTGGATACTTCACAAAATATTGAAACATTTGTTGCTGCCCGAAATTTTTCCCTTCGCCGCTAACCAGCCTTCCGTTCTGCACTTGCCACAGGTTGTTTTTATTGTAGACTTGTCTACCTTCATTAGTGACGTAGACAGGCCAATTCAACATTTGCGCAGCACTTATAGTCGAAGATGGATTAAGATCCGGTTGCGGATTGTTACCTTCGATATCAAAGGATACTTCCGGCGCATTATTAATGACATCCAGCGTTAATATGGCAATGTCTTCGTCTAAGGTATCATCAGTTTGCCCGTATTCTTCGGTCACTTTGACATAAAAAAGATATTTTCCGACTTCGGTCGGAGTGAACGGAAGCCGATTCAGAGTACCTACCATGCCGATCCATTCATCATCTTCAAAGCCGTCATTATTCTGATCGTACTTATATTTATACTGGGTTTTAACGATGGCATCTCCATCCGGACTCGTCGATTTGTTAAGAATGTCGATCATTTGATGCCTAATTCCAACCGGAGGTACTTCCAGCTTAGCGATCGGTGGCAGATCCGGTTTGACGATTATGTTACAAACACCTGGATCGAGCGATCTCATGCCCGTACGATCGTATACATGCAATGAAACCTGAACTGTGATGTCCGAACTGGTATCATTGGTGTAATTTGTTTGGAGATTTGTCCATTCATCCCGGCTGTGGTCGATTGTGCGGCCAACTGGACTGTAACTGTTCGTGGACGTAAATTCTGATAATGGAATCGGCCTGCCCGATTTCACCTCTGCCGGACAGCCCGGAACAGCAACGGGATTTCTAGGCACAACTAAGATCCAGGTCGAAGCGGTTGCCGTTAATCCCCATTGGTCCCGCATCTGTGCTGTCACATGATGATAACCGGTCGTATCCATTGTGATCTGATGATAACCATTGGCATAGAGTGTTCCCTTAGAGGGGAGAGATTGAATAAAAGCGCTATCGCTTCCCACGGTATCAAAACCCATAAACGTCAGTAAATCCCCATCCGGGTCGGTTGGCGTAGGTACTGACGGATCCGTAATATAAATCAGATTCATAGTGGTTCCTTCTACAACCTCATGAACCGGCCTTGTTTGTTCATTCGGATGGACAAAACCAACCCGAAATTCTGGCGGTCTATTATTTGTCGGAGAAGTTACCGTTAAGGTCTTAGGAGACAACCATTCCGATTGTCCGCAGCTGGTATTAATCTTGATCGTGATCATATGCTGCCCCGTGCCAATGTTCCAGGGGTAATTCGAATGACTATATGATGTTGTTACCGTCTGTCCGGATATCCACGGTGTTTCAAAAATACCATTTCGTGAAATCTGATACTTATGCGCAATGTATGTACAACCATTTAAATGAAAGTCCTTCGGTACAAGTGAAAAAGAATCTCTATATTCAATTGTCGATGGCAATACATCAAAGTTTACCGTAAACGAAACAGGCTGCTCATAGAAGAAAGAAACATATCCCGTTTTATTCGTTGTCGTCAAATTGACTGTGATAGAATTACCCTGATCTATAGCATTTGTATAACCAGAATAATTTACATTTCGGCCAAGCAGCGTACCGTGTGACGCAACCGGATTTACCGTCCTGCTTGCTGGCAAGGTACTTACTGCCTCGGAGGTTTCATTTGCTAGTGTGAAGCTTCCATTTGGCCCCTGCCGTACCATATGTCGGACTTTAATCTCCCCATCCCCTACAGGTCGATAAACATGATACAGATATAACGTATTAAAATTTCCAGTGTAAGGAGTTAATTCGTAAAGACGATTTGTAGGTGAGCTAAAATCAGTAGGTGGACTACCTGTTGTTGAACGGACAAACCCTAAATATTGATAATTGGCGTTAGTAGGAGCTGGGAATGAATAGTTTTGTCCGTTTACTAGACTTCTTCTAGTATCAGTAAATATACTAGACAAACTTTGTCCACTTTCGTTTACATGTCTAACAAATGCTTCGGGTGCTTTGTAGTACAGATATAAGTAATAATGAGTATATGTACCATCATAAGTCTCTACCGGAGGGCTTCCTTCTATAATGTTCCCTCCGGTGGGAGGGCTTCCATCCTTACTAAATTTATACCCTACGTAAGTATATTCTGAGTTAGCAGGCGGTGTAGTTGAATAAGATTGATCTTTTGTCATAGTTCTAACTACATCAGGGAAAACAGCCTGTAAGGATTGACCTGCTGTTGTGTAATGTCTGGTTGTATGCGTTCCGGTAGTTACTTCTATAGTACCTTCAAAAGTAACCGTAACAGGGAAAGGGTAAATCATATTATTGTTGCCACCGCAAATAGCACCAGTGTACCCGTGTACTCCTTTACCAGAATACCCTTCTATATAAACGGTATTCCCTGAAATAGTAGGATTACCTTGTAATGCAGGGTCAGCATCTACCTGCATAGTAACTGATTTAGGTTTCGGATTTTTCACCTCAGAGCCACTGTAAGTATTACCATTAGCATCCTCCCAACTTACGTTCAAAGGAGCAGATATATTAGTAGAAGTTTTAACCCAAGTTTTTCTGGGCTCTCCACCATCGTTAGGCGCAACTACAGCACCTTGAATGGTGCTACTAGTACTCCACGTACCGTCTATATGTTGACACCAGTAGTATCCAGGGTTAAAGCTCTGCTTAACCGTTACTGTTATAGTTGCTCCAGAAGCACTTGAGGGGTATAAAGGAATAGATGTTACGATCAAAAACATACATAACAGCAAGTGTACATACCTTTTATTAATTCTCAATTAAACTCCTCTCTTTCTAACGAAAACGAGCTTTAAGTAATATAGAATTCTGATAAACACCACTTATATCAATCCTATCTGTGGTTCCTTCTTCATAGTATCCGTAAAACGTAATTTCTTTTGTTTCTCCTTTCTTCAATATAAAATCATAATCGTGGTGGCTAATATAAGGATGAATTATGCCAAATTTTTCATAGGGATGGCTAGAAGTTATACGAGCAGGTGTTTTCAGACCAAGATTTTGCATAAAAAGCATTCTATCTCCGTCTTTATTAAAGGTTATGTCTGTGACAACAACTATCATTCCCGAGTAATCTTTGCGTATAACTGTATCCTTCCCTATAAATTTATCCCCATATAAACTCTTTTTATTTTTATCATAAGGAAGTAAATACATCCGTTTTAGTTTGACCGTATAATTAGGATGGGTAAGAGTTAGTTTACTGTTTATCCATTTTTTTGTAACGATATCATACATCTTACCTTCAACGATGTTTATATATGGAACCGATGTGGAAACTGTTTCTACATTAATTCCTGTTTCGGCAAGTTCTTTTAACTCTTTAAGGTACTGGTAATCCTCAGGTTTCTTACTTCTACTATTGTAGTAACTTGTCAGCATAGCTACTGCTTCTGCTCTCGTAGCATTATTCCTCAATCCGATTGACTGATCATTATATCCGCTCATTATCCCGGTACCTAAAGTCAAAGCTACATATTGAATTTGTCCTCGTTGAATACTTTTGCTATCCGTCAAAGGTAAATCACTATTGTTCAACTTTGAAAATGTATCAAAAAACTCTTTATAGCTTTGGTCTTTTATCATAGCCTTAGATATCATTCTTGAGATTTCATATCGGGTTATATTTTGATTTGGCTTAAACTCGTTTCCAAAATCAGAAGTAGGGATTAAACCCGCCGCATAAGCAACATTTACAGGATGTAAAGCCCAACCGCCAGTCACATCTTTATAAGGATTTTGTTTTGCGTTAGTTAGTGCTGATATTTTAACGAGCATAGTTGTAAATTCAGCTCTAGATATAGTTTTATTCGGTCTGAACGTCCCGTCAGTATACCCACCGACAAATCCTTTGTCTGAAAGAGCATTAATAGCGCCAGAAGCCCAAAAGGTCTTAGGAACATCTTTAAATTTTTGATCAGATTGCGCTAAGATTACAGACTGAACAGGTACTAATCCAAAAATAAGAGTAAATGCAAGAAAACAACAAGTCATAAATCTAACGGTATATTCTTTCACTAAAATCACTCTCCATAGTTGTTTAGATTGATACAAACTGAATATTCTGTCTATTCCTGTTTATCGTGAATACAACTCTCCGCCATAAGGAACAATCAAACACACTACCAAAACCATAACCAACCATGTTCTTGCCATCATCACTAACCATCCCCTTTGTCATTTAGTGTAATCCTTTAGTACCTTCGATGCTGAAGCTCAACATAATTAACCTACTTAAATATTAACTCAAATTACCAAGTTGCGGTAAAGCACCCGCTGAATCAGAGTGTAGTAGAATTCCAAGGTATTCAATATTAGTAATGCGAAGCTTCTCCCAATCTTTGATTTGATAACGTGATTTATCTACCCTGGATGCAATTAAATTATAGTGTAGGGTAATGTCACCGTGCTTCTCACGCATACCGGCAGCTTCTCCCCTTAGCTTCAGAGGTTGACCCGTCTGCAACAAGTAAGTGCTTGTGCCCATAGTTCCCGTATTATCATTTGTACTTGCCCTTGTATAAACATAACCTGTCGCTGTTGTCGCGAGATCCATACGATAGTAGATTTCACCGTCAATACTCACAGGAAAATCCATTTCCTTGATAACACACACTTTAGTATGTTGCTTCTGTGTGGTTCGGTTAAAAAGAACTAATTCACTATCAGTTCCTTTGAAGTATTTCAGAAATGGTTTAATTTCTACTGCTTCTACCGCATCTTCAAGTTTAGGTACATTCTTATGTCCAATCCACACATAACGATTAACATGATCCCAAACGACTTCCTCGCCGAGCGCCTCACTTACAAAACGCATTGGCACTAGCGTTCTACCCTTCTCGACATTAGCAGGAAGCATTAATGGAACTTCTCTACCATTTACAGTAGCTTTTTTTTCACCGATAGTCAGTTGAACAATACGATCCCCTTTGGCAATTGTAATAACCTTCCCTTGCAATTCTAATTTCGCCCCCAGGCTTTTAACAATAGATCGCAGCTCAACTAGTGTTTGACCATTTACATTTTTGGGTCTTACATCAGACTTAATTTTCCTTGCATTTACTAACACTGCAATTTCCATATCAACATAATTCTTAGTTGCAGCTGAGGCAACTGGGCTCACCGAAGTAATTGCAAATGCCAAGATCAAAGCAGTTAACAACTTATTTTTCATAAAAACCACTCCTCATATCATTTTTCTAGCCCCGTTTTGTAACTAATCATGGAGAATGATTACCGTATCCCTATTTTACCATCCCGTCTCTATTTCCTCATTTTTAAAAGCATTCTATTTTTATCGGTTAAACTTAAATAATTAGCAAATCTCGATAATCCAGCAACCGCTTCTGCAGCAAGAACAAATGAGACTAAGCGACGATTCGGATGTTGGTTTTCATGTAATCTCCTTCTCAGTAATTTAAAGTGTTGCCTCGTGCGCGTGCGATTTAAGTGATGGAACGCAAAGAAGCACCGCAAACAAGGGTATCCCTTGTAAGCAGGTGCTTCCTGCCTCTCGAAAGAGTCGTATTCATCTTCCATCATTATAGGAAAGTACCTGGTGTTTTGCAACACTTAGTAACCCTTATATTCATGAGAGCTGCCCACTATATAACTGCGATCTGCCGAGAATGCAAAGGGGCGAGGATGACGCATCGAAATAATTGCTACTATACTCGGTCCTCTAATCGTATCGACATATCCGTAGGTCGTATTGTTATATGTACATGGAAATCCAGCGGCACTATTGGGACAACCGCTTTCCAATTTATCAAAAACGAGAACCCTTACCTGATCTGAAGAACGAAACATATTTGGCGCGACAGGGTAATTGTTTAAGTCCAGTCGAAGATTCTTTTGCAATGTCGCACTTAAAATGCCTTGTGCGTTATTTGCAAAAATAATACGACCGTTTCGGGCCAGCTCATTTTTATCAATTTGCATAGCCGCATCATGTGTAGCTAAGTCCAATGAATTTTTGAGGCGGGAATACCCCGTTTTACTTGTATGGTTGTCCATCTGCCATATCCATAGTATTGTACAGAACGCGGCTGTAAAAAGAAGAAGTATAGCCCATTTCATAATTTTTCCTCATTTTCTTATGGGATGTATTCCGACATCTCAGTAGCGCTAAACTTATAGTTGCCGGATGGGGAGTCGCTGCCGAACCAATTCATAAGTATAAACATATTACCAACTGGGTATTGAACCGTTATATTGACATCAGTACCTCTGGCCACACGGCCGCCGGTCGTGCCAGCGACTACCAATGGGGTTGTGTTGAAATTAAGCGCCTGCAGATCCGCCTTCATCTGGTTAATTAGCGTTGGTGAAAGGTAACCTTCCCTAGCAGCCAATTTTGCATACTTATGCGTTGTTTGTTCTAATACGACACCCCGCATATGCACAATCTCGGTTAAAAATGGCTGGAACATGAAGAATACCATAAAAGGAAAAACCATAATCAAAGTAATGGACTGCTTCATAAGTATCCGGGGGAGGTTTTAAGCCTCCCCCTTCACCTCCTACTGGAACATATTCTGATAATGCGCTTTTGCCCGTTCCTTCGTATCCTTTCCGTCCTGCCATATTGTCGGGAATGCTACGACGGATAGGCAGGCAAGCGCAAGGGCAATCAATAAAATTTTGACGATCACTTCTTTCATAAGTCACCCAACCCTCCAACTGGCACATTACTGCGGTACATTCTTCTCAGTTAGCTTCACCGATATGTTCGTTTTAGACGTCTTAGAGACTGGAAAAAGCCCCGTAATGATGAACGCCGTAAAAGCCGAGCAGACCAGCGCAATGATTAAGATTTTGGCAATGACCTCTTTCACAGAAAAGCACTCCCAACTCTTATGATTGCGGGATCACGGAGCGCATAACTTCCGCATCCTTCCGGCCGTCCGTTGTTTTGCTGTCGGTCCAAAGACCCGTCACGACGAAGTAAGTAAAGGCCGACAAAGCAATTGCAATTAGCAGGACTTTCGTGATTATTTCTTTCATCTGTATTATTCCCCTTCGCTAGAAACTATTAGTTTTGCGGGATCACGGCGCGTGTAACTTCCGCATCCTTCCGGCCGTCTGTCGTCTTGCTGTCGGTCCAAAGACCCGTCACGACGAAGAAAGTAAAGGCGGACAAAGCAATTGCGATTAGCAGGATTTTCGTGATTATTTCTTTCACTTGTTTCCCCTCCTTTCAGGGTTGTCTTGTAACCGTATATTATCGCCTAATGGTTAAGGCGGTGGAGCCAAGCTGTCGCTTACCCGCGAGTGCGAACGATCCCTAATGGTTTTACTGTCCCCCCACAGACCTGTCTGACTTGCGACAAAGAATGTAATTGCGGAGAGAGCTATCGCGATCAATAAAATCTTGATTATGACCTCTTTCATCTTCTCCCTCCCTTAATTCATGTTATAAGTGGCACCCATCATGTCTTTGTATTCGAGGTAGTAGACGAACAGCCCACATATAATGACCATCATGACACCGGCAAAGGTCAATGTATACGCAACTACGCCCCGGTCCTTCATAGCTCCGCGATATGCTTCTTGCCGTTTTTTCTTGAGCTCCTCATACCGTTTCGTCAATATTTCATGGACTTCTTCGGGTGACGATTGATCTACTTGGTAGAGAATCTCTGCTAAGGATTGGGCCTCCGTCGTACCCACGATTCGGGCGAAACTGTTGAATGCCTTCTCTCTGTTATGCGGATCGTGAGGGTATTCTTCGAGAAAGCGATCCACGGCCGGCCGAGTGTATTTAAGAAACCGCCGCATGTACATAAACATGTGATAAATGTTTTGCTTCGTTGTGTTTTTGTCAGCATATTCATTGGATATGAGCTGCTGGAGAATGAAAATTTCTGCATTCTTTTGCCGTTCATATTGTACTTTCATACCGAGTAAAAGGTATTTGATCGGAAACGATTCGCGCAGCTGCAAGGCCCCGTATAGGAGAAACAGAAGGACAAGACCAAATACCGGATATCCCTGCTCGACATTTAGGATATAGCGAATGTTTAGTATCATAGCAAATGTGAATATGCCCAAGTCCCGAGTCACACGATATTTCATCGGTGTAAATCCTGCAGCCAGCAATCCCGCTTCCTCGAATTGCTTAATCATGTCCTCACGTTGATAAAATCCAACTACATCGTCTTTTCTCACATCGAAGTAATGTCGCATTTGGGTGAAAACCGAAAGTCGCCCTGGTAATATGGCTGCTCGAGCCAGTGAAAAGAGATACATCAGCGGTATGAGTGGCAGCAGGTAAAGACAAATCATTATGATATTGTTCGCCATTCCTCACACCTCATTTCTTGGTTTTTGGATCATATATGCGATCAATGCGCATAACAGTGTAAACAGTAAGGTAAAGACGATCATTCTTATACCAAGCGGGGTTTGAAAATAGTAATGCCAGGATTTACCCATCGAAGGGAACTGATTGAGGTAAATGACCGCCGGCAACAGAATAGCAGGCATATAAGCGAGCTGCATGGTCTCACGATTTTCTGATTTGAGTTCCTCGGTAATTTTGGCAACCTCACTCATGTCAGCAATCAGCCAGCGTAGCCCTTGATCAATGTTGTCTCCTTGCTCTTCCGATTTATGAATCAAAATTCCAAGTTGAATCGACCAGGTTGTTTTTATTCGGAAGATAAACAATTCGATTGCTTCCTCGATATTGGAATTTGCAGCCCCTTGCAGAGAAGGAAGCAGCCCTACAAAGGCATTCAAGATGTCCCCGTTCAATCCCTTAGTTGTCTCAAAGACTGCATAATAAAGGTTTCCGCGATATTCGGAGTATTTAAGAAGCAGGGTATTTACGGCCGGCACAAGGTCATAACTGTTTTTTATCCGCACACGATGCAATTTCATCCGCATTAAGAAGTATGGAACCGTTGCAGCCATTAACGAGATGGTGACCGCCCAGCGATCTACTAAATGAGAGATCATAAAGGTATCTCGGTCAAATAGGCCGGTCCAAAATCCATACACTACAAAGGTTCCGAGAAAAGCCCCGACCGTCATGACAAAAAACCGCTGAATCAATTCTTCATCACTCTCGTCACCGGTAGAAATGGAACGGGAGAGAAGGACTAGGTGCTTGGCCCATTTTGCTACTGGCTTTGCCGAATTGTCGTTTTCCGAGACACTCGGCAGGCCCCTAAAACGGACAATTCTATAGGTCCTCGTAAGAGGCATAACGAATCGGGCAAGCAAATATATAATAATTAACGGTACCCCGCCAATTAACACCGTCCGTATTAACGGATCCAGTGAAGCTCTTAATTGTTCAATTATTTCTCCGCTCAACATTGCTCTGGTTCACCCCCTCATGGGATATTTTTCTGCCAATTTTCCCAGAATGAACTGCATTTGCGTGGTCTCTTCAGGCGCGTATCTCTCAAGGACCGAAAGCACCCGTTCTGGAATAAAACTTGAAAATCGCCATACCCCTTCTTTTCTATCCCAACTTACCAGGTCATGTGTTTTAAATTCTTTCGTCAAGGGATTCCAATCGAACATCGTCATTTTTACCAGTCGCTTGCTTCGATCCTTCATCTCCTCCATCACGATTGCGGTGTGAACGGATTTTGCAACCCGCTCCCATTGGGCATGATGATCTTTATTGGGATGTTCATCCAAAATCACATCCGCCAGCTGCGAGGGAATGTTCTCCGGATCAGGAGTATGATAGGTAGTTAAAGCACCGGGTAATCCGCGCTCGCATGCCTTGAGAAAGATTTCAGCCTCCAATGATCGCAATTCCCCGACTACGATATATTCATAGTCAGAGCGAAGAACAAGATCGAAGATTCGAGACATGTTAGAGGTCGTCATAATCAACTCCATAACCTCATGCTTTGGATAAAATTCGGACGTTTTAAGCTCATCGAAGTCCTTTTGAATAATCATCATTTTGTCGTAGGTCTTTCGCTCTGCAATCATGGCTCCCAGCAACGTACTCTTTCCGCTTTTAACCGGACCGCAAAGCATCGTAGTCGCACGCCCTTTAGCAAACGTGCGTAGAATATGAATTAATTCATGAGGATAAGTTCCGTAGGCGGCAATATCCTCCAGGCTGACCTTCTTGATCGTGTAATTCCGGAATATGATCATCGGCCGGACCGACCACGGAGGAATGACAATCGTCACGCGGGTACCGTCCGCCATATCAATTTGAAGCGAAGGATTATGTGCATTGAGAGAAGTAGTAGGATTTCTCAAACTCAACTGCTTCGCTACCCGCAATACATCCGATTCACTTTGATACGATATATCTTGTAGTTCTTCCATCTGGCCGGGAATTTCAAAGAAAATATTAGTTCCAATGATTCGTGCTGCTTGCGAGTCGTTATATCTTTCATGCTTCCACCATGTTGAGATGGGACCCAAACCATAGGTCTCCTGGTACGTCGCTTCTACAATGTCAGTGTAGTATGTTGGGTATGCGCTGCCGAGCAGGTTGTTTCTGCGTAAAAACTCCTCGATCTCTCGTTTGAACCAATCGATGGAAGTCTTCATTCCGATGATTGCCTCATGTTGCCGCGTGAGCCATGTCGTTTTTTCGTGCTCTTTACTGCTTTCAAAACGTTCGGTGAAATGATCAACCACAGCACGCTTGATTTTGCTAAAGGTTGAATCACTTTCAATCCTGATTACTTGAGCGGCCTTTTTATTGTCTTGCTCAATTAGCTGTTTCTCCTGTAAAAAGTCGCGGATATTAAATGGTTTTTCCCGCCAGTCCCAGGTAGGAGCTGTTACGATAGCAGTCTGTTCCATAATCCTGTTTTCTCCTTCGTTCGAGTCACTTTCGTACCGAGTCGTTCGTTTACAACAGCCAGCATACTCTCCATGCTGTTCTCTGCCCGCTTCTTAACCGTTTTATCTCTGCTTTCTGTTAACAGCTTCTTTTCCATTTCGCAGATCGTCCCCTCAATCCCGAATTCAGGAATCGTTGTAATGACGGGAACCTCTAAGGTGTTTTGAAGGGCTTTGGCATCTGTTGGCAGGTCGAGCTTATATCGGTTTACGACAAGTAGGAATTCGTCAGTAGTAAGCCCTAAGATACGAAGAATGTCATTGTTCATTTGGTTCCACATTTTCGCTGAATGTGGTTGTTGACTACCGACCACCAGCTTCACTTCGGCTTTGAACAAGCCCTGAAGCGTCAAATTGTTACAAGGTGAAAAGCCGACATCCAGTAACACAACATCGAATTGTTCTGACGCCATTCCAATCAGGTGTTCGATATCCTCCGACTTGAAATACCCCCGCTTGGAGAAATCCTGATTCCCGGCTAGATAATGAAATTTCCGGTTCTCGTCAAAGTGCATATAGTTGATGAGCTCATGCGGCTTTATGGTTTGCCGGTTGTCTACGATCTGAGCGTAGAGTTCATCCAGGGTGTTTCCCACATAGTTTTCTACGAATGCTGTCCCGGGGTTAAATTGATTCAATCCCATGACACACACAGTTTGCTCCTGCTCGGCAAGTTTCTTGGCCAGTTCGAGCGTTATCATTGTGGTGCCGACCTGTGGGTGTGTTCCCATTACAGCACAGACATTTCTTATACCATTGGCTTTGTGTGAGATACCCAAAATACGATGGACGATTTGCGTATTCGTTTGTTTCGGTTGAATGGGTTTAATCCCGTTTTGCTTGCAAAGCGTAATTTTGTTATCAATTATTGAATTTTTATGGTTATCGGAGATGAGATAATAGATCTGGTGAGCCCGGCAATCTTGCACAAAAGTCGACAGTGTAAGCGGCTGAACTTCACGATCAGAGATGATAAGAATGTCATATTCCTCTTCCCGCTTCACTGGATCTGAAGATCGAGCCGTTTTGAAATCACTTTCTGGATCGAGTTGTTGGTATTCTTTCCGGAAGTTATGATCGTCTCCAATAAACAAAACTTTCTTCACGGTTGTAACCCTCCCTTATTGATAACTGATAACGAATTTGTAATTTTTTTGCGTTAGCTTTTGCAGCATATCCCACTGTTCCGGCGACATTGCCACCTCGAGCCGTGCACCTAGATTTGAAGAACTTAGCCGCGGACCGAATTCAGTTACCGTTGTCGAGTCAGTGACCTCATTGGCCGAATTATCTTTAAAATAGGCAACCGTCACGTTTTCAAGCAGCTTTCTGGATTCTGATAATTGTTTTGCGTTAAGATCATCCGCTATTACAGGAACCGGAGCCGACTCCGGGGAAGCCGAGATCGGAATGTCCACACGACCATTCGCATTCTTTTGAAGTACCGGTAAGAACGAAATCTTATCCATTCTCCTCAGTGACTTCGGAAAAGAAAGCACCCATTCGCTTGGAATTTCCAAAATCATTTCGCCCGTTTTCTTAACGATCGTGTTTATTTTGGACGGATGAAACTGCTCATTAACTCCCATTGGAGCTTGTGTCTCTTTACCGACAATCTCGGCGGGATCCGTCATTGCACCATCCACGAGATCACTCAACCGAATGCTTTTCATAGCTACATCTTCTTCGTTGATAACCGTATGGAGCGGGATTTCGTTAACTGTAACAACAACTTCTCTGGAATCTACTTTCTCCGAATAATTTTCAACGTAATAATTAACGCCGGTAACATGACCTGCAAACAACCCTACATACAACACGAGAACGATTAGCAGACGCAACGAGCGCGGCATTTTTGAGAACTTCATGTCTTTCATTCCTTCCAATCAATTTAAGTTGGTTAGTCTTCTTAATCCAAGTTCGATGTCACCTGGTAGATAAGGCCCTCTCAGATAGCCGTCAATCCCAGTTGCCATGATTTGAAAAGAATCTAATGCCTTATGGTTCTCAGTTAAGAGTAAGGTCTTACACTCTTTAGGTAAGTGTTTCATTCGGAATTGCTCATATTCCCCAGCGTCAAAGCCCTTTGTTGGTGGAATTACGTAAATGCAAATTTCTGGAGGCACTTCCTCGATCCCCTGCTGCCATTCCTGGATCTCGTAAGCCAAACTGTCGATCTCACAGACAATCGACTTACTCATACCCTTACCGGCTACAATCAGCACTTTCTTTTTTTCTTCAAGATGATCGTGTTCAGACGTTTGGAGATTCGATAGAATTACCCGATTTCTGCCTTGTCCTTTTGCTTCATAAACACCGTCATCGGCCAATTTCACCCATTCAGTAACGCTTAGTCCAGGCTTCCATTCCGCCACACCGCATGAGAACGTAATGTGTCTTAATTGCCCTTCATACTCGGCCACCGGGTTCTCTCTGACGTATTCAAGGATTGTTTGAATCCTGTTCGCAGCTTGATCACCGCTCGCCTTCGGAAACAAAATAACGAATTCTTCTCCCCCATAGCGAGCTACTAAATCCGAAGTTCGCGTTTTTTCCCGAAGGATCTTACTTAATCCCTGAAGCACTAAATCTCCTACGTGGTGTCCATAGTTATCATTGATTGATTTGAACTTGTCTGCGTCAATAAAGGCGACTGATATGGGATAATCATTCTTCTGCGCTTTTTGAAGTTCAAGCAAGATGTGTAGGTCGAAATAGCGTCGATTATAGGCTTTGGTCAGTGGATCACGAAAAGCCGATTCCTCGAAATTTCCAATTCGGTTTACCCATCCTCTAAGCCGAGCAAGTAACTCTTTAGGGTGTATGGGCTTCAGGAAAAACTCGTCTGCGCCAGCGTTGAAACAATCTATGCGGAAAGAATCTTCATTCGTTCGGGATAGAATGAAAAGCGGTATCCACTGAGTAGATGGATCAGCTTTTAATTCCGATATGAATGACAATACGCTTTCTTTCACATTATCCGTGCCTATAAGAATCGCTTTAGGCGGCATTTCATCAGTCACTGAGTCATGGACCGCCTCAAATGATTGTCTTGTGACGGGAAGGAACCCGCCTTCCTGTAAAATTTCAGTTATTTCTTGTGCAGCTGTGGGATCGGGTTCAATAAGTAGTACGGATGTTTCCATGTTATCCCCCCGATCCACCAAACAATTTTCCTATCAGCCCGGCCCGCCTGCGCTTCTTTAAATGTGAAAGTGGATAATTTGGCGGGACTATCCTTTTAAGCACTCCGTACAAGGCGTATATCAATTCATCCTGTAATTCCTCGTCATCGGCAATCATTTTTCCTCCCCAAATGGAGCTTATGACGCTGCTGTATGGCAATTCCGGTACAACCGATATAGGGGTTAAGGGTAACGAGCCCAACCACTCCTTCCGATTTGGAACGTTCACATCTCGATTTGCAATGATGTTTGCGGCCTTACCCATATTTCTGACTTCAAACAAGATGTCAGTGTTCTGTTTCGTTTCCTTCCGGTAAAATCGAACTGGCATAAGCGGATCCACTATGAAAAACAGCTCATCTGCGCCCAGGCATATGTCTTTGATTGATGGCTCACTCCACCTATGGGAAACATCCAGCAAAACGATGGGTTCCTTAACATGGTAGAGGAGTTTTAAGGTTGAATCAGACGTCCATTCATTGATATGTTTTAATCCTTCTGGGGGGGCGGGATACCAAGACGAATTTCCATCAACCCACTCCGTCGATCGGTTTACAAGCACCCCATTCTGCTGAACTTGTTCGGACAGAAATTTGTAATCTTTGGGACACTTGCTATCCCCGAAGAGAAGCGAATAAAGAACCGAATCAGCTGCAGGATGTTCTACTACAGCGTTATTGATACCGATATAGTGAAGAATCCGGGATATGGCCATTGTGATGAACGTCGATCCGGCTCCTGAATAGGCGCTGCCGATTACCACTAATTTTGGTGGTACTTTTATCTCCTTTACCTTTTCAACGATTTGCACAACAGGCTTCTCTATGATTCGTTCCCGTTCAATAATTCTTTCCTTTTCAATAACGACTGGTTCCTTGGTCGCCGCGGTTGTTTCTTTGGAATCCCCACCGCCGGTCAAATTAATATTAATACTTCTTGCGCCGTCTAACGCTCCAGCAGGACGATTGCGCCATTGTATGTCCGTATTGATTTCCCGCAGATGTTTAACATCTGAAAACACCTTTGGCTTTTGTAATAGATCAACAAACTCATTTGTATTAAGATTCCGAGAGGAGTTTCTTGTGAAGATGTTGTATATGCCAAATGAGATCAGTTCCGCTAATAACGGGTGCCCATCGGTTTCATCGCTTAAAAAAATGAATTGGATCTCGGAATATCGCTCCCGAATCGTAAGCATCGTGTCGGATAAGAGCTCCAACCTTTTTCCGTGAATGTTCTTAGCAAGAGAACTAGAGATGATGATCCCGAAAATAGAAGTGCTTTGCTGCGTCTTTTGCTCGATCGTGGAGAGAAGATGGTCAAGTACAACAATAATTTCAATTGTTTTCAGACCCTTCAACTCAAGACGTTTTTTCAAGTCTTCAGCGAATTTAACGTCCGGAATAGCAATAATAATGTTTTTCATCGGTGTGCTGCCTTCCATATTGCGTCCCCCCTCCCCTAATCCTGTGAAGTCTCTATAGTTCGTTTATGTACGTCATTTGGCCATATCTGGTATCCAAGAGCACACTCAATTGCTGCCCGTAAAGGTTCTTCTGGGTGATCCTTCCCCTGCTCTATTCGGCTAATCTGCATCTGATATGTAAGCAGATGTGGGGATTTCTGGTTGATGACCATTGCGAGCTTTTCTTGGCTCATTTTCTTGCGGATACGATAGAGCTTCATCATTTCCCCTGGATGAAAATCGCCCACTTACGCACAAGCTCCTTTCCTTTTTATACAAAAAAACACGCCGAGTAACCCCATTGGGTTCTCGGCGTGCTTCGCCTACAAGGAATTTATATGTTGTTTAAATAAACGGTTTTCTCATTTCTTACTATACTTCTGCCCTTATTTAGTGTCAATGTTTGGGCGTCTTTTTTAACCACCAAAATAGACCGCGGCTCTTCGTTTTTTCATCCGAAGGGAGAGACGCGATATACGCTCGCATTTCGAAAGACAATTCCGGATTATCATCGTGCAGCTTTTGTAATTTTCTCCTCGCTTCCTCAGCGTGGTCCGGAGGGATCGTTTTATCGATCGCTGTGTTGTACAGATCCATGCACCGACGTTTCAAATCCTGTATCCTTAATTCCTTCTCGTCCTGTTTGATGCGAGTGATATGCGCATCTGCTGAGTCGGCATACATTCTAATGAGATGGTCTTGATCCGGATACTCTACTTCTAAGTCCCGCAGCTGCATCGAGAGCTTTTCTTTCTCCGTTGAGCTGGTCTCCGGGGCCATGATCGAATTGTAGATCTCCTTTAATTTCCCCCTGCATTCCGTTTCCCGCTGCTGTAATTCTTTTAACGACATCATCTCTTTATCATAGCTTCTCTTAAATTCCGTGACCCCAGCTATCTCTTCTTTTAAATTGTTCAGTTCTTCACTGTGCTGAGCAAGGCGTTCCTCTGTATCTTTTGAAGGATCAGGTAAAAGACTTGGTAACATCCCCTCCATATGACCTTCTATTAACTTCCGCAAGTCGACTTGAAATTTACCATCCTGTTGTACGATCGCGCCGGCAGCCTGTAATTGACTTATTAGAGAATCCATTACTTCCCCGTAGATTTTCTCTTTAGCGTTAGGCACCGCTGGTGACGCTGATTGCCCTCCAGCCCTTTGTCCTGGAGAAAGTATTACAGGGCTATAGGCTTTCGTTCCAGCAGTCTCATATATTAAAGCAGGCTTCATACCATTCTTTCTAAGAAGGAGAGCCATTTTTAATTTTATGAAACCTTGATAATCCATAATTATTGAACGGCCTACACTTCTAGTTTGCAAATACGCCATCATACTCTTTATGAAGGCCCGCATTACGCCACCATTTGCTAAGTATTGCGGACTGGCTTCGTCGAGACAATACCACTTTTCAAAATCCGTTGTCGTATATTCATGACCATCTATTAATCTACTAATCGTTTCATCATCGAATAGTTCATCGGTTAGTCCCATTCGCTGAATAGTTTCAAATAGCGGATCATCCTCAAATTCACCTTCTAAGCGGTCTCTCGAAAATTGTTCCGCGTTCATTGCTTACTTCCCCCTCCCCAACACTGACCAATTTCCCTAAGCTATTTTAATTTTATAAAATTTCATCGAATTTTACCAACAAAAGTTTTCATAGTTTTCAATTGCGTTTATGGAAATTTTCGATTTTCTTTGGATTTTTATATTTTTTTATGAATTTTTCATTTTCCTTCATTTTTTTTATGATTATTTTATAAATTTGATAGAATTTTTTTCTGATAAATTCTAAATAAATTTCATAAAATTCTTGGTGAAGTCGCTCTATTACTAGGTTTTTCGCAAAACCGCCGGAAGCCGCGGGGGCACGAGAGCTGCCGGGCCGGCTGGATGCCGGTTGAGGCGGCGTCACTATGGATTATCTCCGGTCTACTATGCAGACGGAGCCCCTGCACGGCCCAGGCGTTCCGCAGACAATAAAATGAATCAATAAAATGGTATATTAGTATATATATAAATTCGGCCACTTCGATGTGAAAGCGGAGATGTGGATGTACGAGCCGCACATCCATTTGGGAGCCGATCCTGTCGTATACCGGTGAGGAGTTGAGCAAAGGTGAAAAGAAGCTATGGATGCAGTGCGCCGGAATGGGAATTCGCACGGCTTCATTCTGCAGCCGGCGGCGCCGACCGCGGGTATAGGAACATGCCGTACATCGGCTGTCTGGCAGTACCCGGCATCGTTATTGTAATGTACGGATTGTATTATCTGCTGGGGGCGCTGCTTCCGGACTTGGCCGATTCCGGTGTCGCATGGTTAAAGGATTAGGCTATCTCGGCGGGCCTGCTTGTCGGAGTGTTCGTCTTCATTCGTTCTGTGAACATACCGGGGCGGCGGACTAAATACCCTGATACGGCGGTCCACGTTCCTTTTGTCTTGACGGATCCGGAAGGGATTGCCGTAAATCTGTTTAACGACACGGATCCGAAGGTGCTTCCGATGTTGAAATGGTCCAATGTGCGGCAGGTATGGACCGGCGTAACGAAGAACAACCGTCATTACTTGGGTGGTCGCCTCTACTCCAGTCGACGTCAATCCAGGTTCGATGAAATTAAACGCCGCCATCCGTCGTTCAGGGAGGCGGTACGGGAGGTCTATCCCGATCGTTTCACCCTGCTTCTGAATGTCGGCAGAGAAGTCCAGTCGATGAAATACGTGATTGTACAAATTCCGAAAAGCTGGCTGTACGACGGGCAGTTCGCATCCCTTCTGGAAGATATCCGAACCCATTGCGGGGCTCCTCTGAGCTACTTTGACGAAGAAGCAAGTCATCACTTTCAACAATGGGCCAAAACTATCGGACATGGTGAAAAATATGAGGCGTAAACGTGATAGGAGGGGGTCAAGATGAACGTCATATGCATGAATATAGATCGTCCCAATCAGAAATGCACAGTCCACGAGAGTAGCAGCTGCAAGTATGCCGCGAAGCGCTCCGAGACCTTGTTCAAAGGGATCAATGAATTAAAGCGTGATGGGGGATGGCTCGACTTTAGGGATCTCGCCTCGGCAAAAGCGTATCACAAACAGAATTTCGAGCACTACGAATGGTGCAAACATTGTTAACCACTGTTAGGGTTATAAGTAAGAGGGCAAGCCCTCGAATACGTTGCGTTATCCTGCGTTACGCTGCGTTAAGAACTAACCTGCCAGTTAACTAACCAGAAATCTCCCTTAGAATATGGATTTTATAACGTTGCGTTACGCCACGTTAAATTCAAGTAATTCTATAAAAAAACCCCTCTCGCCATTTGGGAGAGGGGAAAGGAAATATTACAGATCAAAATCTTCGTCATTGATTTTCTTCACTTCATCATTTTTTCTTTCGAATAAATCGAAATCATCATTCACCGGTCCCTTAACAGCAACAGGCGTTTCTTTCTTTTGGACGGTCTTGAAAGCTGAAAGATCAATCGTTGGGCGATTGCTTCGCTCACTCCGTTTTTGTTCTAGTTCTTGTTCCTCTATTGAAATTTCCTCAAGCATTTTCGCGATCCGGGCCGGGAGTTGATTAGAAACAATTCCAGCATAAAGGATTGCTTTGGCCCGTTCTTCACTGTGTTTATTACGGCCGGTGATATAACCCCATGCGTTGTTCTCGATCAATCCGGTATGAGGCTTTTCGGCATTCGCAGCAAACTTACCAAATCGCTCTTCAAGCATCCGGAAATCGGAATCCGATACGATTTGATTCTTACCTTTTGGATGGACAACAGCCAGGAAACCATTCACCGAATCCAATTCGAAATCAAAATCACTGGCAGTAGGTGAGTCGCGGAAGCTCTTCTCAACAAGTTGTGTCATGTCATTGGCTTCAAGGGAATCTTCCTCATGGATATAGCACTTGCCCAGCGACAAATATCCGGGGGTGCTCAAAACATCCAGCAATTCATCTTCATCAAATGTCTTCCCGGAAGGGAGGGAGGTCAGAAAGGCAATCTCCGTTAGAAGAGCAGCCAATTTTGTATTGCCGAAATCAGTCCACTCTAACTTCGTTTCTGTGTCGCTAAAGATACCTTCAGTCATCCGATATAGCTTTTCGTTATCCATCAGGGTTACGGATCCGCAAGCAGCACTTTCAATCAATTCATGAATGTGGCTCAAACCCCAACTCGCATTCTTCTTAATTCCTCGTTTTTCCCAAGCCCCAGGTACAGAGACAATCGCTCCGAATGACGGCTTGCCGTTGAACGGCTTCCGTACACGAGAGAGGTTGTTCAAGATCATCGGTGCTGCAGCATTTCCAGTACCGCCACCCATACCCGCGATTACAAAGACAAAATCCGCATCTACAACCAAAGGGTTCTTTAAAATGCCGATTACTTTATCTCGATTCTCCTTAATGGCAGCTTGTCCACGTTCAATGTCCTTAACAGCACCATTGAAGCCATCGAGCTTCACAATGTGCTGAATTACCTTCAAGTCCGAAAGATCAGAATCTGAGGTATTTAGAGCTATTACATCGTGTTGGAGACGAGCCAGTTCGTCACCTTGACGACCGCCGTACTGACCGCACGCAATGAAGCAGAATTTCAGCTTACGTTGGTTTCCGTCATTCCGCCTTAAAAAGCCTTCCAAAGAGATGAATCCCAGGTTTAAGTCCATTAAGCTACCTCCATAAGTTTATTCCTGATAACCAGGTTCCTCAGATGCTGGTTGTTCCTTCTGGCTACGGATAAATTTGGCCAGCTGCAAGCCACGTGTTTCATCCGGTATGTACTTCTTTTCTCTTTTATTTATGGTGGACTCTACAGATACAAAGCCAATCGTTTCTAAGACAAGAAGCGCCTTTTCAACTTTATAACGATCCCCGACCGTCTTGGTCAGTTCCGTCCAATTGATTCCATCTTTACGGTAATTCCAGATCACAGTGAAAACATCTATCATTTCTTTTGGAATTCGTTTTCCCAAAAAGTCAACTACCTCATTGGGAAATTCTAGATTTTTATCTGATTCCATCAATGCCCGGTACACCTCCTCCTGTCGCGTTACGCGCCTCAATCAAGTGAATACCGCCATTTCGATTAAAACTGGCGTTGCGTTACGCATCGTTGTACTTCCATTATGCTAGAACTAATTTCCACCTGTCAATATAAACCCGTCATTAAACTACTACCCATATATGATTTCTGCCTTCAGATGAGGTCTTAACTCTGCGAAACGCATCGGTATTACAATAAAATACCATCATTTAGCGTTGCGTTACGCTGTGTTATATTGGCGAGTTCTTTTAAATCTTGTTGAATATCTAAGAATTGTTCTTAATTATTACGACGCGTTACGCTGCGTTATCTTATCTGGCCTAATCCAGATATAATTTAGCCATCCGTATAGCCGGATCAAAGTTAATCGAGAACCCTATTCAGCTATTCGCAGAACAATATATACCTTGCGACGTTCCTATGGCCGGCTGGCATGAGAATTTTTTTTATAGAAATTTATGAATTTTAATTACGTCGTCTTAAATACTATCTAAAATTTATAAATAATTCAGTAAGTACCCATCTTGGCCTTACTGCAATCTTAAAAGAGGGAGCAGGGGAAGCCGTAAGAGTTTCTGTTATAGCCTTTTGCTTCGTCTAGATTCGCTCCACTCTGATTGCAGCTTCGAAACCTCGGGATAGAATATGCGAAGCCAATAAGCCGTACAACACCCATTACTAACAGATATGACAATAGATTCTCCCTATATCCTTGACAACAGCAAGTACAAAAAAATCATTTTTGTTGTCAAATGTATTGTTGGAATCATTGTAATCTTGGCTAAGGGACTTTTATCCCGTTGTAGATCAAGGTTTCTTATTGATAATATTGGTGACAACATGAACCACAACATTTCATAAATGAAAAACGGCGAAATAGTTTATTGCGTGAATGTGATATTTTTGGAGGGTGAAACCGTGCGCTATATTACTTCTGGAAAAGTGGAGTACAACAAAATTGAGGTGTCCATTCTCCGTCACCTATACAAATTACGCTTCCTAAACACGGAGCAGATGCTTATGGTTACCTACCCGGAGCTGGTCACGGATTCCTATCCTGATAACCCCAAAAATCCGGCGTGGAGAAAAGAGTATGTATCCAAGTATTCGAGGGTTCGCAAGGAAATTGCTCGACTAGAGGAATTTGGCTATATCCGGTCGCATCCTTACCGTCTAACTCCAGGCAAGAAGAGAACCGTGTTTTATTCTCTTCACAACGAGATGTTTGATGATGTGAAACTTTTCTTAAAAATCGACAGCGACAAGGTGGGAAATGGATGGGATGACGACTATGGGGACCTATCCACTGATTTCTACGAGTTTCCGAAAAAGATTAACCACCATTACGACATGGTTAACTTCTTTATCAAGTTAATGTTTTCGGTGTCGCTTTTCTCTTTCAAAAATGAAATTGATTATATGGACAATATCTATTCTGCACGTTTGTATTCAATAGATCAGAATCAAAGCACCAAACTTAAACCGGATGGCGAGTTTAAAGTGTATGTATTTATGCAGGAGCAAAGAAAACTTTTGTTTCACTCCTGGTTGGAAGTGGATCGGAAAACGGAAACGACAGAGGACTTAATCAACAAGTTCGAAAATTACGAGAGTTATCTTTCTTCTGCAGCGGCTAAACAGGGCACTCCACCATTTATCATGGTGTATGTTTCAGCTGGAGATAACATTCGACGCAGATGGGGAACGATCCTGAATGCATATCTTGCAAGATCACGGAAAGAGGGGCCTTTTCTCAACATGTTCGTCGTCAATGGGGATTCATTGTTCTCCACACTTACATCGTACACAGAGAGCAAAGTGATGTTTGATAGCCTTTCGAAGTCGGTTACGACCCTCGCAACGCGAGATCAAGGGTTCCTGGGATCTGTCCATTTCGATAAAAGCCCGCTTCAAGGTGAGCTTAGGGAGGTCCTTGGATGGAATCCACACTTTGTCGTCACCGAAAATGATCCAAAGCGGGTGCAGCTGTATCTATTTCATAAAATGAGCAGTTATGAATCACAGGGGATCAGCCGAGTTTTGGATTTTATGCGCAAATGGAGCCTTATGCCGCAGGAGATTACTAATGGGGTTAAGGAGATCGTTCCGGTCTTTTATTTCGGGGAGGGCTTGCCAATTGGGATACCAACTAATCTGGATCAGTGCTCGGAAGAGGAGAGAGCTGCGCTTAGCAGGACAATATGGTTCGGTTCGAAGGACGAGAAATGGTTCGATCGATCATTGAAGCCCATTAGCTCCTCCATCAACCCGCTTACTTACGCTCTCCACTAACCATTGACTCAGGCGTCAAACTTACTTGGCGTCTTTTCTTTTTCGGGATTCGCGCACGCAACCAGGGCCGGCCGTCGCTGAACCGACCAGTGAAGTTCACGTATACACGTTGAGAGGGATACGGGACCGGGTGACTATTCGTATACACCTTGACGTATATATGCTAATCCCGCTTCGATTTGAGGAAAGGGTCGCTCCCACAGCGATGCCCGCTCCATCACTTCACGGCTTTCGGTCTTTTCTTTAATCCGATCTCTTTGCTCGACTGCTTTGCCAATTTAACAAACTCTAACGCTTGTTCCTTCGTCAATGATGATTTAGCCATGACAATTTCCCCCTCACCTTTGATACCATCCATTATTACCAATTGCGCCAGTTCTAAGACCCTTCCCCAACTCATAGCCTTAATATTAGAGTGGCCAAATGGAAAAGTGGCCAAATGACCCTGAGTTAAGAGGGGTTAAATTCAATTTTGAGGAGAGAGGAGGAGGGGGGTAGTTGAATCTCAACCCGATTTTTAAGCAGTCGGCTTCTTCACCTAAGCCGTTAACCACCCTAAAACCAGATCGAAAAGACAGGAGCGACAAGAAACATGATATGAAGTTTCCGGTGACGCCGGCGCAGAAAGCGTTGATCCGAAAACTAGCCGTGCAACAAGGGATGAAGGGAAGAGAAACCGCCTTCGCCACCAAGCTGCTCATCGAGGCGCTTTCATCAATGGATGGCCTTCCGGAATATGACTACCATGACACCAAATCATATATGCATGTAAAGCCGGGACAGCTGATTTATGAGAAAGTGTTTGCATTGGCTGTTGAAAATGGCCTATCAGAGCGCCAAGTCGTAACGCGACTTGTCATTCACAGCCTGGTTAAAAGGGGCAATCGGGTATGAAGCCACAGAAGAGGTTCAATCTCATCTCCGATCGGCTGCAAGAGATCGCCTCTCCCCAGAGAAGTATTCTCGGCAACTTGTTCGGAAGGCTCAGTAAGACGCCCACTGTAGGGCTGCGCCTTAGGTTTCCTCAGTACGATTATCTCCGGGCTGAAATGTTTGTTGAGGATTTGCTGGAGCTTTGCGATTACGAAATAACCTTTCAGGTCGATGACCTAATTTCAATTCTGTATAAGGATTTCCTGGTTCAAGTGGCTCAGGGTACGAATCAGAAACAATTGCTGATTAAGCTGAAAGAGAAGCAGGATAGGCACTTTCGAGTCTCGGACAAGGTAGCCGAATATGTTTGGCTAAATCCCAATCACCTTCACAGAACAGAGAAGAATGTTCCCCGCAAAGTGAAATATCTCATGATGGAAATGCAGATATTGCGAAAAGCGGCCTTACGAGGCGAAGTATTCTTGATGGACCTTTCGCAGCTGGATCCGGAATTCACACTAACCTTGGATCAGTTGATCTCGATACTCTTTATAGATTTCGTTAGTGAATTGAAATCTGGAAATGACGCGGATCTTGTACAGAACATTATTGCTCATCTCCGCGATGGATAAACAAAAAGCTGCTTCTATCCTGTAGGGATAAGAGCAGCTTATGTGTGTCTGTATTTGAACAACAGTAAGACCTCCTTTTATTTATCGCCTGCGACCGACAGAGCACCGATAATAAAAGCAATTACAAGAATAATCATGGTTTACCCACTCCTTCCGCTTGGTATATCTCAATTATACCGCCTAATCCAACCGACCTCATTTTTACTAAGGGGTATATTTAGCGATTAGACGTCAAGGCATTGTTACTGGCAGAAGTTGTGTTATATAATATGATGCATCGAATCTTATATCAACTTATCCAGCGAAGGAAGCACCTATCGCGGCCACAAGGCCCCGGTAGGTGCTTTTTTGGTTCGGAGCGAGAGGAGGGGAGAGCCCACGGTGCGCAAAGTATTGGTTGTTATCTTTATCTCAGCGGTTATGGTAGGAGCTGTGGCTTAAGAAATACAGGATGGTAAGGATAAGATCATATGCTCTTGCCTAGACGACTATAAGAAATTCAATCCTGTGCATCTACTCTTATCAAGTCTATGAGTACAAACGTATGCGAAAGGAGATGGCTTGAATTTGTCTAAGGAAGTCTATATGAATGATGAGCACGAGTTCGGGAAGGGACTCCTCCCCGCCTATGGCCAGATGGTCTGGGTTAATTCAAGGGAGAAACTATTTGAGTGGTACAGGCTTTATTTTCACACGGTGTTGGTGTCACTCTTTTTTCTGGTCAATTCGGTTTTCGCACTTTCCTCTGCAATGCTGTTCATCAAGCAATTCAATGATGCTGCAAGCGGACCGGGGGCTATCAGTAGCTTAGTGCCTGGTAATCCGGATATACTTACAAGCGTTTTGGGGATATTATTCTTTCCCCTTGACCAATGGCCACTGTTTTGGCTTTGCTCAATTTTCTTTTGTTACTTCACAATGTGCTACTCAACCGTTACACAGCCGATTAAGCGCGGATATTCCACCCTTTTGACATATATATCGGAGCGGGGCCGCCGCGCGGTACTGGTTGTAACGATAATCCATATGTCGCTGCTATACAGTGGATTGTTCGCTTGGTACATTAACTTATTTACGAGGGATTTTTTCTCTAATATGCGCGTAGAGGACAAACCGCACCTAAAAATTACGTCCATGACTGGATTCGTCGATTTTCTCATGATCATACCGGTAATAATCTGCCTCATTGTTGCCTTTTATATGGCACGAGAGTTTTACAAAAACGAGGACTTCAAGAAGACTTTTTACAAGTGGGAGTTCTCATTTTTATCGAATCAATCCTTTTCCTTACGAGGCAAAAAATGCGATGTCGTCGTTGGCTGGGAAAAGAAAACGGCGAAGCCAATTGTGCTTTCTGAGGAATCACGCTTTCTTCACGAGCTGGTAGTTGGCGCCACCGGTTCCGGTAAGACCTCAACCGCAATTTTAATTCGAATCGTCCAGGATTTAGTTCGGATCGCACGGGGACATAAAGTTGGTGTCGTCGTACTTGAGCCAAAATCGGATTTAATAAGAGATGTACAGAAGCTCGCAGAGCAGCTGGGCATTCCGAAAAGTAAGATCAAAGTGGTCGATCCGACGGATCTGCT
The DNA here is from genome assembly GCF_014640295.1 of Paenibacillus abyssi. Classification (GTDB taxonomy): domain Bacteria; phylum Bacillota; class Bacilli; order Paenibacillales; family Paenibacillaceae; genus Paenibacillus_D; species Paenibacillus_D abyssi. Next base: position 118,822 of record NZ_BMGR01000014.1, on the reverse strand, counting down.
TCAATCCATTAAATTCAACCCTTTGGCCGGCCCATTAGAGGTTGCAGCCGAAACTTGGCGCGGTGTACTAGACGCACTTGCGGGCGATCAAGATCCCTTCTTTAAAGGCCAGCAGTCGGAAACTTCGGCTCAGTATGTCATGCTTGGTAAAATCCGTTATGGAAATCAATTTAACTTCATATTGCACCTGCAGCGCATGTATAGTGAGCCCCGTTTCTTGGCCGACATGACTGAAGATGTTAGGCGCTGGATCGAGCGCAATCTGAACAATCCGCTAATTACGCCGGAGGAGCGGGTCTTACTCGACCGTTATGACCGGGTATGTACGTACTTTGAGAATGATGTCCTGGAATATGTATTCGCAAAGGACAAAGAAGGCGGCCAGCTGCCAGTATTGTATCCGCAAGGGCATAAATATGCGGGTAAACAGGTCGTCACCAATAAAAAAGATAAGTTTATCGCCGGTGCCAAGAAATACGTGACAGATATCTCGATGAATGCCATGCTCAGCCAATTGCTCGTCGCTGCAGAAGGGGAAGAGACACTCGATCTGGACACCTTTCTCAATGACGGGGGTATCCTGCTCTTTAACACCGCATTAGCTGAACTCGAAGAACTCAGTTTGATGTTTGGTCAGTTCATCATCAGGCAAATGCAATCAGCCGTATTCAGACGCCCGCCGGAAGAGGAAGGATACAAGCGCATACCGGTTTTCTTCACGATTGATGAATTTCCGCTCTACATCAACGATGCGTTTTCCAGACTGCTCACGCTCGGTCGAAGCTATAAAGTTGGTACGTTGATCGCCATCCAAAACCTTGGCCAGCTGCGCGTTGTTCAGGCCGGCTACGACGAAGTAATCCTTACGAACGCTTCGAATAAGACAGTATTTGGGCGCGGAGAGGTGAAAGACAATGAATACTTCTCAAAACAGTTTGGCGAAGCCTACGTGATGGAGGAATCGTTGAACGAATCCGTTACGCCGATGAGTATGCCAAACCAATCCAGAGGGCTCCGGTACAATACTGCACGTAAATTGGAGCCTAGATTCACTCCAACCGAGATCAAAGAGCAGCCGTTTAAGCATTTCATTGTCGAGGTGGTTGGACAAGATGGAAGTATAGCAGTACCGGTGCAGGCTTACGGCAAATTTGTAAACGAGACAAAGTTCCTTAAACGTTTCATCGATATTGGCCGGATCCAGCTTGCCACACAAAATCACAAGCCATTGACGTTCAAAGGAAATATCCATCAACTCGCCTACTTAGTCGAACAACTGGATGATAAGAAGAAAAATGATGACGCGGCGCCGGAAGTCAATTCGGAAACGGCAGCAACGGACAGTCAACAAAATACCGCTCTTACGGCAGAGAATCATACAGCCACGCAGCAGAACGGTCCGGTCAGTCCCCCTGCAGGTGCTAAGGAGCCGCCTCAAGCTGTGCCTTTTCCTCCGAATACCGAAGAGAAAAGCGAATCCGCTGCAGGCACTAGCAGCTCTGCTGAAGATGAATCATTCGAGTGGCCCGCCGAGGATAATGATGAACCAGGTTCGGGCGACTCTGAAGGGCCAGAGAATCTTGAGGAGAAGCGGGAGGAATCTTCCCCAAGTCAAACGCACTCAATGCCCGACAACTTCGACGACCTGGTTAAGACAGTTCACGATAATCTCATTGGTTCTCCTTCGGCTGCACCCGCTTCTTCCGCTCCAGCATCCGGCGGAGACAAGGCCGCATCTCAGTCAAAACCGCGAAGCGATGATTTAGTGGACTTGGATGATCTCGCTGCGGTGGATCGGCGGGATTCATCGACACAACAGCGTTACGCAGATGAACAAATCAACAAAGTCGATGATTACAAGGAAGACGACATTTAAGAAGCTGAACAGAAAACCGCATTCGAGCATCGAATGAACGACAGTAATGAATTGACAGCCATACCGGTTGACCTTACAATGATGGTAAGTAAATAGTTGAACGGAAATTCACGGAAGCACCGGCGAATTGGGGATCCCCCATGCGCCGGTGCTTTTTTTCGTCAACTAGATCTCTAAATTATACGAAGGAAAGGTGAACCTAATGTACAGTCAACATGCGCGCGATGACGTGTTTGAAGACGGAATTACCCCGGCGATGCGAGCCTGGGCAGACGTGAAAGAAGCTCAACGTACCGGCAGAATCATGGTCGCCCGCTCGATCGGTATCGAAACCAAGTCCATAAACGATAAAGTAAAAGAGGAAGTTCTGAAGCTGGACTTTAATGGAGTATACGGATATCTACCGAAGTCGCGCGTCGATGCCTATAACCTCCGCGGGCTCCAGCATTACCTGGATCGTGATTTGGAGTTTGTCATCGACAATGTTGTTATTGATCAGCACGCAAGCGTTGGTACGTTTGTCGCTAACCGAGCAAAGGCTCTTGAGAAGAAAACAGTCCGTTTCTGGAAAGAAGCTCAGGAAGGGCAAATATTTGAAGCCTTCGTCCGCGGTGTGGATCAATATACACTGTACCTGCTTGTCGAGGGTGTCTCCGTCGAACTTAACCGATCTCAAGTCGGCTATATGTACTATGACGATTTGACGGAAGCATTTGAAATCGGCGATACGCTGCCGGTAAAGCTGATAGGCATCACCCGCCCGGCCAACGGTAATAAAGGAAAAATTACCGTAGACAGCCGAACGCTTCAAGAAGACCCTTGGAAAAACGTCGTTAATTATGAAGTGGACGGGATATACGTGGGCCGAATCAGCAAGATCCATCCGGAACACGGTATGTTTGTCGAGATGATTGATACTCCGGGTCTTGTTGTCCGTACAAACTTCCCGGCATATTCCGGAAACCATAAGTTCAAAATCGGTGAATCTCTTCGTGTACGGATTGCTCGAATCGATGCGGCTGGTCGGCGCATGAAAGCAGTCGCATTCTTACCTCAACACTCTAAACGGAATGATGGCCGCCGGAGCCCTTATGGCAGCAGGTAATCAAGGAAATCTCACGAGCTTTGAAGAAATGGATCCGCAGGGAGCGACGGGGGAAACGCGGGAAACCACATCTTTCCCCCTAATCTCGCCGATGGTGCCAGAACATCTTAATCCGTATGCCGATTCGGTATGCCCGAGCGATATATTTGAACTCTTGCTGCCTGATGGCAAACGGTTTGGAATGTTCTCCGACCCTTATGCTACCATCGAATATCACGAGCCGAAATATGGGCTCCCTAACGGTCGCTTCTGGCTCGATATGCACATGCAAGGCGCCGACATCTCACAAAAGGAATTGCGTCTGGTTGACGTGCTTTCCACAACCCGGACAATGACACGGCGCCAGCTGGAGCGGGTTATTTTTCCGGGAATGCATCCGCAAGATCGTGCCGGAGTCGAATTCATCAAGAAATGTCGTAGCCGCGGCATCATTTGCGCGTACCGCTGGGCATCACCGCTCAAGGATGACCGGAGGAAGCCGCTGGCGTATATGCTGACAAAGGCAGGCGCGGATGCAGCAGAGATTCTCTTTCATCGCAAGTTGAATGATGAGTATTGGGCACGCCCTGTTGAGTATGGAGCTGGACAGGGGCCGGAAATGACCCCTTATTTCGTCGACCTGGCGATTAATGAGTTACATGCTGAATTAGTTCGAATTGATCGTTTAACCGATTGGCAGCGGCGTCCAGTGATTCGCGTTGATCAACAAACGTTTCACATTCCAGCAGCATCCTTTGAAATGATACGTGATCGCAATGATTTCCTTCAGTTTTGGATTGAGGTATTCCGGCCGGGACCAGAATTTATCCATAGGACGGCTCAGCGCTTTTCCCGTTTGCGACAGGTTTATCTTAAACTTCCTGAGCATAAGAGACCGGCTCGCGTATTCTTAATTGCCGATGGAGACAGCCGCATTCCGCTTCTTAGCCGCATCGCCGAGCAGTATATGCCTGAAGTTCCGCTTCGGTTTACAACTGACGAGCGGCTGATTGCACAGCTTGGACGGGATACTTTCCTCGAATACAACAACATTGAGAAAAAAATGACTGCCAGCACCATGAAGTTCCTTCAAGAAAACGCCGCCGGCATGAAAGCATCCGAGTATTTCTCAGAGGCTCGCAGACATGACGATGACGAATTTGAAGATTGAGACTGCTCATGGAAGAGGCTTGATACCGCAATAAACGGGCAAGCCTCTTTTGGTTATTTTTTATGAAAAGGTGGTCTAATGGTGACTCTACCTAAGGGCAGAAAGGAATCAAAGGCTCAATTGGATTTCATCATCCTGAATGAGCACAGCGAGTCAATCACATGCTCGTTCAAGAAGTTGTTCGAATACGGGGAGACCTTATACGTTGCTTTTGAGGATCCTAGCCAAGAAATCCACATCCTAAAAATCAAGGATCCCTACACATTAACCCCGAAGTTGGTTGAGCTCTCGAATGATAATAAAAAAACCATTTATAATCATTACAAATCACTCATCGGAGAACGTATTCCTTTTTTAGACGAACAGTGATCTCCTTATACATTATCGAAAACGACTTCACCACAGCTCCATTGGCGGGAGCTGTTTTTTTATGTAACTTCGCTCAGTAGGGAGGGGGCTTATCGCTCGAAAAAGACTATTAATCCTTTTCAAGTTCTCTCCTCATATGGTACAATACAGGCATACCTTTCCTACTCTTTTATTTGTTTCCCGCCAGGCGGCCCAGGGAAATGTCGAAGATTTACCTCATGTTATGTAATTGATACGGGAGCTTTCTGCCCACAATCAAAGAACCGTCTCTTGAAGACGCAGATTATGAAACCTTTTTGGTTTCAAGAATTCTATCTGCGCTTGAAGAGTCGGTTTTTTTTGTTTTCCGACTAATCATAAGCTGGAGGGAGAGAGTGTGTGTGGATTGGAATCTGAAGCGTATCCAGACAATGTGGGACGATGTTGAGGTTACTCCGCCAAAGGATCCTGAATTTCGGGTCAATCGGTATAACTCAACTATGGTTCACCAGGAGATTAAGGTCTTTAATCTGCAGGAGGTACCGGCTATCTTTGCAAGACTGCAAACTTTGCTGGAAGGCCGCTGCGTAGACTTTCAACTCGTTTTTGATGGCCCTTGTCCAAGAACAGATTTGAAAGCTCTCGGATTTGCGCCGCGCGCAGGGGAAAGCCGTATATGGAACCTCTCGCACCCGGAATACCGGATTTCGGCCATTTCCGTCGAGTCGACAAATGCGTGGATTATCGAAGTCATGAAGCGGTCTGGTCGTGGTATTCTCAGCGATGCAGCCCGGCTCGATTTCTTAAACGGGAGCGCAAATCATGTCATTCAGCTCAAGCTATTTTCGGATGGGCTTGCGTCATGAAGGCCGCGATTCTCGTCGATGAAATCAATGCCGTAAAGCAGCTTCATGAGATTGGTATTCAAGGCATTCGCCCGTGGGTTCAGTTTTACCGTGCGATTCACACGGTACTCCGAAAGGATTTCGGTCAGGCAGATGTAGGTTATCACTTCTACGGCAGCCTGCCGCCGAAAGATGTTGCCGGTTCAAAGTATTTTGACCGGAAAAGGTTTTTTCAGGCGCTCGAGCGTGACGGCATCCAGGTCCATCAAGGGATCTGCATATCCGATCGCACGGGGAACCTGATGGAGAAGGGGGTCGACATGTCGATCGGATTGGACTTGTTTGAGTTCAGTCTGAACGAATTTGATCTCCTTTTTGTTTTTTCTGGGGACACGGATCTCGTCCCCGCCATTCAACGAGCCAAGCTGCGTTCGAAAGTAGTTGCGGTCGTAAGTCGATTGCAACCGGCGCGGCTCTTCAAAGAAATGGCGGACGGAATTCTGTTTTTGGAAGATGTAATTGGTTTGATCGGTAAGGAGCATCTCATACCGCGCAAACAGAATAATCCTTTAAAGGAGAGAGTAAACCATGTCCAGCACAACCACAGAAACCAACCTGAGCGTATTGCTTAACAAGCCGTTCCCGTATGAAGCCTACGGTGTTAATTTCGAAGGCCAAGCGTATGTCGGAATCCAATGGGTCGTCGATCGTCTCAACGAAGTAGTCGGGCCCCTGAATTGGAAGCACGATTTCTTCGATGTAACGGAGAATTTGGACGATAATTCAGTGGAGGTTCTCGGCCGGCTCTCCATCTGGGATGAAATCAAACAAACCTGGATGGAACGGACCAACTACGGCAACGATACGATGACGATTTTGAAAGGCGAGACGGCACCGACCGCACAAGATCGAATGGACTGTAAGAAGTCTGCAGTCTCCGATTCACTGAAGAAATGCGCTGCATGGTTTGGTGTTGCATCCGACGTCTTTAAAACCGGCGTCATCGATACCATCAAACCGAAGAAATCGGATGGATCCGATAACCCGCTGTACCAAAAACTTGTGGATGCTCATGCGGTTGTTAATCGCTTCGGAACTCACAAGCACGGTATAACAATTCTCCCTGAATCCTACCGGAGTCACTACAAGGAGAAAAACTGGCAGGGTATTTTTCAGTCGGATATCCAGGCATTGTTTTCGCGTAGCAGCGGCTCGTCAGGCGGTACCGCTCCAGCTGGCAAATCGTCTTCTCAGCCGTCCATCTTACCGCAGGAAACTGCCGGAGAGGGCGCTGGTGAAAGTGGAGCTGCTCGCTCAGGCTCTAATCGCTCCGGTAACAGCTCCCGCGGCCGCAGCAACAACGGCTCGAATAAGCCTGAACCGATTCGTATGAAAGTGCTTGATGCACCCAAGTTCAATCAGGACGGCACTTCGACGTTTAAGGCTAAGCTGGAAAACAATTCGGTTGTTATTGTGTTCGCAGGCAAGGAGCTTGGCGAACAAGTGAAAAGGATCAGTCCAGATGCCGTCATCAATACGAGCGGCTGGATTAAAGATCAAAAGGTCACTCTCGCTGTAAGAGGCGGGAAGATTGAAGTGGAAGCAGCTTAAATTCGGGCTCATCGCCCCCGTGTAGGATTGCCAAAGTGCCTAGCATAGCTGGGTTCTTTGGCTTTTTGATTATTCCCCCAAAATCGGAAGGAGAAATTATCCATGAAATTCTCGAGAAACAACCTGCCGGCTATCGTTGTATCGCAATACAAGGAAAAAATGATCGACTTCGTTGGCCGGATCAAACGCGCTGAAATATCTGAGGATGGTAAAGTTGCCTCCTACATGAGAATCGATTACCTGGATGGAAGCAAGAGCATCTGGATCAGCAAAGAGGGACAGTCGGATTACGTGCATTACTGCGAATCATTCGCACAAAAACGCCCGTGCCCGCACCTCGGATGCGCCGTTGCAATTGCAGATAAGGCCTCGTCCAAGATCGAGCTATTTGCTCTTCCGAAAGATCCGGATGAGCTCAACGCTGTGATCGCCGCGGTTCCCGCTTCGGAATTCGAAGATGTCTCAGACGTTTTCGGAATTCCAGTGGTAGCCGAGGAGGAAGAAGCACCTGCAGCTGCAGCCGCTCCCGCTCCTGCCGTATCCAAACCGTCTCCCGCTCCAGTTATGCCCGCGAAAGCGAAGCGCAGCTGGAAAGATGGATGGGGGGAAATCGAAAGTTTTCTGCTTGGTCAAGGCATCGATCGGCGCTTACTGGTTCGCATTTCCGAAAAACGCAAGTCCGTTTGTGATCTTGTCTCTTCAACCCAAATGTCCATTGATCCTGTGGCTCCTAAAACGCCGTATCAAGGTAAAGTCCTTGAGCGGTCGCTGCGCCACATCATCATGGGTAAGTCCCTGCTTCTCGTAGGCGACAAGGGCGTGGGGAAGGATACGCTGGTCAATACGATCTCTTGGGTGTTGGGCTATCCCCTGTACCTGCAAACCGGGCATAAGGGATATACCGCTGAGACGGTTGTAGGCGAAAATATGCCGACCGGCAATGGGCTTGAGGTGGCGTTCAAACATACGGCTTATGCAACGAGCGTTATGAATGGCGGGTTAGCACATTTCGCCGAGCTCAACATGCTGTTGCCGGACGTCACATCCGTTTTTCACTCCGTCTATGACGATAATGAACAGCTGTCTACACCAATCGGAACCGTTCCGAGGCATGCAGAGCACCTGTTTATCGGTTCGATCAACGTCGGGGACCACTACGGCGGTGTTAAAGCGTTGAATGCGGCTTTAAAAGACCGGCTTGCCGTTCTTCATCTGCCGTACACCAGCGACTTTAAACTCCTGGTCGAAAAGAAATCCGGACTCACTGATCGTCATGTGCTCCAGTGGCTCGAGGACATCAAGAATCAAATTGATCTCCTCTACGCTACTGAAGGCGCCGGCGATGAGTCCCGGACTGTCCGTGGTTACATTGACGCTGCCATCTACTTAAAGGAATTCGGCGTGAATGACCAGACCAAAATTGAAGCGATCGAGGACTTTGTGATAAACAAGTGCGAAGATCGAGAAGAACGTTTCGCTGTTCGTAACCAACTCCGCATGTCGGTGTGGAAGTCCCTTCCGAAGACGAAAGAGGAGGAGGATTACGAAAACGGCGCAGCCTGAGATTGAAAGAGGGACTCCAAACGGGGACCCTCTTTCCCATTTTTGAGAGGAGAGTGATCGGTATGCCGGCTGTGGCAACCGTGTTAAAAACGAAAACTCAGATGATTAAGGACCGTGAAGGCGCCCGTGTAAAGCGCTGGCTTCACATTCTCTTTGGCGGACGGAAGTTCGGATTCCAATGGACCAACGCTCAAACTTCGTACACCGACGGCAAGGATGTTTTTGCCAAGTACGATATTGTCCGTCCCGGCGGCGGCCCGGATTTTACCGAGGAAGAGAAGCGCGTCATACGGAAAGCAACTTCGGTTCATGAACGCGGCCATATCGAGTACGACATCATTGAGGACTTCATCAAATGGGTAGAAGAGTGGTCTAGTCCGACGCGTGCAGATTGGGAATCTAACGTGAAGTATCCGAGGGACTGGACACGGTTTTTCGGAAACGTTCTTCTGGATGGTCGCATGGAAAACTTTACGATCATTGATCACCCGGAAGTGGACGAATTCATCCAGTTCAAGAATTACAACTGGAAGTGCGCCCCGATGACCCCAAATAATCACGTCCAGGATTTTCGTCTGCTCTACATGACCCGCTCCCTCGGGATGATCGACCCGGTAGATCTTAATCGGGCTTCCATCGAGTTAATCGATTCGGTTCAGCCATTGATAGAAAAGGCCCGTATAGAGTCGACAACCCAGCAATGCTTGGATCGTGCGCATGAAATTATGCAATCGACATGGCCAACATTGATGGAATGGATGGAAGCAGACGGCCAATCGCCAAGTGAGCCGATGTTTAGCTTCTCTGGTGACGCCGACGATCCAAACGTCTCATGGGGCGACAAGGACGAGGTTGAACAAAACGTCCTCCGCATCCAGGTGCGGATCCAGATGGCTGAGCAAGGGGAAGAAGAAAAAGACGCCAATCCAGAAAACGGTGATGGTGAGGATAGCTCCGGCGGAGCGGGCTGTGCCGGCGAGCAGGACGAAGAACAAGAAGCTCCTGCAGCTCCCGACTTCTCCGGCGCCCTAAAGTCTGCCTCGAAGGAAGCGGAAGCAGACGAGAAGGAAGCAGAAGCGGAAATCGGTCCCTATTCATCTGTAGAGATGAAGATCGAGATCGATCCCGGTATGAAGCGGCCGGCTTTCTCTGCTTCCGCATCTTCTGCAGCGTATCGCATGCAGAATCTTGGCAGATACCAAGCCACGGAGCAGGCGATTAAGAGAGATATCGATATGACGGCAAAGGTTCTCAAGGAATTATGTGAACCAACTCCGGATGAGCTGCTGATGAATCAGCGAAGCGGGAAAGTGTTGGTAGGCCGGATGTGGCGTAATGAAGCCCTCGGCGAAAACAACTTCTTCGCCCGTAAGCTCGTAGGTACGCCAGGAGCGGAAGTACGCATCGGTATGATGGGCGATATTTCCGGCTCCACCGGTGACACCTTCCGCGGTACCAGCCGCAGGGTTATCGACGAAATTCGCAAGTCGCTCATTCTTATGACGGCTGCGTGTGAGAAAGCCAACATTCCAAGCGCTGCTTACGCATTTACCGAGTTTGATGATACAGCCATCTTTCCTTTAAAACCGTTTGGCCGCTTTGGTGCGATCGAGAAGGGATTCTTGGGCGCCATCGAAGCCGAAAGCGGCAATCGCGATACGCTCGCGTTGCAGTTCATGATTAACGAGATGTCCAAGTACAACGAAGGCATCCGCTTGATTGTGATGATTTCGGATGGCATGCCGTGTTTTGAAGGACACGAGGACGAAAACACCATGCGTCTTATGGTGCAGCAGGCAGAGAAGAAGGGCATTGATGTCCTTTGCCTCTACTGCGGTCCGGAGCGAGATGACATCATCAAGCTGGTTCAGCACATGTATCCAGGCGGCGCGATTAATGTGGGCAAGAATCTGTCTCGCGATCTTGCGAAGCACGTGAAGCGGGTTATCCGCAGAAGAAGATAAGTCATTGGACTTGGAGAGGGATAATTTGCCCTCTCCTTTCCTTTGGCCATCGAGAGATCTAATCCATTCAAAGGAGACGAAGAATTATGAAAAACAATGAGAAAAACTCTTTCGCTGGTGCCATTGCTGTTTTGAAGGCAGAATTTCTCCGCCTGCAGCAAAACTTTGCGGATCTGGCCGAGGACGAAAAAATCCAGCACGACGAGATTACACGCGCGATTGCGCTTCTCTCCGGCGAGCTGCCTGTGTTTGCTCACCTATATTGCTTTGGCGAGGATAATAACATCAGTCTTCACTTAACCGAGGGGCATGCGCTAGAGGACGTAAGGGATGTCTGGAAGCAACACCGTTTCGTACCAGACGAGGATGGCTCAATCGTTTTCTCCGCCAGGTTAAACGGTGATGAGGCCGACGGTTTATGGGTGCTTACGGAGGAAGGCGGTCTTGTAAGTAGCTATGGCGACGAATTGATTGGGTTTAGCATCGATCAGGAAGATGCACAACCAGCCTCTTCTGAACCATCTCTCGAAGCACCAGCCGTTCAGCCTGTAGATTGGGAGCGTTATGACCTAACCGCTCAGGTGGTGGCCACTCAGAAGTTCACTATCGATGACGATTGTGAGAGCATCGATTGGGACAGTATCGAGGAGATAACTGGTGCAACGCTTGTCATGGTCCATGATCAGGAAAAGGACCTCGTGTTCGATGTGGACGTTCGGAATATGGAGGATGACGAGATCATCCCTACTATTGTGAAAGCCCTACAGGAACACGAGAGAGAGCTAGGATTGGAAACGAAAGAATAACCATTTCGAGCAAAACTACCATTTGACATTATCTTTCATAAACGATGGGGAGGAAGTAAAATGAAAATGATTGCAAAATTCGGCAACTACTTTGAAAAGCGCCAAGAGGTAAGTTTCTGGGTAAATGCTTTGATGTTTATTGCGTTCGTCCTGTCAAAGCAATATATCTTTGCCGGGGTAACGCTTGCGCTTGCCATCGTACAATTTCAGCCGAGCTTGATCATGGAGAAAATTCCTGCCTTATGGCGGATCCGGATGAAGGAGCTGTCCCTAAAAATTGCATACCGGCTGGGACGAAAGAGTTTCCTGGTATCGACAAGCGGGGTTATGAGGGTCGTTCGTCTTCGGGTTCATAATGACCTCACCTGGTTTATTTGTCCGGCAGCCGGCGGCAGATATATGGCCGCAGCTGCAGAGTCAAACCGCTTTTGTAAAACACCAGAGGCATCAGTTCAACTGCTTGCCTCCCTTTATCAAAAGGAGCTCGATGAGCTTCGTGGTAAATTGGATCAGAAGCCGGTCAAAAGCCGGTCACGGGGTAAGCAAAGCAGGGAGCTGTAACTGCTCCCTCTTTTCCTGGCGGTAATGGGGGATCTCTCCCAAATCAGAACTTACATATAGGTTCGGAGTATCAGGAGGAAAAAATATGGATATTACTACACCACAGCGATTGTATCATGGTACGACGGACAACTTGGTGCCGTCTTTCCGCAAGAAGCTGTTGGACAGCCAGTATTGGCGTCCTGGGCGCGATTTTGGAGAGGGATTCTACACGACCATTTCCGCAGCTCAAGCGCGTAAATGGGCACACAAGGCTGCCAGAAGCGACATCACTGGAAGCGTGAGTGCTTGCGTGCTTGAGATCGAAATGGTTTCCATGCCGCCTAGAGTGGATCCACGAGTCTTTTTGAGCGATTCCCTGGCTTGGGCATCCTTTATCATGGATCACCGAAAGGTAACGATAAAGGGAAAGGACCCCTGTAAAAAGCATCCGGATGTCATAATCGGCCCGATGGCCGACTCCGATACTGGAAAAATCGTTCAAGAAGCGGTACAATTAAATAAAGATGAAGAGTGGTTTTATCAGCAAATCACGCGGTCCTTGTCCGGCAGACGGATGGATTCGCTGAAGCTGGGAAATCAGGTTGTCTTTTCGTCCGAAAAATGGGAGTCATACCTTCGATTAGTCGGGTATAATATTTATGTGGGAGGAAGGTGGATCTATCATGAGAACTCAAGTGCGACTGAATCTGTATGAGCGTGGCATTGTCGATGCACTTGTGGCCAGTTTTGGTTACACGGCTGCAGCAGCGCGCATGCTCGTGACAGAATATATCGGTGTTGTCCGAAAATTGGGCGGCTATGATACCTGCTATGACCATGCAGAACGCCTTAACCAAGCGCATAAGAAAAAGTACCCAGCGGAAGCGTGGCTGGAGCGGATCGAAGCCCTTGACCGAGGAGCTGCCCAAGACAAAGGCATCGCACACCTCGAGAGAGGCCCGGCTTACGCTCATGTTCATTGAAGCATTTCACGGCTCACCTTAATCGGGTGGGCCCTTTTTCATGACTGAAACTGGCTCCAGCGTTACGATGCGTTACGCAACGTAGTTGAGTTTTATTGATTTGTCTTGTCAAAATCGCTCGAACAGTGTAAATTTTACTTACAACACATATAATTACGTCCTCTTCGGAAGCACCGCTAGAGTCATGGGAATCCCATGTCCAGCGGTGCTTTTTTATGTTTTAATCCCCGATATATGATAAAATGAAAGGAGAATACGTTATATGAAAGCAGGTGAACACATGAGCAAGGCTATAATGAATGTGCTTGAAAAATATGCACCTAAGCTACTGGACCTGCGAAAGCACCTGAAATCCGTTTCTTCCAACGATATGATGATTGCCGGACAATTGGACGTCGAGATAGATTCCTATTGTACGCCTTTGATAAATAAGAAGATCTATGAATTGAAGCGTATCTCCGGAAAATTGGTTGAGACGCGAAATGAAATATATCAAAAAATGCTGATGAGCCTTCAAGATCAAACTCAAAAAGATGAGCTGAATGATCAGCACGAATACCTGGAAGTGCAGATCCTACTCTTGGAGAAAGCCATCCAGAAAAAGCAGGAACAAAATCGCCAATTTAGTCATAGTGTCGAACGAAATTTTATTGACCATCCGTTTATCTCCTCCACAACGCCCAATGAATCAACGCTTGTTAAGAAGCGGCAACCAAACGGCGTTTTGGAACTAGAGAAAAAGGGCTTTCGAAACCTCTATTACCAAAACAGCAACGGCAATCTACTGCTGCCGTATGATGCTCGGAATCTGTTCGGCATCATTAAATTGTGGGAGCTCAAGGGGAAGAATATCGCCTTTGATTTTGAATTCAGAGAGCTTATTCATTCCGTTCATGGTGAGATGAGTGGGGGAGAATATGAAGCCCTGCATACAAGCCTGGACAACTTAGGCAAGACGTCAATCGTGATGGAAGAGTATTTTGATGCCGAAGCCAAAAAACGTAAAAGAACAAAGATTCATAATCCCATACAAGAGATGGCAATTGATCGAGTCACAAACTCGGTGAGCATCAGATTAAATGAAAACTTGCATAAGAATCTGCTTGCAGGAAACGTCATTGAGTTCAGCATATCTCTATTCAATGATCTCGCGACCCCGACATCCAAAAACCTGTATCTCATTGTTGTGAATAAAGCAAAGGATCGGGAGTTTGTACTGGATGTTGAGCAGCTGATCAATCATCTTGGGATTCACGCAAGTGAGAATTACAAATCCTATACTATGCTCAAGAACTCGTTTGATGAGCTTCAGAACTATGATGTTATTAAAAGATACGAGATCGTTAAGAAACGCCGCATCCCCGACAAAGTAATATTTGAACCGAGCGATTGGGTGCTACAAAGAAGCGCCGATTTGCAAGGTGAACTCTTTTTGGGATAAAAATGAACCTCCCTACGCAAAAGGTAGAGAGGTTCTTTTTATGTCGCTTTCGCCTAAAATTCGCTGTGTATGGAATGGATTCTATAAAATTGCGTTATTTTAAAAATATTTAATAGATTTTCGTCGCAAACAAACCACCTCTGAAACCCTAAACAAACCACCTCTGAAACCCTAACCACCTCTGAAACCCTAAGCAAACAACCTCTGAAACCCTAAATGAACCACCTCTGAAACCCTAACCACCTCTGAAACCCTAAATGAACCACCTCTGAAACCCTAAATGAACCACCTCTGAAACCCTAACCACCTCTGAAACCCTAAATGAACCACCTCTGAAACCCTAAACAAACCACCTCTGATTTCCGATTGCCAAAACTGCAACCGTTCTGATAATGTCGAAACAGGTAAGATTTTGGGATTATCCCCCAAAACTAAAAACCTCCGCGTCAACGGAGGCTTCGGGCAGTAAAGTCGTCAAACTTTACTCGCGTGATTCTCCAGCGTCAACTGGATCATCGGTTATTCGGTTTTGAACGCAAACGGTATATCCTGGCGAGCACCTGCCGTCAATCAGGGCTACCAATTCGAAACCTCAATTTCGTGAAAAATCATGAAATTGAAGGTCTGCTTTAATTTTGCCTTCTTCTATGTGCAACTCATTATACAGAAAATAATATACCGCCGTAAAGCGGTTTACAGCAATTTTCCCAAATAAATGTTAGTCGGAAAGGGGGCGCCGAGACCGATGGGTGCAAGCAAGCGCAAACATGATAAACAGCTACTACCGAACAGCAATAGATACCTTCAGCTGAATAACAATGTAGCGGGAAGCACATGGCCGGTCTCGGTAGACCATACCTTCCTAACAGACCTATTCAATCTTGAAAAATCGTATGACAGTGATTCGGTTGTTATGTTCCGGAAAAACAGTCACCCGCTGCGTAAATTTCATGTGACGGGGACAACAATCCGCTTAATGATCGTGATCTCCCGTCGCTTCAATACCGAGGGGACGCTGGTTGGATGCAGTACGAACCGGCTATATGAGTTGATGAAAGAGGAATATGAGGACAGCTGCACCAAAGAACAGTTCTATGCGGAGATACATAAATTTATCGAGCTCGGGATCCTATCGGTTTCCCGAAGTGGCATCGTAAATGAGTGGAGGCTTGAATCCTTCAAGCGCAACACCGGACGCTTCGTATTATTCAGTCCGGTAGTCTTTACGGCTGCGTTCACGAATCTTCCGGTCGCTGCGCAAAAGCTTTATCTTTACCTGGTCTCCAGGAACGGCGATAAGGTAGGGACCGAATTCAAGGAATTCATTGGCCGTGATGCTTGGCTCTATACCCTTACTCACAAGTCTCGGCCGGCTCAAATGCGGGAGCTGCTCCAATCACTCGCCGCCCTCGAGCCGATACCTGGACAAAAGTTGCTTCTTGAATATTCCGTAGAGAAGGATTCGCTAGGTCGCTGGGCCGTTCGCAGTTTACTGAATCCGGCATATATGGTTCGCCATGAACAAGGTGATCGTTACCGGATGATACCCCCGGCGAAGATTCCATACACAAAAACGGTTGCACGGCTTCGGATGCTTTTCAACTATCATAAGATCGGCGAAGTTGAGCAGTTGGAGAATGGGACGGTTTTTTTGCGGTTGGCCAGCCTCTTACATAATGCCAGCCTCCGGACGCTGCGCTTCGTAGCGGTGCGGATCCGTGAGACGATCGAAAGGCACGGCTTTATGCCGCCATTGGATTTGGTTCATATCATCCAATCCGAAATTCAAGACCGCGCGTACCTGGCGTTTATGGAAGTGGCGAAAGAGACGGGCGCCTACCGGTACCTGGGAATGGGTGAGGGAGGGGCGTATGACGACGTTAGACCTCTTCAATTCTACCGGGCCGTTAAGGACCGTTTCTCCCTCGCTGAGTTCCGCCGGCTCTGTACCGCGGCCGTACCGATACTGCGGACCCGCTTCGGTGAGGCATTAAATAAAGATGTGCTATCTACATACACCCCGGCCTTACCCGGCAGCGCGATCGAGTACGATACCTTCTATCTGGAAGACTTCTTGCTCGATCTCAAAACCAGTATAGGCGAGAAATCTCATGGCAATACAATGCCCCATATGGGGGGGGTATTTTACATCTAGAATGGATCAGCAGGAATAATACGCCTCATATCTAAACTTAGACCGCTTAGCCCTCCAAAAGACGAGGGCTCTTTGGCGTTCCTACAGGTTTTATCTCCACACGTATTTTCGTCTTAATCACCTGGCGTCGATCGCCAAATACGCGATGTCTACCCCAAAAAGGGCATAGGTTGGGTTGGAACATAACCGAATGCCCTATTTTTACCTGCCACTTGTTATATTTTTAGAAATAATACTTCCCATTGAACACAACATCCACAAAGGCTGTGGTCAATAATTTAGACTTAATCTGTGGATTGTGCATTATTACTTTGGATATGTGGATAGTGTTTAGCCTTGATCCGGCTCCCAGCAGCCCATGAGAGGTGATTTTCTAATTTTTAGACCGGTTTATCATTTTGTCTAAATTCATATCGCTAATCGAGGTTCTGTCTAAATAAATAATCTTGTTCAGTTAGATAAGCTAAGCCCCGCCTGCATTTATCGACTTTCTTTGGCGGCCTAAAAGGTACTTTCTTTAGTATTTACTATTCTTTAAAGAGATATATACATATATGGCTGTCTCTCATTCATTTCTTAATTCTTAAAATCTAAAAAAATGAAGACAAAATCCCTTTGTGCAGCAGTCCTAATTATGCTAAAATGGAAGCATAACTTTTATTTTGTTTTTCGTGCACCTGCCAGGCGGCTCGTGGTGTAATGTAGGGTATTATAGCTTTCTACCCAGAATGACCTCTTCAGGTATTGACTAGCACACTCTCTTTTTACGTGTGCAGAAACGTCGATGTCTGAAGAGGTCTTTTTGGTTTTTTAAGACCTAATAACGACGAACGAGGAGGTTGGCACAATGCCAAAGATTTCCCAACACACCATCGATCAAGTTCAGCTTGTACATCCGTATGATCTGGCGACACGCATGGGACATTGGACGAAACGCTCCGGCAGTAACATCACTGTCCGTTGCCCGAACCCGAACCATCATGAGAACACTCCCGATACCTGCATTTACAGCACAAGGGGAATTTTCAAATGCTACGGCGGCGGCGGTTGTGGAGCACAAGGAGGTTCCCTTCAGTATTATGCGTGGGCAACGTGGGGTTGTTGGGATTCTAGAACGCATTTCGTAGAAGCCGTCATTGGCGTATGCGAGATCATGGGGATTCCCGTGGAGTACGATGGCCCGGTTAACGACTCAACGCCAAGAAGGACGCAGCCGGCGCTGCAGCATCATACCGCAGCCGCTCAAAAAGCTGTTTTTGAGGAAATCCCTGCACAAAACGCGGAAACGTGCGATCGGGTTTATCGGAGATTTTTACAACTCTGCCCGATTTACCGCGAACATGCCGAAGAATGGGCCACAAAACGTAAGTACACGAAGGAACAGATTCTTGCCTTTGGACTGCGTTCCATTCCGGCAACATGGCAGGAAAACAAACTCATCGTGGATACGATGCAGAAAGAGGGTTTTTCGCTGGAGCGGGTTCCTGGATTCACGCAGAAACTTCGCAAAGACGGTAATCCCCTGAACGACAAAGATTGGTATTGGACAATCAATGCATATGGCAAGTATTTGCTACCGGTTCGAGATGACGCCGGCCGTATCGTCCGGCTGCGTATGGCCACGGGTCAAGCAAAAAAGAAGTACACATGGTATTCTTCTAGCCCGAACGTGCTGCCTGTACGTGATCAATCCGGACAAATAACGGAGCTGAAAGTGCTTGACCCCACATTGGACATTAAGACCAATCCAAGTGAGATGCGACGCGGCGGTGCTTCCTCCAGTCACCACATCAATGTAGTCCTTCCCCATAAGTTCCTATCATCATGGGAACCAGGAGACGAGATCACCGACATTTTTAAGTTTGATTCCGTTGTAATTACCGAAGGAGAACATAAATCCTTCATTTCAGCGAACATTCTTAATCGGCCGGTCGTCGGCGTCCCCGGAGTAGGCAACTATCGTGATGTGCTCCCCGCATTGAAAAAGTGGGGTGTGAAGAAGGTAGCAATCGCTTACGATGCTGATGCATTCGTGGTGAAAGAAAAAGACGGTAAAAAGGCAAAGAATGAGGACGTGTTCCGTAACCTCATTAATTTCGCCAAGGAGATCCTTGATTCCGATGGGATTCAGTTGGTGTTCTGGATTTGGAACATCAATGACGGGAAGGGCCTTGACGACGTTTTGATGCTCGGGAAACTACCTTTTGAGGTAGATCCCCGCACTCAAGTTCGTCAACCAGTGACGCTTTAAAATATCTAATCACACTTAGAAGGAGTGTTTTTCAATGCTGAATCGTACCATCCTGATCGGGCGTCTCACGAGAGATCCTGAGATGAGATATACACCAGCTGGAGTAGCAGTTACCCAATTTACGCTTGCTGTGGATCGTCCGTTTATTAATAGTGGAGCGGGTGGCGAAAGGGAAGCTGATTTCATTCCTGTCGTCACCTGGAGACAGCTCGCTGAGACATGTGCGAATTATCTTCGTAAAGGCCGGCTGTGCGCCGTCGAGGGCCGCATTCAGGTCCGAAATTACGAGAATAACGAGGGAAAGCGCGTCTATGTCACAGAGGTCATTGCAGACAACGTGAGGTTCCTGGAGTCGGCAAACAGCGGAAGCGGTAGTGGCAACGGAAATTCTGGAAATGCGTCGGGCAACCGTGATGCCGGCAGCTACGGCGGCGGCGAACCCTACGGAGAACATCCAGGCGGCGGAAATCCGGGCGATGATCTCCCGTTCTGAGGGAGCGGCCCCGAAGCATTAAACACTTGAGACCGACTTACGATCCCTTACAGGGGGGGGCTTGAAACACATCCTCCTGTTGAAAGGGATGTGTGAGGAGGAATCGATATGAGTGATACCATCGTCAAAACACTTGTTCTGTCGACGGGCCACATCTCGAAAGAGACGAAAGAGTGGATCGATAAATCGGATGAGGAGCCAGTCCCCTTAACGATATATGAAAAGTCGATCTACGGTTGGATGATTTTGGTGCCGCAGGATGATAGGGATGCTGAATTGTTAAAGGACGTTCCCGAAAGTCTTCAAGCGGTGATTGAGTACGCAGTACGCCATGATTGCAGCTGGGTGATGCTGGATTGCGATGCAAATTGCATTCCTGAATTACCGCAGTATGACTGGTGACTGCTAAAAACCAATAATGGATGAGAGTAAGGAGTCTTTTTCCCTTGTGGGAAGAGGCTCCTTTTTGATTCCCAAGGAGGGTTCTTATGAGCACGAAAGTATACAGTCACTCACGTCTCACGACGTATGAAGCCTGTATGAGAATGGGTTTCCATAAGTACGTCGAGGGGCGCCCGGATCCATCCGGTTTACCAGCGATCGTGGGGAAAATCTTCCACGCTGCTTTTAATAAGGTAATCAGTGATGGCCATAGTCCGGATGATGCGGTATTTGCCAGCATTTATGAACAGGGCGGCTTGCCGGAAGGGGTGCGGGCTTCTGATCTGATCAGAATGACCGAGTTCACATTCCGCCGGGTTTCAGCTATACAGGGAGAATTTGCCGACATTACATCGGAAGTGCATCTGCAGCTGGAAGTCGCTCCTGGCATTATCGTTCAGGCCTATCTCGACCTAATTATTGAAGATCCTGCAAATGATGAAGTTCTTATTTCTGACCTCAAAACCAGCTGGGCACCTTTCGAAGCCCATACTACCAAGCAGCTTCCCTTATACGGGCTTCTCTTTAAAGAGATGCGCGGCGGCTTTGTGCCTTCATCCTTCAGAGGCATGTTGATCTTCAGTCGGCATTCAAACGCCGATTCGGAGATCGAATTTACCGAAGAGCTGCTGGAGGAAACACGGCAATGGGTTGTGGAGCTGGTAGGGCGGATTGAGGCGGCCGGTACGGATATAAATAACTTCCCGATGACCGAGGACAGGAGAAAGTGTGAGAATTGTCCGTTTACCACTCTTTGTGCATCAGGATATGTCCAAGGGCTCCCCGGCGACGGTGTACCTAAGGATGACGCTGAGGCCGTCCTTATTGGCCAGTTTATCCTTTTCCAAGAGTTAGCGTTGAAACGGATGAAAGAAGGGCTTAAAGCGCATGTGAAAAACACCCAGAAGCCAATTGATTTGCCGATGGGCCAATGGGATTTCAAACAGAGCGAACCAAGCCCGAAAATCCCGGTTGAAGTGCTGCGGCAATTTGCGGAAGACCACGAATTGAACGTGGACGATGTGATTACGGCAGACAACAAAAAAGTAAAGGAATGGATTGAATCGGATGTGACGGGCTTCCTGAAGTCTCAGGCGACCTATACAAGTCCGCGTTCGACATTCTCCTTTACCGACCGCAAGGAGGAGAAAAGCGATGTCAGTGTATTTGTTTGATGTAGATAATACGCTCGCAGATACAAGTGGTGAAATCAAGAAGCGGGTAGCCAATTTTAGTGACAGCATTTACCCTTTTCCGCTTCCCCCTGATTTTTTCGAGTTGAACCCGGATGTGTTCCTTTCCGCGACCGCTTTTGCTGGCGCGGCGGAACAACTCCACAGCATTGTGCAGACCGGTTCAAAAATACTGTATGTGACGGCGCGGGCCCCCTGGTTCGATTCGTTAACACGTCATTGGTTGCGCCTTAATGGTTTCCCGGAGGCGCCCGTGATCTGTACAGCAAATAAGCGCACGATCGTAGAGCAATATCGACCGGTGTACATGGTGGATGATGCCCCGCACGAAATCGATCGCGTAAAAGACCTGGTTCCTTGCCTTGTGCCGGCAAAGCCGTACAACGAAGGCTACATGAACCGTTTTGAGGATTGGTCGAGCTTTCCGCTTCTGCAGAAAGCCGCTCAATAAAAGGAGGAAGAAAAGAGGGAGGTTTTCACTTTGAAAATACAGACCTGCGATTGTTACGGCACGGATGCCAATTGTAACGTTTGCGGAGGGAGCGGGAAGGTTCCGTCTGGGATTTCCCGGATACGGGCTCTGGATGACAAATTGACCGCCATAAGCAATACCTTGCGGCAAGGCGGTGTGGATCCGGAATGGATTCCGCAAGGCGATCCAGTAGTCGTATTTTACCTTGCCCAGAAAAACGGCATGACGCAAATGGTCAGGGAATACTTAGCCACACTTAAAGAGCTGGTTGAGGCCGTGCAAACGGAAGCGTCTTAAGAGATTCCTTTCAATCAAAGAACGCCTGCAGGTGGCATACAGCCGTCCTACGCGGGCGTTCTTTTCAAGGAGGGGCCGGAGTTTAATTTACTGTTTGTCCCGCTTCGGGAGCAGTAGAAGATAATTTTTGAGGAGGCAGCCTGATGAATTATTTTGATGTGAAGGCGAGAGAGTGGGAGAAGCACTTTTTTAAGCGGATTTCGTCAGAGGTCGTATGCAATACAGGTACAGGAAAGATGAACATGATCGAAAAGGTTACAGCGAAGTTCGTCTATTTCCGATCATCGAAAAACTCTACGACGCATCGTATGGGCCGTGACAAATTAAGGGCTGCCATAGCTTTCATGCTTTATCGCAGGACGACCATGCGCAAGCAGCTCGAGAAATTCCACCGGTTCAACTCATTCCTAATGGGATTGCTCCGTATGGTATTCAGTCAGATTTCGAAAATCCGGCGGACTGCCAAAGGTTTACGGCTCAGCTTGCGTGGCTGCCGGTTTATCCCCGCGGGGATGGACAGGGATCCACGCGCGATAGCCATGAGCAAAGAGCAGGGTATTCACGTCATTTTGGCTTCATATTTTCATCTTCGTGATGATCTGTATGAGAACTTTCGATCCTATTGCAGAAAGTACGGTGTAAAAATCTTACTGGATTCTGGGGCATGGTCTCTACACAGCGCCCAGGATCAAGGCAAACGTGTCGATCCAATTCGTGTTCGTGACCTGATCCGGTTTGTGAAAAGGCATCGTGATTATCTCTACGGCTGGATCAACCTGGACTCGATCAATAATCCCTTGCTCACCCGCATACACCAAACGGTTATGGAAAGGGCCGGAGTCACGCCGATTCCAGTATGGCACGCGCAAAGCCCGATGGAGGAGCTGCAGCGGATCATGGATAGGTATGAGGCCGAAGTCGATTTCATTTGTATCGGCGGGCTGGCCAAGATGCCCGATGATGAGCGGATTAAAATTTTGGACCAGGTATTCGCTTTATACCCGAACTCCAATTTTCACTTGTTGGGCGTAACGAGTATCAATGTCGTCTTCCGCTATTGGGATAAAGTCTTCTCACTTGATTCAACTTTTCCGATCTGGAGCCGCCGTAAACGTTTGGTTTTGACGGAAGAAGGGCAGACCTCCGCAGATAAAGTTAATCCAAGCTGGGATGGTGAGGACTGCATGGCCTACAATTTTGATTTCCTCAGTCGGTTAGAGGAGTCATACGATGGGCTGGAGATACAGGTCCCGCTTCTACCCAAATACGCCAAGATACATCGCCAGCTGGCGATGTTTTGAAGGACGGTGTGACGTATGGAGATGTTGTATAGTCACCCTCTGTTCCTTATTGGCTGTATTGTAGTGGCTTATTACTTGCTACGTAAGGTGCATCGAGCTTACCGGAAATTACTTGGTTTTTTCTTTACTGCTTTGTTCATAGCAAGAATGATTCATTACCTAAATCTGATTCACTAAAAAGAAGCACCCTCCAACATAACGATGGGGGGTGCTTCTTTGTTGGCTGCCTGATCAGCCTTTGCGCTTCCGTTGACCGAAGGCCACAACTTTTCCTCCCGAAGCCTTAGCGAGCTCTTTAATTTCATTTTGCTGTTTTTGCTGATGTTCCCCTATACGGTCCACGTACATATCTTGATAATTTTCAGCCCATTCCGGCAGCTGCTCAGCAGGGAAAGGACATAGGGGTAATGCGGGATTATCATAGGCATGATTCAATGGTGTCTGCCTATAATGATTCGGCGAGCTTACGTCTGCACGACGGGTTAATCTGAATTGGTAATCCCGGTCTTGTCGCATGGTGCATTCATTCTTCCATGTCTCCAAAATCGCTTTACCGCGGGGCTGGTTAGGGAATAATTCCATCCATCGAGTTTTAAGCTCCTTCTGCCCAAATGTGTCCATAAGCTGCTGATCAATCTTACTCCAATTCGCATGGTCATGGATGGCGAGTCCGATAACAGCCGCCCGAACAAAAAGGGCAATTACCACAGGAATCATAAACTTATAATAGCCGGCGAAGAAATTCAGTCCGTTTCCCATGAACGATACGCTAAGTAAAACAGCACCCAGGAGCGTATATATGGCTATGTTTACCCATGCCTTCTTGGGGACGACCTCCCCCATTGTAGGCCGTTTGCCGGCCGGAGCAAATTCCGTGTAATCATATCTGCGGTACACAACGTCCCTGAACGCCTGGACGATAAATTGGTAGAAGGTATCCCGGAATGGATTCTTATCGCTCCATTTAATCCAGCGCGGGGGATGAATCATATAAAGATGATGAAGAGGAGAAATATAGGGTGTGTTTAGCCACCGGGTCATTTCTCTTTCAAGAAGGTTATGCCGGATTTCCTGCGCCAGCGGCGCATATAGCGATAATGAACCTCGGCTGAGTATCATTGTAATCACGGCAACAGCAATCCATTCCCAATGATGGCTGCTGAATGTCCATATCGTACTAATCAGTTTTTTATATTGAACAAATGGCCCGAAGGAATCTTCAGTGAAATGGTCAATTGCGGCAAGCAAAGGGTATGCAATCAAGGCTATTGTCATAGATTTCGAAAAGAGCCCGGCTAATTGTTTGAATGTATCCTTCATGCAACATTTCACCACCGTTAAGAGTTTATATATTAAGCATACAACGTGGGCATATATTGAACAAATATCAACAGACTCATTATTTACCATGAAAAATATTAGTGTTTACGCTAGGAATCAGATGGGTAATGCTATATAATACTTCTTAAAAGATGTCGAACTGTGACGAATTATGAAGAATAACGTAACGCGATATTACAATGGGTCGATATAAATAATTCGATTTAAAATGTCAAGAACTTTTCATTGTCGTTAATTTAAATGGATATTTCTGTAATATCATGTTATGATTATATGCGTATAATGGTAATTATATCTAATACATAGATCTGAAAATAGGGTGATAGTGAAATGGAGAAATTCGAAACGCAATTGACTTGGAGAAACTTACTCAACACAGTAGAGAAATCCTCTCAATCCGTTACAATAGATTTTGTTTTCGATACTGAAACAACCGAGGAAGAAGTTAAACTCATGATTTTCAACGCGTTATCCAAATATGCTCAAGATTTATATTTGGGTCCAAATTTAGAGAATTTGCCTAAACCGACAGTTTTTGAGGTAAAGTAACGCTTTTCAATAAGGACTGATTAGTGGTAAGATTACCACATCAGTCTTTTTCTTTTTTATGCCTTCGCCATGCGGCTCAGAAGGTTACGTGTTATTAAAGTCACTCTCAAAGTGCCGAAGTCTGCCTAAAAGCAGAAAAACATCCTTCCGGATGCCTTCGACGTTTTGAGAGTGATTTTTTTTCGCTCACAATTTCTTCGAGGAGGTAAATGAATGTCTGAACCGAGGTTTTGTCCGAAATGCGGCAAAAAATCAGCAGAAGAGAATGGCAGCGGTTTTATCGAGAGAGGGGAATTTGACGGCAGAAAGTTTGAGCATGAAGGCAATGTAACGGCTTTCGTATGCACGACAACCGATTGCGGTCATGTTCACTACTCTGAGGACTGATCTGCAAAATACGCTTCGTGCGGCTGAGAGGCTTGTTACCTTACGGGACAAGCCTCTTTTTTGATTCTCCAGGTAAGCTTCTAGTAACGAGAAGAAAAACACGACGAAAAACGTCAGGAGTGAGAGTGTCTTATGAACGTCCAGCACTTCAAAGCATGCTTGGCAATGGGTACAGAAGATTGGGAGCTGGGGAACGTACTTGATCAGCCGGTTGGCGAGATCATGTCATTTCCTCTGGAATACAGCTCTCTGATCTATGTGCCGATTCGCATTTTTCTGGATGCCAAGGAGTATTTCCTTACCGATGGCGATCTTCGGATCATCTACCGCGGCTTGATCGATGATGAAGGCATGGTCGGCACAATCGTCAAAGATTTCACCACGATCCATATGTTTATCAATACGATTATTGCATTTGCGACGGATGATGATCACTTTCTTGAGAAGATGCTCGGCCACCCAGAAATGGTAGAAACTTATGTTCACCACATGCTTCAAGGTATAAGTGATACCTTTTTTAATCAAGGACTGAGCGAGTTATTTTAAAAATCCAAATGATGGAGGAAATTATCATGGCGAATGAATGGAAATACGCTAAAACAATAACGGGGGCCGCAAGGGCTTGGGAGAATGTGAATCCGGCAAAGCAAGATAGCATCTGGGGTTCTTTTGGTGGACCGCTGCTGGATCAAGTGGAGGACGGGGCGATTGAGCTTGCAAAGCAGTCAGGGCTCTCCGTTCTGGATGCTGCAGGACTGATCGTTGCCACGCTGTTTGATCGGCTGGACAACCAGGCTCACGGTATAAGCAGAAAAGGATGCACTTCCTCGGGAAATCCCGCTCCAGATCTGCCTGAAGATAATATTGTCGAGCAGATAAATTGGCGAATTTCAGATGTGAAAGTAGCGTTGGTACAGGCCGGGTTTAAAGATACGCCTGAGAATATTAAACGGTTGCTGGATAACCGGTTCAGCCGCACATTGAGAGAACAAAGTATATCTGAGGGATGGGATATCATCTCTGAGATCATAGATGGCACGGACGGCCTTGCCTTGCTTGAGGAAAGTAACGAGGATCCTGAAGAAGCCACATATATTTGTTGCAATTGCGAGCACGAACAGATCGGCGGAAACAACTGTGAGAAATGCGGCAGCGATAAGCTGGAGCATATTGACGCTTACCAAAATGAGGGAGTGGCGAAGTGACTTTGATTGATGAAGAGACCGATATACTTGATCCCGGACATCCATTTATCCGGCCACTTACAGAGATGAGCTGAAATAATACGGCTCCTCTGTGCCGCCTCCACGCTTAATTGGGGGCGGTTTTTCTTGTTTTCTCTCTCTACTCCATGTGTTATAATATGGCTATCAATCTGTTTCTTTTAATTGTTCCCGCCACGCGGCCTAGGGAATTCCGAAGCATTTCTGTGCAGAAAAGGACGTCACTCAGACGACCGTTTTTAGATTTGTAGGGAGTATTATGCCTGCTTATCAAAACGATCGTGTGAGGGCCGTCTTTTTTTTTACGCCCACACACTGATTGAAGGGAGGGAGCTCTTGTTGTCGTCGATGACCGAAGAGGCAATGTTGGATCATCTCGAATTTAAGGGCTTTGAAATCAGCGACTCTTTAGACCTTATGGCTAAAGCAGAAGCACTTGGATACCGTTGGGACGAAAATTCAGAACTTTGGGCAAAGTAAAAAGCCGCAATTGTTCTGCATGAGTTCATAATGGTTCCTTTTTGGAGTGAAGTTTGGTCTGATCGGACAAACAAAAAAATCTAACGATGGTGAAGGAGGGAAGCCCCCTTTTATGGGTGAAGGGGGATTTTTCCTCCTTCATTTTTTCGGGGCGAAAACAATGAGTAAAGTAGCGATGATGGCGGCACAACGGAAATATGAGGCGCTTAAAAGGATGAAAGAGTATACCGTTATCGGTTCTCTTAACCTGAAAAAATAAGCGGGCTAGTCCATTTTTGAGGAGAGTGCTGAAAAGTGAATGAAGCGAATCTTTCAGCTTTTGTTGTGAAGGGTGATCCGGAAACGGTTGCCCTTATCCTTCAACAAGCTGGTATTGAGATTGTAGAGAAGCGTAATGGCGGATTCGGTTGCTATATTTCAGCTTTGAAGGCCGAGATTAGCTGGTTTTGCGAGCAGCGCAACATGACCTTAACTCAGGAAGAATCAGAGGTTATCGCGCAGCGGCTTGCCAATAACGACGAGCTGAACAATACGCAGAGAGACCAAATCGACCGTACCATTGATGAATATCTTCTTGAGCAGCCGATAGTGGTACAAGCACTTATTCTGCCGGGAAAGGTAGAGCAGGGCGCAATCGATGAGTATTCCGAAAAAGGCTTTGATCGCTCTTACCCTACTCCCGACGGCTTACTGCTGACAAAGGAGATGGAAGAGTTGAGTGAGGAGGAAGTACGAGAATTGTCCGAAATGTGCAACACGCGATTTGTCACCGGATTTCGTGGACATCGAGTTGTGCTCGGGCAGTCCTAGTATTATTTCAAAACAATATTCACATGAGGGCAGACGAGATTTATTTTCGTCTGCCTTTTTTGTTGGAGGAGAGAAGCTTATGACGCAGTTGCAGTTTGATCTGCTGGGCGAAATCATAAATACCGAAACGAGCGACACGGAAAAAGTGCTTGAAGCTCCCGTGGTAAACCCTTCTGTAAAGCATGTGGTTTGCTACAGCGGCGGAGAAACATCCGGCATCGTGGCTTATGAGGTAGCTCGGCATTACGGTCCCGAGAACATGATACTGATTAACCATGATATCAACCCGTGGGTTGAACATTGGGATATCAAGAGATACAAGACCGAGCTGGCTGAGTCGATCGGTGTTCCTATCACATACGCCAATATGCCAGGCTGGGACGAAAAGGATCAGTTCGACGTGTCCGTGGAGGCGAAAGCATTTAAGGCCGGCGTGCATCCTTTATGTACGAACCGCTTGAAGACAGCGCCTTTTCATAAATGGCTCGAGACGACTTACCCGCTGGATCCGGAAACTGGCCGTAATGATGAAATTATTATCTATTACGGTTTTGAAGCGGGAGAGACCGAGCGGATCGAGCGGCGTCGTAGAATTCTCCAGGCTAAAGGCTATCAAAGTGCATATCCTCTGGCGGAATGGAGTAACACCATTAGCTCAACACGAGAATTCGGCGTAAATCCTCCGGAGACTTATGACATCTGGAAGCATGCCAATTGCACCGGTTGTTTGAGAGCTGGTCGGCAACACTGGTATGTGGTCTATTGCAGGCGCCGTGATGTATGGGAGAAGGCAAAGGCCGCAGAAGCTATTATTGGCTACAGTATCCTGAAAGATACCTATCTGAAGGATCTGGAACCGAGATTTGAGGCTATGCGCATCGCCGGGATTCAGGCTGATGAGAAAACGAAGGCCGCGACTTTCTGGGCTGCAGCAAAGAGAATATTGGGATATCGCCCCAAAGAAGATGAAGTTTCTTGCGAACTTTTGGTTTAACCGGCCTAACGCCGGCAAACATGGACAGGAGGAAGTAATGATGAAGAAAATGACGTTAACAAAGGTATACCGGATTAGCCAGAAGGAGAAATCGCCCCGGATTTTCCTGCAAAATTTGATTTGTGAAGCCGCCGGGCTAGAGAAGGGCAGGAATTGTTTGTCCGGGCGCTTGAAGCTGAACAGGAGATCCATATATCGAACCAGCCGGCGGAAGATGCCGTCGCGACCGTTCATGTGTCAGGCAGACTGAATAAAAAGACCGGGACCTATCGGCCGCTGGTAGACGCCTCGGGAATGAAATTTGCCTCCATCATCAGTATTGATGACAAAGTAGAGATTACCGTTTTTCGAGAAGGCAATCGCTCTAACATCGTGGTTCGCCCGCTTCGATTTGACATCCATGCCGCAACAACGGTGAGCACCCAAAAGGATCAGCGCTTATCCCTGCTCTCGTTGGCCGCGGGGGGTGGCTTGGGCACAGCTTCATTTTTGGACACTGAGCATTTTGTAAGTGTCCAAGAGATCGAGTTCGAGGATGATTCGGCGGAAGTTCTGAAGCATAATTATCCGAACTCGTATTTATTTGTCGGCGATTTGCGCGATGTCCAGAACGTTGTAAAATCCGACGTTTCGCTCGTGACGCTGCCCTGCAATGATTTCAGCAAAATCGGTGATGGAGGAGAGGGCGTATTTAATAATCTGGTGATTGGAGCAGCCCGAATACTCCGCGCAGCTGATAGCCGCGTTTGTTTCTTTGAAAATGTTCCAGGCTACTACAAAAGCGCGGCGTACAAAAAGCTGCAAATCGCGCTGAGAGATGTGTATCCGTACTGGATGAATCCGATCGAGATCGATAGCTTTGATTGGGGATCCATTGCTCATCGGCCCCGAGCGTACTCCTTAGCCTTTAAAACGGAGGAGGATATGTTCGCGTTCCAGGTACCGAAGAAGCCCCGCTTCCTACGGAAGAAGCTTCGTGAAGTCTTGGATCACGCAGCGAGCAAGGATTTCGAGTGGAAGCCGGTAGCCCGCTGGATGGAGAGTTTTCGATCCAAGGCAGAGAAGGGGAACTCTTGGGCAGATAGGAGCATTTCCAAGACCTTTGTAACCAAAGATGCGACAGAGCTTCAGACTATCCCAAAGCGTTACCGATCCCAAAGCTGCTCTAACTCTTACGTTTTATCGGATGACGGGGAATCCTTTCGATTCCTCACCATATCGGAGCTTCGGAAAATTTTCTCGGTACCCGAATGGTTCTCGTTCCCCGATTTTACACCCTTACTCCGCCAGTATGAAATGCTGGGCCAGGCGGTAGACGGACGCATTTTTAAAGTTTTTGCAAATGCTATCGCCGAACTACTGTTGATGCGGCCGCGCTCTGCTGCAGCGAAGCCTGAAGTGCCACTCAGCCTACAGGAAGACGGCCAGCTCAGTCTGCTGATCGGTTAGGGGGAGACGATATGAAATGCGATCGTTGTAATAGGGAAGCAAGCAGCCATAGAATGTCTTACTTCAACACAGAGATTATCTGTCATCCGTGTGAAGTGGAAGAAATGGACCATCCTTTGTACGTATGGGCTAAACAGGTTGAGCATGACTATGTTGTAAAAGAAGAGTATAACTTTCCCGGTGTGTTTGCAGGGAAGACGTGGGACCTGATCAAAGAGATCACAGCGATACCTACGAGTGTTTAACTACTGTATGACAAGCCTCCGTTCCAGGAGGCTTTTTTCTTTTCAGCTGGACTAAGGGTGTGCTATACTAGCTTCATCTTATAATTTTTATTTTATCTGTCCTCGCCAAGCGGCTTAGAGGATCTTGTGCATTATGAACCACTCATTGAGTGACTAAATCTGTCCATTTTGGATGGGGAATCGTCTTTTGACGTTCTATTAGTCGCTGAATGAGTGGTTTTTCTGCATCCGCTCATATTTCAACGACAAAAGGAGGTTTCTGTTTTGGGGATGATGTTGGAACGATTTGATGAGCAACTCAGCGAACGTAGTCTTTCCCCCGCAGATGCAGAACAAGAGGAAGGCGCCTTGCGAGTGCTTCACTACATGGAGTGCTGCGAAAAACTGGAGGAGATCGATTTTGACTCCTTCACGTTAAGCCAGGCCGAATTAGCCGTCGATCACTTGTGTATGATGGATTGCGCCGAATCTTCGGAGGAGGCGGAAGCAAACCGGGACAATCTCCTTACGGAGTGGAACCGGTTGGCCCATCTGCGCAATACGTTTGATGAGCTCAAGCCGCCCAAAAAATCTTTTTTTTGAGAGAGGAGAATGCTCGATGAAGAGCGTTGTCGTCAGCGATACCCTTTTCGAACAAAGGGTATATTTCAGCAGGCATGAAATTTACAAAACGCGCAATACGATAGACCGGATTTTGTATCATGTCGGTTTAGAGTGGGCGCCGGAAAATGGGCGAGGAAGTTATTCCAACTCCGAACTACCACCAACGGACGATAAAGGCACGGCAAAGATGACATTTCCAGGCAAAGACATGTATAAGGCGCTTCAACACGCCGAAAGTCTTTCTCGGAAGTATAATCTGCCGGTTCGCCTGAGTCTGTAGCGGAGGTAGCCAATGGGGAAATCCTGTTATTACGGAATGGAAGAACTGGAGAGAATGCGCGATCGATTGGATAATATCCTTATCGCGAAAATGATGCACGATTATGGCAAACCGTTGCCAGGATCGTGTTTTTTTACGCCCGAAAGTCAATATGAGGCCGTCGAATCACTCTTCCAGCCTGCGCTTGAGCTTTTATTTAGTGCATCGGTTGAGTTTGAGGATGATGACATGGAGGAAACCCGGTGTATCACGATTCCGGTTTCCGAGCTTATGACCTTACGGGAAGAACAGAAGGCTGTCTTAGCTGATATTGTTTCGTCCTTTGAAGATCCACTTGGAGAGCTATGGGGCGAAGCAGAAGTTGGCGACGACCAGCTGCAGGTAACAATCAATGGAGTCTGGGGATATAGCTCCTCCGTGATGAAATGTATTGTCCGCTTCAAGAAGAAGCTGGACGAGATGATGAAAGGAGTGTGTGCCGAGAATGGAGCGCATGCCGGATAATGGACGATTTATTTACTTGCCCGATGAACAAACGAAGCTCGCACGCGTCGTTAGGCGCGAGGATGGCTTCACGGTCCGGGAACAAGCGATAAGAGTGGACGAATTATTTCTGGCGTTCACTGGAATGATGGAGCCCTCAGACTTGAAGCGGGTTCTGATGCAAAGCAGCGATGTTGTTTCCGAGGTGGTTAAGCCGGCGCTTGAGAATCTGAATGGAGAGAATCTGGCGAAAGTGCTCAGCACGATCGTTGGACAGGCAGAGGGGACAGATTCGATGCCCTTGATTGTCAGTCTCTATAAGTCAGTGGCAAGCAAGTTCGATCTTAGCAAACTCGATCCAACCAGCTTCGCTGGATTTCTGAATTATGTGCTGCAGCGGGTGACGGAGCTCGAGGATGATAAGGCGCTGGCCGATCTCTTCCTTGTTCTGCTCTCCAAAGTGAAAATCGCTTCCACTAGAAACAGCGAGATGATTCGGAGTGTAATCGGCGTCATGTCGAATATTCAGGACGCTGAAGTGAAACAGTTCTTCCGGGAAGCAATCTCAGAGTTCTCGCCGGTTGTTAAGACGGCTTGCACTCCCATATTGCCTAAGGGAACGGTGTTATATCAAGAAGAGTCCAATGGCACCAAGATCATTATCTTGGAGCGGGATAAAGCGCAGCGGAACGTTCAATTTCACGATTCCGTGTACGAGCAGGTCGGCCATCCGAAGTTGTTGTTTGCCTTTGCAGTCAGAGGCAAGCATATTCGGGGCTGCAGGATATTCGCGGTGAAAGACGCTGTGATTAAGCCTGCAACCGAGCTGTACCGCTATCCCTTTGCCAATGTCTACAAAGAAGATCAGCGAGCCTGTTGGCCAGAGCTATCTGGCATCGAGATCAACAATTTATTCGAGCTGCAGAATTTGCCGGAGCTGTTTTTTAATTCGCCGGCAAACAATCACTTGTTCCAAGGGGAAAACCTTCGGGAATGGCTGATGAAGCTGCAAGGTAAGGATTTCGAGGATAAGCAGCTGTCATCATTGAAGATGAGCGTAATGGACTGTTTCGAGATGTTCAAAAGTGCTGCTGAAGCCAGTGTTGATAACCGTGTCGAAGCCCCTCAACAGGCAGCCGCGGTTTAAAAAATCTTGTACATTTGAGAGGAGAAAAGGAATATGGAAAACAATATGGAGCAAAAAGAGCAGGGTCTATTTTCGGAAAATGCGGTTGTCGTTGAGGCTGTTCAGCCAGATCACTTTGAAATGACCATTGGTAAGGATGGGCAGCTTTCTTTGTTTGGTACGGAGCCAGAAGCACCCGCTGCTTCAGAGGAAGAAAAGGGGAAAGGCAAACCCGCTTCCGCTACCAAAGCAGCAGGGAGAATCGGCAAAGCGCCTAAAACATCGACTCCAGTTACACCGGCTAAGCCGAAGATTGAGAAAGTCCCGCTGAACGAGCCTGATTCTTGGAAGGTTCGTCTGTACGGACAGACGTACATCATCAATGTTCTTTTTGAAGAAGAGATCGCCGACGGCAAGATCAAGGCCACGCTGGAGGAGATTCGCGAGAAGCTCGCAACGGTGGAAGGGCATGTGGAATTAACCCATGCCAGGACGAAGTACGATGCTGACGAGCCCAACAAGCTCCTTTTTGTCGACTGCTTCGGCACGGAAAAGGGGGCGAGCTGAATGCCCGGCTTTTTCTGGAGAATGCGTGATTTCCTAAAAGCTCCTGATCGGCAGCCGAACAACATCATCGCCGGCCGTGATGGGAAGCTATACGAAATCCGAGACAGTCTGGTAGGGCGGCTTGTGCTTCACAGGCCGCTTCTCCCTTCCCTGGATGATATCCATGAAGGGTTTGAATACCGCCTCCCAAAGATACCCGGAGAGCTGCTTACCACCGCCATTTCGTTTTTCAAAGCGTACTGCAGCGAAAGCGAGCAGAACGAAGTGATGATCCAGATTTTCTATGACTGCCGCACCAATCAATACGAATTGGACTGCCCGGTGCAGACGGTACGATGGGATTCAATCATAGCAGATTGTACGCAGCGGTTTAATGATGCCCGTTACGTGCAGGTTCTCCATATTCATTCACATAATGCGATGCCCGCGTTCTTTTCTACGAAGGACAATGCAGACGAGAAGGCTTATATGCTCTATGCTGTAGTGGGCGGGTTACTGAATGAAATGCCAGAGGTGAAGCTTCGAGTCGGGGCGAGAGGACAATTTCTCGAGCTTCCGATCGGTTACATCTTTGATCAGCCGGACCTGCAGGCCGAGAACGCCTATCCGGATGGATGGCACCAACGGGTTCACAAGGACAATTCTGCTGGATATGAGTATGACATGGAAACCATGATCCCGCTCATGTATAAATATTGGATCGCTGAATCCGGCGAGCAGGAAATTTACGAAGATGCTGTAATCAATCACTCTTTCCCTAAGCCGCACGCAAAACATCTGGTGGAGCAAATAAAAGGCACAGACCTTGATGGCTTCATAAGAGACTGCGGAGAGGCTTGGGAATCGTATGTGAATGACATGTCGGAAGAGTAGGTAGTAGCCGGTACGCGCCCAACCGCGGGGTCGGAAATGACGATCCCGCGGGAGTGGGTCGTCTCGGGAGGAATTTACAAATGTTCATGTTTCTTCTGATGGATGAAGGGCAATGCAAGAGCCTTATTGCGGATTCGGATCTTGGACGGATCGCCTCATTTGGGCGTTCAGCAATTGAAAGTCATTTGGCTGAGCATGGCTTTGGAGACGACGATGACGAGGAGCTGAAAACGGACGATGGCTACGCAAAGGTCGTTCGTGTCACTCCTGGCGTCCCCGAATCGGAAGAGCATGTATGGTCTTATTCCTTTGATGGCCAAGTGAGTCTGAATTACGCATTCTCTTTATTGCAGGCCGTTCAGCAAGAACAATAACCATAAGGAAGGGTGCCAGGGGATCAGTGACGATCTCCGGCTGCCCTTCCTTTTTTGTTCATATGATTTACTCAATTGTAAGAAGCCCGTCTTTCTCCATTTGCAAAATTCGTTCAATCGCTTCCCTATCCTCAGATGTACGGCGATCAATGACTCCCTCTGGATCCAAGATGGAATCATACATTTGTGCCGTGAACAGGGGGTGTAGGGGGAGATGTGCAAATATCGCTTCCCGAAACCTCGGGGAGATCGCATTTCCTTCCCGGTATTCCCTCAAGACGATTTGACGTATAATCTCTTGAACCTCTGCTTCTTCAATTCGTATCCCGAGTTCAATCATTCGCTTGGCCAGTATCGTTAGCCCGTCCCCATTCATGTTTCCAAACCCCGGCTCAAAGCGATTACGGCCTTTTCGCTGGAATGCAGTATAAAACCCATACCGGATGTCCTGTGCCTTTTTCAGCAGCCCTCTGAGCCTGTAGTAAGGCTCGAGCTCAGGGTAATCCCCAATCATGTTCCGAAGAGAGATATCATCCCCCACCACGCTGCAAACAAAGCAGCCGAAGCGGGATCCGGACCCGGAGCAGGCTTTAATCGCGTCGTTTTCTGCGCCGATTGCAGCACCAATCGGGCATTCGGCCACGCCGCCCATCGCAGATCCATAAAGATTGAGCAGATTGTAATTGCCGTAATTCTCCCAGGGAGGGGAGTTGCGTACTAGAAAAGTTACAACGTGGCGAGCACTCCAATGTCTGATCGGGGCACAGGTTTTGATTCCCGATACAACGTGGTTACCGTAAAAATTCTCTCCATAATGCGAATCAATACTGGAGGATCGCGTCTGACTTTCTGATTCTCTGAGCCCGAGCAATTGGCACACTTTCCGGCCGGCGCCCGTATACTCAGCCAGCACTTCCCGTCCTGGCCGGACTTTGACTCTTTCAACGCACCACTTAAAATTTTGCGAGGGGGGAGCGTAATTCTTACCAAATAGGCAGACGAAATATCGGTCCTCAATCGCTGGCTCGGCGATCGTAAAGGGGATATGGATTGGGAGCGACCATACCGCCTGCTGCACCTTTCGGATATGCTCCTTTAGAAGCGGGTTCTCTACCCCTGTATCGGCGGAAACGATATGAAGTTCTGTCTTACATTCAGGATGATTCAGTTTGTACATAATGCATTTTAACAGCAGAACATAGGAGTCCTTTCCGCCCGAAAAAGCCACGACGACGACCTCTTGCTCCAGAAACACTTTTTCGATTGCCCGATCAGTCCATTCTTCTATATCAGCCGGTACAAAGTCATCGATGATAAACTGCTCATCAAGGTTCGTGGGCGGTGCCGGCCGTTTTCGCCGTCTCTCCTTCGATAGAGGTAAGTCGCCAAAGAACGACAATTGCTCGTAGTCCACCATTTCCAGGTATGGCCAAGCCATTTCTTCTTTTAATCCATAGGGAGGGAATTGCTTATCAGGGAATGATTCTATCAAGAATGACTGCGCTTGAGACCGAGCCCAGATACAAAGCTTATGCTTGGGCGACTGCAGATGCCAGCTGGCTGCACCATAGAGCACTTCCTGCAGCGCGGCGTCGACGAAGCATTGCTCTGGAATGGTGATCTCAAACCCGCTGTGTTTAAGATGGGTCAGAACGCGGTGTATTGGCGCATGTTCAGGGAACATATTAGACCAATCGAGCCCGGAGTCCTCGTCAATCATCATCGTCTCCGGCGTGTCATCAATAAAATGATGAATCCCCCAAAAATGATTATGAAGGCCGATAACGATAGACCAGTCGCGCGTTGCACCATAAAATGAATAACCAGCATCCTTAAAGGCACACCACAATTGTTTGCTAATCGGTGTGTGTCGCTTTATGTTTTCCTGCGCGATAACCTTATTCTCTGCAATTTCAAAGCGATATTCGTCCATATCCCTGCCCCCGCTCCCTGTGCTATCTTTATTGTCTCATCGCTACAGGTTTTCAGCGATTTTGAGAGGGGATAAGTTACCTTTCGGCTATGGTACAGGCTGTTGGTTTCTGCTATAATGAACACATCTTATTTTTATTATTTTACTGTCTCCGCCAGGCGGCCCAGGAGATTATGTAGCTGTTAAACCGCTTTTCCAAAGCGTCCGTTTGCACCCGTAATGGGTTGAAAATGGGTTTTTTGGAAAGGCGGTTTTTTTGCCTTTATAAAAACCATTGGAAGGAGCTGTGCGTATGTCACAAGCAAAAAAATCGGGGATGATCGGATGAAAACGATCTGTTTGCAGGAAAGCAGTCACATTCAATTCCAGATCCGGCAAATCGGAGCGGGAGGAAATGGCGGTTATTTCTTTCGCAATCTGCTCCAGCTAATTTCCTCGTATCAAGCGAACGATAGCAAAACCAAAGATCGTTTTGATGTCTTGATAGCCGACGGGGATCTCGTTGAGAAGAAAAATTTGAAGAATCAATTGTTCTCAGAAGAAGACATTTCGGACAAAAAAGTTATTGCTCTGTCTGATCGGTATGGAGGCCATTACGATGTCGAGACGAAGCGGGTTACGGAGTACATCACCACGACTGATATGCTCCGCCGGCTGTTTCCTACGGTTACGAATGGCAGGCAGGTGATTCCTGTACTTGTTGGCATGATCGATAATGACCGCACCCGTCAACTTTTTGATGAATTTTTTTTCTCGGAGGAAGTAACTGATTTGGTTTGGATTGATTTAGGCATCGAAGGGATGACCACGTTCGATGATCCGAATCAAGAGCAGCTGAAGATCATGAACGAGAGCGGTTTTGGAGGCCAGTGTGTTATTGGTCTAAAGTGGAAGGGAAGTGTGATTCTGCCGCCCGTGACACGGGTGTACCCGAACATTTTGGATAACGATCGCACTTCCTTCCCTGGACAATCGTGCGGGGAGCTGCTGCCTGAAAATCCGCAACGCATCATGACAAATCAGTTTGCCGCTCAGGTCGCTTCAATGGTGATGAACAACCTGTTTCACACCAAAAGTATCTACGCCAATGTCATTAATTTCAATGCACAGTTTGGCCAGATGAAAGCGACTTTTTTAAGCGCAGACCAGGTAGGGGAGTTCGAGAAGGCAAGAGGATTGGTGACTGCCGGTGGCGAGAAGGAATAAGCAAGAACTGGAGAGTATGTCTATCATGGTGAATATGTATCTGCTCACCAACGGTAATGATCCACACAGGGCATATGATGACTGCGTTCGGATGCATTTACTGTCGGGTAAGCCGATACCGTCATTCATACACGGCATAAAAGATTTTGTGAAGCTTAGTATAAAGCCATAAGTTTCAACTTCATAAAACGAAGGAGGCGAAGCCCTCTGGCGATAGAAAACATCGTCAAGGGTCTTCAACTCAAAAATGAATTCACCGTATATGCTCAGCTGTCGTCGTCATTTTGTTGATGATGCATACATGCAGCCCAAACGCTAAGGAGTGACCATTACAATGACAGGTAAAGAATTCTTTAAGCAGGAGAGCCACCCCGTTCTTCGGTCGCTAGGAATCCCCGTATTTAATTCGACCTTACACGGTGAAGGCTTTTACCTCAGTTACAACATGGATACCAGGGACTATGGTTGCGTAACAACCGCACTTGTCTTTGGCAACATGGAAAAGTTCCTTATTCTAGCAGGTGACCATAGAGAGCAGTATGCCGCCCTTGTCAATAAAGGTTTTGATGCTTGCTTAGAGTATTTCAAGGCTCACATTGACAAAGCCCATGAGTACAGTGACAAAATTTGACGGTGCGGATTAAATGGTCAAATGGAAAAGGGAGGATAAAATTTTGTGGCTGATGATCGAGCAGTTTTTGAGCAGGCGCGGAAAGAAAAAGTGTTTGTTCAGGTTGTCGAGCTGCGGAACGAGTTGAAGGGCGATATTGACGGCCTGGAACAAAATCTCGAATTACTTGAATCAACAGATCAGCTGGATGACGAGAAGCAAGCTCATATTAACTCTGGAAGTGCTGTGCGCGGTGCATGAGCGAGTGAATTCGATTACCGCGGCATACTACGGTAATTCAAAAAAAACCGAAAAGAGAGGAGGCATCGCCCTCTGGCTTTGAATTAGAAGCTGGAGCGGCGATGCCCGCTACTCTTCTGCTCAAGCTCATGGCGAACAATGATGATGGATATTCAATTTGAGTTTTCTCCTGCTAACCATCGAATTGCCATTGACCCTAACTTACGGAAGCCGAACAACGTTTCCCGCCGGATATGGGCATACTTGAAGGATACAGGTTGGAGTTTTTTAGGTGTGGTGAGGGAACAAAGCGCTGTGTTCTCCAATGGCAAAGATTTTCTAACCCTGCACCACTTTTTGAATGAGACCCCTGTTGAGGCTCTTATGGGATATGCCACAGACATTGAGTGGCATG
Organism: Paenibacillus abyssi; assembly: GCF_014640295.1. Taxonomy (GTDB): domain Bacteria; phylum Bacillota; class Bacilli; order Paenibacillales; family Paenibacillaceae; genus Paenibacillus_D; species Paenibacillus_D abyssi. Next base: position 79,796 of record NZ_BMGR01000014.1, on the reverse strand, counting down.
AAGCTATTGATGCGGACCAACCGGCCGCCGGATTTCTTTCGTTCATGGAAGGCAGCGGGTATCATGTTAAGCTCCCGCACCAAGCCTGGATCGATGATTGGAGTAATGCGATTCTATCCTCCGTACTCTCAAGCGTGGAGCGGAACTGGCATACCTTTTCGCCAAAACATAAGCTGCAATGCTGGATCACGGACGGAAAAGATTATTTTAACGTGGAGTTTTTCTTCGATTACCCGCTTCCGCCCTATGGAGTTGGAGAGCCGCTAGATTGGCCGCCGCTTCAGGAGCAATCCGAGGTGACCAAATTGGATCTGTTCGAGTTAATGGGCGTAAATCTACCAAAACCGGATCGATCGATTTCCAAGCCGGCTGCCGAAGGGGAAGCATTTGAAATCGCAGATGGGGTAAACCCGGATCTATTAGCCGAAACTTATGCCGTTATTGAACATTGCATGGTTATGTATAGTCATGTGCTGATAGCCTACTCCGGAGGAAAGGACAGTCATAGTTGCCTTCAGCTAGTTTTGCGTTATAAGCTGGAGCACCCGGAATGCACGACGAAAATTACGGTTATTAGTGCCGATACGCTGATAGAGAACGTGCTGCTTGTTAATCATATTTACAAGGTTAAGGAGCGGGTAGAATCTCTAGGACTAGGCATAGATTTTCGCATCGTGACGCCGGAACTGGATGAGACGTTTCATGTGTGTGTCTTCGGTAAAGGGTATGCCCCTCCCTCGTCTATGAACCGCTGGTGCGTTGATAGACTCAAGAAGCGACCAGCTGATGAAGTGCTAGAGGAATACGCGGGCTATTATGCGAACCAGACCGGCGACCATATTGTGCTTCTTCTTGGAACCCGCAGCGCGGAATCTTCCAACCGGGCACGGAGTATGACCAAATTCTTCGGGGATGAGTTTTTCGGTGAACATCAGATCACGGGAAGAACCTGCGCTCCGATCAAGCGATGGACGGCACGTGATGTCATTACCTATCTTGTTCGGACCGAAGCTCCCTGGGAAGATTACGGAAACTATAACCTGATTAATTTGTACGGTTCAGCAGCTGGCGGATGGGAAGAGTGTCCGATAGGAGCTGCCATGACTGACATTAACGAAGGGGTATCGTCTTGTACGAGCTCTTCGGGAGCGCGTATGGGCTGCACTTTTTGTTCTGTCGTCAAGGAAGACACGTCATTGATCAATATGGCAAAGGACTTCCCCGATGAGCTAGGGCCGTTTGTAGCCATGAGGAAGGTATTCAAGGCTGCCCAAGACATCAGGTACGGATCTCTGACCGGATACAAACGAGTGCGCGGCACCAAGGCGGGCGAGGAAGGCCAAATGCTGGGCCAGCTGACCAGCGGGCTCGGGGATCTTACGCTGGATATCCGTGTGCTGCTGCTTGAAAAGATGTTCGATCTGGGCTTAACGATTCCTCAGAATGAAGTCTTCAAAATCTACAGCATCGTGCGGGAACGAGAATTTCCGGAAGGTATCGCGCTTACCCGCCGATTCAAAGATGCCCTATTTGCTTTTCTGCCGGTTCACCCAGGGCATTTTGAGACCTCGTACTCTCCCATCTGGGATCCGTGGGGCAGTGGAGTGGACGCTTTCACTGAGGAGGACGTGAAGGCTATCGAACGAATTAAGGCTCAGGAAGCGGCCGCGCGAGCAGCGGTTGCGGAGCCAGAGATCATGACTACTATTCTGCCCGAAGTGATATGAGGGTAAACGGAAGGGAAGTGAGCGTTCCTATGACGCTAATGCGCTATGAGTGGTACAGAAAATTGGTCAGCATGAAGAAGGCTGAGGAGAGCAACACCTTACCAGTGAAACAGCCGGGTGCTGCTCACACAAAGGAAGGTTAAATCATAAAAACAGGGCGATCCGGAGAAATCCGATTGGCCCTTTTTTATTTTTGTTTTTTACTGGGTTAACTTTTATTTGTAAATAATCATTGAGTTAACTGAAGTTAACCAGTTTACTTATCCTAGAGGCTTGCCTATACTATTATTATCAAGTTTATAAAGGAGCCGAAAAAATGAGCGATAAGATCGAGAAGACCACCAAAGCATATAAGGTCTCAACGGATACCCGCGAGAAGCTCGAGGAGCTATTCCAGGACTCCGGTTTTGAAACCGAAGGAGGATTTATTGAACATGTGGCTGCGGTCTATGAAATGCAGCAACTTAAAAACGGTGATGCCGGCTATCAAAAGCATATTGCCGCGTTGGAGTACCATACTCGGTCCACGGTTGATCTGTTTATGGGAATGCTTCAAACCGAATCTGCTGAGCGTCGGGAGATGGTCGAGGGGTTTGAGCGGAAGTTATATGACCGCGGCAACGAAATATTTACTCTACAAGAAGAGATTCTCTCCCTTAAATCTCAGATGGAAGCATTGGCCGAACAAAAGAACAAGATTGCCGAAGAGAATGGGGAATTGCGAAAGGACATTGGCAACCTGGAACAAATCAACAAACGGGATGAGGAGCTGTTATCCGAGTACAAAGAGCGTAACGAACGTTTGTCGAAATTGATCACGGAAAATACGGAAGAGGTAAATGCGGCGAAACAGTTACGGCAGCAGGTGTCGGAATTGATAAAAGAGAAGGATGCTACGGATCGCGAGCTTGCTAATCTGAAAGGTGATTTCCAGTCGCTTCAGGAGATCAAAGATGAATTGCTCCGAAAACTGAGGGAAGACCATGAGCGGGAACTGCAGCGTGAGCAGGAGCGGGCGGAATTGGCTCAGGAAAGGGCTGTGCTCGCTGTCCGGACTGAACTGCAGGATAGACAAGACAAGGAGCGAACAAGTTATAATGAATCACTAAGGAAGCTGTATGATGAATTGGATCGGATGCGCCAGCAATTGAATAATGCCCTACAAGCTAACAAAACCCAAAATGAACAGCAAAAAGAATAGGCGCCCGCAGGCGCCTTCTTAAATTTTTAGGGGACTAATTTAATACTGGACTGATGAAATTCACCATTGATGTATGGCCACTATAATTTTCTCCAGAAACCTCAATGAACAATGTGAGAACACCTTTTACATCAATATTAATGTTCTCTCGCACAGCGCCTTTGCCTAAGGATACCTCTTGCAACACATTGCCGTCCTGATCCTTGAAGACAATATTGCGAAGTACCTGGTCTGTAAAGTCTCTGCTCTTGTCATCAATTCCAACTGCCAAGCGAAGACTTGCATATCGATTACTCAAATTATACTTCAAAACATTTTTTCTCTCTTTCCATACGCCGTGATGCTCACTGATGATCGTGAATCCTGTATTGCCATAGCTTTTTGAATTTGTGGTCATTACCTGATTGCTCGTCATGCTTGGGCCGGTAAGCGTGTCTGTCGATACACTATCCGGGGTTCCGAGAGGCGTTCCGACTATTTTTTTGCCTATAATTACGGCACTGTTTTTACCGTCCCAGGTAACAGGCACATCAAGAATGTCGGCCGCCGTGCGCAAAGGTACGTAAGTGGTCCCGTCAACAATGAATGGTTCTTTACCTTTCGGGGTCTTATCGATACCGTTTTGAACAAGTTTTACGCCGAATACAGCATTTAACGTTGCTGTTTTTGTCGCCGCATAGGACACCCCGCCGAAGAATAGTGCACCTACGACAAAGCCCGTTGCGATTAAACGAATGTTCTTAGATTTACTCATTATTGCAGCTCCTTATCAATCAGATTGGTCTAATGGCTTTAATTCTAGCACCTGATGATTGTTTGAGTTAAACAACTTTTCGGGCTTATACTTGCCTTTCTTTTTTGATTTGAGCCTCGCCGCCGTAAGTTCATTTACTTTTACGAACCCATATTCACGGCGCTGCTCCGGCGTCAGCTCTTCATATCTGTGCATCTTGTTGTCCTCCTTAGAAGAATGACAGTTGACCGGTTTTCTCCTCAATTAAGCTCATCGTGAAATCAATAATTTCCTCGGTATGAGGGGACGGTGTTTTCTCCAGCTGGTCCAGCCAGGCTTTTCTTTCGGCAAGGAACGCAACATTCGATTTCTCGTATTCCCGGATCTGCTCCATCGTGAACTTATTCATTGCGCCAAACGGGGGATTTGAAGCTACACAATCAAAGCCCAGGGATCGGGCTTGTGCTTTGACGATCTCCCATTTCATCTCATAGGCCATTTCATCCCAAGGGATTGTCATGAATTCCTTCTCCCACTTGAGAGCGCTATTTTTTCGCAGATCAAGCGGGTTAATGTGTATATCGACAAGTTCCTCACTTTCTTTGAATATTTCCTTCGGACATCTGTACTCACCCAAGAGAGAATCGCCGTGGAAGATATTGCTGTCGCAGGAGAATTCAAAGTACCGATTGATACGCATTTCTGACTCAGAAAAATGGATGCCGGTAATCGGATGGGGGATGTACAGCAGCCAAGGCTGATATAGAAAAGCTTGTATGCAGGCCGCCTTAACCATCGATATGTTGAAGTCTGCGCCAATCAGATTCAGTGATTCCGATGGAAGGAGCATGGCACCCGCTCCAAGACACGGCTCATATACACTGACGGTACGATCGATCTTCGGATTCCCAAAACCGAGCATTTGATTGATCATCATCGTAGCATTGAGAGGCGTTGGATAGTAGCCGCCTACACCGGATTGTCCCTGATAGTCGATCAAAAACGTGGAAAGGTAATCAGAGGGATACAGCATCATTAGGGAAATATCGAAGGTATCATACCAATGCTGCAGCGTCCGTTCATCGACATCCGGTTTCTCAAACCAGGCGATCCCAAGAGAGTATCCAAGCCATTCCATGAAATCATGGCCGCGGTACCCGCTGCTGTACGCATGGCTCATACAGCGGTCCAGCATTTTCTTCACCTGTGCCGAACCGTCGAACATGCTGAATTCGCATTCCGGAATGTCATCCAGATCCTCATCGAAACGCTGTTTATCCAAAATCGTAAACCAAGCGCTCCAGCGGCCCCGAATGATCGTCTCCAGCTTTAAGGCCATGCCCCGGTTCCAGCCGAATTTATGACTATCAGCTACGTCGTTGGCCGGCTCAGTGTAGAGGGGGGAGCTTTCAATCTGTGCAAGGAGTGCTTGCTTCGCCAAACGCTCTTCCGGCTTGTATGTGCGTAGGAAACGGGTGATTGCTTCTTCCCCTTCCGATTTCGCTTTCTTGCGGCCGCCCTTTACGACATCAAGGGCGACGTCCTCCGGTACATCATTCTCAACAATATCGATAATCTGTTTGTACAATAGCATGTGGTAAGCCCCCTCAGTATGAATGTTGAAATCCTTCTAAATGTTCCGATCCATCGAACCATTCATAAGGTGAAATAATCTCTTGTAATTCCCATTCGTCTATCGTCGGATCATGCAGCTGGCCTAAACCAAAATTCTTCATGGCTTCATCAACGTGACTTACATATCCCTGAAGCCGGATTGCCTCTTGATGGAACCAATGAGAGTCAATCCATTCGCCTGATTCAAGTGCGAGCTGCATGCTCGATTGAGCCAGCTTTAATTCTTTGACTGCATTCAGCTTTTGCATGGCCAGGAAGTTCTTTTCCATCGAAATTTTGAATAGCGATAGTCCCCGGCTTTTGCTTCTGCCGGTCTTCTTCCAGCCGGCTCGTATGAAGCAATATCCCGGCAATTCATTGTTTACCTTTCGATCATCGACGTAAGTAATAAAGCCATCGGCAGGGATACTCCCGCCCCATTCACAGATCGTAGCGAAGATTGCCCACCTGATTAGTTCAGAGCTGAGATGCGTGGACTCATTACGGAAAATCGTGCATTCATACGCCTGCATGCCGTCATCGCGGATCCCGCTCCAAGTCACCCAGACTGCCTTTGCATCCGTGGTTCTCAATACCAGATTCCGGCCTGGACGGGTAAACTGTTTTGCGCCGATCGTCTGCCGACTGTAATGCCGGTCAGCCAATTCTCTGCAGTCTTGATCGCCCTTGTTCGTAATAATCCAGGGTCCGTATTTTGGATAAAGGTTAAAGCAGAGTTGGGTCATGGTTTGTATCCTCCGGCGTTTTTGATGTCCTATACTTCAATTGTAGGGGAGGGGGCGTCCTGCTTCGAATTTGCAAAGGGTCTATTTTCACCAGCTTCAGTGAAAATAGACCCTTCGGTTTTGACAATGCGCGGTTTGGCTTCGCTCAACACGTTCCTTCGTACACTCGTCAATGAAATATTCAGTTTTAAAAGGGTTATAGTACCCGACATTAACGACATGGGGTGGAGCGGGCCCGTCGGCTGCCAAAAACTCACCCTCAACATAGGCGTGAACGGCTCTTACCCCGGAAGCTATAACGCGGGCTCTTCCTTTGCTCGAAACCTTGAATTCGGCATTCTGAATTGTTACGGAATCCGCATAAGCAAGAACCAATCCAGTCTTTTTTCTCCGGATGGAGAAGCAGGAGCCCTTGTTTAGATTCAGGTATACCTGCACCCGATCACCCGGATGCAGGCTGCGGCCCTTAATACAATTCATAATACCCTTCCTGTTTGAATCCGTTTATAAATGCTCACCTGATAGGTGCCGGGAGGCATTACAATTTCCTCTTCGTGAAGGCTGTGGAGCTTACGATTGTCGCGACCCTCGAGACGATCGGCGTAGAGGCTCTCAAGCTCGTTGTGCGCTTCGTAGGAGGCAAAGAACGTCTCTTCCCGCTTTACAGGGGACAGTTCCAGAACTAGCCCCATATAGGTAGATGTATTCGGAGGCAGACCCGCTCCTTTTGCAAATCTTTCAGCGATCCCAGGGTTAACCGTCCAAGAAGAAACACCATCGATTTGGATCTCCCCGCGCTCGATCATCTTCAGAAACGCGGTATAAGCCTCCTCGGTGGTAAAGCAAATGCCACGGTATAGGGTGAAGTAGTCTCCTGTGTAGCCACCCTCGTCCGGAAAGTCTTCCGGAAACTCATCTGCAGGCAGGCGAGGTCTCCACCCTTCCATGTAATCTTTGACTTCTGGATCAAGTTCCTCGTAACGGATCGGCTTCCCCTCGTAAACATATCCGTAAATCAGTTCGCACCCAACTTCATAGACTTCATTCATAACACACCTTTGGCTTGTTCTTTATAGACCGGGTTGCACATCGGATCATTAGGGAATAGCCCTTTTTCATCTGGAAGAAGAAGGCGCAGCACTTTTCTCCCGAATTCATTTGCTTCTTTGAATTCGACAGGGTAATTTGTGATTACTTTTTCGTAGAGTTGTTCCGCTACAAAACGTTCACCGGCTTTGATGCGATCGACAATCGTATGAAATACGGACTGAATGATTTCCGGCGTGATTGGGAGAGTGCATTGAAGATCCGGATGACCGAATGATTGCTCCAACCCATGAGTATGATAATTGGCCCCTGCGCCGACCTGATCATCCAATACAAAGTGGATGAAAAAACCGTGCTTTTCCATCATTTCATTTTTCCACTTACCCATATCCCTCATTGTGATTCTCCTCTCAAGATTGAAGTAGCAGTTGATAGTTCAATCATAAATTTAGAGAAGGAAACCTGCATTTTTAGACAGGGGTATCTTGCTTTATTCCAGATTCTTCATTACAATGGATGTATACCTATCATTTTATTTTACGCTCCTGCCAAGCGGCCCAAGGAGTACCGTAGTTTCATTAAGCTATGATAGGGATAAATATGCCCAAAAACGCCTTCAATGGTGACTGTGAGCTTTAGGTTTTTTCTAGAGCAGATGTCTCCTTTGAGGGCTTTTTTTGTGCCCGAAAAAGAAAGGAGGTTGTGGAATCAATTAGCGGGCACAAGGCTTTTTGATTTGAAAATCCAAAACTTTTTGAGGAGGTGAAGGGACCTGTTTTTTGGGTCCCAATTTTTATGATCAGAATCCCTAGCGAAATGTTAAAAGGCGTCGTAGGTCCAATTGCAAAGTCGGCACGCAAATCCGGTCTGGGTGACAAGTCGATTTATGTCTCCACCACGGAAGAAGGAATGGTCTCGTTCTATTACGCAGATACCGCCTTGAGTGTCGAACGAAAAGTTAACGCGGTTATCGAAGCTGATGTGTCCGTAGCAACCTCGATCTTTGAATTAGATCAGAAGGTCGCCGCTCTCCCGTCGAATGAGGAAATCCTTATGCAAGTCGAGGATGGCCGTTTGAAATTGAGATGGGGTAATCGTGACTCTCACATCGCAGTCGATATATTGCCAGAAACAGCAATGATGTTGGAACCTCCGCTGCCGAACGAAACGGTTATGTGGATGCCTGGTGCTTTACACGGTATAGTTCGGATGATGATTCCGTTCTGCGCCTTGCCGGGTAACGAAAAGGCGTCGACGACTCCCGCCATCCTTGGCATTCAGTTCAGCAAGGATGAAACGGACGAAGTGTATTTGAGGGCTACCGATAGCTTCAAGTACGTTCGTTGCCTTGCGACAAAGCTCGATTGGTTTGACGTTGATCTCTCGTTGGATGCCCGGACGCTTCAGGCAATTGCAGAAGTGCTTCCTCCCGATGCGGATGTCACCGTCGGTCGGACCAAATTCGGTCTTGTCGTCTTTAAAACCGGCCTCGTTACGTGTATTACCACACCGCTTCGCGGGGTTTTGCCAGTTGAGTTTATGGACAAGGCGTTTAACTACAACGCCACGACCAAGGTTCGACTTGATCGCCTTGAGCTGATTGAGCTGATGCGCCGCGTCCGTGCCGTTTCTGCGAACAACAAGCCATACACGATGTTAGTCGTTAAGAATGGTCGCGTTACAGCTCAGACACCAGGCGGTAATCTTGTTCAAGATTTGAGCGGGACAGTTGAGGAAGGAGGCGTTGCTGCAATTGCTATCCATGCAAATCATATGGAGGTAGCAGCAATGTTCTTCCAATCGCCAAACTATCGAGGGTCGGACGAAATCGTGTTGCACATCTCGAGCCATAGATCACCGATTACCGTCGGGATTGATGGTCAGGATCGTGTCAACATGACAGTTCTGCCCGTGGTCATTACTGAAGTGGAGAGGCTCAATGATGGGTCTCCCGCTCCAACGACGAGGGCGGCTACTCCTGCGGCAGCTGCAGCCAGTGTGTAACAAAAAAATCACAATAAAAAGTGAGGTGAGTGCCTCCGCGAAGACAACAATTCGCGGAGGCTTTTTGATGAGTATGATTCGAGCGAATTACGATAATAAGGCGCTTTTATTCAGGGGTAAAACACTTTTTGACTCGCTTGCAGTTTCCGAATGCTTCGCGTCAGAGGGTGTGAAGGATAAGGAATTATCCTGGCATCACCTTGTAACAAAAACTGGCGTGAAGATGACCGATCATCCGGCGGTTCACCAGCTGGATAATTGGGGCCTGTCTGCCGACTCTCAGGAGTTGGAACGGCTTCAATCGGTTCTCTCGCGGAAACGTAAAGCGTATGAGCTGGATATGATCTCCCTGGAGGAATTGAAGACGACGAGCCGGTTTGCTGAAGCCTTTGAGAAGGTTGAGGCAAAATTTGGGGGCGTACTTCCAGACGGAACAGAGCTGTTCGATTTTCAGAAGGAATGTGCCGCTTTTATCATGGCGAAGAAGCGTTTGCTAAACGCAATGGAAATGGGTCTTGGCAAAACTAGAACATCGATTGTGGGCGTAGCTGCAGATGATGCGAACAAACGCATCATGATTATCACGATGTCCCGCAATTTGAATGACTGGATCCGGGAGCTCAAGAATTTGGGGTTTGGCGAGGATTACATACTTCTCTCTAACCCGAGTGACCTTCATAGCACAAAGCGTATCCACCTCGTATCCTACGAAAAGTGGGCCAATGAAGCGGGACGTGTCGTGTATCGACGCAAGGAACATACGGAATGCCCGCATTGCCGGGTTTCCTATGGCGGAGTATTCAAACGCCATCTTCGGTATTGCACGGTCTGCAAAATGCGGGCTACGCCGCTCGAAGAGCGTTGGAGCGATAAAGACATGCCCAAGGAATGCCCAGGCTGTAAAAGCGATTGGAAATCCGGACAACATATCTGCTCGAACCTGATCGAACAACGGCTCGGTCGGCGTGAATCTCGGATCTGCGGATATTCCATCATCGATTCCAAAAAGCCGGCGCTATATCAGTTCTATCATAACGGATATGACGCCTGTATCGTCGATGAGGCGCATTACATAAAATCGGGCGATACACGTCGCGCGTTGGCGGTCCGTCGCGTGAAGACAAGAACGAAGGTAGCGCTATCCGGCACGCCGGCGGAGAACGGAACGGAGGATTTATTTTGGTTGCTGGGTTGGCTTACTGGCTTTTCCTACCGTTACGAGGATCCAATTCAAGAAGCGGCCGGTAAAGGACAGCCGTTTCAAGGGTATGGAAAGGCAGGATATGAGCACTTCCGCGAGTTTTACGGCGGGGGTAAGAAAAGAGCCGTTCTTGATATCGACTCCGTACAGGCTCGCGTATCTAACCACGAGAAATTGTGGAAGGTGCTCGACAGCATTATGTACCGGAAGAAGAAACTCGATTCGGATGTCCAAGCCAAAATCTCAGTACCCAAGCCGGAGATGCACCGCTACCACGTGAACATGTTCCAGGCCGAAGAAGAACTCTACAACAAAATGGTGAAGGACTTTGGCGATTGGTACGAGATGGAGCTGATGAAGAAGGAAGCTGCCGACGCACGCGGGGACGTTTATCGGATTAACACGATTGAGATTTGTACGTGGATGCGGAAACTCCAGCAGGCTGCCTCTTGTCCATGGGTATTCCCGGACTATGATGCGACAAAAGGTGTAAAGACGGCCAAGATTCAATATTTGGAGTCGCAGGCAATCGACCTGCTCCGCCGGAACAAGAAGATGATTATCTTCTCCGGACATAAGGAGACGGTTGAATACCTAAAACTTGCGCTTGATAACGTCGTATTCGGCAAACGCGCAGAATTCATTCATGGTGGCGTGAAGAAAGAGGATCGCTGGAAAATGATCGAGTCCTTCCAGGACCCTAACGATCCATTATCCATTCTGATTCTTTCTCACCGTACCGGCGCTGAATCCTATACCTTGACCGAGGCGAAGTCGGTGTTTTTGTTTGACCTCGACTTTAATGGTAAGCGTATCGAGCAATGCTATTCTCGCGCTGTCCGTCTCGGCCAAAAGGATGTGGTAGACGTCCATTGGCTCATGAATGTCGGTACCATCGACGTAAATATGCACGGTCTTTGCTTGTCAAAGATCAGCGGAGTGAACTTGGCAATTGACCGTGAGGCTCTGAACTTTGAAGAGATCGCCGATGAGTTTGAAGGCGATGCACTCGCGGCAGCTAAGTCGGTTGATATGGAGCAGTTTGCTCGAGATATGCTTAAAAGCGGGACGTCCCGCGCACAAATTGCCTAATGATGAAGGGGAGATAGATATGTTACGTTCTTATTTGGAATCGCAACTTATGCTCATGTTTGTGATGATGCTGATGTCGAGACAGGGTAATGTCCGGTTGTATCGTCCAATCAACAGCCGGTTATCCCGTACCACGAAACGATTTTACGTTAACTGCTGGTACCGGACCATTCGTGAGGCAAGAAGAGCGCCCCATGAAAAAATTGCTTATGTCGATATCCCCGAATGCTTGTTGTATTTCGGTGATCTTGGCCGCTACGAGCGTTCATTTAATTTAAAAGGCTCTGCTAGACGTAATGCCCGCCGGTCATGGAAGATATACCATGGATCCGTGAAGGGGGCGGCATAAGCGATGGCAGTTCCATTTTTTGAGAAGACCAGCGGAATCGTCGTGATTGAGTGGTATGAGGCGAAGGAAACTTCGTCCTCCCCCACAAAACATCATTTTGAGGCTAAACCGATTAAGCTCCAGCTTCATCCGAAAGACCCGTCTAAGGTTGTCCGTATCTATTTTGACGGCAAGATGCCAGGCTGGATGAATCGGTATATCAAAGAGAAGGAGCATCCCTTTGAATGCAAGGAGCTCTTCCAAGCGGGGCAGGTAGGTTGGTGGATAGCGAACTGGAGAACATACGAAACGGGTATGAAGCCTCTTAGTTCGCCTACTATTCGAGGCAGTATCAATGCCTTCATCGATCTGATTCCAGCTGTGGTTGAGGATTACCGGGAGCGAGTACGTGAGGGATTTGATGTCATTGAGTCAAATCTTGCGATCGAACCGGACTTTTATCGGCCATTTGGATTGTACTATCGGGCAGAGGAAATCACTGGTGACGGAGGTTCGATGTTGATCGATCCGGAGCTGCTTCCGAACCGGATGGCGGACGAATCAGACGACGATTTTGAAGGCCGTATTCGGTCTTATGGTCAATTGGATCGTCTGATTTTTGAATTGACGACGCCCCTGCCAACGCTCACGGGAGAAGAGGATGACTCAGATATGCCTGCCGCAGAGGAGGATGAAGAGTTTGAACTTTCTTTCGAGGAAGGGGAGGACTTCGCAATTGAAGGTGTTGGCACCTTAACATTCGAGGATGAAGGCGAGGAGTTCGAACTTCACTTTGAAGAATCCGGCGATGACCCGCTGCTGGGAATAGCGCTTGATTTCGAAGATGAAGCAGGAACATCCACCGATTCTGAAACGGTGATAGAGGACGGTGACGATATCCAGAGCGCAGAAGCAGTAGTGGCGTCCGTCGTTGTTACCGAGGAACCTCAATTAGAGGCTGGTGCAGAAGAGGAGCACTTAGCGGTTGAATCGGAATCGGTGTATGTCATTGAAGGAGACGGATCATTCGCGCCGACCACCGCTGAGGTTGCCGAGGAGCCTGCATCATCTGCAGAGGAAGCAGCGGAGCCGGAAACGGCCACCAATTGCGCTTCGACGCTTGAGGAGCAGGACGAGATTGTGCTCAGCATGGTGGACTGCAGCAATCGGAAGCATAGTGCCGTTGCAGGGCAGTTGTCATTTTTCTAAAAAAGAAGACCAATACACTGTTTTTTGGTGTCTTGGTCTTTTTCTTATCATTATCGATGGTTTACATTTTGAAATCGCGATGGTAAAATAGAATCATTAAATGTCGTATTTTGTACTGCTCCTGCCAAGCGGCCCAAGGAGTTATGTGGTTTTCTGAATGTGCCCGTTTTTTATTTTTATTGGGTTATGTCTGCGCTTATAACGCAAAAACGCCGCCATTAGGTGCTTGAGAGATTTATTCAGCATATTAATGGCTTTTTTATGTCCATTAGTTGCTATAATACCAAATCCAAAACGCCCTTGTAGGGAAGCGAGTGATCTGTCTTCGGACAAATTCTCCTTTTCTGCAAGGGCGTTTTTTATATATAAAATCGCGCGCGTAAGGGAGAAGATGTTGAAATGAAGAACAGCAAATATTCGTTGGGTGAGTACGTATCTATCCGTGAAGGCTTGTCGGAGTTAGAATCCGACTTTTTGAGTGAAGAGCTGCAGAAAGATTCTTCCCGTCGCAGTTCAGTTTTGCGTCGAGTGGCGAAGCGCAGAGCTATTGTCCAGCAGGTGAAGTGGAAGATGCAGGATACGATGCTCGTTGTTGGTTTGGCTATCGTTGTTTTCGGTATCGTCGGAATTATCCTCATCTCGGCGGTTTGATCTGATGGCCAGCTTTGTGTACTGGTTCATTGGTGTAATGTCGGTTGGCGCAGTTCTTGCACTGGTAAATGTCATTTTCACTCCGCGAAGTGACGCCAAGTTCGGCAAATTTCTGTCATACGAGGAGTTCTTGGAGGCCCGGCCTACACTGTTTATTCCCGCCATACCGCAGCACATCCTTGTTGAACAAGAGGAGAAGCGGCATGAAGAGATGTTGGAAGCCATAACTGCTATTGCTCCCCAAGAAATAAAGAATGAATTTTCTGTTTCAGACATTCCGGCTGAGATGGAAGGCTCGATCTCGGAGTTATTTACCGCCTTGAGCGGTTCTGCAGATCCTATTTCTAAACCGATGGATTCAGTAATGCAGGAGCCGGCGGAAGCAGATGAGGTACCTGAATGGGTTATGCAAGCCGAATTAGCGGCAATGGATGAAGAACAGCCTTCGCTCACAGGAATTGTGGTCGAGGATCCTGTACTGCTTCAGATCCCATCCATTGAAACCGCGCCGGCCGTTATCCCGTTCGATCTGGTTGGTCTTGAACCTCCGGATATGCCGGATTACTCCATTCCAGAGGATTATGCTTTCGTGTCTGCCGAGATGGATCTGATTCCGTCATTATCGGGAGCAGTTGCGCCGTATTCAGAAAAGCAAACCAAAGGAAATGTGATTCCATTCCCAGGTTTAGAAATGGACGAGCATATTTTTCCGGAGCAAGCGCCTTATCATATTCCGTTCAGCGACTATCAGTACATTCGTAAGCTTTATGGTACCCTTGCCGATCGCGTGACTACGACGCCGGCGCTGGGACCAAAGATGGCAGAAGATGTGCTTGTTGGTAAGATCGCGATCGAAGCGAGTGTGACCTACTTGGAGTTCCGAGGTTCAAGAATTCCAATCTCCGGAAATGCAAAGTCGTTTCTTGGCGAAATGGTATTTGTATCTGGGTATTTTGTATCCGAACATAAGTTCTTTGTCTGTAAGATACAGCTCGCACAGGAAGCGGCCAAGGCTCAAGAAGCGGTTTAGCAGGAATTCGGGACTAGCGTTCCCGTTTTCCTTTCAGGACACGTTGACTGGTACTTTAGTCCACGTTTTTTGAAAGGAGGACGGGAGGTATACGTGCTCTACCTTGGTTTATTGGGGGTAGAAACTAAACTGGTAATTTGTTCATGTTCCAAAATCTTGAATTTTTTGATAGAATTCAAATTGTCGAAATATGAATTTAACTGTCAGGAGAGGGCCAAATGACTTACGTTGGGTATAGACCAAATGTACCGGTACCGGAAACCAACAATAAGCTGTTTTCCCAGATGAGAGGGAACATTATTGCCGTTTTGCCTGAATATTTGGGCGTGAACCGGAACGGGCAGCTATCCTTCTTCGTGAAAGATGGCGCTCTTCGGACATTCTTTCGTCCGGAATGTGTGGAAATGATCAATCTGCTTGATGATGAGCCGGGAGGTTTAACCCGTAAGGGTTTGATTGATCTGTTGGCAGCGCTTGAGACCGCTCTGAAAAAACGGAAGACGATCCTATATGCAGATGTCATTCTTCTCTATGAGGCTGACGAAGATGGTAGCCTTGCTTATCTGGAATTAAATATTCGTAATCAGATTCATTATGCAAGCTGATTGTACCGGGCAAATCTACTGCACCATACGCCACTATACATAGCCCGTTAAATGAGTAACCTGTATCAGAGTCAAACACTTTATCTGCTTGCCGAATACATAAACATCAGGCTTAACGTCAAACAACTGGACTAACAAGGAGTGGCGCGTGCATGTCGCTTAACAATGAATCTCTTTTTCAGGAGATCGAGCAGATCGTTCGAAATACATACTTTGAAAAAATGCTATCCAAACGGCCGGAGTGCGTTATGGAGTTCCGAACTCGTAATGGCCATCTTTCAATAGCATACGAGAACGACACTGAAGTTCTTGTTGGAGGCATTGAAAAACGGGCTGCTGCTGCCGGCATGGATGCAGCTCAACTCGATAATTTTTTAGAGCTTCTTCATCGTGGATTGAATCGTCATCGGGTTATCAACGTAGGCGATTTGAAGATTCATTCGATCACCAAACAAGGTAAGATCATTTACTTTACGCTTGTGGTCAATCACCACGAAAAAATGGGTGTATAATGACCGTCTCCCGTTGACAATCTCAATGGATGATAAGATAATATTTTTAAGAACATATCGAACTAAATCCGCGGAAGCACCGTTGGGTTGGGCCTTTTATGGCCTGATACCAACGGTGCTTTTTTTGTTCGATAAGGGGGTAGAGGCGGTATTCGGTGTTCTAATGGATCTCTGCAGCTATACTGATCGACATTATAAGGAGGAAAAACAAAAGTGAAACGAAGCAAAAAGTATTTCACCACCATCGGTTCTTCGATGGCAGTCATGCTTTACACAGCCCAAGGAGCCTTTGCGGAAGTGGGTACGGATATCTATGACGGTACCACGAGTGCCAGCACGATCAATACCGCTATGGACACGATTCTCAAGATCGTCGGCGGTATAGGTGCATCCGTATTCGCGCTTGCATTCATGGTAATCGGTCTATTCCTGGCATTTGGTTCCCTGAACCCGCAAAAGACGAGCGTTTTATGGAAGGCATTCTTCTGTTGCGGCGGCGCAGCATTCGTATTCTTTATGGCATACGCGCTGCCGGCGATGATTAAAGGCATGGCTCAATAATTCCCGCAGGGGGACGTGAGAAGGGTGGACTCCCACCCTTCTTTTTAATAAATACCAGTTCGGCCGATCAACCGGTTGAGTGGGTGCAAAAGAAAGGGGATGCGTGATGGGTGAGTTGGTTGTACCCATAGATATAACGGGCGAGGAAAAGGCGGTCTTGGCGATATTCTCCATGAGGCAATTTTTTCTTGTCGCCCCCGCTGCGGTATTCACATTTGTATTTCTTTTGTGGGGCGGGAAATTAACCCCGTTCTTGGATGGGACCGTGAGTTTCATCATCCGCGGAATTATCGTTCTTCTTCTGGATCTATTTGTAGTGGCTTGTGCGTTTTTGAAGTTTGAACGTTATGAGCAATACTTTAGCGAGTTCCTAATAACGCAGATCAAATATAAGAAATCGCAGAAAATGTACTACTAAGGGAGGCTGTGCCGGCATGACGGTTTATATGTTTATTCTGGGCGGCTTCATGCTGTTCTTCAGTATTTTTATATTCTTTGCCAAGCAGCGCAAGGATCGCAATGAACCAGTCTTTGGTTGGCAGCGAAAACAACATCTTGAGGAAACGGGCCAGGCCGCTCAACTAAAGAAGAAAGGCGGCAAGGATACACAGCAAAAGGGTATGGAATCCCTCAAGGAACTGATCGGTATTGAGAAGATCGAATACGGCATTTATCGAAAGAAGCACAATGAATATTGTGTGATCGTCGAAGCCGATTCCGTGAATTATGATCTCCTAAGTGAAGGAGCTCGTCAGGGCATTATCATGGGTTACAACGCTTTGTTCCGGGTAATCCGGTTTCCGATTCAGATTCTCGGGCAAGCGGTGACCCAGGACCTTCGGAAAGAAGAGACCCGCTTCATTGAAAATTTGAAGAAGAGCAACGAACAGGTTCGTGATTATAATAACCGCGTTGTTCGCCACATCAAGAACCGGTCGGAGTTGGAATTTAGGGTGACGCGAAAAGTGTATTACGTCATTCCATTTGTCCCGCAGCCAAGTAAAATGGGTATTCTTACTCCTGAAAAACGGGATGAATTGATTCGCACAAACCTCCAACAGCGAGCTTGGACAATCATCAGCATGCTCCGCCAATGCGACGTTGAGGCTCGTGTTCTTGGCAGCCTTAAGGCGATGGAAGTCATGAAGCGGGCCTTGAACCGCGACCGGATGCTTGCTCATCCTATAGATGAAGTGGAAGACAAAGAAAAGCTGGCTTCTTATGTCACATGGGATTTTACTTCGGTTCCGGGCTACGAGGATCTGGTGTACAACGTAGAGGAGGTGCGGTCCGTTGTTGAAGATTTTCTCGAAGAAGAACAAGAAGAACCAGGAGATACCCCAGAGCGACCTCTTGCAGCAGGGGAGTAAGAGCGAGGATCGTGATTTCGAGTATCCAGAGCTGGTGGATAATATGATCAACGATGGGGTTACCTTCAATCGCGATCACTTCATCATTCAGACCGGGCTTGGCAATTTGAAGTATGCTCGTTCATTTTTTGTGAAGCCCTCCGGATATCCAAGAACGGTGCGTATTGGGTGGCTGGAGAATCTGTTTTCCGGCGATGACGTTGACGTTTCGGTGCATATTGATCCGCTTGACCGTAATGCTGCCATAAAGAAACTACAGGACAAGATCGACGAATTGGCTGTCGTTATGTACTCAGCCCAGAAGCGGGGAGACCAAGCTAAATACGACGATGCCTTTCAAAAGCAGGATGATACAAAGATTATCCAGCGAGAAATAAAGAATAACCAAAATGGCTTGTTCTATGTCTCGATTCAAGCGACTGTGTATGCGAACAGCCTGGACGAATTGAATGGGAAATGCGTTGAAATTGAGAATATTGTAGGCGGAGAATCCATCGAGATATTGAACGCCTATGGCCGGCAGCGGGATGGATTCTTGTCCTGTCTGCCGCTCGGTAAGAATCATTTGGCCAAGTCGGATCGAAACCTCGATCAGCGGAGTTTGACAGCTATTTTCCCGCACGCTTCCTCTAAACTGAACCATCAGGCCGGATTTCCAATTGGGCGATCAGGGAGAGATTACGTCTACTACAATAATTTTGACAACAGCTTAAACAACTACTCGGTTGGCATTTTTGGCGCATCTGGCTCAGGTAAGTCGGTTTTGGTAAAGCAGTTTATCGGACGCGGTTTTAGCGATGGCATCACGAAAAATGTAATCATTGATGTCGAGCCGGAATACGTGGAATTGACGAAGGCCCTCGGTGGTGTCGTTATCCCGATCTACCCTACCAATTCGGATTTTGCAAGTCGCATCAATCCCCTTGATATCTATCCAGAGAAGGAATTGATGAATAAAGGAAAACCGGATGAGTACGTTGTCGAGAAAGTGAACCTAAACGAGAAGGTAAAGGAAGCTATCGAATTCTTCAAAATTATGAAGCAGTCGGTAAAAGGCTTTGACGCGAATCTCGGAGCCATCGAGCTGGGCGTGCTTAACGATATCATGACCGCCGCCTACCGAAGCCGGGGGATTACCGAGGATCCTGACACGATCTTTGAGCAGGTACAGTCTATTGATGATTTCGGTAGCATCACGTATGAACGAAAGTATATCCTTATGCCCACGATTTCGGAGATCCACGGGAAAGTAAAAGAGTATTGGCAAAACGGTTACGAAGAGCTGAAGGAGCTCATGACGATTATCGAGCTTTTCACAGCGGGGCGAGCCTTCGGGATGTTTGATGGACAGACCAATATCATTTCGGAAGGCAATAACGTCTCCCTTGATGATGCACCGGTCGTTACGTTTGACATCAGCCGATTGTCTCAGAACGGCATTGAGCGGCCGCTTGCCATGCACGTCATTACAACATGGGTTTGGAGTCGGTTCATCACATCGAATCCGAAGGCAAAGAAGCGGGTTTTGATCGACGAAGCGTGGCAGCAGATTCCGTATAAGTCGATGATGTCTTGGCTTAAAGTTCTTTCCTTGCGGGGACGTAAATGGAATACTTCGCTCACCCTCGTTTCCCAGCGATACGAGATGTTCGATCGGGATGAAACAGCGCGAGATGTCGTATCTCAGTTCGATACGATCTGCTTTTTGAGGCAGGCGGATCAGGACATTGACCCCATTCTAAAGACATTCCGCCTTTCCAGAGATGTCGGGGAGATGATACGTACTTTTTCCACCGGCGAAGTGTTAATGAAAGCTAATAAGCAAATTGTACACTTCCATTCGGAGCCGACTCCTGAAGAGTGGGTTTACCTCAATACCAATCAGAACGTTCAGATGGGGCGTGTACGGCCCCAAGAAAAAGAGGGTGCTGCTTCATGAGGAAGCCAAGAAACCTAGCTTTGGTTCTCTTACTAAGCATGGTCTTGATGTTTACCGTAGGCGTATCCTCCGCATTCGCCGCCGGCACAGATGCCAGCAGTACGCAGCAGTCGGGCAGTACGTTTACGGATTCCAACTTCCAGACTCAAATGGAAAAGTCCATTGATGAAGCGGGCTTTGTAGAGAAAGCTGTCATGAAAATGGTGAACGGGCTGTTCAAGCTGGCTGGTCTTGCCACGATTCCGGATATGGTTTTCGGAAATCCCTACAAAAATTGGGGCTTTGGGGAAGGCAAGCTGCATTACAACACGTTCTATGACAACGAGATGAAACAAGTCATTAACCCCATGATTGCGGTCTTTTCCTCGGCTTATGTATCGTTCATTGCCCTTGCGATCATGATTGCGAGCTTGAAAATAGGGATAACTCCTCACAGTCCCCAGGCTCGAGCCGACTTCTGGAAAGACATTCAGATGTATATTTACTCCGCGTTGTTCATGGGATCATTTTGGTTGTTCTTTCAAATCATCATGAATATGAACACTGCTATCTCCTCATCGATCGCAGATACGATGGCGGGAGCCGGTCTGCAGGCGAACAATGTTTCAGTAATAGCGGCAGCCGGCACGGGAGAGTTGTTTGGTCTCGGGGACATTGTTATCTTCTTGGGCGAATGGATTTTAACCGTAATGCTCAATTTCATTTACATTTCACGAAAGATTGTGCTCGTATTCCTGGTATTGCTGGCGCCGTTTGCCGCCTATGCGCTTCTGTTTGCAAGAACAAGAGCCTTTTTTGGCACATGGTTAAAAGAGTTGCTCGGCAACGTCTTCCTGCCTTGTATTCACGGTTTAATCCTATATACATTCGCATCCATGTCATCGCTTGGCGCTGGTACTTTCTTCAAGCTCGGGATGTTGATTATGTTCATTCCCGCTTCCGGCATGATTTCAAAGTGGCTGCAGCTGGGCGATAGCAGTTCAAAGCTAGGATCCGCTCTTACCATGTCCGGTATGGGCGGCGTAGCGGGCGCAATGATGCTCGGACGGGGCGCAATGCAAATGGCTGGGCGTGGGAAAGGGAATGCCTCTGGAGGCAAGGCTGGTTCATCTCCAGGCGATGCTCCATCCGGCAGTGATTACGGTAATACCTCTCTATCCGATGCAGCTTCAAATAAGCGTACTGGCCTCGGAAAAGCTACGTCCTTCGCCAAGACCTCGGCTGCTGTCGTCGGCGGTACGGTAGGCGCCCTGGCAGGTATGGTAGCTGGACCCGGTGGGGCGATGGTCGGTGGAGTGGTTGGAGCAAAACTTGGCTCGGGTACCGTAAGTCTCGGCTCTAATATGGCATCTTCCGTAGTAAACACCGCTAAAAGTGGCGCTGCGCTCGCATCGTTCGCAAAGAGTGATAATTGGGGCACAGACCTTGCCCAGCGTCGACAATTGCTTGGGAACATGGGTGAATCTATGGGGTCTGTTCTCGGAGAAAAAGGCGGCTCTGTTGGACGGGCTGCCGGTAACGCTCTGTCGATGGCCACACGTCGCAGAATTCAGACGGAGCAATTCGGAGGCAATACCCCGGCGGATTATGCAGCAAAGTTCCCCGATGCGGATGTTTATTGGAAGGCTGACTCGCAAAAGTCTGGTTTCTATATGAATAGGGGCGGGCAAGAGCAGCTGATCTCAGCTATTGGTGGTGGTGTGCCGGATTTAAAGAATCCAGTATATGTACCATATAGAACCCCGCCGCGCGGTGCGGAATTGAAACAAGGACCAAAGGGATCGTATTCGATGACTACACCTAATCCGAACGTGGGCGCCGGTGGTGGTCCGGCCACGATCACGACGAATAACGCTGGAATGAGCGGATCGACGGAAGGATTCCTTCGGACAGGCGAAGCGTACACGATGGACAACAATGGGCAGAAATATTCGTATTCTGGATTGGATGCTTCCTCCGTTAATGTGGATTCATATTTCAGTCATAGTGCTCCAGGGATGAAGACTGGCACGGCAGCGGGCCGGGTGCTGGATTCAATTCAGGGAACAAAATCCGTTGAGGAAACTAGAAAAAATGCTCAATACACGACGAAATTAAGAAATATCGCTGATGAATATCAAAACGCAGGAAGTGGCTCGGGACGCCGTAAAGCAGCTCCATAAGCTACTGATTAGCGAAGGGGGGTGATTTCCATATCCGCTCAAGAAATGGGGCAAGAGGCAGCGGGGCAAGCCGGTGATTTTGCCAAGAAGACCGGCGGAAAGCTGGTGAAAAAGGCGGCCCAAAAGGTCGCCAAACATTTAAAGAAGCTCCTTGTGAACCTCCTTAAAAAAGTCATTCTCGCCGCTGTCAAAGCGGTTCTTGCCACAATAGGACCCTACGGAGCGGCCATACTTCTAGCCGTCATCTTGTTCTATGCGATGCTGGATTCTATCCCCTCTGCCGACTGGTTTTTCAAAGGTGGAGAGAGGACATCTGCTGAGGAAACGATCGATCGGGAGTATGAACAGAAATTTAAGGACTTAGCGAGCAACAGCGTTATTGCGGTTGACCAGGAGGAGGCGAGCGCGGAGTGGAAGCAGATGCTCAAAGGTGCGGTGACGCCCAGTTGGGCCATTCCCGCTTCCCTTGTCCGATACCAGGCAGTTCGTTCTGACGGCAAAATCGTTCTCCCTGATCCGAAGCAGATGTATCTGAATCTTGAACCGACTTTTTCATTTACGACCGTTAACGATGATATGGAATACATCAAAACTGTGACGGCATGCTATCGGGAGGAAGAAGAGAAAGACGCTAACGGTAAAGTGGTGAAAGACGCTAATGGGAAACCGAAGATGAAGCGGATTGATGAGCCTCCTACCGAATCGACTTCCTCATCCAAAATGCCTTCACATAAGATCATGTCAAGGGTTGAAATTCCTTTTGGTGCAACGGACCTCCCTTCTGCAAAGCGATACTTTCCCGGAGGGACTTTTGAACCTAATGGAAATTGGGAGTCAGCCGGCGCTTCATCAAGCGGCAAATGTACCACCTCTACGTACAAGCGCTGGGAAAAGACGCTCGTGGACGATCGCGGCGTTCCAGAAATGAATTTAGATTCAGAGAAGTTTAAGGAGTTTCTCATCGCAAGAGGGGTGAAACCAGGCGATATTGATGAGATTTTCGAATACATCGCTGCAACGGATCCAAATTTCCCAATTGATCTTTATTCGGGCGAGGATACGGTAGTTGGCC
The DNA here is from genome assembly GCF_014640295.1 of Paenibacillus abyssi. Lineage (GTDB taxonomy): Bacteria > Bacillota > Bacilli > Paenibacillales > Paenibacillaceae > Paenibacillus_D > Paenibacillus_D abyssi. Next base: position 56,992 of record NZ_BMGR01000014.1, on the reverse strand, counting down.
CAGGTTCCGACGTGTATCAGAATCCCGATTATGTCTTTACCGGTAATGTTGATGAAGAGGGCTGGGTATGGCCTATTGCGATAAACTATTATGGGGTCAATTCTGGTTTCGGACCCCGTTGGGGAAAATTTCACTACGGAATAGACTTGGGAGGCCGCGGTTGGCCGAACGCCCCTATTCTTGCTGCCAAGGCTGGACTCGTAATTTGGGCGGGTGAAAGGGGCGCTTATGGCAATTTGGTTGTTCTCTCACATGAGGACGGCCTGCAGACTCGATATGCACATATGAGCAAGATTACGGTTCAAAATGGGCAGCAGGTAGCAGCCGGGCAACAGTTGGGGAAACAAGGCACAACTGGCCGATCGACCGGACCGCATCTTCACTTCGAAGTTGCGATCCCGAATCCCAACAATCCAATGGCGCCCATGAGAGATAAAGGCGTGAAACCATTCGATCCGATGATTTTCCTCGGACCGGTGCTTGAGAAAATCAAGGGAGGGAAATAAGAATGGAGCAGTTCGGCTCCCGTGTAAATGAATTCTTCCAGAAGCTCGTAGGCTTCATGCAGGAGACAGGAATAATCTTCATGGCACTTTTGGCGCTATTAGGGTTGCTTCTGTTCCTTATCTCCGGCAAGAACCTTATTATCAAACGGATCGGACTGATGATGGGGATCATTTTTGGTGTCGGGATATTTGTGTTCGCTTATGTGCCTATCATCTATTATTACTATTCCATTGGCGGCCATGCTCCGGCGACAACTGAAGTTGAAACGGTCTTTTCCAGTACAACAACCTGGTTCACGCAATTATTTCGGGTACTCATGATAATAGGCGCTCCGATCGCGGGAACCATCATGCTTCTTGGTCTGCTTGTCCGGGGTCTAGGAACAAATAATCCTCAGACTAAGCGCAGAGGCTTAGGGATGATTATCGTTTCTCCGATCATATTGTTCGTTGTTTATCTCGTACCAAATATTCTCCATTTTCTATGAGTTGCCCACGGGCGACTTTTTTTATGATGAGACCTTGACAAATCCCCTTACTTTGCCTTACCATTCGAAGTAAGGCAAAGTAAGGAGATGGTGAGTTGTTTTACTCAAAGATAACAAGCAAGGGACAAACCACTGTGCCAATGGAGATCCGCAAACGTTTAGGTCTCGAAGAAGGCTCATATATCAAGTATTCAATCGGTGACGCGGGTGAAGTCGTCATGGAGAAAGATGCTTTGATGACGTTGACCGATAAAGGGCTCCGTATTTTTTACGCAGACGAAAACGGCAGTTATTACGAAATTTTCCAAGATAAGACCCGTAGACAGGTTGAACGCGAGTGGGTACTTTCACAACTGGAAAACAATCGAAAGAATGATTTCAAAGGCATGTTAATCCATGAGCAGCAGATTGAGTATCTTCGCGCTGCCATGAACCAAGAGCATTCTCTATTTTTGGTGAACAATGAATCCGTTAAGTTTTACCACACACTCGGTTTGCTCAATGATGAAGAGTTCGTCTTTTACCATGAACGGAAAAGGATTCGTGATCAGCGATGAGTGAACTTGAAGAACGCCGTAAACTGTTTCACGAAATACATACCAGGTTAATTGCTCCTTTTCCCCCTGGAACGGTGGAGATGAAGAATAGTAGCAAGGCAAGCGCTCATATTCCAGTCCAAGCCTACAACCATAGAGTGAACTCTGCGGCAGGTAACTTTGCGGATTGGAAACTTACCACACAGCAGCCTATCATACATGAAACGGAAAAGCAGCTGGAGGTAAGAGGCGTGCTGAAGATCGTCGACACGAGCTATGAGGGAATGGGGTTTGTTGACTTCGAGCGGGATCCGGCAACGAAACGGATTAAGTATTTTCCTGAAAGGTGCAAGGCTGCGGCGAGCCTAGCATTCGTTGACGCCTGTGACAAATTTGAGATGGGCTGGATCGACCTCGAACGGAAATGGTCGTCTAATCCCGGTACCGGGGTACCAGCGCGTAAGGACATCTCTGGCGGCTCTGGTACGGGGGAGAATCGAAGGAAGTGCATCTTCCCCGGTTGCGGGAATCATGTCGATGAGGGGTTGCTTAAACTGTACGGATGGAAAAACGCTCAGTGTGAGGAGCATATCCCGGATCATGTAAAACGAAAATATCTGAAGAGTCTGGAGGGTAAGGAAAATGGCCAGTCCTGATAAACGTATGGTTCTACCATCGTGTTCACTTTGCTCGCGATTTGATTCACTGAGAGGTATATGCGGCATAACCGGCGAGAAGCGGGAAGTGTTTGATACGGAAACGGCCCTGGTCTGCCAGAGAGAAGGCCGGTTCATCCGTGACATCAATGCGGTCCCAAACAGTTTTAACTTTTATGGACCGAATGAAGAGATCCCCAATTTCTTGCCTGATTTATCCCGCATACCGGTTGATGCCGGCGGCCGCCCGCTAATCGTAAAGACCAACCGCGGCCTCGAGCGGGCTGTGCCAGCGTATGAAGGTCTAGCACTCAGGGTGGACCCTGTATTCGGTGAAGTACCGTCCATTTACACCTATCAAGGGCAGAGGGAACTCATATTTCGCTTGGGCGTTCATTTGGCCAAACGGGTAGCAGAGCGTGAAGGCGTGGAGTTAGTCGTGCATCCAGATGAGGAGGGGTCTGAGGGCCGGCCAGAAGCGATCAATGACTTTATGGAAGAAGAGCGCATTCGAGAAAACGTCCGGAATCGCTCCAAGAAGGGCTGGGATTGGTAATGGAGAGCGAACAGCACCGAATCAATGCCGACCGCACCGCAATGATCGAGGATCTGCTGGAAGCATTCAAACGCCTGTCAGCCGACAGCTTACAGCGGGAGGAGCGAGTGGAGAAACTCACGTTAAAATTTACTCCGGAAAGCGGCTTATCGGTGGAAGGGGCAATAGATTCTATTTCGGTTAAGGGTTTTGCTTACCTCGATGTCCACTTAGGAGAACGCTTCACTAGGGCATCCCACTTCCCGCGATCAATTCTGATTCGACTTGGACTGCTCGATTAGTACAAGCAGCCTTATACATGAGGCTGCTTTTGTCATTTTAGAAGGAAAAAAGTTGTTTAGCTCAAACAAGAGGGTCAATTTATAATAAATGATAAGGACGAAATTTATCGGAGGGGAATACTACATAGATGACCATTCTCAGGCACGCTGAAATAACGAAAGAGTTTGTCGTAGTGAGTGTATTATTGGAAAACCCCCCTGTCTTAAACCAGGAGGGCTTTGAGGAAGTAAAGATGGAGATATGTGTAGGTGGACCGAATGACCCGATTAACTTTGTGCCGTTCTTTCTATTAGCTGAACAAGCTCTTGTAAGTTAATATTGAGATACCACATGCCGGGATCATGCTTTTCATGATCGGCCAGCGGAACAAGTTTAATCATAGGAATACCTTTGAGCTGAATTTTCTTTCCGTCTTTATACTCCAAAAGAATCGTATGTGTCACCTCATTCTCTTTTATTTGAGTAGGAGAGGTTACCTGAATCTTGCTCAATGACTTTCCCCTAGTGAGCCGGTTGGCAAGCCCATTTGCGCGATCGGTAACAGCTGCCACCTTCCTGCTCTCATAATCCGTGTGTGCTAGATAAGGGCTAACGAAACTGGAAAGAATCGTGGATTCGCCTAGCTGTGCTTGAGCATACATGGATATGATCTGGAATGATGACGTGAAATCCGGACCATAATGAACCTGATCATCTGTGTGCTCAATTTCATCTACCTCTGAGGAGAATTCAGGGTTTTTCAGCCAAACGGGAGGCTTGTAATTGCCTGCTGATTCATTGGCCAAATCCCAGGTCATCTCGATTTTAACTTCTTCCTCGACTGGATCTTGTGCCTTCTGCTTAGTATTTGGCCAAAACATGACTATTCCGATTACAGCATAGATGATGGCGAAACCGATTATTGCTCTTTTAAATGTCACATCGAACCCTCCTATCTCAAAAATAAAAAGCACCAAGTCGACGACTCGGTGCTTCCGTTCGCTTGGTGCAGATATGCATCTATTATACAGAGATTGTCTTTAAATTTGAAGATATGGATGTCTTCTCACGCGTTGGATTTTCGTGCTATAATAATAGTATATAAATGTATCGGTAGTGTGAAGCACGCACGGGCCCTATGGGACTCTGCGTGCTTTTCGCGTTAAGGGAGGAAAGATTCGATGATTCCGAGTCTGGAGCGGGTTGAACAGGCATCGCAAGAGGCAAAACATGAATTGCTTGCCCTAGCATTGTCGGAACATGACATAGGGGAGATATGCAAGACTTGGGGTGTCAGTACGGGCACGTACTATAATTTCGTAAAAAAGTGGGAGATTTCTCTTTCAGATGTTCGAAGGCGGAAGCGACAATTGCATACCGCCTCGCAAGATCAATCTGTTCCATCTGGAACGGAGGATATTGAACGCTTAATGCTCCATTTTGAAGAGGTACTTAATTCGGATCAATTGAGTCAGCTCCTCCAAAGTATTAAGGAGCGTATTCAAATGTCGAATGGCACTTACAGATTGGAAATTGAAATTGAGAAGATATAAGGGGGCGTGGCCGTGAGAAACGACGTCTTTCACATACACGAATTCCGGCAACTAGGAATGAACGAGAAGATCGATTGGCTGGCAACTTGGATGGTGGAGCGGGAAGCATCAGACTTCATCATGCTGGCTAAAGAGTGGGGGATCGACATCAAGACGCTTTACGGCATGTTTGGTGAGCTGAAGGTACCAATTGAGTCGGTAGCGGAAAAGAGGCGCATACTGCTGCACCAGCTCGGTTTGAAGGTTCACCAGAGCCCGGTTAAGGTTGCGCCCGGTGAAGAGGGGAGAAATGCCGGTAAGCGCTTCTACGGAATGACAGGGACGTGTTCACAGGTTTATGCGGAGCGGGAGATTGAACTTATCTCACAAATCGTTCAGCTGGTCCCAGGCACGTTTCGAGTGAATATCAAAATTTCGGAAAAGAGGAGCGCCGGTGGCATTCATACTTAGGAAGATGATTAAAAGGAAAGTTTTTATCTGTTTATATGACAAACTGAAGTACAGCTGGCACTCACATAGATACGGCTATAATCTCTTGCTCATTGACGGCTGCTTGGACGAATCATATCGAGATAAACTGAGAGGGAAGGTCGCCTATCACGAAAGAAAGCTTGATGAGATGGGGGGCTAATGATGGCATGGACACAGGTATTATTGGTATGAGTAAAAACCAGATCCGGGGGGAAATTGAAAAATGCGATCGGATCTCCATCAAGCATACTTATCACGCGGAACGTACTCTGGGACGTTATTTTGTATAAATCACAGCAACTCGATGAGCTGTTGAACCAATACAGCAGGTGTGAAGCTCGTAGATAGTAAAACGAAGGCGGCTCTCTCTAATAAAGTCATATTCAACAACTTGAGGAGTATTCTTTGGTTAGAAGCACAAGGAACCAGGTTGCACCTGCTAGTGAATAATTAACTTGAACGGATTTACGATCCCATCTCGCGACTGACATCCTTGCCTTTGGCTAACTGATAGGCACTCGCAAGCTACCGTTTTGTCGACTGAGCTATAGGGGAAGAGAATAAGCTATCTTGTCCAAATTTTTCTTAATTTCATATGGTAAAAGTTGACATCGATAGCAACCAGGGTTATTATATTTTTGTAGCGGAAGCACCGCACAAAGTGAGGGCCGAAGGGAAGAATCCCCGGCCTTCTTCGTTTATTTATTTTGTTGTTTCTAAAGTGACGCAGTCCTTAAGACAGAGAAAACAACAAGAGCGCGTCGAGATTTTTAGTTGAATGGGACGGTGCAAACATTGTTAAGATGTCTTACTGAGGAAAAGAAGCCATTAATAGCATCTAATTGTGATGAAGCATCCACAAGGACACTTTCGCGGTCACACAAGTTGTTCTGCCCAAATTGTGAGGGTGTTGTTCGGTACAATAAGGGTAACGTAAAGAATCCGTATTTTTCCCACGTAAATTTGGAGTGCGAGTATATAGGTTCTGAACCGGAAACACCTTCACATATACAGGGGAAGCAATTGTTATATGATTGGCTAAAGTCCAAATTTCCGACTGCATATATTGAATATGAAGTTCATATACCTGAAACCGGCCAAATCGTTGATGTGTATGTAAAACATAGAGATGGAGAATTCGCTGATCGTACTTGGGCATTTGAATTCCAGCATAGTTTAATCTCGACTTCCGCATGGGAGGAGAGGCATAATTTATACGAATCCGCAGATATCCAGGACTTCTGGTTTTTTGATAAGAGAAAATTTATGAAATTCTCTGCAGCGCGGGATAATACTGATGCACGAAAGAGGTCTGATTTAGAGAAAACAGTGTTTAGAACCACTGGTCTTGTGTATTTTTTAGACTTGGATACATCCGAACTAACAATCGACTTTAATTTTATTGAATCACCAGAGACCAAAATAATAAGAGGGATCAGGCGTACCCAAACCTTCACCTATCATAGTCCAATGGAGCATTCTGTAACAATGAGTGCGATAAAAACTCGAAAGAATAAGAAGTATGGGTACGTCGTTTTGATTTCCGAATCTCTCGAAGAAAAAATGAAGAACAGGTTAAATCACATTTATTATATGCTGGAGAGAAAAGAACAGGAGCAAAAGAGTGCTCTTTACCGTGAGAGATTGCGTGAAAAAGGTATATTCTCCCGTACAACGTACGGAGTAGAGTTCGCTGAGTGTTTCAAATTAATACTAAAAGACCATAATGGATCATTGACATATAAAGATCCTTATGAAGATGAGGAAGACGCTGGTTACGATAAAGAATTGGCAGAACTGAAGGAAGACATTATTAACTTAGAAGTCATCGAGTTTTTTGACAAATATAAGATACTTATTGATACCTCTATAAGAAATATTGCAGATTATTCTCAATTAAAAGAAAACGAAATATTAAATTTAAAGATCCTAACCTATTTTGCTTATCCCTCAGATTTTAAGCGCGTAGGTTTTCTTAAAGAACAAGGAAGCCTGTCATTGAAGGATTATTTAACTTCGAAATATAAGAAAAAAATCGAAATGGCACAGTACGTATACGAAAATCACAAAGATGTCCTGGATTGGCTGATTACAAGAAGTAATGACTGGATCAATGAAAGACTGCGGCATAGTAAACTATCATTGAGGATGTACAATCAAAAACCAACGCCAACCGATTACGCAATAATGTTTAAAGAGTTAAATGGAATTGAAGAGGTAGAAGTTGTCATCCAACAAATAAAAGATCAAATTATTAATTATAAGTTTGAGTTAGACGATATTGATTTTGATGATTGAGGCAAGATAATTTTCACATGATATTGTGACAATCAAGTTCCAGAAGACAACTCATAAAAATCATTTAAATAAAACCGTTTCTCTAACATGAGTAACGGTTTTAAATTTAGCTATTTTCAACTTATATTTTTAAAACGAAGAATTATTGATCCATAATGTTGTACATCATGAAAGAATGCTTATTGTATAAGGGCTCATCATCACATCTAGACATCTGTATAAAATACGAATTTTATGTAATAGTGTAAAGCGTTAAAGTGTTAAAGCGTTATAATAACTTCTTATAGTTATTCATTATTATTTGAAACAAAAAAGCCGGTATTTAACCGGCCATACTCCCTAGTTTGCGATATGTCCGTGAGAGATCTTGCAGTGCTGATTTCAGCAGGCTTACTTCTGTCAATGAACCACGCGGCAGCGCGGCATCCATTGTTTCGAGCACGTCGTTTGCGTATCCTACGAACTCCTGGACAAGCGGGATCGGCGAGTCCTTGATGCCGGCAAGCGACTTGCGAATATCAATTTTCGCGCTGTCTCTTACTTCTTCCAGCTCGTAAGCATTGATCTTGCTTCTGTAGTACAGGTTCATTTGATCTTCCAGTCCCATCGCGTAAGCATATACCGAATTGATCGCATCGACATCTCTTGGCGAGAGCATCCATTCGGCGTCGCCTTGATCAGCTTTCGCATTGCTCGTCTGCTCTGGCCGGTTAGTGTTTATCCAAACGATCCGTTCCTTTGCGGAATATCCGACTTTGGCATCGAATATTTTTGCGACGTCGACCAGCGATAAATAGGTGGATCCGTTAATGATTTTGAACTTTACATTGCTGTTCTGTCCATCAACCAAGATCCGTATGGCCGGTGCGGCCAGGGCGCCCACCGCCATCGAAGCCAGGATCACGGCAGTCGCTAAAATCGATATCAATATTTTCTTTTTCATGATACAACTCCCTCGTATGTAGTAGGTGATTTGAACATTGTACCATTTTTCCCCTCATCTAAGGTATGTACAACCGGGACAGGTGCAGCAGCGATGAGTCCAGGGACGTAGATGCCAATGATAGACCGACAACCGTTAGCCCGCTCCTGCTGCTCTCTCTTGTCCGTACGGTTATTCTAGTCAAGTTAGTGTTTCGATGAGTCAGCTAGGTTGCGCCTCCTGACCAACGTGCTCAAACCGTTGCATCGTCCTCCTATAGACATCGATCGCTGATATCTTTCTTTCACCGATAACTGATCCTCGAGTGAATGATTCTACAAATGTAAAACCCCTTGGGATGTTGTGTATGCCGTAAGCCTTTGCCTTCTCAATTGCTGCAGTAGAGGGGTTTTCGCTTTTTCTAAGTCGTCTAAAGTGGAAACTAACCCAATGATTCTGCTTTTTATGTCTTTCTTTGCCCTCCGTGGTTATACGCTGTTTTGTTTGGGGATTACTTATCTTGCGAGTTCCATTCTTTTCCTCAGTACCATCTCTCCCAATTTCCAAGATATTAATTGCACCAAGTTTATCATCAGACACTTCGTAGATGGTGTAATTTTTTTCCTTGCAAATATCATGAATTAAGCAAATTAGATAGCAGAGTACGGCACATTGTCTCTGATTAAGATGTACCCAGGAGTCAGGATCTATAACTGGAAATGGTGTTATCGACTCGGGACCTCTTATAAGTCCTTCTGCTATAAACAAATATTCGTCTCCAAGTCTTCCAGCTATTCTGGATACGTTCCTAATTATAAGTAAGCCAACATCTTGCCTAATCTGGTGCTGGTCTTTAATAAAATGAATCCATGACTTAATTGGTAGATTTTTAAGATCTTCCGCTTTCAAACGTTGTTTGACCCATTTTCCAATTGTAGTTAGAATATCCTTCTTTTCGCTATATACTTGGCTTGGAGGATCATTCTTGAAAAACATCAGCATTGGTTCACCGTTGTCCCTTACATCTTGGCAATAGTCAGTATTAATTTTATTTTCGGATTCTTGTTCTTGGTCAATGACCTCAACCGTTACCGAGCAGTTATCCCTTTTCTCGTTTTGTATCCGAATAAACAGTTGTTGGAATAGTTCTTCTTTATAGGTCGGCTTGTAGAATTGTTTGATAAAGAGGATGTTATAGAGGAAAATCCTCGGATCCTGCATGGCGAATTTAAAGAGGCGACTTATGAAAAGTGAATCGTCTTTCAAACGTCTGTCTGTGGAAGCGGAGAGTCGGTCTATAATGTAATCAAACTCTAATTCTTCTTCAAAAAGTTCCTTGGCTAGCCTCTTATAGTCTTTTTTTATAACACTCTTAACCGCTTTTTCTCCGTTCTCATAAACTTGCATCTCGATGTATTGAGCGATTTCACTTGATATTTGCAGGTGAGAATTTGATTTGCAAAAGTGGTATAATAATGCATAGTTTTCGGGGGAGCCAGCATAGAACCTTAGTTTCCTCTTCCACTCAATTAACACTCGCGGATCTTCAAGTAGATGGAGATTCTGTTCTATTTCTCTTAGGAAGCGCTTTACTGGTCTGTCCTCTTCCAGCTGCGTTGAAAAATATGAACAATCTATTAAAATATCGATACGTATACCATTAAGTTTATGCTTATATATGTCGAAGAAAAACTCATTCATACCACGAAGCCGGTTTAAAAATGAACGTGTGTCTTCCTTGGTTACGAATTTCTCTCCCACCCAATTCCGATCAGTTACATATAAACGAAAATAACCGAAGTCCTCAAAAGACTTTCGAACATTAATTGTTTCCTCAATATGTACAAACTCCACAGTATCACATCCTAGTTCTTTTTACTATTATCTCCATATTTACAACTCTATAAACATACAAGATGATGTCGATAGATAAGTGTACTTTCGATGCGATCGTAGCCAACACACGGGAGAGTTCTACAACCATCATGCGGGTATTCTGATGGGATAGATGAGACATTCGAATCTGTAGATACCCATAAGCTCATCGGCCCCCACTTCCTGCCCTTTGAGGCATTTACTTATGCAAAAAAACGAAACGAAGAATGAAGTAAAAAAATTGCCCGCGGTTTCACGTGGCCGCGGGCTAAGTATTTATATTCAAAAGGGGGTCACTGTTTATTATAGCCCTCCAATGTTATCGCTTCATGGCTTTACCGTTGCAATATGATTACAGGTACGACGGTATGCCTACGCCCCTATCTCCTCCATCCTGTCTTCGATCCTTTCACGTCCAGCAACGGTTGGTAGTGTGTTTTTGGGTAGAGTTGAATTTGTGAATAATCAGTCTTGCTTTGCATACACGGTAAAGCGTGTTTTGGTTTTTGGGAGTTATCTAAATGATTTGAATAGTGGTGGTATTAGCTTCTAATTCAGTGGAAATAATGAGGATGTGTAGATTATATGTGGGGAGTGAAAAGTTTGGATTTTAACATGGCATTAAAGACTGCTATTAATCATTTGCAAACAAGAAATTACTCAATGAAAGAGTTAGGTAACCACTTAACCAATTTAGATACATCAATCCTGGGTGTTTTTAATGTTGCAAATCAACAAAAAGAAACTAGTTACCGGCCAATTGAGCAAATTTACGAAAAAGCATTTCAACCGATATTTAAGAGTCCCAATCAGTTTATCAAATCAAGAGGAGAGGGGGCGTTGCTCTCACTTCTCTCAACCCTGTACTTCGCCTTTAACACTGAATTAGATAATGATTTGTTACAACAGATTGTCGGGGCGCAACTCATCGGTAGATTTGCGGACCTATATCAGAACATGCCTCAGCTAGATCTAACCCAAAAGTGCTTGCTTGCTACACTTCCGCGAACCTGGCTTGAATTTCTATTCATGGGCTTATCAGATGATTATCCTAAAATGAGTACTATTTCTCGTCTAGTGTACAAAGATCTTCGATCACAGGCGGACCGTGAATTCACTTCATTTCGCTTCGATGATCAAGAGAAATTACGAAGTGTGATAAATACTCCATTGATTTGTCTCACGCAACTTTTTAACACCTTCGCACCAGCAGCTGATGAAGAGAGCTTTTCCGGATTGGCTCATAAAATACGCCTTGAAGAAATAAAGTCTCATGGCGTCATTTTTAAAGGGAATAAGTTTGCAATTGGAAATCAAATATTTGAAGTACCTCCGGAATATATCCCGGTTCTTGCAAAACATGCGTGAAACTGTCTAGTGACACAAATCTTCAGACATAACGGCCGATATGGCCTTTTTTTATTATACTGCAACAAACCTGTATTTTGTGAAGTAAAATAAATCAAATAAATAAGCCTCTATTATGCCCTTCAGCTTCAGCGGTCAGTCAGAATCATCAAATAATAAGTTCTAAAATTCCCAGTATAAATACCAGATAAACTCAACTTTTGCTAAGCCATGTTGGTTTAACCTTTGTAGATACTGGTCATGCAGGATTGAAATCGTGAAGATGAATATAGCTGCGAATGCCGTTCCGCCGCCGCTGAAAGGCCATGTATCTATCTAGCTCCAAGTGTGAATTGAGTTCAACGCTTAGCACCTGACCGGTTTACTTTTAAGTTTATTTTGCTGATCGTTTCGATCTGTTTATCCGTCAGTATCCAATTTTTATGAATTCTTGTATTCATCTCGACGATAAAATCATATTCCCACTTGCTAACGAGATTAATATCCGGTTCGATTACCCCAAAAATCCCCTCAATCACCTGTTTCATTGACTGAGTTTTTTCCTTTTGCTGTTGCATTTCCTCTTGTCGTTCCCGGTTTAATTGCTTGGATTCATGTATAAACTCCGTTACTTTTTCTTTGAACTCGGGGATCACAAGACGTTGCGTTTCCAAGGCGATTGCTAGCATTGCATTATCGACAGGGTTGTTGTATAACGGGAAGCAGTCTCCTAGCACCGTATATAAGCATTTTTTGCTCCCACGCCACCATTTTCGGTCAACCAACCCGATACTTTCTAAAATATCGAGATAAGCGTAGATCACATATGAGTAATGCCGATATTCCTTTTTAATACCGCGCCTGAACTCGCCCCTTCCTATCCGGTCCGAATAGGTCTTGAAAACGTCTTCTGAAATGAAGGTACGTCCGACCCTATTATGTATGTATTTATCATATATCCAGAGTTGCCAAAGCTGTCTTGGTGTATTGATTAATTCAATATCTTCCAAACACAAATTGAAAATTGAAGGGAAATTGTCTGCCTTGTATCCGTACTTGTCGCATAATTGATAGAATTCGGTTCTTTCTCTAGCGGACATCCGCTCTGTTACCGAGCGAGTTTCGCGGATTAGTTCAAGCACATCCTTCTTGGCCGCTGCCTTCATTTCAACCATGTCGATTTTGAATCTGCCGGGCAGATATTCCCAGTCATTTTCTTCGTCCTCATCGTTGTTAGTCGCACCGACTTTCTCGGCCGAGCTTTCCCGCTCTTTTTCTCGTTGTTTTTTCTTAATCTGATCCTGATCATATATATCAAGAATATCGTTCGTCAGCAATTCCCTGTCGGAAGCAAAGACCTCTGAAAGGGGAGCGATTACCTCCTTACTTATGACGACACTATCAGAAGTCCAATAATTACCCAAGCGATTAATGACAAATCGAATCAATTGTGTGTCGGTGTTTAGGTACCTGTTTCCGTCACTATTATTAATCTTTCTTAGTTCCATACCACTGAAACGATGTTTTTCGGTGTCTGGCTTTCCATCAGTCTTTCCAAAACTGTGAACGGAATCTCCGAAAACCCAAAAGTCGGCCACTCCTGCTTTTTCATACAATGCTCTCCTTTCGGCCCATTTTTCCCCGGATATTTTCGAGCATTGAAACTCAATGGCCCATCGATCCCCATTTGGATGAATGACGATGACGTCAGATCTTTGATTTGTTTCATCGATCCGAAACTCCAGATCGACATAAGCTTCAGGATACAGAGTGCGAAAGTAATCCCGCAGTATAAGTTTACCGTGCTGATGCTCTTCGGTCTCTGGCTCTCCATAGGGGTAACTACAGGCTTTCTTGTGGGCAAAGTGAGTGATCTTTACATCTCCAGCACGAAAAACCATTTGTCCGTGACAATCGGGGCAGAACAATGAGCCCCCTTTTGACATGCGCTTGATTAATGAAATGTCTGATTCAAGGGCTGATATTCGGTTGCCGTTCTGGTCATGGACTATAAACATACGTTTTTCACCCTTTTGTCTAAATGTCCTCTAGTTTATAACGCTTTAAGGAGGCCGGTATTATCGAAATTATATATCATGATCTTGAAAGTTCACAATAATATAACCGACAACTGCAGCGGACCGGCGGAAAAGCAATTTTTCCTACGTGGTGTCCCTTGTGCCCGCGAGAAACATTGAAGCATCATTGCTTGGGGGGTAACGTGAGTTTTTCTATTGAGCTGTTACCGTCCCACTCCACGTATTGATAGCCGCGTTCCAGGTACTTCTCACGCTTCTCTGCGAGTTTTTGCCGATACTCAGCATCCTGGTATCCAGCAACCTCTATGATTGTCTTCGGCGTCGTATCCATCAACACCATATCTGGGCGATGATCTAAAAACATGTCTGTCACGTTGCCGACAAGGGGCTTCTTGAAATGTCTCGTGTTTTTCACGAGATATTTGATCATTTCCGCCTCATAGGATGATTCGACTGGAATAAGGGTATCTGGATCGGCCGGCTCAAAGATGAGTTCCGTATCTACGAGCTTACCGCTCTTGTCCTCTTGCCGGTACAGTACCCAATAGCCTGTGCCCACAGCACGGCTCGTAAGAGTAGCTGCCTCATACACTGACTTTAATAGGCTTACGTTTTGAATATGTAGGGTTCGATCGGCAATCGAAAAGGCCGGAAGGTTTACGAGGTAACTGCTGGTCTTGGATTCGGTAGCGGGATGAGCAAACTTATCGCCCCAGAAGATAACGACACGGTGTTTGGCGAAGTTGTATCTGAATTGATCGCCTGCTATGCAGAAATTTGAGGACGTAAGCTGTATCCCATTAATCTTGGTTTTCATGGCGATTCTGAACAGTCTTCCCTGGACATTTCGTGGACCGCCAGGACGATATTCATGTACGTGTGATTCCTGCAGCCAGGTTAGGAACAAATAGCGGAGAGCATTGAGGCCGGCCGCCGGCACGGATCCGGAGACATGCCCCCCTTCCCCACCTGCTTTCACGCTTTGTTGCGAGCCTGTCGCCGTTGGAATATTCGGCTTCTTGAGGGAACACGCGATCTGCCCTTCTTCATCGATAAGGATTCCCTGCTGCTTAAGGTAACCCTTATATCCCTCAGCGGGGAGATTGAACCAACACTGAAAATCATGCGTCCGTTCTCCTCGGTTACTGTTAGGGTTATTGGCGAGCGTGAGATTTCCTGCTTTGCTTTTTCTCACATGGAGCTTTGGATAAGGTCTTTGTTCCTTACAGGCGCATTCGGGGTGAATGCCTTCCTTGTGCCAATGCAGCAGGACTTCTGCAAATTTAGCTTTTTCTTTTTCGCTCATTTCGTTTAAGGTTTTGAAATGGTAGGCTTTCGCGTGATCACGGAATTTCATTACTTTTTATCCCCCTTCACCGGGTTCTTCATATTCATTATTTGGCTGATTCTCCCCGGTGAAACGTCAAGTCGTGCTGCCAGCTCCTTCTGGGTCAGATCAGGGAATTCAGTCAAAAGATCGTACACTTCTTTAATCAATACGATGGCCGACCGACGAGGAGCTCTCTTTTTCCGTGGCTTTGCAATTCCCTGGCCAGGCATCACAGTTTTATTCTTCTCTGCAGCCGCTTCGGCGGGTTTAAATTTAACCCTGTAAGAGTTGCGTACCGAGGTTAGACAGTTTCGACAGATCATTTTCTCTTTAAATGGTGAAACCTCATCTGCCGAATTGCAGAATATGCAGCCTTTTCCGTAATGTTTTAGCAGACAGATTGATTTTTCGTCAGAGAACATCTCCAATGAATCGCCGTCATCTATACTCAGACTTCTGCGCAACTCTATTGGCAAAACGATCCTGCCCAAATCGTCGATGTTCCTAATTATGCCAACATTCATTAAGAATTCCCCATTTCAGGTTAGGTAATAGTCGGCTTGGAACACTCCCGTTTTGCCCTTGGAGTTTGTGCTTTCTTACCCACCCCCAGATTGGTGTCAAGCTCGATATTCTACTATAGCAAAAACTTTGCTACATAGTAGACGCTTACTACGTTGAAGAAAAACAATGCCGGAACGCCGACTACAAACGTCATATTCTTTGTCTTGTGTCGGTACATTTTCATACCGATCCACGAGCCGAGCGCACCACCCAGCGCGGCAAATGCAAAAAAGCCGTTTCTCGGGGATCCGTTGCCCTGTTTCGCGCATGTGACTTATCGCAAGCCATCGTTGCAAAAGCGATCAGGTTAACCAGCAGCAGATAAACAATGAGTATCATTAACCAGTTTGCACCTCTTTAGAACGAATCTCTTTTAGAACAACTGAACGCTGATGTTTTGCGTTGCCAACGGTTCACCGCCGCAATATAGACACACTCCCGCTTCTTTTCGCTGCCTGCTAAGGGCATGCATTGCTGAAGCTTCCTTTGTTCTCATTATTTCAGCTCACTCCCTGCTGTTCAGTCCAATCGCTTCTCAATCCATTCCTGCAATGAGATTCCATCTGCAGCAGCAAGCCTAACCAGTTCCGCTTTCTTCTCCTCCGGCAGATAGAAGGTTATCGGGGACAAACCCGTATCAATCAGTGTGCCATCGTACTTCGGGATGATTTCACCTTTAAGGAGAAACAGCTTCAATTTGTCGATCATATCCGGGTGGGTTGTTGGCAGGATACCGACAAGCACGGATTTTTTCACTTCGACGACGAGCTGCTCCCCTGCGGAAATCTTCATGTTGGCCGGTCCGACTTGTTTGAAGAATTCCTCAATTATGGTGAAAATCATGGAGTCGAGTGAGCGTGGCAGCGGGAAGTGGAATACCGCATATCCGTAGCTTGTGGTTGGCTTACGGTCTTGGATTTTCATTGCCGGCGCCCAATTCAGCGCAATAGCCTCATCGTATGATAGGAGTTGTTCACTCTCTGTACGCAGCGTAGTCTCAATCTTACGGTTGCTTACACGCTTGATCTTCACAACGCGGGCTAACTGGTCATCTTTCGAGAACGGCTGGTATAGGAAAAGCCCGCTTCTTTTATCATAAATGGCTTCCGATTTCCCCGAATCCGGATTCTCACTCATGTAGCGAGCAAGCTCCGATTCCTTAATGAAAAACGTACGTTTTCCCCTGAATTCGGTTTCGTAATAGTCCAGCACACCATCGCGAATTAATTTATGAATAAAGGTTGTGGATCGGCCGAGGCGATTTGCCGCTTCAGCGGAGGTCAGGTCATTTTTGACATATTGCGGCTTAATCCGGTTAATGTCTTCAAGCCTGAACCTGAATCCTCCATCCCCTCGATGAGTATTGCGGTTGACCGGTTCAAGGCGTTTAGCAGGATCGACGTGATTCACTATCTTATAGAATGACGTCGGGGTGATGCCAAGCTCTCCTGCGGCTGCTGCAACATCCAAATACTTGATCGGCTCGCTCGAAGGAGTCTGCTCGTTCATTGACAAATTTTTCACTACCCTTCGTCTTTATAGTCGCATTAGGAAATTGCATGCAACTTTCTAAATTTAACTATAAACGATTAACCAATCTTATAAAAGATATGAGTGTTCAACATGTATTAAAAGTATAATATAACAGAACAAAAAAATAGAATTTTATAGTGGACAAAATATTAAATTCTACTTTTATATTGAAAGTAAAAGAATACACTGTTATTTTGTCTTTATATCAAGTACCATTATAATTCTGCATCATGTTAAAAATTGAAATATATGTTTTACGAAACGGAAAGTAAATGATTTAAGTCACCAATATATGCGTATATGCGTTATACTCGATAAGAGTGAAAGATAATCATAAAAAGCCGATTAGGAGTAATATATGACAATATATATCGATGGAAATGAAAGTGCCTTGGTTGATGTCTCGCTTTCCTCTATTCTTGATAGGCGGGATTACATTAGTAATGAATTAATGAATACCACTCATTTGAATATGTTACTGGATGCCGTATCATCTGGGGAGGATGAGGAGGGAAATTACAACTATTCCTCGATCTCTAATGTTGGAATGGTGTATCTGTATGTACATACGCCTGGCCGCTCCCGGAAGGAAAAAACGAAGCGGGATTATTTGCGGGAGCTGCTCGCGTTTCTGGGTTACGTCGGCTCGATCGGGAAGGATGATATCCGGCAGCTGTCCCGCCGCGATATGGAAATGTATCAGGCTGTCATGGAACAGAATTATCCGAAATCCAACACCCGCTCGAAGAAGATCGTTATCATTGATTCATTTCTAACCTGGTGCCATGAAGAAGGATACTTGGCGAAAAAAGTAAGCAGGGGTCTGCGGCCGGTGAAAAAGAAGAAGGAAGAAGTACCGGAGCGGGATATCGAGGAGTCGGATTTGAAAGAAGCCATTTTGCACTATAAAGATAATCCAAAGGTGATGTCGCTGCTGCTAATTTTAGGTACGAGTGGGCTTCGCTTAAACGAGGTAATTCAGCCTGCCTGGTCAGACCTTTATTATGATCGGAGAACCGGCAAGCATTATCTCCGGACGATCACAAAACGGGACAAGATTCGGCATGCTCACATTAAAGACTACGCGCTCGAGGCGTTAAAGGAATATCGCAGGCGGGTTGGATTGGGAACGGAGCTGAACCTTAACGACAAATCCCCCTTCTATCCATCCCGTCTCGGAAAGCGGTACACTCTTTCAAGCATATCGACCTTTCTTTCGAAACAAATGGCGGCAGCCGGCCTAACCAGCATTCATGGGAATCGTGTGACCCCGCACCACCTTCGTCATTTCTTCAGTCAAAGTGCTTATGCAAAGGGAGCTCCGCTCGACTGGATCAGCGAGACGCTGGATCACAGCAGCACCAGTATTACCAAAAACAATTACCTCAGTCGCCAGATGAAGAAAGACCGCGATGTTTCTGAGTTTGTTGACCTCGATGTTGGAATCTAGCACAAATACAGCCGGTCCATCTTTAGGGACCGGCTGATATCTATTCTTGGAGCGTAAACGAATTATCCAACTTCAGCAGGGGCTTCCAGCGGAATTCTCCTTCCACTTGCTCGAGCAGCTGGTAGTGGCGTTCTGCGAAAAATAGAATACCTCTCAGCTGTCTGAGGCTTTGCGTCGATCCATATTTACGCAGCAGTGTATCGCCAAATTTTTGAATGGTAAATTGACCATTTGCTATAGCGAAATCGTGCGGGTAGCCCATGCCAATCTTAAGGTAGAGATATTTCGAATCATCCTTATAGCGGGCGTGTTTAAATTTATCGTCCCATTTTTTTACTGTCCATTCTTTATGGAGAAGATCGACATAGCGCTCGTAATTAATGGTCTCCGTAATGGCCGCGTTGATGTCTATAGGATCTAAAGCTTCCTCAACAACGACAAAGCTCCCAGGATGCTCGTCGAAGTGCATTCTAAAATCGCTAATTTGGAAATAGGGTTTGGAACGATGCCATTTACTTGCCTTAAGATCTAGAAACTTGTTGGAGATTCCAGCAAATAGATCTCCTTGCTTTAGATCTTGGAGCGCTAAAATGGGATTGATGCTCGGCTTTTTAATGAGTATTTCAAATACGATTCGGGTATCTGCGTTTGCGTGCGCCTGGTGGAACTCTTGAATCCATTGCAATAGCTTCGGCCGCGTGTACAGCAAGCCGGCTTTTTCTTCATTTGATTCGAACGGAAAATTTTTGATTTCGATAACGGCTGTCTCGTTTGTCACGACATCTATAAATCTCGCTTCGGGTTGCTTTCCTGTGTCTCCACCGGTTCGTATCAGGTCTAACTCTTCGATGATTTTATAATGGTGGCCGGTTAAGTCGTTAATGTAATGCATAGCCGCTATAGATTCTTTGATGTCCAATTGCTGCTTTTTAAGATTCGCTTGAATCCAGCTCTCCAGTTCATATGTGCGAATGGATTTGTATAGTGTGGTCAACGGCTTACCCTTCCCTTCTACACCGCTTCCTCTTTAAGGACCGGCTGTTCTATATGTGTGGATTATCTCTCACAAGCAATTCCGTCGCCGTCCCTATCCAAATGCTTCCCGTACCCAGGATCACCTTTTCGTACCGGTGCGGCCCCCGCTTTCTTCGCTTCTGAGCAGTTCTTATAATATACCTGCTCTTCCGTTTTCGGTTTGACTGGTTGCGCAGTAGTTTTGGATTTGCTCGGAGATGATTCTTTTTTAACCGCATTCGTGTCGAAACCGTCCTCTTGAGCATAGTTTTCGATGCTCCAGATTCCAATCGCTTGTTGCTGTGCTTTCTTCTGAATGGCCCTGAACCGGTCGACATATTTAACATTCGGCGGGATCACATACGCCACACGCGCGTATCCCTTCTCAAGTAATAGTTCATTAAACATTTTTTCACCAATATACAGGTAACATAGCAGGCGCCCGTATCTGTCCCGCTCCGATACATCGATCTCAATTTTCACCTTTTTGTTGTTCAACATCTTCTTGGCGTAATTCGAGGCTTCGATGGCGTATGGCTGCGGATCCGGAATTTTAGGGTGAACACTCTCTGGGGTGTCGACAAGCAATAAACGAATGGTTTCCTTCTTCCCATTGATCAAAATGGTCATTGTATCGCCGTCGGAGACTTTCAGTACCTTAGCGTCAATGAGCTTGCGTTCTGTACCCCCGGATTTCTCTGCAGAAGGTTGTGGAGTTGCTGCCACCACATTCTGTGACTGTTGGGTAGGGAGGTGAACGGAAGCGGCTTGGAGCGGATTTTTCCCTGAAGTACAAGCTGTTCCCGTTATCGTTAGAGCCATCATTATTAAGCATGCGAGCAATCGTTTCGATACTTTGTTCATTTGGATTTCCCCTCTGGTTGGCTATTTTATCATCGTTTTGATTATCCTCATTATACCATCTGACCAACTTGGCTTACTGAATCCACCTCCCATAAAAAGAGGGAAGACCCACATTGGATCTTCCCTGATGACACGCTGATGAGAATTAAAAGAAACTTAACTCTCGTGTCGGTTCATAATTTAAGAACAACACTTCAGTCTCTCGGCGTCTCGTGCCTGTCGTGATATAATTTCCCACCACAGCTTGAATCTCTACTCGGTTCCAGTCCTTGTAGAGCGAATCGATCAAGTCGCTATGATAGTAGCTGACCAGGCACTTGCCTTTGATTTTTGAGAGCTTCTCGTGGAGGTCAATGTGCATCTGCTCAGTGTTGTTGCCTAAGTATCTGTTTTCCCGAAATTGATAAGGGGGATCGCAAAACAGAAAACTGTTAGGTGCGTCATACTTATCGATAATATAACGGAAGTCTTTGCACTCGTAATTGACCCTGAGCATCCGTTTTGCAAAAGCATCGAGCTTGGCCACAGCTGATATATAGTCTGCTGCCCCCGATTTTACCTTCCCAAAACGCCACCCGCTCTTTTCATTGTTTGCTGGAACGACGCTTTGCCGCAGGATATAAAAGTATCGGACGGCAGCCTCGAACTTATCGTCGGGTGCCGGCTCATTCCTCCAACGATCAAATAACACGCGAGACGTCGGCAACTGCTCAAGTCTCTCAATCAATCTATTCTTTTTATCCGGATCCGTGAGCTGGAGAAGGAAATTTACCACGCCTTCATCAATATCATTATAGACCTCAACCTTACTCATATTGGGGGACTTTTGTGCCAAAACGTGAGCGCCCCCGGAAAATGGCTCAATATAAGTATGGTGTTCCGGTATTAAATTGATGATGGCATCTGCCAAATGTCCCTTACCGCCAAACCACCTTAGTACGGATGTCACGCCACTTCTATTTGCTTTTGTTGCCATAGGAAACCCCTCGTTTCCGAATTCCATCATTCGTTGAATTCGGAAGGCTGGGATCTTCGTTTCCCACGCTGCGCTTATATTGAGGAAGCGCAGCTGCTACTCTTCTCCGGTTAGAGATGTAAGCGCGAAGGCGGCCACAATGGACTCCAAACAGGGGATTTAATTCCCGCCAGCCCTCTACCTATACGGGGCCCCTGCTCCTTCATTCGCACCTGAATCAGAGCGGTTTCCTATACCTCAAGCAAAAATAGTTCTTCATGCTCTACACCCACATTCATCGTTGCGTTTTTTATTGCATTGGCTTCTGCGGCTTACGCCGGGACGAATCCGTGCGATGCACCTTCAGCTGAGATGATTAGCTTATGATTCGGTAAAAACCGAACTCTCACCCATTGAACAGCATTAAACCGTTCCGGATTAACATCTCGAGCACTTTCAACCACTCCTGGTAGACGTTCGATCGGACACATTACTTTGTCCCCAACCTCCAACCGCGGATAATCCGTAATATTCATTGTTTCCACTACTCCTCTCGAACACTTCATTTTAGCAATGACACCTGCAGCCGAAGCAGCGTCTCGCTGATGCGGTTTTCAATCTGCTCAGCATAGCTCTTCTTTAGAAGGAAGCGGGTGAATTTTGCAAACAGCTTCCCGTACTGGCTCTTGAGGGATTCGTAAAGGTCGATGTTGGAGAACATATCGGCGAGCTTTGTCTTATTGCGTAGAAAGCGTTCGAGCTCGTCGCTCACATCCTCTGTCAACATCTCCTCATACTCGTCTCTTGCTTGCCTGGCATCTTTCTCCCGCTGATAATGCTTCTGCAGCATGTCCTTCAGCTCTCCTAAGATGATTTCTACCCCGTACAGTTCCGCCTGCTTCTCAAACGATTCCACAACGCGCTTGGCTTCGTGTACGCTCCTGTACTCAATGAGAGACAGCAGACTCCACTTCTCCCTCTGAACTTCTTTGAGACGCCGGAAATTGCGCTCTTCATCCATCAGGTCATGATAATAGCGATCCTTCTGTCCAAGCGAAATTCCATCGCCATAGATCCGATACGGTATGCCTTCCCGCTCCAGGATGTCGCGCAGTGGATCGGAGAAGGCTCGGCCGGCATGAATCTCAACAAGTGGTTTGTCGGGGAACTGCAGCATGATGTCCAATACGACCCGCTCCGCATATGCGGTGAATACCGCTTTCCCCGGCAGCGCCTCCAGAACCGGGTATGGCGCCAACGTTTCGCGAAAACCGATTAACCGGTCATGCTGGGTACTCAAAAAGTATATACGCTCCTCAGGAAACTCTCTTGAGCGCATATAGTCGATGATGGCCGAAACCCAACGGCTCCGCGTGCTGTAGTAGAACTGGCAGGCTGGAGCGGGGCTTCCGGAGCGATTGCTCGACTCGGTGATTAGGGCAATGCGATCTGTCGTCATTATCCTGCGACCAAGCCGCGCGTTCGAGAGATATTGAACCCGTTTTTCCGGCCAACCCTTTCTTCGTACTTTCGAGTGCCCTTTGTCACGTAGTATTCCATCTTCTCGTCATCGCTTAGTGTGATGGAGTTGTCGGACCACACGCGCATCTCCCTGTCGCTCTCAAGCTTCAAATATGCTTGAAGCGCGTTCAGTTTTTCTTTGGAATAAAATCTCATCCGTTACACCTTCCCCTGCTTAGTTTTCAAGGCAAAATAAAAAAACGCCTTGGTAAAAGGGACAATTTACCCGCAAAAAATACAGGAATTATCGCTCTTAGCAAAGCGTTTTTTAAATCCACGATAGATGGCATGCCGCCTGGCTACCCATCCAAAAATAGAGAAAATAATATATGCCGTCATTATAGCATAGGTGCCTCTAAATTTGAATCCTTTGAGTTCACGCGCCGGTACGCCGCCGCTTCTCCTTAGGCCGAATAGCGCCTTCATATTATGGTTACTTCCACCCATTCTGATATATCTTTACGATAACGGAAGATCAGACAGCCAAAGGGGGACACACACATGAACATGGCGCAGCTGCTCTCATTTAACTCCTTTGTGAAGTGGTTTTCCAGACTCCATAGCCTCCAGCTATCTTGCTGGATTCGCTTAATGCTGCCATCAAACCATAATATGAAGCTTTTTTGAGCATCCTCTGTGTTGAGGGATAGTTTCTTATCCAGTGTGTTCAGCTTCGATGGATCCGGATCGTTGAGGTTTCTGGCGTATTCGAACATAAAGGGAATTGAGGAATACCCGATCCTGTCAAACATATCAATAAGTCGTAAGTTTTCCTCTTCCCCACAACATTTACAGTGAAACGTAATATCAAAATCATCTGTGTATGAGAGGAGCTCAACTTCGCCTTTACGATCGTCGTCATAACAATGGAAATAGCCTAACCGCTGAATATCCTCATTTGAAAATGACTTCATAATATGCCTCCCCTACGCAGACGCCATGCATTTGTGCTTCCGCTTTCCGATAATTGTGCTGAATGGATGCCCGCACCGATCGCACCGCATGCCTTGAGTGGATCGCTGTTGACTCTTCTCAACTGCAGCTTGTTTGATGGCGTGGTACTCCATGATGAGCCGATCGTATTCTTCAGGAGACACCTCTTGTGCCGATAAGGTTGATTTGGACCATTCGGACGTTCCATTCCTGGTATAGACACGCAGTACACCGTTATCGTGGAGAAGCGGGTTCAGATGGCCGTTGGCCTTCACCGCTTGAAAAAAGCCCCTCTGAAAGTTGCGAGTACCTTCGATGGCCTCTTTTACCACTCGCCGCATGATTGCCCAGCCAGCGTCCTCCAAATTAATTACCATAATGGCCTTCATTTGTTCAATGGACATTTCGCCAAATAGACCGATGAAGAAGGAAGGACTTAATGTGTGGATGCCGGAAAAATCGATAAAGACCTTCCGTTTCTGTTGAACATGGGCTGCCGCCTCTTGGAAAAGCAGATCACCTTGAAATCGAGTGAAACAGGGCTGAGAGGGCTTAACTGTGATATTGTCCAGGAACATGTATCTGACTCCTCCTACCGGGTTGAATGTGAAGTCAGTATATCACCAGCAGAGGGGTCTCGAACAAAATGAAAGGGGCTATTTTTCTATAGTCATTCCTCCGTATCGGTGCCCTTCAAGAGAATGTCTTCGATCCAGTCAACGTTCTGGAGCGCCTCAAGCTCGTCAATTCGGATATTTACCGCCAAGTCGTCTGTACTTTGCTGTTGCTCTGACTTCATTGCGAATTCGCCCAAAGCATCTTCCAGGTGCTTACCGAAAGACATAAGGACTGCTCTGCAGGCTCTAAATCCATATTCGCCATAGATGGTTAGTACGGCTTCGCCAGCTGCATTCATAATTCGCGGTATATCAATTTCACCTCCGAGGATAAAGGCGCATGCCTCTCCTGTTTGTTTGTTATGGAAAAGGGTCATCTGGTGCATGCTTTCACCGGTGAAGCAGATATTGATGGACTGAGCCGTGTGCAGCATATTGTATTTCGGATAGGTTATTGATTCGCTTCGCCCCGTGCGGAAAAGGACTATTCCTTTAATGCTCGTATAATATTCTTCCAATTCCTTCTGAACAGTCTCCGTTTTGCCTTTTATCATTTGCACGTCTTCACCGCATTTCTCAAGATTTGACCTTTGAAAAAAAATAGCGGCAACCTTAAGTGGGTGCCAGCTATTTCTGCGTTCTTCCATATCCCAAATACCGTAAAGCCTTTACGGTACTTTTGCTCAAACGTATGTCGGTGTCACGCAACCTAAAGTAAGATTGTCCGCTGCCTTGGGGGGACACTTCAGTAAGATGGAAAATGGCATCCGTTTGATTAGCATAAGCATCCAGCGTATAAAGCACGAATGAACCTTTGTATTTCAACCGCTTTTGCGGAACCGGTGGAAGTATCTGTTCGTTCAGTTCATTTCGGGTGAGTTCAAAATTAGCGTCGTCGAGCTCCTTGTAATTGAATATTTTGAGTTGCTTCACATCATGGAGTGCCGGCCTATGACTAATTCTTCCGTAGAAAGTCACGATGTTCATTTGATCGTTATGCTTTTCATAGATAAACACGATGTCGTTGTCGATTAGCCCGCATTCCTTGGAGAGCAGCTCAATCCGCCCGAGATCTAAACTCATTGTGGTGATTCGCTCGGTCAGATCTGCTTCTTCTATGTTTGCCGGCCCGACGCGGCTATCCCACCGGTCCTTCGCGTGTTTGGTAAGATGAATCTTCTTTATGCCCGCTCTTTCGAAGATGCGTAAGTTCCTATCGGCATCAAGGGTCAGGGAGCGAAGATATATTTCAACGTCTGATAGGTCACCGTCCGGAAGAACAGCATCGATTTTCTTGAAATCTAAAATATCTATTCGCTTACCCCCGCTGCGGTCTATCGGTTCTTGCATCTTTTTCCCCCCAGGAATTCACTTTCACCGGAACGGCCCGCTCACTAAACCCTCCTCAGCCTTTAGGCTGTCTCCTGATCTGCTTCGAGAGCGCTGCCGGAGATGCCTTCTTTCATGATGAGAAGGTTCAGCTCAAATTTGTTCATCGGAAACCCGTTATTCCGAAGTAACTTGAGGAGAGGGGTACGAAGCATCTTGTGATAATTTGCGCGGATCAGCTCGATTGCGGTAGGGGCAACATCCGGAATGATTGGCATCATTGTGCTTCTGGTCTTCCGTTTGCGTTCTTCAATAACCTCACCGTCAGGCCGGACCGAGTATTTCTCCACTTTTACAGCGTACATGCCTTTTTCGATTTTCTCAAGCACACCGAGCTCAACCATGCGTGTAATCGTGTTTCTAAAATAACGCGGCGCCTTTTGAACTTGCTTACGGATATTAACTAACTCCTGGCCGGCTTTTATGGCCTCGATAATTTCAGCTTCAAGTGGTCGAAGATTGATCATGATTAATCCTCCCTTAGTCCAATTAAGTTTTATCGTAGCATCTTTCATTGTGGGTCTCATTTTTGAGGAACCGTATTTTAACGAAAAAAAGCACTCAGGCAGGGGAAATCCCCCAACCTGAGTGCTTCTCTGGTCGATTACGATTCATTTAGTTACCTTTATTATCCGGTCAATGGGGAATTGTGTCAATAATTTTGTTTGGTTCAAACAAAGCAGTCATGATAAAATCGTACTGCAGATTTAACATGATAAATAATACTTTTGGGCAGCGGAAGCACCGATGCTCGGACCGTTATGGTCTGGGTTTCGCGTGCTTTTTTTGCTAAAAGGAGATAAGAAATGATCGGAAAAGCGGTGAACAAAAGTTCATGGACCCAACAACGATAGTATTTCTGATTTTTGCCCTGGCTTACACATATGGCACCTATGCCGCCAAACAACGTAATTACCGACTTCCATATATATTGCTTTTGATCGGAACGATCATTACATGGGTGATGTTTCTGTGGGATACGCCGCAAGAAACTAAGGGTTTTGCTTTAAACGGAATTTTCTTCATGCTCAGTCAAGTGTTTATCGTGTGGCCAATGGTCATTATCGGCGTGATTGTATGGATCACACAATCATGGAGGCGGAAGCGGGAAAAATCTTAACTCATTGCGGAGGAGGCAAATGATGTGTAATCTTCAGGACCTATTTTTCGATTACGTCTTGGCCTTCGCCAAGATCATTAATGTCCGAGATCCTTACACATGGTCTCACTCAAAGAATGTGGCCGCCTACTCCTATATGATCGGCGAGCTGCTCGGACTGAATGAGGAAGAAAAATTCAACCTTTACCTGGGTGCTCTGCTGCATGATATCGGCAAGGCTGGCGTGCCGGAATCAATTCTGAACAAGAACGGCCGCCTATCTGCAGACGAATGGGTAGTTATGAAAGAGCATACAACGATCGGATACAGCTTGTTGCGGGATGAGGTGCAGTTTAATGAACGGGGAATAACCGACGTTGTACTGCATCATCATGAGCGCTTTGATGGAAAGGGATATCCTCACGGGCTGAAGGGTGATCAGCTATTATTAGCTGCTCGCATCGTCGCCGTAGCTGATGGCTTTGACGCCATGACAACTAACCGTTCGTATCGTTATGCTCGAGATAAATGTGAGGCAGCCAGAGAGCTGTTGCATAACGCCGGGACACAATATGATCCCGTAATCGCCCAGGTTTTCGCCGATTACATATTAAACAGTAAGCCTGTGATTCATGCCGCCTTATCGCATTCGTATTGAATACCAAAAAACCTCCTAGCCATAGCCGGGAGGTCTTTGTTTTTAGGATATGGGTGCAGTTAGGAGATCCTTTATGACGGTAGCTACAAACGGTGGGTTCGATTGAAAACTATTTTTAGCTTTTGTGATAAGTTGTTTCTCCGTCGGGACGAGATTGGCTAAGTATTCGAGCATGTAGTGACCTTGTTCATGCGGAGTGACACCGGATCGGCCAGCTTCCGCTTCTTCTATCGCTCTCCGAAGGTACTGGATGTATTGGTCATGATCGTTTTGGGCTTCGTACCATTTAGCCATAAGGTAACTGGTTTTGATATTGTTATGTTCAAGCGCATACATTCGGTCCAGGAGTGTTTTCGCCTTCTCTATGCTACCTGCAGATATATGCCGTTCAATAGCAGTATTCCAAATATCATGATAGAGGGGATTCCGTTTGCAGGTTTCTCCACAAGGATCTGCTCCATCGAGAACGATCTGTTCCAGTACGGTGAGGATGTTACTGTACTTATCGGGCTGGGTGTAGAAAAAAGCGTGTTGGGCCAGTAATGCTTTTGTGAGTAGGCGCGTATTTTTACGGAACCTGAACTCTCGGATGGCTTCCATTAAGTTACGCTCGGATTCTTTGTATTCTTCGTTGAGAAATAAAATGAGTGCATAAAGATACTGGATGTGGGCAAGCAGACCCGTGTCGTGGCTCTTAGCGATATCGAATGCTTTTTGCGCTGCGGCTTTAGCACTTCCAATTTCCGAAGTGGCCAGATAAAAAAGAGCGAGATTTGCGTATGTGGCGTATTTCTCGCGAGCCAAGTCCCATTCATCAACAGCCGATTTATTAAAAGCGTCTATGAGGTTAAGGCTTTTACGAATTGCTTTAATGTAATCTCCCGCTTCATAAATGGTGCTGATCGATGCAATGATCGCTTCTAATATTGGCTTCTTCGTTATTTTTTCTTCTGTGGTTTGTGCCATTGATTCCAAGCGATCATAATATCGAAGTGCATTTTTCTGATCCCCTATGTTACGAAAGTAATCCCCTTTAACTTTTAGGAGCAGTGGGTAATAAATGCTTTCAGTGTTAACCTCAGCCTCAAGCTTCTGTATCATTGCAGCCACTTCTTTATTGCGGGCAAGCAACAAATAACTACGGATGGTGTCAATATCCATCGCGATTTTTTCGTCTTGCGGGTTGTCTTTGAGTGTGGATTGGTTTAATAGGCTATCCACTTTACATTTTAAACCAGCTGCTATTCGTTCAATATCTTTGTTGTGGACCTTTTTATACTTACCGGTCTCAATATAGCTCAGTTTCGATTGGGGAATGCCTATCTTGCCCGACAACGCGGATAAGGTCAGATTTGCTAGATTTCGCATCTGCCTAATCGCTTCTCCTACCTTCTCTGGATCGTATTGGGGCCCTTCACCGGTCATAACCCGTCTCTTCATGTTCTTTTGCCCCCCAATAGTTGAAACAAGGACTTGTGAACTATATTATATCAAACAAATTCTTCAAATTCCTTAAAATATAAGAAAAAGGAACGTCTGGTACGCTCCCTTCTCTCCGTATCTACTAAGTTCCGAACAAGCTATTTTGATGGGGAACCATGTGGTCCAGATCCTCAAAAGATAAACCATACTCGCGTAATGCCTCCGACTGGGCGAGAACGTGCGCTTTATTTCTGATTTGATTGAGATAGTAGTTCGAGCTTACCTTTGACCTCTGGCGTAGTGGTATGGAGATGGCCATTGCCGCCTTACAGAGCAACAGCATTTCGGCCATATTCACAGCAGTCTCGTCCTTCCCCATCATAATCATCGGGTATTCGTGAATCTCGTCCTGTAATTCCGTCTCTTCTATGATCTGCTGCGCGACAGGGTATTTTGAAAAATCAATTCCATTATTCATCTTTCATCCTCCTCAGATTGGGGGTTAAGTGCCTTCATTATCAGGCAGGCGCCCGGCAAGCTGCAACTTTCAATGAGGGGCAATTGGCTGCCCGCTTTGATTGGATTGCTTCATGAGAATGTACGAAACCACTCGGTTGATCTCCGGACCACTCACGAAAGGTGAAACGAGACGCTTCTTGAGATTGCGATATTTGAAATACATATCGCCTTTCCCAAGCAACCCTTCCGCACCTGGCTCGTCCAGGATAACCATTGATTCATTCGTGCTGGTGACCATGAAGGATATTCTCGTGGGCAAATTTGCTTTGATCGTAGGTGAGAAGACTTTGGCCACAGGACGCTGGGTGGCAAGCACCATATGAATACCTGCCGCCCTCGCCTCTTGAGACAAGCGGATGACGATATTCTCCATGCCTTTGTCTTTTGCCGTCAGCATCAGGGAAGCGAACTCGTCGATAACCACGACCAGGTAAGGCATCTTCGGATTGTCCGGATTATCCAGCATGATCTTTTCGTTGTAGCTCTGGATGTTGTTGACGCGCATATCCTTGAAAAGCTCATACCGGCTTTCCATTTCCTCGATAACTTTCATAAGCGCGTCCTCCGCCCTGTTCATATCGGTCACCACAGGAAGCATAAGATGCGGCAGGGATTGATACGCGATGAGTTCTACCCGCTTCGGATCAATGAACACGAATTTAAGCTCATCAGGTGTATTGCCAAAGAGAAGGCTCACGATGATCGAGCCCAAACACACGGATTTGCCGCTTCCGGTGGTTCCCGCAATCAAGAGATGCGGCATTTCGGCGAGGTTTGCAAACACTGGTTTGCCGTGCAGATCCGTGCCAACCGGAAACGAAAGGCTTTCCTTCTTTGCGAGAAACTCCTTGTTCTCCAGAAGGCTTCGCAGGTTCACCACATAAGGGGTGGGACTTGGAACCTCTATACCGATGTGCTTCGTACCGGGAATCGGTATTTGCATTGCAATCCGTTCCGCCTGTAAAGCCATTTGGAAGTTCGCCTTGTACGTGTCAAAGCGTTTCACGTTGATGTCCATCGCGTCCGGAGTAAGTTCGTACCGGGTAATGATTGGACCGTTTACGACGTTCACTACCTTTGCCGGGAGCTTCAGGGTCGAGCAGGCTGTCTCCAGTGATCGAATCTGCTTGTGCTGTTCTTGGCTGAGCTCTTTATCTGCATCATCGGGCAAGAGCAGTCTCGTGGGCAATTTGATGGCGTTCCAGTTGGGGAATCTCCAGCTCAACTTACCCGACTTGATAGTAAGGACGGCCTCAAACGTCTCATTTTCTTTTCCGCGTTTTTTGAACCCGGATATCAGCGGAGTTTGCCCAGTTTCCAGCAGCTCGACGATTAGATCAGGTGTGATCGTCACACCGGAGATTACCTTATTGAAGGTAAAGCGACAGCCTTCCGTATAATGAAGGCAACCATAGAAGGTTCCCCGATCAACGATTTGTCCTGCGGCACATTCCGGGCATGTTCCGAGGTACACATTTGGAGCTGATGGATTTACAACAGGCGTTCCGGTACCAGCCGTTGGAGGAGATCCGGAAGCGGGACCGGCGTATGGTGCCCTTGTTGGGTTATCGGCCGCATGGCTCGCATTGAGATTGACAGGTCCTGATTTTCTGCCTGGGCTGCCTCCGGTTGGCGACGATGTGCCGCCGCCCTTTGCCTGTTCACCCTTGTTTGGTTCGCCTTTGCCTTTGGTGAGTTCGTTGTCTTCCCACCGGTTATCGGGCATTTTTGACACGTTGGGACCACATTCGCTGACAAGCTGGGCAGTTAACTTCTTTATCTCTGCTATGAAGTCATCTGCAGCTGCTTTGCCTTTCCCGATTTGTGCGAGTCGCATTTCCCACTGAGCAGTCATTTCGGCGCTGGTCAGGACAGATTCACCCACAGCTTCAATGATGAGCCGTCCGAGGCGGGTGGGATATACCAGATTGGACTTGACCTCAATGTACTTTCGCGCCTTCAAAGTTTGAATCATCCCGGAGCGGGTCGACTCTGTACCAAGCCCCTTGGCTTCCTTTAAGGCGCTCACAAGCTCTTTATCTTCGATCGTGCGGCCGGCACTAATCATTAAGGGAATTAAGTCACCCTCCGTGAACCGCTGCGGAGCGGTTGTTTTGCCTTCTTTCGTTTCGACAGCAAGAGTCCTGCCCGTTTGATGGGCCTGAATTGGTGGTATTGCCGTAAGTTCTTCATCACCTGGAGCATCTTCTTTCTGCTCTTCCGCATAAACCGTGCGCCATCCCTCGCGAAGCGGTCTTTTTCCGCTGGTCTTAAACGAAAAGCGATTATCCACGTAGGTATGAATCGTAGTTTTCTCCACAAGTGCTGATTCATAATGAGCAGCAATAAGTCTTTTTACGATCATGTCATAAATCTTCTGTTCATCATCACTAAGGGATTTCAGATCCGGTACCTTTTCGGTTGGCAATAGCGCATAGTGATCTGAAACCTTATCGGCATTTACATAACGCTGATTTCCGATGAGGGTTGCCATTGGTGCCGGTAGGAGGCCGCTATAAGGCGGAAGCTTACCGATCTGCTCGAGGATGAGCGGGAGTGGCTGTGCATCATCTTCCGTTATGTACGGATTATCCGTTCTGGGATAGGAGATGTATTCCGCCAAATACAACGATTGAAGCACAGCATCCGTTTGTTTTGGTGAGAATTTATACCGTTTATTTGCCGCTGTTTGAATCGATGACATACTAAATAATTGCGGCGGGAGCTCCTCAATTTGCTCCACGTCCACCTTTTCAACGGTTGCTGGTTTGCCAGAACAGTGAGTAGCGAGGGCATTGGCTTTCTCGTATGATTCGATGCGGTCTTTACCGCCGGTGTACCATTTACCGAGGTAAGTAGCTCCATCCATATCAAAGTTTGCATAGACTTCCCAAAACGGGGTTGATACAAATGATTCTCGTTCCAGTTCGCGCTTCACGATTAGGCTTAAAAGAGCTGTTTGAACACGGCCGACGGAGAATACATGCCCGTTGTATTTCTTCTCCTTCAGTTTGAGGGTGTAAGCCCGCGATAAATTCATCCCTACAAGCCAGTCGGCCCGCTGGCGGGCTTCTGCCTCGTAGTAAAGGCCAATCTTCTCTTCTTCCGGGATGAGTGCGTCAAAAGCCTTTTTAATGGCCTGTGGGGTCAGAGATTTGGTCCATAGGCGGTTTACTGGTTTCTGATTTCCAGCTACTTTCAGGATGAGATGACAAATCAGAGACCCTTCGCGCGCGGGGTCACATGCATTCGTAATCTCAGTCACACGAGGATCATGTACGAGCGTTTTGATATTGTTGTAAAGTTTGGACTTTTCTCTGGTGACTGTATGCCTAAATGGGTCCGGGATGATCGGCAGATCCTCAAACCGCCAGGTTTCATATTTTGGGTCATATTTCTCGGGATCTATAAGCTCAATTAGATGCCCAGCTGCCCATGTGATAAACCCGCCTTTTGGAAAGTTCGGACATGGGCTAATCTCGATGCAGTCGTCTTTTTCTTGATGCGGGAATGGAGCGGCTAATTTTTTAGCTTGATCTCTTTTCTCTGCGATGACTAAACGCATTCTAATTCCTCCTTAACAGCAAAAAAAGAAACACTCCTCCCGTGGAAACGGAGGAAGTGCTTCTTCATCCCTGCTGGATTATTCATCTGGCAATATTATAGCACAAGAGCCTAGTATTGGGCGATGCGTGTTGGACGCTCCGTAGTAAATCTGTTATACTTTCAGTAATTGAAGATCACTTTATCCTTCGCGGAAGCACCCGAAGTCACAGGATACCTGTGGCTTTTTTTATTGCCATTAATCTAAAGGAGGAGTTAATGATGAGTAATACTCTGGACCACGAGCTGTCATCGGTAACGCTGTACGTCTCTAGGCGTTTCGTCTTTACAAATCGGGAATCACAAATATACGAGTTATTGATACTGCGGGGATTATCAAATCGTGAGATCGCCGATGCACTTGTAATCAGTGAGAAAACCGTCAAGAATTACATTTCCAATATGATCGAAAAAACATCATCCGATTCTACCCGAAAAATGATGGCCATCGGTTTTCAGGCCATCGCGTTCTAAGCAAAGGACCGCTGTGCAATGCAGCGGTCCTTTGTTTGTTATGAGGCGATAAGGTTTATGAAATGCAGGTAATCAGACTCGTTGAGAAGTCCATATAAATGCCAGAAATCGAGTTCGTTCCGATCAATTTTTTGCGGAGCTGCGTCCCAATGATCCCGCTTGTTCATAATGACGTAATCATAGACGATCATATACTTCTCGCCGGTCTCTTTGCATATAAGGAGGTCTTTAGTAAGCTGTTCCTGAGTAATTTCGACCCAATGAGCCCCCTCGTAAATTCGGTACAACCGGTCTTGTTCTCGGTAATACATCTGGTGCGTGACCGACATAATAAACTGAGTCATTATTAGCGCCGTCCTTTCCGATATTCCCTACTATTGTGCCTTCTGATTTCCTTACGTTCCTCATCTCTGCAGGATGGACAGCGTGTGGCCCATCCTCCTCTTAGTCTCATCTGGTGATCCTGAACATTTGAGAAAAATAGTGTAGTACATTTTTGGCAGATTTCTTTCACGATGATCGGTTTATGCGTCTGCCGGCCGCCCTTTTCGTTGATGTATTTTAAAAGATCCTCAATGGTGTATCCGTTCTGTGCTAACATTCCTTCAATATCAATCATAGTTCACCTTCTAAACCGCGTTCTCGCCAAGCAGCCGGCGGATATTTCCGGTGTAACGCAGAACATCTTTCATGATGGTTGCGGTGTTTTCGCCTTCGATTGGCATTACCCGCTTCCCTTCAGGTGTGAGCTCGTAAACAAATTTATTCCTGCGTCGGTTATCGTCCCATTGACCGACGACCCAACTCCCCTCCGGCCCCTCGATAGCTCGAATAAGTTGATACAGGTAGGAATCATTAACTTTCCAACGATGCACCTTCTCCATCGTTTCAAGGAATTGTTTTCCGGTAGCAGCGCCTTGCTTGTCCAGCATGTGCATGAATAAGTACCGTACCGTATGCTTGACGCTAATCATGCGATTCAGCAGTTTGATTTCATCATCTGTTAATTCTGGAGCGGGGTGCGTCGGATCGCCCTGCAGATAACGATTGAAATGAATCGTCATCTCATGCAGCTTGCTCACGGTCTCCAGGTATGTATCTTCAAACCACTTGAGTTTGTTCCGTCCGGACGCCGTTAATCCCAGCGTTTTATTACGGCCGCGGCCATCTATATTCGTTATCCAGCCGAAGGATTCCATTGACTGCAGCACGTCGTACAAGTGTGACAACGCCCGCTTCTGATCGAATGAAGCGAGCTCTGCTTTCATCGCTTCAACCAGGTCTTTACTTCCCATATTGCGTCCGGAGAGCTGGTGAATGACGATGATGTACAACAGATCGACTTTACTGATTCCGAGCCTCTCTGGGGCGTTAGCGGGGTTTTTGTTGATTGGCATTGTCACACTTCCTCTCTATTCATATTGGTTCTTACTATTGGAGATCAACATGGCATCGGTGATTAGAATTTGACCTCGGTAATGTTTTTGCCGGAATGAAGAATAGTGATCGTTCCATCTGTGGCCTGTTGAAACTCATCGAACAAAATGTTGTTCCTTTTACAATGCCGGATAGTACGCTCCAAGCGGAAAAGCGCGCTTGTTCTGTAACGATAAACTTGCAGCCCCATTATCAGGATATTGAAAATAAAAATGAAGATCCCTACTGGCAGCAACACTTTTAACATTGATGCCGGAAGATGTTCTTTTATAAATGGGTAGAAAGCAGTAAAGAGAATTAAGGCGAGCGCCGAGCAGATAACTTGACCGATTAATTGTATTTTGTCTTCATGATCAAAAGTTCTCATAATACTGACCTCCAAGGTTTAAGATGAATAGTTTGATTCTTTTGCTCAAATTGGTTCTTGTATTCTATTAAACAGCTATTTTCCAGCCGGGTTTCGGGCAATCTCCCGAATGAGCTTCACCAGATTTCTGCAGTCATTGGTTGACCGATGGCTCCTGTCACCTATTATGCAGTATGTCTGCATCGCATCAGCCAAACTGATCCAGGTAAAATTATTATGATAAGCACTATAACTCATCATCACACGCGAGAATGTTTCCATAACACACCGGTATTGTAAGTGAGGAAACGGCACTTGATGCCGACGGCAGCTGGAATCAATTTGTCCGATATCAAATGCGGCGTTATAAATAAGGAGCGTTCTTCCCTCCAGAGCTTTATGAGCATTATCCCAAACTTCCACCCAGCCTGGAGCGTTCAGCAGCATTTCATTTGTTATGCCGTGGATAGCGGTGGCCTCTTCCGTTACAGGTGCATTCGGTTTAATGAGGGATTCGAAAAGGACGTTCTCATCCAGATCCACGATGGAAAGTTCGATGATCTCTGCCCCATCACCCAGCTGATTCGTCTCGACGTCGACCACAACATACGAATCTTTCGCTTCAGCCCAACCTCTGAAATCTTCGATCGCGATTATTCGCGCATTTTCAAGCCAAACATCATGCCTGCAGCCGGAGCATAGCCCATTGATGAGATCCTTAGGCTTGTTCCAAACACATTGGCAACGGCTACATGTTCTTGCCGCGGCTTTCGCCGCTCTTGCCCGCTCGATTGCTTGCTTCTGTTTTTCGGTTGCCGGTTTGCGAGCCGTAGCCTCTTCTATGCTATAGAGCTCAATGCGGCGATTGTTTGCCCGCTGATAAACCGTAGCTCGAAGCGGTCCGGGATTTAAGCCTTTTTCACGAAGGGCGCTCTTGCTGAATAATCCACTTGGCACATCATCCCAGGCTTTGAAATACGGGATTGCAGTATGCTCAACGTTCACTCCCGCGCCCTCCCCTATGCTTTATACTCACACGCCAATCACAGCGTTATAAACGACAAAAATGCTCTAAAACGGGCATAATTCTCTCCTCTTATTGTACCAGTGGAGACTTTAAATTGTACACATTTGTTATTTGGTTAACTAAGTAAACTCGTAAACATAGTTAACCTAGTGTTTATTATCCGCCCCCGCATCGATAATATGGTCGACGGCAGCCAGGTAATCGAGCAAGCCTCTGCTCGTTTTACCGATCAAGAATGCGTTCTTTTCAAACTCTGCCACTGGAATGCTTTTGCAGCCCCTAACACCGTCATTGCGGCGCTGCCAATACGTGAGAAAGATTGGAAGAAGCATTAAATAGTATCGATCGAGCTTGGTAAACCAGAACAAGAAAAAACAAATGGCCCCGTTGCTTTGATGTCGGATCAGCCGATCGACCTGATGTTCCTCCACGAAGTCGAGCGGGAATGAGGTATCGATCTGAGTGCTTTTGGCATCATACCAGATCGGCCGACTTCTATATGTCCCCGTATAATCCACCGAGCTCTTCTTGGAGAATACGGCGTCCTTTATGCGCGATCCCTCAGACCGAATGATACTGATTGGTGTTGGTATTTTCTCGATCGTTGCGATCTGCTTTCCCTCGTATGCTTGGTTAACCCATTCCAGGAGTTCCTCAAATGCCATACCCCGGCCGCCGTAATTCACGACAGGTTTCCGTGTCTTTTGTACTCTCAGTCGAATCACACCTTTCATCAATCGCCACCACCCTATATGGGCCAATGGATGATTCCATTCTCCATGAGCAGCCAAGGCACGGCAAATTTAGAACCCCCTAATTTTAGAACCCGAAGTCTGTTCGTCCGGCAGCCCACCTGCAGGGCGGGTTAATTCTGCCTCTGGTTGCAGAAATCCCGCTTCATCTCTTTGTGCTTTGAACGACCTCAGACCGCATCAGGCGCCTTCGACGGCGTGAACGGAATGCTAGTCCCATATAAAAGAAGATCATCAGCCATACGGCGCCACAAACCAGTGTCATTCTCGATATTGAAAGAAGGCTGTACCGTACACAAACCACGGGTGATCGG
The DNA here is from genome assembly GCF_014640295.1 of Paenibacillus abyssi. Taxonomy (GTDB): domain Bacteria; phylum Bacillota; class Bacilli; order Paenibacillales; family Paenibacillaceae; genus Paenibacillus_D; species Paenibacillus_D abyssi. Next base: position 19,663 of record NZ_BMGR01000014.1, on the reverse strand, counting down.
AAGGCTCGATGCAACTTCTTGTATGAAGGCGTTAGCGAATGAGGCGATCGTTCTACCCTACAAAAGAGATGAAAAGGAGGAATTTCACTATGGACTGGATTGGTATCGTTACACAGTTTCTATCCGACTATGGCCCAAGTATCAACGAGCTGCTCCGTATGATCGAGGCCGGTTTGCGGATCAGGGCTGCCTTACGGAAGGACAAGCCTGAAAACGAGGAAAGGGAAGCCCCGCTCAAGGAGGCTCCCCCGCTACCGCCGCCCGCCACAGGCAGCAGTAAATCCGCTTAATTGAAGGACGCCCTCCGGTGACGCGGGGGGCGATCCCTCATACATAAATTGCTTCTAGCCAGCGGCCGCCGCCGATCAATACAGCGGTACCAAAAACAGCGCGATCGCCAGGGCGCCGGTTGACAAACTGCCGATCCCGAGCGGCACACAATACACCCGCTCCTTCTTCCAGCAAGCGGCGGTGAGGCAAGTCAGGATAAAGAATGCGAAAAACAGCATTACGGTAAATGTCGGCATGATGATCTCTCCTTGTGTCATTGTGGCACTTCTTCAAACTCTAAATAGGGGAACCGGTCTTTCGAGTAGACACCTCCTGGAACAAAATAAGGAAGCACCACAAACAGTCCCGGATGGGATCGTGTAAGGGGTGCTTCCGCCTTTTATCGTATTCAATTGGTACGATTCGATCATAACACAGCCTCAATCGTCAGCGCCATTCCAGCGCCGGCAGGGGAGAGGAGCTGCGCCAATCCGGATTGGCTAACGGACGAAGTAATCCGCCCCTTTACTTAAATCCACCTAACAGACAACGTGTTAAGTGGAATAGCGTAGCCGCTCCTCTGTCACTCTCCGGCCGGCCGCCTTTTCCTTCCCCTTTTTACCCGGTTTTGGTCCCGGTTGCGCTAGATTCGGATCTAGTTACTTCTCTGCTGATCTGCAGCTAGATACGTGTCTAGTTCCGGTCTTGGTTGGTGGGGGTGGGCACGCGGGGCGCGAGGCGGGGCTGTGAGGCTCGGAATAAAAGTAACAGGTTCCTGCAACTGATCTAAACCCGGCATTAAGGGAAGAACCAACAAACACACAGGCAATAAGTAGAAGTCCAGGCGAAAGTGTGGCAAAGAGGTAGTCAGGGGCAGGATAAACCCTAAAGCCCTTTGCTTTATTCCACTTAACACGTTGTTGGTTGTGTAGAATAATAGCCTCGTCGCTGTCCCTATTTTGCCGCACCAGCCGGGAGCATCGAAGGGCTTACGTCTTATCGATGCGGAAGCGGGTAAATGTGTAAAAAAACCGGCTCAAAAGAGCCGGGAAAGGATGAAAGCGATGATGTCGATGACCGATGGATTCTCGGATAGAAATTGGTTGATGCGGTAAAACAGGATTTTTAATTTTTTCATGTAAATGACCCCCGTAGGTTAATTTTGTTGCATCACTAGATTTACAGGGAAATCAAAAAGTCCTCTTTTGCCGCCATAACTTTTTTTGTAGAGAAAAAAAGACGGTCCCGATCGTGTCGGTCCGTCATGGTTTGCTATGGGTTTGAGCTAAGGAAAACTGGCTTCGCTCGGCCAATCTGCCCCTCCTGGTGTCCAAAGAAAATAAAGTACTAGACTGAAAAAAAAGTATTAGACAAGGAAATATGTGGACTGGGAAAATAAAGTGCTAGACTGGCGATAGCGTTAAAACGGATTCCACTAAAATAATTTCCTGTCTTTATCATAGCCTCGTAAGAGCCGCGATAATCTTCTGAAATCAAATTTCCGAATTCTAAAAATAGATTTTCCCACGAAGGAGCTTCTAACGGTGGTAGTTAACCGGCCATATTCCCTAGTTTGCGATATGTCCGCGAGAGATCTTGCAGTGCTGATTTTAGCAGGCTTACTTCTGTCAATGAGCCACGCGGCAGCGCGGCATCCATTGTTTCGAGCACATCGTTTGCGTATCCTACGAACTCCTGGACAAGCGGGATCGGCGAATCCTTGATGCCAGCAAGCGACTTTCGAATTTCGATTTTCGCGTTGTCTCTTACTTCTTCCAGCTCGTAAGCATTGATCTTGCTTCTGTAGTACAGGTTCATTTGATCTTCCAGTCCCATCGCGTAAGCATATACCTTATTGATCGCATCGACATCTCTTGGCGAGAGCATCCATTCGGCGTCACCGCTTTGATCAGCTTTCGCATTGCTCGTCTGCTCTGGTCGGTTAGTGTTTATCCAAACGATCCGTTCCTTTGCGGAATATCCGACTTTGGCATCGAATATTTTTGCGACGTCGACCAGTGATAAATAGGTGGATCCGTTAATGATTTTGAACTTTACATTGCTGTTCTGTCCATCAACCAAGATCCGTATGGCCGGTGCGGCCAGGGCCCCCACCGCCATCGAAGCCAGGATCACGGCAGTCGCTAAAATCGATATCAATATTTTCTTTTTCATGATACAACTCCCTCGTATGTAGTAGGTGCTTTGAACATTATACCATTTTTTTCCTTATCACAAATATAGATTAGGAGGTTTCTCGCAATTCGGCATGGCTATGGAAATATCCTGTATGAGTTAATGGGACATTCGGAGGAACTAGGGGAAATGCTTGGGTACTTAGCTCAGTAGAATTGCTGAAAAATTTGTAGCGGTTGTGACTTTATATTATGGGGGAAACCAGCTGGAAGTCAAAGCCTGAACGTTATAGTTCGGGCTCTTTGCTGTCTTTGTGCCACAAGGAGGCGAGCGCATTATTCGGCAGTATTGCCGAAGCTTAATAGAACATACGGGAGTGAAATTCAACCTTGCCTGCTTTATTTATATAGCAGCGCATCATTGGGAAGCACCTTATGGAGGGTTATAAATCAGCCTGCCCGATCTATTTAGATGGTATGCGCGGCGGTGATCGTGCTGGGGCAGGCAGAACTTCCGAAGTCCATACACAATTCTATTGACGCGGCGCTGCCTAAAGCTTATACCTAAGACGCAAGATCGGAATTGCTTAAATGTGAGCGTTCCGAGCCGATGGTCTACACTACGAAAGGGGTGATGCAAGTTGAAAGTTTAAAGCACGGGCTCGATGTCGGACAAGTCAAACTAAACTATGATAAAGGGGTTAAACTAAAATGATAGAGTTTATTTTATTTATTATTCAAGCAATTCAATGGTGTCTTGCCAACGGGGAAGGCGTATACTGGTGGGTTATGATTGTCATAGCCATCGCCACAGCGCCGAGGAAAGACGAAAAAGAAGAAACCACCGCCACTGAGCAGGTAGTTTCTCCCGAGGGAAAAAATCACGATGACGAGCCGAAAAGCGCGTAACGCACGGCTCCCGTCAGCCTTTCGCAGCGGCTGACTTAATTCCGAGCTCCCGCCGATTCGCAGTCGGCAGGGGCTTTCTCTCTCTAGTATACCCTCAGACGGTGTAAGGTTGCATCATCTTCCGAACAAACACCTGAAATTTCCTGCAAAACGAGACATAACTTTGCTGTATCGATGAGGATCATAAAATATCTATTTTCTAAATATATTCGGGGTGTAGAGGAATTCTCCTTCTGAGTATTAAAAAGAACTCTAAACAACAAAATCCATGACTTTCGGAGAACGCAACATGCAGCTCATTTAAGTTAAACGGGAAACGTTAGTTGAATAAAGACAGTGGCAGTCTAAGACTTTATTTTTTAAGTCTTGGTCCGCCGCTGTTTCATTTTTATTGTCAGTCTGTCTAATACTTATTTTTGGAAGTCTGGCGATTTTTAATCTCATAAACCACGTTAAATCGCGCCTCTGAGTCTAACACTTTATTTTCACGGGACACCTGGAGGCTCTCTCGCCGCCTCTCTGGTACGAGGACCGGATGATAGGGTTGACCGTCCGTAGGCCAGCATAACGAAGGACGAAGGATGGTAGTGGGAATACAATGACTAAGAGGGCTGCGCCCTTTTCCATATAAAAATACCCGGCACCCGAGAACGGGACGGCGGGTATTTTCGGGTATGTTAATCGATTATAAAAAGCATTGAGTCCTCGATCGTCTGCAAATCGGTTATTGCCAAAAGCGGGATCCGGAGCGGGCGGCCAGCGGCGTCCAGATGAATCATGCCGGTGAGTTGATCGACCTTTGCGATCGTTCCTACCGCTTCTTTGAATCGCTTGTTTTCGTGATATGTTATTCGGACCGTCCGGTTTTTACTCATTGCGTGTACCGTCGCTGCCTGCAGCTCCTCTAACCGCTGTTCGTCGATAACCGGTTGCTTTACATCGTGTTCCGCTTCGTACATTTTTGCGATCATCTTTTTATGTTCAGGTAATGTGAAGCTGCTCCATTTCAGTCTGCCTCGATCTTGGATCATGCCTTGTGGCCTCCGATGAACCCGCGTCGTGGTAATACTGTCCCGCCTGCTGTCAGACTTCTTGCGCGAACGACGGCGGTTGTCCCATATTTATTTCGAATTTTATCCATCACATACCCAAGCTCCCGCTCCTTCGTATTATCCTCGAACAGATCAAGTTGATAGGTTTCATCATCAGACAGTTTTGTTAGCCCTACATGGACGTGTCTTACCAAACGTCCTGTGTGATTTTCCTTGAAGAGCTGCTTGAGCACCTCATAAATCTTGAGCGTGATATTGGTTGGCGTGGCGATCGTGCGGGACCGGCTGAATCCGCCGCCTCCATCATCATCCGAATAGCCGATTGAAAGCGAAATAGTCGATGCGGCCATCTTCACCGCACGCATCCTTCGTGCCGCCTCTTCCGCCTGCTCGAGCATGACAGTGAAGACATCCTCGGTCTCATAATTGGAGTAGAGCGTTATTCCACTGGAATAACCTTTCTGCGCGAGCGCTTCGCGGTTCAATTCAGGTTTGTGATACGGGTTCGTAAGATCCACGCCCCAGGCATGATAATACAGCTGGGAACCGATCGCATTTCCGAATTGTCGTTTTAGACGTTCAATCGAAGTATTGGCCAAATCACCTAACGTGTAAATTCCCATACGGTTCAGCCTTTTTTCAATTCGCCTTCCAATGCCCCAAATTTCCTTTACCGGAAAGCCCCACAATTTCTCACCGAAATCAGCGTAACTCACACCTGCGATGTAACCGGCTGCCTCATCTTTCTTGCTTAACAGGTCCAATGCGAGCTTTGACTGGAGATAATTATCGCCCAGCCCTATCGCACTTGGTAAGCCCAGTTCCATTTTTATAGCCGTTTGAATCGCACGAACTGTCGCCCATTTGTCTCCAAACAAACTGTGGTCCAAAACACATATGGCCTCGTCTACACTGTAAACGAAGATATTCTCCAGCGGCACGAAACGGTTAAGTATCCGCGGTACATGCATGGAGTATTCGAGATATGTGCCCATGCGGGCTTCTACGATGTGGATGTGCGGGGCCCGTGGGATTTCATAATGCCGGGATCCTGTTCTGATTCCGTGAATTTTCTTCATTTTTGGACTTGCGGCGAGCACCACCGAGCCGGGTCTACTCAAATCGCCTACTACTGCAAGATATGCTTCCAAGGGATCTATTCCGCGAAGAACGCATTCGACGCTGCTGTAAAAGGATTTCATATCGACAGTGAAACACGTCCAGGTCGGAAACTTACTTACGTCAAGAGCCATCCCACCACCCCTTTAGAACATATGTTCGTTTTAATATTATATCCACCTCACCTTATTTATACAATGGAATTTTCTGACGGCTTGCCGCCCGCTCCAGCGCTTTCTTGTTCCACATTCTGTTTCGTCATCCTAATACATTTCCTTTTATATGTACTGGCAAGCAAAAGCCGGCACCAGGCAATAAAACGACGTGCCAGTTGTCAAAAGAAAATAAAGTATTAGACTGGAGCAGAATTGCAGTTACACGAGCTCGATGCAGGCATCGACTCGCACTGTACGAGCTGCTGTAACCGCCCGCCAAACCGGCGTTTCCGACCAGCACTGGATAAATTCGATGATTTTTTTAATCCCTACGGGATATTGTTTAATGATTTGTTCGAAGGTATTTGGATTGTGCTGTAGAATATGGAAGTTAGATATATATAACAAAGGGGATCAAACGAGATGCGCTCGATGAACTTAAAATCTTATGGTGATGTATTACATAATCTTGATCAAGCCCGATTCAATAAATACCTGGAGTATTTTGGTGTTAAGGTTAAACCTCAGGAGGGGCAGGATATTTTTGAGTTTGTTAAAAAAATTGTCGCTAATAATGGACTGCGTTCCGATCAGTTAGATGAATTTTTTATTGGCTATGAAATTCCGCAAATATCGAAAGAGTTTGATCTATTACGGTTTGGAAACAATTTTACTTTAGATATAGAAATAAAACACACCAGTACGCCTGAAAAAATAACCAAGCAGTTAATCCAAAACAAATACTACCTAAGAGCGCTAGGCAAACCAGTTAAAATTTATGCTTACATTGTTCAGACTGAAGAAGTATTTGAATTGGACGAGGACGACAATTTATTATTGAGCAACCTTTCAGCATTAAAGACTGACATTGAGATTCAAGATCATCTTTTCGTTCAGGATATTGACGCACTATTTAAGCCAAGCGTATATCTGGTTTCGCCATTAAACTCCACGGAGAAGTTTATGACCGGGAGCTACTTCCTAAATGATAACCAGTTGGCAACGAAAAGAGATATCCTTAAAATAGTTTCTTCAAACTCTATTCCTTATGTGGCAATTGAAGGGAGACCAGGAACCGGAAAAACGCTGTTGACCTATGATATTGCAAAGGATTTAATTTCTCTAAACTGGAATGTCTGTTTATTCCATTGTGGTAATCTCGGACAAGGACACCATGAATTGATTAAATCTTATTCTTGGAACGTACATTCAATCAAGAACATTGAGTTTGCCTTATCACGTACCCCCAAATACGATTTAATCATTATTGACGAGACACAACGGATTTATAGTGAACAATTAGAAAGAATCATCCAATACGTTAGCGAAAATAATGTGAAGTGTATTTTTTCATATGATCCGGATCAGGTGTTTACATCTAAAGAGGCGAGGCGGAATTCTGCAGGGAGAATTGAGAAATTGAATCATAAAAAATATCTACTCACTGAGAGAATTCGTACGAACAAGGAAATTGCAGCCTTTATTATTAATTTGTTTGATCGAAATAAAATACATCCCACGATGAAATATAAAAACATTCATCTGCAATACTTTAATAATCCTGATTCCTTGAGATTCTTCTTAGAGAAGTTGAAAAAGAATGATTACGAAGTAATTGACTATACTACGTCAAGTTACAATCTGTTATCTTATGATAAATATCAGGTAGGAGATAAAAACGCACATGCGGTTATTGGGCAAGAGTTTGATAAAGTCGCTGTTGTCATAAACCAGAATTTTCATTACGACCAAGACGGAAAACTCGTATCAAAAAGGGAGTCAGGGGCTCCTGACTATCGCTTGGATAAAATGCTTTACCAGAAGCTTACCAGAGCTCGGCAGGAGATCACGATCATAATTTACAAAAATGTGCCTTTGCTCGATGCTTGTCTTAAGATACTGGGGGAAAAGGTTTAGCTGCCTTACTTATAAAATGACGGGTTAGTGTGCAACACACCTCAACAATACCAGCTTCCGCAGGGTCCCATCCCCCACCGAGTTTATTCTGACATCCAAATGCATCTCTTTCTTATCCTTTAACATTGCCGAAAGCCATAAAGCACCAGTCAACAATCCCACTCTTACGATGTATCATTAATCTCAGGTGATGATTATGACTTTTATCGAACCAATGCTTTTGACCGCATGTAACGAGCCAGATACACGCTCCACCGTTATCGCCGAACCGAAGATCGACGGGTTCCGTGTAATCCTTTCGGTAAAAGCGGGTAAGACAGACCTTTGGACACGGCATCGGAACCTCGTATCGAAACAATTTCCGGAGCTGATGAACGTACCGGTTGAACATGATGTCGTCTTAGATGGAGAGGTCGCCTATTACGACCCTGCCATTGACAATTTCTGCTTTGAATCCATCTCGAGCAGAATACTGCTCTCGAATTCTGATAAAATTAAGGCCACGGCTACCCGCTTCCCCGCTGTGTACGTGATATGGGACATCTTATATAAAGATGGGCGAGATCTGCGTGCGCTGCCGCTGCTGAAACGGAAAGAGATTCTTCACCAAACCGTGAAGCCTAATGAGCATTTCTCCTTGATCTCTTTTGCTGAAGGCCGTGGCGCTCAGATGTACGAGGAGATGTGCGCGCGGAACATGGAAGGTGCCACATACAAGGATGCAGACAGCCGTTACGAAGGCCGCCGCTCTCCAGCCTGGAGAAAACACGTCCGATACGAGACCGCGGAGGTCGTTATCTCCGGGTATAGACGCAATGAATTTGGTTGGTTCGCTCAGATCGAAGAAGACAATCGGCTGCGGCCGGCGGGCATTATCGAGCTGGCGGTACCGCCGGGTCACCGCAAGGCATTCTATAAAATTGCACAGCAGCTTGTCACCGGCGAAGACGAGAATGCCGTTTACCTGCAGCCTTTAATTCGTGCGAAGGTTAAATTCCGGAATTGGACTAAAAACCGGATGTTACGTACACCGGCATTCGTCGATTTCATATATTAATCGAAAAATGGCAGGAGCCAGCTCCTTCTGCCCCGCCTTTTGAATAGAAAAACAGATAACCCGCGGCAACGGAAGCCGCGGGTCTTTTTTGCTCTTTGTCATTTCTTCTTATGCTTATTCTTCTGCAACACGTTAGCCACGAAATGCCGATTGGCCCAACATCCGAAATAAAGTTCATTTGTTTCTCCTAAGCTTTTCAGCTCGAGCATTTATTTTATCGCCGGGTTATGATCAATTATCCCGTCCGGTTCATAGCACCCGGCATCCAGATCCCCCGATATGATTTTTCCCGATTGGCATTCGATATGGACGTAAAGCCGTGTCCAGTAATGTTTGTACGCGAAGTGATGGGCGCTGTCCTTTCCAGCCTTCGTAGAAAGGCCCATGTACATATAATTACTCATGACCGTTTCCCGCTCCTCAAACTTGAGGCTTTCGCAAGCCTTTTGAAGTGGAGAAAACATTTCCTCCTCGCTGATCTCAAACATATTCTCAGCCTCAGGCTGGTTGAGCGGTTGCCGATTCCCTGGCGATTCTTTGGTCTCGGTTTTTCCTATTTCGAGTTCCAGCCAGTTCAAAATCTCCTCGACTTCCTCCTTGCTTAAAGGCCCCTCAACGTGCTTCTTCTCGTCATCCCTCTTATCCACCACTACCCCATCCCTTCATTGGATATCGTTTCTTCTCCACGCCTGTAGCTCTTTATATAACAGAACCGTCTTTTGGAATGCCTGCAGCCAGGTCATTGCCGTTTTGTGGCGCACTTTAGTTTTTCGACGCAGCCGCCGCGACATGTTGAGCAGGATAGCCGGCAACCAAAACAATGTTCCTAAAAAGGTGAAGCTCGCAATGCCCTTCAACGAATTCAAGAATTCCGACCACATAGGATCGCGTAAGTCGACGCATTTAATGCGGGCTTCGATCAGCCACCGCCATGACTGGATATGGCCAATGACAAGATACCACAGTATGATGTTAAAAATGATTGCCCACATATCTCTTCCTTTCCGGACAGCCCCTCTTGTCCATCGTATTGTTACATTGGGGGCGCCAGGTAAAGGTATGACGCAGACGACATCAACACAAGGCATACTACCGACACCTGAATGTCTTGCGCTTCTGAGAGCCTCTTCGTGCCTCTTAGCCGCGCAAGCGCCGCCCCGCTTGCCACAATCAGCAGCAGCATATAAACCTCGGTTCCCGGAACAACAAACACCGCGAATACCCCAAAGAATAACATAATCCATAACCATCCCTTGTACACTCCAACCGGTAAGCTCATTGCATCATTTCACTCCTTGCGATTACTCTTGATCGATGATCCGGAAGGCATCATCCGAGATTTGGCCCTTTATGTCCTCAACCTTTTCTTTCGTGCTCTCAATGACTGTCTTCGCGTCTTCGTTCGTTGGCTTTTTGCCGAATAATTCGCCAATCGAATCCTTCAACCATTCGCCGGCAGATTTGGCTTTATCGGTGAGGTTCAGTTTTTCCAGCCCGCCCAATGTTCCTTTTATACTCTCCTGCAGTCCCGAATCACTTACGTATCCTTTCAAACCGTGTAATTTCTCAATGTCCGGTTGGAGGGCTTCGACCTTCCCTTTAAGGCCATCGATGGCGGGCATGAATGACTTTAGCTTGCTGACCATCTCAGTAGCTTCACCGACCGTAACAGGGCGTTCCAGCTGCGGGATTAGCCCAAGGTTGTCGAGGGTGTTTGTGACAAACGAACCTTCCTCTACCCCTAAAGCCATCAGGGTGAGCTTTCGCATTTGCTGATTGTCCAACAGCTGATCATCGTTGGCCGATCCTTTGTTAAAGAGAGTCTGAATGATCTTCTGCGTGGCTTCATCCGTACCGATCTGATACACTTTATAGCCGGTCATCAGGATCCGGGCTTCCGGGAACAGCGTAAACAGCAACAGGTTTGCAAATTCAGATTCGGTTGTCGAAGTTCCTAAATGATTAGCCGATTTCGTAATTCCCGCTTCAGCTAATTCCGCGATCATATCATTCGCGATTACCGGATCCACGCCTTTATATGTGGCGGGGTTCCATATTTGTCTTTGTCCCTTCTGTGCGTTTACCTGCAGGTCTTCGTAATAAGCAGCCCAAGTAGTATTTGGCTCGATTGTCATCACGCGGGCGTATCCCTCTGAAACGAGCGTGGCGTTAAAGAATTCGCCATTAGCCAGGTGAACATAGGCCAGCGTGCGGCCGTAGGGATCATTTGTCTTGTCTTGGGTAATAAAGACCGTTTTACCACTCAGTCGTTTCTTCGTGTACGCAGCCGCCTCTTTTCCGCCAACCTCAACTTTCTTCGTGGACTCTGGCGTATTGACGCCAATCAAGCGCACTCTTATCGTTTCTCCCGAATTGAGCTTAACGTCCAGCGTATCTCCATCAACGATGTAAACCACTTTTCCTTTCTTATACGGGAGCGTGCTAATCGAGATGGTTCGGCTGTTCGCGTCGTAACCAACCAGCGAACCAAAGCTCTCACCAATAAAACGAAGCGGGACATATGTACTGCCATTCATGATTTGACCGGGGGTTGCGAGCTCAATTCGCTTCCCCTGCAGGATGGCGGTCTTCTCGCCAGGCTTCAGCTCCAACTCGCTGCCATCTTTGCGGACGATAACCGTGCGAGTGGAATTTTCCCATGTGACTTCGATCCCCATTGCCGTAAATACCGATCGGAGCGGGACCAAAGTGGAGCCAGCGCTGATCATCGGCTTTTCCTGCATCTCGACCAGGGTGCCGTTCAAGTAAATTGGTATATCGACCGTTTGTATTGAAGCAGAAGGCGGCTTCTCAGCTGTAATTGCAGCTCCAGCCTCAGTTGATCCATTTACCTTAGCTGAGGCCAGCTGGTAGTGGTTCGTCTCGGCATTCACTGGCGCCGCTTTTATTGACAATGCGGGGCTTACTTCGTCTTTGTGGGATGGCATTCGTATGGTGAAGCTGGTTACTATAATTGCGGCTGCGGCTCCTAATACGATCAATCGTTTCATTGTGGACCTCCTTAAAGCGCAAGAAAGCACGTACCTGTCCCCTGGGGAACGTGTACGTGCTTCGTCACGATAATTTTATCGGCTATTCGTTTAATCCATTATACCAAAAGAACCGAACGTCTTCTATACGGAATGTACCGCTAGTCCGTGTTTTACGGCCCGGTTTTGTTTATCGACTTCCCCCGACATCAAGAGAACTTTGGTAAGCCGGTACTTATCTGCCAGAACATAAGGCGCCAACAGACGATCCAATTTATCCTTATCATTCATTCCAAAAGTCGAGGATTGACCGTCATCAACGCTAATGACCTCCAAGCGCTTCGGGTAACGGGATATTGCTTCGGATATATTATCCAGAAGGTTGTTGGCTAAGATCCCTGTCTCCGGCCTTTTACGGAGCTCCTCGATCTCCTTCAGTACACCGTCGCTGATCAACACATTCCCGCCAGCGTGCTCAAAGATGAGATCCAAGTACCGGAAGAAAGCATCGTTATGTTTCAACAAGAATTGAGCATCCAGTGCAAGCGAGTAACCTGTCTCGAGGTAATTGGCCATCACATCGTAAAGAGGCGTGTTTGCTTTGAAGTTTGCAGCACCCTCTTGTCTTGTTTTCGGTAATTCGTTGTTCATTTGGCGTGGTTTCCGGTTGAACGAGATCTCCAGGAAGAAGATGATGAACTTAACCAACAAAAATATAGCAAACAGCCGGCCGGCAGCCGTTAATAGTGACATGTCCATGATTCGCGCCCCTTTGGTAAAGCTCCTATCTACATTTTACTGGATATACCCAGCATCATCCAGTCTACGGAACGCCAAATGTCAAACCTCAAAATAATGTGCATACATCTATTGTCGCACATTTTTCATAGTAGATTTATTTCCTGAAATTATCCATGCTATTGTAATCACTAGCAAGACAATAGAAGGAACAAAGACGTTCCAGTTCCCTTGTACGCCCGAAATTATCAGAACCAACGCAGTAAAAACCTGAATCCATGTTCGAATAATAATAATGATCGCCTGTCTATCTGACACATGATCAACCTCCAAATCCGATTAATAAGCCTAATTTCATACTAGCATTTTTCACAACACAATATGTCAATGTCGAAAAGTTATTTGGTCATGATTGTTGCATGCTACTGATAGACTGCTTGTATGAAGCGGGAAATCGCCGTATTTTGCCCCCAAAACGATGAGGGGGAGCTGATGAGTAATTCATCCTGCGCTCTGGTTACGGCAACATGGAGCAGTCTGCATTCCTCCGCAATCTCTTCCTCCGACTTGGCCAGGTAATAAGGAATGATTCGTTCGGATGCCCCTACAATATAGACCACCGGAAACTCCAGCCCCTTTGAACGATGGATGGACATTAAATAGACACCGCCGGCGCCCTCTTTTAACATTCGATAGCGTTTATCGTTTATTCCCCGGACATAATGATCAAAGGCTTCAATCGTCTCATGCTTGTCAGCCGCGGCCTGCAGAGCGGCGAAGTCCTCCGCGAGCCGGTGGAGCGGACGTCCCATCCAAGGATGTGTCATCGCCTGTATGACGTTTGCTACGAGTATGCCCGGTGACGCTCCTTTTAGCAGATAGTCTCTCTCAAGGATTCGCTGTTTCTCCTCGATCGTTAGAAATGGACAATTCACAAGCTCCTTCAACACTGGAGCTCCAGAATGTTGTGTGCGAAGCCATTCCACCGCGCGTGCTTTCGGTACCCATAGGCTGCTCAGAACGCTCTCTATGCGCTCCCACGAAGGACAAACGGCGAAATCAATATTGGCCATGATTGGCTCTACGCTCTGCCGGTCATACAGTGTCGGCTCCAGGTAATCGCCCTGGATCGGTATGTTTTTTGCGATAAGACTTTCCAGCAGCATGTTGGCGGCCGGCTGAGCGCGGTACAAGATAGCGATCGTTTCAGGCGCCTCCCCGCGATCTAACCGCTTCATGATATGATCGCTTATAATCTGGGCTTCGGCAGCCGGATGGAGGGGACGCAGGAACATGGGGCTCTGAATACCCGCCCTAGTCGCCATCATTCGTTTGGGCGTTCGGTTTTTGTTCTGAGCAATAATTTCATTGCCAAGTTCCACGATCCATGGGCTTGATCTGTAGTTAGCTGTCAGCCTGTATTCAGACGCACCAGGATAATACTTTAGAAAGTCCTGCATGAAGCGACCCGCTCCGGCGTACCGATAAATCGATTGGTCTTCATCTCCAACTACGAAAATATTCTCTTGGCCTTGCACGATCAGCTGCAGGATCCGAAACTGAATTGTACTGGTGTCCTGGAACTCATCGACCAACACGAACTCAATGCGAGCTTGAAGTGTGGCTAATAATGCATCATCGGCTTCAATCTCATTTAGGGAAATCAGCATAATATCGTTGAAATCGATCGAGCCGATATCCCGCTTCTCTTTCTCATAACTTAACGCTACCCTTTTGATCTCTTTCTCCTGCTTATTGTTTTCAGCCATGTCCTCCGGGTTTCGCCCTTCACGTTTCCATGCGTCTATATGTTCCTTTATCTCGGCTGGCTCTAATTTAAGCGAACTCCTGCAGCTGCGAATGGCTTGTGCGATCATTTCATGAGCATCCTGTTCGCTGAGCACCTTCTGGTTAAATCCTCTCCCCCGAATAAGGCGGAGGAAGATGGAGTGAAATGTACCGCAAAGTATTTGCTCTGCTTTCTCTCCAATGCTCGGTTCCGATGCAAGCCGTTCTTTCATTTCCGCGGCCGTCTTATTCGCAAAGGTCAGCATCATGATGCGCGAGGGATCGATATCCCGCTGGCTGATAAGGTATGCTACTCGCTCAATGAGAACTCTCGTTTTTCCCGCTCCCGCTCCCGCTGTCACCCTTGCCGGCCCCTTACCATGACGTACAGCATCGACCTGTTGAGCATTCATTATCGTCTTCTCGATTTCGAGTGCCCGGAAGAAGTAAGTATCTTCTTCGTTCTCCTTAACGTAATCAACACTCGTTTGCGGTTGCAGCGGTGCTGTGGCGGGGGCCCATTTGCGCTTCGCACCTACCGGGTTGGGATAATACTGAAGATGTCGAGCCATGTAAAGCCGCCTTTCCACTCTACGTTGCGTAACGCGACGTTAACGCGGCACAACGTTACGTATTTCTTTAAGAATAAGTTATGCTTCGACTTTCGGCGACTTTACCAACCCTCGAATAAAGCAAAACACCGCCTTTAGTTAAGGTCGGTGCTATCATAGTGCTCAAAGAAAATAAAGTGTTAGACTCAATTAAGTATTAGACTCAAAAAAAAGTTGTAGACTAGAATTAACGGCAGCTTCGGTAATTCCGAACGGCGGCATGTGTTGCTAGAGATTCGGGGCCAGCAATGCATCGTCATTTTCGCGGACTGCTCGTGCTAAACCGTATGAATTATCGCTGACTTCAATAATGCGGGCGAGAGCATCATGTACTGCACTTTGCCAAACACCATTTTTATAGATCGGAAGCAGTTTTTCATTAAGTGCTGTTAATGCTTCTTCGAATGAGTCCTTATTAATTACTGGCAACCATGATCCTACTACATAAAAGAATGAAGCTAATTCAATGCTAGGAATATCCGGTCCAGTGCTAATATCTCTAATTTGATCAACAACACCTTCTTGGGGACCTAGAACAATCCAAAACCTCCTACTCCCGTACCTCTCTCTCCAACATTGCATTTTCCAATCCTCTTGATAAATTAATGAACTGATCGCTTCAAACATATAAGCAGCCTCCCTATGATTAGAAACGTCCAAAAGTCTAACACTTTATTTTCCCGATTCAGTTTCCCTCAGACTCTTGGTTCAATTGTAGTCAAGAACATATTGCTCAAAAGCTAACGATTTATTCAATATAAAAGCCTCGTAAAATCAAGAATTACTGTCTAAGACTTTATTTGCACGTAACACATAGACGTTATTTGCTTAGATCACACGTTGATTCTCAATTCGTTCGGCGACTTCGCGTAAATCGGATTGCCTTAACCGCTTATAGGGCAGTGGGTCAATCCCAAGCTTTTTACACGCCTCTTCATTGATGAACAGCCTACCGTATTTCTTTATAAAAATGAGCCGGTTCTGCTTTGCCGTCCAAAACAACTCGGTCTTTGTGTTTGCCGCCCAGCGTAGATATCGATATCCGAAGAGCAAATACCAGGACGCAAGCATAAAGGAAAATTGGACGGAGTAGACGAGTTTATCTCCGAGCGTTATCTCGGATCCCGAACCTATCCTGAGGATCATCCGCAAGTTCAGGTACAGAAATACACCG
This sequence comes from Paenibacillus abyssi, assembly GCF_014640295.1. Taxonomy (GTDB): domain Bacteria; phylum Bacillota; class Bacilli; order Paenibacillales; family Paenibacillaceae; genus Paenibacillus_D; species Paenibacillus_D abyssi. The sequence continues at coordinate 3,748 of NZ_BMGR01000014.1, read as the reverse complement.
ATGAGCGGATAAATGAACCATCTCCATTTAGGCGAAGGAGGATTAAACAGCGACTTGTTCAAGAATCTCCATCTCCTCCGCGGTGAAGCCGAGATTCAATGCTGCCAGTTTATATGCCGTGGGTTCCATGCTCCTTTCCAAGATCGCTGCCAGCTGCTTAACCTCCGCCCGCGCAAAACGTTTCTGCTCATCGTTCCCATGATTAAGCATCGTTAAAACGACACTCATTTTCGTCACCATAATACCCGCTTCCATCTGGTCCATATCCTTTAACATGGTTTATCTCTCCTCAAGTTAGACTTTAATGTCATTCCACAGCTGGAGCACGTCTTTGGGCAGCAGTTCATCTGCGGCAAGGACCTCGAGCAAACGCCCCGCTTGGTCCATTATCCTCTGCCGGTCTTCTTTGTTCTCCGTCACTAGGATCGCTGTATGTAATTCCAACAGAGTTTCAAGAGCAGATTCTTTGACTTCTTTTTCCATTAGAATCCCTCATTTCGAATTTAATTGAACTCACGCTATTTACCTCCAGTTTACTCCTATAACAGTTAATTACGCAAAAACTAAACGTCCCTTTTGTATAAATGCAAAAAAGCGCCGAGCAATTTGCTCAGCGCTAATTTGTTTCGTGACCTGTTCACTTATGCCAGTTCGCCAAAAGGGACAGTCATACCACGGCTCGTAATATGCTGTTTGAGCCTATGTATTTGGGAGCGAATTATACCCCGCTCCTCATTCGTCTCTGCTACTTGCAAAGCAATAATACATTCCCGGAGAGCCTCCATCATCTCTTCCGGATCAATACCGTGATTCATGACCTTCTCCTCGCTTTCAGATAGCGTATTTATTTCATCTTAGAAATGATTTCTTCGACAATCTTCTCCGTCTGCTCAGACAGTCTTTCAGCGTTTCGAGCAAGAAGTTTCGTTCCACTAAAACCACCCAGAACGGCTATAGCCGTGAATTGAAAGATGTCCAATTCAATTGGCAGGAAGCGTAAGAGCTGCACCGCAACAATACCCGCTCCCATTCCAATCAGAATGTTTCTGACAATCCCAGGTTTTAAAACCTTCCCAGCTACTTTAGAGGTTACAAATCTTGGCAGCTCGATGGCTGATTTTTTATGGAGAGCATTCAGAATTCCTCCAAACGCACCTGCTAAGATAGATGCTACAAAAATGCTTAACATCGTTTATCACTCACCTTTCATAATCGAATTTTGAACACAAAAAAGACGGGGATCCGTCCTAAAGCAGAACGTTTCCTTCCGTCATGGGAATGCGGAATTTTCTTGTTACACAGCGAAAACGCAACAAAGCCAAGCGTTGTTGGTTTCGTTTCATAGTCAATGAACAGACAAATTCTTTGCCTGAACTTTCTGTTCCAAGTAAAGGAACCTACGAAACGACCCATGCCGCTTGGCTACGATCGCGCTGTATGGTGAAGTAATAAGATACTTATATTCTATTGGGAATTCATGGAGGTGTAAAGCAACTACGGCTGTTTAAATAAACAAGTTCATCACTTGAGTACATTTAATGACGTCGCCAGTGCTCCCAAGATGATGCCAATGAGTAAAGCTATAAAAAAGTCTTTTTTCGATTTTTTCTTGTCCATTTAAGTTATCGCGTCCTCCCTTCGGCATTACTACACGCTGGGCATCATTCACCGGTTCCCACGGCTTCATTTGCCTCGGTAAATGCAATAGCGGCCGGATTCAGATCTCCAACACAGCTTTTCCCGGAATAAAAATCCTGAATATATGCGACGTGACTATTTCCCTTCTCCCACTCCCGATACAACCGTTCCCCAAAAAACTCCTTATGCTCGGGAGTAAACATGTCCATATCTGATTCATGCGTTTCCAAAAATACGCGCGTGCGGATCGCCATCTCAGAGACCGGGAACATCGTATCGGAAGACAACAATACGGCCAAGGTCAGCTCTTCCGTCAGCTTTTGAATAACGTCCATTGTACGGATGATATAGTTTTTGAGTTCTGTTCCATGTTCACCAAGCATAACATCCTTATCCGGTTCGATAATAAGAAGAAACTGCTGCGGCCGTTCAATGCGGCAAATGTAAGACCAGAAGCTCCACATCGAAAGCACCATCGCCGCAGCCTTCTCTTCCTTCGATACACCTGACGGGATAATAAATTTTCTGCCGGTATCCGTAATATGCCACTCCACGCCGTTCTGGACCTTCTTATGGGCGCCAAGCAGCGTCTCCCGAATTTGCGGATCCTGTATGCCTTCAAACAGCCGTTGGTACCCGTGAGTCGGGCCTTCCATGTGAGAACGGTATGTAATGGAGGGCACATAGTCACGAAGCCTAAATTGGCCTTTACCCTGAGCCATCAGATCAAAGTAAACCGCAGGAAAAATACTGCGCCGATCCCTGAAATACTGGTTTGGGTCATAGTCTTTTGAAATATCCGGCCGATCTTCAAGCCACGCAATCGAATCGTCGATTTCCACGGAGCTGCTATGCTCTGTTTGGTCTGCAGTAATCCAAAACACGGCTTGGTTGTCATGCTGATGAATATTATGCGCAATCTTGGATACCATCGCCTTCCTGGACGATCGCACACTATCGCCAACCACAGCTAAAGTAGCGTAGCTCGGGTTCATCCAATCCCATCGTATCGCCGTATCTGGCGAATCAATAACGTGACCCATCTTCATTTCTCGGTCGATCTGCGGATTAGAATAATAGTTTTTCATTATGATCCTCCTTAATGAGAAAGCACCGAAAGTCAGGGTTTCCCCATGCTTTTCGGTGCTTCCGATTAGCTGCACATCAATTATTTATCTCAACCAATTATAACCTGCACTCATCCGACACTCAATGGATGGACGTCCTTGTTGAATATGAGTTTCTTCCAGGTACTCGTGGTGATCCCGATTGACTATCTGCTTTCGGCAAAGCACGGAAGCCCTGCTCAATGAAAAAGGAAGGAGCTAAATGCAGCTCCTCCCTTTTTCGTTTAATAGGCCCGGTGGAACCTGAAGAATTCGTTCCAGTTGCCGGCGATGTAAATGGTGACAGTCGTTGTTTTTTGTACCCCGTTGGAGTAAGTGACCGTGAACGTAAAGTCGTATGCGCCATCCGCGAGCTTCTCCAATTCTACTACCGTTGTGTCTTGTCCGATATAACCGGTCCAAGTCGTAGCGTTTTGTTTTGCAAGTGCCGCATTCCCGATTCCAGCTGCTGCCACCGCAATACTCGAAGCCGTCGTTGTGCTGCCACCTGCGCTCGAAGTTGCAGTTGGCGTACCGACCAGATCAAAACCTTCTCCTGCCCAGAAAGTATTTGCCGCTCGCGTTAACGTCGGGTTGCCGGTGTTCCATTTCAAGCGATTTTGTTCCCACTGGGCTGTGTGCTTGACCTGTCCGGAAATTGACAAGGCTTGGACTACAACACTTTTCTGTGCGTCCGTATTATTTGCCATCCCCTTAGAATCGGTTGCCCGAAGCTTAATTTTATAGGTTCCCACTCGATTTTCTGTCACAGTACGCGGTAAGCTGATGTTTGTGGTTGTGAATGTCGCGCTGTAACCACCCGGCCCGCTAACTGTCCAGAGATACGTCATTAGGTCGCCATCTGGATCTGTACTTTGATTCGTGCAATTGACGACATCGCCTTCATAGGCAGGACTAGGCGTACAGCTAAAATCTGAGACAGGCGGTCGATTCGTCTCTATATAGAAGAACTTCGCTGCGCTCCAATCTCCCCACTCAAACCC